>NZ_BAAAPU010000001.1:0-120506 GCF_039531305.1 Terrabacter lapilli
TCGACCGCGTTGGCCCTGCGAGGCGCCGTCACCAAGGGGTCCCAGATGTTGCCGCAACCCGTGAAGCCCAAGCCCTTGATGTGCCAGCTCAACCTCCACCACAGGTGGCGAGTGGAGCACTCTCCGAGCGGTGGGTACTTCCGCCGGTGCACTCGTTGCGGGAAAGACGATGGCGGGCCCTACAACGACCGCCCTTTCGACATCGGAGGCCACTTTTGACCTTGCTCGCGAGCAGGTTCTGGCCGACCCGCTGTGTGGAATGTGGCTGAGCCCAACACTCCAGACAGCTCGTCGACAGCCCGGCGGAACCGGTGGGAGCATGGGCTGTTGGTAAGAAGGCCTCATGGCGGGCCGCAGGCCCAGGGAGGGTCACATGACTGGATTCGTGATCGCCGTTCTGTGCCTCATCGTTCTCCTCGCCCTGGCGATGGCCTATGACCGGCGCCAACGCCACCGTGGTCGCGCTTCAGACATCGACGAGCGAAGCGCCCGAGAGACGTCAGCCCGTAGCGATGGCAACACCGGCGGCGGCTACTCGCCCAGCGGCGGAGGCTTCATCTGAGCCGCGAGCCTTTGGCGGCCAAGTACTAGCGGTAACGCAGCGCTCGCACGCCACCCGCGGCATGTGCGGAAGTGCGAACTGTGCGAATCGAGGCCCCGTGCCGACTCACTGCACCTGGTCCTCCGAGAAGCCAAGGCGCATCCAGGCCGCCAGTCCGTTGGTTCATTCCTCGTGGATCGGGGCCAGCGCCATCATCCGAGCATCGGCAACGGCCCCCTGGACCGGTTCACCTTCTGACCCTCCACGTCCCTGCAGGGCCGGCTGGGCCGTCGCAGGGGCGCAGGCCCTAGAGGCGCCCGCGACCCTGCTCGGATGCTCGATCCCGCGCACCGCCTCCACGGGGAACTCCACGCCTCGCCCGGAGGGCTGGGTCAAGGCATGATGCCGCCACCGACCGGCACGTCACGCTGCTTGCCGCAGTCGAGGCATTCCTGGTTCCGGGCCCCGTAGTCCGCACTGTTCGGGTAGCGGTGCGTGCGCCAACGGTGCCACAGGTGCAGCCGGCACCACCGGCGCCCGGTGCGCTGCTGCTCCTGGCCCGGTTCTCGGTGCGTGCTCTCGTCCATGGGGTCTCTCCCTCCTTGCTCACCATGACGCTCAGGCGAGGCGTCAGCTCTGGACTGCGCGTTCGAGGGTCCTCTGGAGGACCGCCGGCCAGTCCGTCTCCGTCGCGACGCGAATCAGCTGGGCGGAGGAGGAAAGCCTGAGGACGCGGCTCTGACCCTGCTGCCAGGCGTCGTTGACCTTCTTCGCGTCGATCGAGGCCAGCCACGACAGCGTCGGTGCTACGAGGTCGTAGAGGGGCGTGGACGTCGGCGGCAGCCGGAGGTATTCGTCCCAGGACCGCGGGTCAAGGCTCTCGCGATTGAGCGCTGGATTGTTGTAGTGGTCTATCTCGGTCCAGAGGCGGCTGAGCTCGAGGTCGCCCGGGTTCTTCGGAGGCATGAGCCTGTTCAGCGCGCCGTGCGGGCCCATGAAGCCGGGAGGGGGCGGCATGAGGAGGACCACCGCGCGGGCGTCCTTCACGTGCCGGCTCGCCCAGGTGAGCGCGATGGGCGCGCCCAGGGAGTCGCCGATCACGACGACGGGGCGGGTGAGGCCAAGCCCGGTGATGACGCCCTCGAGGTCGTCGGCCTGGGAGGCGAAGGTCTGCAGGTGCGGCGCCGCGTCGCTGCGGCCCACGCCGAGCCGGTCGTAGAGGCACGCCTGCGCGTGCGGGACTACGTGGTGGAGGGCGGGGCCGGCGTCGTCCATGGAACGCCCGTAGTCCGCGACGACGATGATGGCCGGGCCGGTGCCGTCGCAGCGGGCTCGGAAGTGCCGGCCCGCCACGACCATGTCGATCTCGCCCCCGGACAGGGTGACCGGGGCGGACGCGATAAGTGCCGGGGTCGTCCCACGCGCCGGAGCCGAGGCCGAGATCGAGGCCGGGGTCGGGGTGGTGGGTGTGGTCCCGGCAGCGTTCGGGTGAGCGCCGGTGGTGCAGCCGGTGAGCCCGAGCCCGAGGGCCAGGCCCGCGGCGGCGACGGCGCTCCCAGGGACGGGGTGACGCCTGCGCTGGTTGGTCGTGGTTGTCATCGAGGCCTCCTTGCGAGGGCGTGACGACCGCTGGTCGTCCACTTCGACGATGACCGCCCGTCCCGCATCCCCCTGTGCGCCCGGTGACACAGGGCCCGACGCGTCACGCTGCTCCATGACGGACGCCGCTTGCGCGACGTGCGCTTGTCTGGGGCGCTGGCTGCTGGAAGGGCCAGCGTCAAACGGGTCGGCGAACCCTTCCGACGGCACCCGCGCCCGACCGACTCAGCAGGTAGGTAAGGAGTCGCCGTCCCTACTGAGTTTCCTCGCCGAGCGCCCTCCTCGCAGGTGTTTCCATCGGTAGCACGTCCTCACATCGGCCATGTGAGTGAAACTTCGCCCGCGGACACTCGGCGTGTTTCTTCGTCCCGGAGCGCTTGGGGTGTGGATGGTGGGGAGTGCGGACATACCAACACATAATTCTGACCTGACAAACATGTGGCTTGATGCCCTGGGGGTCGGCTCCCCACCCCGGCCAGAGGCCATACACACGAATAGCCGCGACACACCACACACACATTCTTGGTCCGCCGTCTTCCTCGTGACCTCTGACGTGGCCGGCGTTTGAGCAACCCGCGGCGCCGGCATCTCCTTCTCGGACAAAGCTTTCAGTTGCCGCCCTTTCGGACCGGGTGTGTCATGCAGCGCGGGTTGCTCTAGCTGCACGTCGCACCCGCCCCGGAACAGGGAAGGGGGTGGCCGAGATGAGCCGGGCAACGAGAGACCGCGTCTGGGGCGCCCTGCCCCTGCACCCCGGTGAGCCTCCCGCCGCGGAAGGTCACCCGCTCGACCTGGGCCACCTCGGCGCCGCCACCGAGACGCAGGTTCGACGGGAGACGGGCGGATGACAACGAGAGAACCCCGCCCCCTCCTGCGTGTTACCGCAGGTGGGACGGGGTTGCCGTCTGGTGGAGCTGAGGGGATTCGAACCCCTGACCTTCTCATTGCGAACGAGACGCGCTACCAACTGCGCCACAGCCCCAAGGTGCGAAGGAACGATAACACCAGCCGAGCCGAGGCGTGCAATCGCCCAGGGCGCGTCGCGTCGGGGCCACCGGCACCTCACGGCACCGCGCCGGTGGACCCGGCGCGGCGCCGTGCCGCTACGGCTGGAAGGTCAGCACGAGTGCTGCCCACGTCCCCGACGTCGTGCCGTCGGCCCGGAAGGTCCCGGTCGAGGTGGGCACACGGTACGCGCGTCCGAGGTTGGTGCTGCCGGTCGCCTGGGGGGTCAGGGCAGTCCACCCCGACGTCCACGTCGGGTTCGCGGACGAGGTGAACGAGGCGACCACTCCGAGAACCACCTCACGGGCGACGCTCGTCGTCGGCGTGGTCCCGGACGAGAAGGACGCGGTCGACCCCGTCGCCGACGCCACGCGGTCGAGTCGCGAGCCGCCCTGCAGGTCGTCTGCCACCATCCGGTAGGTCGAGGCCTTCGGGAAGGTCGCCGTGATCCGCGCCCCGGCCGTGAGCGGCTTCGTCACCGGCGCCGTCAGGACGACGAGGCGTCCGGTCGGCGCCGACACGGAGCGCACGACCGTGTAGACGTTGCCGACCGAGTCGGTCACGCCCACGGTGCCGTTGGAGCCCGTCAGCAGCTGCACGGTCACGACGAGGAGGTGGCTCTGCTGGACGCTCGCACCAGGTGCCAGGGTGATGGCCGCGCTCGTGCCGGACGTGGACGAGGCCGCCGTCCCGACAGAGCCCACGTAGGCCGGTAGCGGCGCGCTGACCGTGACCGTCTTCTGGGTGGTGCCGGTCAGGCCCGACGTGTCCGTGACGGTGGCGGTCACGGTGTAGCTGCCGGCTGCGGAGTAGGCGTGGGTCGCCGTGGGCGTCGTGGAGGCCGCAGTCGTGGTGCCGTCGCCCCAGGCGAAGGCGTACGTCAGCGCCTGCCCCTGCGGGTCGCTGGAGCCGGACGCGTCGGCTGTGACGGTCACGGGTGCAGGTCCGGTGGAGGGCGTCACAGTCAGCACCGCGGTGGGGGGCTGCGCCGCGGTCACCGTCACCGACCGGGTCGCGCGAGCGGTCTGCCCGGACGTGTTCGTCACGACGACTGCCACCGTGTACGTCCCGGCTGTCGCGTAGGTGTGGCTCGCTCTGGCCGTCGGGGAGGTGGCCGTGGTGGCACCGTCGCCCCAGTCGAACCCGTAGGTCAGCGACTGGCCCTGCGGGTCGCTCGAACCGGACGCGTCCGCGGAGACGCTCACCGGCGCGGTGCCGCTCGACGGTGTCACCGACAGGGACGCGGTCGGGGGCTGCACGGGAGCCGAGACCGTGACGGCCTGCGTCGCCGTGGCGGTGAGTCCTGACGTGTTGGCCACCGTGAGCGTCACCGTGTACGTCCCGGCGGTGGTGTACGTGTGGGTCGCCGTGGCCGCCGCGGAGGCGGCGGTCGTCGCGCCGTCACCCCACGCGAAGGCATACGACAGCGACTGCCCCTGCGGGTCGGCGGAGGCGGACGCGTCCGCCGAGACGCCGAGGGGCGCGGTGCCGGTCGTCGGTGTCACCGAGAGTCCCGCCGTGGGCGGCCGGACGGGCGCCGTCGCGCTCACCTGCCGTGTCGTCGTGTCGGTGAGCCCGGACGTGTCGCTCACCGTGACGCTGACCGTGTAGCTGCCGGCGGTCGCGTACGTGTGGTCGGCCGTGGCGACGCCCGACGCCGCGACGGTCGTGCCGTCACCGAAGTCGAAGGCGTACGAGAGGGGCTGTCCCTGCGGGTCGCTCGACTGCGAGGCGTCGGCCGTCACGAGCAGCGGGGCGGTACCCGTCGACGGGCTCACCGTCAGCGACGCGGTCGGCGGCAGCGTCGGCGGTGGTGGCGCTGCGACGTCGACAGTCCGATGGTCGGAGGCGGTCAGGCCGGACGTGTTGGTGACGGTGACCGTGACGACGTAGCTTCCCGCCGCGGTGTAGCTGTGGCTGGTGGTCGCGGTGGTCGAGGCGGGTGCGGTGGCGCCGTCACCGAAGTCGAAGCTGTACGACAGCGCCTGTCCCTGCGGGTCGCTCGACTGCGAGGCGTCGGCCGTCACGAGCAGCGGGGCCGGGCCCGTCGAGGGGGTCACCCCGAGGGAGGCGACCGGTGGCTGGGTGGCGGGTGGAGGTGCAGTGACGGCCACGGTGCGCGCGGCGGTGCCGCTCAGCCCCGAGGCGCCGGTGACCGTGACGGTCACGGTGTAGGTTCCCGGGGTCGTGTACGCGTGGTTCGCCGTCGCGGTGGTCGAGGAGGGCACGGTGGTGCCGTCACCGAAGTCGAACGCGTACGACAGTGGCTGCCCCTGCGGGTCGCTCGAGGCCGACGCGTCCGCCAAGACGCTGAGCGGGGCGTCACCGCTCGACGGCGTCACGGTCAGTGCCGCGGTCGGTGGCTGGACCGCCGGCGGCGAGGTGGCGTTGACCGTCGCCGTCGTCGTCGAGGTGAGTCCGCTCGTGTTGCGAACGGTGAGGGTGGCCGTGAACGTCCCGGTGGCGGCGTACACGTGCGTGGCCGTCGGCGAGGCCTGCGCCGGGAGCGTCGTACCGTCACCGAAGTCGAAGGCGTACGTCAGCGCCTGGCCCTGCGGGTCGGCCGAGCTGGACGCGTCGGCGGTCACCGACAGCGGCGCCACGCCGTTGGCCGGCGTCATGAGCAGCACTGCCGACGGCGGCTGGACCGGCGGCGGTGGCGCGGCGACGGTGACCGAGCGGCTCGCGGTGCCGGTCAGGCCGGACGCGTTCCGGGCCGTGACGGTGACGGTGTAGGTGCCCGCCGCCGTGTACGTGTGCGTCGAGGTCGAGGCCGGGGAGGCGCTCGCCGAGCTGCCGTCGCCGAAGTCGAAGGCGTACGTCAGGGCCTGGCCGTTCGGGTCGAGCGAGCCGGAGGCGTCGGCGGTCACCGACACGGGTGCCACGCCGTTCGCGGGAGTCACGGACAGGTCCGCAACGGGCGGCTGCGCCGGCGGGGGCAGCTCGGGCTGGAACTCGTAGGCACCGAGGTCGTCGTAGAGGCGTGGTCCGGCGGCGAGGGTGTTCGCCACGTTGGGGTCTCGGACGCGCGGATAGCCCAGGATGTCGGTCGACTGCTCGCCGGGCACACCACTGTCACCCCGGTCGATCGCGGGGGAACCCTCGCGCAAGGCCAGGTCCCACCCCGCGGCGTCACGGAAGCGGGGGTCGTCCTGGACGCCCGCCGCTTCCTGCCCCGACACCGCACGCATCGCGGCGAGGCTCGTGTACGTCGTGCCCCACGCGTACATGACCCCGCTCTTGCTGAGGTAGACGAGGTTGTGGTCGACGAGCGTGCTGCTCTGGGCGCCGTCCCAGACGCCGATGTTGCCGGCGCGCCGGGCACACGCGATGCCGTTGTAGGCGGGGTAGACGGCGTTGTCGACGGCGACGTTGTTGGCGATGCGGTAGCTGCCCGAGGAGGCCCCCTCCAGGTTGATCCCGCTCGTGCAGTTGTGGAACACCGTGTTGCCGACGATGGTGCCGCCCGTCACGTTGAGGTTGTCGATCCCGTGGTCGCCGTTGTTGTAGGTGACGTTGAGGGAGACGAGGTTGTTGTTCCCGCCGGCGAAGACCTGGATCCCGCTGTCCTCGTTGTCGTGGGTGACGTTGCCGATGACAGTGTTGCCGGGGCTCGTGAGGTTGATGCCGTTGGCGTTGCGCTGCCAGCCCTGGGCGTTCCACTCCGAATGGTTGTTGGTCACGGTGTTGCCGGTCGAGGTGTTCGTGACGTAGATGCCGGTGTCGCTGTTGTGGTTCGTGTCGTTGTCGGCGACGAGCGAGTTGTTGGTGGCCCGGATGCTGATACCCGGGGCCGTCGCGCCCTGCGCCTTGCGACCGGCGTTGGTCACGGTGTTGCCCCGAACCGTGATGTGGTCGCTCTTGGTGACGTAGACGCCGTCCAGGGTCGTGCCGGTGAAGGTCAGGTTCGACAGCGTGATCCAGCTCTTGGCAGAGATGTAGGCGCCGTTCGTGACGCCGGTGCCGATGACAGGGCTGCGCCCGGGCCAGCCGGTGATGGTGATGGGCGACGTGGCGGTGCCGGAGGCCGAGGGCTTGATCGTCTCGGCATACGTGCCGTCGCCGATGTAGAGGGCGTTGCCGGCCTGCAGGCGGCTCACCCCCTTGGTGATGGTGCAGAACGGCGCGCTCGAGGTGCCGTTGCCCGAGTCGCTGCACACCGGGCTCGTCCTGTCGACGTAGAAGTCGGTCGTGACCGGGAGGACCGGCGGCGCGCCGATGACGTACTCGTCGATGACGCTGCCCGCGGTGCAGGTGCTGTCCTCCTTGGAGGCCGAGGCGTCGCAGACCGCCTGCAGCTTGAGCCCCGTGGACCCCACGTCGACGCGCAGGTGCGACAGGTGGAAGGTGCGGTAGGCGGTGCGCGTGTCGGTGCTCGTCCACGGTGTCTCGAGCGACGAGGCGGCGCCCACCGTGACGTGGGTGACGCCCTGGATGGGCTGGAACCGCTCGTAGTCGTGCGAGTGGCCGTTGACGTTGAGGACGTACTTGCTGTACGTCTGGCCCAGCTGGTCGAGGATGGAGGCGAGGCCCGCCTCGCCGGGGTGGTAGCCGGTCGAGTAGGCGGGCCGGTGGCCGTAGGTGACGATGTACTTGATCGACGGGTCGTCCTGCGCCTGGCGCATGAGGGGCCCAGCCTTGGACTGCCAGTCGGTCAACGCTCCGGTCCACGGCTCGGGGTAGGCGATGAACCGCACTGGTCCGGCGTCGAACCAGCCCCAGTCGTTGCCGCCAGCCGAGATGGTCGGCGATCCCGGCGACGCGGCGGCGTGCGGCATGAGCATGCGTCCCTTGTAGTTGCGCAGGTCGTCCGACCCGGGCACGTCGTACTCGTGGTTGCCCCACGCCGGGATGTAGGCCGCCCGGGTGCTCCATCTCATGACGTCGTTGAAGTGCTGGGCGACGGCTCCCATGGTCGTGCTGTTGGCGTAGGTCAGGTCACCCACCATGAGCACGAACGACGGGTCGTCCGCGCTGATGTTGTCGAGGGTCGCCCCGAGCTTGGAGAAGTTGACGGTGTCGCCGACGTCGCCGATGGCGTCGAAGCGGAAGCTGTCGTTGGGTGGCGCGTGGAAGGTGAGGTCTGGCCCACCGCCGATCGAGTAGTGGTACGTGGTGCCCGGCACCAGGTTGTTCAGCTCGAGCTGCCAGAACGGGCCGGGGGAGTCCCACGGGGTCCAGGCCGGCGCCACGCCGGTGGCGCTCTGGCCGTAGGAGGTCGTGGCGCCCCACCGCACGTCGTTGGCGGTGCCGTGCCAGTCGATCGCCACCGACGTCGACCCTGTGAAGGTGTAGTGCACCTGGTCGACCGCGGTGTCGGCCCAGCTCGCCGAGGGCGATGACCCCAGGAGCAGCGCCAGCGCGATGAGCAGCGCGGGTGGAAGGAGAAGCGCCAGCCACCGGTTTGGTCGGTGCTGGCGCCTGGCACGAGTTGTCGGCGACCCCGCGTTCATGGGGCGACGCTACGGTCGCGAGACAAGGCGGTCGACCTACGCGAAGAGGAGCAGCTCCTACGTAAACGGGTGTAGTCCCTCAGACCCAGCTGGGGAACCACATCCGGGCCTGCCACTCCGACAGCGGGATGACGTCCGCGACGTAGATCGGGTGGAAGAAGGCGAAGAGCCCCATGGAGAGCAGCACGAAGGCACCGGTGACGCCGTAGCCGATGCGTCGTCGCGTCACCGAGACGTCACGACCACCGATGACCAGCCCCAGGACGTAGACGCAGGCGAGCACGACGTAGGGGACGAACGCCACCTCGTAGAACGAGTAGATCGTGCGGTTGCCGAGGAAGAACCACGGCAGGTAGCCGGCGAAGAGCGCGCACAGGATGCCGCCGGCGCGCCAGTCGCGGCGCAGCGCCCACATGAAGAGCAGCACGAAGATCGCGAGCGTCCCGCCCCACCAGATCGAGACGGTGCCGATCGAGGTGATGGCCTTGCTGCACTGGTCGACGAGGCACCCGTCGGCGCCCTTCTTCGGGCCCTCGTAGAAGAAGGACGTCGGCCGCCCCTGGATGAGCCACGACCACGGGTTGGTCTGGTAGGGGTGCGAGGAGGTGATCGACTGCGTCGAGGCGTACATCTGCTGGTGGTAGGCCCACAGCGAGCGCCACCAGTCGGGCAGCCACGTGTACGGCGTGTCCGGGTTGTCCTGCGCCCAGGTGCGGAACGAGCCGCCCTTGCTGAGGATCCAGCCGGTCCAGCTGGCCACGTACGTGGCCACGGCCGTGAGCGCGACCTGCACGAACGCGTACGGCGCGTCCTTGACGAAGCACCCAGCCGTCGGGCCGCGCACACCCGCGGCACGCCGGGCGCCGAGGTCCCACAGGACGGTGAGCAGCCCGAAGGCGACGAGGAAGTAGAGCCCGGACCACTTCACGCCGGCGCACAGGCCGAGCATGAGGCCCGCGACCCAGCGCCACGGCCGCCACCCGAGCCACGGGCCCAGGCGCGAGGTCGCGGCTCGCGCACGGTCGCCCACCTTCCGGGCGAGCACCTCGCGGGCCCGGTCGCGGTCGATGAGCAGCGCGCCGAAGGCGGCGAGCCCGAAGAACATGACGAAGATGTCGAGCAGCCCGGTGCGCGAGTGCACGAAGTGGTGCCCCTCGAACGCCAGCAGGGCCGCTGCGACCGTGCCGAGCAGGTCCGAGCGGAAGAGGCGGCGCGCGATCCGCCCGAGCATGAAGATCGAGATCGTCCCCGCGAGGGCCACGGCGAAGCGCCAGCCGAAGGAGTTGAGGATCCCGAAGGGCACCTCGCCCCAGCCGATCAGCCACTTGCCGACCGGCGGGTGGACGACGAAGTCACCCTCGGTGCCGTAGACCATCGGGTCGTTGGCGGTGAAGTGCTGGTCGACCTGGTTGGCCTGCTGCAGGGTCGGGTCGTTCTTCATCTCGAACCAGTACAGGACCATCGACCAGCCCTGCTTGACGTAGTACGTCTCGTCGAAGACCAGCTGGTGCGGCGCGCCCACGTGCCAGAAGCGCATGAACCCGCCGACCAGCGTGAAGAAGAGCGGCCCCGCCCAGCCGAGCCAGGCGATGCGGCCCGCGGTGCGCCGGGGGAGGCGGAAGTCGTCGGCCGGGTCCCCGAGCAGGCGCGCGCGCACCTGCCGGGCCGAGTTCATGGGCGACATCGTATGCAGTGTCGCTGGGTCGGGCGCTCGCCGTGCCGACGGTGGGGGGCCGGCCTTTCCGGCGGCGCCCTCAGATGGCGACGCCGCGGGCCTTGAGGACCGAGTAGCCGACGAAGGCGACGGTGTCGAGCAGCGCGTGGCACACGACGAGCGGCATGACGCGGCGGGTGCGCACGAAGACGAGCCCGAGCACGAGCCCCATGACGATGTTGCCGGCGAACCCGCCGAAGCCCTGGTAGAGGTGGTAGCTGCCGCGGACCAGGGCCGAGAGGCCGATGACCAGCGGCCACGCCCAGCCGGTCTGGCGCCAGCGGGTGAAGAGGTAGCCGACCATGACGACCTCCTCGAGGAGGGCGTTCTCGACGGCGGCGAGGACGAGCACGGGCGCGGACCACCACACCGGCTGGAGGTTGGCCGCTGCCACCTGGGTGTTGATGCCGATGGCCTTGGCGAGGAAGTAGAAGCCGAGCCCCGGGATGCCGATGAGCGCGGCCAGGCCGGCACCGCGGAGCAGGTCGCGGCCCGGCTCGCGCCGGTCGAGCCCGACGAAGCGCCCGGCCCGGACGTCGGGGGACGGGCGCCGCACGTGGTTCAGCAGGTAGAGCGCCAGCGCGACCGCCGCGAGCGGGAGCACGATGCCGGCGAGCTGGTACGCGAGGTCGAGCCAGGGACGCCCGGGCGTCGCCGACTGGTTCATCGCGGTGGTCTGCTGCGACAGCGGGACCGGCCTGGTCAGCTTCTCGATGATGCTCAGCACGGCGTAGACGGCCGAGGAGCCGAGGCTCACGCCGAGGACGAGCACCGTCTCCCAGCGCAGCCCTCGGCGGACGGCCGGCTCGAGCGCGGGCACCGGGTCGCGGTCGGAGGCCGCCAGCAGCCCGGCGAACCGGCCACGCTCCGCCGTCGCAGGGGTCGACATGGCGCCAGCGTAGCCTCGCTGCCGAAGCGCACACCTCGCCTGACGCCCTTCCGGGCGCGATGGCGGCGTAGCGTCTCGGTCATGTCGCTGCTCTCCGACTGGCGTCGCGGCGAGCACGCCGCGGAGGGCTTCGCGTACCCGACGTACACGCAGGGAGGCGGCCCGGGCGTCGTCGTCATCCACGAGAGCCCGGGGCTCACGCCCGAGGTCATCGAGATCGGTCAGCACCTCGTCGACAGCGGCTTCACCGTCGTCATGCCGCACCTGTTCGGCTCCTCCCACGCGCCGCCGCGGACGTGGGAGGCGGCCCGCGTCGTCCCGCGCCTGTGCCTGACCCGCGAGTTCACCCTGTTCGCGACGGGGAAGACGGCGCCCCTCGCGCGCTGGCTCCGCAGCCTGGCACGCGAGCTGCATGCCTCCGCGGGCGGCCCCGGCGTGGGCGTGCTCGGGATGTGCGTGACGGGCGGCTTCGCGCTCGCGGCCATGGTCGACCCCGTGGTCACCGCGCCGGTCGTCGCGCAGCCCGCGACCCCGCTGCCGATCGGCCCGGGCCGCGCCGCCGACGTCAACCTCAGCCGCGAGGACCTGGCTGCGGTCCGACGCCGGGTCGCGGAGGGATGCCCGGTGCTGGGCGTCCGCTATCGCGCCGACTGGGTGACCGGCACCCGCTTCGAGACGCTGCGACGTGAGCTCGGCGACGGGTTCATCGCGGTCGAGCTCGAGGGGCACGGGCATGCGACCCTGACCGACCACCGGCACCCCGAGGCGGTCGACCGCGTCACGGACTTCCTCCGACGTCGTCTCCTCGGGCACGCCTGACCGTTGGCACCCGGTGGAGCGCGCCGCATACGGTCCCGGGCGCCGGACGTCGCGCTCGCCGTGCTCGGTGCGGGCGCCACGGAGGCCGAGCTGCTCCGCGGCATCCTGGACGAGGTGGACGGACGACTTTCCCGAAACCGCTTGTGGGGCCTTTCCTCCGGCGGTAGAACTTGGGGTACGCCCTCCCCCCGGGGAGAGCGGGACGGCTCGGAGACGAGGGTCCGACCGGTGGGGCGACTCACCGCGGCAGCCGGTGACGAGGCTGCCGGGACCGGAGTCGAGGAGACGTCGATCGGGAGAGTCACCAACGACCGATCAACCAGAAGGGCCCTTGGGACTCATACTCCCGAGGGCCCTTCGCCTGTCCGGTGCGATCGACGTCGGAGGATGCCCCGGCCGCGGGGGGGTGGGATCCTCCTCAGATCTCCGCGCCGGCCGCCGGGCGCCACGGCCGCAGCCACGGCGTCTCGGGCCAGCCTTCCCGCGCCGCCACGAGCTCGTACATCGTGGCGCCGTCGATGGACTCGCGCACGATGTCGGCGTGACCGGCGTGCCGGGCCAGCTCCTCGACGAGGTGCATGGCCACCCACCGGACCGACCAGGCCTCGACGTCGCGGGGGAACCACGGGGCGTCGCGCGGGACCGGCACCGGCGCACCGAGATCGGCCGCGCGCAGGACGCTGCGGGTGACCTCGCCCTGAGCGGCCAGGGCGGCGAGCAGGGACTCGAGCGTGTCGTCGTCGGTGACCTTGAAGTCCTCGCCCCACGCGCGGGCCTGGTCCGCGACGGATGTGTCGGGCGGGGCGGGGGCCTGTGGCGCGGCGGCCATCCGCTCGGTCCAGCCGCGCTCGCAGGTGGTGACGTGCTTGACGAGCCCGCCGATGCTCAGCGTGCCGGCCGTCGGGGCCAGGCGGATCTGCTCCTCGGTGAGCCCGAAGGAGACGGAGAAGAACGCGTCGCGCTGCTGGTCGAGGTAGGCGATGAGGCTCTCGCGCTCGTCGGCGACGGGTGGGACGTGGGCTGCCATGGCGGTCTCCGCTCTCAGTCGTTGCGGTGGGCGTAGAGGTCACGGAGCAGGGCGATCTCGGCGCCGTGGTGGATGACCTCGCGGTTGATGTGGAGCACGAGCTCGGCCCGGGAGTGCTCGGCCCACGGACCCTCGCTGGGCCCGCACAGCTGGGCGAGCGCGTCGACGTCCCAGCCCCGCACGCCGGCGGTCCAGGCGGCGAAGGCCTCGTCGACCTGCTCGAGCGCTCCCCGCGCGGTCGCGGCATACGGGAACGTCAGGTAGTCGACCGCGGGTCCGTCGAAGTGGCTGTGCACCCGGGCGCCGAGCACGCCGACGACGACGTGCGCGAGCCGCCAGGCGATCGTCGTGACCGGGGCGGGGACCGGCTCGGGGTAGGCCCAGTCGATCGTGAGCTCGCCGCTGCCGCCCTGGAGCTCGGTGGTGCCCTGGCCGCGAGGGTGGAGGTTCCAGGCGCCGGGCGTCGGCTCCCAGAGGTACTCCTCGTCGGTGAGCCCGTCGAGGCGCGGGCGCAGCTGGTTGGTCCAGTGCCAGGCGGCCTGGTCGAGGAGGAGGGCGGTCCAGTCGATGGAGGTCTGTGTCGGTGTCATGCCTCCAGCATCCTCGGCATATAGGACAGGTCCTGTCCGCAGAGCCTGCCACACTGGGGGCATGTCCTCGTCGTCCGACGGCACGGGAACCACCGCCCGGGTGCTGCGCCTGCTCGACCTCCTGCAGAGCCGGCCCGTCTGGAGCGGGACGGAGCTGGCGGAGCGGCTCGGCGTCACCACCCGCAGCGTGCGCCGCGACGTCGACCGGCTCCGAGACCTCGGCTACCCGGTCAACGCCGCCCACGGTGCCGGCGGCGGCTACCAGCTGGGCGCCGGGCGCCGCCTCCCGCCGCTGCTCCTCGACGACACCGAGGCGGTCGCCGTCGCCGTGTGCCTGCGGCTCGCCGCCGGCGGCACCGTCGAGGGCCTGGGCGAGGCGGCGGTGCGCACGCTCGCCAAGCTGGACCAGGTGCTCCCCGGCCGGCTGCGCGCGCAGGTCGAGGCGATCCACGAGGCGACCGTGACCCTCGACAGCGGCGCCGTCCCCGTCGACGCGACGACGCTGCTGCTGCTCGCCCGCGCCTGCCGGCAGACCGAGCGCGTGACGTTCGCGTATGCCGGACCGCGCGGTTCGGGGGAGAGGCGGGTCGAGCCGTACCGCCTCGTCGCGACGGGCCGGCGGTGGTACCTCCTCGCCTTCGACCTCGACCGCGACGACTGGCGCATCTTCCGGCTGGACCGGATGGCGGAGGCGCGGAGCAACGGCTGGCGCTTCACCCCGCGGGAGGCCCCGGACGCCGCCGAGCACGTGCGGCGGTCGATCTCCGGAGGTGCCTACGACCACATGGCGCGGGTGCGCATCGAGGCGCCGAAAGCGCTGGTGGACAACCACATTCCGGCTTCGGTGGGCACGGTGACAGCGGACGGCCCCGACCGCTGCATCTTCGAGGCGGGCGGCAACCACCTCGCTGCGATTGCGATGCACCTGGGTGCGTTGCCGTGGGAGCTGACCGTCCTGGAGCCGCCCGAGCTGCGCGAGGTCATGCGAGAGCAGGCCGCCCGGATGCTCCGCGCCACGGGCGGCTCGGCCACCAGCTGATCGCGTCGGGAAGTGCGCCATGGCGCACCTCGGTTCGTCATCAGGCCCAGACCGTGACCGGAGACTGCGCCATGGCGCAGTTGGGTGCGGGTCGGGGCGGGATGCAGGCCGGAAACTGCGCCGGGGCGCAGTCTCGAGCCGGGCGGCATACGCGGTCAGCCGGTGTTGCGCAGCCCGGCGGCGATGCCGTTGATCGTCAGGAGCAGCGCCCGTTGGACGTCGGCGTCGGGCTCCGCCTCCTCCGGCACGGCCCGCGACCGCGCCAGCAGCGAAGTCTGGAGGGCGTGCAGCGGGGCGAGGTAGCTGTCGCGCAGCTCGAGGGTGCGGCGCAGGACCGGTGAGGCCTCGAGCAGCTCCTTCTGGCCGGTCAGGCGCAGCACCTCCTCGACGGTGCGGGCGTGCTCCTCGCGGATCGTGTCGAAGACGCCGGCCACCTCGTCCGGCACGAGCGTGCGGACGTAGCCGGCCGCGATGTCGAGGTCGGTCTTGGCGAGCGTCATCTGCACGTTCGACAGGAAGGTGCGGAAGAAGGCCCACGAGCCGTACATCTCGCGCAGCGTCTTGTCCCGTCCGTCCTCGCGGGCGGCGGCCAGGCCCGAGCCGACGCCGAACCAGCCGGGCAGGATGATCCGCGACTGCGTCCAGCCGAAGACCCACGGGATGGCGCGCAGGTCCTCCAGGCCGCCGGTCCCGCCGGGGCGCTTGGACGGGCGCGAGCCGATGTTCATCTTGCCGAGCTCGTCGACGGGGGTGGCCGACACGAAGAACGGGACGAGCCGGGAGTCGCGCACGAGCCCGCGGTACGCATCCTGGCCGCGGCCGGCGACGAGGTCCATCGTGCCGTTCCAGCCGTCGAGGACGTCGCGCGGCAGCAGCGAGTGGCGGTGCAGGACCGACGCCTCGAGCACTGCGGCAAGGGCGGTCTCGAGGTTGAAGCGGGCCAGCCCCGGCAGCGTGTACTTGTCGCTGATCACCTCGCCCTGCTCGGTGATCTTGATCGGGCCGTCGAGGCTGCCGTAGGGCTGGGACAGGATCGCCTCGCCGGTCGGGCCGCCGCCGCGTCCGACCGAGCCGCCGCGGCCGTGGAAGAGGCGCAGGACCACGCCGTGCTGGCGGGCGACGTCGCGCAGCGCGCGCTGGGCCCGGTGGATCTGCCACTGCGAGGCGGCGATTCCCGCGTCCTTGGAGGAGTCGGAGTAGCCGAGCATGATCTCCTGCACGTCGCCGCGGGCCGCGACGACGCGGCGGTACGACGGGTCCGACAGGAGGGCGTCGAGCAGGGGACCGGCCGACTCGAGCTCGGCGACGGTCTCGAAGAGCGGGGCGAACCCGATCCGGGCCGTGGCCGGCGTCGTGTCGGTGCCGATGTCGAGCAGGCCGGCCTCGCGGGCGAGGACGACGACGGCGAAGAGGTCGTCGACGTCGTGGGTCATCGACACGATGTAGGTCTCGATGGTCTCTGGGCCGTAGGTGTCGAGCGCGCGCCCGATGGCGGTCATGAGCGACAGCGACGCCTGCGCGGCCTCACCGACAGCGTGGACGCCGAGGCCCGTCAGCGGGCGGCGCGAGCCCATCTCCCGCGAGAGCAGGGCGATGCGTGCGGGACGGTCCAGGTCGGCATACGGCGTGTCCAGCTCGCCGATGCGGTCGTAGAGCTCCGCGAGGGCCGCGTGGTGCTTGGCGCTGTGCTCCCGGACGTCGAGCGTGGCCAGGCCCATGCCCGTGGCGACCACCGCCCGGATGAGCCGCAGGATCGCGCCGTCGGCGGTGAGCTCGTCGCCCCCGGCGAGCATCGACTCACGGATGAGGACGAGGTCCTGCAGCAGCTCGTCGAAGGTCGCGTAGTCACGGCCCGGCTCGTGGGGCGTGCCGTGGTCGAGGCGGTCCCGGGTGCGCAGCAGGCGCACCCGGATGAAGCTGAGCTTGAGCCGGTAGGGCTCCTCGGCGTTGAGCCGGCGCACGGCGTCATACGTCACCGGCAGGGCCACCGCGTCGCGCTCGAGGCTCTCGCGCAGCGCGTCGGTCACCTCGACGAAGCGCGTCGACGACGACAGCTCGTGGAGCATGTGGTCGAGCTTCTCGACGAGCTCGGCGAGCCCCGCGTCGTGCTGCATGCCGATGACCTCGAGGGTCACCGCGGGGGTCACGTTGGGGTTGCCGTCGCGGTCGCCGCCGGCCCAGGCGCCGAAGCGGAGCGGGCGCGCCGAGGGCGGCAGCTCGACCCCGATGCCCGCGAGGGTGCGGTCCAGCTCGGCGAGCAGGTCGGGCACCACCTGGTCGGCGAGGAAGCGCAGCGTGTGCATCGCGGTGCGGGCCTCGTCGGTCGGCTCGGGGCGCACGATCCGCAGCTCGTCGGTCTGCCACAGCATGTCGACGAGCTCGGCGAGGCGGCGCTCCGCGCGCGGGCCCTCGGACGCAGGACGGCGAGGGTCCTCGAGCTCGCTGACCGTCACGGCGATGCGGCGGAGCAGGTTGAGGACGGTGCGGCGGGTGGCCTCCGTCGGGTGGGCGGTGAAGACGGGGCGGTACTCGAGCCGGCCGAGCACGTCGCCGAGCTCCTCCCGGTCGAGGCTGCCGGCGTCGAGCGCCTCGCCGATGCGCCGGACCGTCGCCGCGAGCGGCGCCTCGTCGACGGCGCTGAGCTCCTGCCACCGGTGCAGCTGCTCGGTGACGTTGACGAGCTGGAAGTACGCGGTGAAGGCGCGTGCCAGCACGACCGCGGTGGGCGCGTCGACGCCTTCGAGCAGCGCGCGAAGCTCGTCGTCCTCCGGCTCGCGCGCCAGGCCGCGCACCTTTTCCACCAGCGCGAGCAGCTCGGGGCCCTCGTGCCGGGTCAGCGCCTCGCCGAGGAGCGTGCCGAGCTGGCGCACCGACGCCCGGAGCGCCGCGTGCTGCGACGCGGACGAGACGCCTGAGGCGAACGTGGCGACGTCGGGCTGGCGGCGGTCGGCCTCGAGGAGCTGCTCGGTCGTGGTGCGGCCCTGGGTGCTCATGCCTCAGTGGTACCGCGAAGAGGTTTCGGATTGGTTACCCGTCCACGATGGGGGACGCGATCTGGACACCGCACGCACTCCGCAGACCCGGGCGGTGACTGCCGATGGAGCCGGGCCACGGGATCGCGGCACGACGGCGGGACGGGCCGGGCCTGCGAGGATGGCGCCATGAGCACCGGCACCCTCGTCCTCGCGGCCACCCCGATCGGCGACCCGCGGGACGCGGCCCCCCGACTGGCCCAGGAGCTCGCCACCGCCGACGTCGTCGCGGCGGAGGACACCCGCCGGCTCAGACGGCTGCTGACCGAGCTCGCCGTCACGCCGAGCGGGTCCGTCGTCAGCTACCACGAGCACAACGAGGCCTCCCGCACCCCGGACCTCGTCGCCCGCCTCGTCGCGGGGGAGCGGGTGGTGGTCGTCACCGACGCCGGTATGCCGTCGGTGTCCGACCCCGGCTACCGCCTCGTCGCCGCCGCCATCGAGGCCGACGTCCCCGTGACCTGCGTCCCGGGACCGAGCGCGGTCCTCATGGCCCTCGCCGTCTCGGGCCTGCCCGTCGACCGGTTCTGCTTCGACGGCTTCCTCCCGCGCAAGCCGGGGGAGCGGGCACGGGTGCTCGCGGAGGTCGCCGAGGAGCGGCGCACCATCGTCTTCTTCGAGGCACCCCACCGCCTCGCCGAGACGCTCGCCGCCATGCGCGACGCCTTCGGGGCCGACCGCCGCGCCGCCGTGTGCCGGGAGCTGACGAAGACCTACGAGGAGGTGCGCCGCGGCACCCTCGAGGAGCTCGTCGCCTGGGCCGAGGCGGGCGTCAAGGGCGAGATCACCGTCGTCGTGGCCGGAGCCGAGCGGAAGGTGCCCTCCCTCGAGGAGGCCGTCGCCGGCATACGGGCTCGGGTGGACGCCGGCGAGCGGCTCAAGGACGTGGCGGCCGACGTCGCGTCCGCCACCGGGCTGTCGAAGAAGGCGCTCTACGACGCCTCGCTCGCCGCGCGCTGACCGGCGCCGCGCCACGCGCAGCGGCGTCTCGACCCGCGAACCGCTTGCCGCAGCGGGAATCGCGGGTAAGGCTCCTGTGGTTCCCCGAACTGAGGTGGGCACGACGCCCGCCCGTGACCACAGCACAGCGAAGGAGCACGGCATGGCTACCACCCGCACCGCCAGCACGCACTGGGAGGGCTCGCTCTTCGAGGGTTCCGGCCAGGTCAGCCTGGAGAGCTCGGGCATCGGCACCTACGACGTCAACTGGCCCTCGCGGGCGGAGTCGGCCAATGGCAGGACGAGCCCCGAGGAGCTCATCGCGGCCGCCCACTCGTCCTGCTTCTCGATGGCCCTGTCCAACGGGCTCGCCAAGGCCGGCACGCCGCCGACCACGCTCGACACCACGGCCAACGTGACGTTCGTTCCCGGTACCGGCATCACCGAGATCGCCCTCAGCGTCGTCGGTGACGTGCCCGGCATGTCGGCCGAGGACTTCCAGGCCGCGGCCGAGGACGCCAAGGCCAACTGCCCGGTGAGCCAGGCCCTCAAGGCCGTCCCGATCTCGCTCGAGGCGCGCCTGGGCTGAGCCCCGCGCCACGGCGATCGGCGTCGGCCCACTCGGGTCGGCGCCGATCGCCGTGTCCGCCGATGCTGTACGGCCCCAACGTCTCAGCCGTTCTCGACGGCCGACTTCAACGCCTCGAGCATCGCCTGCCAGTTCTGCGAGAACTGCTCCGCCTGCTCCTGCGACACGTTCCCGTCCTGCTCGAGGGTCACCGTCGTCGCTCCGGAGTCGCCGTGGGGCTCGAGCGTGTAGGTGACCGTGTGGTAGTTCTCCGGCCGGTCCTCCTGCCCCATCAGCGGGCTGTAGTGCGTGACGGACAGGCGACGGGGCGCGTCGACCTCGAGCACCTCGCCCTTGTCCCGGTAGGGCGTGCCGTTCATCTCCCCCTGCCACGTGATCGGGCTGCCGACCTGCCAGTCGGTGCTGACCTCGGTGCCGACCATCCACTGCCGGATCGCGTCCGGGTCGGTGAGCGCGTGCCACGCCCGCTCCGGCGTGGCGTCGACCGTGACCGACGCGTGTGCAACATGACCAGTCATCCGTCTGTCATACCGCCACAGGCCGTCTGCCGTCCCGACTTCGCGCCCGCCTAGGATCCCTCCCATGAGCAATGTCCTGTCTGCCGTCGCCTGGCCGTACACCAACGGCCCGCGCCACATCGGCCACGTGGCCGGTTTCGGCGTGCCCTCCGACGTCTTCAGCAGGTACATGCGGATGGCGGGGCACGACGTCCTCATGGTGTCCGGCACCGACGAGCACGGCACGCCGATCCTCGTCCTCGCCGAGGAGGAGGGCCTCACGCCGCAGGAGCTCGTCGACAAGTACAACGCCGTCATCGCCCAGGACCTGACCGACCTGGGCCTGTCCTACGACCTCTTCACCCGCACCACGACGCGCAACCACTACGCCGTGGTGCAGGAGATGTTCCGGCAGGTCCACGCCAACGGCTACATGATCGAGCAGACGACGAAGGGCGCGATCAGCCCCTCGACGGGCCGCACCCTGCCCGACCGCTACATCGAGGGCACCTGCCCCATCTGCGGCTTCCCCGAGGCCCGCGGCGACCAGTGCGACAACTGCGGCAACCAGCTCGACGCCGACGAGCTGATCGACCCGCGCAGCAGGATCAACGGCGAGACACCGGAGTTCATCGAGACCCAGCACTTCTTCCTCGACCTCCCGGCGCTCGCCGGTGCCCTCGGCGAGTGGCTCGACGGGCGCGAGGCCTCGGGCACATGGCGCCCCAACGTCATCAAGTTCTCCAAGAACCTCCTCAAGGACGTCCGCCCCCGCGCCATGACGCGCGACATCGACTGGGGCATCCCGATCCCGCTCGAGGGCTGGGAGGACAACCCGGCCAAGCGCCTCTACGTCTGGTTCGACGCGGTCATCGGCTACCTCTCGGCGAGCATCGAGTGGGCCCGCCGGGTCGGTGACCCGGAGCGCTGGCGCGAGTGGTGGAACGACCCGTCGGCCGTGTCCTACTACTTCCAGGGCAAGGACAACATCACCTTCCACAGCCAGATCTGGCCGGCCGAGCTGCTCGGCTACGCCGGCAAGGGCGACAAGGGCGGCGAGCCCGGACCGTACGGCGAACTCAACCTCCCCACCGAGGTGGTCGCCTCCGAGTTCATGACCCTCGAGGGCAAGCAGTTCTCGACGAGCCGCAAGCACGTCATCTACGTCCAGGACATCGTGGCCCGCTACGGCCCCGACCCGATCCGCTACTTCATCTGCGCCGCCGGCCCCGAGAACCAGGACGCCGACTTCTCCTGGGCCGAGTTCGTCCAACGCAACAACAGCGAGCTCGTCGCCGGCTGGGGCAACCTCGTCAACCGGACGGCGGCCATGATCGCGAAGAACTTCGGCGAGATCCCGAGGGCGTATGCCGCCCTGCCCGTCGACGAGGAGCTGCTCGCCACCGTGCGGGGTGCCTTCGCCACCGTCGGCGCGTCCCTCGAGCGGCACCGCCAGAAGGCCGCGCTCGCGGAGGTGATGCGAGTCGTCGGGGAGGCGAACGCGTACGTCAGCAGGACCGAGCCGTTCAAGCTCAAGGGGGACGACGAGCGCGAGCGGCTCTCGACCGTCCTGCACACGCTGGCCCAGGCCGTCTCGGACATCAACACGCTCATCTCGCCGTTCCTGCCGCACGCGGCCAACCGCGTCCACGCGGTGCTCGGCGGGGAGGGCGAGTTCATGCCGATGCCGCGGCTCGAGGTGGTGCGCGACCTCGACGACGACACCCGCAGCTACCCCGTCATCACCGGGGAGTACTCCTCGACCCCGCGCTGGGAGTCACGTCCGGTCGTCGTCGGCACGCCGATCGCCAAGCCGTCCGGTGTCTTCGCCAAGCTCGATGCCGAGCAGGTGATCGAGGACGAGCGGTCGCGCCTCGGCGACGCGGCACGCGGTGGCACCCGTCACCACACCGACCCGCTCGCCGCCCCGAAGATGGGCAAGCCGAGGCACGCCGCCGGCGAGGGCGTCGGCAGCAGCGCGCCCGGGTCCGCATGAGCCCCGGCTCCTCCGGGCAGCGGGGCCTCCCCGAGACCCTGCCGGACCCGTTGCCGATCGACGTCGTCGACAACCACGTCCACCTCGACATCACGCGCGAGGGGGACGAGCCCTTCGACGTCGACGAGGCGATCCGGCGCGCCCGCCAGGTCGGCGTCACGCGGCTCGTCCAGGTCGGCTGCGACCTCGACGGCATCCGCTTCACCCTGAAGGCCATCGAGGCACACGACGAGATCCTCGGCGGAATCGCCTTGCACCCGAACGAGGTTCCGCGTCTGGCAGCTGCCGGCACGCTCGACGACGCCTACGCCGAGGTCGAGGCATCCGCCGCCCACGACCGCGTCCGCGTCATCGGCGAGACGGGCCTCGACTACTTCCGCACCGGCCCCGAGGGGATCGCCGTGCAGCAGGACGGCTTCCGGTGGCACATCGACCTGGCCAAGCGGCTCGGCAAGGCCCTGCAGATCCACGACCGCGACGCCCACGACGACGTGCTGCGCATCCTGTCGGAGGAGGGGGCGCCCGAGCACACGGTGCTGCACTGCTTCTCCGGCGACCTCGCGATGGCCCGCGAGTGCGTCGAGCGCGGCTACTACCTCAGCTTCGCAGGCACGGTCACCTTCAAGAACGCCCGCGACCTGCGTGACGCGCTGACCGCGGTCCCGCTCGAGCGCATCCTCGTCGAGACCGACGCGCCCTACCTCGCCCCGACCCCGCATCGCGGCGCGACCAACGCCTCCTACCTCGTCCCGGTCACCATCCGGGCGATGGCCGGCGTGCTCAACCTCGACGTCCCGACCCTCTGCCGCGCGGTGTCCGAGAACAGCGAGCGGGTCTACGGTGCATGGGGATCCACGCCGCCGACCCAGGGCGCCTGACCGCATACCGCACGCGCCGGTGGGCTGCCCAACGGACGCGCGGTCCGTTACCGAAATTTGACCTTTCCATGGTCTGTCGGTCAGGGTGGGCGACTGTTGGCCGGTTGCTGCCCCGCATCGACCCACCTCCCGAGGGTGTGAGGTGGATGGTTCGAGAGCGCGTCGCATCCGGATAGTTCGACGTTCGGAGTGACTTGATTTCTCGCAACGCCAAGATCCTGGCCGCCACAGGCGCGGCCGTCGTCCTCACCTCCGGTGCGGTCGGCGCAACCCAGCTCGACAAGTCCGTCAACCTCTCGGTCGACGGCGCCGCAAGCTCAGCGCACGTCTTCGCCAGCACCGTGGGTGACGTCCTCGACAAGCAGGGGATCTCGGTCAAGCCCGGCGACGTCGTCGTCCCGGCCGCGGACGCGCCCGTCCACGACGGTGACACCATCACCGTGAAGTACGCCCGCATGCTCAAGCTGACGGTCGACGGCAAGACGCGTGAGCTGCGCACCACCGAGACCACGGTCGACGGGGCGCTCCTGGCGCTCGGCGTCCGCGGCGAGGGGGCGCGCCTGTCCGTGTCGCGTTCGCAGACGATCGGCCGCCAGGGGCTCGCCGTCACGGTCGTGACGCCCAAGGCCGTCACCCTCACCGTCGACGGCAAGACCGTCACCAAGACCATCGCCGCGGCAACCGTCGGTGAGGCCCTGACCCAGCTCGACGTCCGCCTCGGCAAGGCCGACAAGGTGAACCCGCCCGTCACGACGCCGCTGACCACCGGCACGAAGATCGCCGTGCAGCGCGTGCAGACCAAGGACCAGCAGGTCACGCGGCCCATCGCCTTCGGCACGACGAAGAAGCCGACCGGCGACCTCTACACCGACCAGACCAAGGTGGCCCAGGCCGGCGTCGCCGGGGTGCGCACCGTGACGGTCCGGACCAACGTCGTCGACGGCAAGGTCGTCTCCACCACGGAGATCGCCTCGAAGGTCACCAAGGCCCCCGTCGAGCGCATCGTGCTCGTCGGCACCAAGACGCGCCCGGCCCCCGCCCCGACGCCCGCGGCCGCGCCGGCCCCGAGCGGCGGCTCCAGCTCGGGCGCCGGCCTCGACCTGTCCCGTGCAGCGATGTGGGACAGCATCGCCCAGTGCGAGTCGACCGGTAACTGGCACATCAACACCGGCAACGGCTACTACGGCGGCCTGCAGTTCCTCACCTCCACCTGGCTCGCCTACGGCGGCGGCGACTTCGCCAGCCGTGCGGACCTGGCCAGCCGCGAGCAGCAGATCACCGTGGCCAACCGCGTGTACGCCGACAACGGCATCTCGCAGTGGCAGTGCAAGGCGTGAGCTGACGGCTCCCGCCGGTTCCCCTGCAGCAGCGAGGCCCCCGACCCAACGGTCGGGGGCCTCGCCGTGCTCCGCGGGGCGCGCCGGGCGGCATACGCCCCCGGGCGCACGCCATAGGGTGAGCGCATGACGAAGAAGGACGCCGGGGGCGCCGGCAGGCACGTCGCCCAGGTCGACGACGCCGCGCAGGTCGACGACGCCGCGCTCCTCGGCGCGGCGCAGGTGCGCGAGCTCGCCGAGCGTCTCGAGGTGCGACCCACCAAGCAGTGGGGCCAGAACTTCGTCGTCGACGCCAACACCGTGCGCAAGATCGTCCGTGTCGCAGGGGTGGGCCCCAAGGACGTCGTCGTCGAGGTGGGCCCCGGGCTGGGCTCGCTCACCCTGGCGCTGCTCCCCGTCGTCAAGCACGTCACGGCCGTGGAGGTCGACCCGCGGCTCGCGGGCGCGCTCGAGGAGACCGTCCGCACGCTGCAGCCGGGCAACGCCGACAAGCTGCGGCTCGTGGCGGCCGATGCCCTGACGGTCACGAAGCTGCCCGGCCCGGACCCCACGGCGCTCGTGGCCAACCTGCCCTACAACATCTCGGTGCCGGTCGTGCTGTCGTTCCTGCAGCACTTCCCGAGCATCGAGCGCGTCCTCGTCATGGTGCAGCTGGAGGTCGCCGAGCGGCTCGCGGCCAGGCCGGGCAGCAAGGTCTACGGCGTTCCCAGCCTCAAGGCCGCGTGGTACTCCGACGTCGAGCTGGCCGGGCGCGTCGGTCGCAACGTGTTCTGGCCGGCGCCCAACGTCGACTCCGGCCTGGTGTCGCTGCGCCGGCGCAAGCCCCCGAAGACGACCGCCAGCCGCGAGGACGTCTTCCGTTGCATCGACGCCGCCTTCCTGCAGCGCCGCAAGTCCCTCCGGGCCGCGCTGGCCTCCTGGGCCGGATCCGCCGACGCCGCGGAGCAGGCGCTCGTGACGGCCGGCATCGACCCGCGCACCCGCGGCGAGCAGCTCGACATCACGGCTTTCGCCCGCATCGCGGAGGCCCGGCCGGCCGGTGTCGGTCCCGCCGAGCCCCGGCCTCGCCGCCGAGGACATTCCTCCTGAGTCGCCTAGAGGCCCATAGGGTGGGCGCATGACTGTCGCTCCGACGCTGCCCGGTGCGGTGACCGTTCGGGTCCCCGCCAAGGTCAACCTCGAGCTGCGCGTCGGACCGCGACGGCCGGACGGCTACCACTCGCTCGCGACGGTCTACCAGGCGGTGTCGCTGCACGACGACGTCTCGGTCGCCCGCTGGGAGGACTGGCAGGTCGTCGCGGCCGGGCCGTATGCCGACCGCATCCCGACCGACGGCGACAACCTGGCCGTCCGCGCCGCCCGGCTCGTCGCGGAGCGCTGGGACGTCGACGAGCGGCTCTCGATCCGCATCGACAAGGACATCCCCGTCGCCGGGGGCATGGCGGGCGGCTCCGCCGACGCGGCCGGTGCCCTCGTGGCCTGCGACCAGCTGTGGGGCCTCGGGCTCGACCGTGAGGAGCTCGCCGAGCTCGCCGCGGCGCTGGGCAGCGACGTGCCCTTCATCCTCACCGGCGGCAACGCGATGGGCTCGGGCCGCGGCGAGCAGCTGGCGCCCGTGCTGGCGCGCGGCACCTTCCACTGGGTCTTCGCCATCAGTGACGTCGGCCTGTCGACCCCCGAGGTGTATGCCGAGTGCGACCGCCTGCGCGAGCGTGACGGGGAGCACGTGGGCGAGCCGCAGATCAGCGCCGAGCTCATGGCGGCCCTGCGCTCCGGTGACCCCGCAGCCCTCGGTGCCGCCCTGCACAACGACCTGGAGCCGGCTGCCTTCTCGCTGCGGCCCCAGCTGCGCGAGCTGCGCGACGCCGGCGTCGAGTTCGGGGCGCTCGGTGGCGTCGTGTCGGGGTCCGGCCCCACCGTCGCCTTCCTGACCGAGAGCCACGAGGCCTCGCTCGACCTGTCCGTCTCGCTCGCCGCCTCCGACCTCTGTCGCAACCTGCGCCGCGCGAAGGGCCCGGTCCACGGCGCCCAGGTCGTGCCCGCCGCCCGCACCGCCGACTGACGGTCGTCCCTGCGCGATTCGGTGGGTGCCCGCCGAGGTCGTAGGGTCAGTGGTCGATGGCCAACCTGATCTCGCTCGAACGCGTCTCCCTCGTCTTCGGCACCAGCCACGTCCTCGACGACGTCAGCCTCGGCGTCCTCACGGGCGACCGCATCGGCGTCGTCGGCGTCAACGGCGGCGGCAAGTCGACCCTGCTGCGCGTCATGGCCGGCCTGCAGGAGCCGGACTCCGGGCGCATCACCAAGCAGGGCGGCGCCGACGGCATCCGCATCGGCATGCTGAGCCAGGAGGACGCGCTCGACCCCGAGTGGACCATCCGCGAGGCCGTGCTCGGCGACCTTCCCGAGCACGTCTGGGCCGGCGACCCCCGCATCCGTGACGTCCTGACGGGCCTGCTCGGCGGCATCGAGGCGCAGAACGTCGGCGGCCTCGACAGCCGCGTCGGCCCGAAGTCCGGTGGCGAGCGCCGTCGCCTCGCGCTCGCGCGCCTGCTCGTCGCCGACCCCGAGCTGCTCCTGCTCGACGAGCCGACCAACCACCTCGACGTCGAGGGCGTCGCGTGGCTCGCCGACCACCTCGCCTCGAAGCGGCCCCGACCCGGCAACGCCACCGTCGCGATCACGCACGACCGGTGGTTCCTCGACGCGTACGCCACCCTGACGTGGGAGGTCGAGGGCGGGACGGTGAGCGCCTTCGAGGGAGGGTATGCCGCATACGTCCTCGCCAAGGCCGAGCGCGACCGCCTCGCGGGCGTCGTCGCCGACCGGCGCTCGAACCTCATGCGCAAGGAGCTCGCGTGGCTGCGTCGCGGGGCACCCGCGCGCACGAGCAAGCCGAAGTTCCGCATCGACGCGGCCAACGCCCTCATCGCGGACGAGCCGGCGCCGCGCAACAGCGTCGAGCTCGCGTCGTTCGCGAGCCGGCGCCTCGGCAAGGACGTCCTCGACCTCGAGGACGCGACGGTCTCGGTCGGCGATCCGCCGCACCAGCGCCGGGTGCTCGACCACGTGACGTGGCGGCTGGCGCCCGGGGAGCGCATCGGCATCATCGGCGTCAACGGCGCCGGCAAGTCGACCCTGCTGCGCGCCCTCACCGGTGAGATCCCGCTCGACGGAGGGCGGCGCAAGATCGGCAAGACCGTCGCCATCGCTCACCTGACGCAGGAGGTGCGCGAGCTCGAGCGGTTCGAGCAGTGGCGCGTCATCGAGGCCATCGAGGACGTCAGGCAGTGGACGACGCTCGGAGGCAAGGAGATCAGCGCCGGCCAGCTCGCGACCCGCCTCGGCTTCCCGGGCGGTCGCCAGCAGTCTCGGGTCGGTGACCTGAGCGGTGGCGAGCGTCGGCGACTGCAGCTCACCCGGCTGCTGCTCACCGAGCCGAACGTGCTGATCCTCGACGAGCCGACCAACGACCTCGACATCGAGACCCTGACCTCGCTCGAGGACGTCCTCGACGGCTGGGCCGGGACGCTCGTCGTCGTCTCGCACGACCGCTACCTGCTCGAGCGCGTGGCCGACAAGCAGCTCGCGCTGCTCGGTGACGGCAAGGTCCGCGACCTGCCCGGCGGGGTCGAGGAGTACCTCCGCCTGAGGGCGGCCACCATCGCCGACCAGGTGGCAGGTGCGTCGGCCCGGCCGGGCCCCGGCGGGGGCGCGCCCGACGGTGCGACCGGGGCGGGCGGCATACCTCGGGGCTCGACCCCGACTGCGAACCCCGCGCAGGTGCGCGAAGCGCGGAAGTCGATGGCCCGCATCGAGAAGCAGCTCTCGCGCCTGCAGGAGCGGGAGGAGCGGCTGCACGGCGACATGGCGGAGCAGGCGACCGACCCGGCCGCCCTCGCCGACCTCAACACGAAGCTGCAGGCGGTCGTCGCGGAGCGGGAGGAGCTCGAGCTCGAGTGGCTGGAGGCTGCCGAGGTCGTCGGCTGACAGCCGAGACCCCTTGAAAGTATCTTGATGTCAAGATACTTTCGGTGCATGGAGATGTTCCTTCACCACGTCCAGGTGTCCGGCCCAGCCGGGTGCGAGGACGACATGCGCGCGTTCTACGTCGGCGTCCTCGGCATGACCGAGGTGCCCAAGCCGGCACGCCTCGCCGCCCGTGGGGGCGCCTGGTTCCGCGCGGGCTCGGCCGAGGTCCACGTCGGCATCGAGGACGGCTTCGCCCCGGCCCGCAAGGCCCACCCGGGCATCGCCGTCGGCGACGTCGAGGCCCTCGCCGAGCGGGTGGGGTCAGCGGGGGCGCCGGTCACGTGGGACGACAACATCCCGGGCCTGCGCCGTTTCCACACCACAGACCCGGTGGGCAATCGCCTGGAGTTCCAGCAGGCGGCGCGGCAGGCGTGAGGCGCTCAGGCCGGAGGGCCGGCGCGGCGCACCTCGGGCGCCTCGCGCGTCTCGCGCTTCTCGAGGGGGACGAGCATGCGCCGCAGCAGTGCGGCCAGCTGGGCGCGGTCGGCCTCCGACAGCTCGGAGAGGAGCGACTTCTCCTGCTCGATGAGGTCGGCCATGGCCGAGTCGACGACGTCGCGGCCGGCCGGCGTGAGGCGGACGAGCACGCCGCGCCGGTCACCCGGGTCGGGGCGGCGGTCGACGAAGCCGCTGCGCTCGAGCCGGTCGACGCGGTTGGTCATCGTGCCCGACGTGACGAGCGTCTGCTGCACGAGCTGGCCGGGGGAGAGCTCGTAGGGCTCGCCTGCGCGACGCAGGGCCGACAGGACATCGAAGGCCCAGCCGTCGAGCAGGTGCTCGGAGAACGCCGACCCGCGAGCCAGGTCGAGGCGGCGCGCGAGGCGCGAGACCCGAGAGAGCACCTCGAGCGGCGACACGTCGAGGTCGGGGCGCTCCCGGCGCCAGGCCGCGACGATCTCGTCGACGTCGTCGGCGGGCCTGCGGTCGGCGCTCATGGCTCCGATCCTAGTGGCCGTCAAGAGTCTTGACATCGAAGGAAAGAGAGCGTGACATGACCGACTCCGCCTGGGACCCGCGGCAGTATGCCGTCTTCTCCGGTCATCGGGGCCGTCCCTTCACCGACCTGCTGGCCCGCGTCGACGCGCCGGCCCCGCGCCTGGTGGTCGACCTCGGCTGCGGGCCCGGGGACCTGACGCTCGGGCTGGCCCGGCGCTGGCCGCAGGCGCGCGTCGTCGGCGTCGACAGCTCGCCCGAGATGCTCCAGCGCGCCCGCGAGCTCGATGCCGAGGGTCGTGTCGAGTGGGTCGAGCGGCGCGCCGAGGAGTGGGACCCCGCCGCGACCGGGGACCCCGTCGACGTGCTCGTCACCAACGCGACGCTCCAGTGGGTGCCGACCCACCTGCGCCTCGTCCCCACCTGGGTGCAGGCACTGGCGCCCGGCGGCACCTTCGCGATGCAGGTGCCGTCCAACTTCGAGGCCCCCTCGCACCGGCTCATGCGCGAGGTCGCCGCGCGCCACGCGCGCGCCGAGGAGCTGCGCCCCGGACTCGAGCGCGCCCGCGCCGTCGCCGACCCGCAGACGTATGCCGCCCTCCTCCTCGAGCTCACCCCGGACGTCGACGTGTGGCAGACGACCTACGAGCACGTCCTGGCCACGACGCCAGACGGGCCGCACCCGGTGCTCGAGTGGGTGCGCGGCACCGGCCTGCGGCCCGTGCTCGGCGTGCTCGACGCGGACGAGCGGGACGCGTTCGTGGCCGACTACGCGCGTGAGCTGGAGACGGCATACCCCCGCCGGTCGTTCGGGGTGCTCTTCCCGTTCACGCGTACCTTCGCGGTCGCCCGCACCGGTGGCCGGCGGTCGGGTGTGGTTGACGGCTGAGGGCGGCCTTTCGGAAGAAATGTCCACGAGTTTCCGGCGTTTTCGCCCATTTCGCCGAAACCTGTCATGGAATAGGTCCTGGCGGGTCTCACGGAGGCCGGTCCAGGGGGATCTCCCGCTTGGTCAGGGGAGGGAGTGGTTCCCACGGGCCGTTCTCGGTGGTGCCGCCAGGTTTCGTCCTTCCGCGTGGTTTCGTGGAGGGGACCGTTCGGAAGGACGAAACCTGCACCATCTCCTGACGCCGCCGCGCAGGACGCCCGACGCTCAGCGTTCAGGCCGCGTCACGAGGCGCGGGCTGCGGTCGAGGCCCGAGAGCCCGTTCCAGGCGAGGTTGACCAGGTGCGCCGCGACCTCCTCCTTCTTGAACTTGCGCCGGTCGAGCCACCAGGGACCGGTCAGCGCCACCATGCCGACGAGCATGTGGGCGTGGATCGGCGCCGACTTGGCATCGAGACCGCGCTGCTTGAACTCCGCCGCCAGCAGGTGCTCGACGTGCACCACGACGTCGTCCAGGACGCTCGCGAAGGAGCCGGTCGACTGGCCGGGCGGCGAGTCGCGCACGAGGATGCGGAAGCCGTCCGGGTCGTTCTCGATGTAGTCGAGCAGCGCGAGGGTCGCCCGCTCCAGGAGCACGCGCGCCCCCTCCGGCTCCTCGAGAGCCGTGCTGATGGACCCCATGAGGCTCTGGATCTCGCGGTCCACCACGACGGCGTAGAGGCCCTCCTTGCCGCCGAAGTGCTCGTAGACCACCGGTTTGGAGACGCTCGCCCTGGCGGCGACCTCCTCGACCGTCGTGGCCTCGAAACCCTTGTGGGCGAACAGTTTGCGGCCGACCGCGATGAGCTGCTCGCGGCGCTCGGGTCCCGTCATGCGGGGCCGCGGTCGCGAGCGGTCGGTGCGGTCGGAGCTCACGCGCCCATTCTGCCGTTTCGTCCGGTCCCGCGACGCACGTGCCCACCCGACTGGCTTGGCGGCCAGAACTTCCTCTGAGAACTTCCTCGCAGAATCCGGTCATGAAACGGCCGGTCACTCGTCTTAGTCGGTAAGGGGGGAAACGGCTCGCACCATGGCTTGGGGGCCACGGGTCTGGGGGGACACGGGTGGTGTGGGACGCAGAAGGGGTCGGTCGCGGCAAGTGATTGGGGAGGTTGCCGCGGCCGACCCCTCACCTCTCGGCTGCCCCAATGGCGCGTGAAACCCTCCCGTCGGTCCGCCCGCTGAAGCACACTGGAGTCCCATCTCTCTCGGGAGGCCAGCGTGACAGTCATCAGGGTCGCAGCACCCGGCAGCTCGGTGGCGTCCACGTCTGTCGACTCGGTCGACCTGAGGGCAGCCTCGGACGCGGAACTGCTCGAGAGCGTGCGGGACGGCGACGACGTGGCCTTCGCCGTGCTGTGGCACCGTCACCTGCCGGCCGCGTATGCCGCTGCCACGCGGTTCCGTGGCCGCGTGGCCGCCGAGGACCTGGTGGCCGAGGCCTCGGCGCGAGTGCTGCGCCTGCTGCGACAGGGGCAGGGCCCGGCCCACAACTTCCGGGGCTACTTCGTCCAGACCGTGCGCTCGGTCGGGCTCGACGCCGTGCGCGGCTCGATCACGGTGGTGCCCACGCCGTCCGAGGACCTCGACCTGCTGCCCGGCCTGCTGCCGGGCCCCGAGGCCGCCACCGTGGGCGACGTCGAGGTCGACACCGAGCTGGTGCGCGAGGCGTTCCACGGGCTTCCTGACACCGACCAGGAGCTGCTCTGGCGCACCATGGTCGAGGGGGAGGCCCCGCGCGCCGTCGCACCCCTGCTAGGGGTCTCGGCGAACGTCGTCAGCGCGAGGGCGAAGCGCGCCCGCGACGCACTGCGCACCAGCTACCTCGACGCGTGGGTGCGGCGGCGGGCTCCGCACTGCGGCAGCCCCGAGTGCCGGTGGGTCCTCGACCACCTGAGCGGCTACGTCCGCGGACGGCTCACGCCACGGCAGCAGGCACGGGCCGGCACCCACCTCGCCTCGTGCCCCACGGACGCGCGCCTCGAGGCCGACCTGCGGCGCGTGCACGACGGCTTCCGCGGGTTCGTCGGCCCCCTCGTGCTCATCGCCGGCGCGGCCTCGCCGGCGCTCGGCCACGGCACGATGGCCCAGCTCGTCGGAGCGCATGCGGCCTCCGCCGGGATCGGCGCGTCCGGCGCTGCCGGCACGGTCACGGCGACCGGGGCGACGGCGTCGTCGGCGACGGCGACCGCGGCCTCGGCGGCGACGTCGACCGCGGCGACCACCGCGACCACCGCGACCACCGTCACGACCGCCGCGGCGACGACCACGACGGCGACGGCCTCCACGGTCACGACGGCGGCGACGGCCTCGGTCACGACGGCGGCGACGGCCTCTTCGGTCACGACGGCAGCCGCGACCGCCTCGGTCACGACGGCGGCGACCGCCTCCACGGTCACGACCGCAGCGGTGACCGCCTCCACGGCCACGACGGCCGCGGTGACCGCCTCGACGGCCGCGGTGACCGCCTCGACGGCCGCGGTGACTGCCACGACGGCGACGGCGACGACGGCGGCGGCGACGGCCTCCACGGTCACGACGGCGGCGACGGCCTCGGTCACGACGGCGGCGGCGACGGCCTCGGTCACGACCGCGGCGGCGACGGCCTCGGTCACGACTGCGGCGGCGACGGCCTCGACCGCTGCTGCGGCTGCGGTCGCCGTGCCCGTCGCGGCTGCGGCCCTGCCCGCGGCAGCCGCCGTCGGAGGGACGGTGCTGCTGTCCGGGACCGCCCTGGGTCCGCCGATCGCGTCGGCGGTCGCTGGACTCGTCATCGGCCTGGGGGTCTCGGCTGCGCCGGCAGACGCGAGCCAGCAGCAGGTCGCGCAGCCCGTCTCGCACACGGTGAGCGCGCCCGTGAGCCTGGCGTCGTCACCGGGGGAGAGCTCCTCCACCGGGTCCGCGGGCTCACTCGCCGAGAGCCTGGTCCTTCCGGTGCCTGGTGCCGCGACGAGCGCACAGGTCCCGACGTCCAGCGGTGCGCTCGCGACCGTCCGCGTGGGATTCACGGCGAGCACCGGTACCGGCCCCTCCTCGATCGACAGCCTGGCGTCGACCACCGGGACCACGGACCCCACTGCATCCTCGGTCCCGCCTGCGACCTCTGGCTCGACGGGGTCCGATCCGGTCCTCGGCGCAACCGCCCCCACCGGGAGCTCGACGACTGCTCCGTCCGACGTCTCCTCGGCGACCGCCGCTGGAACCACCAGCCCCACCACCCCGGCCCCGGCACCGAGCGTGACAGCGCCGGCGACGCCCGAGCCGAGCGCCACGGTGGCGCCGACGCCGACGCCGACGCCGGACCCGACCGAGACGGTGCCGACGCCGGAGCCGAGCGGCACGGTGTCACCGACGCCCGAGCCCAGCACGACGGGGACGCCGACACCCGATCCGAGCGTGTCGGCGACCTCGCAGCCGGCGGTGACCGAGCCGGTCACCGCCCAGTCCGGCGGGTAGGAGCGGACGCAGCCGTCCCGCCCCCGGCGAGCAGGTGTCCCGGGCGCCCCGGGCCGCGCGTGCGATGGACCAGCGAAGGGCCGGCGAAGGACCGCGCAAGGACGTGTTCGGCGGCGTCGTCACGCTGCACTACCCTGTGACCCGTCCAACGACGATCCCCGGTTGGTCTGCCGGCAGGGCCCGCCTGACTTTGAATCAGGACAAGCGACGCAGGTTCGACTCCTGCCCGGGGAGCCGGTGACCAGAGGTGACCGGCGCGGCGTGCCCGGTGTGGCGGGGCGTCACCGGCCCGAGGTGAGGTGTGACTGGGGTCACCAGCCCACCACGGCTGCGACCGACCTCGTCGCGCCCATGAGTAGCATGGCTGCGGCGCACCCCGGCGCCCGTCCGGGTCGGGGTCGTACGCACCCGAGTGCACCCCGTCCGAGAAGGAGCTGCGCCCTGTGAGCGATCTACGGCCCGCCGCCGTGATCGTCCTCGCCGCCGGTGAGGGCACACGCATGAAGTCCGCAACACCGAAGGTCCTCCACACGATCGGCGGGCACACACTCGTGGCCCATGCGATCCGAGCCGCCCGCGGCACGAGCCCGCAGCACCTGGCCGTCGTGGTGCGCCACGAACGCGACCGTGTCGCCGAGCACGTGACGCAGATCGACCCCGACGTCCTCGTGGCCGACCAGGACGACGTCAAGGGCACCGGCCGTGCCGTCGAGTGCGCGCTCGAGGTGCTGCCGCCGGACCTCGCCGGCACCGTCGTCGTCACCTACGGCGACGTCCCCCTGCTGACGAGCGAGACACTCCAGGGGCTCGTCGCCGAGCACCACGCGTCGGGCAACGCGGTCACGCTCATCACCGCGACGCTCGAGGACCCCACCGGCTACGGCCGGGTCATCCGCGACGCCGACGACGCCGTCGCGGCGATCGTCGAGCAGAAGGACGCCGACGAGCAGCAGCGCACGATCCGCGAGGTGAACAGCGGGCTGTACGCGTTCGACGCGACGGTGCTGCGCGAGGCGCTCGCCGAGGTCGGCACCGACAACGCCCAGGGCGAGAAGTACCTCACCGACGTCGTGGCGATCGCGCGTGGTCGGGGGCTGGCCGTCCGCGCCCACCTCGTCGCCGACCTGTGGCAGACCGAGGGCGTCAACGACAAGGTGCAGCTGGCGCGCCTGGGTGCCGAGCTCAACCGCCGCATCGTCGAGAAGGCCATGCGCGAGGGCGCCATTGTCATCGACCCGGCCACGACGTGGCTCGACGCAGACGTGACCATCGGGCCCGACACGGTCGTGCACCCGGGCACCCAGGTGCACGGCGCCAGCACGATCGGGCGCGACTGCACCATCGGTCCCGACACCACCCTCACCGACGTCGAGGTCGGCGACGGCGCCAGCGTCGTTCGCACGCAGGCCGAGCTGGCCGAGATCGGGCCGGGAGCCACCGTGGGCCCCTTCTCGTACCTGCGGCCCGGCACCCGGCTCGGCGCTCGCGGGAAGATCGGCGGTTTCGTCGAGACGAAGAACGCCGACATCTGCGAGGGCGCCAAGGTGCCGCACCTGACCTACTGCGGCGACGCCACCATCGGGGCCGGCGCCAACATCGGCGCGGGCACCATCTTCGCCAACTACGACGGCGTCACCAAGGGCCGCACCAACGTCGGGGCCCACAGCTTCGTCGGCAGCAACTCGGTCATCGTCGCGCCGCGCACCATCGCCGACGGCGCCTACGTCGCGGCGGGGTCAGCCGTGGTCAGCGACGTCGGGCCGGGTCAGCTGGCCGTCACCCGCGCGCAGCAGCGAAACGTCGACGGGTGGGTCGCCCGCCGCCGCGCCGGCACGAAGACCGACGAGGCCGCGAGGGCGGCCCAGCAGGGCACGGGCGCCGACGCTCCGCCGAACACCGACACGAAGGACGCGCAAGGATGAGCGGCATCAACAAGACCACCGAGAAGCACCTCATGGTCTTCTCCGGCCGGGCCCACCCCCAGCTGGCCCAGGAGGTCGCCAAGGAGCTCGGCACCGACCTCGTCCCGACCTCCGCGTACGACTTCGCCAACGGCGAGATCTACGTGCGCTACGAGGAGTCCGTACGCGGCTCCGACGCCTTCGTCATCCAGAGCCACACCGCTCCGATCAACGAGTGGATCATGGAGCAGCTCATCATGATCGATGCGCTCAAGCGGGCCTCGGCCAAGCGCATCACGGTCGTGCTCCCCTTCTACGGCTACGCGCGGCAGGACAAGAAGCACCGCGGCCGCGAGCCGATCTCCGCCCGCCTCATGGCCGACCTGTTCAAGACGGCCGGCGCCAACCGGCTCATGGCCATCGACCTGCACACCGCGCAGATCCAGGGCTTCTTCGACGGCCCGGTCGACCACCTCATGGCGATGCCGATCCTGGCCGACTACGTCGGGAGGAAGTACGGCCACCTCGACCTCGCGGTCGTCTCGCCCGACGCCGGCCGCATCAAGGTCGCCGAGGACTGGAGCTCTCGCCTCGGCGGAGCGCCCCTGGCCTTCATCCACAAGACCCGCGACATCAACCGGCCCAACGAGGTCGTCGCCAACCGCGTCGTCGGCGAGATCAAGGGCCGCACCTGCGTGCTCGTCGACGACATGATCGACACCGCCGGCACCATCACCAAGGCAGCGGACGCGCTGATGGAGCAGGGTGCGGCATCGGTCATCATCGCAGCGACCCACGCGATCCTCTCCGGTCCGGCCGTCGACCGTCTCAAGGCCTGCCGGGTCGAGGAGGTCATCGTCACCAACACGCTGCCGATCCCCGACGACCGCCGCTTCGACAAGCTTGAGGTGCTCTCGATCGCCCCGCTCGTGTCGATGGCGATCCGCGAGGTCTTCGAGGACGGCTCCGTGACGAGCCTCTTCGACGGCAAGGCCTGAGCGGCCGTGCCCGGGCCGACTCGCCCCTGACGCGGCCGCTCAGGGCGGGTCGTCGCCCCGGGCCCGCTCCTGCTCCACGAGCGCCTCGAGGTCCGACAGGCGGTGGCGGCCCTGCAGCGGCCGCGCCATGCGGTGGTTGCCCTCGAGGCGCTCGGCGTTGCGGTCGAGGTAGGCCCAGTAGCCCGCGGTGAACGGGCACGCGTCGTCGCCCACCCGTTTCCTCGGGTCGTAGCGGCAGCCGCCGCAGTAGTCGCTCATCCGGTCGATGTAGGCGCCGCCGGACACGTAGGGCTTGGTCGCCATGGCTCCGCCGTCGGCGTGCTGGCTCATGCCGACCACGTTCGGCGGCATGACCCAGTCGTAGCCGTCGACGAAGCGGGTCTGGAACCACTCGGTGAGCGCGTCCGGGTCGTAGCCTCGCTGGGCAGCCCAGTTGCCGAGCACCATGAGCCGCGGGATGTGGTGCACCCAGCCGCGGTCGCGCACCCCCTCCAGCACGTCCGACAGGCAGGCCGCCGTCACCCCGTCGGACTCGAGGTCGTCGAACCAGGCCGGGATGGTGGCCGTCGCGCCGAGCCCGTTGCGGTGCCGGTAGGACGGCCCGAAGTGCCAGTAGGTGTGCCAGACGTACTCGCGCCACCCGACCACCTGCCGCACGAACCCCTCGACCGAGGCCAGCGGTGCGTCCCCGTCGTGGAACGCCTGCACGGCACGCTCGGCCACCTCGACGGGGCTGAGCAGCCCGAGGTTGAGCGGCACGGAGAGCAGGCTGTGGGCCATCGTCCAGTCGCCCCGCAGCATCGCGTCCTCGTGTGGGCCGAACGCGCCGAGCCGGTGCGCGACGAAGCGCTCGAGCGCGGCCAGGGCCTCGCGCCGGGTGACGGCGAAGAGCCGCGGGCCGTCGTGCCCGACGGTCTCGAGACCCTCGTCGCGTTCCCAGCGGTCGAGGTCGTCACGCACCTCGGCGTCGATGTCGCTCTCGCGAGGCCGGTATGCCGCGGGTACGCCGAGCGTCCGCGCCCCCTTGGGCGGTGGCTCGCGGTTCTCGTCGTCGAACGACCAGCGCCCGCCCGTGGGCCGGTCGCCCTCGACGAGGAGGTCGAGCCGCTGGCGCTGGAACCGGTAGAAGTCCTCCATCCGCAGCTGTCGGCGGCCGCCGGCCCAGCGGGCGAACTCCTCGCGGGGCAGGCTGTAGCCGGGGGTGGGGTCGACGCCCTCGACCTCGCCCGTCCGTAGGCGGCGTCGCACGAAGGCATCGGCGGCGTACGACGTCGGCTCGTACACGCGTACCGGTTCGCCCAGCTGCGCGAGCGCCTCGCGGTAGGTGTCCGTGCGCAGGAGGAGGGCGGAGCCGCCGAGCTCGGCGGCCCGGTGACGCAGGGCGGAGAGGACCAGGTGCAGCTTCTGCCGGTGGTAGCGGCGCCGGCCCAGCGCGGCCCGGCTCTCGACGAGGAGCACCCCGTCGCGGCCCGTGGCGAAGTGCGGTCCGAGCTGGTCGGCGAAGAGCCACCGTCGTGTCACGCCGGCGTCATACCCGGCCCGACGGTGCTGGCTCGAGCCACGGGCCTCACGCGTCCGCGGTGAGCCGGCCGGCCCTGCGGGCGCGGTACGCGGCGGTGTGAGCGCGTGCGGCGCAACCGCCCTCGCAGAAACGGCGGGAGCGGTTGCGAGAGAGGTCGACGACGACGTCGTCGCAGTCGGCGGCCTCGCACACCCGAAGCCGGGCCAGCTCGCCGGCGCGCACGACGTCGATGACCGCGATCGCGGCCTCGACCGCCATCCGCTGGGCGAGCGGGGCATCGGCGGGCGTCGCGTGGACGTGCCAGCCCAGGCCGTCGTGGTCGACGAGCTGGGGCACCGCGCGGGCCTCACCGAGCAGCTCGTTGACGAGGGCCACGACCCCGGGCTCGTCGAGCTCCCAGAAGGCGCGCAGCCGGGGGCGGAGGGCGCGCACGGCCGCGAGCTCGGCGGCGTCACGGTCCAGGCGGCCGGTCCAGCCCTGGTCCCGGTAGAGCGACTCGAGCTCGTCCAGGGTGGTGAGCCGGTCGGGGTCGCTGTCGCCGGGGACGGATCCCGGCATGGTGTTGACCAGCGCGGCCGCGGCGGCGAGCGCCACCTCGGTGTCATGAGTGAAAAGCATGTTGACTCCTGACGCGGACGGTCGGTAACGTCATGATCGTAATGGCTTTCGGTGCTGACACGTCTCGGCGCGAGTGGATGGGGAACCTCATGTCAGAGCAGGTATCCGGCGCGGTGCGCCACCCCCTCACCGGCGTGGCGACCGCCCTCGCGTCGGCCGCGGCCTTCGCCACCTCGGGCGCGTTCGGCAAGTCGCTCCTCGTGGGCGGCTGGTCACCCGGGGCGGTCGTCACGATGCGCATCGCACTCGCTGCCGGAGTCCTGCTGGGTCCGGCCCTCTGGTCGCTGCGCGGCCGCTGGGGTGCGCTGCGGCGCAACGGGTGGCTCGTCGTGGGCTACGGCCTCACCGGTGTGGCCGGCTGCCAGCTCGCGTACTTCAACGCCGTGACGCACCTGTCGGTCGGTGTCGCGTTGCTGCTCGAGTACCTCGCGCCGGTCCTCATCGTCGGCTGGCTCTGGGCCCGGCACCGCCAGCGGCCACGGCGCCTGACCACGATCGGCGTGGCCCTCGCGGTCGCCGGCCTGCTCCTCGTGCTCGACGTGCTCGACGGGGGCAGCGTCAGCGCCGTCGGGGTCATGTGGGGCCTCGGTGCGGCCGTCTGCCTCGTCCTCTACTTCCTGCTGGCCGACCACGTGGGCGACGACCTGCCGCCGCTGGCGCTCGCAGGGGGCGGCCTGCTCGTCGGCGCGCTGTCCCTCGGACTCGCCGGCTGGGTCGGCGTCCTGCGGATGACCCGCGGCGCCCAGCAGGTGCCGCTCGGGGGAGTCGTGGTGCCGTGGTGGGTGCCGGTCCTGGTCATCGCACTGGTCGCGGCCGCCTTCGCCTACGTCGCGGGGATCGCAGCCGTGCGGCTGCTCGGTGCCAAGGTGGCCTCCTTCGTCGCGCTGACGGAGGTGCTCTTCGCGGTGCTCTTCGCCTGGCTCGTGCTCGCCGAGCTGCCGACCCTCGTCCAGCTCTTCGGCGGGGTGCTCATCGTGGCGGGCCTCGTGGCCGTGCGTGCCGACGAGGCGCGGCAACCGGAGCCCCAGGGTAGCGAGCAGATCCTGGCCCGACCCGTTCCCACGCCGTGAGCCCGGCCCCTGTCCGCCACCCCGGTCCGCCGCCCCGGTCGTCGGGTCCGCGAGGCCAGGGGAGATTTCCTCTGGGGCGCGCCGTCCCCTAAGATCGAGCAGTTGCCTCGGCGAGGGACGGTGCACGGCTGCTTCGGCAGGGCGTGACGGGGTCCGTGATCGACGCGGTGGCCTGACGTGGAGCACTCCACGGTCGGGTTCGCCTCTGCGTGCGGACCGCTCGGCCTTCCCGCTCCGTCACCGTTGAACCACCGCGCGTCGTCCCGCGTCGAGGCCGACCACCAGAGACTGCCTCACCCGAGATACCCAGGAGACCCCCGTGTCTGACAACACCAAGCTCGTCGCCGAGAAGCGCACCGACTTCGGCAAGGGCGCCGCCCGCAAGATCCGCCGCGCCGGCAACATCCCCGCCGTGATGTACGGCCACGGGACCGAGCCCGTGCACATCTCGCTCCCGGGCCACGACACGATGATGGCGCTCAAGCAGGCCAACGCCCTGCTCACCATCGTCATCGACGGCAGCGAGCAGCTCGCGCTCGCCAAGGACGTCCAGCGCGACCCGATCAAGCCGGTCATCGACCACGTCGACCTGGTCGTCGTCCGCAAGGGCGAGAAGGTCACGGTCGAGATCGCCGTGCACCTCGAGGGTGAGGCTGCCGCCGAGACGGTCGTCACGCTCGACCACAACGCCCTGCAGGTCGAGGTGCCCGCCACCGACATCCCCGAGAACGTCGTCGTCTCCGTCGAGGGCCTCGAGGCCGGCACGCAGATCCTCGCCGGCGCCGTGCAGCTGCCAGAGGGTGCCACGCTCGTCACCGACGCCGAGGCACTCGTCGTCAACGTCACCGCGGCCATCTCCGCCGAGGCCCTCGAGGCCGAGCTCTCCGAGGCCGAGGCCGAGGCCGGCATCGAGCGCGAGGAGTCCGACGAGGCCGCCGCGGCCGAGGCCGGCGAGGGTGCCGCCGAGGGCGAGGCTGCCGCCGAGGGCGAGCAGGCCTGAGCCACCCGAGCTCCCGTGGCGCCCCGCGCCACACCACGCGTACGCGGGCCCCGTCCGAGCACTGACTCGACGGGGCCCGCGCCCGCACCCGCACCTTCCCGAACCGACCACCGATCGAGGACCGCATGGACACCTGGCTCGTCGTCGGGCTCGGCAACCCCGGGCCCGCGTATGCCGGCAACCGGCACAACGTCGGCGCGATGACCGTCGACGAGGTCGCCGGCCGCGCCGTCGGGGGGCGCGCCACCCTCAAGGCGCACAAGGCTGCTCGCGCGCGCGCCGCAGAGGTCCGCCTGCGCGTCGGGGGCCCGAAGGTCGTCCTCACGGTGCCCTCGCTGTTCATGAACGAGTCCGGCTCGGCCGTCGCCGGGCTGGCGAAGTACTACGACGTGCCCACCGACCGGGTCGTCGTGCTCCACGACGAGCTCGACATCGACGCAGGCTTGGTGCGGCTCAAGAAGGGCGGCGGTGAGGGCGGCCACAACGGCCTGCGCTCCGTCTCCCGTTCCCTCGGCACCCGCGACTACCTGCGCGTGCGCCTCGGCATCGGCCGGCCCCCCGGGCGGCAGGACCCCGCCGACTTCGTCCTCAAGGACTTCTCCAAGGCCGAGCGGACCGAGGTCCTCCCCTTCCTGCTCGACGAGGGCGCCGACGCCGTCGAGGCGCTCATCGAGGTGGGGCTTCTCGACGCCCAGCAGCGCTTCCACGCCCCTCGCTGACGCGCGCCGATTCCCGTCCCCCCGGCGGCGGAGGCACGGTCTGGCCCTGACCGGCCCTGACCGGCGTGGCCCGGCGTAGGCCGCGTGGTGGGACGTGCGCCCAGCCCCTCGCTGTGACCGAAAGGCACCAACGGGCGGCCCGAGCCCAAAAGGCACCTTTACCATTCCCCGGACACCGTCCCGGAGCCGTCCTAGCATGAAGTCAATTCAGGGCGGGGTACCGACACGGAGCGCCGCCAGGGGGAGTCGCGGGGGGGCCGCGAGCCACGAAGACACCGTCACAGGTGTCCCAGCGTGGCGTAGATGCGACGTGTCCAGAAATGGACGTGCCGGGGGGACACATGGGTTTTCCATTGGGGCACAACAGTGCTCGACATGCAGACACGATCTGGTCGGGGGGCAGCGAGCATCGTCTCGGTGATGCTCGACTGGCGCGCCAGCTGGCCGACTCGGCAGGGCAGGTGCTGCTCGAGCTCCGGCACGAACACGCGGACCTGGAGCCGGCCGCGCTCAAGACAGCCGGCGACCTGAGGTCACAGGCGCACCTGGCGGCGGAGCTCGAGCGCCATCGCCCGGCGGACGCGGTGCTCAGCGAGGAGGCGGCCGACGACGCCACCCGGCTCGGCGCCGAGCGCGTCTGGATCATCGACCCGTTGGACGGCACGCGGGAGTTCTCCGAGATTTCCCGCGAGGACTGGGCGGTGCACGTCGCGCTCTGGGAGTCCGGGGACCTCGTCGCCGGCGCGGTGGCGCGTCCCGCCATGGGCGACACCCTGGCGACCGACCGACCGCCGGCGGTGCCGGACCGGGTCGGAGGCCCCCTGCGACTGGCCGTCAGCCGCACCCGGCCACCGGCTTTCGTGACCCGACTGGCTGATCGCCTCGGCGCCGAGCTGGTGCCGATGGGATCCGCCGGGGTCAAGGCGACGGCCGTGGTCGACGGCACGGTCGACGCCTACGTCCACGCCGGTGGGCAGTTCGAGTGGGACTCGGCCGCCCCCGTCGCCGTGGCCCGCAGCGCCGGGCTCCACACCAGCCGGATCGACGGGTCGCCGCTTCGCTACAACCGGGCGGACCCCCGGCTGCCCGACCTGCTCATCTGCCGTCCCGAGTACGCAGACCACCTGCTGTCAGTCATCGACGAGCTCACCAAGGGGGAGACACCGTGAAGCGGGAAGCGCCCGACTACCAGCTCAGCCAGCTCAAGATCCTCGAGGCCGAGGCCATCCACATCATGCGCGAGGTCGTCGCCGAGTTCGAGCGGCCCGTGCTGCTCTTCTCGGGGGGCAAGGACTCGATCGTCATGCTCCGCCTCGCCCAGAAGGCGTTCTACCCGGCGCGGATCCCCTTCCCGGTGATGCACGTCGACACGGGCCACAACTTCGAGGAGGTCCTGGAGTTCCGGGACCGCCGGGTCGCCGAGCTCGGGGTGCAGCTGATCGTCGCCAGCGTGGAGGAGGCGATCGCGAGCGGGCGTGTCACCCAGCCGAAGGACGGCACACGCAACCGCATCCAGACGCCCGTCCTGCTCGAGGCCCTCGAGAAGCACGCCTTCACGGCCATCTTCGGAGGTGCCCGACGCGATGAGGACAAGGCCCGCGCCAAGGAGCGGATCTTCTCCTTCCGCGACGAGTTCGGCCAGTGGGACCCGAAGAACCAGCGGCCGGAGCTGTGGAACCTCTTCAACGGGCGGATCAACTCGGGCGAGAGCATCCGCGTCTTCCCCCTCTCGAACTGGACCGAGCTCGACATCTGGCACTACATCCGCGAGGAGGGCATCGAGCTGCCCTCGATCTACTACGCGCACGACCGTGAGTGCTTCGAGAGCGACGGGATGCTCTATGCACTGCACGAGCACAAGCAGCCCCGAGCAGGTCAGCCCGTGTCGACGGTCCGGGTGCGCTACCGCACCGTCGGCGACGCGAGCCTGACAGCGGCCGTCCGCTCGGACGCCGACACCGTGGACAAGGTCATCGACGAGGTCGCCACGACGAGGGTCACCGAGCGTGGCGCCACCCGTGGCGACGACAAGTTCAGTGAAGCCGCAATGGAAGACCGCAAGCGTGAGGGGTACTTCTGATGGACATCCTGCGTTTCGCCACCGCCGGCTCCGTCGACGACGGCAAGTCCACCCTCATCGGGCGGCTGCTCTACGACACCAAGACCGCCTTCACCGACCAGATCGACGCCGTCGAGAGGGCAAGCCGCGACCGGGGCGACGAGCACGTCAACCTGGCGCTGCTCACCGACGGGTTGCGGGCCGAGCGCGAGCAGGGCATCACCATCGACGTGGCCTACCGCTACTTCGCCACGCCCAACCGCAAGTTCATCATCGCGGACACGCCGGGGCACATCCAGTACACCCGCAACATGGTGACCGGCGCCTCCACGGCCGACCTGGCGCTGGTCCTGGTCGATGCGCGGAAGGGACTGGTGGAGCAGAGCAGGCGGCACGCCTTCCTCGCCACGCTCCTGCAGGTGCCGCACCTCGTCCTGGTCGTCAACAAGATGGACCTCGTCGGCTTCTCCGAGGAGGTGTACGAGCAGATCCGGGACGAGTTCACCCAGTTCGCGGCCAAGCTGCGGGTGCCCGACCTCACGGTGATGCCGGTCTCGGCCCTCAACGGCGACAACGTCGTCACCCGCTCGGAGAACATGCCCTGGTACGACGGCCCCAGCCTGTTGCACCACCTCGAGAACGTCCACGTCGCCAGCGACCGCAACCTCATCGACGTCCGCTTCCCGGTGCAGTACGTGATCCGCCCGCAGTCCGACGCCTGGCACGACTACCGGGGGTACGCCGGCCAGGTGCTGGGCGGCATCCTCAAGAAGGGCGACGAGGTGATGGTGCTGCCCTCGGGCTTCACCAGCAGGATCCTCTCGGTCGAGACCGCTGACGGGGAGGTCGACGAGGCCTATCCGCCCATGTCGGTGACGGTTCGGCTCGAGGACGAGATCGACGTCTCCCGCGGGGACATGATCTGCCGCCCGAACAACCAGCCGACCGTCACCCAGGACCTCGACGCGATGATCTGCTGGATGGACGAGTCGTCCCCGCTGCGGCTGGGTGGCAAGTACTCGATCAAGCACACCACCCGCACCGCCCGGACCATCGTCAAGGACCTGCACTACCGCCTCGACATCAACACCCTGCACCGGGACGAGGAGGCGGCAGAGCTGGGACTCAACGAGATCGGCCGAGTCCGGCTGCGCACCACCGTCCCGCTGATGGCGGACGACTACTCACGCAACCGGAACACCGGTGGCTTCGTCCTGATCGACGAGGGGACCAACCGCACGGTGGCTGCCGGCATGATCGCGGACAACGTCCGGTGACCATCAAGCCCGGAGACGTCCAGGTCCCGCCGCAGCCGGAGAGGGCGGCAGCCGCCCGGGTCGTCGCCGGGCAGGGCCGCGGGTGGCGGCCGCTCACCATCGCGATGGTCGGCCAGAAGGGCCTGCCCGCGACGATGGGCGGTGTCGAGAAGCACGTCGAGGAGGTCGGCAGCCGGCTGGCGGCCCGTGGCCACGAGGTGATCGTCTTCTGTCGCTCGTCCTACGGTTCGAGCGCTCACCAGTCGTACCGGGGCATGACGCTGCTCGGCGCCCCGACCATCGGCACGAAGCACCTGGACGCCATCGTGCACAGCGCCACGTCGACGTGGCAGGCGCTGGCCCGGAGAGCCGACGTCGTGCACTACCACGCGCTCGGCCCGGGGCTGATGGCCCCGATGCCGCGATACCTCTCGCGTGCCGCCGTGGTGTTGACGGTGCACGGTCTGGACCACCAGCGTGACAAGTGGCAGGCGCCCGCCCGTGCCGTCCTCGGTGCCGCGCACTGGATGAGCGGCCGGGTGCCGAACCACACGGTGGTGGTGTCCCGCGACCTCGGCACGCACTACGGCGAGCACTTCCACAGGCCGGTGACCGTGATCCCCAACGGGGTCCCGACTCCCGTGCTCACCCAGGGCAGCGGCTTCGCGAGGTCCCTCGGTCTCGTCCCCGGCGAGTACGCGCTGTTCGTCGGTCGCCTCGTGCCCGAGAAGCGCCCGGACCTGCTCATCCGGGCCGCGCTGTCCAGCGACCGGATCCGCCAGGTCGCCATCGTGGGGGACTCGTCCTTCACGGAGGGGTACACCCTCGGCCTGCGCGAGCTGGCCGCAGGCGACCCGCGAATCGTCTTCCCGGGCTTCGTCGGGGGTCGAGAGCTCGAAGAGGTGTTCCAACGAGCCGGCGTCTTCGTGCAGCCCTCGGATCTCGAGGGACTGCCCCTGACCCTGCTCGAGGCCATCGCCAACCGGACGCCGGTGCTCGCGAGCGACATCGCCCCCCACCTCGAGATCCTGGGCGCGGGCTCCCCGGCGCACCGGACCTTCGCCCGAGGTGACGTGGGCTCCCTGCGGACGCAGCTGGAGCAGATGCTCGCCGGCGTGCCTGCCGGGTCCGGCGACGACCTGCGCGACCGCGTACTCGAGGACTACTCCTGGGACGCGGCCGTCGACAAGCTGGAGGAGCTCTACGTCCGTGCTGCGGGCGACCGGCCGCGGAGGGCGCCGTGACCATCACGACCGCGGCGCCCGTGCTGACGATGTCGGCGACGGAGACTCGCGACCTCGAGCTCGTCCTGGACGGGGTGCTGCCCAGCGGGCACCGGCTCGGCGGACCCGTGGAGCTCGCCCCGCCGCGGGCGGAGCGGCGGGCCTCGGTCCGTGCAGGACTGCTCGTGGACGCCGACCTCGCACGCGTGGCGACCGCGGCCGGCGGCCTGACGCTGGTCGACCAGGAACAGACGCCCCTGGCGTCCCTGACCGAGCTGCGCGCGAACCCCGGTGAGGCCGACGGCGGTCCGGTGCTGCTGACCGGGACGCTCGGACGTGAACGGCTGCGCGAGAGCGGAGCTGCTCGCGAGCTCGGCCTCCGGCTCTCGGCCTCGGCCGACGCGTACGACGGCCTGGTCGTGTTCGGCCGACCGGCCCTGCTGTCCGACGATCAACGCGTCGAGGGCTTCCTTCGGGACGTGTGCCGGGGCCGGCGGGCCGCCAGGGTCCTGGTGGCAGTCCCCGACCAGGCCGTCGACAGCGCCGGCGTCCCCACCCTGCTCACGGTCGAGCTCGCCTCCCAGAGGATGCGCCGGCTTGCCGGCGCGGCCACCGGGCTGCGCCTGGACGTCGCCACGACGCCGCTGCCGTGGCGCGACCCGGTCAGTGACCGGGCGCTCGTGGCGGCCCTGGCGAGCCATGTCGGCGCACGAGAGGTGCTGGTCCTCAGCGACCGCGTGCACCTCGACGAGGCGGCGCCGACCTGGCGAGAGGTGTCCGAGCGCCTGGACGACCAGACCGTCGGTCCGGCGGCCCTGCACCCGGCCGACCTCTCCGCCCTGAGCCGCTGGCGCCCGCCGCGCGCGCGCCGCGGTCTCGTCGTCATGCTCACGGGCCTGTCCGGCTCCGGCAAGTCCACCATCGCCCGGTCACTGGCCGCGCGGATCACGCAGCGGACCAGCCGCACCGTCTCGCTCCTGGACGGAGACGTCGTCAGGCAGCTGCTCTCGCACGGACTCGGTTTCGACCGCGAGTCGCGGCTGCTCAACGTCCGCCGGATCGGCTTCGTCGCGACCGAGGTCGCACGCCACGGGGGAGTGGCGATCTGCGCTCCGGTGGCCCCCTACGCGCAGGCTCGGGACGACGTCCGCGACATGGTCGGCCAGGTCGGGGACTTCGTCCTCGTCCACGTCAGCACGCCCCTGTCCGAGTGCGAGCGCCGGGACCTCAAGGGTCTCTACGCCAAGGCCAGGCAGGGACTCATTCCCAACTTCACCGGCATCTCGGACCCGTACGAGGTCCCCATGAACGCCGACGTCACGATCGACACGACGACAATGAGCACATCGGATGCCGTCGAGCAGCTGTTCGACTACCTGGCCGGCGGAGGCTGGCTGCAAGGGGGGACCTCATGACCATCGACTGGCTGATGGTGGCGGCCGCACTGGGGATCGGCATCGTCGTCGGCCTCACCGGCATGGGCGGCGGTGCGCTGATGACGCCCGTGCTCGTGCTGCTGTTCGGCGTGCCGCCCCTGACTGCCGTGTCCTCCGACCTCGTGGCTGCTGCCGTCATGAAACCGGTGGGATCGATCGTCCACCTGCGACGAGGGACCGTGAACCTCTCGCTCGTCAAGTGGCTCTGTGTCGGGTCGGTGCCCATGGCGTTCCTCGGTGTGATCGCCGTCAAGTCCCTCGGGACCGAGGCCGCGATCCAGCACACCATCCAGGTGGCGCTCGGGGTGGCGCTGCTCATCGCGGCCCTCGGGCTGGCCGTCCGTGCCTACACGAGGCTCCTCGAGCGCGCCCGGCGCCGCGACGGTGGCGCCGAACCACTGCCGCAGGAGCGCCCCCAGGTGGCGGTCCGCATACTCCCGACGGTCCTGGTGGGGGCGGTCGGAGGTCTCGTCGTCGGCATGACGTCGGTGGGCTCCGGCTCGCTCATCATCATCGCGCTGATGGCGCTCTACCCGATCCTCAAGGCCAGCCAGCTCGTCGGAACCGACCTCGTGCAGGCCGTGCCACTCGTCGCGGCTGCGGCCCTGGCGCACATCTTCTTCGGCGACTTCCAGCTGTCCCTGACCGCCTCACTGCTCATCGGTTGCGTGCCGGGAGCCTGGCTGGGAGCGAGGCTCTCCTCGCGCGCCCCCGGCGGCTTCATCCGACGGGTCCTGGCCTTCGTGCTCCTCGCCTCGGCGCTCAAGCTCCTCGGCCTGGGGACCGCGGCGACCGGCATCGTCCTGCTCGCCGCGCTGCTCGTGGCCCCCGTCGCCTGGATGGTGGTACGCCGGGCCAACGGCTTCCCCGCCCTGGCCCGCAGCCAGCGCCGGGCCAACGCACGCGCGGCCCTCGATCTCGCCCAGAAACGCCAGGCCGCCTGACGATGGGTCCGGACTCGTCCGTGGGGACGGCGACCTCGACGTCCGGCCGTCGCGTCGACAGCGACCGCATGGCGCGTGGGGGTGGGCTCAACCTGGTCGGGGCCATCATCCAGCAGTCGGCCCTGCTGGCCATCGTGACGATGCTGGCCCACGTCCTCGGCAAGGACGACGTCGGCCGCTACGCCGAGTGCTTCGCGCTGCTCTCCCTGCTCGGCCTGATGGCACTGGCCGGGTTCCGGTCCGGGCTGACCCGGTTCGTCGCGATCCACCTGGCCGACGCGGACGTCCCCCGCCTGCGCGGGACGATCCGGCTGGGGATGGGCATCACCGCCGGCGGCTCCTGTGCGCTCGCAGCAGCGCTGGCTCTGCTCGCGCCCACGGTTGCCCATGTGATGGGCGACGAACAGCTGGTCGCGGGGGTCCGCCTGGTCGCGCTGACGCTGCCGGCACACGCGTTGTCGGAGGCCGCCCTGGCGGCCACCCAGGGCTGGCGCACCCAGAAGGCGTACACCGTCGTCGGCCGCATCTTCGACCCGGTCCTGCGCCTGGCGCTCACGGCCGCGGCCCTGTGGCTGGGCTACGGCTACCTCGGGGCCATGTGGTCGCTGGCGATCGCGTCCTGGGTGACGGCCGTGCTGGCGCTGGCTGCGCTCTGGTTGCGCCTCAAGGACGTCCCGCACCAGCACGTCGTCTACCGGATCGGCGACGTCATGTCGTTCTCGATGGTCAGCTGGGCCTCGGCCCTCGCCGCCACCGGGTTGATCTGGGCGGACACCCTGATCCTCGGTGCCATGACCGACGCGGGCCAGGTCGGCGTCTACAACATCGCCACCAGACTCGTCACGCTCGCGGTCTTCGTGCTGCCGCCGATCACCGCTGCCTTCGGACCGCACATGGCCCACCTGCACCACTCCGGGGACCAGGTCGGGGCTGCCCGGGCCTACGGCAGCGCGACCCGCTGGACCCTGTTGCTGTCCATGCCGGCCTTCGTCGTGCTGCTGGTCTTCCCCCAGCAGATGCTGAAGGTCTTCGGCGGCGGGTTCACCGAGGGCGCGGTCGTCACGATGGTCCTCGCCTGCGGACAGCTCGTGGGCGCTGCCGCCGGGCCCTGTGGCGTCGTGCTCAACATGTCGGGACGTGTGGCCCTGAGCCTGCTCGACAACGCCCTCGTCCTGGTCGCCAACATCGGGCTCAACCTGCTGCTCATACCGCGCTGGGGGATCGTCGGAGCAGCAGTCGCGTGGAGCGCCTCGATCATCGCCGTGAATGCCGTCAAGGTGGTCCAGGCCCGGAGGATCGTCGGCATCCGTGCCGAAGGGGCCTCGACCGGCAAGATCCTGCTCGCGGCCCTTCCCGCGGCCGGGGCCGGCGTGCTGGTCAACCACCTCGTCGACGGCTGGGTCGCGTCGCTCGTCGTGGGGGCGGCCGCCTGCGGACTCGTGTACCTCGCCGGCATCGTGCTTCTCGGCCCGCACCCCGAGGACGTGCGGGTGTGGCGCCGGCTGACGACCCGCCTGGGCCGCCTGAGCCGGCGTGCCGCTTGAGCGACTGAATCCCGCACTGCGGCAGGCGAATCCGGCGCGGGCAAATCGCCCGCGCCGGATTCCTTCGCCGGGTGCCGGCTCAGCCCGGGTGCGTCGACCCGCAGCGTGCCTGCCGCCCCCGTCAGTACCCCAGGTCGCGCAGTGTCCGTCGAGACGTGAACCAGAACAGCGTCCGGACCAGCGGATCGAGCTCCGAACGGTAGGTCCCCACCCTCGAGGCGTACACGCTCCCGTCGGTCCCCGCCTTGTGGTTCCGGGCGGCGAGCTGTCGGTGGTAGCGCTCCGGGACGTCGTGCTTCTTGGTCGCGAAGTCGAGGATCTCGGGCTCCCACTCCTCACCCAGCCACTCGAGCAGCTGTCGCAAGGTCGCCTCGGTGTCGGCCACGAGCCGGTCGTAGCGCAGCTCGTGGTACGAGTCCTCACCCAGGGCCGACCCTGCGCCTCGTGCGGCGCTGATGTAGCGGGGCCACTTCACCGACGACTTCACGCTCGACCAGTAGCCGAACCGCTTGCGGTGCGAGACGGCCACGTCACGACCGTCCCGGATCACGTGCACGATCTGCGCGTCCGGGAAGACCTGCATCAGGAAGGGGATGTGCAACGCGTACCGCGGGCTCTTGTCCGCCCAGCGGGTCTTCCCCCTCGACCGCGCGTAGTCGCTCTGGATCCCCTCGAAGAACGACCGGATCCGGCGGAGCCACTCCTCCTGCGAGTAGCCGAACTGGGAGAGCCGCTTCCAGTCCGCCCCCACGATCCGCTCGAGGTCCTCGAGGAAGCGTGTCTCCGGGCCGCAGCTGATCTGCGAGTGGGAGTCGAGCATCAGCCGGAGCATCGTGGTGCCGGAGCGTTGGCACCCGACGATGAAGATCGGCCGGTGGTTGCTCTCAGACACGGCTGCTCGCTGCCTCGGACCCCGACTCCCGTCCGGCGTGTCCGAGGGGGTCCGAGTCCTCGTCGACGGCGGGCATCGACGATGCCACGACGGGGGACGGCTCACCCGTCGACGGCACGTGCCCGTTGACGGGCACGAGCTCGCTCTCGGGCTCGGTCTGCGTCTCGTCCGGGCCCGCTGTCTGCTCGTCGGCGGGGGCCTCGGTGGAGGCGCTCGTCACCCGGGTGCTGTGCAGGCGCTTCGTCACCTCGATCAGCAGGATGAGCAGGACGGCCAGGAAAAGGCCGACTCCGACGATGACGGGAAGGGCGGCAACGAGCGTGGCCTGCTTGTCCTCGGGGGTCGCCGGTCCGAGGTAGATCGTGCTGTCGGACGTGGCTGCAGCCTTGAGGGCCAGCGCATGACGCCACTCCGCCTGGGCCTGGGCCAGGTCACTGCTCGCCGCAACCTGGCGGGAGTTCAGGTCGTTGTACTCGGCCAGGATGGGCAGGAACGACGTGAGCGCCTTCTTGGCAGAGGCGATCGGCGCGTCCATCGCGGCGGCGCCGATGGCGTTGCCGGTCGCGCGCAACGTGGCCTGCTGCTGCTCCAGGCTCGCGACCTGGCTCAGCTGGTTCTGGTAGACCCGCGGCGGGTCGGCCATCTGGTACTTCTTCGCGAGGTCGTTGATGGCCGCGTTGGCCTCCGTCGCCGCTTCCTGGGCACGGTCACGCGTGGCGACCGCCTGGTCCGCGCGAACCGTGAACATCTGCCTCAGGGCCTCCTTGGCGGTGGCCTGGGCCACCCTGCCGGAGAGGTTGCGGTCGCGGCTGGTGAAGATGACCTGGACGTCGCTGCTCGCGCCGACCGGGTCCACCTGGACGCCGTCGGTCTGGTCGCTGGGGGAGACCCCGGTCTGCGCCTGCACCGCCTGACGGGTCTGCGGGCTCTGCGCCGCGGCCGTGAAGGCAGCGACGAACTGGCCCGTGGCCTGGGTTCCGGCGAAGGGGCTTCCCTCGCTGTTGACCAAGGAACCGGACGAGACGGTGGCGGTCGAGGTGTACGACGTCGGCGCCGAGAGGATGAGTGCGGCGGCCGCCAACCCGGCCAACACTGGCACGGCAACGAGGATCCACCACCGCCGGCGGGCGATGCGCAGGTAATCGATGATCTCCATGTTGTTCCTACTCTCTTCGGAATGACGTCGAAATACGGTTCGGGCAATCGCTGCGGTGCAGCCTCCGTGGCTCAGCGGTCGTAGTGCCAGGTGAATTCGACCCCCGGCATGGCTCGGAGCTGCTCGTTCAGTGGTGTGTAGTAGTCGGCGAGGCGGGCGAAGGTCTCGCGCGTCATCTCGCCGTAGGGTCGGTTGGCGTTGCGCGCCTCGAGCTGCTCGCTGCGGTGCGGCTCCAGCCCGAGGAAGGCGAAGACCCGATCCATCTGGCCGTGCGGATCGGCGAACAGCGCCTCACTCTGCACGACGAGGACCTGGTCCTGGCCGAAGAGGTCGTGGAAGGTCTGCAGCTGCTCGGCGTAGTGTCCGCGACGGAGGTAGGCGTGGTACCGCCAGTGGTCAGCGGGGTAGTCGGGATCGGCCACGATCCGAGCCTCTTCGCCCGCGAGACGTGACTCCTCGAGGTCGAGGGCTCGCTCGAACGGCTCGTCCTCGTGACCGCGCGCCACCTCGTACGCGTGGTGTGACCAGGCGCGCGCGACAGGGTCGCGCAGGCACATGACGATCTTCACGTCGGGCAGCGCGGCCCGAATTCGCTGCGGAGAGAGCGGGTGGAACATGTAGTACGGGCTGGACTCCCCGACGATGGCGTGGCCCTCGTCCACCTTCGGGAACTGGGCTGCGTACCAACGGAATCCGCGTCCGAAGTTCACGTCGAAGTAGTGAGTGCCCTTGCCCGACCGGCTCTCGCCCACCTGTGGGTGCAGGGTGATCCACTCGGCCAGCGAGGTCGAGCCTCCGCGCTTGGTGCCCACGACGAGGTAGCCCGGCAGCAGTCGCTCACCGCGCGCCAGTCGCGATTGCAGCACACCGATGGTGCTCCCCATGGCACGGCGTGACATCAAGGTCTTCCCCCCAGCAGCTCGAGCGCGTTCCCCCCACGGCCCTTGTGACCCCGGCGTCCCTCGAACTTTTTCGAGATTAACGCGCAGTTCGTCTTCGCACCGACGATTCGGCAACTCCACGAAAACCTCCAGAAAGGGCACGCCCTCGAGAACGCCGGAGTTACAGTCCTCGCGGGGGAGCCGGCGCGGGTTTGGCGCCCCGCCAACCACAGGACCGACCAGTGAGTTGCACCATGACGAGAACGAACGAGCTCACCGTGACCACGACGAGAGTCCACACCGCCCGCCACATCGTGCGAGATCTGGTGGTGTCAGCGGCCGCGGTCGGCGTCCTGGCCGGCTGCACGCAGGGCGTGGGGGCCACTGCGACGTTGCCGACGACGAGCGCCAGGACCCCGACGACCACGTCGGCCGAGGCTCCTAGCCCATCGACCACCACCCCGAGCGCTCCGACGTCCTCGCCGGCGACGCCCGCTCCGGCCCCCGAGGTCGGCAAGGCACTTGCCGCCGCCATCGACGACCTCTCGGCCAAGAAGCGCAACCTCGTCCGGCTCGATGCCGCACGGAAGCAGCTGGTCACGGGCAACGAGGCACTGCGGCAGGCTCGGATCGCCGTGACCGCCATGCGCAGCGACGTCTACGGCACCACGCGCAACTGCAGTGCGGCCTGGGTCCAGAACGGCATCATCCGCACCAAGGCCGGTGTGGCGAACGGCAGCGCGAACGCCGTCATGACCGTCGTCGGCTCCCGGCGGGCCCAGCTCGCGGTGCTGGCTCAGACCGCCACGACCGTGGAACGACAGGTGGCGGCCCAGCACTCGACGCTCGCGTCCCTCCCCAACGTCAAGGCGGCGGTGGAGGCAGCCCGGTCCACGGTCGTGACGGAGGGCAGTGCCACCACCAAGATCAACGAGGCAGCAATGTCCTTGCGCAGCAACGCAACTCAGGTCAGCGCGAGCGGATCGCAGATCATGGCGAAGACCTGCTGACGGCACACCGGCAGACTGGTGGGGCGGGCCGCACGGCGCGCCCCACTCGTCGTGGCGGGAGTCGTGGCGGGACCTTCGTCGGGCGAAGGTCGGCACGGCCCGTCCCAGCACGGATGCCCTTTGCCCGCTTTGTGCCCAGATGACCCCTGCGTGCAGGCCAGACGCGAAAACCACTGGGGCGCAAGGGTGGGCATCTTCTGCTGTTGCGCCACGGGCAGCCGTGGGCGGCGGGCATAGTGGACTCGCCAGGAGGTCGTGACAAACCTCGCCATGCAGTCACAGGGAAAGCACTCGGACCAGCATGTCAGCGAACATCACAGGGCATTGGACGTCAGCGTCCTCACCGCGCTCGGCCAACGGTCGTCACGAGAAGCCGAAACCGCGGAGGTCGGGGCTCACCATCGCGCTCCAGATCCTCCTGGTGGTCGTCGTCGCGGCCGCCGCGATCGTGAGCGGCCTCAGCTTCGTCGACGGCAACAAGACCCTCGCCGTGCTTCCCATCATCGCCATGGTCGCCATCGGGCTGGGCCTGCTGGCCCTGACCCCGTTCTCGGCGTTCGTGCTGCTGCTCCTGGCCGTGCGTCCGACCCTGGACCTGTTGAAGCTGAGCTCCAACGCGACCGGGACGGCGGCCGGCAACACCGCCTCCCAACGAGGGCTCGATCCCTCCAGCATCCTCGGGGTGCTGTTCCTCCTGGCCGCGCTCCTCTGGTTGGCAGGTCGCGCACGCAGTGGACACCTCGTCCCCGGCTCGCGGCTGCGGACGGCGATGCTCGCCTTCCTGGCCTCGTGCGCGCTGAGCGTCGTCGGGTCCGTCCAACCGCAGGCCAGCGTGCTGGAGGTGCTGCGAATCGCCACCGTGGTGATGATGTTCGTCGTCCTCGAGCAGCTCATCACGTCGCGGACCATGATGATCCGCGTCGTGGTCACCTGCTACGTGGCGATGCTCATCCCGCTGGCCTACACGCTCTTCGGGATCGTCACCGGCTCGCCCAGCTCCGAGGTCCGGGGCAGCTTCACGCGGCTCACCGGTCCGTTCAACCAGTCGAACACCTTCGCGCGCTACCTGGCGTTCCTGCTGGTCTTCGGGATCGCGATCTACCCGTACGTGAGGCCGAAGCTCAAGCTCCTGTTCGTCGGGATGCTCGGTCTCGCATCGGTGTTCATGCTGCTGACGCTGACGCGTACGGCCATCCTCGGCTCGGTCGCCGGACTCGTCGTGCTGGCCGTGGTGCAGAAGCGCAAGGGCCTGATCGCGGGCCTGGTCGCGATGGCCCTCGCGGCGCTCATCCTCCTGCCCGGCGTGGCGGCCCGCTTCGGGACCCTCGATGCCCAGAGCACGCCGGAGGGGACACCGACCGGCAACACGTTGGTGTGGCGCCTGCACTACTGGACCGAGGTCATCCCGCTCGCCAACGCCAACCCCGTCACCGGCATCGGCCTGGCCTCCACGCAGTACGAGACGGACGCAGCCAAGCAGCCGCACAACGACTTCATCCGCGCGTACGTGGAGACCGGCCTCGTGGGACTGGCCTGCTACGTGTGCATGCTCGCTGCCCTGGTGGGCAATGCGCGCCGGGCCGTGCAACGAGCGCCGAAGAACACCCTCGAGAGCGGGGTGGCCGCCGGCGCGCTCGCAGTGGCTGTCTGTTTCGTGCTGAGCAGCATGGCGGCCAACGTCATGTCGAACGTGGTGAGCCTGTGGTACCTGATCGCCTTCGCGGGGGCCGCGGCGTACGTCTCACGGACGTATGCCCCCGGACCGGGCGCGAGCGACCAGCTGCAGAGCAGGCCCGACGCCGGCGTGGTGTCCTCCCGCCCGCACTGACCCAGTACTGCCGCGGCACACCTCCTCGCCGAGCGTCGGCGCACGACGCCGAGAGCGCTTTTCCGGCCGATGTCTCCAAGGCCACGCAAACGCATATGGGGCGAAGAGGACGACTTTTCAGGGAATTCCCAGCGAGCGCCCCCACCGCCTTCTGGCCGTCATATGGTCAAGCAGTCCGAAGCGTTGCCAGCGTTGCCCGGGAGCGTCCGTCGAGGGGGTCGACGCACTCCGGCCAGGGGGCGGGCGGCAGGTTGCCCGGGGGCTCGACAAGGGGGGAAACATGGGGAAGAGGACTCGTTTCAGGCTGGTCGCGACCGCGGGGGCGGCACTCGTTGCGCTGGCTCCGGCGGCATATGCGGCCACCACGACGGTCAGCGCGACGTCCGAGACGATCGACCGGAAGCCGGCCGGCACGAACGACGCGGACGACCCGGCGTTCTGGGTCCATCCGAGCGACCCGGCCAAGAGCCTGGTGATCGGGACGGTGAAGGAAGCCGGGGTGGACGTCTACCGCCCGGACGGCTCACTGGTGCAGTCGGTGCCGATCCCGTCCGGCAGCCGCTACAACAACATCGAGGTCATCTACGACATCGACCTCGGCGGGGTCACGCGTGACCTCGCCGTGCTGAGCGACCGCGGCACCGACAAGCTGCACGTCTTCGCCATCAACGGCAGCAGCGCGACTGCGCCGCTCAGCGAGGTCACCGCGAGCTCCGCTCCGCTCGTCTTCGGCGGAAGCAGGAAGATCAACTCGAAGACCGCCTACGGACTCGCCGGATGGCGCAACCGCGCCACCGGGAAGGCGGAGGTGTTCGTCACCCAGGAGAACACCACCAACCTGGCCAAGCTCGTCCTCACCGACGCCGGTGGCGGCAAGGTGAGCTACCAGAAGGTGGCCTCGCTCAGCCTGCCCGACCACTTCACCCTGCCGAACGGGACCACCTGGAAGCCCTGCTTCAACCCGAGGCATCCCGACTGGGTGGCGCACGCGGAGGGCATGGTCGTCGACCCGGACACGGGGACGCTCTGGGCAGACCAGGAGATCGTCGGCCTGTGGAAGATGAGCACCGACCTCACCAACCCGGTGCTCGTGCACAAGCTGACTCGCTTCGGCCAGAAGTACACCGTGGTCAACGACCGGTGCAAGATCGACTCGAGCTCTCCCAGCTATGGCGAGCCGTACCTGCCGGGTGACCTCGAGGGCATCGGCCTCTACCGGGCCGGCACGACCTCCAACGGCTACCTCCTCATCTCGAACCAGCAGAAGTCGATCTTCACCGTCTTCAGTCGCAACGGCTCGAGCTACCTGGGAACGCTGGCCATCGGCGGGGGTGCCTTCGACGCGGTCGAGGCCACCGACGGCCTCGACGTCATCAACGTGAACATGGGCCCGAAGTACCCGCAGGGGATGCTCGTCACCCAGGACGGGAAGGACGCGCCGGAGGGCGGGACCAACTTCAAGTTCACCCCGTGGCAGAGCGTGGCGAACGCCATGCGTCTCGTGGTCGACACCTCGGGCAGCCCACGCCGCTGACGAACGGGCCGGCGGCGGCACCCTGGTCGCTCGACGCCAGGGCACCACAACTTCGACCTCCCGCTGCGCGCAGCGGGAGGTCGGGGAGCAGACGGCAGTCAACGATGGTGGAGCCCCCGTGGCGCCACCCAGATCGCCACAGGAGGCGACATGCGAAGAGGTATGGCAATCATGGGCGTCGTCGCGGCAGCGGCCGCTGTCACGGGCCTGGCGCCGCCGGCGCAGGCGGCCGTGAGCTACCGGGTCACGGTGACCTGCACGGTCCCCAGCTCGCAGCCGGAGCGACAGCTGGCACCGAACTCGTGCCTGAACTACCTGCCGGACGGCACGCAGACGTACACCGCGAAGGTACGCGACAGCAGCGGGTCACCGGTCCGCGGCATCGTCGTGACGTGGACCGACTCGGACTCACAGGACGCGCTGTTCCGGCTCAACCAGAACCCCTGCGTCACGAACTCTGCCGGATCGTGCTCGGCCGAGCTGGTCGACCGACACCCCAAGGCGGCCGAGAAGATCACCGTGACCGCCTCCGTGAAGGGGGCCTCCGGCACCGGCTACCTGACGTTCAAGCGCTGAGCGTCGGCGACACGAGAGAGCCCCCCGCCCGTGGGCGGGGGGCTCTCTCGTGTCGCGCTCGGCGACCGGCGGTCGCTCAGGGCGTGGGCGTCACTTCGCCGGGAACTTCGCCAGGTGGGCAACCGCCTGTCCGGAGACGTGCGTGAAGTCGCCGCCGACCCAGAGGTCGTGGGTGCTCGGGTCGACCACGGCCGCAAGGACGCCGAACGGGCTGTCCAGGCTGGGCGCCCACGAGGTGACCTGCCCACCGGACACGGAGACCTCGATCAGCTTGCGCCTCGAGAGGTTCTGGTCGCACTTGAACGGTGCGCCGGAGCCGGTGTTGCCGACGCAGTAGTTGGTGAAGTGGCCACCGCCGTAGACGGAGTCGCCGTCGACGGCGACAGCCTGCACGTCGCCGTCCAGCTGGTACACGGGCTGCTTCAGGGTGCCGTCCTGGTTGAGCAGCAGGAGGTGGCCCCCCGAGCCGGCCTGGCCGACATACACGCCGTTCGCGTCGGTCACGAGGTCGAGGACGCCGAACACCGAGTGCGGGGCGAAGCCGTCGTCGATCTTGCCGGTGCTGGAGTCGACGGCTCCGAGGTACTGGTAGGCGCCCAGACCGTTGAGGGTGGTGAAGAGCCCCCCTGCGTAGACCCGCCCTCCGTCGGCGCTGAGCGCCAGGGCGTTCACCTTGCCGTTGGCCTTGGGCTGCCAGCCGGAGCTGAGGGCGCCGGTGGAGAGGGAGAAGGCCGCCAGCTTGGCGCGGCTGGCGGCACCGACCTTGGCGAAGTCGCCGCCGGCATACAGGGTGGTCGAGGACGTCACGAGCGCCCGCACCGTCTTGTTCACCACCGGGTTGAACGACTGCACCTGTGCAGTTGAGGCGCTCAGGGCCGCCAGGTAGCTTCGGCTGGCGCTCCCGACGCTGGTGAAGGACCCGCCGACGTAGACGGTGGAGCCCGCCACCGCGATCGACAGGACCTCGCCGTTTGCCGGCGCGGTCCAGGACGTCAGGTCACAGGTGGCGACGTCGATGGCGGCCAGCCGGGTCCTCGCCCGTGCCACTCCGCTGCGGTCCTGGACCGAGGTGAAGGTGCCCCCGATGAACAGGGTCCCGTTGCTGATGGCCATGGCGCTGACGCGCCCGTTCGGCTGGGCGCACGGCCGAACGGCGGTCGGCGCGACGGCAGCGTCGGCGGCGGATGCCCCCAGCGCCACCAGTGCCGCGGCGCATACCGCGGCAAGCGTGAATCGAGTACGCATGTGGTTCCCCCCAGATAAGAGACTTGCTCTGCGATGGACCGTCGGTGCACGAGCGGACAGCACGGCCCTCTCAGCAAATTAACAGTCCGGCTCGCCGCATGGCCCCAGATACGAAGCGCAAATTGAATACCATTTCCCAACTCGGGAAAGGAGGAGCGCCAAGTCGTATTTAACCGACGTGCCCTTTTTATCAAAGCTTGTGGTGTTCTCTGTCCGACTTTTGCCAAAGCGCGATTCATTTCCGCCTGGCTTGGCTAAAGTCCCATTTCAGGGTCCTGGGGGGGACCGGTGGGCGCCGGCTGGTGCACCACCTGGGGGAGGCGGGCCGAGGCCCGCTCGTAGCTGGGGGAGCGTTCATGAGTGCGTCTCGTCTGCGTGCATCTGGTCGACCTGGGCCGAGCAGGGCGGGAACGTCCGGACGACCACGCCTGGGCGGGCTCGCCCTGGCGAGCGCGGCCACGACGACGCTCGTCGTCGTCGCGGCGGCGCTGGCGGCGACGGTACCGACCGCGTCGGCCGCACCGGTCCTGCCGCCGGGTCCTGCTCTCTCGCTCACGGCCGACAGCTCGTTCTGGGGCGCCAACGGTCGGGTCGACGACATCGTCTCCAACGGGACCAAGGCGTGGATCGCGGGCGGCTTCGACTACGTGGGTCCGAACACGGGCCGGGCGGTGACGGTCGACTCCAGCTCGGGCGCCACCGTGCCCTCCTCGAACATCGTCGACGGAACGGTCAACGCCTCCGCGCCCGACGGCAAGGGGGGCTACTACCTGGCCGGTGACTTCTCCAGGGTGTCCGACCTGCGTCGGCAGGGCCTGGTGCACATCAAGCCCGACGCAACCGTCGACCGTTCCTGGCCGGCGTCCGCGGTGACGACGACCGTGACGGTGGGCGGGGTGGCCAAGTCGCAGACCGGTTCCGTCACGTCGATCGCCGTCGCGGGCGACCGCCTCATCATCGGAGGGGACTTCGACGCGGTCAACGGCGTGCCTTCGTCACGCCTGGCCGCGATAGGGCTGGACGGCAACGTCATCTCCACGTGGCGGGCATCGGCGAACGCCCCGGTCAACGCCGTCGCAGTCGCCGGCGACAGCGTCTACGTGGGGGGCTCGTTCACCAACCTCAACGGAGCGGGCCGCGGCCACCTCTCGCGGTTGCGCCTGCTCGACGGAGCGACGGACCCGACCTTCACGGCGACGACGAACGGTGCGGTCTACGCGCTCGACGTCCGCGCGGGGGCGACGAGGGCCCAGGACAGGGTGAAGCTCGGCGGTGACTTCACGGCGGTCACCGGCTCGGGCGTCACCTCCACCCGCACGCGCATCGCCTCTGTCGACGGGAACGGCGCGATCACCTCGTGGGCGCCGTCGGCCAACGGGCCGGTCAGGGCGGTCACGACCGACACCGCAACAGGCACCACCTTCGTGGGTGGGACGTTCAGCCAGCTGAACGGGCAGAACCGCACCCAGGTCGGCGCCTACGACGCCGCGGGGGCCTTGACCGGCTTCAACGCCGCACTCGCGGGATGCCAGGCTCCGCACACGCTCAAGTCGACCTACACCCTCCCGCCCTGCACGGTGGAGGTCCAGGCGCTGCAGGTGGCGGCCGGAACGGTCTTCGTCGGTGGTGTGTTCACGACGAGCCAGGGCAGCCTGCGCCATGACGCGGCGTCGTACTCGGTCGCCACCGGCCAGCTCACCTCGTGGCTCCCGATGCCGGGGGCGCGGGTGCGCACGTTCACGAACCTCGGCAGCACCACCGTCATGGGCGGCGACTTCGTGAGCGCCGGCGGCCAGTACCGTCGGGGCGTCGCCAAGATCGACCTCGCCACCGGGACGCTCGATCCCACCTTCAGGGCGGACGCCGACAACATGGTGCTCGACCTCGAGCTGACGGCGGACCGGACCAAGCTCTACCTCGGCGGCACGTTCAAGTCCGTCAACGGGGTGACGCGTCAACGGCTCGCCGCCGTCGACGCCAACACCGGGGCGCTGGTCACGGGCTTCGCGCCGAAGGTCAACAAGGACGTCTACACCATCGCGGTCCGGCAGGGCTACGTCTACCTCGGAGGCCAGTTCACCGCCATCGGCGCCGTGACGCGCCAGCATGCCGCCCGGATCTCCGCGCTCAACGGCTCGGTCGACACCACCTGGACCGCCGACACCAACGGACCCACCGGAACGACCTACCACGAGGGCATGGTCCTGTCCCTGGCCGTCGCTCCCGACAACTCGCGGGTCTTCCTCGCCGGACCGTTCAAGACCGTCAACGGGGTGGCACTCCCGGACGGCATCGTGGCCCTCAGCGGGGCCACCGGGGCGGTGCTGCCCCGCCAGCTGGGAGGAGTCCAGAGCTGTGGGACCTACCACTGGGTCGTCGCCCTCAAGCTCAGTGACGACGGCCAGCGCCTCTACGGAGGCGACGTCTGTCCCGACTGGATCTACCAGTGGGACGCGGTCAACCTCTCGCAGACCAAGGCCAACGGCCTCAACTGGGACACGGCCTGCAACGGCGGCATGCAGGGAGCCCTTGAGGTCAACGGCACCTTCTACTACGGCACGCACGGTGGCACCAAGGGCAGCGGCGGCTACTGCTGGCAGTCCCCGAGCAACACCACGGAGATCGCCCAGCAACGGTTCTTCGCCTTCCGGGCCGGCGACGGGGCGCTGACCGACTACGCCCCCCAGTTCGACTCACCGATGGGCGTGTGGTCCTTCGCCGCGATCCCGCAGGGCCTGCTGGTCGGCGGTGACTTCACGGTCGCCGGTGACCGCAACACCGTGGCGCAGGGACTGACCCTGTTCCGCGGCACGCCCTGACGCCCGACCCAGGTCGGAGAGACCGGGCCCGGCGGGCGCGCCAACCGCTCCCGCCGGGCCTCGCCGGTGCGCTCCGGCGCACCGGCGGTCAGCTGCGCAGGGAGTAGCCGAAGTGGCGCAGCCCCGGCAGCGTGAACAGTGACACGACGGCGCGTTGGAGCCTCGGCATGGCACGCCGCCACTCCTCGTCCGGCCGCAGCTGGACCAGGCCTCGGTCGTGCCGGTTGGGGTTGCCGGCCACCGTGTGGGTCGTGTGCATCCTCACGCTGCGCTCGCCGACGAAGGGCGTCCGGCTCGTGTCCAGGCCCAGCATCTGCGCGATCTGCTCGACGGTCTCCCGGGGGCGGTCGACGAAGTCCTCGTAGCGCACGCGCACCACGCGTCCCCGCTCGACCGGCCACCAGAACTCGACGAGGTAGTTCCACACCACCCACATCGCCGACGAACGCCAGAGCTCGAGACGCTCCATCGTGGCGTCGTCGTCGCGGTCGCCCGTGACCTTCACCCGGCGCCACGAGAACGCGTTGGCCCGCGGGTCCCGGACGACGTGCACGACGTAGAGGTCGATGCCGGGCAGCCGCTCGAGGATCTTGCCGTAGGGAGGGAGCTTCGACGAGTCGACGATCACAGCGGGATGCTCGAGCTGCGACAGGGCGGTGTAGAGCGCCGCGATCTTCTCGTCGTTGGGGTGCGGTGGCACCGCCGGCCGGCCCCGGAGCTGTCGCACCACCATCGAGGGAATGCGCAACATCCGCAGGCGGGAGAGCAGGTCCCGCGACACCGCGCCCGCGTCGGGCGGCGTCGCGCCGCAGTACGCGTGCTCGACGACGGCCTTCCACACCGGGCACTCGCTGAACGGCAGACCGCAACCACACCGGTGGTCCTCGATGAAGCCCCGCTCCCACACGTAGCGCAGCTCGCCGATGGACATCGCGCCGGGAAGCTGACCGAGGATCGTGCTGAGGATCGTCGTCCCGCTCCGCCCCGTTCCGGCGACGAACAGCACCTTCGGTGAGGGCGTCTGGTCGCTCACCGGGAAGTCCCCGAGCGTGCGCCGACCGAGGGCGGGGCCGGTCGGCCCCTTCTGGCCGCGGCTCGCTCGTAGACGGAGTCGAGCCGCGACAGGTGGGCCTCGGCCGAGAAGTCCTGCTCCAGCCGGCGCCTCCCCGCCATGCCCATGGCCAGGGCGTGGTCGGGATCTGCCTCGAGTCGGGCGAGCGCCTCTGCGAGGCGTGCGTCGTCGTCGGCCGGCACGACGAGACCGTGGACGCCCGGCTCGACGAGCTCCGGCATCCCACCCAGGTCCGTGACCACCACGGGCGTCGAGGCGGCGAAGGCCTCGAGGATCGTCATCGGCTGGTTCTCGTACCAGCGGGAGGGGACCAGCAGTGCGCGACTGCGCCGCACGAGCGTCCCCAGCTCGCTCGCGCTCAGGCGGCCGTGGAAGACGACGCGGCCGGGTGCGACCTGGGCCGCCAGCTCTTCCAGGCTCGTTCGCTCCGGGCCGTCCCCCGCGACGTGGAGCACGCTCGCCCCCGGCAGGCGGCCGATCGCCCGGACGGCCGTGTCGATGCCCTTCTCGTGCGAGAGCCGACCCGCGACGACGAAACCCTCCCCGGCTTCGGGAGCGTGCGTGAGTGCGGGGATGTGGGTGAAGTTGTTGACCACGGTGATCCGGTCCTCGGCGATGCCCTGGCGCGCCATCACGGCGGCGAGGAACCGGCTGGGGCTGACGAACTGGTCGACGGTGCCGTACGCGTCGAGAGCCCGGTGGACGCCGGACTCCACGGCGAGGACGACGCTGCCGACGAGTGAGCCGTTCTTGCAGCGTCGGACCGCGGCGTGCCAGGTCCCGTGCCCCACGCAGGCGTCGCACGGTCGTCCGTGGTCGAGCATCTGGTAGTTCGGGCAGGCGAGCTTGTAGTCGTGCAGGGTCATGACGCACGGGATGCCGGCGCGGCTCACCGGGCGCAGGACCGAGGGCGAGAGCTGGTGGTAGACGTTGTGGCAGTGCACCACGTCGGGCCGGAACTCGCGGATCGCCTGTTCGATCCCGCGGGCGCTGGAGGTCGACCACACCATCCGGGCCGACGCCATCAGCCCGGACAGCCCGGCGGGCGCGGGCTCGAGCTCCACGAACGGCGGGAACGTCCCGCCCAGCGGCTGAGGGGTGTCGTTCTCGGGGTGCTGCATCCCGAAGAAGCCGACCTCGTGTCCGGCGGAGCGTTGCAGGGCTGCGACGTCCAGCATGTATCCCTCTGCGCCCCCGCGCCGGTAGAGGAACTTGTTGACGTGAAGAATGCGCATCACATTCCCTCCTGACCCCGCACAGTTGACCACACGTCTGGCCGCTATGTCCGTGAATCGTGCACAACGCCAGATCCTTTAGGCATGCTTGGCGCGTTTCGCCGTTTCTCCCGTACGAGTTCCGGGGCCGATCAATAATGAGCGAGGACAGCATCGGCTCTGGGGCGCCACCGGGGGGGGTGGGGACCGCCTGCTGTCGATGTTCACGGAGGGGGACCTGGCAGCGTGGCACGATCCGTGGTGGCTACTGCACGACGAACGGTGCGCCGTGCGGCGACGTGGCGGCCCAAGCAGGACGGCACCGAGAGCCTGGACGTGGGACGGCTGATCAGCCCGTTCCGTTACGACGTCGTCGTCCGGGCACAGCTGTTCGACGCGGTCGCCGACCGCCCCGAGGGCGGCTCGATCGAGGACTTCGTCGCGTCCGTTGCAGGACATCCCTACGCCGTGTGGTTCCGCGAGGTGGAGCTGCGCCGCTTCTTCCCGTGGATGCTGGACGACCGGCGGGAGGTCGCAGCCGCGTACGCCGCTCGCGTGGCCCGCGCCGTGGCGACCTTCGAGTCGTTCCAGCGGCGCGGCTTCGACACCGGCAAGCCGATCATGCTGCGCTGTCTGGCCCACCCCACGACGAGCGACTCGGGGGTGCTCGTCCGTCGAGCGCTGCACCTCGGTGACGGGGGGCACCGCCTTGCGCTGCTCTACCGCTCGGGAAGCCGGCTGGAGCCGTCGATGCACCGGATCGACCCACGCCCGAGCAAGGTCATCGACAACACCGCGATCCTCGCGCCCGCGCTCGGGCTGCGCGAGGAGGACTACGCCGCCTTCCTCTCCCTGGGTTTCCTCGACGAGAGGGCGAGCTCGCTGGACGCGCTCTGGGTGGCCGTCGAGCAGACCTGCCCCGACCGTCTCGGCGAGCTCGAAGCCCTGGTCGCGGCCCAGTGGCTGGACAGGGTGCAGCCGTGAGCACGTGGTGGGACCGGTACGTGAACCCGCCGACCGGGCCGCAGTCCTCGAGGCAGCACCTGACTCGCAAGGTCGTGCGCCGGATCCACTGGGCCCGCACCGAGGGCATCGGCCGCGTCGTCGAGGAGGACCGGCTGGACCCGCGACCTCGCCTGCGCGCCGCGATCCGCAAGCGCCGGTGGCGCCGGAGCCACCCGCTTCCTCCCGGCTCGGCCGTGCCCGTCTACGTCGTCGGCCTCCAGCGGTCCGGGACCAACATGCTCATGCGCGGGCTCGACGAGGCGCCGGAGACGGAGGTGCGCAACGAGAACGACCGGGCGCTGTTCCACCGCTTCAGGATCCGCTCCATCGACGTGCTGCGTGCGACCGTCCTGGCGAGCAAGCAGCAGTTCGTCTTCGTCAAGCCGATCTGTGACTCGCAGCTGCTCGACACGTTCCTCGACCTCGAGGGGCTCGCCCCTGGACGTGGGGTCTGGGTGTACCGCGAGCCGGACTCCCGGGCCCGCTCGGAGGTGTCCAAGTTCGGGCCGGCCAACCTGCTGGCCCTGCGAGACATCGCGGCGGGCCGGGGCGAGACACGTTGGCAGGGCGAGCGCCTGCCGGAGGAGAGCGTCAGGCTCATCCGGTCGTTCGACCTGGACACGATGACGCCGTTCACTGCGGCGGTCCTCTTCTGGGCCATCCGCAACCGGCTCTACTTCGAGCTCGGGTTCGACCGGCGTGAGGACGTGCTGCTCGTCTCCTACGATGCGTTCGCCGCAGACCCGTCCACGGAGATGCAGCGCCTCTGTCGCTTCGTGGGCGTCACCTACCGGCCCGAGCTCGACGAGCACGTCGACCGCAGGGTCTCCCACGGGACGCAGCCTCTCGACATCGACCCCCGGGTCCGCGCACTGGCGACCGAGGTCCATGCGCGCCTCGAGGCCGCGCGTGAGGCCCAGGACCGCCGGACGGCGGCGGGCAGCGCTCACTCGCCGAGCGAGAGAAGTGCACCGTGAGGACGTCGAAGGCGTGGGTGCTCGCAGTCGCAGCCGTGCTCGTCGCAGGGCTCGTGCTCGGCGCCTGCGACGGGACCGGCACGGGCGGGACGGCGCGGACGTCAGGCGGATCGGCGTCCCAGGGCTCGTCGCCCGGCTCCACCCCGGCCCCGACGGGCCCGGACAGCACGCCCGCGTCCGGGCCCCTCAGCGCGCCGCTGGGGGCGAAGTACGACTGGTCGCGGTTCGACGTCGTCTCGCCGTACCTGAAGACCCTGTCCGGGAGCTCGACCTTCTACGAGCTCGTCTGGTGCGACATCGAGCCGACCGACGGCCAGCAGGACTGGAAGACGATGGACGCCGTCGTGCGCAAGGCGCAGACGGTCGATGCCCGGCTGATGATCAAGATCCGGGTGGGTTCCTGCTGGGCCACCACCCAGTCGAACCCGCAGCACGTGCGCGGCACGAAGAACAAGACCGAGTCGTTCATGCCCAAGGACCTGGACCGCTACCGCGCCTTCGTCACCTCGGTGGTCAAGCGGTACTCCGCCGTGGGCGTCCACACCTATGCCGTCGAGAACGAGGTCAACTCCGAGTCGTTCTGGGGCGGCAGCACATCCGACCTGGAGACCCTGGTCAGGGCCGCGGCGGACTCCATCCGTGCGGCGGACCCCTCTGCCGCCGTCGCCGACCCCGGCATCAGCAGCACGGCCTATGGAGCAGCCATCGCCACGCGCCTGCTCGACCAGGGCAAGGAGGCCGAGGCGGTCAAGGCGTGGAACACCTACTACTCCCGGCGCATCGGCACCCGCGGTGACCAGCTGCCGGCGGTCAACGACGTGGCGGGTCTGCGCGCGGCGCTCGCGTCCCCGCAGTCGACGCGCAACCTCCAGTACCTCGCGCTGGCGGAGAAGCTCCAGAAGGAGAAGGTCGTCGACATCCGGCAGGTGCACTTCTACGAGAGCTGGGAGGCAGCGCCTCTCTTCGTCGGCTACCTGTCGGCCACGACGCCCGCGGGGATGCCCGTCGAAGCCTGGGAGGTCGGCCAGTTCCTCAAGGACGGCAACCTCACCGACGAGAAGCGCGCGGAGGAGCTGGTCAAGACGGTGTCGATCCTGCTGGGCGGAGGCATCCGTCGCGTGCTGTGGCTGCCTCTCGTGATGAACCCGGCTGGGCGCAACAGCGCCGAGCCGCGCTACGGCCTGCTCGACCCCGACGGCTCGACCCGGTCGACCGGCGCCGCCTTCGAGGCGATGGCGCAGGCCTCCGCCGGTGCGAAGGCGACTGCGATCGCGGGCAAGGGCCTGACCGGCGTCGCCCTCGAGAAGAACGGCAAGACCGTGGCGTACGTGTGGAGCACGGGCGGCGACGTCAAGGTCAGCCTCCGGCCCGGCGAGACCGTCAAGCAGATGGGGGCGCCGAGCCCGTCGGCAGCCACGGGCTCTGCCGTGATCGGGTCCACACCCGTCCAGGTCGTCTCCGACCGCACGGCCGCCGAGCTGGTGGGCGCCCTGTGAGGATCGAACCGGACCCGGAGCGGCTCGTCTTCGTCGGCGGTCTGCACCGCAGCGGCACGACGCCCTTCGCGAAGGTCCTCGACGGCCACCCTGATGTGAGTGGCCTGGCGGCCACCGGGGTCCGTGAGGACGAGGGGCAGCACCTGCAGCCCGTCTACCCCAAGGCGAAGGTGCACGGCGGTTCAGGTCGCTTCGCCCACCGGCCGGAGGCGCACCTCACCGAGGCCTCGCCGCTCGCGTCGGCGGCCAGCGCCCAGGCGATGCTGGACAGCTGGGTTCCCTTCTGGGACACCAGCCGCCGGCTGCTCGTCGAGAAGTCGCCGCCCAACATCATCATGGGTCGTTTCCTGCAGGCGCAGTTCCCGGGGTCCGGGCTGATCGTGGTGGTCCGGCATCCCGTGGCCGTCGCCCTGTCCAACAAGAAGTGGCGCCGTCTCGCCTCCACCAACCCCCGCAAGTTCCAGTCGCTGAACCAGATGGTGGAGCACTGGCTGGCCGCCCACCGGATCCTCGCGGCGGACGCCCGGCACCTCGAGCGACTCCTCGTGGTGCACTACGAGCGCCTGATCCAGAGCCCGGCCGAGGAGCTCCAGCGGGTGCAGTCCTTCCTCGGGCTCGAGGAGCCGATCGACTCGTCGAAGCTGAGCTCGAGCCACGGCGACCCCTACGCCGAGCGGTGGGCGTCGTACCGGAGCTGGTGGCGTCCGGGGGGCTGGCAGCGTCGGATCATCGGCTCCCGGCACGCCGAGGAGATCGCCGCCTTCGGCTACGACTGGGCCGACCTGTCCGGCTTCACGCGACCGGCCGGTCCGCTCGGCCTGACCGAGAGCGTCTGAACCGCCGCTGCCGCGACCAGGCGCGGGGGAGCCGTCCGCGCCGGGGGAGGGTGGCGCCTGCGCTGAGCGAGGGTGTCGCCCGGCGCGACTACTCTGGTGGGGCACCCCGTGTCCGGTCGACGTGGGTCAGTCGTGCTGCGCGCGCGCCGTCGTCGTCGATCGCTGCCTGAGAATGTTGGGACGTCTGCTCATGACCGCAACCACCACCCGCACCCCGGCCCGGCTGTCCGGGCTCCTCGACGCCTGGCAGGCCGAGCCCGCTGCCGGCCGCGTGCTCGAGCAGGTGGGGCGCGCCCGGCTCCTCGACGTCTCGGGCAGCGACGGCATCCGGCCGTTCCTCGTGGCGGCGCTGGCACGCACCCTCGGCGAGCAGGGACCGCTCGTCGCGGTGACGGCCACCACCAGGGAGGCCGACGACCTGGCCGCAGCCCTCGGAGCCTTCCTGTCCCCGGATGCCGTCGCAGTCTTCCCGAGCTGGGAGACGCTCCCGCACGAGCGGCTGTCGCCACGCAGTGACACCGTCGGCCGGAGGCTGGCGGTTCTGCGACGCATCGCGCACCCCGATCCGGACGACGCGGCATACGGACCCCTGTCGGTGGTCGTGGCCCCCGTCCGCGCGGTCCTCCAGCCGATCACGAAGGGGCTGGGAGACCTGGTGCCGGTGGCGCTCCGTCCCGGCGACGAGCGCCCGCTGACCGACGTCGTCGAGGCCCTGGCCGCCGCGGCCTACACGCGCACCGACCTGGTCGAGCGCCGTGGCGAGTTCGCCGTGCGCGGCGGCATCCTCGACGTGTTCCCGCCGACCGAGGAGCACCCGGTCCGCATCGAGTTCTGGGGCGACACCGTCGAGGAGGTGCGGTGGTTCAAGGTCGCGGACCAGCGCAGCCTCGAGGTCGCCGAGCACGGTCTCTGGGCCCCGCCGTGCCGGGAGGTCCTGCTCACGGACGAGGTGCGAGCTCGCGCGGCAGAGCTCGCCACGCAGCTGCCCGGGGTCGCCGACATGCTGACGAAGGTCGCGGAGGGCATCGCTGTCGAGGGCATGGAGTCGCTGGCCCCGGCGCTCGTGGACGGCATGGAGTCCGTGCTCGACGTGCTGCCCACCGAGTCGATCGTCGTGCTGGCCGACGCCGAGCGCATCCGCACCCGGGCCCACGACCTCGTCCTCACCAGCGACGAGTTCCTCCAGGCCAGCTGGGCCAACGCAGCCGCCGGCAACGACGTGCCGGTCGACCTGCAGTCGGTCCTCGGCACGGCCTCCTACTGGACGCTCGCGCAGCTGCGCGCCCACGCCGTCGCGTCCGGTCGGCCGTGGTGGACCCTGACCCCCTTCAGCTCCGACGCCGAGCTCGTCATCGAGGACGACGACGTCGACGTCCGGCTCTCCCTGGGCACGGTCGACCCCGAGGCGTTCCACGGGGACACGGAGCGGGCGGTCGCCCACCTCAGGGAACGCACCCGCGACGGGTGGCGCGTCGCCGTCGTCACGGAGGGGCCGGGTCTCGCCAAGCGGGTGGAGGAGGTCCTGCGCGAGCACGAGGTGCCCGTCGAGCGGCTCGCCGACGCCGTCCCGAGTGGCCGGGCCCTGGTCGCGACCGCATCGCTCGGCCGGGGCTTCGTCGACGAGGCAGCGCGCATCGAGCTGCTCACGGAGACCGACCTCACCGGTCAGCCGGGCAGCACGTCCACCAAGGACATGCGTCGCATGCCGTCGCGCCGCCGCAACCAGGTCGACCCCCTGCAGCTGCGCCCGGGTGACCACGTCGTCCACGAGCAGCACGGGGTCGGTCGCTTCGTCGAGATGATGCAGCGCACCGTCGCCGGGGCCACCCGCGAGTACCTCGTCATCGAGTACGCCCCGAGCAAGCGCGGCCAGCCCGGTGACCGCCTCTTCGTCCCCACCGACCAGCTCGACCAGGTGACGAAGTACGTCGGCGGCGAGGAGCCCACGCTCAACAAGATGGGCGGCTCCGACTGGACCAAGACGAAGTCGCGGGCCAAGCGCTACGTCAAGCAGATCGCGGCCGACCTGATCCGCCTCTACAGCGCGCGCCAGGCCACGAAGGGACACGCCTTCGGTCCCGACACGCCGTGGCAGCGCGAGCTCGAGGACGCCTTCGGCTACGTCGAGACGCCGGACCAGCTCATCAGCATCGACGAGGTCAAGGCCGACATGGAGAAGCAGGTCCCGATGGACCGCCTCATCTGCGGCGACGTCGGCTACGGCAAGACCGAGATCGCGGTCCGCGCCGCCTTCAAGGCGATCCAGGACGGCAAGCAGGTGGCGGTGCTCGTGCCGACGACGCTGCTCGTCAGCCAGCACCAGCAGACCTTCTCCGAGCGCTACGCCCAGTTCCCGGTCAAGGTCGCCTCGCTCTCACGCTTCCAGAGCGACAAGGAGGCCAAGGACGTCATGGCCGGCATGGCCGACGGCACCATCGACCTCGTCATCGGCACGCACCGCCTGCTCGCCAAGGACGTCACGTTCAAGGACCTCGGCCTCGTGATCATCGATGAGGAGCAGCGCTTCGGCGTCGAGCACAAGGAGCTGCTCAAGACGATGCGCACGGCCGTCGACGTGCTGTCCATGTCGGCCACCCCGATCCCGCGCACGCTCGAGATGGCGGTCACCGGCATCCGCGAGATGTCCACTCTCGCAACGCCGCCCGAGGAACGCCACCCCGTGCTGACCTTCGTCGGCGCCTACGACGAGAAGCAGATCACCGCGGCGATCCGCCGCGAGCTGCTGCGCGAGGGCCAGGTCTTCTTCGTCCACAACAAGGTGAGCAGCATCGAGAAGGCGGCCGCGCGGCTGCGCGAGCTGGTCCCCGAGGCGCGCATCGCGACCGCCCACGGACAGATGGGCGAGCACAAGCTCGAGCAGGTGGTCGAGGACTTCTGGGAGAAGCGCTTCGACGTCCTGGTCTGCACCACGATCGTCGAGACGGGCCTCGACATCTCCAACGCCAACACCCTCATCGTGGAGCGGTCCGACATGCTCGGGCTCAGCCAGCTGCACCAGCTGCGCGGTCGCGTCGGCCGAGGGCGCGAGCGGGCGTACGCGTACTTCCTCTACCCGCCCGAGAAGCCGATGACCGAGACGGCGCACGACCGCCTGCGCACCATCGCCAGCAACACCGACCTCGGTTCCGGCATGGCCGTGGCCATGAAGGACCTCGAGATCCGCGGCGCCGGCAACCTGCTCGGCGGCGAGCAGTCCGGCCACATCCAGGGCGTCGGCTTCGACCTCTACGTCCGGCTCATCGGCGAGGCCGTGGCCGACTTCCGCGGCGACGCCGTCGACGTGCCGGCCGAGATCAAGATCGAGCTGCCGGTCGACGCCCACCTGCCCCACGACTACGTGCCGGGGGAGCGGCTGCGGCTCGAGGCGTACAAGAAGCTCGCGACCGTCGAGACCTTCGAGGCCGTCGAGGAGATCGAGGCCGAGCTGCGCGACCGCTACGGCGCGCCGCCCAAGCCGGTCCAGAACCTCCTCGAGGTCGCCCGCCTGCGGGTCGTGGCGCGGGCCGCCCGCATCGGCGACATCGGCATCCAGGGCAAGGTCGTGCGCTTCGGTCCGGTCAAGGAGCTGCGCGAGAGCCAGCACCTGCGCCTCATGCGCCTCTACCCCGGCACGATCGTCAAGGAGGCGCTCGGCACGATCCTCGTCCCGGCGCCCATGACCGCCCGCGTCGGCGGCAAGCCGCTTCGCGACGTCGAGGTCCTCACCTGGGCTCGGCAGCTCATCACCGCAGTGCTCCTCGACGACATCGCCGCGGCCGCGAACGCCTCCCGGGGCACGGCCCCCGGCGCGGCCTCGGGGTCGGCGAGATCGACCGCCGGGGCACCGTAGGATGGCACACGCATCCGCCAGAGGAGGAAGTTCGTGAAGGCTAGGTCTGCTCAACCCGCCAGGCGCGTGGCCGTTCTCGGCATCGCCGCGATCGGCGCCGTGTCGCTGCTCGGCGGGTGTGGCTTCGAGACGCGTCAGCAGGCTGCTGCGATCGTCAACGGCGAGGTCATCAGCGAGTCCGACGTGCAGCAGACCCACGACCAGCTGAAGTCGGCCAAGCTCGACTTCGCCGAGAACATCGTCGTCACGGCTCTCGTCGCGGCGCCGCTGCTCAAGGACGCGGTCAGCAAGTCGGGCAGCTGGCAGCCCGACGAGACCTACGCGTCGGTCATCGCCTCGATCCCGAACGCCACCGACACCACGAAGGAGTTCGTGGAGGCGGTCGCCCTGATCCAGTCGCAGAAGATGACGCCCGCCGATGTCGCCGCCTACCGCGCCGACCTCAAGAAGGCCGACATCACCGTCAACCCGAAGTACGGCACCGTCGTGCCGTCCGACGAGGGCCCGGTCTACTTCACGATCGGCCAGAAGACCCCCAACTGGGTCAAGCCCGGCACCAACTCCGCCCCGCCCACTGCCCAGTAGCGACCGCCCAGCCGTGGCCCCACGCGTCGTCCTGCTCGTCACCACCCCCCGCGTCGCGCCGGGCCTGCTCACCCGCGAGGCCTGGACCACGCTCGAGCGGGCGTATGCCGTGTGGGGCCGTCCGGACGAGCCCCAGGTCACCGCCGTGGTCGAGGCCGGCGTCGAGGTGCTGCCCCGGGACGGCGACCACCCCACCGAGCTGGCCCGTGACCTCGTCTCGGCGGCCCGGACCGGCGACGTCGTCTGGGTCGGCTCCTCCGACGGCGACCCCGGACTGAGCGATGCCATCGCGGTCGAGGTCTCCCGCCTGCCGGAGCCGCCCGACGTCGAGCTGCTCATCGGCTCCTTCGACGTCCCCGGCGCCCGGCTGCTCGACGTCGTCGCCGTGATGGACCGGCTCCGCTCGCCCGGCGGCTGCCCGTGGGACGCGGAGCAGACCCACGCCTCGCTCGTGCCCTACCTGCTCGAGGAGGCCCACGAGGCGATCGAGGCCATCGAGAGCGGCGACCCCGCCCACATGCAGGAGGAGCTGGGGGACCTGCTGCTCCAGGTCGCCTTCCAGGCCCGGGTCGCCGAGGAGCACCCGAGCGAGCCCTTCGGCATCGACGACGTCGCGGGCTCGCTCGTCGACAAGCTCGTTCGGCGCCACCCCCACGTCTTCGCCGACGTGCAGGCCGACACGGCCGACGAGGTGGCCGACAACTGGGCCGCCATCAAGGCGGGCGAGAAGCCGCACCGCACCCACCCGCTCGACGGCGTGCCGGCCGCCCTGCCGGCGCTCGCGCGAGCCGACAAGGTCGTGTCCCGGCTCGAGAAGGCCGGTCTCGGCGACGTGGTCGACGCGGCGGCGACGGGTGACGACGTCGGCGCCCGGGCCCTCGCGCTCGTCCGGGCTGCCCGCGCCGAGGGCGTGGACGCCGAGGCCGCCCTGCGCGCCACGCTGCGACAGCTGCACGCCGCCGTCGTGCTCCCGCCGCACGAGAGCGGCTGAGGGCGCCACCCGGCATACGCCGTCGGCCGGTGTCTCCGGCAGGAGTACCTGCACCGGCGTCGGCACGGAGGGGAGAGCGTGCCGACACCGGTGAGGAGTCGGTGGCAGTGGCGTCGTCAGTAGGCCCCGTGTGAGGCGAAGACCGCTTTGACCGTCCGGGCCAGGATGGTGAGGTCCTGGACGATCGACCAGTTGTCGACGTAGTAGAGGTCGAGGCGCACCGTGTCGTCCCACGACAGGTCGCTGCGGCCGGAGACCTGCCACAGGCCGGTGAGCCCGGGCCGCACGTGGAGCCGGCGCTGGACGTCGGTCTCGTAGCGGCGCACCTCCGCCGGCAGGGCCGGCCTCGGCCCGACGAGGCTCATGTCACCGTTGATGACGTTGACCAGCTGCGGGAGCTCGTCGATGGAGAACCGACGCATGAAGGCACCGACCTTCGTGACGCGGGGGTCGTTCTGCGCCTTGAAGAGCACTCCTCCCGCGTTCTTGTTCAGGTGGCTGATGCTCGAGAGCCGCGCCTCCGCGTCGACGACCATGCTGCGGAACTTCAGGCACTCGAAGAGCTGGCCGTCACGGCCCACCCGGGTCTGGCGGAAGAGCACCGGACCTCCGTCCTGCAGCTTGGTGAGCAGCGCGAAGACGATCATCACCGGCAAGGCGAGCAGCAGGGCGAGCGTGGCTCCCACGAGGTCGAAGGCGCGCTTCAGGCCGCGGGAGGCGGCAAGGCTCTGCGGCGGTTCGACGTGGACCAGCGGTAGGCCGCCGACCGGACGCATCGCCATCCGACCGGACGAGATGTCACTCAGGCTGGGGACGACCGCCATCTGCACGTCGTGGCCCTCGAGGTCCCAGGCGATCCGCCGGAAGTCGACGGGCGAGGGGAAGGCTCCCTCGGCGAACAGCACCAGGTCGGCCTCGGAGGCGAGGGCGTTCTGCGCGGTCTCGTGGGTGAAGCCGATGACGGGGACGCCCCCGGGTGTGGCGTCGACGGACCGCGCCGACGGCACGAGCGCTCCGAGGATCTGGTAGCCCAGCCACTTCTCGCGGCGCAGGACCGCCGCGACCTCGTCGACGCGTTCCTGGGCGCCCGAGATCAGCACCTTCGTCAGCAGGTGCCCGCGCCGGCGGAGGTTCTTCACCACGCGACGGGCAGACCACCGCCACACCACCAGCAGGGGTGCGCCGATGGAGAACAGCAGGACGAAGAAGGCCCGGGAGAGCTCGAACTTCGTCAGGTAGCTGGCGATCCCCACGAGGCTCGCCGTGAGCCCTGCCGCCCCCAGCACCCGGGCGTACTCCACGGTGCCGACCCCCAGGTGCGGCCTGGCGTACGTCCCCCGCATGGCGTTCGCCAGCATCCAGACCCCGAGGATCCACGGTCCCAGCGAGACCGCGATCGAGTTGACGTCGCCGGAGGTCGGCACCACCGGGACGTCGAAGCGCATCGCCGCAGCGAGCAGCGTCGCTGTCCCGATGACGAAGACGTCGCCGGTGGCGATGGCCAGCTGCAGCAGTCGTTCGCTGCGTGCCCTGGCGGTCGTACGTCGTGCATCCACTCTCGCGCTGAGGTCCAGGAGAATCGTTCCTGGCTGACCGACAGCTTGACCCATGAGTACCAACCCCCCGCTGGCCTCGCACATCCGCTATGAAGTGTCACCCCCCCGGCGACTACTTCGGAGTATGTCCCGTCGCTGGGAGCCCGAGGTAAAGAATCTGTAAACTCCTCGTCGGTTTGGCGGCGTTTGGACGACGGTGTCAGTAATGTCTGTCAGCCTTTGCTGCACTTGGGCCCAGGGTCCACGTCGTGGACGACCACCGCGTCGGTGACGGACCACCGCGGGGCGACCGACTAGGCTGCGGACGGTATCGGGACGCGTCGTGCGCCAGTCGCCACGGTGGCCTGCGCGCGGTCCCGGTCGACGCGTCCGCGCGACCGCTGCGGACGTCAGAGGCGAATGCACAGGAGAGCCACAGTGGCCAGCATTGAGGAGATTGGCGCCCGCGAGATCCTGGACTCTCGCGGCAACCCCACGGTCGAGGTCGAGATCCGACTCGACGACGGAACGTTCGCTCGCGCGGCCGTCCCGTCGGGTGCCTCGACCGGCGCCTTCGAGGCCTCTGAGCGCCGTGACGGCGACAAGGGGCGCTACCTCGGCAAGGGCGTCGAGCAGGCCGTCGACGCCGTGATCGAGGAGATCAACCCGCGCCTCGTCGGCTTCGACGCGAGCGAGCAGCGCCTCGTCGACGCCGAGATGACCGCCCTGGACGGCTCGTCCAACAAGGAGAACCTCGGCGCCAACGCCATCCTCGGCGTCTCCCTGGCCGTGGCCCACGCGGCGGCCGAGTCGGCCGGCCTGCCACTCTTCCGCTACGTCGGCGGGCCCAACGCCCACGTGCTCCCCGTCCCGATGATGAACATCCTCAACGGTGGGTCGCACGCCGACTCCAACGTCGACATCCAGGAGTTCATGATCGCGCCGATCGGCGCGCCCACCTTCCGCGAGGCCCTGCGCTGGGGCACCGAGGTCTACCACTCGCTCAAGAAGGTCCTCCACGACCGGGGCCTGGCCACCGGCCTCGGCGACGAGGGCGGCTTCGCGCCCAACCTCGAGTCCAACCGGGCCGCTCTCGACCTCATCCTCGAGGCCATCCGCGCAGCCGGCTACGAGCCGGGACGCGACATCGCGCTGGCCCTCGACGTCGCCGCCTCGGAGTTCTACGAGGACGGCTCCTACGCTTTCGAGGGTGCCGGCAAGTCGGCCGACGAGATGGTCGCCTACTACGCCGAGCTCGTCGCCGCCTACCCGCTGGTCTCCATCGAGGACCCGCTCAACGAGGAGGACTGGGACGGCTGGAAGTCCATGACCGAGCTGCTCGGCAGCAAGGTCCAGATCGTCGGCGACGACCTCTTCGTCACCAACCCCGAGCGCCTCGCCCGCGGCATCGGCTCCGGCACGGCCAACGCCCTGCTCGTCAAGGTCAACCAGATCGGCACGCTGACCGAGACCCTCGACGCCGTGACGCTGGCCCAGACCAACGGCTACCGCTGCATGATGAGCCACCGCTCGGGCGAGACCGAGGACGTGACGATCGCCGACCTCGCCGTCGCGACCAACTGCGGCCAGATCAAGACGGGTGCGCCGGCCCGCTCGGAGCGTGTCGCGAAGTACAACCAGCTGCTGCGCATCGAGGAGGAGCTCGACGACGCCGCCGTCTACGCCGGCGCCGGTGCCTTCCCCCGCTTCGACGCGAGCCGCTTCGGCGCCGAGGGCTGATCCCGGTGGCCGACCGCACGCCGTCCCGCCCCGGCCGCCCGTCGTCGACGGGCCGTCCGGCCGGGGGCGCGCGGCCGGCCACCGCCCGCCAGACCCCGCGGGCGTCCTCCACCTCCGGCGCCGCTTCGAGCGCCGCCCGTCGCCCCTCCGCGACGCGGCCCGGCCAGCCCCGGGCGGCTGCAGCCCGCTCCAACCGTCCCGGGGCGGGCAAGGAGCGCCCGGCCCTCGCGGCCCGCCCACGCACCCCGCAGACGAGCCCACCGTCGGCGTCGACCGCCTGGGTGCGCGGCGTCATCCTCCTCGGGATCCTCGTCATCCTCGCCGTGACGATCGTCCCCACGCTCCGCTCGCTCGTCCAGCAGCGCGGCGACACGGCAGCGATGCAGGACAAGGTGGCCGCGCAGCGCGCGACCGTCGAACAGCTCCAGCACGAGGCGGCGCTCTGGAAGGACCCCGCCTTCATCGAGGTGCAGGCCCGCGAGCGCCTCAAGTTCGTCCGTGTCGGCGACCGCGCCTACACCGTCATCGACCCCGACGCCGACGCCAAGGCCGCGCCCGCCCCCGCTCGCCCGGTCGTCGCCGCACCCATGGCCAACGCCGCGTCGCCCTGGTATGGCAAGGTGTGGCAGTCGATCCAGATCGCCGACCGTCCGACCGCGGGTGTCACACGTCCGAAGTGACGCGCGGTCGGCTCCGAGCCCGTCAAGTGAGCCCGAAGTGAGCCCCGCGTGAACGACCCCGCCCGTCCCACCCCCTCGGCAGCCGACCTCGACGCGGTCGAGCGCCAGCTGGGCCGACGCCCGCGTGGCGTCGCCGAGGTCGCCCACCGCTGCCCGTGCGGCGAGCCCGACGTGCTGCGTACGCAGCCGCGCCTGCCGGACGGCACGCCCTTCCCGACGACGTACTACGCCACGTGCCCCCGGCTGACCGGCGCCGTCAGCACGCTGGAGACCGCAGGCGTGATGAAGGAGATGACCGAGCGGCTCGCCCGTGACGAGGAGCTGGCCGCGGCGTACGCCAGGGCGCACGAGCACTACCTCGCCCAGCGGGCCGAGCTCGGCGACGTGCCCGAGATCGCGGGCATCTCCGCCGGAGGCATGCCCACGCGCGTGAAGTGCCTCCACGTGCTGGTCGGTCACGCGTTGGCGGCCGGCCCCGGCGTCAACCCGCTCGGCGACGAGGCCCTCGCGATGCTTGACGACTGGTGGCAGCCCACCTCGTGCGCCGCCGTGCACGCCGCCGAGGACGCGGCCGAGGACGCCGCCCGCCCCAGCACCGAGGAGAGCGCCTCGTGAGCGACACCACCGTCCGGGTCGGGGCGATCGACTGCGGCACCAACTCGATCCGCCTGCTCGTCGCCGACGTCGACCCCGCGACCGGGGCGCTCACCGACGTGCTGCGCCGGATGGAGATCGTCCGCCTCGGCCACGGGGTCGACCGCACCGGTGTCATCGCCCCCGAGTCCATGGAGCGGACCCTGGCAGTGACGAGGGAGTATGCCGCCGCGTGCCGCGAGCTCGGCGCCACCCGTGCGCGGTTCGTGGCCACCTCGGCCTCGCGCGACGCGCGCAACGCCGCCGACTTCATCGAGGGCGTGCGGGCGGCCTTCACCGAGCACTTCGGCTCGGAGGTGTCGCCCGAGGTCGTCTCCGGCGACGAGGAGGCGGCCCTGTCCTTCGCCGGGGCGACCGGCGGCCTGGCCGCCCAGGGTGTCGGTGGCCCCTACCTCGTCGTCGACCTCGGCGGTGGCTCGACCGAGCTGGTGCGAGGCACCGACCACGTCGAGGCGGCCCGCTCGGTCGACATCGGCTGCGTGAGGATGACCGAGCGCCACCTCGCGAGCGACCCACCCACCGACGCCGAGATCGCCGCCGCCACCCGTGACATCGACGAGGCGCTCGACCTCGCCGAGTCGGTCGTGCCGATCGAGGGCGTCGCCACGCTCGTCGGCCTCGCCGGCAGCGTCACGACTATCACCGCGCACCTGCTGCGCCTGACGGCATACGAGGCGGACCGCATCCACCTGGCCCGCTCCGCGCCCGCCGACATGGTCGTCGCGTGCGACGACCTGCTCGCGATGACCCGCGCGGACCGCGCCCGGCTGCCCTACATGCACCCGGGGCGCGTCGATGTCATCGGCGCGGGAGCGCTGGTGTGGCAGCGGGTCGTCGAGCGGGTCGTCGGCCGTGCCGGCATCACCGAGGTCATCACGTCCGAGCACGATATCCTCGACGGCATCGCCCTGAGCGTCGCCCGACGGAGCTGACCGCCGCAGGTGGCCTCGCGCCGCCCCTCAGCGCCGGGGGAAGAGAGCGGCGAGCACGGGCTCGTCGGCCTGCTCCTGGGCTCGGCGGCGGTTGGCCCGCAGCCGAGCGGCCATCCACAGCGCCGCCGACACCCCGAGGGCCCACGTCCCGTTGACGACGGTCGCGTCGACGACGCCGTAGGTGACGAAGAAGAGCGTCACGAAGATGATGACCCGCTCCTGCCGGGCGGACAGCCGCACGGCGGCGAGCAGGAGCCCGCCCCACAGGAGGTACCACGGGTGCAGGACCGGACCCGAGGCGCAGAGCGCGAGCAGCGCAGCGGCGGTGGCGAGCACGGGATTGCGCGGCGCCACCCGCCAGGTGACCCAGCCGATCGCAGCGAGGCCGAGGAGCAGCCCGATGGTCTGGGCGATCGGCACCGGTGCGGAGTAGACCCTCTCGGGCATGCCGCCGATCCGCATGAACCACTCGACGGTGCTGCCGACGAAGGTCGGCGGTGAGAGCAGCGAGCGCAGCGTCACGGGCACGGACAGGTTGGGGATCCAGCCCCAGCCCAGGCCGGTGACCTCGGTGATGGCCGCGAAGGTCGCCAGGACGACCGCGCCGTGCACGAGGCCGTGCCGCACCATCGCCCGGAACCGGGCCGTGGCGCCGGGAGCGAGGTCGGCCTGCGCCTGCAGGGCCATGCCGACGACCCCGATGAGGGCCAGGACGGCCGTCTGCTTGTAGGCCGCCGCGGCGGCGATCGTCATCGAGGCCACGACGAGCTGTCCCCGGCTGGCCAGCAGCAGCGCCACCGTCACCAGCGCCACCATGACGGCGTCGCCGTGCGCGCCACCGATGAAGTGCATCATCACGAGCGGGTTGAGCACGCCCAGCCACAGGGCGTGCCGGCCGCTCACGCCGTAGCGCTCGGCGAGGCGGGGGAGGGCGTACGCGAGCACCCCGACCGCGAGCAGCGCGGGCAGGCGCATGGCGACGGCCGAGACGTACGCGTTGTCGGGGAAGAGGCTGACGACGCCGTGCTGGACCTGCAGGGCCAACGGGCCGTAGGGCGCCGGGGTGTCGACCCACATCGGGTCGACCTGGTCGGCGAAGGGACCGGGCACCCAGAAGGGGCCCACGGCATACGGGTCCATCCCGCGGGAGATGATCTTGCCCTGCGCCGCGTAGCTGTACGCGTCACGGCTGAAGAGCGGGGGCGCCAGCATGACGGGCAGGCTCCAGAACAGCCAGGCCATCGACGGCGCCCCGCGACCGTGGGTCGGCCGCATGCGCAGCCAGGCGTCGACGAGCAGGGCCATGCCGACGGCGAGCAGGATGGTGGTCACCACCCGGCCGGCGCCCGTGCCGAGCCACTCGAGCCCGAAGCGCTGGATGAGCGGGGAGGCCGGCTCCTCGAAGGTGTCGGCGGGCAGGAACGCCGGGCTGATCGAGCCGGCGGCCACGAGCGACATGCCCAGCGTGCCGCGACGCACCATGGGGTCGGCCCACGTGCGCTGCAGCGCTGCGACCAGCCGGTCCTTGACGTCCTCCACGCGGGGGTCGAGGCCCCAGGACGTGGGTGGGTGAGCCGTCGTGGTCGCTCCGGCGACACGATGCTCCAGCACCCGCTGCTCCTTCATCTGGTTGGGGTCGCACCGTCTGGTGCGGCCCGATCCGTCGGAGGGCGCGTCGAATGACCCCCTGGACCTCGTTCCTGCAGGTCATTGTAGGTGCAGCGGCTGTGGGCGGGTTGCGCCACGCCCGTTCCGGCAGCACCGGCGTCACCGACGCCGACGACCTACCCGTCTGTTGTACCCCCGGAGGGACTCGAACCCTCACCGTTGGCGATTTTAAGTCGCCTGCCTCTGCCGATTGGGCCACGGGGGCAAGGCGCCCAGTATGCCGGGTGCACCCGCTCTCCCGTGACCGCCGACCGCGCGCGCCGGTCCCGGGAGCTGCCTCGGGAAACGCTCTCGGGAAACGCTCTCGGGAACCTTCGGCCGGGGTGCGTTCGCTTACTCTTGGGGACAGTCGCCACGCCCATGAGCGGGTCGTGGCACCCAGTGCTTTTAGGAGCGCACTCACATGGCAGGTGGAAACCCGGTCTTCGACCGGCTCAACAAGCAGATCGAGAAGGAGCGCTACGCCGGCTTCGGCTCGCCTCAGGGCAGCCCGCAGCAGCCGGCCACCGGCTACGCGACCCAGGACACCCTGACGGCCGGGCAGCTCAACGACCTCTACAACCGGGCGCCGGCCGGTCCGGTCGACACCGGTCGGGTCACGGTCGACGACGTCGTCGTCAAGAGCCTGACGCTCTTCGTCGTCACGGTCGCCGTCGCCGGCGTCTCGTGGTTCTGGACCGAGGCCAACTCCGACATGACGCTGCCGTTCTGGCTCGGCGGCATGTTCGGCACGCTGGTCCTCGGCTTCGTCATCGCCTTCATGAAGAAGGTCTCGGTGCCGCTGCTCATGGCGTACGCGGTGCTGCAGGGTGCCTTCCTCGGCGCCTTCAGCCAGTACATCGCCTCGATCCCGAGGTACGACGGCGTCGTGCAGATGGCAGTGCTGGCCACCCTGTGCGTCTTCGTCGCGATGTACATCGGCTACGCGACGGGCTTCGTGAAGGTCAACGACAAGACGCGGCGCATGTTCTTCTTCGCCCTCGTCGGCTACGGCCTCTTCTCGCTGCTGCAGGTCGTACTGCTCATGACCGGCGTCATCAGCGGCTGGGGCTTCGGCGGCAGCGGTGGCCTGGGCCTCGTCCTGTCGATCATCGGCGTCGGCCTCGCCTCGTACTCCCTGGCCATCGACTTCGACTCGATCGACCGCGCCGTCCAGGTCGGGGCCCCGAGGAAGTACTCCTGGCTGCTGGCCCACGGCCTGATCGTGACCCTGGTCTGGCTCTACATCGAGTTCGTCCGCCTGTTCGCGCGCATGCGCGACTGACACCCGATGACACCTTCGCGCGTGGGTTCGCCGATCCCGCAGGAGGTGTCGGACGAGCTCCGGCGCGTGGTCGAGCGGTGGCACCAGCTGCCGCTCGACCACGCGCTTTCGCGTGTGCCGTCCGTCCAGGCCGTCGTCCAGAGCATGGCCGACCGGGTGGCGGCATCACGGGGTGGCCCTTCCCGGCCGGTGCCCGACCTCGGGCCGGCCGTGGTGATGGACCAGCTGACCGTCATGGTCTTCGACCTCTTCGACGCCCAGCCGGGCAGCGACCCAGCCGCGGTCGCGGACGAGCTGGCCGGCATACGCCGCTCCATTTGACAGGCTGCGCAGGCCGCCGAGTGGTGGCTCGTGCGGTCGCTCTGCGCTCCCGGCGGCGCATCGGTCGCCGAGTGGTGGCTCGTGCGGTCCCCGGTCAGGCGGCGGCCCGACCGGGGAAGTGGCGCCGCCACTCGCCCGAGCCCGCTCTCACGGGCAGGCCCGCCGCGCGCAGCGCGGTCTCGACGCGGTGCACCGTCGTCTCCGGCGTGGTGAAGACGTCACCCGCGATCACGACGAGGAGGCGCCAGCCGTCGCCCTCGAGCTGCTCCCTACGACCCAGGTCGGCAGCCCACTGGTGCTCTCGCTGGATGTGGTGGCGCCCGTCGTACTCCAGGGCCACTCCGACCGCCGGCCACGCGAGGTCCAGGCGGTAGGAGCCGAAGCGGGTGCTCACGGGGTGCTGGAGCACTGGCTCAGGCAACCCGGCGAGGACGACGAGCAGTCGCACCCGCGTCTCCATGGCGGACTCGGCACCCACGCGCACGAGCTCCGCCGCCCGACGTGCGAGCCTTGCCCCGCGACCTCGGTGCCTCGACGCTGCCGTCCGGAGAGCAGCCGGGGAGGTGACCCGTGCGTGGACCAGAGAATCACCGAGCACGACGAGGTCGACCAGGTCGAGGACCGAGGCCAGGTCGAGGAACGTGCGCTCCGGGCTCGTCACGGGCAGGCCACGTCGCGCCGAGGTCGGCGGTACCACACTGGGCCGGTGGGCCCGGACACCGCGGACGTCGACGCGTCGCTGGCCCGGCACGGACACGTGGACGTCAGGGGAGTGCGGCACGACGGCGCCCCAGAGTGCTGCCGCGGTGTGGTGCGAGACGACGGCACCGCCCGGGCAGACGAGCAGGGCTGCGGCGGCCCGGAGCGGCGTCGTGAGCTCGACGTCTGCGGCGACGTAGACCCCGGTGACGACGCGTTGGAAGCGGCGTCCCTCGACCTGCCAGCGCGTCAGACCGGCAGCGCGGGCCTCGGCGAGGGTGAAGGGCCTGCTTCGGTCGAGCGATGCTATGACTGCAGCGTGTCAGTGGCCGGCGAGGGAGACGCCAGCCCGTCCACAGGCCCGTGGTCGCCAGCGGGACCGCGCCGACTGGCGGCGAATGCGGCCGTCCTCACAGTGCGACGCCGCATCAGCCGCCGAGTGGCGGCCGATGCGGCGTCGCAGGGTGTTCAGCTGAGCCGCTCGAAGATGACGGCCATGCCCTGGCCGCCGCCGACGCACATAGTCTCGAGGCCGAACTGCTGGTCGCGCTCGCGGAGGGCGTTGATGATGGTGCCGGTGATCCGCGCGCCCGTCGCGCCGAACGGGTGGCCGATGGCGATGGCGCCGCCGTTGACGTTGAGCTTGTCGTAGTCCATGCCGATCTGGTCGGCCGAGCCGATGACCTGGGCGGCGAAGGCCTCGTTGATCTCGTAGAGGTCCATGTCGCCGATCGACATGCCGGCGCGCTTGAGGGCGAGGTTGCTCGCCTCGACCGGGCCGAGGCCCATGATCTCGGGGGACAGGCCCGTGGCGGCAGTCGAGACGACGCGCGCCAGCGGCTCGAGGCCGAGCTCCTTGGCCTTGGTGTCGCTCATGATGACGAGGGCCGCGGCGCCGTCGTTGAGCGGGCAGCAGTTGCCGGCGGTCACGGTGCCCTGCTGGCGGAACACCGGGTTGAGCCCCTGCACGGCCTCGAGCGTCACGCCGGCGCGCGGTCCGTCGTCCTTGCTCACGACCGTGCCGTCGGGCGTGGTCACGGGCGTGATCTCCCAGTCGAAGAAGCCGCGCCCGATGGCCGCCTCGGCCCGGTTCTGCGACGTGACGCCCCACTCGTCCTGGCGCTCGCGGGAGATGCCGTATGCCGTCGCGACGTTCTCGGCGGTCTGCCCCATCGCGATGTAGATGTCGGGCAGCAGGCCCTGCTCGCGCGGGTCGGTCCACGTCTCGTTGGTCTCGGCGATGCGCTTGGTCCGGGCCTGGGCCTCGGCGAAGCGGCCGTTCTGCTGGTCCTCCTTCGCGCCGCCGGCGCCGGCCCAGTCGGTGTACTGCGAGACGCACTCGACGCCGGCGGAGACGAAGATGTCGCCCTCGCCGGCCTTGATGGCGTGGAAGGCCATCCGGGTCGTCTGGGCCGAGGAGGCGCAGAAGCGGTTGATCGTGGCGGCCGGCGTGGAGTCCATGTCGAGCAGCGTGGCGACGACCTTGGCCATGTTGGAGCCGTGGCGGCCGGAGGGCTCGGCGCAGCCGAGGTAGATGTCCTCGACGAGGCTCTTGTCGAGGGCGGGCACCTTGTCGAGCGCGGCCTGGATGACGGTCGCGGCGAGGTCGTCGGGACGCACCTCCTTGAGCGAGCCCTTGAAGGCCCGGCCGAACGGCGAACGGGCGGTCGAGACGATGACGGCTTCGGTCACGGGGATCTCCTGGTGCGACGTTCGGCCCGGGCGACGGCGCGACGGGCCACTAAGCGCTTGCTCAGTCCCCACGATGGTAGGACGTCCTCGCACCGGTTGGACAGGCCGCCGGGCATGACGTGCGTCTCGGCGTCCCGCCCGCCCGGCTAGGCTGGTCGGGTCGTCGTCGCCGCCCGGTGCCGACACGCGTCCGGGACTCGCGCGGGACTCGCGCAGGACGAGCCCGGTCGACCCGACGACCAGGGGAGCACCATCACATGAAGAACCTCACCATGCGCGCGGTCGCCGTCTCCGGCGCGTGCGCGATCGCCCTCGGCGCCGCCGCGTGCTCGAAGTCCGAGACGCCGACGACCACGGCGAGCAGCTCCTCGGCAGGCGCCGGCGCCGGCCGATCCCCCTCGAGCTCTGCCACGACAGGCTCCGCCTCCACGGACGCGAAGGGCGCACCCCAGGCCGCCGACATCCTCGCCAAGGCGAAGACCCACGCGCTCGCGGCCAGCTCGGGTGCCTTCGCCGGGCAGGTCGACCAGAACGGCAAGACGATCAACATCGACTTCAAGGGCACGAGCGACGGCAAGACCGCCGACATCTCCATCGAGATGGAGGGCGACGGCAAGGCCCGCGTCATCTCCGTGGCCGATGGCGTCTACATCCAGGGCGACGCGACGTTCTGGAAGAAGCAGGGCGCCCCGGCCAAGGTGCAGAACGCCGGCGACAAGTTCATCAAGGCGCCGGCGTCCGCTGCGGCCATGACGCAGAGCCTCAGCCTCAAGTCCTTCCTCCAGAAGGCCTTCGGTGCCGTGACGCCGCAGCAGGTGGCCAAGACGGTCGGGAGCAAGAGCGTCGGCGGCGTCGACTGCTGGGTGATCACCGACAAGAAGGGCGAGGGCGAGGGCGCGCTCTACGTCTCGAAGGACACCTTCCAGGTGGTGCGCTTCACCGGGTCCAAGTCCAACCCGGGCCAGCTCGACTTCTCGGACTGGAACGCCGACCTCGGCATCAAGGCCCCGGCCGCGAGCCAGGTCATCTCCCTCGGCTGATCCGTCGGCTGATCCGCCGGCTGATCCCTCGGGCTGATCACCGGGCCGAGCAGCTCACTGGACCCCGGCCGACGTCACCGAGGGCCGGTCGAGCGCAGGCTCGGCCGGTGGGCCGGCGGCGGCGCCCGACCGCGGCGGGACGGGACGCATCCGGTGCAGCAGCATCGCCCAGCGGCCTCGAGCGCCCCGGGTCCGGCCGCGGACCTCTGCGGGCGCGACCTCGGTGCCGGGACGCGTGACCGCGCGCGTGGCCGCGACCACGAGCGGGCGCACGCCCTCGCCGCGCCAGGCGTTCGGCTCGGTCGGGTGACTGCGCTCACCGAAGAGGTCGAGGGCAGCGCTCACGGTCGGCAGCAGGGCGGCGGCAACCCGCGCGTAGCCGGCCGGGCTCGGGTGGAAGCGGTCCTTGCTGAACATCACGTGCGGCTCGGCGGAGAAGGCCTCGCTCAGCAGGTCGCCCACCGACACCGCACGCCCGCCGGCCTCGACGACCGCCACGGTCTGGGCCGCGGCGAGGTCGCGCGACCACCGTCGGGCGAGCCACCGCAGCGGCTGGGGCAGCGGCTCGAGGGCGCCGAGGTCGGGGCACGTGCCCACGACCACCTCGGCACCGGCCCGGCGGAGCCGGCTCACGGCCTCGCCGAGGTGGCGGACGGCGACGGACGTGTCGATGCGGTGGGTGACATCGTTGGCGCCGACCGAGATGACGGCCAGGTCCGGGGCGGGTACCGCGGCGAGGGCCCGCTCCACCTGCTCGTCGAGGCCGGGCGACTCGGCGCCGATGACGGCGACGTTCGTCAGCTCGACCGGTCGCCCGCTGTAGGAGGAGACGGCGGTCGCGATGGTGGCGCCGATCGTCTCGTGGGCGTGGTCGGCCCCCATCCCCACGCCGGTCGAGTCACCGAGCACGAGGAAGCGCAGGGGAGCGCCCGAGCCCGAGCCGTAGGTCCCGCTGTCCGACGGCGCGCCCTCGAAGCGCTGGCCGACGATCCGTCGTGCCATCAGCGCCTCGGCCCGCAACAGGCCGTAGCCCAGGACGCCGAGCATCCCGAGGCCGGCCACTCCCATGCCGCCGCCGTATGCCGCCGCCTGGGCGATGTTGCGCGCGCGCCGTGCCCGCCCCATGTCGGGGTCTCCCTTCTCACTGCTGAACCGGGGTCTACAACGGTAACCCGCCGGTACCCCGTCCCGTACCCGGTCCGGGCAGGTCGCGGCGAGGCGGCCGGGACGCGCCGGTCGGTCGGTCGGGTGGACGCCTCCTAGGATGAGCGGATGAAGTACGCAGAGAACGTCGCCGACCTCGTCGGCAACACGCCCCTGGTCAAGCTCGGCTCCGTCGTCGCGGACGCGGGGGTGAGGTGCACGGTGCTGGCCAAGGTCGAGTACTTCAACCCCGGCGGCTCGGTGAAGGACCGCATCGCCCTGCGCATGGTCGAGGCGGCCGAGCGCGACGGGCTCCTCAAGCCGGGCGGCACCATCGTCGAGCCGACGAGCGGCAACACGGGTGTCGGCCTGGCCCTCGTGGCCCAGCGCCGCGGCTACAAGTGCGTGTTCGTCTGCCCCGACAAGGTGAGCCAGGACAAGCGCGACGTGCTCAAGGCGTACGGCGCCGAGGTGGTCGTGTGCCCGACCGCCGTGGAGCCCGAGCACCCGGACTCCTACTACTCCGTCTCCGACCGCCTGGTGCGCGAGATCGACGGTGCGTGGAAGCCGAACCAGTACTACAACCCCGAGGGACCCAACAGCCACTACCTGACCACGGGTCCCGAGATCTGGCGCGACACCGACGGCCGCGTCACGCACTTCGTCACGGGCGCCGGCACCGGCGGCACCATCAGCGGGACGGGCCGCTACCTCAAGGAGGTCAGCGACGGCGCCGTGCGCATCATCGCGGCCGACCCCGAGGGATCCGTCTACTCCGGCGGGACCGGCCGGCCCTACCTCGTCGAGGGTGTCGGTGAGGACTTCTGGCCCGGCGCCTACGACCCTTCGGTCGTCGACGACGTCATCGCCGTCAGCGACGCCGACTCCTTCGCCATGACGCGCCGGCTCGCCCGCGAGGAGGGCCTGCTCGTCGGCGGCTCGTGCGGCATGGCGGTCGTCGCGGCCCTGCGGGTGGCCCGGGACCTGCCGGAGGACGCCGTCGTGGTCGTGCTGCTGCCCGACTCGGGCCGGGGCTACATGAGCAAGATCTTCAACGACGAGTGGATGCACTCCTACGGCTTCCTCGACGACCACACCGAGACGACCGTCGGCGCCGTCCTGCGCAACAAGACCGGCGACATGCCGGCGCTCGTGCACACGCACCCCAACGAGACGATCCGCGACGCCGTCCAGATCCTGCGCGAGTACGGCGTCTCGCAGATGCCGGTCGTCAAGGCCGAGCCGCCCGTCATGTCCGGCGAGGTGGCCGGTTCGGTGAGCGAGCGCGTTCTGCTCGAGGCCCTCTTCACCGGCCGGGCCCACCTCGCCGACTCGGTCGAGAAGCACATGGAGCCGGGGCTCCCGCTCGTCGGCGCCGGCTCACCGGTCTCGGCGGCGCGCAAGGAGCTCGAGGACTCCGACGCGGTGCTTGTCGTCGAGGACGGCAAGCCGATCGGGGTCCTCACCCGCGCCGACCTGCTGGGCTTCCTCGCCGAGTGAGGCCAGCGTGACGTCAGGCGCCGCCTGAGACGACGTATGCCGCTGGGCCCGCTTCTCGTGGAAGCGGGCCCAGCGGCATACGTACGGAAGGGCTTGTGGGTCAGGCCTGCTGCTCGGCCTTGGCCTCGGCCTTCTTCGCCTGCTTGAACTCCCGCACCTTGAGCTGCGAGTCGGCGTCGACGACGTCGGCCACGGAGCGGTAGCCGTCCAGGGCGTAGTCGCCTGCCGCGGCCTCCCAGCCCTCGGGGCGCACGCCGAGCTGCTTGGCGAGCAGCGCCACGAAGATCTGCGCCTTCTGCCGCCCGAAGCCCGGCAGCTCCTGCACGCGCCGGAGGAGCTCCTTGCCGCTGCTGGCCTCGGTCCACAGGCGCGTGACGTCGCCGTCGTAGCGGCTCTCGACGAGGGCGGCCAGCTCCTGCAGGCGCGCGGCCATGGAGCCGGGGAAGCGGTGGATCGCCGGCGGGGTGCTGGCCATGGCCTTGAACTCCTCGGGATCCGCTGCGGCGATGGCCGCGGGGTCGAGGGTGCCGAAGCGGCTCAGCACCTTGTAGCCACCGCGGAACGCGTGCTCCATGCCGTACTGCTGGTCGAGCATCATGCCGACGACGACGGCGAAGGGGTGGTCGTCGAGGACCCGGTCGGCGTCGGGGTCACCTGCGATCTGGAAGCCCATGGACGCATGTTCTCACGCGGTTCCCGGCTCGGCGTCGACCCAGGAGGGCTGCCCGGGACCCAGTCGGCCGCCACCCGAGGTCAGGGACGCGACGGTCCGGACCACGTCCTCCATCGCCGCGGGGGAAGCGGCAACGTGGAGCCGGACCCCGTTCGGGAGGTAGTCGACGGTCGTGACATCGACGCCGGCGAGGGCGCGCAGTGCGTGCTCCACCCGTGGTCCGGACGCGTGGTCGAGGTCGACGAGCACGCCTCGCGCAGCTCGCGGGCCACGACGGTGGCGCCGTCGAGGGCGAGCGAGACCGCGTCGCCGTACGCGCGGATGAGTCCGCCCGTCCCGAGCAGGGTGCCTCCGAACCACCGCGTGACGACAGCCACGACGTCGGTCAGCCCGCGACCCCGCAGCACGTCGAGCATGGGCGCGCCTGCGGTGCCCGACGGCTCACCGTCGTCATTGCTGCGCAGCGTCGCACCGTCGGCACCGAGGACGTATGCCGTGCAGTGGTGCCGGGCATCGCGACTGGTCGACCGCACCTGCTCGACGAACGCGCGGGCGGCCTCCTCGGAGGAGGCCGGGGCGACGTCGCAGATGAAACGCGACCGCCTCACCTCCAGCTCGGCCGTGGCGGGAGCCGCCAGGGTCAGGTAGCGCAGCGGCCGCGAAGGCGTCGAGGGCGTCGGCCCGGTCATGCGCCGGCGCTCGTCGGCGCGAGGAGGTGTGCGAGCCCGAGCCCGACGGCGGCGGCCACGAGCGAACCCACGAGGGTGACGGCGGCATACCTCGCTCCGGTGCTGCGGCCCTCCGCGACCCACAGACGGACCGTCTCGACCGAGGCCGTGCTGAAGGTGGTGTAGCCGCCGCAGAAGCCGGTGCCGAGCACTGCGCGCACCGTCGCCGAGGCGGAACCGGCGGAGTCGGCGACCAGCAGCCCGGTCACGAGGCCGAGGACGAGGGAACCGGTGATGTTGATGAGCATGGTTCCCAGCGGGACGCGGAACGGGTTGCGCCGGGCCACGACGGCGTCGACGACGAAGCGGGTGACGGCACCGAGGCCACCGCCGAGCGCGAGCAGCAGCATCATCGGCGCGGCTCCGTCGGTCGGCGCCGCGGCGTGGTGAGGCGGCGCGCGCACCAGTAGCCCGCGGCGGCCGCGCACACCCCGAGCACGATGCTGCCCAGCGCGTAGGCGAGCGCGACGGCGTACGACCCCGGCGACATCCGCTGCACCGTCTCGACCGCGAACGTGCTGTAGGTGGTGAAACCCCCGAGGACGCCGGTCCCCACGGTCAGGCGCGTGCCGCGGCGCCAGCCGGTGTCTCCGCCCGTCCGGGCCAGGACCTCGAGGAGCGCACCGAGCAGCAGCGAGCCGGCGACGTTGATGAGCAACGTGGCCCACGGGATGCCGGCCGGGGCAGCCGGGGCCGCGTTCTCCAGCGCGGCGCGGGCGGCGGTCCCGAGCGTGCCGCCGACGAAGATGAGGGCGAGCAGCCCGGGGTGACGGTGCGCGGCCCCGGCTCTCCGCCGCGTGGCCGAGCTGGGGTGGGGCCGGTCGTTCACTCCCACGGCGCGCGACCCTCCCAGTCCACGACGTTGACCGGCACCACGACGACGGGGCGGTGCTGGCGGTGGGAGAGCTGCATCGACACCGAGCCGTTGACGAAGTCGGTGAGGCGGTGGTGGCGTCGGACGTGCGAGCCGACCACGAACGCCGACGCGTCCACAGCCCGCGCCAGGTGCGTCAGGGCGCGGTCGGGCCGCCCGGCGAGGTAGCGGAAGTGCCACGGAAGGTCCGCCGACGCCATCCACTGCTCGACCTGCTCGACGAGGGCCGCCTCGCGCTCAGGCCAGTCCTCGTCGTCGAGGTCGGGGTCGATGGACAGGTGCGTCACGGTCCCGTCGGGGTGCTCGACGTCGGCGTAGCGGGAGGTGTCGACGTGCGCGAAGTAGATCGCCGGCGCACCGGTGGCGCGGGCCAGGGACACGGCCGTCAGGGCCACGAGCGGAGACTGGTCCGGCACGACGCCGACGACGAGCGGGTGCCCGGTGAAAGCCGTCATCCGGGAGGGGTGCGGTTGGGGTGGCACGTGCTCGCCCATCCTGGGGTCTCCAGACACTCGGTGACGGGCGCGGCGCCAAGGCCTGCCCATCGTCGCGGCACGCGCCGCGGATGAACAGGAACCATCAGCCGGTCGGCGGTTCGGGCACCCGGCAGGTGCCCCGGCGGGATCCATCGCCGACGCCACCATAGCGTGCCACCGCGCCCCGGGACTGCCCCGGGACTGCCGCGGGACTGCCGCGGGACTGCCGCGGACGGGCTGTCGAGGGCCGGCGGGCGGCCTCGTGGCGGCGCGGTGTCCACGTCCTCACGGGGTGAGGTAGCGCTCCACGACGATGTCGACGAGCTCGTCCGGCGGCGGCTCTCCGGGAACGAGCAGGGGCGGCGTCACGACGTCGGCTCCCGAACGTGCGGCGAGGTCGGCGAAGAAGCCCGGCGCGAGCAGGTAGGTGGCCACGACCACCCGCTGACCCGAGACCTTCTGTGCGGCAACGGCGTCCGCCAGCTTGGGCTCTGACGCGGAGAGGAACCCTGCGGTGACCGGTCGACCCAGGGCTCGCGACAGCGCGGCCGCGACGGCGCGGCAGTCCTCGACGGCGGACGGCTGCGAGGAGCCGGCCGCGGCGAGGACCACGACGTCGTCGCCTCGCAGGCCCGCAGCCACGAGGCGTCGACGGAGCAGCTCGGCGAGGCGGTCGTCCGGGCCCAGCGCAGGAGCGACGGTCGTGCCGGGCACCGCCTCCGCGGCCCGGGTCAGGTCGACGAAGACGTGGTAGCCGGCCGAGAGCAGCAGGGGCACCAGCCGGGCCGGGGCGGGCCCCGACAGCGAGGCGAGCACCGCAGCCGGTTCGGGTGGCTGCACGTCGACGAAGGAGGCCCGCACGGTCAGGTCGGGCCGGCGCGCCGCCACGGCGGCGACGAGGCCGCCGACTGCGGAGCGGCCGGCAGGCGACGATGTGCCGTGCGCGGTCGCCACGAGCACGGGCGAAGGGCTGGACATGCCGCCACTCTCTCAGGTCGCGCGGGCCGCGCGTCGAGGGCGGCCACGAGGTGAGGCGGGCGCGGACCGCACCGTACGCGTACGGTCGGGTGAGCGGTCTGTTACCGCCGGATCGCGGGACCGAAACGCGGGGGAAACATGCCTTTCCTACCGTGGGCGGACGTGGACGCGAGCTGCGACGGGAGATCGCCGTGCTGATCGAGACCGACCTCACGGGGCTGCCCGTGCTCGTCGTGGGGCCCGCAGAGCTGGTCGGAGCGGTCGCGCGGCGCTACCGGCGCGCCGGCGCCGTCGTGGACGTCATCACCGCACCCGACGGGCTGACGCCGGAGCTGCGTGACCGGGTACGCCTCGCCGTGCTCGTCGGAACCGCCTCGACGTGGAGCGGAGTGCGTGAGGCCCTCGCCGGGCGGTGCCCGGTCGTGAGGGAGCCGGCGGCTGAGGTCACGCGCGGTCGCGTCGCCCTGGTGGGCGCGGGCCCCGGCGGCGTGGACCTGCTCACGGTCGCGGCGGTCCGCGCGCTGTCGGACGCCGACGTCGTGCTCACAGACCGGCTCGCCGAGGTCGGTGACCTCGGCGCTCTGGCCCCGGGCGCGGAGATCATCGACGTCGGCAAGCGAGCCGGCCACCATGCGGTGCCGCAGTCCGAGATCGAGCGGATCATGGTGCAACGAGCGCTCAGCGGCCTGACGGTCGTCCGCCTCAAGGGTGGCGACCCGTACGTCTTCGGGCGCGGCGGCGAGGAGGTCGCGGCCGCGGTGGCGGCCGGCCTGCCGGTGACGGTCGTCCCGGGGATCTCGTCGGCGGTCGCTGTGCCCGGGAGTGCCGGCATACCGGTCACGCACCGCGAGGTGAGCCACGTCTTCACCGTGGTCTCCGGGCACGTGCCGCTCGATCCGCGCCGGGCGGAGGCGCTGGTCCACCTGGGCGGCACCCTCGTCTTCCTCATGGGCATGCACAACCTCGTGCCCCTCACAACGGCCCTGGTGCGGGCCGGGCTGCCCGAGGAGACGCCGGCCGCCGTGGTCGAGCGCGGCTTCACCCCCGACCAGCGCAGCATCGTCGGCACCGCCGCCACGCTGCCGGACCTGGTCGCGTCTGCCGGCGCCGCCTCGCCGTCGGTCATCGTGGTCGGCGAGGTCGTCCGGCAGTCGGAGGTGTGGGAGCGGCGGAGTGACAGCCACGGCGTGCGCTCGGGGCCGGTGGGAGTGGCATGAACGAGACCTCCCCGGAGACCAGGCCCGCGCTGCCCGGCGGGACCGGCCGACGGGACCACCCGCCTACCGCCTGGTCGGCCCAGCTGTCGGGCCCCGACTCCGATGCGGCGCGTCCCGTGCCGACCGGTCCGGTGCTCGAGGGCTTCCGGATCGCCGTCACGTCCGACCGGCGGTCGGACGACCTCATCGACGCCTTCGCGCGACGCGGTGCCGAGGTGCTCCATGCGCCTGCCGTACGCATCGCGCCCGTCGAGGAGGACGAGATCCTCATCGGCGACACCCGAGCAGTCATCGACTGCCGTCCCGACGTCGTGGTGGTCACGACCGCCTACGGCTTCCGGCGCTGGGTCGAGGCCGCGGACGCCGCGGGACTGGGGGAGGAGCTGGCTCGCACGCTCGACCGCGCGCGCATCATCGTGCGCGGACCGAAGGCCCGGGGGGCTGTCCGCGCCGCAGGTCACGACGACGACGGCATCGCCGAGGACGAGCGGACCGCCTCCACCATCGGCCTCGCGATCGAGGGTGGGGTGGACGGCAGGATCGTGGCGGTGCAGCTGCACGGTCACGAGGACGTCGAGCAGCTCGCGCGCCTCCGGTCGGCCGGGGCGTCGGTGCTGACGGTCGCGCCCTACCGGTGGGTGCGGCCCACCGACGAGAGCCGGCTGGGTCGTCTCATCGCCGCCGTGGCCGCTCGGGAGGTCGATGTCGTGACGTTCACCTCGGCGCCTGCCGTGGACGGGCTCGTCTCTGCCGCAGCGCAGCTCGGCATGGACGGCGTCCTGGTCGACGCCCTGCGGGACGGTGTGACGGCCGCCGCGGTCGGCCCGGTCACCGCGGCGCCGCTGCTCGACCTCGGCGTGACGCCGATCGTGCCGGAGCGGTTCCGGATGGGTGCGCTGATCCGCACCGTGATCGAGCACCTGACCCTCAACGGGGTGCGCGAGGTGCAGACCGCCCTGGGGCCGCTCGTCGTGCACGGACGGCTGGTGTCGTTCGGCGGCGAGACGGTGGCGCTGGCCCGTGGCCCCCGCGCCATGCTCGCCGCGCTGCTGTCAGAGCCGGGAGCCGTGCTCAGCCGCGAGCGACTGCTCGACGTGCTGCCGGAGGCCGAGAACGAGCACGCGCTCGACATGGCCGTGAGCCGGCTGCGCTCCGCGCTTCCCGACCGCAACCTGGTGCAGACGGTCGTCCGCCGCGGCTACCGCCTCAACGTCTGAACGCCTCCCCTCTCAACCGTCGAGAGGCCACGTTGCGCCGCCCCCCAACCGTCGAAAGGCCACGGTTGGTCGCCCCCCAACCGTCGAAAGGCCACGTTGCGTCGCCTTGCAACCGTCGAAAGGCCACGTTGCGTCGCCTTCGAACGGTCGAAGGGCCGATCTTGGCGGGGCTGAAGATGGCCTTTCGATGTCGATCGACCGGCACGACGTGGCCTTTCGACGTCGGTTGAGCGGCAGAACGTGGCCTTTCGACGTCGATTGAGCGGCACGACGTGGCCTCTCGACGGTTCTAGGGGAGGGGGAGGCCGACCCGGACGACGCCGTGCTGGACGCGGACGGCATACGTCGGCAGGGCGACGTCCGGGTCGTCGAGCGCCACGCCGGTGCGCAGCGAGAAGACCTGCTTGAGCAGCGGGGAGGCGACGGTGGGCTCGCCCCGGCGGTCGCCGGTGAGGCCCCGGGAGAGCACGGCCGCGCCGGTGTAGGGGTCCAGGTTGTCGACGGCGTAGACCATGCCGTTGGGCAGCAGGAAGAGCGCCGCCTGCGCCCCGCCGGGCAGGAGCACGGCCACCCCGCGGCCGGGCACGAGCCGGTTCACGGGGCAGGCCGGCACCCAGTGCCGCGCGCCCGGAGCCGGGAGGATGCCCGGCCGGACCACTGGCCGGACGACGGCCCGGACGACGGGGAGGGGCGCTGGGAGGGCGTCGACGGGCGAGCTGTCGATTGACGCGGAGGTGAGCGTGGTCATGACGAGTTCCTCTCGGGCTCAGACGTTCTCGCGGACGGTGGGCAGGCCGAGCAGCACCGGGACCTTGCGTGGGCCCGACTCGTCGAAGGCGACCGTGGGGTCCGGCTCCTCCGGCGCGTTCACGAACGACACGAAGCGGGACAGCTTCTCGGGGTCCTCGAGCACGGCCGCCCACTCGTCCCGGTACCCCTCGACGTGCCGGGCCATGGCGCCCTCGAGGTCGGCGGCGATCCCGAGCGAGTCGTCACACACGACGGCCCGCAGGTGGTCGAGCCCGCCCTCGAGCGAGTCGAGCCAGAGGGCCGTGCGCTGCAGCCGGTCGGCGGTGCGGACGTAGAACATCAGGAAGCGGTCGATGTAGCGCACGAGCGTCTCGTCGTCGAGGTCGCTCGCGAGCAGCTTCGCGTGCACGGGGGTCTGGCCGCCGTTGCCGCACACGTAGAGGTTCCAGCCGCGGTCGGTCGCGATGACCCCGACATCCTTGCCCCGTGCCTCGGCACACTCGCGCGCACAGCCCGAGACGCCGAACTTCAGCTTGTGCGGCGACCGCAGCCCCCGGTAGCGGTGCTCGAGGTCCACCGCCATGCCGACCGAGTCCTGCACGCCGTAGCGGCACCACGACGACCCGACGCACGACTTCACGGTGCGCAGCGACTTGCCGTAGGCCTGCCCGGACTCCATGCCGGCGTCGACGAGGCGCTGCCAGATGACCGGCAGCTGCTCCACGCGCGCGCCGAAGAGGTCGATGCGCTGGCCGCCGGTCACCTTGACGTAGAGGCCGAAGTCCCTCGCGACCTCGCCGATGACGATGAGCTGGTCGGCCGTCACCTCGCCGCCCGGCATCCGCGGGACCACCGAGTACGTCCCGTTCTTCTGGATGTTGGCCAGGAAGTGGTCGTTGCTGTCCTGGAGCGCGGCCTGCTCACCGTCGAGCACGTGGTCGCTGCTCGTCGAGGCGAGGATCGAGGCGACCGTGGGCTTGCAGACCTCGCAGCCCATGCCGGTGCCGTAGCGGGCGAGCAGTCCCGAGAAGGTCCTGATCCCGGTCGAGGCGACGATCTCGAAGAGCTCGGCCCGGCTCTGCTCGAAGTGCTCGCACAGGGCCTTGGACAGCTCGACCCCGGAGTCGACGAGGAGCTTCTTGACGGTGGGCAGGCAACCGCCGCAGGTGGTTCCGGCGTTGGTGCAGCCCTTGATGGCTGCCAGGTCGCAGGCGCCCTCGCCGATGGCGCCGCAGATGGAGCCCTTCGTGACGTTGTTGCACGAGCAGATGACGGCGTCGTCCGGCAGCGCGTCCGCACCGAGCTCCGCGCCGGCCGGGGAGACGAGCGCGGCCGGGTCCCCGGGGACCTCACGGCCGACGTACGCCTTGAGCGTCGTGTAGGCCGAGGTGTCGCCGACGAGGATGCCGCCGAGGAGCGTGCGCGCGTCGTCGCTGACGACGACCTTGGCATAGGTGCCCTTCGTCGCGTCGGTGTGCACGATCTCGAGCGACCCCGGCGTGGTGGCCATCGCGTCCCCGAACGACGCGACGTCGACGCCGAGCAGCTTGAGCTTCGTCGAGAGGTCGGCACCCGGGAACGTCGCCTTCCCGCCCAGGAGCCGGTCGGCCACCACCTCGGCCATCGTGTAGCCGGGCGCGACCAGGCCGTAGCAGCGACCCTCCACCGCGGCGACCTCGCCCACGGCCCAGACGTTCTCGTCGCTCGTGCGGCAGGCGACGTCGGTGACGACGCCGCCCCTCTCGCCCACCTCGAGGCCGGCCGTGCGGGCCAGCGCATCGGACGGGCGCACCCCCGCGGAGAAGACGACGAGGTCGGTGAGCAGGGCCGTGCCGTCCGAGAGCTCGACCGCGAGGCGGTCGTCGTCCTGGGCTGCGATCGAGCTCGTGCCGGCTCCCGTGTGCACCTGCACGCCGAGGTTGCCGACGAGCCGCGCGAGCACCGCACCGCCCCCGTCGTCGACCTGGAGCGGCATGAGCCGGGGAGCGAACTCGACGACGTGCGGGGTGAGCCCGAGCAGCCGCAGCGCGTTGGCGGCCTCGAGCCCGAGCAGCCCGCCGCCGACGACGAGGCCATTGGCCGCGCGTCCCTCGCCCTGGGCTCGCGTGATCGCGGACTCTGCCGCGGCCCGGATGCCGTCGAGGTCGTCGAGCGTGCGGTAGACGAAGCAGCCCGGCGAGTCGTGCCCGGGGACGGGCGGCACGAACGGGTGCGAGCCGGTGGCGAGGACGAGGGCGTCGTAGGCGATCACGTCGCCGGCGCTCGTCGTCACGGTGCGCGCCGCGCGGTCGACGTGCTCGGCGCGCGTGCCGAGGCGCAGCTCGACGAGGTCGTCACCGGCGTACGCGTTCCCCGGCAGGGCGAGCGCCGAACGGTCCCACGCCCCGACGTAGGACGACAGGCCCACGCGGTCGTATGCCGCCTCCGCCTCCTCCGAGAGCACGACGACCTTCCACGTGCTCTCCGTGTCGCGCGAGCGCAGGGCCTCGACGAAGCGGTGGCCGACCATGCCGTGGCCGACGACGACGACGGTGCGGGTTGCCGTGCCGGGACGGGTGGGAGTGGTGGTGGACATCAGGCGGCTCCTTCGGTCAGCGCGGCGGGTGCGGGCTCCGGCTCGGGGGTCTGGATGGGCGACGCGGCGGCGACGGGTTCGGCCGAGCGCAGCCAGGAGCAGAGGCCGTCGACGGCGCTCGTGCACGAACCGCAGCCGGTCGTCGCGCGGGTGGCCTCCGCGATGGCGGGCACGGTCTCGGCCCCCTCGCGGAAGGCGCCGACGATCGTCGACTTCGTCACGCTGTTGCACCGGCAGATGACGGCCGCACCCGGCATCTCGGCGAGGTTGGCGCCCTCGGTCGGGGAGGCGCGGGTGATGGCGCGGCCGAGCATGAGGGACAGGCGGTCTCGTGGCACGGCCGACCCGGTGTCGTAGAGCTGGGTCAGCGCGCCTGCTGCGTCCCCGACCCCGAGCAGGATCGCGCCGACGACCCGGTCCTGGCGCAGGACGAGCTTGGCGTAGCGACCGCGGCTGGGGTCGGTGAAGGCGAGCACCTCGTGCCCGGGGTCGTGCACGTCGACGTCGACGGCCCCCATGCTGGCGAGGTCGATGTCGGGGGCTTTGAGGCGGGTGAGCACGCTCGTGCCCTCGTAGGTGGCGGACGGGTCGGCGCCGGTGAGCAGGTCGGCGAGGACGCGGGCCTGGTCCCATCCGGGCTGGACGAGGCCGGGCACGACGCCGCGGTGCTGGGCACAGTCGCCGATGGCGTGGACGTGGGGGAGCGAGGTCGAGAGGCGGTCGTCGACGACGACCCCGTGTGCGACCTCGAGCCCCATCGAGACGGCGAGCTCGGTGCGGGGCCTGACCCCGGCAGCGACGACGACGAGGTCCGCCGCGAGGGACGTGCCGTCGTCGAGGACGACGTGGGCCGGGGCGCCGTCGCGCGCGGGGTGCCGGGCCACGACGAGGCGCCCGAGCACGAGGCGGGCGCCGACCCCGCGGACGACGCGGGAGAGCACCGCGCCGCCGTCGGCGTCGAGCTGGCGGTCCATGGGGAAGTCCTGGGGGTGCACCACCGTGACGTCCACGCCCCGGGCGAGGAGACCGCGAGCAGCCTCCAGGCCGAGCAGGCCACCGCCGAGCACGACTGCGCTGGAGGCGGACTCGGCCGCCGCGACGATGCGCTCGCAGTCGTCGACCGTGCGGAACGCCACGACGCCGTCGGCCAGCCGGGCGCCCGGACCGGGCGTGCCGGCATACAACCCGTCGGTGGGCGGGACGAAGCTGTCGCTCCCCGTCGCGAGGACCAGCTCGTCCCAGTGGAGGACGCGTTCCGTGTCACCGGCACCGAGCGTCGCCGTGCGGGCCTCGTGGTCGACGGACGTGACGCGGGCACCGGTGACGACGTCGATGCGGCGTGCCGCCCACCAGCCGTCGGGCTTGAGGCGGGTGTCGCGCGGCTTGATCCCTCCGGCGACGACGGTCGAGAGCAGGACCCGGTTGTAGGCCGGGTGGGGCTCCTCGCCGACGACGGTGACCGCGAACCGCGTGGCGTCGGGGTCGCGGTGGCGCAGCTCCTCGGCCAGGCGGGCCCCGGCCATGCCGTTGCCGATCACGAGGACGTGACGGGTGGGGGTGGTCAGGGTCGTCACCGAACGGCCTCCAGTCGGACGGCGCACGCCTTGAACTCGGGCATGCGGCTGGTCGGGTCGAGCGCGGCGTGGGTCAGCGAGTTCGCCCGCCCCTCACCGGCCCAGTGGAAGGGCAGGAAGACGACGTCGGGACGGAGGTCCTCGTCGACGCGCACGGTCGCTCGGGTGCGTCCTCGACGGCTCACGACGTCGGCGACGTCCCCGTCGGCCAGGCCGGCGGTCGCCGCCGTGTCGGGGTGCACCTGCACGAACATCTCGCCCGCCGCGGCGGACAGCTCGTCGACGAGACGCGTCTGCGCGCCGGACTGGTAGTGCTGCAGCACGCGTCCCGTCGTGGCGACGAGGGGGTATGCCGTGTCGCCCGCCTCCGCGGGACCGACGTGGTCGACGGGCACGAACCGTGCACGGCCGTCGGGCGTGGCGAACCCGTCGAGGAAGAGCCGGGGGGTGCCCTGCGGACGCTCCGTGGAGCACGGCCAGTGCAGGCTCTCCCCGGCGTCGAGCCGCTCCCACGTCACGGCGGAGTAGTCGGCCGGCCCACCTGCAGTGGCCCGGCGCAGCTCGTCGAACACCACCCGAGGGTCGGTGGGGAAGCCTGTGCTGCAACCGATCCGGCGCGCCAGCTCGCTCCAGATCTCGAGCTCGCTGCGATACCCGCTGGGCGCAGCGAGGGCGCGCCTCCGGCGCAGGACCCGCCCCTCGAGGTTGGTCAGCGTGCCCTCCTCCTCGGCCCACTGCAGCACCGGCAGCACGACGTCGGCCGTCGCGGCCGTCTCGGAGAGCACGAAGTCGGAGACGACGAGCAGGTCGAGCGCGGCCAGGCGCTCGGACACGACCCGCGCGTCGGGCGCGGACACGACGGGGTTGCTGCCGTGGACGAGCAGCACGCGCGCCCCACCCTCGGTGCCCAGCGCGTCGAGCAGCTCGAACGCGCTGCGCCCGGGGCCCGGCAGGTCGGCGGCGTCGATGCCCCACACGGCGGCGACGTGCGCCCGGGCCGCGGGGTCGTCGATCTTGCGGTAGCCGGGCAGCTGGTCGGCCTTCTGCCCGTGCTCACGCCCGCCCTGGCCGTTGCCCTGGCCCGTGATGGTGCCGAAGCCGGTGCCCGGGTTGCCCGGTAGCCCCAGCGCGAGGGCGAGGGCGATGAACGCGGTCACCGTGTCGGTGCCGCTCGCGTGCTGCTCGCCGCCGCGGGCGGAGAGGACGTAGGCGCCGCGCTCGGTGTCCCGGGCCCTGGCCAGCGTCGCGACGGCCGCGCGCAGGGTGGTGACGGCGACGCCGGTGACCCGCTCGACGCGCTCCGGGAGCCACTGCGCCGCAACAGGCCAGAGGTCGTCGAAGCCGGTGGTCCGCTCGGCGATGAACCGGCGGTCGGCATACCCCTCGGTGACGGCGACGTGCAGCATCCCGAGCGCGAGCGCGGCATCCGTGCCGGGACGCAGCTGCAGGTGCAGCCCGCCGCCGTCGAGCGCCTTGGCCGCGGTCGGGGTCAGCCGGGGATCGGCGACCATGAGGCCGCCCGCGTCCGCCGCGCGCACCAGGTGGGTGAGGAAGGGTGGCATCGTCTCGGCGGGGTTAGCGCCGAGGAGCAGCACCGCGTGGGCCGACCCGATGTCGGTGACGGGGAAGGGCAGCCCGCGGTCGAGACCGAAGCAGCGGATCCCGGCCGCTGCAGCCGAGCTCATGCACCAGCGCCCGTTGTAGTCGATCTGGCTGGTCCGCAGCGCCACGCGGGCGAACTTGCCCAGCTGGTAGGCCTTCTCGTTGGTCAGCCCACCTCCGCCGAAGACCGCGACGGCGTCCCGGCCGTATGCCGCCTGCGTCCGCAGGATGGCGTCCGCGACGACACCGAGGGCCTCGTCCCACGACGCCGGCGCGAGCGCTCCGTCGCGGCGCACCAGCGGCGTCGTGAGGCGACCGGGTGTGCGGAGCAGCTCCGCGCTGGTCCAGCCCTTCTGGCACAGGCCGCCCCGGTTGGTCGGGAAGCGCCTGGGCGTCACCGCCAGGTCGGCGGCCGACGACCCGGTCAGCGTCATGGCGCACTGGAGCCCGCAGTAGGCGCAGTGGGTCGCCACGCCCGATGCCTCGCGGGGTGCGTCGGCCGGGAGCGGTCCGGACGACAGGTGCAGTGAGGTGGTGGTCGTCATCGGCGGAAGCGCACCTTCGTCAGGACGGCGGCGCCGACGTAGAAGAGGGTGAAGACCACGAAGGCGGCCGTCGCCGAGTGGGCGGCGCCCTGGTACGACGCCCGCAGGCCGAGGTTGATGAGGACGCCGCCGAGGCCGCCGATGGCTCCCGCGATGCCGATGAGCGCCCCGGACATCGAACGCGACCAGGCGGTGCGCTCGAGCCGCGAGCCGGGGACGGCGGCCGCCTTGGCCTCGAAGAGTGCGGGGATCATCTTGTAGACCGAGCCGTTGCCGATGCCGGAGAGCAGGAACAGGAGCACGAACCCTCCGATGAGCCCCGTCAGCTGCACGCCCGTGGCTGCACCCTTGGTGACGTCGTCGGCTCGCGCCGCCGTCGTGACGAGGACGCCGGCGACCGCCATGCCCACGAACGTCCAGACGGTGACCACCGCGCCGCCGCGGCGGTCGGCCAGCCGGCCGCCCCACACGCGGCTCAGCGAGCCGAGGAGAGGGCCGACGAAGGCGATCTGGGCGGCGTGCAGGCTGGCGGCCGCGGTCTGGGCGGGGGTGGGCGTCGCGCCGCCGGTGAGCCCGGCGAGGAAGGTCTGGTTGAGCACCTGGCCGAAGGCGAAGCCGAAGCCGATGAACGAGCCGAACGTGCCGACGTACAGCAGGGAGATCACCCAGGCGTCGGCGTGCCGGAGGACCTCGAGCATCGCCTTCGGGTTGGCCGTCTGGTGGTCGAGGTTGTCCATGAAGACCGCGGCGCCGATGCTCGCCACCGCCAGCAGCACGAGGTAGGTGGCGCAGACGACCTCCGGGCAACGGTTGCCGAGCGTCGCGATGACGAGCAGGCCGACGAGCTGCACGACGGGCACGCCGATGTTGCCGCCCCCGGCGTTGAGCCCGAGCGCCCAGCCCTTCATCCGCTGGGGGAAGTAGGCGTTGATGTTCGTCATCGACGAGGCGAAGTTGCCCCCGCCGAGACCGGCCAGGCCGGCGACGACGAGGAAGGTCGCCAGCGAGTGGCCCGGGTTGACCATGAGCCACCAGGTGAGGACCGTCGGCACGAGGAGCGCGATGCCGCTGACGATGGCCCAGTTGCGGCCGCCGAAGCAGGCCGTCGCCATCGTGTAGGGGACCCGCAGCACCGCGCCGACGAGCGTCGGCACGGCCACGAGGACGAACTTGTCGGCTGCCGTGAAGCCGTAGACGGCCTGCGGCATGAACAGCACCATGACCGACCAGATGGACCAGATCGAGAAGCCGACGTGCTCGGTCGCGACCGACCAGGCCAGGTTGCGGCGGGCGACGGCCTTGTTGCCCGCCTCCCAGGCCGCGGTGTCCTCGGGGTCCCAGTCACGGATGACGCGCTTGCGCGGCGCGGTGAGGGTGCGCAGCCGGCTCGGGCGTGGCCCGGTGCCGGCGCTCGGGACGGTCGTGGTGGCGGTGGTCGTGCTCACGGGTTCCTCCTGGGAGGCGGGGTCGGGGGCCGCTGCGAGAGCGTGGCGCCCACGCTAGGAAGCCGGTGTTGCACGTCCTCCGACCGGCGGTGACACCGCGGTTACATCGCTCTCACGGCACTCGGCCGCCCCGGTGAGGTCACGCACGAGGGGCCACGACGGTCGCCTCACGGCCGGTCGCAGGAGGCGTGAGGTCGGCCGCGTAGGCTCGCGGCCATGACCTCGGCTCCCGACCAGGCCCTGCTCAACACCCTGTCCGTGGGCACGGCCGGACCCCGCATCGCGTTCCTCCACGGCCTCTTCGGCCAGGGCCGGAACTGGAACCAGATCGCCAAGGCGGTCGCCGGCCCCGAGGGCACCGACGCGCGCTGCCTGCTCGTCGACCTGCCCGACCACGGGCGCTCGCCGTGGTCGGAGCAGTTCTCACTCGACGCGTATGCCGACGCCGTGGCGGCGACGCTGCGGGGGGCAGCCGAGGGCGAGCCATGGGCCGTCGTCGGTCACTCCCTCGGCGGCAAGGTCGCCATGGTGCTCGCGCTGCGCCACCCCGAGCTCGTCGAGCGGCTCGTGGTCGTCGACATCGCACCGAAGGGCTACGGGAACCTCGAGCGCTTCGAGGGCTACATCCGCGAGATGCAGGCCCTGCCGCTCGAGGAGCTGACGAGCCGCGCCGACGCCGAGGCCCGCTTCGCGGAGCCCGACCCTGGCGTCAAGGCGTTCCTGCTGCAGAACCTGCGCCGGGAGGGCCAGGCCTGGCGGTGGCAGGTCAACCTCGACCTCGTCGCCCGCGACGCCGCCCGTGGCGCGGGCTCGCGCATCGCCGACTGGCCGGAGGCGCTCGACGAGCTCCCGGCCTACGACGGCCCGGTGCTGTGGATCGCCGGCGGCGACTCGCGCTACATCCAGCGCGAGGACGGCGAGCGCATGCGACGGCACTTCCCGCGGACGCGCCTGTTCACCATCAAGGGCGCGGGCCACTGGGTGCACACCGACGCGCCGACCATCATCGTGACAGCACTACGGCGCTTCCTGCACTCGCCCGCCTGACGGCAGGGCCGGGCAGCGCGGCCAGTCAGAGGAGGCGGCGGCCCATGGCCCAGGCGGTCAGCTCGTGGCGGGAGCTGAGCTGCAGCTTGCGCAGCACCGAGCTGACGTGGGTCTCGACGGTCTTGACGGAGATGAACAGCTCCTTCGCGACCTCCTTGTACTGGTAGCCGCGGGCGATGAGGCGCATCACCTCGCGCTCGCGGGCCGAGAGCCGGTCGAGCTCCTCGTCGATCTCGGCGACCTCGCCTGCCGCCGCGCCGAACGCGTCGAGGACGAACCCGGCCAGCCGCGGGCTGAAGACGGCGTCGCCGTCGGCCACGCGCCCGATGGCGGTGAGCAGCTCCTCCGCGCTGATCGTCTTGGTGACGTAGCCCCGGGCGCCGGCGCGGATGACGGCGATGACGTCCTCGGCGGCATCGGAGACCGACAGCGCGAGGAAGCGCACCGGCGTGCCCGCTGCCGTCTGTGTGCCGTTGCACGCGCGGATGACGTCGGCGCCGCCGTGTCCGTCACCGCCGGGAAGGTGCACGTCGAGGAGCACGACGTCCGGCTGCTGCTCCTTGATGACCTGCACGGCAGACTCGACCGCCCCAGCCTCACCGGCGATCTCGAGGTCGACGGAGCCGGCGCGGGGCGTGGCAGCCAGGGAGGTCAGCTCGGCGCGCACGCCCGTGCGGAACATGTGGTGGTCGTCGACGATGACGATGCGGATCCGCCGCGGGTCGGTCATGAAGGCTGCTCCTGGGTCTCGGTGACGCTGGGGGTGGCGCCGGGGGTGGCGCCGGGGGTGGCGCTGGGGGTGGCGCTGGTCGTCGGGCTGGCGGTCGCGGCGGCGGAGCTGCCGGCGGGCGAGGTGGGGGAGGGCTGCTCGGGGTCGGGGGCCTGGCCGACGGGCAGGCGCAGCTCGACCTCGGTGCCGTCGGGGCGGCGGCGGATCCGGGCCGTGCCGCCGTGGCGCTCCATCCGCCCGATGATCGACTGGCGCACGCCGGCCCGGTCGTCCGGGACCGCGTCGATGTCGAAGCCGGCGCCGTGGTCGCGCACGAAGGCCTCGACGGCGTCCGGCCCCACCTCGACGTAGGTGCTGACCGGCGGGCTCGCGTGGCGCACGGCGTTCCAGGCGGCCTCGCGGACCGCCTTGACCAGGGCATCGAGGTGCTCGTCCATGGGGCGGTCGCCGGTGACGACGAGCTGCACGGGCACGCCGTGGAGGTCCTCGACCTCGCCCATGGCGGCCGTCAGGGCGGCGCCCAGGGTGCCGGCACGGGCGTCCTCGTCGTAGAGGTAGCTGCGCAGCTGGCGCTCCTGCGCGCGGGCGAGCCGCGCCACGGCCGCCGCGTCGCCGGACTGGCGCTGGATGAGTGCGAGCGTCTGCAGCACGGAGTCGTGCAGGTGCGCGGCGATGTCGGCGCGCTCGGTGGCGCGGATGCGGGCGGCCTGCTCGAGCCGCAGATTGCTCCACAGTCGCAAGATCCACGGCGCGCACAGCACGGCGACGCCGACGAGAGCGGCCAGGACGGCGCCCGCGACCTGCCACAGCTCGGCCAGGTTCGTGCCGCGGACGAGCAGGCCGACCAGGCCGAGGATCGTGAGGCCGAGCCCGACCACGAGCCAGATCCAGCGGACGGGACGACGCGTCCCGAGGTGGTCGGTGTCGTCGAGCTGCGACCAGAAGAAGATGGCGCCGATCACGATGGCGACGAGCGGCAGGACCACCTCGACGTGCACGCCGAGGCCGGCGCTGCCGAGCCACAGCGCGCCGGCGACCGCGAGTGCCGCGACGCCGAGAAGGGTGATGACGACGGCCTGGTTGCCGCTGCGCAGCCACGACCGCAGGCTCGTCAGGTCGACGTGGGGTCGGGACGCGCCCGCCGTCCCCGGCACCTGGGTGGCGGGGCTCGTGGCACCGGGGGTGGCGGCCACGGCCGGGTCGACGTCGCCGACCTCGCGCATGGTGGCCCAGAGGAAGACGTAGACCACCAGCCCTGCGCCGAAGGGGATGCTCGTCAGGACGAGCGCCACGCGTACGGCCACGACCGGCAGCCCGAGGTGGTCGGCAAGACCGGCGGCCACCCCTGCGATGACCTTGCCCTGCCGGTGGCGCACGAGTGGCGGCCGCGGCGTCGTCCGCCACGTCGGCCTCGCGGGCCCCGCTCCGTTCTCGTATGCCGTCTGCACCGTCCCATCCTCGCCCACCCGGCGGGTGGGAGCGACCTCCGCCGGCACCTTTGGGGGTCGCGTCAGGGTGCGCTCAGGGTCGACCCTCATGGCTGGGCGCCTCCCGCCGCGCCACTGTGGAGTCATGACGAACAGCAGTGGTGCCCCGCAGCAGGCGGGCCAGGGGCAGGGTGGGCACGGTGGACAGCGGCATGGTGGCCACGGAGGTCACGGACTGGACGGCTTCTACAGTGCGCTGCGCCGGCCCGGCATCGTGCGGCAGTCGCAGGGGCGCTGGTTCGCCGGCGTCGCGACCGGCCTCGCGCGGTGGCTCGGTGTCGACCCCCTCGTGGTCCGAGCCGGCTTCATCCTCTTCTCGATCTTCTTCGGCATGGGGCTGGCGCTCTACCTCGTGCTGTGGCTGCTCATGCCCGACGAGCGAGGCGAGATCCACGTCGAGCGGGCGCTCAAGTACGGCGAGGGCGGCTCGATCTTCCTGCTCGTCGTCACCGCCATCTCGGTCACCGGCGGTGGCCCCTGGTGGGGCGGCGACTCGCGGGGCTTCCGCTTCTTCGGCTTCCTGCTCCTCGTCGCCGGAGCCTGGTGGTTCCTCACCCGCACGGGCGCCGGCCGTGACCTGAGGGCGCAGGCGCCCTGGCGCAACCAGGGCGGTGCTCCACCCGCGACCACTGACCCGACCGACCCGACCCACTCGACCCACCCGACGGGCACCTACGGCCCGACGGGCGCGACCGGCGCGACGCCTTCACCGGGCACCGGTGCCCAGGACCCGGGCCCGGGTGCGAGCGGCGACTCGACGGCCTTCCAGCCGAGCGCCGGCACCGCCGCACCCGGGGCGCCTGCGCCCGTGACGGCATACGCCTCGACGGGAAACGCGGCCGCCAACGCGGGAGCGACGCTGGCGGCCCCCCGCCCACCGGCCCCGACGCCCGTGCACGAGCGGACCCCGGTCATCGGCTTCGCCGGAGGCCTCCTGCTCCTCGGCCTGGCCATCATCACCGCCGTCGTCATGTCGTCCGTGGCCCAGACGGCCGGGTGGTCGGGCAACCACGTGGCCGTCGGCCTCGCCTCCGGCGTGGGCATGCTCGGGCTCGGCATCCTCGTGGCCGGTCTGGCCGGCCGGCGCGCGGGAGGGCTCGCGTTCTTCGCCGTCGTCGGGATGATCGCGGCGGCTGCGGCCACCGCGGCACCGGCCGGGGTCACCCAGCCGTGGCAGGTGGGCGACCGGACGCACCTGGTCACCTCCCTGACGCCGCCGCCGAGCTACGAGCTCGGAGTGGGGCAGATGACCGTGGACCTGACGCGTGCCGACTACCGGTCGACGCCCGGCACCGACCGCGTGACGGCGAAGGCTGCGCTCGGACAGATCGACCTGGTCGTCCCCAAGGGCGTACGCATCACCGTCAACACCAGCGGCCGGGCCGGCGCGCTGCACGCCACCGACACGACCGAGGGCACCGTCGACCTGCAGTCCGGGCAGTCGGGCATGGGACCCGGAATGGGCATGCACGACGGCGGGATGAGCTGGCAGCGCACCCTGCAGTACGGCCCGCAGACCGGCCAGACGGAGATCGTCGTGGACGCCGAGGTCGGCGTCGGCGAGATCCACGTCCGCAGCGCGAGCGCGTCATGAGCCCCGAGGGCCACGGGCCGGGCAGCGACGGGCGAGGCGAGCCCCACGGCCTGACACGGGAACCGACGAGCGATTCCACGAACGAGACCACGAGACCTGCGGAGACCAACGCGATGAGCATCCACGACAGCAACCACCCCACCGTCCCGGCATCGGACCCGACGGCCGACCCGACCAGCGGCCCGACCAGCGGCCCGGCCACTGACCCGACCGCCGACCCGACCGCCGACCCGACCGCCGACCCTGCGGCCACCACGGAGATCCCGTCGACGTCCACCCAGGCGCTCCCGGCCGAGGCGGTGCCGGCCGAGGCGACGGCGACCGAGGCCATGCCAACCGAGGCGATGCCAACCGAGGCCGTGCCGGCAGAGGCCGTCCCTGCCCATGCACCCTTCCGCGTCGAGCCGTCCCGCCCGGTGCCGGACGACGTCGTCACTCCCGGATCGGAGCTCCCGCACCTGCCGCCGCCGGCCGCGTCCGCGCAGCCGGTGTCACGACCCACGCCTGAGCCGGCCCCGCAGCCCGCGCCCCGGCCCGCCCTCGTCACGGTGCACAAGGGGCCGCGGCCGGGCTCGATCATGCTCGGACTGCTGACGGTGCTCGTGGCGGCCTACCTCCTCCTCGCGAACCTCACGCACTCCGACACCGGCTTCGCGGTCACCGGTCCGTCGTTCATCGGCGCCTTCGGCGGGATCCTGCTCCTCGTCGGGCTCGCCGGAGTGGTGGCCGGCCGCCTGCGCCGCCACTGACCGACCCCGCCGGCGAGCCGTTGCCGGAGGTCCGCCCCGGCGGTACCTCCGGCGTGGTTAGGCTCGGCCCAGGCATGCCGGGACGGCCCGGCACTCGCAGTGGGGAGACGACGTGGTCATGAAGTCCGGCATCAACCTCGAGGCGCTCGACCGGTCGACGCGACCGCAGGACGACCTGTTCCGGTTCGTCAACGGCACGTGGCTCGACACCACCGAGATCCCCGGGGACCGGGCCCGGTTCGGCACCTTCGACATCCTGCGTGAGGAGTCGACCGCGCGGGTGCGCGACCTCATCGAGGAGGCGGCTCGGGCGGCCGAGGCGGAGGCGGCAGGCACCCCCAAGCGGCAGGTCGGAGACCTCTATGCCAGCTTCGCCGACACCGAGCGCATCGAGGAGCTGGGGCTCACGCCTCTGCAGGGTGCGCTGTCGCAGGTGGCCGGCGTCGACGACCTCGAGAGCCTGGCGCGGGCGCTCGGGCGGCTCGCCCGGGACGGGGTGGCGGGCGCCCTGCACCACTTCGTCTCGCCCGACGAGCGCTCACCGGAGGACTACGTCGTCTACCTCGAGCAGGGCGGCCTGGGTCTGCCTGACGAGTCGTACTACCGCGAGGACAAGTACGCCGACATCCGCACCGCCTACGTCGCGCACATCGGGCGCCTGCTCGGCCTCGCCGGCATCCCGGACGCCGACGACACGGCCGCGCGGATCATGGGCCTGGAGACGCTCCTCGCCGGCTCCCACTGGGACACCGTGAGCAACCGCGACGCCATCAAGACCTACAACGCCCAGACCTTCGACGAGCTCCAGGCGCTCGCTCCCCAGTTCGCCTGGGAGAGCTGGCTGTCCGGGCTCGAGGCCCCGGCCGGCGCCTTCGACAAGGTCGTCGTGCGCCAGCCGAGCTTCGTCGCGGGCCTCGGCGGCGCCCTCGAGTCGGTCGAGATCTCCGACTGGCGCTCGTGGCTCACCTGGCACGTGCTGTCCGAGTTCGCCGCGCTGCTCCCGCAGTCGTTCGTCGACGAGGACTTCGACTTCTACGGCCGGACGCTCTCGGGGCAGCCGGAGAACAAGGAGCGCTGGAAGCGCGGTGTCTCGGTCGTCGAGTCGTGCATCGGCGAGGCCGTCGGGCAGCTCTACGCCGAGCGGTGGTTCCCGCCCGCCGCCAAGGCGCGCATGCAGGAGCTGGTCGGCAACCTCGTGGAGGCCTTCCGGCGGTCCTTCTCCTCACTGGAGTGGATGAGCCCCGAGACCCGCGCACAGGCGGTCGCCAAGCTCGACGCGTTCACCCCGAAGATCGGCTACCCCGACGTCTGGCGCGACTACTCCTCGATCGAGATCGACTCCGCCGACCTCGTCGGCAACGTCCGGCGCAGCACGGCCTTCGAGGTGGACCGCAACCTCGCGAAGATCGGCAAGCCGATCGACCGCACCGAGTGGTTCATGCTGCCGCAGACGGTCAACGCGTACTACATGCCGTCGATGAACGAGATCGTCTTCCCGGCCGCGATCCTGCAGCCGCCGTTCTTCGACCTCGAGGCCGACGACGCCGTCAACTACGGCGGCATCGGCGCCGTCATCGGCCACGAGCTCGGGCACGGCTTCGACGACCAGGGCTCGCGCTACGACGGCACGGGCGCCCTGCGCGACTGGTGGACCGAAGCAGACCGTGAGCGGTTCGACGCGCTGTCCCAGCGCCTCATCGAGCAGTTCAGCCGCTACACGCCGGCAGGGCTGTCCGAGGAGCACAAGGTCAACGGTGGCCTGACCGTCGGCGAGAACATCGGCGACCTGGGCGGCCTGCAGATCGGCTACGCGGCCTACCGGATCGCGACGGAGGGGGACGGCACGGTCGAGCTCGACGGCTTCACCGGGCCGCAGCGCTTCTTCATGGGATGGGCGCAGGTGTGGAAGGGCAAGTCGCGCGAGGCGGAGGCGATCCGGCTCCTCGCCGTCGACCCGCACTCGCCGCAGGACGTGCGGGGCAACGCCGTGCGCAACCTGTCGGAGTTCCACGAGGCGTTCGGCGTGCAGCCGGGCGACCGGATGTGGCTCGACGAGGGCGAGCGCGTCCGCATCTTCTGACCCGGCCGGGCTCCGAGCGGCGTCGGAGCCCGGGCTCCACCTGCCCCGCCGGCCCACCCGGGTCGGCGGGGTCAGTCGTCGAGTGGGAGCTTGAAGCCGACGTGCGAGGCGACGAAGCCGCGGCGCTCGTAGAACCGTCGCGCATCCACCCGGCTCGCGTCGCTCGTCAGCTGGACGAGCGTGCAGCCGAGACGGCGCGACTCCTCGACGGCCCAGATGACGAGCTCGGTGCCGAGCCCGCTGCCGCGCTCACCCCGCGCCACGCGTACGCCCTCGATGACCGAGCGCGTGGCGCCCCGGCGCGACAGCCCGGGGATGACGCTCAGCTGGAGCGTCCCGACCACCGTCCCGTCGCGCTCGGCGACGACGAGGTGCTGACCGGGGTCGGCGGCCACCCGGTCGTATGCCGCGTCGTACGTCGCCAGGTCGCCCAGGTCCTCGCGGGCCGCGCCCAGCGGGTCGTCGGCGAGCATCGCGACCACCGCGGGCACGTCGTCGCGGGTCGCGGGCCGGATCACGCTGTGGCTCATGGGTGCTCGGCTGTGTGCTTGAGCTGGGCGAGCCCCTTCTCGAGGTCGGGACCGACGAGCTTCTCCATCGACCAGACCTTGCTCATGAGTCGCATGACGGCGTTCTGCGGCCCGGTCATGGACCACACGACGTGGGTCCCGCCGTCGACGGGTGTCAGGGTGAAGTCGACCCGGTTGTGGGCCTTCATCGGCGCGGAGAAGAGCAGGTCGACGCCGACGTGCTGCGGCTCGGACTCGATGACCTCCATCCGGCCCTGGCCGGCCCTGCGGTTGCCACGCCAGGCGTAGACGGCGCCCACGCCCGCAGCCGGACCGGTGTACGTCCGCTCCAGGGCCGGGTCGAGTCCCTCCCAGGGCGACCATGCCTGCCACTCGTGGAAGTCGTCGAGGAGCGCGTGCACCCGCGGTGGGGGTGCGGCGATGGTCGTCTCGCGGCTGATGCGGAAGCTCTTGTCGGGCATGGCCGTGATCGTCCCACGCAGCCGGTCGGCCCCGGGGCGACACGACGTGCGTCTCGGCTGGTCCGGGTTGACCGGGATCGGCCCGATACCTAGCCTCTCACTCATCGGAAACACTTTTCCGGCCAGTGAAAAGAGCCGCCATGACGCGTGTGTTGCCCGAGAGGGAGCCCCACTACACTTCAGCCATGTCGCGGAAGAGTCCCCTCCTCGCCCCGGCTGGTACCGCGGCATGACGTCCGGCACGACGTCCGGCATGAAGTCGGAGGGGGCCGGCACGAAGTCGGAGGGGGCTGCCACGAGGAGCGGCGGCGTGCAGTCGCTCGAGCGCGGTTTCGCGATCCTCGACAAGATGGCCGACGCCGGTGGCGTCATCAGCCTGTCGCAGCTGGCCAGCGACGCGGGGCTTCCACTGCCGACGATCCACCGGCTCGTGCGCACGCTGGTCGACCTCGGCTACGTGCGCCAGGAGGCCTCCCGGCAGTACTCCCTCGGGCCTCGCCTCATCCGCCTGGGTGAGACGACGTCCCGCATGCTCGGCCGCTGGGCGCGCCCGCACATGGAGCGCCTGGCCCACGAGCTGGGAGAGTCGGTGAACCTCGCCCTGCTCGACGGCGACCAGGTGGTCTACGTCGGGCAGGTGATGGCCTCCCAGAACTCCATGCGGATGTTCACCGAGGTGGGGCGGCGGGCCTACCCCCACTCGACCGGCGTCGGCAAGGCGATCATGGCCCAGCTCGACCCGGCCGAGGTGCGCGCGCTCATCGCGCGCACCGGCTTGCCCTCTCGCACCGAGCACACGATCAGCAGCCCCGAGGAGCTCATGGCGGAGCTGGAGCGCACACGGCAACGTGGATATGCGCTCGACGAGGGCGAGCAGGAGATCGGGGTGCGGTGCGTGGCCGTGGCCGTGCCCGACGTCGCGCAGCCGATGGCGGTGTCCGTGTCGGGCCCGCTGCCGCGGATGACCGACGAGTTCGTCGCCCGGGCGTGCGACCCCTTGCGGCGCACCGCCGAGTCCATCGCGGCTGAGATCCGCGGGGTCCGGCCCCCGGCCTGAGCGGCCGCGGCACAGCCCAGCCCTCCGACTGCCTACCCGGCTCGGAGGGCCCTTTCTCGTGCGCGGATTCGTTGCGCCAGAGCATTGACCATGCCTGAGACGGGCTATTAGCCTCCATGATGCAGAAACCATATTCCGCAAGGTGAAAGTGAGAGTCCGACGATGACGACGGTTGACAACGTGGACGTGGCGGCCCCGAGCGGCGAGCGCTTCGACGAGGTGCTCACTCCGGAGGCACTCGAGTTCCTCGCGGACCTGCACCGCACGTTCGACGCCCGCCGGCGCGAGCTCCTCCAGGCCCGACAGGACCGCTACGCCGAGCTGGCCGCCGGCGGCACGCTGCAGTTCCTCCCCGAGACGCAGGAGATCCGGGACGGCGACTGGCAGGTCGCGGCCCCGGCCCCCGGCCTCGTCGACCGCCGCGTCGAGATCACCGGTCCCACCGACCGGAAGATGACGATCAACGCCCTCAACTCCGGCGCCAAGGTGTGGCTCGCGGACTTCGAGGACGCGTCGACGCCCACCTGGGAGAACGTCGTGGGCGGCCAGCTCAACCTCATGGACGCGCTCGACCGCACCATCGACTTCACGTCCGAGCAGGGCAAGACGTATGCGCTCGCCGACGCCGACCAGCTCGCCACCATCGTCGTGCGCCCCCGCGGCTGGCACCTCGACGAGAAGCACCTCCTCGTCGACGGTGAGCCGATGGCCGGAGGGCTCGTCGACTTCGGCCTCTACTTCTTCCACTGCGCCAAGCGCCAGATCGACGCGGGCAAGGGCCCCTACTTCTACCTGCCCAAGATGGAGAGCCACCTCGAGGCGCGCCTCTGGAACGACGTCTTCGTCCGGGCCCAGGACCGCCTCGGCATCCCGCAGGGCACGGTCCGCGCCACGGTGCTCATCGAGACCTACCCGGCGGCGTTCGAGATGGAGGAGATCCTCTACGAGCTGCGGGACCACTCCGCCGGGCTCAACGCCGGACGCTGGGACTACATCTTCAGCGTCATCAAGAAGTTCCGCACGCGCGGCAAGGAGTTCCTCCTGCCCGACCGCAACCAGGTGACGATGACCGTGCCGTTCATGCGCAGCTACACCGAGCTGCTCGTCCGGACCTGCCACAAGCGCGGCGCCCACGCCATCGGTGGCATGGCCGCGTTCATCCCGAGCAAGGACCCCGAGGTCAACGAGGCCGCCTTCCAGAAGGTCATCGACGACAAGACGCGCGAGGCGGGCGACGGCTTCGACGGCTCCTGGGTCGCGCACCCCGGCATGGTCGAGCTCTGCAAGGAGGCCTTCACCAAGGTCCTCGGCGACCGGCCGAACCAGCTCGACAAGAAGCGAGAGGACGTGCACGTCACCGCGGAGGAGCTGCTCGACGTCGCGTCGACGCCCGGCAACGTGACCGAGGCAGGCCTGCGCAACAACATCAGTGTCGGCATCCAGTACCTCCACACCTGGCTCAAGGGCACCGGCGCGGTCGGCATCTTCAACCTCATGGAGGACGCCGCCACCGCGGAGATCTCGCGCTCGCAGGTGTGGCAGTGGCTGCACAACGACGTTCGGCTCGACACCGGGGAGACGGTGACGCGCGAGCTTGTCGACCGGATCGTGGCCGAGGAGATCGACAAGCTGGCCGGCGAGGCGAGCGACTACGACGAGGCGAGGTCGACCTTCCTCGAGGTCGCCGTCGCCGACGACTTCGCCGAGTTCCTCACCCTGCCGGCGTACGAGCGGATGCCCTGAGGTCATGGACGCCCACGCTCTCGCGGCGCAGCTGCGCCGGACGCTCCGCGAGGAGCTGGTCATCACCGACCAGCAGCGCCTGCGGACCTACGAGTGCGACGGACTGGCCCACTACAAGGTGGTGCCGGCCGTCGTGGTGCTCGCCGAGACCACGCAGCACGTCGCGACGGTCGTCAAGGCGTGCGCGGCGAACGGCATACCCTTCGTCGCCCGCGGCTCGGGGACCGGGCTCTCCGGCGGGGCGCTGCCCCACGCGGACGGCGTGCTCGTCGTCATGTCGAAGATGCGCGAGGTGCTCGAGGTCGACCGGGACAACCAGCGCGCGGTGGTCCAGCCGGGCGTTATCAACCTCCAGCTCACCCGCCAGGTGCTGCCCCTCGGCTACTACTTCGCGCCCGACCCGTCGAGCCAGCAGGTGTGCTCCATCGGCGGCAACATCGCGGAGAACTCGGGCGGGGCGCACTGCCTCAAGTACGGCTTCACGGCCAACCACGTCACCGGCCTCGAGCTCGTGACGCCGTCGGGCGACATCGCCCACATCGGGGCCAAGTCACCGGACGCGCCCGGCTACGACCTGCTCGGGGCCCTCGTCGGCTCCGAGGGAACCCTCGGCATCGCCACGGCGGTGACCGTGCGGCTGACGCGGACCCCCGAGGACGTGCGGACGCTGCTCGCCGCCTTCGACGACACCGACTCGGCGGGGGCGGCCGTGTCGGCGATCATCGGGGCGGGCGTGATCCCGGCCGCGATCGAGATGATGGACGCCCTCGCCATCGAGGCCGCGGAGGCAGCCGTCCAGTGCGGCTACCCCGAGGGCGCCGGCGCCGTGCTCATCGTCGAGCTCGACGGTCCGGCGGCCGAGGTGGCGCACCAGTTCGACGAGGTGGAGGGCTACTGCCGGGCCAACGGCGCCTTCGAGATCCGCATCGCCGCCGACGACGTGGAGCGCGCGCTCTTCTGGAAGGGTCGCAAGTCCGCGTTCGCGGCGGTGGGGCGGATCAGCCCCGACTACATCGTCCAGGACGGGGTGATCCCGCGGACGTCGCTGCCGCAGGTGCTGCGCCGCATCTCCGAGATCTCCGCCGAGGCCGGGGTCCGGGTCGCCAACGTGTTCCATGCCGGTGACGGCAACCTTCACCCGCTCGTGCTCTTCGACGACAGCGTCGAGGGCGAGGCGGAGCGGGCCGAGGAGGTCTCGGGCGCCATCCTCGACCTCTGCATCACCCACGGCGGCTCCATCACGGGCGAGCACGGGGTCGGCTCGGACAAGGCGAAGTACATGCCGCGGATGTTCACCGACGACGACCTCGACACGATGCAGCTGCTGCGCTGTGCCTTCGACCCGGCGTCCATCTCCAACCCGGGCAAGGTCTTCCCCACGCCGCGGCTGTGCGGTGAGGTGCCGGGGCGGCACAAGGGTGTGCACCCGCTGGCCGAGGCCGGGATCGCGGAGGTCTTCTGATGGCAGACGTTCTGACCGACGTCCTCGAGGAGCTGCGCGCCGCCACGGGCGGCGACGCCTGGGAGGCCACCGAGGCCGACGTCGTCGACGGCGTGCCGGCGCGCTGGGTGGTCCGCCCGCACAGCACGGAGGAGACCTCCGCCGTGGTGCGTGCCGCCGCTGCCCACGGGCTCACGCTCGTCGCCCGGGGCGCCGGGACCAAGCTCGCCTGGGGTGCGGCGCCGGAGCGGGTCGACGTCATCCTCGACACGACCGGCCTCGACGCCGTCGTCGAGCACGCCGCCGGTGACCTCATCTGCGTCGTCGGCGCCGGGTGCCCGCTCGAGTCGCTGCAGTCGCAGCTGAGCGGCGCCGGCCAGCGGCTCGGCATCGACGACCGGCGCAACGGCACGGTCGGCGGGGCGGTCGCCACCGCAGCCACCGGTCCGATGCGGCTGCACCACGGGTCGGTCCGCGACCTGGTCATCGGCATGACCCTCGTACGCGCCGACGGCGTCGTCGCGCACGCGGGCGGCAAGGTGGTCAAGAACGTCGCCGGCTACGACCTCGGCAAGCTGCTGACCGGGTCGTACGGCACGCTCGGCGTCATCACCGAGGTCGCCTTCCGCCTGCACCCCGTCTCGGGGGCGCGCCGCTGGGTCACCACCGCCCTGGACTCGACGGACGCCGTGCAGGACCGGGTCCTCGCGGTGACCCACGCGCAGTTCGTCCCGTCCGCGGTCGAGCTCGACCGGTCCCGGGAGGGTGCGACGCTGAGCCTGCTCCTGGAGGGGGTCCCGCCGGGCGTCGAGCAACGCACCGCCCAGGCGCTGGAGCTGCTGGGGCCGGGGGCCACCAGCTCGGAGGAGGCCCCGGACTGGTGGGCGGCCGAGCCCGAAGGCTCGACCGGCGTCCTCGTCAAGGTGACCCACGAGATCGCCGCGCTCGCGCAGCTGCTGGCGGCCCTCGACCGTGCGGCGGAGTCCGCCGGGGTCGTCCCGGTCCTGCGCGGCAGCCCGGTCGTCGGCACCGCACTCGTCGCCCTCGACGGTGACGTCGACGCGCCGGCCCTGGCGGCCTTCGTCGCCGACCTGCGCTCCGCGCAGCACCGCTTCGGCGGCAGCGTCGTCGTCCTCGAGGCGCCGTCCGTGCTCAAGGAGGGCCTCGACGTGTGGGGCCCCGTCGGGGGCCTGGACCTCATGAGGGCCGTCAAGGCCCAGTTCGATCCCGAGCGGCGTCTCGCCCCGGGCCGGTTCGTTGGAGGAATCTGAACATGACCGTGCACGACATTGGCACCGGCCCGGTGTCCTCGCCGACCGGGACGCTCGGCACCAGTGCCAAGCTCTCCCTCACCCCGCTGCAGCCGGGTGAGCCTGCCTTCGACGACCACCACCCGCCGTCGGCGGAGCTCGTCTCCGACTGCGTGCACTGCGGCTTCTGCCTGCCCTCGTGCCCGACTTACACACTGTGGGGCGAGGAGATGGACTCGCCGCGGGGCCGGATCTACCTCATGAACGAGGGCCTCCAGGGCGAGCCGCTCACGTCGTCGATGGTGCAGCACTTCGACGCGTGCCTCGGCTGCATGGCGTGCGTGACCGCCTGCCCGTCCGGGGTGCAGTACGACAAGCTCATCGAGGCCACCCGCGGCCAGGTCGAGCGCCGCTTCGAGCGACCCAGGCGGGACAAGGCGCTGCGCAGTGCGATCTTCGCGCTCTTCCCCTACCCGAGGCGGCTGCGTGCCCTGCGCGGCCCGCTGCGCCTGCACCAGAGGAGCGGGCTGTCCTCACTGCTGCGCCGCACCGGCGTGCTCGACCGCATCTCGCCGACGCTCGCCTCGATGGAGGCGCTCGCGCCCCCGCTCGAACGCGCCGAGAAGGTGCCCGAGCGCACCCCGGCGCGAGGCGCCAAGCGGGGGACGGTCGGGATGCTGCTCGGCTGCGTGCAGCGCGAGTTCTTCCCCGGCGTCAACGCCGCGACCGCCCGCGTCCTCTCGGCCGAGGGGTTCGAGGTGCTGGCCCCCGCCTCGCAGGGGTGCTGCGGTGCCCTGTCCGCCCACAACGGTCGCGAGGACGAGGCCCAGCGCTTCGCGCGCGGCCTCGTCGACACCTTCGAGGGCGAAGGGGTCGACGCCGTCGTCGTCAACGCGGCCGGCTGCGGGTCGACGATGAAGGAGTATGCCGACCTGCTGGCCGACGACCCGGCGTACGCCGAGCGCGCCCGGGCCTTCACCGACAAGGTCCGCGACGTCTCGGAGATCCTCGCCGAGGCCGGCCCGGTCGCCGAGCGGCACCCGCTGCCCGTCTCCATCGCCTACCACGACGCCTGCCACCTGGCCCACGCCCAGGGCGTGCGCGCCCAGCCGCGGGACCTGCTCCGCGGCATACCCGGCCTGGAGCTGCGGGAGATCGCGGAGGGTGACCTCTGCTGCGGCTCGGCCGGGATCTACAACATCATCAACCCCGTCCCCGCGCGGGAGCTCGGTGACCGCAAGGCCGCCAACGTCCTCGCGACCGGGGCCGAGCTCCTCGTGACCGCCAACCCCGGCTGCCTCATGCAGGTCGCCTCTTCCATCGAGCGACAGGGCGGCCACCTCGCCCTCGCCCACACCGTCGAGGTGCTCGACGCCTCGATCCGGGGCCTCGGCCCCGAGCGGCTCGGCGTCGGTCGAGCAACGACGGCCAGGACCTGACCGTCCGGACCGGCTCCACCCAACATCCACTGTTCACAACGAGGTGACTGAATGTTCCGCCCCACTACCGACGCCTTGGCGGGCTCGTTGACGCTCACGGCGCTCGTGGCCCTGCTTCCCCTGCTCACCCTGTTCCTGCTGCTCGGCGTCCTGCGCATCGCCGCCTGGAAGGCGGCGGTGGCCTCGCTCGTCATGTCGCTGCTCGTCGCCGTCATCGTCTACTCGATGCCCGTCGGCCAGTCCCTGATGGCCGGCCTCGAGGGGGCGGCCTTCGGGTTCTTCCCCATCATGTGGGTCGTCATCAACGCCATCTGGGTCTACAACATGACGGTCGTGACGGGGCACTTCGACGTGCTGCGCCGCTCCTTCGCCCGGATCAGCGACGACCAGCGCATCCAGGCGGTCATCATCGCCTTCTGCTTCGGCGCGCTGCTCGAGGCCCTCGCGGGCTTCGGCACGCCGGTGGCGATCACGAGCGTCATGCTCATCGCGCTGGGGTTCCGGCCGATCAAGGCCGCCACGGTGGCACTCGTGGCCAACACGGCACCGGTGGCCTTCGGTGCCCTGGCCGTGCCGATCACGACCCTTGCCCAGGTGACCGGCCTCCCCGAGCACGAGCTGGCCTCGATCGTGGGCCGCCAGACGCCGATCCTCGGCCTCTTCGTGCCGATGGCGCTAGTCTTCATCATCGACCGCGGCCGCGGCGTCCGCGCCACGCTGCCGGCCACGCTCACCTGCGGGATCGCTTTCGCAGTGGCCCAGTTCGCCACGTCGAACTACTTCTCCACCCAGCTCACCGACATCGTCGCCTCGCTCGTGGGCGCGGCGTCCGTCGTCCTGCTGCTGCGCTTCTGGCAGCCGGCGGAGAGCTACGTCGAGGCGCCCGAGCCGGAGCTCGCCGCCCTCGGGACCAGCAACCACCGGCGGCACGTCCACACCGGCTCGCACGTCGTCGAGGGCGTGCCCGCGGCCTCGATCGGCGGTTCCGACCACCCGATCGGGCGGGGCACGGGCACCGTCGAGGACCTCTCCGCCCGTGACGCGAACCGGCACGACAGCCGCGCCGACGTGCTCCGGGCCTACGCGCCCTACCTGCTGATCATCGCCATCTTCAGCCTCAGCCAGATCCCGGCCGTCGCCAGCTTCCTCGGCGCGCCGACGAAGAGCTTCCAGTGGCCGGGACTGCACCTGCAGACCCCCTCGGGCAAGCCCTCGACCCTGCCGACGTTCAAGTTCAACTGGCTCTCGGCGGCCGGCACGCTCATGATCGTCGCCGGCCTCCTGACCATCCCGGCGATCGGCATCCCCTGGCGCAAGGCCGTCAAGGCGTACGGCGACACCTACCGGCAGCTCGGCGCCGCAATCTTCACCGTCATGGCGGTCCTGGGCCTGGCCTACGTCATGAACGCGTCTGGCCAGACCGCCAGCCTCGGTGCGTGGCTCGCCGGAGCGGGCTCGGCCTTCGCCCTGCTGTCACCCATCCTGGGCTGGATCGGTGTCGCCGTGACCGGGTCGGACACCTCGTCGAACTCGCTGTTCGGGGCGCTGCAGGTCGCTGCGGCCAAGGACGTGGGCCTGCCTCCGGCGCTCATGGCAGCCGCCAACTCCTCCGGTGGCGTCCTCGGCAAGATGATCTCGCCCCAGAACCTCGCCATCGCCGCCGCCGCGGTCGGGCTCACCGGCAGGGAGGGCGACCTCTTCCGTCGCGTGATCGGCTGGAGCCTGGGCTTCCTCGCCTTCATGTGCGTGCTCGTCTACCTGCAGTCGACGTCCGTGCTGTCGTGGATGCTTCCCTGAGGCAGCACCACGCGAACGTGACGCGAGCGCCC
>NZ_BAAAPU010000001.1:120544-226620 GCF_039531305.1 Terrabacter lapilli
GCGGGCGCTCGTGCGTGACGGCTCTGGCGCTCGGCGCTCCTGCCGAGGCGCCTGTCAGGCGGGCGGGGCGATGTCCTGCTGGGCGGGCAGCTGGTCCTGGCGGACGATCCCGACGGGGCACGTCATGCCGTTGGGGCCGTGGTTGCAGTAGCCGCCGGGGTTCTTGTGCAGGTATCCCTGGTGGTAGTCCTCGGCGAGGTAGAACGGTCCGGCGTCGTCGGCCGAGCGGATTTCAGTGGTGATCTGCCCGTAGCCGTTGTCGTCGAGCACCTTCTGGAACGCCTCGCGCGTGGCCTCGGCCGCGAGCCGCTGGCCCTCGGTGGTCCAGAAGATGGCCGAGCGGTACGCGGTGCCGATGTCGTTGCCCTGCCGGTTGGCCGTCGTCGGGTCGTGGTTCTCCCAGAACGCCTTGAGCAGCAGCTCCGGCGAGGTCTTCGCCGGGTCGTAGACGACGCGCACGGTCTCGGCGTGCCCGGTCAGGCCGGTGCACGTCTCCTCGTACGTGGGGTTGGGCGTGTAGCCGCCCATGTAGCCGGCGGCCGTGGCGATGACGCCGTCCTGCCGCCAGAAGATCCGCTCGACGCCCCAGAAGCAGCCCATCGCGACGTAGAGCACCTCGGAGCCGGCGGGCCACGGGCCCTCGAGCGGGGTGCCGAGGACGACGTGCGTGGGGTTCACGGCATACGGGCGTTCCGCGCGGCCGGGGAGGGCCTCCTCGCGGCTGGGCATCTGCGACTTCCTACCGAATCCGAACACCATGCCAGTGTCACATCCTTCGTGCTGGGCGGGCTGACGTCCCTTCAACGCACGCGCCCTCCCGGGTATGCCTGGGTCGGCCGACGGGGCGTATGCCGTGTCGCGCGGTCGCGGACAAACCGCTGGCATCGCCAAGGGCCGGCTCGACAGACTCTGCCCCGTGACCGACGACTTCACGATCCGGCCGATCGACGTACTCGACCCCGAGCAGGACGACGCTGCCAGGCAGTGGATCGACGTGCACGCCTCGGTGCAGCGCGAGCTCTTCGCCGAGCGGGGGAGCGCGTGGCCGCTCGAGGAGCTGCAGGCGCTGCACCGGACCGGCACCAAGAAGCGCGTCGACCTCGCGGCGTGGTCGTGCGGCCGCGTCGTCGGGGCCCTGGAGGTCCAGTTGCCGCTTCTCGACAACACCGACGCCGCCATGCTGTGGCTCTCGGTGCGGGCGGAGGCGCGAGGCCGTGGCATCGGGGCCGCGCTGCTCGCGCAGGCAGAGCGGATCGGCGTCGACCACGGTCGGTCCCTCTTTTTCGCCGAGACCGAGTGGGCCGAGGGCGGGCACGACGCCTCGGAGTCGTTCGCGACGGCGCACGGCTTCGTCGTCGGGATGACCGTGGTGCGCAGCGAGATGGCGCTGCCGGCGGACCGCGTCACGCTCGGGTCGCTGGTCTCTGCCCCGGGTGCCGGGGACTACGTGTTCGACGGCTACGTCGACCACATGCCGCAGGCCTGGCTGGCCGACCGTGCGGTGCTGCAGCAGCGCATGAGCACGGACGCCCCGACCGACGGGCTGGCCCTGGAGGAGGAGGCATGGGACGCGGACCGGCTCAGGGAGCAGCAGGAGCGGCTGCTCTCGGCGGGCCGGCGCATCGTCGAGACCGTGGCCCGGCACGAGCCCACGGGCCGCATCGTCGGCTTCACCCAGGTGTCGGTGTCGGCGAGCGAGCCGGCGCTCGGCTACCAGCAGGACACGCTGGTGCTGAGGGAGCACCGCGGCCACGGCCTGGGCCTGCGGCTCAAGGCCGCCAACGCCCTCGCGGTCATGGACGCGCTGCCCGGTGTCACTGCCGTCCGCACCTGGAACGCCGCCTCCAACGAGCACATGCTCGCCGTCAACCGGCGCCTGGGCTACACCACCGACGGCTGGAGCCGCGAGTGGCAGAAGCGCCTGCGTGGCGGGCCGGACGGAACCGGGGAGGCCTGACCGACGTCCTCACCGCGCCGCACCGATCGTCGTTGCGCCGTAAGGGGATCCCATGTCGAAGCCAAGGCTGAAGAAGGTCATCGCGTCCACGGCTTTGGGCCTGGCTCTCGGCGCGTCGGCGCTCACCGGGTGCACCGGCTCGGACGACCCGTCCACGACTGCGTCTGCGACGGGACGGCCGGAGGCGCGCACGGAGGCGCTGTGGGCCGGCCGGACGGCATACGTCGGCGACAACTCGAAGGTCATCGCCCTCGTCGACGCAGCCGGCTTCGGCCCGCGCGGCACCTACAGCCTGAGCCTCTGGACCACCCGCCCGCCGTATGCCGTCACCATCGACCTGCCCCACCCGGCCAAGCCGTTCGAGCAGACCGACTTCAGCGCGGCGGCCACGCTCCTGCTCGGGACGGTGCGCAACCTCGACGTGGTTCACGTCACCTCTCAGGGGAAGACGTACACCCTCACGGCCGGGGAGGCGACGGCCACGCTCGGCCACGACGTCAAGACGCTCGGCACGGACCGGCAGGCGCTCGCAGGCTACGTGCGTTCGATCGAGGACTGACGCCGGGCGACACGCCGGGGAATGAGCCGGGGTGCCCTGCGGTTGGCACCGGGTGGGTCTGCAGCCATTTGGTTATGGCCACCACAACGTGGTGTTATGCGCCCGCTCGACCGATCCCCCAAACCAGGAAGTACAGCCATGCGTTCGAGGTCCGTCCTCACCGTCCTGTTCGCCGCCCTCCTCACTGCGGTCCTCGCCGCGTGCAGCACCACGAGCGGTGGGTCGAGCGGCGGCTCCGACCTCCAGGCCGTCAAGAGCGCCGGTGTGCTGCGCGTCGGGACCGAGGGCACGTACGCGCCGTTCTCGTACCACGACCCCAAGACGAACGCCCTGACCGGCTACGACGTCGAGGTCGCCAAGGCCGTCGCCGACAAGCTCGGCGTCAAGGTCGAGTACGTCGAGACCCCCTGGGACGCGATCTTCGCCGGCCTGACGAGCAAGCGCTTCGACGCCGTGGTCAACCAGGTGACCAAGAACCCTGAGCGTGCCGGGCTCTACGGGCTCAGCTCCACCTACAACTACTCCGAGGGCGTCATCGCGACCCGCGCCGACGACTCCTCGATCACCTCGCTCGCTGCACTCAAGGGCAAGAAGTCCGCGCAGAGCCTCACGAGCAACTGGGCCAAGGTCGCCAAGGACGCCGGCGCCCAGGTCGAGTCGGTGGAGGGCTTCACCCAGGCCATCACCCTGCTCAAGCAGTCGCGCGTCGACGCCACGGTCAACGACAGCCTCGCCGTCCTCGACTACCAGAAGTCCACCGGCGACCAGACCGTGAAGATCGCCGGGAAGACGGGCGACATCTCCGAGCAGGTCGTCGCGACCCGCAAGGGTTCCGACCTCGTCGCGGCGATCGACAAGGCGCTCGGCGAGCTCAAGGCCGACGGCACCCTGAAGAAGCTGTCCGAGAAGTACTTCGGCAGCGACGTCTCCGTGAAGCCGACCGCGTGAGCGGGCGGACGTACCGGACGGCGCACCGGACGGCATACGGCCTCAGGTGGGCGTCGTGAACGAGCAGACGACCCAGCTCATCCTCGACTCGCTGGGGCCGCTGCTGCGGGCCACGGTGACGATGACGATCCCGCTGACGATCATCAGCTTCGTCCTCGGGCTCGTCGTGGCGCTCGCCGTCGCGCTCATGCGGCTGTCCAAGGTGCGCGTCGTGTCGGGCATCGCGCGCTTCTACATCTCGGTGATCCGCGGCACGCCGCTGCTGCTGCAGCTGTTCATCATCTTCTACGGGCTGCCGGCCCTGGGAGTGCAGTTCGACCCCTTCCCGGCTGCGGTGCTCGCCTTCACGCTCAACGTCGGCGGGTACGCCGCCGAGGTCATCCGCTCGGCGATCCTCTCCGTGCCGAAGGGCCAGTGGGAGGCAGCGTCCACCGTCGGGATGGGCTACGCCACGACGCTGCGCCGGGTCGTCCTGCCGCAGGCTGCGCGCACGGCCGTCCCACCGCTGTCCAACACCCTCATCTCGCTCGTGAAGGACACCTCGCTGGCGTCGACGATCCAGGTCACCGAGCTGCTGCGCGTGGCCCAGGAGGCCGCGGCGCCCACGTACCAGTTCTTCGCCCTCTACGGCGTGGCCGCCGTCTACTACTGGGTCGTCTGCCTCGCCCTCTCCTTCGGCCAGTCCCGCATCGAGCACCGACAGAACAGGTATGTCGCCGCATGAGCCAGCTCTCGATCTCCCCTGAGCCGTCGCCCGAGCCGAAGGCGAGCCCGCTCGTCTCCGTGTCCGGTCTCGCGAAGTCGTTCGGGGACCACACGGTGCTGCGCTCGATCGACTTCGACGTGGCACCGGGCAGCGTGACGGTCCTCATCGGCCCCTCCGGCTCCGGCAAGACCACCGTGCTCCGGTCGCTCAACGCCCTCGACGTCGCGGACGCCGGCAGGGTCCGCATCGGTGACGTCGAGGTCGACTTCTCCGACGGTCCCGTCACGAAGAAGCAGATCGCGACGCTGCGGGCCCAGAGCGGCATGGTGTTCCAGGCGCACCACCTGTTCCCGCACCTGACCGTCCTCGAGAACGTCACGTCCGGGCCGGTGCTGGCCCAGCGGCGGAGCCGGGCCGAGGCCGACGCCGAGGGGCGCGAGCTCCTGCGGGTCGTCGGGCTCGGGGACCGGGCCGACGCGTACCCGTACCAGCTCTCCGGGGGCCAGCAGCAGCGCGTCGGCATCGCCCGGGCGCTGGCGGTCCGGCCGAAGCTGATGCTCTTCGACGAGCCCACCTCGGCCCTCGACCCCGAGCTCGTCGGCGAGGTCCTCACGGTCATGAAGGACCTTGCCGCGCAGGGCTGGACGATGGTCGTCGTGACGCACGAGATCCGCTTCGCGCAGCAGGTCGCCGACCAGGTGCTGTTCATGGACGGCGGCGTCGTCGTCGAGCGCGGGACGCCGGAGCAGGTCCTGACCAGGCCCGGCACCGAGCGCGCCCGCCAGTTCCTCCACCGCATCCTCGACCCACTGGACTGAGCCGGGCCCGAGCCGGTCTGCACTATGCGACGCCTCGGGGTGACGTCTCACCACGACGTCGTTGGAGCCCACGACCACGGTGACGAGGGCGGGCCGAGCCACCGAGGGCCGGCCAGAGCGGCCCACGGCCCACGAGGGCTGCCCGGTTGCGAGACTCCCACCACACGGCAGACGGCTCGAGCTGCTCCTGCACCGCGCGGACGCCGGGGAAGGCCGCGGACAGGGCCGACAGCCCCCGTCCGCGAGGGTGCTCGCTGTGGTCGCCGCAGTCGAAGCCGGGAGGCGCGAGGGCAGCGTCTGAGAGCCTGGCCGGAGTCGCCTGGGGTGGGACGTGCTCGACCCCAGGGAATAGGGTCGTGGTCATGTCTGAAGAGCACGGTTTCTCCACGCGCGCCATCCACGCCGGCCAAGAGGCCGACGCGTCGACCGGTGCGGTCGTCACGCCGATCTACCAGGTGTCGACCTACAAGCAGGACGGCATCGGCGGGTTCCGGGGCGGCTACGAGTACAGCCGCTCGGCCAACCCCACGCGCACCGCGCTGGAGGAGTGCATCGCCTCCCTCGAGGGCGGCAGCCGCGGCTTCGCCTTCGCCTCCGGCCTCGCCGGCCAGGACACGGTGGCCCGGGCGCTGCTCGTCCCCGGCGACCACGTGGTCGTCCCCAACGACGCCTACGGCGGCACGTACCGCTACTTCAACAAGGTCGCCAAGCCGCAGGGCATCGAGCACTCCATCGCCGACATGGGCGACGTCGAGGCGGTCCGCGCGGTCGTCCGGCCCGGGCAGACGAAGATGGTCTGGGTCGAGACGCCGACCAACCCGCTGCTCGGCATCGCCGACATCGCGGCGCTCGCCACGCTGGCGCACGAGGCCGGTGCCCTCCTCGTCGTCGACAACACCTTCGCGACCTCCTACCTGCAGAGCCCGCTGGCGCTCGGCGCCGACATCGTGACGCAGTCGACGACGAAGTACTCCGGCGGGCACAGCGACGTCGTCGGCGGCGCCGTCGTCACCGCGCGGGAGATCCGGGTCAAGGGCTACGAGGATGCGGAGGACCGGATCGCTTTCTCCCAGAACAGCATCGGCGGCGTCGCCGGGCCCTTCGACTCCTGGCTGACGCTGCGGGGGCTCAAGACCCTGGCCATCCGCATGGAGCGCCACTGCGACAACGCGGAGAAGGTCGTCGAGTTCCTCCAGGGCCACGACGCGGTCTCGCACGTGCTCTACCCGGGGCTGCCGACGCACCACAACCACGACGTCGCCGCGCGCCAGATGAAGCGCTTCGGGGGCATGGTGAGCTTCCGGATGCGCCGCGGCGAGGACGCCGCCGTCAAGGCGTGCGCGGCCGTGAGCCTCTGGACGCTCGGGGAGTCCCTCGGCGGCGTCGAGTCGCTCATCGAGCACCCCGGCCGGATGACGCACGCGAGCGTCGCCGGCACCGAGCTCGAGGTCCCGTCCGACCTGATCCGCCTCTCGGTGGGCATCGAGGACGCCGACGACCTCATCGCCGACCTGCGCGAGGCGCTCGACATCCACGGCTGAGTCCGAGGACGACCGGGCACCCGCCGCGCATGACGATCCTCACCGTCGACTTCGGGTCGACCTTCACCAAGGGCGCCCTGCTCGGCGACGACGGCACGGTGCTCGCCACCGGCTCCACGCCGACCACCGGCACCGGGCCCCGCAGCGGCGCGGGGCGCCGTGCGGCGGTCGGGGACATCCTCGACGGCTACCGCTCGCTCCGCGCGCAGCTGGCCGTCCCGGACGACGCGACGGTGCGGGCCTGCTCGAGCGCGGGCGGTGGCCTGCGCCTGGCAGTCGTCGGCTACGAGCGCACCGTGACGGCCGAGGCCGGCCACCGGGTCGGTCTCTCGGCCGGCGCGAAGGTGGTGCACGTCGCGGCGGGCGAGCTCACGGCGGGCGACGCCGCGGCCGTGCGGGGAGCCCGTCCCGACATCGTCCTGCTCGTCGGCGGCACCGACGGCGGCAACCGCGACGTCCTGCTGCACAACGCCGGGCGTTTGGCCCGGGCCGAGATCGGCGGCAGTGGCGCGCACGCCGTGCCGGTCGTCGTCGCCGGCAACGTCGAGGCCCGGCAGGAGGCTGCTGCACTCCTGGCGACGACCGGGCGACCCACCGTGCTGGCCGACAACGTGCTGCCGCAGATCGGCGTCATCGCGCCCGATTCCGCGCGAGCCGCGATCCGCGAGGCGTTCCTGCACCACGTCATCGGCGGCAAGGGGCTCTCCCAGGACCCGGCGTTCGCCGCCATGGTCGAGGCCGCGACCCCCGACGCGGTGCTGCGAGGCGTCGAGGTGCTCGCCTCGGTCGCCGGCGGTGGTGACGTGCTCGTCGTCGACATCGGCGGCGCGACGACCGACGTCTACTCGTGCCTGACTCCGGAGGGCGAGGACGCCTCGCTGCGCAAGGACGTCGTCGCCCCGCTCTGGCACGCCCGCACGGTCGAGGGCGACCTCGGGATGCGCTGGAACGCCCAGCACGTCGTCGAGGCGGCCGCGGCCGAGCACCTCCTCGACACCGTGGCAGACCGCGCCGCCGTCACCGCGTATGCCGCCCGCGTCCACGAGCAGCCCGGCTCGCTCCCGGCCGACGACAGGGAGCGGGGCCTGGACCTCGAGCTGGCCCGGCTCGCGGCCCTCGTCGCGGTGCGCCGCCACGCCCGCCCGTCCCAGCCGTCCGAGTCGCCCCGACCGCTGGCCAACGTGACGGCCCTCGTCGGGTCCGGGGGAGTGCTGCGCCACGCCGACGCGGCCGGTCGCGACCACGTGCTCGGGGCGGTCCTCGCAGACCACGCGGGAGGGTGGAAGGTGCCGCGCGCTGCCCACGCGAGGGTCGACACGGCATACCTGCTCTTCGCGGTGGGTCTGCTCGCCGCCGACCCCGAGACCGCCGGCATCGCCCCCACCCTCGCCACCCACCTGCTCTAAACCGTCGAAAGGCCACGACTGGCCGGGTGGGACCCGTCGAAAGGCCACGTGTGGCCGGGTGGGACCTGTCGAAAGGCCACGTATGGCCGGGTGGGACCCGTCGAAAGGCCACGATGTGCCGGCTCGTCCACACCCTGCCGAGTGGGCGGCCCCGCGTCCACAGGTATGCCGGGGCACCTGTCGCCGCCCGCGAGATCACCCGATCGTCCGTTCATGGACCCAGCACCCTTGCCCGAAGATCTGGCAACCCGCCCATTCACCGCTGCAGCGGCCCTCGCCCGAGGTGTCACCCGAAGGCGTCTGCGCGCCCAAGACCTCTGGACCCCGACGCGCGGTGTCCGGACCGTCGAGCTGCCGACCACCGTCCTCGAACGCGCGCGCGCCTTCGCCGCGGTGGCTCCGACCGAGTTCGCGTTCTCCCACGTCACCGCGGCACAGCTGCTCGGCATTCCGCTGCCGTATGCCGTGGAGGACGACTGCCTGGTGCACATCGTCTCGCCCACGGCAGCCAACCGGATGCGGCGACCGGAGGTCCGCGGGCACCGAGGTCTCGAGGGCAGGGAGGTCGTCGAGGTGGACGGCCTGCCGGTCGTGTCGCCGGCCGACACCTGGGCTGACCTCGGCGAGTTCGTCGGACCGGGCCGACCGGTGGGTCTCGACGACCTGATCGCTGCAGGGGACGCGGTGGCCAACCTCGTCGGTGGGACCTGGCCGCTGCGACGCGCTGTGGAGCGGCGCGTCAGACCCCGGGGGAAGGTGACGCTCACCTACGCCATCCCACGGATCAGGCTCGGTGCCTGGTCGGCCATGGAGACTCGTAGCCGGCTGATGGTCGTGCGAGCGGGCCTGCCCGAACCGCAGCACAACATCGACGTCGTCAGCCACGCGGGTCGTTGGCTCGGCTGTGGGGATCTGGTGTGGGAGGAGCAGCGGGTGGTCGGCGAGTACCAGGGCGCCGAGTTCCACACCCGGCTCAAGGACCGTGCCCGAGACGGAGTCCGGCGCGATGGCATCGAGCGTGGTGACTGGACCGTGGTCGAGATCGTCGCTGCTGACGTGTTCGACCGCCAGTGCCGGGCCGCGAAGCTGCGTGAGCTCGCCGGACATCTCGGCGTCAGCGCGCATCTGCTCGACGTGCTGGCGGCCGACCCGCAGTTCCTGGCGCCGGCCCAGTTCGCGCGGCCGCGGCGCCGGAGGGCGTAATGCACAACGCGTGGCCACTCGACCGTTTCCACCCGGCCAGTCGTGGCCTTTCGACGGCTTCCACCCGGCCAGTCGTGGCCTTTCGACGGTTGAGGGAGGGGGCGGGGGACGATGCGGGACGGGCCGGCTCCGCCCGCTCTGTCGCGGGGGAGCCGGCCCGTTCGTGAGGCCCGGGCTGCGGTCAGCCGGTGTACGGCTTGGCGGCGAGGATCTTGACCTCGACCGTCTTGCCGTTGGGAGCCTCGTAGCTCGTCTTGTCGCCGACGCTCTTGCCGTTGATGGCAGCGCCCATGGCGGACTTCTCGGAGAAGACCTGCAGGTCGGAGCCGTCGGCGATCTCGCGGTTGCCGAGCAGGAAGGTCTCCTCGTCGCCGAACATCTCGACCGTCACGAGCATGCCCGGCTCGACGACTCCGTCGTCGGCAGGCGTCTCACCGATCGTCGCGTTCTGGAGCAGCTCGGTCAGCTGGCGGATGCGGGCCTCCATCTTGCCCTGCTCCTCGCGGGCGGCGTGGTAGCCGCCGTTCTCCTTGAGGTCGCCCTCCTCACGGGCTTCCTCGATCTTGCGCGCGATCTCGAGGCGACCTTCGCCCGTCAGCTGGTCGAGTTCCGCCTTGAGGCGGTCATGGGCCTCCTGGGTCAGGAAGCCAGCGGCAGTCTCGGTCACGGTTGTCACTCCTCGGATGAACAGCGCCCACGCGGTGCTCCGCGTGGGCGCCTGCACAAAAAGAAGGGCCCGAACGGCGGTGTCGACAACTGCGAATGCCGGTCGGCGACGGGTCCGGACCCTGGATGAAGAACTCAGGATAACAAAGTGAGGGCTCGGTGCGCAGGTGAAGACGGATCGCGTATGCCGTGCCGCGAGGGAGCACGCGCTCCCCGGCGGGTGCCTGGCCGGCTCAGGAGCAGCGCTTGACCTGGCCCGTGACGGCGCGCGAGGTCGTGCGGAGCATCGCCGACTGCGTGGTGGTCTCGTCGGCGCTCGCCGGGACCTTGACGGTGGTGGTGCCGACCGGCGAGAAGTCGATGGCCAGCGCCTCGATCGTGCAGGTCAGCGCCGTGCCGCCCGGGCGGTAGACCTGGAAGTCGACCCGAACCTGCTGGTCGCTGACCACCTTGTAGCCGAGCGTCTGCCAGGACGGCTGCCCGAGCGTGGCCGACAGGCCCAGCCAGACCACCAGCGCGACGCCGGCGAGGATGCCCACCGTGCCGATGACCCACCACTTGAGCTGGCCGGGAGCGGGGCGGGGCAGGGTCGGGCGGGACGGCATACGTAGGTCCTGGCGGTTCGAGCCCGCGCGGAAACGGGCGCGGGGGAGTGAGAGGATGGCTGACGGGTCAAGTCTCTCCCATGGCGGCGCCATGGTGAGCAGCGGCCCGGGCGTCGTGCGGCATCGGCGAACGACGAGCCGCCCGCGCCCCACCCACCAGACGACTTGAGGACAAGCAGGGAGCCACGTGGCCGAGGGCATGCGTTTGATGGCGGTGCACGCGCACCCCGACGACGAGTCGAGCAAGGGGGCCGCGACGACGGCCAAGTACGTCGCCGAGGGAGCGTCCGTGATGGTCGTCTCGTGCACGGGTGGCGAGCGCGGCGACATCCTCAACGAGAAGCTCAAGGACGACCCGCACATCCTGCGCGACATCGCGCAGGTGCGGCGCGACGAGATGAAGGCGGCGCAGGAGGTGCTCGGCTGCGAGCACACGTGGCTGGGCTTCGTCGACTCGGGCCTGCCCGAGGGGGACCCGCTGCCGCCGCTGCCGGAGGGCTGCTTCGCGCTGGAGGACCTCGAGGTGACCACCGAGGCGCTCGTCCGCGTCATCCGCACGTGGCGCCCGCACGTCATGACGACCTACGACGAGAAGGGTGGCTACCCGCACCCGGACCACATCATGTGCCACCGGGTCGCGATGGCTGCGTTCGAGGCGGCCGGTGACCCGAGCCGCTACCCCCACGCCGGCGAGCCGTGGCAGCCGCTGAAGATCTACTACAACGGCGGATGGTCCAAGCCGCGCCTCGAGGCGATCCACGAGGCCATGCTCGCCGAGGGGCTCGAGAGCCCGTATGCCGAGTGGCTGGCCAACTGGAAGCCGCGCCGATCCGGCCGTCCCACCACGATGATCGCGTGCGCCGACTACTTCGAGACCCGTGACCGCGCCCTCATCGCGCACGCGACGCAGGTCGACCCCGACGGGTTCTGGTTCCAGGTGCCCCTCGAGATCCAGAAGCGGGTGTGGGGCGTCGAGGAGTTCGAGGCGGCCCTGTCGTACGTCCCGATCGCCGAGGGTGAGGACGACCTCTTCGCCGGCCTCGGCACCCCCGAGGAGGCCGACGCCCTGGCGACGCGGCCCGGCCTCGAGGTCGTCCACGACGGCCGCATCACCGAGGAGGCCGAGCAGGAGGCCCGCGAGCAGGCCGAGGAGGAGTCCGAGCGACGGGCCCGCCACCTGCACGGCGACAGCTCCGACACCCACGTCGACGAGCCGGAGGCTGCGGCCGACGGCGCGCCGGGAGCCGTGCCGGAAGCCGAGGCCCGGACCGACGCCGAGACCAAGACGGAGACCGAGACCGAGACCGAGAAGGCCGAGCTCTGATGGGCGGCAGCGGCAACCTCCCGGTCGGCCCCGGCATCTGGGGCTTCATCGCCTTCTTCGTCCTCGCGGTCGCCCTGTGGTTCCTCGTGCGCAACATGAACAGCCGGCTGCGTCGCATGGCCTACCGCGACCGCGACGAGGCAGACCAGCTGCACACCGACGAGGGCTCCGACGAGCGCTCGGTGGACGGCTCCGACGGCACCGACGGCACCGACGGCACCGACGGCCCCGGGATCGGCGACGGCGCAACGGGCACCCACACACCCGGCACCCACGCGAACGACCGCCCCGGCGAGGGCGGCCCCGGCGGCGCCGCGCCGCGGTCCTGAACCCGGCCTGACGGCATACCCCGACCGGACGACGTGTGACGGCGCATGACGAACGCCCCGGCAGCTGCCGGGGCCGTTCGGGCGTCTCCGGGACCGCGGTCCTCGACGGTCAGGCGATGGCGCGGGTCCCGAGAACGGCCAGCGCCACGGCCGTGAAGTGCGTGAGGAAGCCGCCGAGCGTGAAGGCGTGGAAGACCTCGTGGAAGCCGAACCAGCGCGGCCACGGGTTGGGCCTCTTCGTGCCGTAGACGATGCCGCCGGCTGTGTAGAGCAGGCCGCCGAGCCCGATGAGGGAGCCGATGACCGGGCCGCCCTCACGCCAGAACGGCACGACGTAGAAGACGGCCGTCCAGCCCAGCACGAGGTATAGGGCGGTGTAGAGCCAGCGCGGCGCCCCGACCCAGAAGATGCGGAAGAGCACACCGGCGAGCGCGCCGCCCCAGATCAGGGTGAGGAGCAGCCGGGCCTGGTCGGTCGGGAGCAGGGTGACGGCGAAGGGCGTGTAGGTGCCGGCGATGATGAGGTAGATGTTCGAGTGGTCGAAGCGCTTGAGCAGCCCCGACATCCTCGGGCCCCACGTGCCGCGGTGGTAGACGGCGGAGACGCCGAAGAGCAGCGCCGCGCTGGTCATGAAGACGAGGGTGGCGGTGCGCACGGCGCCGGGCCGGGCGACGAGGACGAGGGCGAGGCCGCCGAGCAGGGCGATCGGGAACATGCCCAGGTGCAGCCAGCCGCGCAGCCGTGGCTTGACGATCGCGACGAGGTCGGCGACCGCCCCAGTCGAGGACTCCTCGGCAGTGGGCTCGGGTGCTTGGCTCATGCCGCGAGTGTAACCTACGGGACCGTAAGTTACGGATGCGTAAGTTGTCCTCGTCCAGGACTTCACGGGGCATTCACACAACCTGCTCGACACCTCCAGCCCGCCTCGACGGGCCCCCCGCGCCCGGGGGGTACGGTGGGACGGCGCCCCGCTCGGGGGGTGTGCAACCGCTGACCTGCACGGTCCGGCACCGACCCACACGGCCAGTGCGGAACCGGCGGGTCGAGTCGACGAGGAGGCCCCGTGGGGTGGCGCGATGTGGTCTACGGCGCATACGAGCGTCGAGTCCTCAAGGACCTCCCCAAGGAGGCGCTCCCTCGCCACGTCGCCGTCATGCTCGACGGCAACCGGCGCTGGGCCCGTGCTCGTGGCGCCGGCACGGCGAGCGGGCACCAGGCCGGCGCCGACAAGATCGAGGACCTGCTCGAGTGGTGCCGCGAGGCGGGGGTCGAGTACGTCACCCTCTGGCTGCTCTCGACCGACAACCTGCGCCGCCCCGAGGAGGAGCTCGCGCCCCTGCTCAAGATCATCGAGTCGGCCGTCGCCGACCTCGCCGAGTCAGGCCACTGGCACCTGCGGATCGTCGGGGCCCTCGACCTGCTGCCGCCCGACACCGCCGAGAGCCTGCGCGCCTCGGCCGAGCGGAGCAAGGACGTCGTGGGGATGACCGTCAACGTCGCGGTCGGCTACGGCGGGCGGCGCGAGATCGCCGACGCCGTACGTGACCTGCTCCTGGCCCGGGCCTCCGCGGGCGAGTCGATCGAGCAGATCGCCGCCGAGCTCACGGTCGACGACATCGCCGAGCACCTCTACACCAAGGGCCAGCCCGACCCCGACCTCGTCATCCGCACCTCGGGCGAGCAGCGGCTCGGCGGCTTCCTGCTCTGGCAGAGCGCCACCTCCGAGTTCTACTTCTGCGAGGCGTACTGGCCGGACTTCCGTCACGTGGACTTCCTGCGCGCACTGCGGGCGTATGCCGGTCGCCACCGTCGCTTCGGGGGCTGAGCGGGCGGTCGGTCGAGGCTCGGGCGGGCGGTGGGGAGTGCTCCCCATTGTCCCGCTCGCGCCCGTTGCGTAGGTTTCGGACGTCGGTCCACCACAGGGGAGAGAGCATGGCGATCTACAAGAAGGGCGCGGATCCCGTGGCCCTGCGCGCATCTGCCGAGCGGCTGAGCGGCCACGCCCGCGACTGCGAGGGCGTCAAGGCCGAGGCCGGCCGGGCCGTGCAGGCCCTGCGCGGGCAGTGGGGCGGCGCGGACCTCGACCACCTGATGGAGCGGTGGCCGCCGGTGGAGGCACAGCTGACCCAGTTCGGGTCCGACCTCGAAGCGCTGGCCGAGGCCTTGCGCCGCAACGCCGGCGCCCAGGACTCCGCGAGCGGTCAGGGCGGTGCGACGGGCCCGCTCGGCGCCCCGGGACTGCCCGGTGCCCCCTGGAGCCCGTTCGGCCCCGGTGCCGACGGCACCCCGAACGGCACCGCGAACGGCTCGGGCGGAGCGGGGGGTCCGGACGGTCTCTCGCCGCTGGACGGTGTCGCCAACGCCCTGACGATCTTCGGCCTGCCGAGCCTGCTCGCGCAGACGGCGGCCTACGGCTCGATCTACTCGCGGACCCAGGGAGCGCTCCTCAGCGGGCGCTACCTCGCGAACGTCACCGAGATGGCGCGAGCAGGCGACAGCATGCTCGACCTCTTCCCCGGCGCCTCACGCTTCGCGGCGGGCGCCAACCTGTTCGCAGGCGCCTGGGACATGAAGGGCCTGTCGGGGCTCTTCGCGCAGGGCAGCAGGGCCGGCTCGGCCGTCGGCGAGTACGGCGTGCTCGGACCGGTCGGCATCGGGCTGAGCGCTGCCCAGCTCGGGGTGTCCATCGCCAAGGGCGACACCGCGGGCATCATCGAGAACGGTCTCGGTACCGGCCTGGCCGCAGGCGCGGTCTTCGCGCCCCCGCCGATCGACATCGCCTGCGGTGTCGCAGGGCTGGGGCTCGCCGCCTACCAGAACATCCCCGCGGTGCACGATGCGGTGAACGCCGTCGGCGAGGGCGTCGCCGACGTCGCCGAGGGGATCGGCGACGCGGCCTCGGACGCGTGGGACTCGGTGACGAGCATCTTCTGACGGCGAGGCGAGGCTGCCCCGCCCCGCCCCCGCCCCGCCCCGCTGCGCGCCGGCGCACGACCGCCCGGTGAGCGACCTCCGCCCCGACACGACAGGATGGGCCACGTGCCACAGGGACCGACGAAGGAGCACCTCGATGTCCATCTCCACTGATCCGCTGGCCGGTTCCGACCTGGCTCGCGTGCCGCTGCCCGACGACGTCTACGGCTTCGGCTGGGCCGAGATCCGTTACCTGCTGGGCCGGCACGCCACCGACAGCTCACGGATGTCGGTCGCGTCGCTCGGGTTCGACGCCGCGCCCACCGACGAGGTTGTGGGCGCGGCGGCGGTGGCCTCCCTCCTGGCCCGTGGCCTCGCGCACCCGCAGGGCGACCGGGCCGTGAGCCGCGGCGAGGCGGCCGTGCTGGAGACGGTCTTCGCCCGGGGGAGGCGCTGGAGCGGTATCAGCGTGCGCGACGGCGACACCGGCGACCTCATCGTCGTCATCGAGGACGGCGACATCGTCGCGCTGCTACAGCCCCGCAGCCTCGGCACCTGGTTCGTGGGTCTCAGCAACGCCGTCGACCGGCCTGCCGAGGTGCTGGCTCGCGCGCTCGAGCAGCTCCGCAGCGCGCACGGCACCGGCCGGTTCGCCATCGAGACCCGCACGCTCGAGGGAAGCGTCGGAGCCCGCTACTTCCGGGCCGACGGTGCCGGCTGGACGGTCTCGGACACGATCGACGGGGAGCAGCGCCCGGTCGCCGGCGAGACCCTGGCCCGCGAGCTCGAGCAGCTGCTGCCGGGGGCGCCCGCATGAGCGTTCCCACGCCGCCCGCCGGACGTCCGACGACCCTGGGGCCGGACCAGACCGACCCGCCGCCGTACGCGTGGCTCGACGACCCGGCCCGGCCCCTCGGTCCCGTCGGCATCGGCACGACCGTCGTGCTCGGCTCGCTCCTCGGGGGGATCGGCCTCTTCGGCCTGGCCTACGGCCTGTTCGGGGGTGACCAGGCGCGGGCGGCCCGGCTGGGCGTCGGCATCGCGTTCGTGCTGATCGGTGCCGTCGTCGTGCGCATGGGACTGGCGCGCCGCGCGTGGCGGCGGCGCCACCCCGGCATCGACCCGCTGGCGGCGGCGGTGGGCTCCGGCGCCAACGTCGGCAGCGCGTTCGGGAACGGCTCGGCCGCGGCCCGCTTCGGCCGCTGGCTCCTCGTGGCCGTGTGCGCGCTCGTGACCGTCGTCATGGTGCTGGCCCTCCGGCGCGCCGTCACGGGTGAGACGCCCACGAGCGCCGGTGGTGTGGTCGTGATCGCGCTGCTGGGCCTCTTCGCCGCCGTCGTCGGGGCCATGGCCGCCGGCCGCACCCGTCGACCGGGTCGCTGAGCTGCAGCGGCTGGACGCCGGTGCGACACGTGGACCGGACACGCGTCAATCCTGCGCACCGTCGGTGGTGAGTCGTACCGTCGTCTCAGCGAAGGACACCCGTCCCTCGCTGCCAGGAGGCCCACCCATGGAGCTATCGCTCAGGACGGAGGGCCGGGCACCACGCCACCCTCTGGTGGCCGCCCGGCACCTCGGGAGCGACTAGGCGCGCAGCGCGCGCCGCGTAGGGAGTGGCACATGGCACGTACGACCCGTCAGGTCACGTCGGACCCCGCCAGCACGACCACCAAGCCGGCCGCGGCCTCCACACGCGCCACCGCAGACAGCACGACGCCCGCCACGCGCACGACGGCACGCGCGCGTGAGCCCGAGCACAAGACGTACGTCCTCGACACCTCCGTCCTCCTCTCCGACCCGCGCGCGATGCTGCGTTTCGCCGAGCACGAGGTCGTGCTCCCGGTCGTCGTCGTCACCGAGCTGGAGGGAAAGCGCCACCACCCGGAGCTCGGCTACTTCGCCCGGCAGGCGCTGCGGCTGCTCGACGACCTGCGGGTCAGCGAGGGCCGGCTCGACCAGCCCGTCCCCGTCGGGACCGACGGCGGCACGCTGCGGGTCGAGCTGAACCACACCGATCCCTCCTCGCTGCCGGCCGGTTTCCGTCTCGGCGACAACGACACCCGCATCCTGGCCGTGGCCCGCAACCTCGCCAACGAGGGCGCGGACGTCACGATCGTCTCCAAGGACCTGCCGATGCGCGTCAAGGCCTCGGCCTGCGGTCTCGAGGCGGAGGAGTACCGCCACGAGCAGGGCGTCGACACCGGCTGGACCGGCCTGGCCGAGCTCGAGCTGGCGGCCGAGGAGCTGGACCAGCTCTACGACCGAGGGCGCATCGAGCACGCCGGCGCGGCCGAGCTGCCGTGCCACACCGGTCTCGTCCTGCTCTCGCCGCGGGGAAGCGGTCTGGGGCGGGTCGGCGCCGACAAGCAGATCCGGCTGGTGCGCGGCGACCGTGACGCCTTCGGCCTGCACGGCCGCAGCGCCGAGCAGCGCATCGCCCTCGACCTGCTCCTCGACCCCGACGTGGGCATCGTCAGCCTCGGAGGTCGTGCGGGCACCGGCAAGTCGGCCCTCGCCCTGTGCGCCGGCCTCGAGTCGGTGATGGAGCGGCGCATCCAGCGCAAGGTCCTCGTCTTCCGACCCCTCTTCGCCGTCGGCGGCCAGGAGCTCGGCTACCTGCCCGGCACCGAGCAGGAGAAGATGAACCCGTGGGGACAGGCGGTCTTCGACACCCTCAGCGCGCTGGTCTCCACCGAGGTCGTCGAGGAGGTCATGGACCGGGGCCTGCTCGAGGTGCTGCCGCTGACCCACATCCGCGGCCGGTCCCTGCACGACGCCTTCGTCATCGTCGACGAGGCGCAGTCGCTCGAGCGCAACGTGCTCCTGACCGTCCTGAGCCGCATCGGCCAGAACAGCAAGGTGGTCCTCACCCACGACGTCGCCCAGCGCGACAACCTGCGGGTGGGGCGGCACGACGGGGTGGCCGCCGTCATCGAGAAGCTCAAGGGCCACCCGCTCTTCGCGCACGTGACCCTGACCCGCAGCGAGCGCAGCCCCATCGCGGCCCTGGTCACCGACCTGCTCGAGGGCATCGAGATGTGACCTGCACCTCGCCCCGGTCGTGACAGGCGGCGGTCCCCGGCTCGGCCCGGGGGCCGCCGCTGCCGTTACCCGAAGGTAGGCTCAGCCCGCTCTGCGCCACGCGCACCTGTGGACGCCGATTTGCCCCTTCCCGCATTCGATGGCACCGTGTGTCGCTGGGAGATCTCGGAACGGTAACGCTCGACTGGGGTGCGAGCGCGACCGCGACGGTCTCCCGAAACACGTCCGGCGCGGCCGGCGACGGGCCACCGCCCGCGTCCTCCCGCGCGCCGGACCCCCTAGACCCAAGGAAGGCGTGAGCTCTGTTCATGGCACGGTATGAAGGCCGGCACCGCAGCGCACCGGTCCCCTCGACCGCTCCCCGCTCCAACCGCGCAACCCCCGCGGCTCGATCCGGCAGGGGCCACGGACAGGCAGCACAGGCGACGAGCGGCGCAGGCAGCGTCCGGCACGGCCGGTCGACCCCCCGCAAGCGACACTTCGGACGGCCGATCCTCGCCGGCGCTCTGGCCCTCGGCCTCGGCGCCTCCGGCTTCGCCTACGCCAAGGCCAACGACCTGATCGGCGCCGACACGGCAGCCTTCGTCGTCGGCAACGGCGTCGTCGCGCAGACCGACGAGTTGGCCCGCGCGTCCACCGTCGACACCACCTATCGCGCCGCCGCCTCCGTCTCCCGCAACGAGCGCCGCACCGCGATCGCCGCGACGGGTTCGCGCACCGCCAAGGAGCTCGAGGCCAAGCAGAAGCTCGCGGCCGCGCAGCAGGCCGAGAAGGCCCGGGCGGCCGCCGAGAAGGCGGCCCGCGACCAGGCCCGCCAGCGCGTCATCGACAACGCCAAGAACGACCCGCAGTCGGCCGCGCGGATCCTGATGGCCGACCACGGCTGGTCGAGCGACGCGCAGTACAACTGCCTCGTCAACCTGTGGAACGGCGAGAGCGACTGGCGCTGGTCCGCCACCAACGCGAGCTCCGGTGCCTACGGCATCCCGCAGTCCCTGCCGGCGAGCAAGATGGCCCAGTTCGGTGCCGACTACCGCACCAACCCGCTGACCCAGATCAAGTGGGGCCTCTGGTACATCGAGATGTCCTACGGCAACCCGTGCAACGCCTGGTCCACGTGGCAGGCGCGCTCGCCGCACTGGTACTGACCGACACCGACGCCGACACCGACGCCGACACCGACGCCGTATGCCGTGTGGCCGGCTCCGCTGGGAGCCGGCCACACGGCATACGCACGTCCTAGATCTTGCGCAGGCGCACGCGGCGGACCGCGTGGTTCTCGCCCTTGGAGAGCACCAGGGTGGCGCGCGAGCGCGTCGGCAGGATGTTCTCGACGAGGTTGGGGCCGTTGATCTCGCGCCAGATCCGGTTGGCGGTCGCGACGGCCTCCTCGTCGGACAGGGCGGCATACCGGTGGAAGTACGAGTCCGGGTCCGAGAACGCCGTCTCGCGCAGGCGCAGGAACCGCTCGACGTACCACTTGCGCACGTCGTCGACCCACGCGTCGACGTAGACGGAGAAGTCGAAGAAGTCGCTCACGGCGAGGCCGGTGCCGCGCACCGGGTGGTTCTCCGGCGCCTGGAGCACGTTGAGGCCCTCGACGATCAGCACGTCGGGCTGGCGCACGACGATGCGCTCGCCCGGGACGATGTCGTAGGACAGGTGCGAGTAGACGGGTGCGCTCACCTCGGCCCGACCGGACTTGATCTCGGCCACGAAGCGCAGCAGCGCCCGGCGGTCGTAGGACTCCGGGAAACCCTTGCGGTGCAGCAGCCCGCGGGCCTCGAGCTCGGCGTTGGGCAGCAGGAAGCCGTCGGTCGTCACGAGGGCCACCCGGGGCGTGTCGGGCCAGCGCGCCAGCATCTCGCGCAGCACGCGCGCGGTCGTCGACTTGCCGACGGCCACCGAGCCGGCCACGCCGATGACGAACGGCGTGCGGGCCGGGCGCTCACCGAGGAAGTCGCTCGTCACCTGGTGCAGCTGGCGGGTGGCGCCGACGTAGAAGTTCAGCAGGCGCGACAGCGGCAGGTAGACCTCCTCGACCTCCTGCAGGTCCACCGGGTCGCCGAGGCCGCGCAGGCGCGTCAGGTCGGCGTCGTCGAGGTTGAGGGGGTGGTTCTCGCGCAACCGGGACCACGCGGCCCGGTCGAGCTCGATGTAGGGGGACGGGATGACGGTGCCGTTGCTGCCGTTGGTGACATCGACGCCGCTCCCGCCGGTTCCGGTGGATGGCTCCGACACGTGCGCCATTGTTGCGGACGGCGCCACCGTGCGTGGCGTTGACCCCGCGCGCGTTCCCTTAGGCTGCTCTCCATGTGCGGAATCGTTGGATACGTCGGACGCTCGAGTGACGCCACGGCGCTGGACGTCGTCATGGAGGGCCTGGCCCGTCTCGAGTACCGCGGCTACGACTCTGCGGGGGTGGCGCTCCTCGACGGCGACCACGTCGAGACCCGCAAGAAGTCCGGCAAGCTCGCCAACCTCGTCGCGGAGCTCGAGGCCGACCCGATGCCCCCGTCGACGACCGGCATCGGGCACACCCGCTGGGCCACGCACGGCGGGCCCACCGACCAGAACGCCCACCCCCACCGGGGCGGTCGCGACGGCAAGCTCGCGCTCATCCACAACGGCATCATCGAGAACTTCCACGCCCTCAAGCAGGGCCTGCTGGCCGACGGGGTCGAGTTCGCCAGCGAGACCGACACCGAGGTCGTGGCCCACCTCGTCGCCGCGGCGTACGACCGCGAGCACGACCTGACCGCCGCCATGCGCACGGTCGTCGCCGAGCTCGAGGGCGCCTTCACCCTCCTGGCCATCCACGCCGACCAGCCGGGCGTCGTCGTGGGCGCGCGTCGCAACAGCCCGCTCGTCGTCGGCCTGGGTGACGACGCGAACTACCTCGGCTCCGACGTCGCCGCCTTCATCGGCCACACCCGCCACGCGCTCGAGCTCGCGCAGGACCAGATCGTCACCATCACGCCCGACGGCGCCACCGTCGTGGGCTTCGACGGCACGCCCGCCGAGGGCAAGGCGTACGAGGTCACGTGGGACGCCGCGGCAGCCGAGAAGGGTGGCTACGCGACCTTCATGGAGAAGGAGATCCACGACCAGCCCCATGCGGTGGCCGACACCCTGCTCGGCCGCACCGACGCCGACGGCCGGCTCGTCCTCGACGAGATGAGCATCTCCGAGGAGCAGCTCAAGGCCGTCGACCGCATCACGATCGTCGCCTGCGGCACGGCCGCGTACGCCGGCATGGTCGCCAAGTACGCCATCGAGCACTGGACGCGGATCCCCGTCGAGGTCGCGCTGGCGCACGAGTTCCGCTACTGCGACCCCATCGTCAACGAGCGCACCCTCGTGGTCTCGATCAGCCAGTCGGGGGAGACGATGGACACCCTCATGGCCGTCAAGCACGCCCGCGAGCTCGGCGCGATCACGGTGTCGGTGTGCAACACCCACGGCTCGACGATCCCGCGCGAGTCCGACGCCGTGCTCTACACGCACGCCGGACCCGAGATCGCCGTCGCCTCGACCAAGGCCTTCCTCGCCCAGATCACCGCCTGCTACGTCCTGGGGCTCTACCTGGCGCAGCTGCGCGGCGGCTCGTTCGCCGACGACGCGCAGTCGGTCATGAAGGAGCTGAGCGAGGTCCCGGCCAAGATCGAGACGCTGCTGGGCCGGATGGGCCGCGTCCAGGAGATCGCCAAGTTCATGGCCGACACCCGCTCGGTGCTCTTCCTCGGCCGGCACGTCGGCTACCCGATCGCGATGGAGGGCGCCCTCAAGCTCAAGGAGCTCGCCTACATCCACGCCGAGGGCTTCGCGGCCGGTGAGCTCAAGCACGGCCCCATCGCGCTCATCGAGCCCGGGCAGCCCGTCTTCGTCGTCGTGCCGTCGCCGACGAGCGAGCACGGCCTCCACGGCAAGGTCGTCTCCAACATCCAGGAGATCCGTGCCCGCGGGGCCCGCACGCTCGTCATCGCCGAGGAGGGGGACGAGGCGGTCGAGCCGTTCGCCGACGAGGTGATCCGGGTGCCCGCGACGTCCCCCCTGCTCGCGCCGCTGCTCACGGTCGTGCCGCTGCAGGTGTTCGCGCTGTGGCTGTCCACGGCCAAGGGCCTCGACGTCGACCAGCCGCGCAACCTCGCCAAGTCGGTCACGGTCGAGTGACGTGATCGTCGGGGTCGGGATCGACGTCGTCGACATCGCACGCTTCGAGGGCACCCTCGAGCGCACCCCGGCGCTGCGCGAACGACTCTTCACGCCCGAGGAGCGATCGCTCGGTATCGCCTCGCTCGCCGCACGGTTCGCGGCCAAGGAGGCGCTCGCCAAGGCTCTCGGGGCCCCGGTGGGCCTGCACTGGACCGATGCGCGCGTCGTGACGAACGACGACGGACGGCCCTTCCTCGAGATCGGGGGGACCGTCCAGGCCCGGGCCAACGACCTGGGCGTCGACTCGCTGCACCTGTCCCTGTCCCACGACGCCGGTGTGGCGTCGGCCGTCGTCATCGCGGAGGGCTGATGATCCGGGCACATTCCGTCGAGGCCGTACGCGCCGCCGAGGCCGCTGCCATGGCCCGGCTCCCCGAGGGCGAGCTGATGTCGCGGGCCGCGCACGGACTCGCCGAGGTCGCCGCCGCCCGGCTCGCCGACGTGGAGGGCACCACGGTCGTCGGCCTCGTCGGGGCGGGCGACAACGGCGGCGACACGCTGTATGCCGTCGCGCAGCTCGCCGAGTCCGGCTTCGCCTCCGCGGCGGTGCTCGTCCCGTCCGCGGGCCGTTCGGGCGTCCACGCGGCCGGGTTGCGCGCCGCCGAGTCCGCAGGCGCGCTGGTGCACGTGGCCGCGGAAGACCCTGAGGACGCGGTGGAGGCGGTTGCCGAGGCCGCCCTGGTGCTCGACGGCATCGTCGGCATCGGCGGACGACCCGGGCTGCGCCCGGAGGCGGCCCGACTCGTCGACGCGATCGACGACGACGCCTGGGTCATCGCCGTCGACCTGGCCAGCGGTCTCGACCCCGCCGGCGAGTCCGGCGAGGACGACGCGGTCTGGGCCGACGAGACCGTCACCTTCGGCACCCCGAAGCCGGTGCACCTGCTGCCGGCCGGCGAGGCCGCCACGGGCCGGCTCACGGTCGTGGACATCGGCATCGAGGTCGACGACGTCCCGGCTGCCGTCGAGCGGTTGACGTGGGACGACGTCACGACGCTGTGGCCCGTGCCCGGCCGCGGCGACGACAAGTACTCCCGCGGCGTTCTCGGCGTCGTCGCCGGCAGCGAGGCCTACCCGGGCGCAGCCGTGCTGTGCACGACGGCCGCTGCCGAAGCCGGCGTGGGGATGCTGCGCTACGTCGGCACGCCGACGCCCGTGGGCCTGGTCCACCAGGCGGTGCCCGAGGCGGTCGTGGGGGAGGGTCGCGTGCAGGCCTGGGTCGTCGGCCCCGGGCTCGACACCGACGCCGACGACGAGCGCGCCCGCGAGCAGCTCGACGCCGCGCGTGCCGCCCTCGGCAGCGACCTGCCGGTCGTCGTGGACGCCGGCGGCCTCGCGCTGGTCGAGGGCCGGCGCGGTGCGCCGACGGTCCTGACCCCGCACGCCGGCGAGCTGGCCCGGCTGCTGACCCGCCTCGAGGGCCGGTCCGCGGGGACGGACGACGGGACCCAGGGCGGTTCCGGGGCCACAGCAGACCGTGACCGCGGCGAACGTCCCGTCACCGGTCCCGCGCGCGGTGCGGAAACCACCGCCGACGACGTCAAGGCAGACCCGCTGGGCCACGCCCGCCGGCTCGCAGCCTTGACCGGCGCCACCGTCCTGCTCAAGGGCGCCACGACCCTCGTCGTCACCGAGGGCGAGCCCGTCCGCTCGCAGGCCGACGCCCCGTCGTGGCTCGCCACCGCCGGCGCCGGCGACGTGCTCTCCGGCGTGATCGGCGCGCTGCTCGCCTCGGGCCTCGCACCGCACGACGCCGCGTCGCTCGGGGCTCTCGTGCACGGGGTCGCTGCTGACCGCGCCTCGGGCGGGGGCCCGCTGCGGGCGCTCGCGGTGGCCCACGGCCTACGCCCGACGGTGCGCGACCTGCTGGCCAGGGGACGGTCCGCTCCGGGCTGAGCCGGCCGCGGCCTCTCGGCTGCCGAGCCCCGTTCCCGGACCACCCCGACGAACTGCGAGACTGCACGCATGAGCCAGATCGACGTCCCCGACGCCGGACCGGCGGCCACGCCTGCCACCGCCCCCGCCACGGTCCGCGACGAGCCGGAGACCCGGGGCCTGACCGTGTGGGCCGAGATCGACCTGGCCGCGGTCGAGCACAACGTGCGCACCCTGCGGGCGCTGGCCCCCTCGTCGGAGCTCATGGCGGTCGTCAAGGCCGACGCCTACGGGCACGGCCTGCTGCCGGTGGCTCGCGCCGCGCTGCGTGGCGGCGCCACCTGGCTCGGGACGGCACAGTTCGCCGAGGCGTTCGCGCTGCGGGACGCCGGCATCGCGACGCGCCTGCTGACCTGGCTCAGCGTCCCCGGATCGGACTTCGCCGGTGCCGTCTCCCGCGACATCGACCTGTCCGCCTCGGCGCCGTGGGTCCTCGACGAGATCGCCGCGGCCGCGGCTGCCGTGGGCCGCACCGCGCGGGTGCACCTCAAGGTCGACACCGGGCTCGGCCGCGGCGGCGCCTACGGCGCGGACTGGTCGGTGCTCGTCCAGCATGCCCGTGTCCTGGAGGCCGAGGGCGTCGTCCGCGTCGTCGGCGCCTGGACGCACTTCGCGCACGCCGACTCGCCCGAGCACCCCACCGTGCTGGCCCAGCAGGACCGCTTCTTCGAGGCCGTCGCCGAGGCCGAGCGCGCCGGGCTGCGCCTCGAGGTGCGCCACCTCGCCAACTCGGCGGCCACGCTCGTGCACCCGTCCGCCCATGCCGACCTCGTGCGGCCCGGCATCGCCATCTACGGCCTGACGCCGGTCCCGCAGGTCGACGACGACTTCGGGCTGCGACCGGCCATGACGCTCCGGGCCCGGCTGGCCCTGGTCAAGGCACTGCCCGCGGGGCAGGGCATCAGCTACGGCCACGCGTACGCGCCGACGGTCGACACGGTCGTGGGCCTCGTGCCCGCCGGGTACGCCGACGGCGTGCCCCGCAACGCCAGCAACGTCGGCCCCGTGCTCGCCGAGGGTCGCCGCACGACCATCGCCGGCCGGGTCTGCATGGACCAGTTCGTCCTCGACCTCGGCCCCGGGTCCCGGGCCCGCGCCGGCGACATCGTGACCCTCTTCGGCGGCGCGCCCGGCGAGCCCACCGCGCAGGACTGGGCCGACGCCACCGACACCATCAGCTACGAGATCGTCACCCGGCTGGGGGCGCGGGTGCCGAGGCTCTACGTCGGCGGGCCGGAGGGCGGGGCATGAGCCCGCGCCGCAACCCGGTCCTCGGCATCGCCGCTGCCTCACTGGGCGTTGCCGCCGGCGTCGCTGCCGGCATCGCCGCCGACCGCGCGGGCAAGCACCGCGCCGCGATGGCGGCTCTCGAGACCCCGGAGCTGCTCGACATCACCCCGGACGAGGAGCACGTCGTCGTGACCGACGACGGCGTCACCATCCACGTCGAGGTCGACCTGCCCGAGCCGGACGCCGCGCGCGCGGCCGCCGAGGGTGCCACGCGCAACGGCCGCGCGGAGGAGCTGCCGACCGTCGTCCTGACGCACGGCTACTGCCTGAGCCTGCGCTGCTGGGTCTACCAGCGTCGCGCCCTCAAGGCCGCCGGCTACCGAGTCGTCAGCTGGGACCAGCGCGGCCACGGACGCTCCGGCCGCGGCGAGAAGGACAGCTACACGATCGAGCGGCTCGGCGAGGACCTGCACCAGGTGATCGCGCAGCTGGTGCCAGAGGGCGACATCGTGCTCGTCGGCCACTCGATGGGTGGCATGACGATGCTCGCCCTGGGCGAGCAGCACCGCCAGCTCGTCGTCGACCGTGTCGTCGGCGCAGGGTTCATCGCCACGAGCGCCGGCGGCCTCATGCTCGCCAACGGCGGCCGGGTCGCGACCTTCGGCCGCCTGATGCTCGAGCGGCTGGGCCCCGGTGTCCTCGCCTCCCTCGCCCAGCGCCCCGAGCTCGTCACGAGGGTCCGCCGGGTCGCCCGCGACCTCGAGCACTTCATGGTCGAGCAGAACTCGTTCGCCTCGCCGGTGCCGCGCTCGGTGGTGCGCTACACCGCCGACATCCTGCTGAGCACCCCACTGGACGTCGTCAACGACTACCTCCGCACCTTCGACGGCTTCGACAAGCGGCCGGCGCTCTCGGAGTTCCAGCACGCCGTCGTGCTCGTCTTCAACGGCCGCGAGGACATCCTCACCCCGCCCGCGCACAGCGAGCTCATCGTCGAGGGCATCCCCGGCGCCGAGCACATCGTCGTCAACGACGCCGGCCACGTGATCATGCTCGAGCACCCCGACCTGCTGGGCGCCCACCTCGTCCAGCTCGTCGACCAGTCGGCCCGGGCCCGTGCCCAGCAGGTCGACGTGGCCAAGCAGCCGCGGGTGCGCCGCGTCGTCACCGACGTGTCGAAGAACCGTCGCCTCAAGCGCCTCGAGAAGGAGGCCGCCGAGCTCGCCCGGGCGCGACGCGGCAGGCGAGGCCGCCCGCGGTCGAGCCGCCGCAAGGGAGCGTGACCGGTGGTGCGTGAGGTCCGGTGGGCCACGACCGACGACACCCAGGACTTCGGCCGTCGGCTCGGGGCCCTGCTGCGCGGCGGTGACGTCCTCGTGCTCACGGGCGACCTGGGCGCGGGCAAGACGACGCTCACGCAGGGCATCGCCGAAGGCCTCGGGGTGCGCGGCCCCATCACCTCGCCGACGTTCGTCATCGCGCGGGTGCACCCGTCGCTCGTCGACGGTCCGTCGCTCGTGCACGTCGACGCGTACCGGCTCGGCTCGGCGCTCGAGCTCGACGACCTCGACCTCGACGCCGACCTCGACGAGAGCGTCACCGTCGTCGAGTGGGGAGCAGGGCTCGCCGAGCAGCTGACCGAGTCGCGGCTCGAGCTGACGATCGTCGGCGACGACGTCCGCACCGCGCGTCTCGTCGGCGTGGGCGACCGGTGGGACGCCGTCCTCGACGCGGTCGCACCCGCCCGCTGACCTGCCCGCCGGCCGATCCGCCGCTCTCGCCCCGCGGCATACCCCTGGACCCTCGGGTTCGGGGCCCCGCCGCGTGCTCGGATAGCCTGACCGTCGTGCTCCTGCTCGCCATCGACACCTCCACGACCGCCATCACCGTCGGCCTGCACGACGGCACCTCGGTCGTCGCGGAGGTCACCACGCTCGACGCGCGGGCGCACGCCGAGCACCTCGCCCCCGGCATCGGCGGGGCGCTGGCGCACGTGGGCGCCGAGCCCGCCGACGTCACCGACGTCGTCGTCGGCATCGGCCCCGGGCCGTTCACCGGGCTGCGCGTCGGCATCGTCAGCGCCCGCACCTTCGCCTTCGCCCTCGGAGTGCCGGTGCGGGGGCTCACCAGCCTCGACGCCATCGCGCACGAGGCCTGGCTGGGTGGCCACCGCGGGCACCTGCTCGTCGCGACCGACGCCCGCCGCAAGGAGGTGTATGCCGCCGCCTACGTTCTCGGCGCCGAACGGGCCGAGCGCGTGGGCGACCCGCTGGTCTCCCGGGCCGCGGACCTCCCCGAGGAGCTGCGGTCCCTGCCCACGGCGGGGCGCGGTCCCTCGCTCTACGGTGAGGCGCTGCCGCACTCGCTGCCACCGCTCGACGTCAGCGGGGGAGCGCTCGCCGACCTCGCGGTCCGCCGCCTGCGCGAGACGCCCGGCGCCGCGGACGGCCCGCTGCAGCGCGTCGACCCCGGTGACGGCTTCGACGGCCTCGAACCGCTCTACCTGCGCCGCCCCGACGTGTCGCCCGCTCCGGCCGCGGCAAAGTCGACCCTCGGATGACCGTCGTGGAGCCTCGTGCGCACACCGCCGACGGGGTGGCGCTGCGTGACCTCGAGTGGACCGACCTGTCCAGTCTCGCCGAGCTCGAGCAGCACCTCTTCGCGCACGACGCGTGGTCCGAGCAGACGTGGTGGGCCGAGCTCGCCGGCCGCCCGCGTCGCGACTACGTCGTCGCCACCGCCGCCGACGGGACCATCGCCGGGTATGCCGGTCTCGACGTCGCGGGCGACGTGGCCGACGTCATGACCATCGCCGTCGCACCCGCCCACCGGGGGCGCGGCGTCGGCCGGGTGCTGCTCACCGAGCTGCTCCGCCGGGCGGCCGACCGGGCCGCCGACGCGGTGCTCCTCGAGGTGCGCGCCGACAACGACGCTGCCCGCCGCCTCTACGACCGTGCCGGCTTCGAGGTCATCTCGGTACGCCGCCGCTACTACCAACCCGGGGACGTGGACGCGCTCGTGATGCGCCTGCTCCTCACGAAGGGAGACGCATGAGCGACGAGCCCCTCGTCCTCGGCATCGAGACCTCCTGCGACGAGACGGGCGTCGGCATCGTCCGCGGGCAGACCCTGCTCGTCGACACGGTCGCCAGCAGCGTCGACGAGCACGCCCGCTTCGGTGGCGTCGTCCCGGAGGTCGCGAGCCGTGCCCACCTCGAGGCCATGGTGCCGACGATCGAGCGCGCCTGCCGCGAGGCAGGAGTCTCGCTGCGCGACCTCGACGCCATCTCCGTCACGTCGGGTCCCGGCCTCGCCGGCGCACTCCTGGTCGGGGTCGCCTCTGCCAAGGCGCTGGCGCTGGCCCTCGGCAAGCCGATCTACGGCGTCAACCACCTGGCCTCGCACGTGGCCGTCGACATCGTCGAGCACGGCCCGCTGCCCGAGCCGACCATGGCGATGCTCGTCTCCGGGGGACACTCCTCCCTTCTCCTCGTCCCCGACGTCACCAACGACGTACGCTCGCTCGGCTCCACGATGGACGACGCCGCCGGGGAGGCGTTCGACAAGGTCGCCCGCGTCCTCGGCCTGCCGTTCCCCGGCGGCCCGCACGTGGACCGAGCTGCGCGAGAGGGCAACCGGGTCGCCATCGACTTCCCGCGCGGCCTCACCACAGGCCGCGACCTCGAGCGACACCGCTTCGACTTCTCCTTCTCAGGCCTCAAGACGGCCGTCTCACGGTGGGTCGAGACGCGGCAGCGCGCCGGCGAGACCGTCCCGGTCGCCGACGTGGCCGCGAGCTTCCAGGAGGCGGTCGTCGACGTCCTCACCCGCAAGGCGCTCCTCGCCTGCAGGGAGAACGACGTCGACCACCTGCTGATCGGCGGCGGCGTCGCCGCCAACTCGCGCCTGCGCGCGCTCGCCCAGGAGCGGTGCGACAAGGCCGGCGTGACACTGCGGGTGCCGCGCCCCGGGCTGTGCACCGACAACGGGGCCATGGTCGCGGCGCTGGGGGCACAGATGGTGGCGAAGGGGCGCGAGCCGAGCGACCTCGGTCTTCCCACCGACTCGTCGATGCCGGTGACTCTGGTCCAGGCTTAGGTCTCGAGCCCGCTGGGCTGGGGCCGTCGGGCGCCCGAACGGCCTCGCGGCTGGAGCGTCAGCCGGCCGTACCAGCGCGCTGTTCGGCTGCGTATGCCGTGGGCCGGCTGCCGATGCCGCTCTCCCGCTCGTGCGCCCTCCTCTGCCCTGCACGCTCGCTCCGCTGCTCGGCAACCCGTAAATTGCGCCGTGGCGCGGTTTCGGCCGCGGTCTGGGGCAGGCGACACGCGCATGTGCGCCATGGCGCGGTTTCGGCCGCGATCTGGGGCAGGTGATACACGCAAGTGCGCCGTGGCGCGGTTTCGGCCGCGATCTGGGGCCGGCGACACACTGAAGTGCGCCCTGGCGCGGTTTCGGCCGCGACCTGGGGCCGACTACGCACTCAAGTGCGCCGTGGCGCGGTTTCGGCTGCTCGTGTCGCTCAGGGGCAGGTGGCCAGGCCCCTTCGGAGCTTGAGGTCGACGACTCGCGTGGTGGCGGCCTGGACCTGCTTGGCGAAGGCGGGGCTGGACTTCGCCTTGGTGGTGATGGCGTCGTGCATGGCGGGGACGGTGCTGGGGCGGGCGGTGAGGGTGATGTCGCCGCCGGCCTCGATGAAGCGGGTGGCTCGCTCGCCGACCGGCACGGCGGCCACGGACCTGGCGGCGCCCACGTCGTCGGTGATGACGACGCCGTCGTAGGAGAGGCGGTCGCGGAGCAGGTCGGTGACGATGCGCCTGGAGAAGACGGCGTTGGTGCCGGGGTCGATGCGGCTGTAGATCGCCGAGCCGACCATGACGAGCTCCACACCGTCCTGGATGCCGGTGCGGAACGGCTCGAGGTAGGGGTCGTCGACCGTCGTCGTGCCGTCCGTGATGCCGCTCGAGGTGACGTCGGTGTTGCCGGTGATCCGCCCGATCCCGGGGAAGTGCTTGACGGTGGCGGCGACGCCGCCGGCCCGCATGCCGGCGAGGAAGGCGCCGACCATCGTGGACACACGCTCGGGATTGCTGGAGAACTGCCGGTCGTACTGCCCGATGGGCCCGTTGGCGCGCCCGACGGAGGTGGGCACCGTGTCGGCCACGGGCGCGAGGTTGACGTTGATGCCCGCCCGGCGCAGCTCGGCCCCCCAACGCGTCGCGTCGGCGGTCAGGTTCGAGGGGGAGCCCTGGTCCTGGACGCGGGCGGACGGCATACGGCTGAAGCCGGGCCCGCGCAGCTGTTGCACCGCTCCTCCCTCCTGGTCGGCCGCGAGGAGCAGCCCGAGGCCGGCCGTGTCGGCCTTGGACGCCAGGCCGGCGAGGTGGCGCGTCGTGGTGCGCACGGAGTCGCTGCCGCCGGTCCAGCCGCCCAGGAGGATGACCCCGCCGAGGTGGCGGCCGGTCACGAGGGCGTCGAGGCTGGTGCGGCTCGTGTCGCTCCCGAGCCCGACCATGAGCAGCTGTCCGGCCCGCTCGCTCGGGCTCATGCGCGAGACGATGGCCGGCGCGCACGAGGACGGCGCGGCGGGCGTGCCGGCGGTCGGTGTGGAGCGGGCGGAGGACGCCGACGCGGAGGGCGTCGAGGTGGTGCTGGAGCTCGGGGGGCTCGTGGGCAGCTGCGTCGTCGAGGGTCGTGGCGTCGCGGTCGTCGAGGAGGCGCGGGGGTTGGGCCCGGAGGTGCAGGCCGCGGCCAGCGAGGTCGCGGCCGCCACGAGGACGGCCGTCACGACGGGGGTGAGGCGGTCGCGTCGGCTGGGGCTCTGGCGCATCGTTCGAGCCTATCCCGTCAGGGTGCGCGGGCCCGTGGTGCCGCTCGGGCAGGCGTGCCCACCCGGTACGTTGCCGCTGTGACGACCCAACCGATCCCGGTCGTGCTCGACGTCGACACCGGAGTCGACGACGCGTGCGCCCTGCTCCTCGCCGCCCTGCACCCCGGACTCGACCTGCGGGCCGTCTCGTGCGTCGGCGGCAACGCTCCCGTCGACGACGTCGTGCGCAACACGCTGCTCGTCCTCGAGACCGCCGGACGAACGGACGTGCCGGTGGCCCGGGGCGCGGAGCGGCCGCTGCTCGAGGCGCCGGTGGACGCTCGCCACGTCCACGGCGAGGACGGCATGGCCGACCTCGGCTGGGGCCCGGCCGCGATGGCCGCCGACCGGCGGCACGCCGTGGAGCTGCTGAGGGACGTGTGCCGTGAGGCCGCCGAGTCGGACCGGCCCGTGACGCTCATGCCCCTCGCGCCGCTGACGAACATCGCGCTGCTGCTGCGCACCTATCCCGACGCGGCACAGGGGATCTCGGAGATCGTCTTCATGGGTGGCGCGGCGAACGTCGGGAACGCCACCGCCTCTGCGGAGTTCAACGTCTTCCACGACCCCGAGGCGGCGGCAGTCACCCTGGACGCGGCGGCCGACCTGGGCATCCCGGTCACGATGTACGGCCTCGACGTCTTCTACGAGCCCGTCGTCGGCGCCGAGGTCGTCGACGAGCTGCTCGCCGTCGGTGGCCGGGGCCCCGCCGAGCTCGGCGGCCGGCTGCTCGCCTTCCAGAACCAGCGCTTCGGCCGGGACGCCTCGACCATCGGTGACGCCGGCGCCGTGTGCGCGGTCGTCGACCGGGCGGGGCTGAAGACGCAGACGCTGCCGCTGCGGGTCGAGCTCGCCGGCACGTGGTCACGCGGGCGCACCATCGTCGACCGCCGCGACTGGAGCGGCGACCTGGCGCACGACCCGCACGGCGAGGCTCCCGTCCGCATCGACGTGGCCCTCGAGGTCGACGGCCCGCGCTACGCGAGGCTCTGGGCCGACACGCTCCTCGGACGCCTGGGGGAGCGCTGATGGGCCGCGTCGTCGTGCTCGGCTCCCTCAACGTCGACGTCGTCACCCTCGTGGAACGCCACCCCCTGCCCGGCGAGACGCTGCTCGGCGAGGCGGGCGGCACGTTCGCCGGCGGAAAGGGCGGCAACCAGGCGGTCGCGGCGGCCCGCGCCGGCGCCGACGTGGCCGTGCTCGCGCGCGTGGGCGACGACGGACCCGGCCGCGCCTACCTCGACCGCCTCGTGACGCTCGGCGTCGACACGAACGCCGTGTCCGTGAGCAGCACCGCTCCTACCGGCACCGCCTTCATCACCGTCGACGAGCAGGGCGAGAACTCGATCATCGTCGTGGCGGGCGCCAACGGTGAGCGCGACCGGGCCCTCGTCGAGCACGCGAGCAGCCTGCGCCGCGGCGACGTGCTCCTGTGCTCGCTCGAGGTCCCCCTCGAGACCGTGGCCGACGCCGCCCGCGCCGCCCACCGAGCGGGAGCGCGGGTCGTGCTCAACCTCGCTCCGTATGCCGCCCTGCCGGCCGACGTCGTCGCCCTGGCCGACCCCGTGGTGGTCAACGAGTCCGAGATGCGCGCCCTCGCGGACTCCGGGCTCATCCCGCAGTCGTTGCTCGTGACCTTCGGGGCAGCCGGCGCGCGCTGGGGGCTGGAGGGCGTCGACGGCATACCCGTCGCGAAGCGCGACCTCGGCGACACGGTCGGCGCCGGTGACGCGTTCTGCGGGGCGCTGGCGGCGGCGCTCGCCGACGGGGCCGACGACCGTGCTGCGCTCGAGGCGGCCAACCGAGCCGGGGCCGCCGCCGTCCGCTGGGTGGGCGCCCAGCCCGACGCCGCCCTCTGACCGCCGAGCTCCGGGTGGCGGCGATGTGTACCTTCTCAGTTACGTAACCTGGGCGTTACGCTGGGCCGGTGACCGGTACCTGGGAGGCGCTGACCGACCCGACGCGGCGCGTCATCGTCGAGCACCTCGCCCGCGAGGAGCTGACGGTGGGCGAGGTGGCCGCCCTGTTCGACACCGCCCGGCCGGGGATCTCGAGGCACCTGCGGGTGCTGCGCGAGGCCGGAGTCGTCGCGGCCGAGGCCGTGGGGCAGCGCCGCGTCTACCGTCTGGCTCCCGGCGCCCTCGACGAGATCGAGCAGTGGTGCCAGGACGTGCGCACGTTCTGGGGGCAGCGCCTCGACGCCCTCGACACCGAGATCGCCCGCGGGCAGCGGGCCCGACGAAGGAGCAGCGATGACTGAGCTGACGCACGTGTTGGGACGCATCGAGCAGGCGGGCAAGGGCGTGGCCGTCGTCTTCGACCGGCGCTACTCGACGTCGCAGGACGACCTGTGGCAGGCCTGCACCGATCCCGAGCGCCTCGCCCGCTGGTTCGCCCCCGTCTCGGGCGACCTGCGCGAGGGCGGCGCCTTCACCGTCCACTTCGACGACGCGGACACCCCGCGGTGCCGGGTCGTGTCGTGCGAACCACCGCACCTGCTGGTGTGGGAATGGCCGATCGGCGCCGTCGAGACCCGCGTCACCGCCGACGTTTCGTCCGACGGTGATGGAGCGAGGCTCGTCCTGCGCCACGAGCGACTCGGTGCGGCGCAGGCGGCCGGGTACGCCGCAGGCTGGGACACGTACGTCCGCCGGCTCGCGGCCGACGTGGCCGGTGACCCCCTGCCCGACTGGGACGCCACCTGGAGCGCTCTCCACGAGCTGTATGCCGCTGACCGCTGAGCCGGACCTCCGCCTAGCGGAGCCGGTCATGCTGAGGACCGTGACGTCCGTTGCCGCGAGCGGCATCGGTGGCGGGCAGCGTGCGCTGGGACGGCACGTGGCTCGGGACCGCCCGCCGACGCTCCACGCCGCGAGCGTCGGCGGGCGTCGCGGTCGCCCGGCCGAGGCGGGGGAGACAGAAGTCAGGCGGGCGTGACCACGAGGGCGACCTGGCCGCCTCCGATGCGGGTCAGCACGAGGGTCGCCTCCGAGCCGCCCTTCCCGCGGCCGGTCATCTTCAGCTGGCGGCGCAGCACGTCGGCGTCGAGGGTGACACCGCGCTTCTTGATGGTGACCCGGTCGTGTCCCTGGTCGCGCAGCCACCGCGCGAGGCGCTTGGTGGACAGCGGCATGGCCTCGAGCACCCGGAAGCGGCGTGCCCACGGCACCTCGCGGGCGACGCCGCTCGTCACGTAGCCGACGCCGGACGCGAGCTCGGCGCCCTCCACCGCCGAGACGAGGGCCCCCGTGAGCCCCGCCCGGATGACCGCCCGGTCCGGCTCGTAGAGCCACTCGCCGACGTCTGCCACCGACCCCAGGGCCGGTTCGAGCATGCCCTCCGCCGCGTCGTCCTCGGTGACGACCGACGTCGTGGAGCCGGTGCACACGGCCGCCGTCCGCCCGGGGGTGGCGACGAGCGGCCCCCACCACACGGCGCACTCGAGCACCTCGCCCTGCCAGGACGTCCACTGCGCCTCGGCGCCGCGCGGCACCGACCCGTGGGGGAACGCGGGGGAGAGCTTGGCGCCGGTCGCCGGCAGCTCGTCGGCGAAGGCCAGGACCTGCGACCACGGCGGGGAGATGGCGTCGAGGGAGAAGACCCGCTTCGTGCGCCCGCGGGCGTCGGCCACGCCGCTGACCCGACGGGCCGGGTCGAGCCACACGCCGACGTCGCGTGCCGCCTCACCGCGCGGGAGGCGTACGTCCTCGGCGAGGGCGTGACGTACGCGTGCCGTCGGCCAGTGGCGCAGGTTGACGGCAGCGATGCGTGCCGTCGCGTCGTCGGCGTCGACGGCCTGGACGCGGAGGTCGAGCCCGCAGAAGGCCATCGCGTCCGCGCCCAGCCCGCAGCCGAGGTCGTAGACCTCGCGGACGTCCGCGGCGGCATACCGCTGCGCGTGCCGGGCGGCGATCGCGAGGCGTGTCGACTGCTCGAGCCCGTCCGGGGTGAAGAGCATCCCGGCGGCGAAGTCGCCGAACTTCGGGGCCGCTCGCGCGCGCAGCCGCGACTGCGTCATCGCGGCGGCCACGAGGTCGGCGTCGAAGCCCGCCTCGCGCAGCCGGTCCTGCAGCTGGAGGGAGGTGGCCTCGTCGTAGGGAGGCAGCGACTGGAGCAGGGCCCACCCCTCGCCCGCGGCGAGCCGGTCGACCATCGCGGCGTCCATGGGCCCATCCTGCCAGCGCGGCCACGAGTGTTGGCACTCGACTTGACCGAGTGCTAACCGCAAACCTAGATTTCATCTTGTTGGCACTCTCGAGCCGAAAGTGCCAGCGCCCTCCTCGAGGGAGGCCGACCCCCGCGACGGCGGCCAGCCTCGAAGAGCCCACAGTCCGTCGTCAGTTTCCGACTGTCCCGAAGGGAAGGTCACCACCGTGTCGGTTTCCATCAAGCCGCTCGAAGACCGCATCGTCGTCAAGTCCCTCGAGGCCGAGCAGACCACTGCCTCGGGTCTCGTCATCCCGGACACGGCCAAGGAGAAGCCCCAGGAGGGCGAGGTCGTCGCCGTGGGCCCCGGTCGCTTCAGCGACAGCGGCACCGAGCGCGTCCCGCTCGACGTCAAGGTCGGCGACAAGGTCATCTTCAGCAAGTACGGCGGCACCGAGGTCAAGCACGGCGGTGAGGAGTTCCTGATCCTCTCCGCGCGCGACGTCCTCGCCATCGTCGGCTGACCCAGCCGTATGCCGTGACCGCACCCCGGTGAGCCCCGCTGGGGTCTCCCCGGGGTGCGTCTCGTTCTCCCTCAAGCACCGCAACCGCAAAGCAACCCGAGCCAAAGGAACACCATGGCCAAGCAGCTGGAGTTCGACGACTCCGCCCGCAAGTCGCTCGAGCGCGGCGTTGACGCGCTCGCCAACGCCGTCAAGGTGACGCTCGGCCCGAAGGGCCGCAACGTCGTCATCGACAAGAAGTGGGGCGCCCCCACGATCACCAACGACGGCGTCACCATCGCCCGCGAGATCGAGCTCGAGGACCCCTACGAGAACCTCGGCGCCCAGCTCGCCAAGGAGGTCGCGACCAAGACCAACGACGTCGCCGGTGACGGCACGACGACCGCGACCGTGCTCGCGCAGGCCATGGTCAAGGAGGGCCTGCGCAACGTCGCCGCCGGCGCCGCCCCCGCCGCCCTCAAGCGCGGCATGGACAAGGCCGTGACCGCGGTCAACGACCGCCTGCTCGAGAACGCCCGCGAGGTCGACGGCAAGGACGAGATCGCGTCCGTCGCGACCCTGTCCGCGCAGGACGCCACGCTCGGCGGCCTGATCGGCGAGGCCTTCGACAAGGTCGGCAAGGACGGCGTCATCACCGTCGAGGAGTCCTCGACGACCGCCACCGAGCTCGAGTTCACCGAGGGCATGCAGTTCGACAAGGGCTACCTCTCGGCCTACTTCGTCACCGACACCGAGCGCATGGAGACCGTCCTCGAGGACGCCTACGTCCTGATCAACCAGGGCAAGATCTCCTCGGTCGCCGAGGTGCTGCCGGTCCTCGAGAAGGTCGTGCAGTCCGGCAAGCCGCTGCTCATCATCGCCGAGGACGTCGAGGGCGAGGCCCTCTCCACGCTCGTCGTCAACAAGATCCGCGGCACCTTCAACGTGGCCGCCGTCAAGGCCCCCGGCTTCGGCGACCGCCGCAAGGCCATGCTCCAGGACATCGCCGTCCTCACCGGTGGCCAGGTCATCGCCCCCGAGGTGGGGCTCAGCCTCGACCAGGCCGACCTGACGGTCCTCGGCCAGGCCCGCCGCGTCGTGCTGACCAAGGACAACACGACGATCATCGACGGCGCCGGCGAGGAGTCCGAGGTCGCCGGCCGCGTGCACCAGATCAAGGCCGAGATCGAGCGCACCGACTCCGACTGGGACCGCGAGAAGCTCCAGGAGCGCCTCGCCAAGCTCGCCGGTGGCGTCTGCGTCATCAAGGTCGGTGCCCACACCGAGGTCGAGCTCAAGGAGAAGAAGCACCGCATCGAGGACGCGATCTCCGCGACGCGTGCCGCGATCGAGGAGGGCATCGTCGCCGGCGGCGGCACCGCTCTCATCCACGCCGCGACCGCCATCGACGCGCTCGAGCTGTCGGGTGACGAGGCCACCGGCGCGTCCATCGTGCGCAAGGCCGTCGCCGAGCCGCTGCGCTGGATCGCCGAGAACGCCGGCCTCCAGGGCTACGTCGTGACCTCGAAGGTCGCCGAGCTCGAGCTCGGCCAGGGCCTCAACGCCGCGACGGGCGAGTACGGCGACCTGATCGGCGCCGGCGTCATCGACCCCGTCAAGGTGACGCGCTCCGCGCTGCGCAACGCGGAGTCGATCGCGTCGATGATCCTCACGACCGACACGCTCGTCGTCGACAAGCCGGAGGAGGACGCCGAGGCCGGTGGCCACGGCCACGGGCACGGTCACTGACCCACTCGGCAGGTCTCGCCGGGCGCCACGCGCCTGACACACGACGAGGGGCGCTCCCCACCGGGGAGCGGCCCTCGTTCGTCCTGTCCTGCGCGGCCGCGGCGTGTTGCGACCGGTGCGGGTCAGGCGGGCGCCGACGGCCACCCATGGAGCGGGGCCGGCGGCATGAGCTCAGGAGGCCTCCTGGATGCCGTCGTAGAGCAGCTCGCGCTCGCCCTCGGTGAGACCGCCCCAGACGCCGTAGGGCTCTCGGACCTCGAGAGCGTGGGAGCGGCACTGGGCCACCACTGGGCAGGCGGCGCAGACGGCCTTGGCCTGCGCATCACGGTTGCGGCGGCGCGGGCCGCGCTCGCCCTCCGGGTGGAAGAAGACCTCGGGGCTGACGCCGCGGCAGGCCCCGTCCAGCTGCCAGTCCCACAGGTCGGCAACTGGTCCGGGAAGGCGGGTGATCTCGGCCATGAACTCGTCTCTCCGTGGGGCGGGGGTGCCCGCGTGTCGTACCGGCTCGCTCGGTGCAGAAAAGAGGGGTGCGGGCCGCGGATCCGACGCTAACCGCGCTCGTGATCACGGATAAAGAGCGGATTCTTAAGGACTTGTTCAAGAATTGCCATCGCGATGGCATGCTCTCCGACGAGGATGTTTCGGGCATGATGTGCGCGATCCGGCACTTCCGCCGGCAGTAGCATGGCTCCACTCCGATCGGCTTCGGCCCGAGTGGACAGCGAGGGCGGCGAGGCACGGCTCGCCGGCAGACGACAAGTTCGGGGGGACGAGGACTCACATGGGTCTCGGGTGGTCGACGCGCACGGGCGTAACGCCGGGTGCCGTCGGTGCGATGGAGCGGGTGGACGCTCCGTCGCTGAAGGAGCTGGTAGCGCTCTCGGGGCGCGATCCGCTCTCTCGTGACCTGCTCCTGGCTCAGGTCAGGGACATGGCCGTGAGGTACTCCCGCGTCCGGCTCGGTCGCTTCGGCGCCGAGGACACTGCCCAGGACGTCGCGCAGGAGGTGTGCATGGCCGTCATCGCGGCTCTGCCGACCTACCAGGAGCGTGGCCTGCCCTTCGAGGCCTTCGTCTACACGATCATCTCCCGCAAGCTCGTCGACGCGCAGCGGGCGGCCATGCGCGGGCCCGCGCCCGTGCCCGACGTCCCCGACGGGCCGGACGACGCCCCGTCACCCGAGACCGTTGCCGTCATGCGCGACGACGCAGCCACGGCTCTGGCCCTCATGCAGCGGCTTCCGGGGCAGCAGCGCGAGATCCTCACGCTCCGGGTCGCCGTCGGCATGTCGACCGAGGAGACCGCCGCAGCGCTGGGGATGTCCACGGGGGCCGTACGCGTGGCCCAGCACCGGGCCCTGGGCAAGCTGAGAACCATGATCAGCCAGGCCGAGAGGGGGGACGTGGCATGAGCCGCCTCATCCCGATGAGCGATCTCCTCGCCGACGACCTGATGCTCGACCGGCTGGCGGCTCGCGAGCCTGCCGGCTCCGAGCCGGTCGCCGGCCTGCTCGCAGCCCTCGCCGACCACGCCGACACGCCCCTGACCGTACGCGCGGGGCGCCGCAGGAGGAGCAGGACGCACCGCTACCTCGGCCCCTTCGCAGCCCTCGTCGTGGCGGCCTCCGGGGCCGGTGTGGCCGCGGCCGTCACGATCCCGCACCACGCCGCCGAACCGGGGCAGAGGGCCCGGGTCGTCAAGGAGATGGACGCGGCGGCCCGCAGCGACGCCTCGAGTGCGCTGCTCTCGCGGCTCGGCCTGCCGCGCACCACCGCGAGCACCGATGCCCGTGGGCTCGTCCTGGCCCGGCGCGGCGACGGGGCGATCGTGCTCGTGCCTGCCGCGGCGACCGCTGGGCAGGGCGCGGGAGTCGTCCTGGCCGCGCTGCCTGCGGCCGCGGCGGCACCGGGCGCACTCTCGGCCGGCATCGCGTCAGCAGGCGACGAGCACGGTGGCAAGGAGCCGGGCGGCGACAAGGCCGGGGAGGGCCGACCCTCCGCCGCACCCGGCGGCGACCCGTCAGGGACCGCGGCACCCGGGAGCACGACGAAGAAGCCGGCCACCGGCGGTGGCAGTGGCATCGCCGGGACCGACGGTGCCGCCGGCGGGAAGGGCCCCGGCAGTCCCGCGGCGACCAAGGCGAGCAAGGGCGGCAAGCGACCGACGACCGGTTCCACACCTACGGTCGCGCCCACGCTGACGCCGACGGTCGGCTCCGACCCTGCGGTTGCCCTCACGGCGCCCCTGTCCCAGACCGTGGTCGGCCCGACGTCCGCGCCCAAGCAGCGCTCCGTCGCGTTGCCCGGTGCCGGCAGCACCTCGCCGACGAGTGCGGCCACGCCCACCCTCACCACCAGACGCTGAGCCCTGGCCCGTCCGGGGCCGTCCGGGGCCGTTCGGGGGCGGTCGGGCGAGCCCGTAGAATCGCGCAATGAGCCTCGGATCGTCTGACGTGCCCGCTGCTTTCGCCCCGATGGGCCTGACCTACGACGACGTGCTGCTCCTGCCGGGCTACAGCGACCTCGCCCCCAGCGACATCGACACCACGACGCGCCTGACGCGCGAGCTGTCGATCCGCTCCCCGCTCGTCTCCGCGGCGATGGACACCGTCACCGAGGCCCGGATGGCGATCGCGATGGCCCGCCAGGGCGGCCTCGGCGTGCTCCACCGCAACCTCTCGATCCAGGACCAGGCGTACCAGGTCGACCTGGTCAAGCGGACGCAGACCGGGATGATCTCCAACCCGATCACCATCGGCCCCGACCGCACCCTCGAGGAGCTCGACGCCATCTGCGGCGAGTACCGCGTCTCGGGCCTGCCGGTCATCGGCGAGGACAAGAAGCTCATCGGCATGGTGACCAACCGCGACCTGCGGTTCACGCCGGTCGCCGAGTGGGCCACCACCCTCGTCCGCGACGTCATGACGCCGATGCCGCTCATCACCGGCCCGGTCGGGATCAGCCGCGAGGAGGCCACCGCGCTGCTGCGCCAGCACAAGCGCGAGCGCCTGCCGATCGTCGACTCCGAGGGCCACCTGGCCGGCCTGATCACCGTCAAGGACTTCGTCAAGGGCGAGCAGTTCCCCGACGCGAGCAACGACGCCGACGGCCGTCTCATGGTCGGCGCGGCCATCGGCTACTTCGGCGACGCCTGGGAGCGGGCGACCACCCTCATCGAGGCCGGCGTCGACGTCCTCGTCGCCGACACCGCCCACGGCCACGTGCGCCTGCTCATCGAGATGGTCCAGCGCCTGAAGTCCGACCCCGCCACCCGCCACGTCCAGGTCATCGGCGGCAACGTCGCGACCCGCGAGGGCGCGCAGGCGTTCGTCGATGCCGGCGCCGATGCCGTCAAGGTCGGGGTCGGTCCCGGCTCGATCTGCACGACGCGCATCGTCACCGGTGTCGGCGCCCCGCAGATCACGGCCGTCCACGCCGCGGCGCAGGCGTGCAAGCCTGCCGGTGTCCCGGTCATCGCCGACGGCGGCCTGCAGTACTCCGGCGACATCGCCAAGGCCATCGTCGCCGGCGCCGACTCGGTCATGGTGGGCTCGCTGCTCGCCGGCTGCGAGGAGAGCCCCGGTGACCTCATCTTCGTCGCCGGCAAGCAGTTCAAGACCTACCGCGGCATGGGCTCGCTCGGAGCGATGAGCAGCCGCGGCAAGAAGTCCTACTCCAAGGACCGCTACTTCCAGGCCGAGGTCGAGTCCGACGACATGATCGTCCCCGAGGGCATCGAGGGCCGGGTCGCCTACCGCGGGCCGCTGTCGGCCGTCGCCCACCAGATGCTCGGCGGCCTGCGCCAGTCGATGTTCTACGTCGGCGCCCGTTCCATCCCGGAGCTGCAGGACAAGGGCCAGTTCGTGCGCATCACCTCGGCCTCGCTCAAGGAGAGCCACCCGCACGACGTCCAGGGCATCGTCGAGGCCCCCAACTACACGGTCGGCTGAGGCCGGCGAGCCGAACCACCCGAGGACGTATGCCGTCCCGCGAGGCCCGCGGGACGGCATACGTTCGCGTGTCGCCGGGTCGATAGGCTGGGCCGGTGACCGAGATCGAGATTGGCCGAGGCAAGCGCGGACGGCGCGCCTACTCCTTCGACGACATCGCCGTCGTGCCCTCGCGGCGCACGCGCGACCCCGAGGAGGTCTCGGTGTCGTGGCAGATCGACGCGTACCACTTCGACATCCCGGTCATGGCCGCCCCGATGGACTCGGTCGTCTCGCCCGAGAGCGCCATCACCCTCGGCAAGCTCGGCGCGCTGCCGGTGCTCGACCTCGAGGGCCTGTGGACCCGCTACGAGGACCCGACCGCCCAGCTGCGTGAGATCGCCGAGATCGAGCCGGGCGCGGCCACGGCGCGGATGCAGCAGATCTACTCCGAGCCGATCAAGCCCGAGCTGATCACCGAGCGGCTGCGCCAGCTGCGTGAGGCCGGCGTCACGGTCGCCGGCGCCCTGTCGCCGCAGCGCACCCAGCAGCACTGGAAGACCGTCGTCGAGGCGGGCGTCGACCTGTTCGTCATCCGCGGCACCACCGTCTCGGCGGAGCACGTGTCGGGCCGGGCCGAGCCGCTCAACCTCAAGCGCTTCATCTACGAGCTCGACGTGCCGGTCATCGTCGGCGGCGCGGCCACCTACACGGCGGCCCTGCACCTCATGCGCACCGGCGCGGCGGGCGTGCTCGTCGGCTTCGGCGGCGGCGCGGCCCACACGACGCGCACCGCCCTCGGCATCCACGCCCCGATGGCCTCGGCCGTCGCCGACGTCGCGGCCGCCCGTCGGGACTACCTCGACGAGTCGGGCGGCCGCTACGTCCACGTCATCGCCGACGGCGGTGTCGGCACCTCGGGCGACATCGTCAAGGCCGTCGCGTGCGGTGCCGACGCCGTCATGCTCGGCGCGGCCCTGGCGCGCGCGACCGACGCCCCCGGCGGCGGCTACCACTGGGGTCCCGAGGCCCACCACCAGCAGCTCCCGCGCGGCGAGCGGATCGCCATCGGCGCCCAGGCCTCTATCGAGGAGATCCTCTTCGGCCCGGGGCGCCACGCCGACGGCACGACGAACGTCATCGGCGCCCTGCGGCGGGCCATGGCGACCACCGGCTACTCCGACGTCAAGGAGTTCCAGCGGGTCGAGGTCGTCGTCTCGCCCTACCTCGGGAACTGAGTCGACGCCCGCGACGCGACGCGGGCTGTGGCATGGGTTACTCCCGGTAGCCTGTGGCGGGTCCGCTCCCTAGGGTGAGCGCATGGAGTTCGACCACGACGTCGTCGTCATCGGTTCCGGCTTCGGCGGGTCCGTGGCTGCGCTGCGCCTCGCCGAGAAGGGCTACCGCGTCCACGTCTACGAGGCGGGGCGTCGCTTCGAGGACGACGACTTCGCGAGGACGAGCTGGGACGTCCGGCGCTACCTGTGGGCACCGAAGCTCGGGCTCTTCGGCGTGCAGCGCATCCACCGGCTGCCGCACTGCCTGATCCTCGGCGGCGCGGGCGTGGGCGGCGGGTCGCTCAACTACGCCAACACCCTGTACGTCCCGCCGACGCCGTTCTTCCGCGACCTCCAGTGGGCGCACATCACCGACTGGCAGGCCGAGCTCGCCCCGCACTACGCCACGGCCCAGCGGATGCTCGGCGTCCGCGTCAACCCCTGCGAGGGGCCGGTCGAGCAGCTGATGCGCGACACTGCCGCCGACCTCGGCGTCGCCGGCTCCTTCCGCAAGACGCCCGTCGGCGTCTTCTTCGGCGAGCCGGGCAAGCGGGTGCCCGACCCCTACTTCGGCGGCGAGGGCCCCGACCGGACCGGCTGCACCGAGTGCGGGAACTGCATGGTCGGGTGCCGCGTCGGCGCCAAGAACACGCTCGTCAAGAACTACCTCGCCCTCGCCGAGCGGCGCGGCGTCGTCGTCGAGCCGCTGCGCACCGTCACCCGGGTCCGGCCGCTCGACCCGGCTGCGCCGGAGCGGGGGTATGCCGTCACGACCGTCCGCAGCGGGTCGTGGGGCAGGCGCTGGGCCGGTGAGCGCACCGTCACGGCGGGGCAGGTCGTCGTCGCGGCGGGCGCCTGGGGCACCGCGAAGCTGCTGCAGGCCATGAAGGCCGAGCCCGAGGGCCACGGCCTGCCGAGGCTGTCGGACAGGCTGGGCGAGCTGACCCGGACCAACTCCGAGGCGCTCGGTGGCGCCATGACCGCCCGGGTGCCCAAGGACGTCGACCTGACCAGGGGTGTGGCCATCACCTCGAGCTTCCACGTCGACGACACGACGCACGTCGAGAACTGCCGCTACGGCAAGGGCTCCAACCTCATGGGAGCGCTCGCGGTGATGCAGGTCGACGGCGGCGGACGCGTACCTCGTTGGCTGCGGTTCGCCGGTGGCGCGGCCCGGCACCCGTGGGTCTTCGCGCGGTCGCTGTCGACCCGGCGCTGGAGCGAGCGCACCGTCATCGCCCTCGTCATGCAGACCCGCGACAACTCGATCACCGTCGGGCGGCGGCGCGGCCTCCTCGGGTGGCGGCTCACGTCGGAGCAGGGCCACGGCGAGCCGAACCCCACCTACATCCCCGAGGGCAACACCGCCGTCCGCGCCATGGCCAAGCGGCTCGAGCGCACCACGGGGGAGCGCGCCTGGCCCGGCTCGTCGGTCGGGGAGATCCTCGACATCCCGATGACGGCGCACTTCCTCGGTGGTGCGGTCATCTCGGACTCGCCGGAGACCGGGGTCATCGACCCCTACCACCGCGTGTGGGGCTACCCCGGCCTGCACGTGCTCGACGGCTCCGCGGTCTCGGCCAACCTCGGGGTCAACCCCAGCCTGACGATCACCGCCCAGGCCGAGCGGGCCGTGTCGCTGTGGCCGACCCGTGGTGAACCCGACCGGCGTCCGGCTCAGGGGGAGGCCTACCGCCTCGTCGACGCCTGAGGCGGCGCACGGCGCGGGTGCGCGAGCGCACCGCGGGCGTCCCCCCGAGCCCTTGGACGAAAGAGGGTGAGGCCGTCACCCCTCAGAGACGGCCCCACCCGACGGTGCGGGCCACAACCGGTCGAGAAACAGCCGGCACCGCGCTGGAAACGAGGCAGGAGGGAAGGGGTTACGGCCCCTGTCGATTCTTTGCGAAATACCTCCGCGCCGGCGGGGAGGGCGGGCGCGAGGCGTCAGCGGGCGGGCTGGGGCTCGTCACGCCAGGAGCGCCAGAGGGCGGCATACGCCCCGTCGGCCCGCAGCAGCTCCTCGTGGGAGCCGATCTCGCTGATCCGGCCGTCCTCGACGACGCAGACGCGGTCGGCGTCGTGCGCGGTCATGAGCCGGTGCGCGATGGCGACCACCGTCCGGCCCTCGACGACCGCGGCGAGTGACCGCTCGAGGTGCCGGGCGGCGCGGGGGTCGAGCAGCGAGGTCGCCTCGTCGAGGACCAGGGTGTGGGGGTCGGCGAGGACCAGCCGGGCGAGGGCGAGCTGCTGGGCCTGCGGCTCGGTGAGCCGGTGGCCGCCGGATCCCACACGGGTGTCGAGACCCTGGGGCAGGCGATGCGCCCAGTCGCGCGCGTCGACCGCGGCGAGAGCCTCGAGCAGCTCCTCGCGCGAGGCGTCCGGTCGCGCGAGGCGCAGGTTGTCCTCGAGCGAGCCGACGAAGACATGGTGCTCCTGCGTCACGAGCGCGACCTGCCCGCGCAGCTGGGCGAGCTCGAGGTCGACGAGGCGTACGCCCCCGACCTCGACCCGGCCTTCGCGCGGACCGTCGATCCCGGCCATCAGGCGGCCCAGCGTCGACTTCCCGGCACCCGACGGTCCGACGATCGCGAGGCGCTCGCCGGGTCGCAGGTCGAGGGAGACGCCACGCAGCACGTCGCGGCCTGCGCGGTAGGAGTAGTGCACGTCGGAGGCCTCGAGCCGGTCGTCGCGCGGCTCCTCGCCCGTCGCGGCGCGGTCGGCCGGCACGTCGGCGATGCCGATGACCCGGGCGAGCGACGTGGCGCCGATCTGGATCTCGTCGAGCCAGGAGATCAGCTCGTCGAGGGGACCGGCCATCTGCTGCACGTAGAGGGCGACCGCGGTGACGGTGCCGGCCGTCGCGAGGTCCTGCGAGATGAGGAAGCCGCCCCACAGCAGGGTGACCGCCACCGGGGCGAAGAAGGCGAACTCGACCGACGGGAACCACCGCAGGCGCAGCCCCAGCGTGTAGAGCTCGGCGTGGTAGCAGTCGCGCAGGGCGTCGTCCATGCGCTGCCGGCGCCGGGTACGCAGCCCGAGGGCGTCGATGGTGCGCCCGCCGTCGGCGGACTCGGTGACGACGCCGTTGAGCGCGGCATACGTCGCGCGCTCGCGCAGGTAGCCGTCCGGGGCGTGGCGCAGGTAGCGGCGGGTCGAGAGGACCAGGACGGGTACGCCGACGAGGACCCCGACCGCGACCAGCCACCCGGTGACGAAGGCGGCCACGACGGTGATGGCTGTCGTCACGGACCCGACGAAGATCGCGGGGATGCCGAAACGGATCACCCGGGAGAGCGCCTCGACGTCGTTGGTCGTGCGGGAGACGAGGTCGCCGGTGCCGGCCCGCTCGACCGTGGACAGCGGCAGCTCGACGACCCGCTCCATGAACTGCTCGCGCAGCTCGGCGAAGATCGTCTCGCCGAGGACGAACGAGGCCCGGCGGGCGAACCACGTCGCCACGGTCTGCACGACGACGGCTGCCGCGATCCAGAGGGCCAGCCGGTTCACCACCGCGAGCGACCGGCCGTGGCTGATCTCGTCGACGAGCAGGCCGATGACGCGCGGTGCGACGAGCGCGGCGACGGCGGCCACGGCGTGCAGCCCCACGACCCCGAGGATGCTGCGCCGGTGCCGTTGGGCGAGGCCGCGGGTGTGCGCCTTGACCGAGGCCATGTCGGCCACGGGGAGAGCGCGTGCCGAGGAAGGGGCCGGCGTGGCCGGCGCTGCTGCCTGCGTCATCAGTCGTCCTCCCCTCGGACGACCGTGCGTCGGTAGTCCGGGACCGTGTTCATCAGCCGGGCGTGCGTGCCCTCCGCGGCGACCCGGCCGTCGCGCAGGAACACGACGTGGTCGGCCCGGTCGAGCAGCAGCGGGCTGGCCGACATCACGACGGTCGTGCGCCCCGCGCGGGCGGCGGTGAGCCGGCCGGCGATGCGGGACTCGGTGTGCGCGTCGACGGCGCTCGTGGGCTCGACGAGGACGAGGGTCTCGGCCCCCGTGAGCAGCGCCCGGGTCAGGGCCAGGCGCTGGCGCTGACCGCCGGAGAAGGCCCGGCCGCGCTCCTCGACCTCGTTGTCGAGGCCGGCGGGCAGGGCCTCGAGCACGTCGTCGCCGCTGGCGACCGCGAGGGCCCGCAGGATCTCGGCGTCGTCGTGCTCAGCCCACGGGTCGAGCTCCTCGCGCAGGGTGCCGGTGAAGAGGCGCGGGTCGCTCTCCGACACGACGATCCGGCGCCGCACGTCGGCCAGGGAGGCGTCGGCCAGACGAGTGCCGTCGAGGCGCACGTCGGTCTCGCCGGGCCCGAACCGGCCGAGCCGGTCGGCCAGGGCCGCCGACAGCTCCGGCCGCGCCGAGACGACCACGGTGAAGCGGCCGGGCTCGATGGTGACCCCGCTGTCGGGGTCGTGCAGCGGGGCCGGGCCCTGCGGCAGCGGCCGCGGCTCGGTCGCCTCGGTCTGGTCGGGCCGGACCCGCAGGATCCGCGTCAGCTTGCCGGCGCCGATGTGCGCGCGCGTGGCCCGGTCGACCATCTCGGTGGCGGTGCGCAACGGGATGACGAGGAAGGCGGTGTAGCCGTAGAACGCGACGAGCTGTCCCGCCGTGATCTCGCCCTCGATCGCGAACCGGGCACCGAGCCACACGACGACGAGCACGAAGATGCCGGGCAGCAGCACCTGCGCGGCGTCCAGGGCTGCCTGGTAGCCGGCCACCCGGTTGCCGACCTGCCGCACGGACTGGGACTGGACGGCATACCTCTTGAGGAAGGTCTGCTCGCCGCCGATGCCGCGCAGCACCCGCAGCCCCGCGACGGTGTCGGCGCCGAGGCCGATGAGCGTGCCGGACTCCTCGCGCTGGGCGAGCTGGCGGGCCTGCAGCGGACGGACGATGAAGGTCAGGCACGCGACGAGGACCGGGACGCCGATGAGGACCACGAGCCCGAGGGGCGTGGAGGCGCCGAGCAGGATGAGCGCGACGACGACGTAGGAGACGACGGCCCCGGCGAACCGGGCTGAGACGTCGTAGAGCCCCCCGATGCGCATCGCGTCCGAGCTGACCGTCGCGACGACGTCGCCGGTCGGCACGGTGCGGGTCAGCGCCTCGCCGGTGTCGGCGGCCTGGTGCCCGATGAGCTGTGCGGAGCGGAAGGCGCCCTGCATCCAGTTCATGACGGCGTACTTGTGGCGCATCGCGCCGGAGGCAGCGCTCAGCACGACCAGCCCGATGAGGATCAGGCACCACTGCACGAGCGATGCGGCGTCGCCGCCGATGATGCCCTCGTCGATGGCCTTGCCCATGGCGGCGGGGAAGAGCGCCTGGCTCACGAGCCAGACGATGCCGAACGCGATCGCCACCACCAGGGTGCGCCACTGGCCCTTGCCGACCCACTTCAGGTATGCCGTCGGGCTCGTCAGGTCGGGCGTGCCTGGGTCGGCGTGGGGCAGCGAGATCACTTGCCGCAGTTTAGGTTCGGCGGCACGGGCGTCTCACGTGGTTTTCTGCCGCGATGCCCGTTCAGGAGGGCGGGTAGGTGCGGGAACGCTGCAGGGCCTCGGAGAGCTCGTCCACCTCGAGGGTGTCGGCGTCGACGCGCCGGTTGCGGTAGGCCGCGCGGCCGACGAGGTGGGCCGAGACCGGCGAGGTGAAGAACTGCGTCGCGCCGAGCAGGACGAGCGTCGTCACTGCAGCCCACGTGCGCAGGGTCAGCGCCAGCCCGGCGAGGATGAGGATCAGGCCGAGGGTCTGCGGCTTGGTCGCGGCGTGCAGGCGCGAGAGCGTGTCGGGGAACCGGACGAGCCCGACCGCCCCGGCGAGGCAGAGGAACGCTCCGAGCAGCAGGCACACCGCGCCGGCGCCGTCGAGCAGGGTCGACCACGTCATGGGCGCTTACGTCCCTCGGTCCGCTCCGCCGGCCCGTCGGAGCCGTCCGAGCCGTCGGAGTCGTCGGAGTCGCGCGACATGAACCGAGTCACGGCCACCCCGCCGACGAAGCCGACGAGCCCGAGGATCATCAGCAACGGCAGGTAGGTCGTCGTCCGCTGTCTCGCCGACTCGAGGGCGACGCCCGCGATGACGACGACGAGCAGGACCTCGGCGGCCACGATCCGGTCGAGGTTGCTCGGTCCGGCGAACAGCCGGACGAGGACGAGGGCCGCCGCTGCGCCCAGCATGGCCAGCGCGACTGCCAGCACGATGGTCATGGCTCCTCCTTCTCGTCCGCCGCGTCCCGGTCGCGTCGGGGAGACGGCCACGGCGTGCCCGTCTCGAGGGCGGCGATCTCCTCGCGTGAGCCGAGGGCCCGCACGACCCGCCGCTCCACGGCGAGGGCGTGGGCGCGCTGGGCCTCGATGCGGCCCTCGTGCTCGACGTCGAGCAGGTGCAGGTAGAGCACCGAGGTCGACCGCCTCGCCTCGACGACGACCGACCCGGGCACGAGCGCGACGAGCTCGGCCGTGAGCGTGAGGTAGAGGTCGGAGCGCGAGCGCAGCTGCACCTCGATGACGGCGTTGCGGGGTCGGCGGCGGCCGAGGGCCAGGCGCATCACCTGCCACGAGGACTCGACGAGGTCGACGAGGAAGCGCCCGACGAGCAGCGCGACCCGGTGCGGCCGCAGCCGCCCGTGGTACTCGATCGAGGGCAGCGGGAACGCGTACGTGACGAGGAGGCCGACGAGGATGCCGTTGACGACGTTGCCCCAGCTCAGGCGGTCCCACATCAGCACCCAGGCCAGGGCGATGGTGGCGACCGCCCGCGGCTGGAGGACCCGCCGACGGCGCGGCGGCCGGCGAGGCACGTCGGACGCCGTCGTGCTCCCCGCACGGGTGGACGAGTCGCTCATCGGCGAACCCCCTCGGGGAGGACGCTCGTGACGTAGGGGTCGCGCGAGGTGAGGTCGGCCGCGGCGCGCTGGGTGAATGCGTACAGCGGGCCCGCGACGACGGTGATCATCAGCCCGACGGCCGTCATGGTCGCGGTGGCGGCGAGCATCGTGCGGGGCAGGGTACGCGGGGGAGCAGCGACGAGGACGCTGCCGGCGCGGTGCGCGACGACGCCGGCGAGCGGCTCCCCGGCTCTGGGCGCGTCGGCGGGGCTGCGCCAGAAGGCCTGGCTCCACACCTTGGCCAGGGCGTAGAGGGTCAGCAGGCTCGTCACGATGCCGCCGACCACGAGCAGCCACGCGAGCGGCGTGCCGACCGCGATGCCGGCGTCGAGCAGGCCGACCTTGGCCAGGAAGCCGGACAGCGGCGGGATGCCCGAGAGGTTCATCGCCGAGACGAAGAAGAGGGTCGCCAGCACGGGTGAGGCCACCGCCAGGCCCCCGAGCCGGTCGAGCGAGGTGGTGCCGGCGAGGCGCTCGACGAGCCCGGTGATGAGGAAGAGCGCGGTCTGGATGGTGATGTGGTGCGCCACGTAGAAGATCGCCCCGGCGGTGCCGGCCTCCGTGGCCAGGGCGATGCCGAAGACCATGTAGCCGATGTGGCTCACCAGGGTGAACGACAGGATCCTCTTGAGCCCCGACTGCGAGACGGCGCCGAGGATCCCGACGACCATCGTGAGCAGGGCGGCCCACATCAGCAGGCCCTGCAGGGGCGACTCGGGGAAGAGCAGGGTCTGGACGCGGATGATCGCGTAGACGCCGACCTTCGTCAGCAGGCCGGCGAAGACGGCGGTGACCGGGGCAGGGGCCGTCGGGTAGCTGTCGGGCAGCCACGCCGACATCGGGAAGATCGCCGCCTTGATCCCGAATGCGGTGAGCAGCGAGAGCTGCAGGACCAGCGCCACCGCGGGGGAGAGGTCACCGATGCGGATGGCGAGCTGCGCGAGGTTGACGGTGCCGGTGGCGGCGTAGACGGCGGCGATGCCGACGAGGAAGAGCGCGGAGCTGAGGAGGCTCACGACGACGTACGTCGTGCCGGCGTGGATGCGGGCGGCCGAACCGCCGAGGGTGAGCAGGACGTAGGAGCTGAAGAGCAGGATCTCGAAGCCGACGAAGAGGTTGAACAGGTCCCCGGCGAGGAACGCGTTGGACACTCCCGCAGCCAGGACGAGGTAGGTCGGGTGGAAGATCGTCAGCGGGGTCTGGCTCTCGCCCTCCTCCTCGCTCTCGGCCTGGCCCTGCCCGATCGCGAAGACCAGCACGAGCAGGGTCACGATGCCCGAGACGAGCAGCATGAGGGAGCTGAGGCGGTCGGCGACGAGCGAGATGCCGAGCGGCTCCTGCCAGGCGCCGAGCCACAGCACCTGCGGGCCGTTCACGTCGGTCTGCCACACGAGGACGCCGGCGACGGCGACGACGGCCGCCAGCACGGAGATGCTGACGCCGCGCTGGAGCCTCGGCGACCGGCGGAAGGCGAGGGTGAGCGCCGCCCCGAGCAGGGGCAGCAGGACGGGCAGCGGCACGAGGTCGGGCACGGTGACGCCGGTCATGGGGCGGGGCTCCCGTCGCGCTGCCGGTCGGGGCTCCGTTGCGGGCTCCGGTCGGGGCTGGGGTCCTCGTCGGCCAGCTCGTCCGAGGTCGTCGTGGACACCTCGGACGGGTCGTAGGTGGACGAGGTCTGGTCCTCGAGGGCGAGGCGCTGGATGTGGGCGTCCTCGGTGTCGTCCGGCACGTCGTCGGTGCCGGAGATCTGCCACAGCCGGTAGGACAGCGCCAGCAGGAAGCCGATCGTCGCGAGCGAGATGACGATGGCCGTCAGCACCATCGCCTGCGGCAGCGGGTCGCTGATGGCGGCCGGGTCCTCGCCGACGAAGGGCGCCCGGCCGGCCCGGCCGCTGATCACGAGGTAGAGGACGGCGACGCCGTTGCCGATGAGCACCATCCCGAGCAGGACGCGCACGAGGCTGCGGTCGAGCGCCAACGCCGTGCCGGTCGCGACGAGCGCGACGGTGACCAGCACGAGGGTGATGTTCGGCTCGAGGGTGGCCTCGATGAGGGTGGGGGCGAGAGCCGTCACGGCGTGACCACCTCCCGGCCTGGGTCGGAGCGGGGGCCGCCGGCCTCGTCGCCCGTCCCCCCGGCCGTGACACCGTCCGCATCCGCATCCGCATCCGCATCCGCGTCCGCATCCGCGTCCGCATCCGCGTCCGTCGCGTCGGCCGCCTCCTCTTCGGCGATCTGGCGGTCGATGCCGGTGCCGAGGCTGCGCACGATGTCGAGCATCATCCCGACGACGATGAGGTAGACGCCGATGTCGAAGAAGAGCGAGGTCACGAGGTGCACCTCGCCCCACGGGGGGATGGTGAGGTCCACGGCCGTCGTCTCGAGGACGGTCCCGCCGAGGGCCAGCGGCGCCAGCGCGGAGGCGACCGCGACGAGCAGCCCCAGGCCGACGAGCAGGCCCGCGTCGAAGGGGGCTGCCTCGTCGAGCTCGTAGCGCCCACCGGCCAGGTAGCGCACGACGAGCGCCAGGCCCGCCACGAGGCCACCGGCGAAGCCGCCTCCGGGCTGGTTGTGGCCGGCGAAGAGCAGGAAGAGCGAGGCGGCCAGCATGACGTGGAAGACGAGGCGGGTGACGACCTCGAAGATGACCGACCGCTTCTCGGTGCGAAGGGTCCGTCCGCCGTGCAGCCACGTGCCGCGGGCCGGGTCGCTCGACGGGAGCTCCTTGGCCGTGGCCCGGGAGAGCCGGGTGTTGCGGGTGCGCACGAAGATGAGGCTCGCGATGCCCGTCGCGGCGGCGACCAGCACCGACACCTCGCCGAGGGTGTCCCAGGCGCGGATGTCGACGAGCGTGACGTTGACGATGTTCTTGCCGTGGCCGAACGCGTACGCCTCCGTGGGGAAGTCGACGGAGACGGGCTCGGCGCGGCGGCCGCCGGACGCGACGAGCGCGATGGCGCCGACGGAGAGGCCGACGGCGGCACCGAGCGCGATGCGCCAGGTGCGCGACGGCGAGTGCGGGTGCCGGGTGAATTTCGTGGGGAGTCGCCGCAGCGCCAGCACGAACACCACGAGCGACACGGTCTCGACGAGCATCTGGGTGATCGCGAGATCGGGAGCCCCGTGGAGGATGAAGAGCAGGGAGACGCCGTATCCCGTGGCGCCGACGAGCATGACGGCGGTCAGGCGGCGACGGGTGACGAGGACGAGCACCGCCGCGGCGACCACGACGACGCCGACCACCGCCTGGCCGGCGTTGTCCCAGAGGCGGACCGACGGGAAGGTGCCGCGGGTCACCGCGGCGAGCCCGGGCAGGGCCACGAACACCAGGAGGATGCCGGTGAGGTAGATCGGCAGCGACCCTCGCTGCGTGACGGCGGTCGTCTCCACCGCGCCGCGGTCGACCCAGCGCAGGGTGCGGGCGAAGCTGCGCTCGCCGTCGAGGAGCGACGGCACGCCGGCCTGCACCCGGGCGACGAGGGAGCGCTGCGCGAAGAGCACGAGCCCGACCGCCACGGACACGAGCGACAGCACGAGGGGCACCGTGATGCCGTGCCACAGCGCGAGCGACTGCGGCTGGGCACCGACGGGGAACTCGGCGGCATACGGCATGAGCCACGGGGACTCGAGCGGAGCCACGAGGCCGAGCGCGAGGCCGGCCACGCCGAGCAGCAGGGGCGAGAGGACGAAGCCGGGGTGGGTCGCTTTCACCGGAGTGGGCGGGACGCCGGGCTTGGTCGCGAAGGCGCCCCAGAGGAAGCGGCCGGTGTAGGCGACGGTGAGGGCGGAGCCGGCGACGACGCCGGTCAGCACCAGCCCGCTCCACGGCGCCGGGAGCGGGGCCGAGGTCTCGACGTCCTGCCACAGCGCCTCGAGCGCGCTCTCCTTGGACACGAAGCCCGCGAGCGGCACGATGCCCGCCATCGAGAGCCCTGCCAGGGTCGCGGGCACGGCGACGGGGAGCAGCCGGCGGCCCACCCCGGACAGCTGTCGGAGGTCCCGGGTGCCGGTGCACTTGTCGATGACCCCGACGGCGAGGAAGAGCGTCGACTTGAAGAGGGCGTGGGCGATGACGAGGGCCAGCGCCGCCAGGGCCGACGCCTTGGTGCCGAGGCCTGCCACCGCGACGATGAAGCCGAGCTGGCTCACGGTGCCGTAGGCGAGCAGCAGCTTGATGTCGTGCTGGCGCAGGGCGCGCCACCCCCCGACGAGCATGGTGAGGACGCCGAGGCCGACCGTCAGCACGTGCCAGGCCGGGGCCCCGGCGAACACCGGCGCGAGCAGGGCCACGAGGTAGATGCCGGCCTTGACCATCGCGGCGGCGTGGAGGTACGCGCTGACCGGGGTCGGGGCGGCCATGGCGCCCGGCAGCCAGAAGTGGAACGGCACGAGCGCCGACTTCGACAGGGCTCCGACGAGCAGGAGCACGACCGCGGCGACCGTCACGGCGTCGAGCGGTGGGGGGTCGGCGAGCAGCGCCGAGATCGAGTACGTGTGGTGGACGCCGAGGGCGATGATGCCGACGAGCATCGCGAGCCCGCCGAACGTGGTGACGAGGAGCGCCTGCATGGCCGCGCGCCGGTTCGTCGAGCTCGCCGGGTTGTGGCCGATGAGCAGGTAGGAGAAGACGGTCGTCAGCTCCCAGAAGACGTAGAGGACGAGCAGGTTGTCGGTGAGGACGAGGCCGAGCATCGCCCCGGCGAAGGCGGTGAACACGGAGGTGAAGCGCCACAGCGTCGGGTCACGGTCGGTGAAGTACCACGCGCAGTAGAGCAGCACGAGCGCGCCCACGCCGGTGACGAGCAGCCCGAGCACCCACGACAGCGTCGTCAGCCGGAAGTCGAGGTCGAGGCCCAGGCCCGGGACCCACGAGATCCGTTGTGTCGGAAGGTTGCCCGCCCGCACGTCGCCCGAGACCGACACGAGCCAGGCGAACGAGACGCCGGGGGCGAGCGCGAGGACGAGGAAGGACCTCGTGCGCAGGACACTGGCGAGCCAGGGCGCGGCGGCGGCGGCGATCAGGTGCAGGAGCAGCAGTTGCGCCACGGCGGCCCTTCGGTCGTCGGGTGTGCGGTCGGTCCACGTCGTTCAGCTCGTGGCACTCATCCTACGTGGAGGCGAACCTGCCCCCGGCCACCGTCGATCCGGGGCAGGCCGCTCAGAACGTCACGAAGGTCTCGCGCGCCAGGAAGAAGCCGTGCCCGGTGGCGGTGTCGACGCACGTGACGCCGTACTCCTCGCTGACGCACGCGGTCGTTCCCGAGGGCTGCGTGCGCGAACCGTAGGCGAGGGTCGGCTCGCCTCCGCGGCGGATGCTGTCGGAGTTGCAGACGGGATAGGCGCCGTCCTGCCGCAGCTCGATGCGGCCGATGTCCTTGGGGCCCTGCGCGGCGCAGACCGTCGGCAGGGGAGGGGCGATCCGGCCTTCGGCGACCTCGCACGCGGCGGCGGTCGAGTCGGTGCTGCGCTGGCACACGATGTTGCCGGTGGGGCTCACGAAGCGCGTCGTGACCTTGGGATCCGGCTTGGCCTTGTCGATCCGTGCCTTCGCCTCGGCGAAGGACTTCGGGGCGCCGCGCTGCTTGCCGGCCGCCATGGCGGTCGGCAGCTCGGCCGACGTCGCGGCCACTGTCGGGATGGTGCTCCCGGCGGCACCGCCCGCCCCCGTCGACCCCGTCGGCGGGTCCACCGTGACGGTGACGGTCGGCCGCCCCGACCCGGCGTCCGTGGCCCCGCAGGAGGCGAGGAGGGCCGCGACGGCGACGGCCGCCACGAGCCAGAGGGCGCGGGGCGGCATACGGCGGGAGCGTCGGGACAAGGGGGACATGGCCCAGCAGTCTGCCACGGGTGGGGCCCCGGCCCCGGTGGCCGGTTCGGGTCCGGCGGCAACCGTGACCTACCCTTGGGAGGTGTTCCGGCGCCTGCTCACCCCTCGCTGGGTCGGCATGCTCGCCGCCCTCCTGGTCGTCGTCGCGGCGTGCGTCCTGCTCGGGCTCTGGCAGCTCGGCGTGGCCCGCGACTCCGGCCGCAAGGAGGTCGTGGCGGCGGCCTCGACCCTCGAGCGGGCACCGCTCCAGCAGGTCACCGGGCCGCACAGCGCCTTCAGGGGCGAGTACTCCAACCGTCCCGTCACCGTGACGGGGACGTATGCCGCCGCGCGCACCCTGCTGGTCGTCGACCGCCGGCTCGACGGCCGGGTCGGCTCCTGGGTCGTCACGCCGCTCGAGACCCAGGGCGGCACGGTCCCGGTGCTGCGCGGCTTCGTCGACGGCACCCCCACTGAGGTGCCCGAGCCGCCGTCCGGCACCGTGACCGTGACCGGCACGCTGGGCCCGGGGGAGTCGCCGAAGCCCGGCGGCCCGCTTCCGGCGCCGCAGGTGCGCTCGGTCGACCTGGCCGCGCTCGTCAACGAGTGGCCGGGTGACCTCTACAACGTCGTCGTGCTGGCCTCCGCGGAGTCGGCCGGCCCGGACACCGGGAACCCGCTGTCCCCGGCGGGCCTGACCCGGGTGCCACCGCCCGAGCTCGACGCCCCACTCAACCTGCGCAACGCGGCCTACGCGGTGCAGTGGTGGGTCTTCGGGATCTTCGCGATCTGGATGTGGTGGAAGATGTTCCGAGCAGAGCAGCAGGCGGGCGAGCCCGTCGCTGCCCCGAGAGAAGGCGTTCCGACGTGAGCACGTATCCCCAGACCCTGGCCAAGCCGCAGCAGATCCGCTCGGCGCTGTCCGCCTACCGCGTCCTCGCGATCGTCGCGGGCTTCGCCCTCTTCGTGCTGATCCTCGAGATGGTCATGAAGTACGCGTTCCACCAGACCAACCTGCTGACGCAGTACTGGAGCCCCATCCACGGCCTCATCTACTTCGCCTATGCCGTGTCGGTCGCCAACCTCGGCCTCAAGGCGGCCTGGGGCCCGGTCCGCATCGTCAAGAACCTCCTCGCCGGATTCGTGCCGGTCGTGCCGTGGATCGCGGAGCGCCGCAACACAGCCGAGACCGAGGCACTGCTCTCCCGCGCCTACGTCGCCGGTGAGCACGAGCAGGTCTGACCGGGGTCGCAGCCGTCGGCGCCGGTCAGGGCCGGGTCAGGGCCGGTCAGGGCCGGTCAGCGTCGATCACAGCCCGTCACGGCCCGGCGTGACGCCGTAGGGCCCGTTGGCGGTCGGGGCGTCGTTGGGCAGGACGATCCCGTTCTCGTAGGCGTGGATGACCAGGTGGACGCGGTCAGGGGCGTGCAGCTTGGCGAGCAGGTGCGCGATGTGCGTCTTGACGCTGCTCTGGGCCAGATGCAGCTCGGCGGCCATCTCGGCGTTGGTGTAGCCGCGGCCCACGAGGCGCAGGACTGCCAGCTCTCGCGGGGTCAGCTCGGGAAGCGGGTTGCCGACGGGTGTCAGGGGCAGGTAGCGCGAGTAGCGCTCCAGCAGCCGCTTCGTGACGGTCGGGGCGAGCAGCGCCTCACCGCACGCGACGACCCGGACCGCCCGGACCAGCTCCTCCGGCGTCGCGTCCTTGAGCAGGAAGCCGCTCGCTCCTGCACGCAGGGCCGCGACGATGTACTCGTCGAGGTCGAAGGTCGTGACCACCACGACTCGGGTCTGCGCAGAGCTGCCGGACCCCACGATGCGGCGGGTGGCCTCCACCCCATCGAGCACGGGCATCCGGATGTCGAGGAGCGCGACGTCTGCCTCCAGGCGTGCGGCGAGGTCGACCGCCTGCTGGCCGTTGCTCGCCTCGCCGACGACCTCGATGTCGTCCTCGTCCGCGAGGCAGTCGGCCAGCGCGCGGCGCATCAGCGGCTGGTCGTCGGCGATCAGTACGCGCACGGTCACGAGGCTGCTCCTCGCGGGGCTCGGGGCTCGGGGTCGGGGACTCGGGCCGCCGCTCCAGCGGGGTGTCGGGCGAACGAGGGGGTGGAGGGCAGGGCCATGGGCCGCGCCGGAGGCCGGGGTGGCCCTTCGGGCGGGGGCGGGGTCGGTCCCGGCGTGGAAGCGGTGGTGGGCAGGAGGCAGTCCACGAGGAACCCGCCCCCGGGCGCCGTTCCCGTGCGCAGGGTGCCGCCCAGCAGGTCCACGCGCTGGCGCATCCCGAGCAGGCCGTTGCCCGGCGTCAGGACGTCGCCAGCACCCGGTCCCTCGTCCCGGACGAGGAGGTGGAGGCGTTCGCGGCCGTAGTCGACCGTGACCGTGATGGGTGAGCCCTTCGCATGCTTCATCGCGTTGGTCAGTGACTCCTGCACGATGCGGTAGGCGTTGATCTCGACGGCCGGCGGGAGCGCGCGACGCTCGCCGGTCACCACCAGCCCGACGTACGTGCCGGTCCCGGCCACCTTGGCGACGAGCTCCTCGAGCTGGTCCAGACTGGGCAGGGTGGCCTCGGTGCTGCCGTCGTCGATGGACCGGAGCACCCCCACCAGCCGCCGCATGTCGGTCAGTGCCTCACGGCCGAGGGACTCGACCGAGGCGAGCACCTCGGGTGACCCGCCGCTGCTGTGTCGCAGCCGGCGACGCGCCGCAGCGGCCTGCGCGACGATGATGCCGACGTTGCCCGCCACCACGTCGTGCAGCTCGCGCGCGATGTTGGCGCGTTCGCGGGCGGCGGCGAGCGCCGCCACCGACGACTGCTCCCGGGTCAGGTGTCGGGCCTGCTGCTCGAGCAGCCTGGTGCGCTCCTCGAGCAGCCGGGTGTGCATGCGGCCGAGCCGGTAGCCCCGGCCGAGCGCCCATGCCGCGAAGACCGCGAGCACCTCCGTGAGGACCTCGTCGTCCACGTCCATGCCGAAGCGGGCGAACGCACTGACCGCCAGGGCCAGCGCGGCCGGGGCCACCGCGAGGACGGACCGGGGGAACGGCCAGCGCTGGCCGACGGTGAAGGCGGCGACGACCACGGCATACGGCACCGGTGCCGGCGGGTAGCCCAGGGCGTTGGCCGAGACGGTGGCGAGCGTGGTGACCAGGAGCACCCACCCCGGGAACGCCCGACGCCCGAGCAGGGTGAGGCACGCCACGAGCGTGAGGGCCGTCCCCGGCAGGTCCAGCCCCGCGTAGCGCAGCGGCAGGTCCTCGCCGTCCAGGGCCTGCTTGGCCCGCTCGATGAAGCCGACGAGCGAGGCGAAGGTCACCACCAGGACGATGGCGACATCTACCACCTTGGCGCGCTGCGGTGACTGGTCACTGTCGTGGTCATCGAGGGGGACACCCGTCCTCCTCCGGGATGAGGCGTCGTCCATCTTCAGTACCCCCGGCTCCGGCGAGAGGACGAGGCGACTTGGGTCCCGCCGGCGGAAGACCACGCCCCTCACCCCTCACTAACGTCGAATTCACCGTACGACGGACTCCCAGTGAGGGGAGCGGAATGCCTGCCATCACGCTGTCAAGGCGCGCGTACCGGACGCGCGCACGCCACTCGAGCGCCCTGCGGGCACGGCGCCCGGTCCCGACAGGGCGCCGGCCATGAGCCCCGGGGTCCTGATCGGCGCCAACCCCCGCTTCGGCAGGCTGGTCCTGGCCATCGCCGCGGGGGTGCTGGTGCTCGGTGCGTCCGCGCTCGGCTCGGCCAAGGTCGACTTCCTGCCCGAGTTCATGCCTCCGTCGGTGCAGGTGCAGACCGAGGCCCTCGGGCTGTCGGCAGCCGAGGTGGAGCAGCTCATCACGGTGCCCATCGAGCAGGACCTGCTCAACGGCGTGCCGTGGATGGACCGGATCCACTCGCGTTCGCAGGCGGGCCTGTCGGCCATCGACGTGCTGTTCCAGCCGGGGACCGACATCTACGCCGCCCGGCAGATGGTCCAGGAGAGGCTGACCCAGGCGCACGCCCTGCCCAACGTCGGCAGCCCCCCGATCATGGTGGAGCCCCTCGCCTCGGCCAGCCGGGTCGCCATGATCGGCCTGCACTCCACGACCGTCCCCCTCATCGACATGTCCGTTCTTGCCCGGTGGAAGATCCGCCCTCGGCTCATGGGCATCCCGGGCGTGGCCAACGTGTCCATCTACGGCCAGCGGGACCGGCAGCTCCAGGTGCAGGTCGACCCGAAGTCGCTGCACGACAAGGGAGTCACCCTCACGCAGGTGATCGAGACCGCCGGCAACGCGCTCTGGGTCTCGCCCCTGACGTTCGTCGAGGCGTCCACGCCGGGCACCGGAGGATTCGTCGAAGGACCCAACCAGCGTCTCGCCGTCCAGCACGTGCTGCCGATCACCACCGCCAAGAGCCTGGCCCAGGTCTCGGTGGAGGGCTCATCGTCGCCGAAGCGGCTCGGTGACGTCGCCCAGGTCATCGAGGACCACCAGCCGCTCATCGGTGACGCCGTCACGTCCGAGCCGGCCCTCTTCCTCGTCATCCAGAAGTTCCCGGAGGCCGACACGCAGACGGTGACCAAGGCCGTCGAGGATGCCCTCGCCGGCCTGCGCCCCGGGCTGGGTGGGATCAACGTGGACACGTCGGTCTACCGTCCCGCCAGCTTCATCGAGACGTCCCTGCGCACGATCGGGATCGCCGGCGCGGCCGGCCTCGTCGCACTGACGCTCGGCGCGCTGCTGCTCTTCTGGTCCTGGCGGGCCGCCCTGGTCATCGCCGGCTCCGTGCTCGTGTCGGTGACCGCGACCCTCTACGTGCTGTTCCTGCGTGGGACCACCTTGACCAGCATGACCCTTGCCGGGCTGCTGCTCGCACTGGTCCTCATCGTCAACGAGGTCGCGAGCGACGTGGAGTCGGTCCGGGCACGCTGGCGCGCCGAGAAGGCCGCGGGCGGGACGGGCACGGCACGCGACCTCGTGACCGAGGCGCTGCTCGCCACCCGACGGACGGCGTTCGTGGGCCTGCTGGCCTGTGTGTTGGCCGTGGTTCCGCTGCTTGCCCTCAGCACCCTCGCGACAGCGTTCACGAGGCCTCTCGTGCTGACCTATGGCCTGGCCCTCGGTGCCGCCCTGGTCGTGGGGCTCACCGTGACCCCGGCCCTGCTGCTCCTGTTCCTGCGCGACCAGACCCCGGTGCGGCGTGAGACCCGGCCGGTGCGGGCGGTCGCCCGGTCGGTCACGGGGCTCGTCTCCCGGTTCGCCACGACCCGGCCGCTCGTGTGGTCGCTCGTCGCGGTGCTCGCCGTCGTCGGGGTGGGCGCGTCCGCGGCCGCGATGACGCTCAGCCGCCCCGCGCTGGTACCGACGGCGCGGGACCTCGACCTGCTGCTGCACGTCGACATGCCGATGGGCACGTCCCTGACCGAGATGTCCCGGGTGTCGGAGAGGATGTCGTCCGAGCTGCGGGCGCTTCCCGGCATCACGGCGGTCGGCGGGCACGTCGGCCGGGCCGTGACCTCCGACCAGCTGGGAGACGTCAACAGCGGCGAGCTCTGGCTCACGCTCGACGGCGCAGCCGACTACCAGTCGGTCACGCAGTCGATCGACCGGGTCGGGCACCGCTACCCCGGCGTGCACACCGCGCTCATGACCTACGCGAACGACCGCGTCGACCAGGCGACGGCGGCCTCGCAGCACGACGTCGTGGTGCGGGTGTTCGGCCAGGACTCCGCCGCCCTCAAGGCGACGGCCGCGAAGGTCGTCGGCGCCATGTCGACCGTGTCGGGTCTGCAGGGCACCCACGTCGTGACCACTCCGCAGGAGCCCACCGTGCACGTCGAGGTCAACCTCGCGGCGGCCGACCGTGCCGGCCTGCGCCCGGGGGACGTGCGCCGCGAGGCCACCACGCTGGCCAGCGGGCTGACGGTGGGCAACCTCTACGAACAGGCCAAGGTCTTCGACGTCGTCGTCCTCGGCACGCCCACGACACGGGCCAACCTCTCCGGCCTCGACGACGTGATGATCGACACCCCGAGCGGGTCGCAGGTGCGCCTCGGCGACGTCGCCAAGATCACGGTCGGGCCCGAGCCCGCCACCATCGTGCACGACCAGGCGCTGCGCAGCGTCGACGTCGTGGCCGACCTGGCCGGCGGCGGCGCCTCCACGGTGGTCTCCGACGTCACGTCGGCCGTCAACCGCCTCCCGATGCCGAGCGAGACCCACCTGCAGGTCCTCAGCGACGCCGCTGACCGTGAGGCGGACCTGCGGCGTGTCGCGCTCATCTCGCTGGGCGTCCTCATCGGGCTGCTGCTGATGGTCCAGGCCGCCACGGGGAGCTGGCGAGCCGCTGCCGCGGTCGTCCTGCTCGCGCCGCTCGGCGGCGTCGGGGCCGTGCTCGCCGCCCCGGCGGTGGGGGGCCTGATGACCACGGGTGCGCTGCTCGGCGTCTTCGCGGCCATCACCCTCACCCTGGTCGGCGGCCTCGTGACCGCCCGTGCCGCCCGTGCCGTCGGTGCCGTCGGTGCCGTCGGTGCCGTCGGTGACGTCGGTGACGTCGGTGGCGTCGGTGCACGGACCGCCCTGCCCGACGGCCCCGCCGCGGGAACCGGTCCGCAGCCTGGCTCGGTTGCCGCCGTGGCCTCGGAGCGCGTCGTTCCCGTGCTGCGCGCAGCCCTGCTGGTCGCCCTGACGGTGGCCCCGGCCGCCGTCCTCGGGGGCCGCGCCGGCTCAGAGGTGATGCAGCCCTTCGCCGTCTCGCTCCTCGCGGGCCTGGTGACGAGCTCCTTCGTCGTGCTGTGTCTGATACCCGCCCTGCGTGGCGTCCCGAAGGGAGCCCAAGAATGAGGAATGCCAAGTCTGCCGGGTTGCTGGCCGTGTGCCTGCTCTCGGTCCCGGCCCTCGGTGCCTGCGCGAAGTCCGCGGCTGCGCCCGAGTCGGACCCACCGGCCGTCGTCGAGACGGTCCCCGGCTCGGACGTCAAGACGGTGCAGCTGACCGACGACGCTGCCCAGGCCGCCGGCATCTCCACCGCACCCGTGACCCAGGCCTCCGCGCCGGGCCAGCTGAGGATCCCGTACTCCGCGGTGATGTACTACCTCGACGGCTCGACGTGGACGTACCAGGTCCAGGCGAAGAACACGTTCCGCCGGGTGCCGATCCGGGTCCAGTCCATCTCGGGTCAGGTCGCCACGCTCACGGCGGGCCCGCCGGTGGGCTCGCAGGTCGTCACCGTCGGCGCCCCTGAGGTGCTCGGCGCCGAGCTCGAGATCAGCGGCGAACAATGACGCAGCGGCGCGGTGTCATCCGCTGGATCGTGCAGTCCAGCCTGAACCTGCGGTTCCTCGTGGTCGCGGCGTCGGTCGTGCTGATGGTCCTCGGGTTCACCTCGCTGTCACAGATGCGGGTCGACGTCTTCCCCGAGTTCGCGCCGCCGCGCGTGGTCATCCAGACCGCCTGCGTCGGCCTGTCGACCTCCGACGTCGAGGAGCTCGTCACCGTGCCTCTCGAGCAGGGGCTGAACGGCCTGCAGGGCCTGGACGACATGCGTTCGCGGTCGGTGCCGCAGCTGTCGTCGATCGAGCTGCTCTTCTCGCCCGACACCGACCTGCTCCGGGCGCGGCAGCTCGTCCAGGAACGCCTCGCCATCGTGTCGCCGAGCCTGCCCACGTGGGCGGCCCCACCGGTCATCCTGGCGCCGGTGTCGGCCACGGGCCGCGCCATGCAGATCGGCATGACCTCGAAGAACAAGTCGCTCATCGAGATGTCCATGTCGGCCTACTGGAACATCCGCACCCGGCTGCTCCAGGTGCCCGGCGTCGCCAACGTCGCCATCTGGAACGAGCGCCTCCAGCTGATGACCGTCCAGGTCGAGCCCGCCCGGATGGCCGGGAGGAAGGTGTCCCTCGACCAGGTCATGGAGACGACGGCGGACGCGGTCGACTCCGGGCTGCTGAGGTTCTCGTCCGGCAGCGTCATCGGGACCGGAGGCATGGTCGAGTCGGCGAACCAGCGGCTGTCGGTGCGCAACGTCCTGCCGATCGTCACGCCGGCAGACCTCGCCAAGGTCCCCATCAAGGGCGCGGGTCCGGTCCCCGGGAGCGCCTCGGCCGGCGCCTCGACGAACGCTGCGACGGGTGCGGGTGCCCCGCAGAGTGGGGCAGGCAGCAGCCGTGCGCCCACGCTGGGCGACGTGGCGAAGGTCGCGGAGACCCACCAGCCGCTCATCGGGGACGCGGTCATCAACTCGGAGCCGGGCATCCTCCTCGTGGTCGAGAAGCTGCCGTGGGCCAACACCCTGGACCTGACCGCAGGGGTCGAGGACGCCATCAAGCAGCTGCAGCCGGGCCTGCCCGACGTCACCTTCGACACCCACGTCTTCCAGCAGGCCGACTTCGTCAAGCTGGCGATCTCCAACCTGTCGCAGTCGCTGCTGCTGGGGTTCCTGCTCGTCGTGGCGATCCTGCTGCTGTTCCTCTTCGAGTGGCGGGTGGCCCTGATCAGCCTGCTCACCATCCCGCTGTCGCTCGTGGCCACCCTGCTCGTGCTCCATCTGAGAGGAGCCACGATCAACACGATGACCCTCGCCGGACTGGTCATCGCCCTGGGCGCCGTGGTCGACGACGCGATCATCGACGCGGAGAACATCGTGCGGAGGCTGCGCGAACGCCGGTTGTCGGGCAGCACCGAGTCGACGGCCTCGGTGATCCTGAACGCCTCGCTCGAGGTGCGGAGCCCGATCGTCTACGCCACCTTCATCATCGTCGCGGCTGCGGTTCCGGTCTTCATGCTCCAAGGGCTCACCGGCGCCTTCTTCCAGCCGCTGGCCGTGTCGTACACCCTGGCGATCGTCGCGTCGATGGGCGTCGCCCTCACGCTGACGCCGGCGCTGTGCCTGATCCTGCTGCGGTCGGCTCCGATCGAGCGGCGCACCTCGCCGGTGGTGCGCTGGCTCCAACGCGGCTACGTCGCCGCGCTGGGACGCATCGCCATCCGCCCACGGGGCGTGTATGCCGCGGCGGCCCTGGTCACGGTCCTCGGGGGCTTCGTGGCCTCCGGCCTCGGCCAGAGCCTGTTCCCCGCGTTCCAGGAGCGTGACTTCCTCATGCACTGGGTCGGCGTGCCGGGCACCTCCGACGCGGAGACCGTGCGCACGACCACCGCCGTCAGCAAGGAGATCCGGGCCGTGCCCGGAGTGCGCAGCTTCGGGGCCCACATCGGGCAGGCGCTGCTCGGCGAGGAGGTCTTCGGGGTGAACTTCGGCGAGAACTGGATCAGCCTCGACCCTTCGGCCGACTACACCCAGGCCAAGGAGCAGATCAACGCCGTCGCAGCCAAGTACCCCGGCCTTTTCGCCGAGGTGCAGACCTACCTCGACGAGCGCGTCGAGGAGGTGCTGACCGGAGGCAAGGAGCCGATCATCATCCGTGTCTACGGCGAGGACCTGAAGGTGCTGCGCTCGAAGTCGGAGGAGGTCCTCTCGGTGCTCGCCTCGATTCCCGGCGTCAAGGACGCGCACACCGACATCTCGCAGGACATCCCCCAGGTCGAGGTACGCGTGAAGCTCGACGCCGCCGAGAAGGTGGGCCTCAAGCCCGGCGACGTCCGCCGCGCCGCCGCGACCCTGGTGGCCGGCGAGGAGGTCGGCGACATCTTCCGGGCCGGACGCGCGTACGACGTCGTGGTGTGGAGCACGCCCCAGACCCGGTCGAACGTCACCGCCCTGGAGCAGCTCCCGATCGACACGCCCTCCGGCACCCGGGTCAAGCTCAAGGACGTGGCCGACGTGTCCGTGCGGCCCAACCCGAACGCGATCGAGCGCCAGGGTGACTCCCGCCGGCTCGACGTCGGGGCCGGCGTGGAGGGCCGCGACCTCGGCTCGGTCGTCAACGAGCTCAACGCCAAGCTCGCCAAGGTCAGCTTCCCCCGCGGCTACCACGCCGAGGTGCTCGGCGAGTACCAGGAGCGCCAGACCGCCCAGAGCCGGCTGCTCACCTCCGCCGTGGCCGCCGGGCTGCTCATCCTCCTGCTGCTCCAGACGGCGTTCCGGAGCTGGAGGCTGGCCATCCTCGTGTTCCTGACCCTGCCGATGGCCCTCGTGGGCGGCGTGCTCGCTGCCTGGATGGCCGGTGGGATCCTGTCGCTCGGGTCGCTGGTGGGCTTCTTCACCGTCTTCGGCATCGCCGCGCGCAACGGGATCCTGCTCATCAACCACTACCAGCACCTGGAGCAGGAGGAGGGCATGCCCTTCGGGCTCCCGCTGGTGATCAGGGGCGCCAAGGAGCGCCTGGCACCCATCCTCATGACGACGCTCGCCACCGGGCTGGCGCTGGTGCCCCTCGTGGTGCTCGGCTCCCGGCCGGGGCACGAGATCGAGCACCCGCTCGCCGTCGTCATCCTCGGCGGCCTGGTCACCTCGACCCTGCTCAGCCTGTTCGTCGTCCCCTCCATCTACCTGCGCTTCCACCGACCGCTAGACCGACCGCTCGACCAGCCGGCGCCCGTGGCCGGCGCCGAAGGAGAACCCCATGCGACCTGACCTGCACCTCCGCACCCGACTGAGCCGGGCCGTCACGGCCCCCGCGCTGATCGCCACTGCCGCGCTGCTGGGGGCGACCGTCTCCCTCGCGCCCCCCGCAGCCGGCGCGGGCACCGCCGGCGGCACCGCCACCAGCACCCCCGGCGGCACCGGGACGTTCTCGCACCCGCTCCGCACCGACTCGAAGTACTTCCCGTTGACCCCCGGGATGCGTTACTCCTACGACGGGACGGTGACCGACGCCGAGGGCACCCACCACCACCAGGTGGTCTTCGCCGTCACCGACCTCGTCAAGAACGTCAACGGCACGAATGCCCGCGTCGTCCTCGACCGGGACTACAACGACGGCGTCCTCTCCGAGGCGGAGCTCGCCTTCTTCGCCCAGGACGACGCCGGCAACGTGTGGACGCTCGGCGAGTACCCCGAGGAGTACGAGAACGGCACGTTCCAGGGCGCACCCAGCACGTGGATCAACGGGGTCCGCGGGGCCCACGCCGGCATCCTCGTCCCGGGCCACCCGACCGTCGGGACACCCCCGTTCGTCCAGGGCCGCGCACCGGCGATCGACTTCTACGACGTGGGGCAGGTCGTGGGCACGGGCCTGCGCACCTGCGTGCCGACCGGGTGCTACTCGGGCGTCGTCAAGATCAAGGAGTGGGCTCCGAACGCGCCGGAGGACGGCAACCAGCTCAAGTACTACGCGCCGAACGTCGGGCTGGTCCGCATCGCGGCCCAGGGCGGCGATGCCCAGGAGGTCATGACGCTGACCACCCTTCGCAAGCTCGGGCCCGAGCAGCTGAGCGCGGTGCGTGCTGACGCCCTGCGGCTCGACCACCGCGCCTACAACGTGTCCAAGGACTACCGGGCCACCGGTCCGGCCCACCTGCCCCGCTGAGCACCGGACATCGCGCCGGGCGCCAGCCGTTAGGCTGGCGCCCGTGAGCGACGCGCAACCGACCGACCTGCAGAGCCACCCCGTCCTCGTCGTCGACTTCGGCGCGCAGTACGCCCAGCTCATCGCGAGGCGGGTGCGCGAGGCGCAGATCTACAGCGAGGTGGTGCCGCACTCGGTGCCGGCCGCGGAGCTGCTCGCCAGGAAGCCGGCGGCGATCATCCTGTCCGGCGGCCCGAGCTCGGTCTACGAGGACGGCGCCCCGCGCCTCGACCCCGCTCTCCTGGAGGCGGGCGTCCCCGTCTTCGGGATGTGCTACGGCTTCCAGTCGATGGCGCAGGCGCTCGGCGGCACCGTCGCGCGGACCGGAGCCCGCGAGTACGGCAAGACCGCCGCCTCGATCGGCGAGGTGGACTCGACGCTCTTCGCCGGGCAGCCGACGAGCCAGGTCGTGTGGATGTCGCACGGCGACTCCGTCACCGAGGCGCCCGAGGGGTTCACGGTGACCGCCACGACCGCCGGTACGCCCGTGGCCGCCTTCGAGGACGACGAGCGGCGCCTCTACGGCGTGCAGTGGCACCCCGAGGTGCTGCACTCCGAGCAGGGCCAGCGGGTGCTCGAGAACTTCCTCTGGAAGGGCGCCCGCATCACGCCCGACTGGACCCCCGGCCACGTCGTCGAGGAGCTCGTCACGACGATCCGCGAGCAGGTCGGCGAGGACCGTGTCCTCTGCGCCCTCTCCGGCGGCGTCGACTCCTCGGTGGCGGCGGCACTGGTGCAGAAGGCCGTCGGCGACCAGCTGACCTGTGTCTTCGTCGACCACGGCCTGCTCCGCGAGGGCGAGGCCGAGCAGGTCGAGAAGGACTTCGTCGAGGCCACCGGCGTCGACCTCGTCGTCGTCGACGCCCGCGAGCGCTTCCTGGACGCCCTGGCCGGCGTGACCGACCCCGAGGCCAAGCGCAAGATCATCGGCGAGCAGTTCATCCGCGTCTTCGAGCAGGCGGCCCGCGACGTGGTCCACGACCGCGGCGACGAGGAGCACCCCGTCAAGTGGCTCGTCCAGGGCACGCTCTACCCGGACGTCGTCGAGTCCGGCGGCGGTGAGGGTGCGGCCAACATCAAGAGCCACCACAACGTCGGCGGACTGCCCGACGACCTCCAGTTCTCCCTCATCGAGCCACTGCGTTCCCTCTTCAAGGACGAGGTGCGCCAGGTCGGCCTCGAGCTCGGTGTCCCGGAGGTCATCGTCTGGCGCCAGCCGTTCCCCGGCCCGGGCCTCGGCATCCGCATCATCGGTGCCGTCGACGCCGAGCGCCTGGCCATCCTGCGCCGGGCCGACGCCATCGCCCGCGAGGAGCTGACGAAGGCCGGGCTCGACCGTGACATCTGGCAGTGCCCGGTCGTGCTGCTCGCCGACGTGCGCTCGGTCGGCGTCCAGGGGGACGGCCGCACCTACGGTCACCCCGTCGTGCTGCGCCCCGTCGCGTCGGAGGACGCGATGACGGCCGACTGGGCACGCGTGCCCTACGACGTGCTCGCGACGATCTCGACGCGCATCACCAACGAGGTCGAAGAGGTCAACCGGGTCGTGCTCGACGTGACGAGCAAGCCGCCGGGCACCATCGAGTGGGAGTGAGCGTCAGCGGGCGCGCCCGCACCTCGCGCGGCCTCGCGGGGTGGGCCGTCGGTCCCGGGGTGGCACTGCTCCTGCTGGCCGGGCTCTGCGTCGTCACGCTGAGCGTCGTGCGCGACGGACCCAGCGTGCACCTCGACGACGTCGTCTACGGCTGGACGCCCGGCCGGGGCAACGGACCGCTCGTCCCCGAGGTGCTGGCGCTGCTGGTCGTCGACCTCGCGACGCCCGCCCTGTGCGTCGCCGCCGTCGCCGCCATCACGGCGGCCCTGTGCCTGCGTGCCAGGACCTGGGGCCCGGCGCTCCTCGTGGCGCCGGCGCTCGGTGTGCTGACCCTCGCCGTGCTGCTGGGCAAGAACGTCATCCCCAGGGCCTCACCGCGGCTCCCGGACGTGCTCGGTGACTACGGTTCGTATCCCTCGGGGCACACCGCGACCGCGCTGGTGTGCGCCGGCGTGCTCGCGGCGCTCGTCTCCGGGCTGGATCCCGGGCGACGCAGGCTCGCCTGGGCGCTGGCCGCCGGCTGGACGCTGCTCGTGGCGGTGGCGCTGGTCTGGCTGCACTTCCACTGGCTCAGCGACGTGGTGGCCTCGATGTTCCTCGGGTCGCTGCTGCTGTGGCTGCTCCTGCGGTGGCCACTGCGCCTCGGCGCGCGTGTCGCGCCGCCCGGGCGGCGCGGAGGCCCGGCCCCGGGCCGTTAGGGTTGAGGCCATGTGTGGAATCGCGGGCTACCACGGGTTCGAGGCCGACGAGGCTCTCCTGCGGCGGATGAACGACTGCCAGAGGCACCGGGGCCCCGACGGTGACGGCATCTTCGTCGACGGCCTCGGCGGGCTGGCCCACCGGCGCCTGTCGATCATCGACGTCGCGCACGGCCAGCAGCCGATGCGGACCAAGGACGGCCGGTTCACCATCGTCTACAACGGCGAGGTCTACAACTACCTCGACCTGCGCGGCGAGCTCGAGGGCCTCGGCGTCGCCTTCGAGACCGACAGCGACACCGAGGTCGTCCTCGAGGCCTTCGCGGCCTGGGGCGTCCAGGCGTTCGACCGGTTCAACGGCATGTTCGGCATCGCCATCTGGGACTCCGAGAAGCAGGAGCTGACCCTCGCCCGCGACCACTTCGGCATCAAGCCGCTCTACGTCTGCCGCGTCCCCGGTGCCGGCAAGGACGGCGCCGACGCGTGGCTCTACGCCAGCGAGATCAAGCCGATCCTCGCCAGCGGCCACTACGACAAGCGCCCCAACGACCGCACCATCTACCGCTACCTGCGCTTCCGCATCCACGAGGACGGGCGCGAGACCTTCTTCGACGGCATCGAGCGCCTCGAGGCCGGCGAGGTCATGACGATCTCGGCCCAGGGCGTCGAGCGACGCCCCTTCACGCGCCTGCGCGAGGAGCTCGCCGAGCTGGCCAAGGAGCAGCGCCCTTACGACGCCGCCGCCGCTGCCGAGTACAAGTCGCGCCTCATCGAGGCCGTACGCCTGCGGCTGCAGTCCGAGGTGCCCGTCGGCACCTCCCTCTCCGGCGGTCTCGACAGCTCCGCCGTGGCGGTCATCATCAACCGCCTCATCAACGAGGGCGACGCGACGACCGAGTCCGTGGGCACGCGCCAGAACACCTTCTCGGCGGTCTTCCCCAACTCGGTCAACGACGAGGAGCGCTACGTCGACGACGTCCTCGACATCTGCCGCGGCCACGTCGCCGGGCACAAGATCAAGCCGACGCCCTCCGAGTTCAAGGAGGACCTCGTCGACTTCGTGCGCACGCAGGAGGAGCCGCTCATCAGCAGCGGCCCGTACGCGCAGTACCAGGTGATGCGCGAGGCCACCAAGCACGTGACGGTCCTGCTCGACGGCCAGGGCGCCGACGAGATGATGGCGGGCTACATCCCGTACTACTTCGTCTACCTGCGCCAACTGCGCGCCCAGGGCGCCGGCAAGGCGGCAGCGGAGCTGAGCAAGTCGCTCGACGTGCTCTACCGGCTCGGCCGGTTCAAGCTCAAGGCCAAGCTGCGCGGCCGCAAGGACGTGCCCACCACCTCGCTGCTCGGGCGCGACTTCGTGGCGGCGCACTCCAGCGAGCGCTACACGACCGAGAACCACAACCTCAAGAAGCGCCTCATCGAGGACCTCTTCGTCGGCTCCCTGCCCTCGCTGCTGCGCTACGAGGACAAGAACACGATGCGCTTCTCGCTCGAGGGGCGCGTGCCGTTCCTCGACAAGGAGGTCGTGAAGTTCATCTTCAGCCTCTCCGACGAGGCGATCATCAAGGACGGCTGGAACAAGCGCGTGCTGCGCGACGCCACCCGCGACCTGCTGCCCGAGTCGATCAACCGGCGCCGCAACAAGATCGGCTTCACGACGCCCCAGGGCGAGTGGTTCATGCGGCTGAAGAACCACCTCTACGGCATCTTCCTGTCCGAGTCGTTCGCGAACCGCCCCTACTTCGACCAGACCGCGGTGCTGCACGCCTTCGAGGGGTGGATCAAGGGCACCAACGACGTGGACTCCATGACCTTCTGGCGCCTGCTCAACCTCGAGCTGTGGCTGCAGGAGTTCTTCGACGACAAGCCGGAGGAGGTGGAGGCCCCCCGCGTCAAGACCGACTACGAGCCCAACGCGCGCAAGCAGCTCGACCTCGTGACGAGCGACGGCACGGCCGTGCGCCGCTACCCGCTGCGCACCGACCTCTTCGCCCGCGAGGACGACCTCGACGCCAAGGCCCTCGGCTACGTCGACCGCTTCTTCGCCGGGCTGCCCGAGGCCGGCCCCGAGCACGCCGCCGCGACGACGGGGAAGTGGTACTTCTTCATCTCCGAGAAGATCGTGGCCATCACGCAGGGCCGCTCGTACTTCATCTGGGACATCAAGGTCTCCCGGCCGGCCCGCGTCCTGTCGCGCTACGTCACCCGCACGCCGGCGGGCATCGGGCTCGGCTCGCCGTTCACGATGCAGCTGGCCATCGAGGAGGTCGGGCTGCCGCGGGTGCTCTACGCCTCCGCCGGCGGCGCGGTCGGCAAGGTGATCGGCCGCAAGGGCCTCTTCTACGAGCTCGTCGGCAACGACATCCGGGCGATCGACGGGCCCACCGAGTACTCCGTCTACCCGGCCAACGTGTCGGCGAAGCTCGCGCCCAAGGACCCCGACCAGGTGGCGGCGCGCCTCTCCGCGGCGATCCGCGCGCGGGTGCCCGAGGCATACCGGAGCACGTTCGGCGGCACGATCGTCATGGACGCCAACGACATCGGCCGCAACGTCCTCGGCATGGACGCGCCCGGTCCCAAGGAGCGCTACGAGGCGATGTTCGCCGACAACCCGCTGGGCCAGGGCTCCGAGCAGACGCCGATGGCCATCGTCTTCGAGAAGCCCTCCGCCTGACCCCGACCCACCCCCGCCTCACCCGTCGAGGGGCCACGTCTGGCCGCTGGTCGACCGTCGAGAGGCCACGTCTGGTCGTTCCGCGGCGGTCGAGAGGCCACGTCTCGCGATAGCGTATGCCGTCCCACCGGCTCGTGCGGTGCCGCTCAGCCCTCGAGGAGCGAGTCGCGGACCTGGCGGCGCAGCACCTTGCCCAGCAGCGACCGGGGCAGCTCGTCGACGACGACCACGCGCCGGGGGACCTTGTAGGCGGCGAGCTGTGACCGGCACCGGGCCTGGACGGCCTCGAGGTCGACCTCCGCGCCCGGCTCGGTCGTCACGACGGCCACCAGCTCCTCGCTGCCGTCGGGCCTGGGCAGGCCGACGACGGCCGCGTCGGTGACGCCGGGCACGGTGCGTACCGCCTCCTCGACCTCCGAGGGCATGACGTTGAAGCCGCCGGTGATGATGAGCTCCTTGATCCGGTCGACGACCGAGACGAACCCGTCGGGGTCGACGGTGACGATGTCGCCCGTGCGGAACCACCCGCCGTCGAGCAGGGAGGCCGCGGTCTCCTCGGGCCGGTTCCAGTAGCCGCCGAACACCTGCGGCCCGCGGATGAGCAGCTCGCCGCGCTCACCGGGTGGACGGTCGCGCGTCGGGTCGTCGGGGTCGACGACCCGGATGTCGGTGCTGGGGAAAGGGACGCCGACGGCGCCCGGCCGGCGTTCCAGGCCGATCGGGTTGCCGATGGCGACCGGTGACGTCTCGGTCAGCCCGTAGCCCTCGACGAGGAGTCCGCCCGTGACCTCCTCCCACAGCTCCAGCGTCTCCCGCGGGAGGGGCATGGCCCCCGAGATCGAGAAGCGCGTCGCGGTGAGGTCGATGCCGCGCTCGCGGGCGGCGACGGCGAGGCGCTGGTAGATCGGCGGTACGGCGGGCAGGAACGTCGGCGGGTGCTTCTTCGCGGCGGCCAGCACGAGGTCGACGTCGAACCTGGGGAAGAGCACGAGCCGCGCGCCGATGCTCATCGCGAAGGTCAGGCAGAGGGTGAGGCCGTACGCGTGGAACATCGGCAGGACGGCATACACGACCTCGTGGCCGGGGGTGAGCCCGGGCACCCAGGCCCGGCCCTGGGCCGCGTTGGCGACGAGGTTGCGGTGGCTGAGCATGGCGCCCTTGGGCCGGCCGGTCGTGCCGCTCGTGTACTGGATCGCGGCCAGGTCGTCCACGCCCGGACCGGGCACGGACGGATCGAGCGGCCCGTGCTCGAGCAGCTCGCGCCAGGGGACGGTCCCGGGTGCGGCGGCGGTCAGCTGGGCGCGCAGCCCCCTGGCCCGACGGACCGGCAGGCGCAGGGCGGCCCGCTTGGTCCAGGGCATCGCCGCTGTGAGGTCGACGGCGACGACCTGCGGGGCCTCCGGCAGCCCCGTGACCGTTGGCGCCACCCGGTCCCAGACGACGGCGACGGTGGCGCCGTGGTCGGCGAGCTGGTGGGCCATCTCCGTCGCGGTGTAGAGCGGGTTGTGCTCGACGACGACCGCCCCGAGACGCAGCACCGCGTAGAAGGCGACGATGTGCTGGGGACAGTTCGGCAGCACGAGGGCGACGCGGTCGCCGGCACCCACGCCGAGGCGGCGCAGGCCCTCGGCGGCGCGGTCCACCTGGGCGCGGAGCTCGGCATAGGTCGTCTCGGCGCCGAAGAACTCGAGGGCCGGGCGCGGCCCGTAGGCCGTCGCCGCCTGCGTCAGCAGGTCGACGAGGGAGGAGTCCGGAGGCTCGATCTCGGTGGGCACCCCTTCGGCGTAGTGGGCCACCCACGTGCGCTCGAGCCCGGCCGTCATCCGCTTCTCCGCTCTGCAGGGACGAGCGCGAACGCGTCCTGCTCCTCCTGGCTGTTGTGGAGCCGGCACACGGCATACAGCCCGTAGAGCAGGCGGCGCAGCTCGGTGACGTCCTCCGGGGCAACGTACCCCGGTTCGATGCCCTCGAGCAGCCGACGCAGCCTGCCCACCTGGTGCTCGATCTCGGCGTGGGCGCGCCGCATCGTGGTGGTGGCCGACGGGCCGAGGGCGCGGGCGACGAGGGGCATGAGCTCCTCCTCGTCGGCCCGCTCGTGCGGGACGAGCTCGCCCTCGAGCCGGTCGAGGAGGTCCTGCACGGGCTCCAACCGGCAGTCGCGCGTGTGCAGGCCGTCGGCCACGGTGCGGATCTGCTCGACGGCCTCGATGACGCGGTCGTGCCCGTCACGGAGCCGGCGGGCGGTGGCGACGTCCTCCGGCGACATGCGCACGGTGTGCAGCCTGCTCGGGAGCAGGGCCCGCAGGGCGATGCCGATGGCGAGCAGGTCGATGCCCTCCTGGAGCACGGCGCCGGCCGCCGGGGGCAGCAGCCCCGCCGCCGCGACCACCATCGCGACGAGGGAGAGGCCCATGCCGACGAGGACGGCCTGGAGCGCGATCCGTCGCGACCGCCGGGCGATGATCATGGCGTCCGCGAGGGCGTCCACCCGGTCGACGGTGAGCACGACGTCCGCGGCCTCGGACGACGCGGTGGCCCCACGGGCGGCGAGGGCGACGCCCACGCCGGCTGCCGCGAGGGCCGGCGCGTCGTTGACGCCGTCGCCGACCATGATCGTGTGCGCGCTCGCCGACTCGTCCTGGATGGCGGCCAGCTTGTCGGCGGGGTCGCGGTCGCCCAGCACGGTGTCGACCCCGACGATCCGGCCGACGGTCTCGGCGATGTCGGCGCGGTCGCCGGTGACGAGGACGGTCCGCCGGATGCCGGCGTCACGCAGGGCTTGCACCATCCGGGGGGCGTCGGCCCGGACGGGGTCCTCGAGCAGGAACGCGCCGGCGGGGCGCCCGTCGACGGCCGCGAAGACGGTGAGGCAGCCGTCGAGGGCGGCACGCCGGCGCACCTGCCGCAGCCACGGCGGCTCGGCGGTCCCGTGCGCATCGGAGGATGCGGAGGCGTCGAGGTCCTCGACGATCCAGCGCGCCTTGCCCAGGCGTACCGAGCTCGACCCGACGCGTCCCTCCAGGCCGTAGCCGTGCACCTCGCGGACCTCGCTGGGCAGGTCGAGGTGCAGTCCCCGCGCCCGGGCGGCGCTCACCAGGGCGCTCGCGAGAGGGTGCGGCGAGACCTGGTCGAGGGAGGCGGCGAGCCGCAGCACCTCCGAGGCCGGCGGGGCGTGGGGGGCGACGACCACCGAGGTGAGCTCGGGCCGGCCGTGGGTCAGCGTGCCGGTCTTGTCGAAGAGGACGACCTCCCCGGCCGCCAGCGCCTCGAGGGCCGCCCCTCCCTTGACGACCACGCCGATCCGGGAGGCGCGGGACAGGCCCGACATGATCGCGACCGGGGCGGCGAGCAGCAGCGGACACGGGGTCGCGACCACCAGCACGGCCACGGCTCGCAGGGGCCCGCCGCCGAGCGCCCAGGCGATGCCCGCGACGACCAGCGTGAGCGGGACGAAGAGCACGGCGAACCGGTCGGCCGTGCGCACGAACGGCGCCGAGGTGGCGGCTGCCTGCTCGACGAGGCGCACGACGTTCGCGTAGGTCGACGCCGACGCGGTGGAGGTGGCGACGAGGTCGACCGGGGGACCGGCGTTGACGACGCCGCTGCGCACGTCGTCGCCGGTCGGGCGCTCCACCGGCATCGGCTCACCGGTGAGCGCCGACTCGTCGAAGGTGGCCGGCCCGAGGAGCCGCCCGTCCACCGGCACGACCTCGCCGGTGCCCACGACGAGCACGTCGCCGGGTGCCACCTCCTCGACGGGTATGCCGTCGACGCCGTCCCCGCGGCGACGCCGGGCCGTGCGCGGGGTGCGCTCGACGAGCAGCCGGAGCTCCCGGTCGGCGCGCGCGGCGGCCCGCTCCTCGAGCAGCCGGCCGGTGGCCAGCATGACGGTCACCATGGCGCCGGCGAACGGCTCACCCACCCACAGGGCCCCGGCGAGGGCCAGCACGGCGATGACGTCGACCGTCGGGCGCCGGTCCGCGACGGATCGCACCGTCCACAGCAGCGACAGGGCCAGTCCCAGCAGCGTCGCCGACACCCACAGGATCTGCGAGGCGCGGTCGGCGCCGGCGACGGCGGCCACCACGCCGGCGGCCAGGAGCAGGGCCGACGTGGCGAAGAAGACCGCGGCCGCGCGGCGACGCCACCAGCTCACACGTCCATTCTCCGCCGCGGGCGAGCCACCGGCGGCCGATGGGGACCCGACTCACACCCCACCCGTCGAGAGGCCACGTGTTGCCGCTCCTCACCCGTCGAGAGGCCACGACCTGCCGCTCCTCACCCGTCGAGAGGCCACGACCTGCCGCTCCTCACCCGTCAAGAGGCCACGACCTGCCGCTCAGGGGAGGTCGGCGAAGACGTCCCGACGGATCGCGGACCCGGGCGGCAGCGACCGGTCGACGAACCACTCCCGCCCGAAGACGAGGTCGTAGAGCGGCCGCGGGATGCGCAGGAAGGCGGCGAGGGTACGGTCCGCGCCACCGTCAGCACTGGCCTGGGAGGCGTGGGCGCGCATCGAGGCGCGCTTGGCGGCGATGTGGCGGCGGACGTTGATCCGGTGGGTGATCTCACCTCGTGCCGAGAAGGCCCGGTCGAAGCTCGAGCGGTCGAACTCCGGAGGGAAGCGGTAGACCTTCGCGACGAGGTCGATGGCCCGGCAGATCGCGTCACGCGGCACGGTCGCCTCGAGCACCCGCGGCGTGCCGGCCAGCTCGGCCGCGCGACGACCGACCACGTGGACCTGCTTGTGGTCCGGGTGGCCGTAGCCCCCGTTCGGTTCGTAGTGCAGCAGGACGTCGACCTGCTCCTCGACCAGGATCTCGGCCAGCCGGCCGGCGGCCTCCTCGACGTCGGCGCGCACGAACCGCGTCGTGCCGGTAGGGTCCGGCGCGACTTCCGGCCCGAGCCCGCTGTCGGCGTAGCCGAGGTGCTCGATCCGCGCCACCCCGAGGGCTCGGGCGCTCGCGCGCAGCTCGTCCATCCGGGCTGCGGCCAGGGTTCCGGGCGAGGTGCCGTCAGCGGTGAACTCACGTGCGGCGAGCCCCAGCTCGCCGTCGGTCGCGACCACGACGATGACGCGGTGCCCCTCTGCCGCGGCTCGTGCCATCGTCCCCGAGGTCAGCAGGGCCTCGTCGTCGGGGTGCGCGTGGAAGGCGAGGAGCGTGTGGGGCACAGTCACCCATCTTGGCGCATGGCACAGTGTCTCCCGTGAAGGTGGCGCTCCTGTCCGACTGTTACCTGCCCAGGCTGGGTGGGATCGAGGTGCAGACGCACGACCTCGCGCAGCACCTCCGCCTGGCCGGTCACGACGTGGAGGTCTTCACCGCCACGCGCGGGAGCCAGGGGGAGATGCACGGTGCCGTGACGGTCGTCGACGGCGTCCCCGTGCACCGGATGGCTGCCCGGATGCCGTGGGAGCTGCCCGTCAACCCGTTCGCGCCGGCCGAGCTGCGCCGGCGGCTGGCGGAGGGCGGCTTCGACGTCGCGCATGTCCAGACCGGGGTCGTCTCCCCGTTCGCCTGGGACGCGACGCGGGTCGCCCTCGGGATCGGCCTGCCGACGGCGATGACGTGGCACTGCATGCTCGCGGGCGTCGCGCCGGCCTTCCGCGTGGCCGGTTTCGTGCGGCGTTGGGCGGCCAGGGGCGTTGCCATGTCGGCGGTCTCGGACGTCGCCGCCGCGCCGCTGCGCCGCCTCCTCGGTCCCGCGAGCACGGTCGGCGTGCTCCCCAACGGCATCGACGTCGGGCGCTGGACCGTGGGCGCCGTTCCCCGAGAGCCGGGACCGCTCCGCCTCGTCACCGCGATGCGGCTGGCCGCGCGCAAGCGGCCCACCGCGCTCGTCGAGCTCGTCGCCGACGCGGCGCGCACCGCCGGTCGCTGCTCGGTGACCCTGACGATCCTCGGCGAGGGACCCGACCGTCGCAAGGTCGAGGCCCTGGTGCGCCGGCGTGGCCTCGACTGGGTGTCCCTCCCGGGCCGGGTGTCGCGCGACGAGCTGCGCCAGAGGTATGCCGCCGCCGACGTCTACCTGTCGCCCGCACGTCTCGAGTCGTTCGGCATCGCAGCCCTCGAGGCGCGGACCGTGGGCCTGCCGGTCATCGCGCGATCGGGCTCCGGCATCGGCGAGTTCGTCACCCACGGAGTCAACGGCCTTGTGGTGTCGAGCGACTCGGAGATGGCAGAAGCGATTGCGAGACTGGCCGCCGAACCCCAGGCGGTGGCACGCATGCGCGCCTGGAACGTCGCGCACCAGCCCACGCAGGACTGGCCGAACGTCGCCGCACTGGCCGTGGCCGAGTACGAGCGAGCGGTCGGCCTGGTGCGCCGATGAGGACCAACGTGCCGGGAGGGCTGCGCGTCGTCGCCCTCACCGCTGGAGGCGACCGCGTCGCCGAGGCACGGCTGCGCCACGGCGAGCACCCTGACGTCGTCTTGGCCCAGGCGGGATGGCTCATCGAGTCCCCGGCCTTCGCGACCGTCCACGACGACGGGGCGCTCGAGCTGGCCTTCCACGTGAGCGAGCCGGACGGCATACGGCCTCGGCCGGACCGCGAGGCGCGGGTCCGGCGCGACCCCGGCGTCGGGGACGACGAGGTGGGCGAGCCCTTCCAGCGGGTGGCGACCTATGCGGTGGTGCGGAGCGAGCGCGGCCTGCTGCTGACGCAGTTCAGCTCGCAGACGCACGTGTCGGGGGATTGGGGCCTTCCCGGTGGCGGTCTCGAGGAGGGCGAGTCGCCGGTCGAGGGCGTGCACCGTGAGGTGTGGGAGGAGACGGGCCAGCGGATCGAGCTCGGCGAGCTCGTCGTCGTGCAGTCGCAGCACTGGGTCGGGCGGGCGCCGTCGGGGGTCCTGGAGGACTTCCACGCCGTCCGGATCGTCTATGCCGCAACGTGTCCCGAGCCCACGGACGTCGTCGTCCACGATGTCGGCGGCACGACGGCGGACGCCCGTTGGGTGCCGGCCGAGCGCCTCGGCGACTACCGGCTGAGCGCCTCGTGGCGCGGTCTGGGCCTGCTCGAGGACCCCGCGCAGCCAGCACCGGCGGACCACCTCCGCCGTCCGAAGGGGGCCGGCGGGGCGGCGTACGACGCTCCGTAGGATGTCGGCCATGGACCTCGTCTACAACCTCCTCGTCGCCCTCCACCTGCTCGGCATGGCCGCGGTCGTGGGCGGCTGGATCGCCGTCCGGTCGGGCCGCACCGTCGTCGCGCCGATCCTCTGGGGGGCACGGGCACAGGTCGTGACGGGGCTGGCGCTCGTCGGTGTGGCCGAGGCGATCAAGGACGACGAGCACCACGTGAACAACACCAAGATCGCGGTCAAGCTCGTGATCGCGCTCGTCGTGCTCACCGCCGCCGAGATCGGCGCGGCCCGCGGTCGCAAGGGCCGCGACACGGGCAGCCTGCTCGACGTCGCCGGTGGCGGCGCCGTCGTCAACGTGCTCGTCGCCACCCTCTGGTGACGCCGGCACCCGAAGGCGGTTACTGAGATGCACTGGGACGCAGGCGTTCTCGCCGGCCTGCTCATCGGACTGGTGTGGGTGGTCGCCGGGGTGACCCTGGTGGTGCTGGGCCGTCACCGCCGCCGCCGGTCGCGCGCCGACGGGGCGGGCAACATGGCGGTCATCGGGTTCTTCCTGCTCGCGGTGGCCGCGCTGACGTGGTTCGCGACGCTGATGCTCGCGCTCGTGCCCCGCTAGCCCACGGTGAAGCGCGCCCCGAGCGCGATGACCGGAGGCACCGAGGCCGACGTGAGGAAGTGCGTGACCCGGTGCACGATGCCGGTGTCGGGGTCCCAGCCCATGATCCACGTGCCGCTGGGAGCGACCGACAGGTAGAGCACCTCGTGACGCACCGTCCACCCGAGCACGGTGCAGCAGTCCGGGTCGCGGGGCTGCTCGTCCCCGAAGACCAGCATGCGCTGGTAGCCGTGCCTGTTCGTCGCCACGATGACCGTGCGGGGATCCACCGCCTGCAGCGGCGGCCCGTCGCCGGCAGCGAGGGTGAAGGCGGACGCGTACTGCGCGGCGTCCGACACGGTCTCGCCGAGCGGGTGCGTCTGCGGCCAGCCGACGGGGATGGCCCGGGCCGAGACGTCGGGGGAGTGCTCGTCGAGGACCGTCTGCCCTTTCTGCACCCGGAACTCGCGGGCTCCGGGGCTGCGGGGAGGGTCCGGTGCGGGCCAGCGCGGGGAGAGCCCCGGGGACCAGGTGCCCTCCGTCGATCCGGCGCGGAGGTAGCCACCCAGCCAGCCCGCCCACTGCAGGTCCGGCGACGGGATTGGGACGGTGTGCGCCGAACGGGTGCCCACGTCGACGACCACGACTCCGCCCGGCTGGGGGAAGGCCAGCGACGTCTTGTCGGCCGAGAAGGCCCATACGTCCAGCGGCGGCCGGGGCAGGCCCGTCCCGGACCGCAGCCCGGTCAGCGACACCGTGTCGAGGGTGAACAGCTGGCCGTCGCCCCACACGACGACCGGGACCCACCGCCCGGGTGAGCGCTCCTCGAGGTAGACCGCGTCCCCGAGCGACTCGAGCCCGCTGGGTCGCCGGCTGCTCGCGAGCTGGTGGAGGCGGTCGGGGTCGATGACCTCGGCGAGGCCCGTGTCCAGCTGCGGCTGGCTCGCCTCGGTGCCCGCCGGAGGCGCCACGACGTACTTCAGGCCGTCGGTCGTGGTGTGCCAGACCGCCTCGGCGGCCTGCGGGACGGGGGTGAGGCCGACCGTCGCCGGCCCCCCGAGCCCGCGCACGCCGGTGAGGCCCGTCAGCCCGCTCAGGCGGTCCGTGGCGGCGTCGTGCGGGACAGTGGCACCGCGCCCGCCGACCCAGAGCCCCGCTGCCGCAAGGGCCGCCACGACGAGTGTCGAGAGCACCCGGCGGCGTGCCGAGGACCGCTGCAGGAGCGCCTGCTGCCAGGCCCGGTCGGCGAGCTCGACCTCGCGGACGCGGGCGCCCAGCTCCTCCAGCAGGGCCCGGACCTCCAGCGGGGTCGGCGCCGCACCGTCCGCGGGGGCCAGCGCGAGCCGCGCGGCGCTCTCCGCCTCCCGGACCCGCCGGTGGACGAGCCCCAGCGCCTCGGCGGTCTCGTCGACCGACCGCCCCTCGAGGCAGCGCAGCACCAGCACCGCGCGCTCCCGGGGTGGGAGCAGGGCCAGGAGTGCGAGCCCGGGAGCGGGGCCGCCACCGGCCGCCGCGACCTCCTCCGCCTCCGCCACCGCCTCGCGGTGGACGCGGGCGCGGACGAACGCCTCGGGTGGCGCCTCGCCGAGGTGGCCCCAGCGGCGGGCGAGGCCGGTGAGGGCGCTCAGCACGACCTCCTCGGCCCGGCGGTCGTCGCCGGTGACCAGCCAGGCGCCACGGAGCAGGCCCAGCTGCCGTCCACGCACCCAGCCGGCGAAGTCCGCGTCGATCCCGCGCATACGCCCTCCTCCCACAAGGATGGGCGCAGTCACCGCTCCAGCACAGCCCCCGAGGGCGCCAGTCCCGCCGGACACACGAAGTGCCCGCCGCCGCCGAGCTGCGGGCTCGGCGGCGGCGGGCACGTCCGGCTTGGTGTGTCGAGCGGGCCGTGTGCCGTATGCCGCCTGCTACGAGCGCTCGAAGGCCAGGTCCCCGCCCACCCAGGTCTGGAGCACGACGGCGTCGCGGATCTCGGCGGGGGATGACTGCTCGAGGGCCCACACGTCACGGTCGACCGCGACGAGGTCGGCCAGCTGGCCGGGCACGAGACGGCCGACGTCGGTGCGCCCCACCGACTCGTGGGCAGCCACGGTGAAGGCGTGCACGGCCTCGGTGAGCGTGACCTTTTCCTCCGGCCGCCAGCCCCCGAGCGGGTGCCCGTCGGGACGCTGGCGGGTGACGGCCGCGTGCAGCCCGTAGAAGGGGTTGGGGTCCTCGACGGGTGCGTCCGAGCCGAAGGCGACCCGCACGCGGGCGTCGAGGAAGGTGCGCCACGCATACGACGCCAGCCGCCGTGGGCCGATGATCTCGTCGGCCAGCTCGAGGTCGGCCGTGCAGTGGCTCGGCTGCATGGAGGCCACGACGTCGAGCGACCGGAAGCGCGGGACGTCCACCGGGCGCACGTGCTGGGCGTGCTCGATGCGCAGCAGCGTGTCGAGGCCCTCGCCACGGACGACCTCGAACGTGTCGAGGACGAGGCGGTTGGCCTCGTCGCCGATGGCGTGGGTGATGACGTCGAGCCCCGACCGCGCCGCCAGCAGGGTTCGCTCCAGCAGCACCTCGTAGGGCATGGCCGCGATGCCGCAGCCCTCGTGGCCGAGGAAGGGCTCGGTCATGTGCGCGGTGTGCGAGCCGAGGGCGCCGTCGCTGAAGAACTTGACCGGACCCACCCGGAAGCGGGCGTCGCCCTGCCCCGAGCGCCGGCCCTCGGCGATGGCGAGCTCGAGGTCGCCGTCGCGGGTGCACTTGGTGACCCGCAGTCGCAGGGCCCCGTCCTCGTGCATCGCCGCGTAGTCCCTACGGGCGTCCTCGCCGTCGATGTCGGTGATGCTGGTGAGGCCTACGGAGAGCAGCCACTCCTGGCACCGCTCGAGCCACGGCCGCAGCGGTGACTCCTCGCGCGGGATGACGTCGAGCAGCTCCTGCGCCGACTCGCGCAGGATGCCGGTGGGCTCGCCGGACTCGTCGCGCTCGATCTCGCCGCCGACCGGGTCGGGGGTGTCACGGGTGATGCCGGCCCGTTGCAGCGCAAGGGAGTTCGCCCAGATCGTGTGGCCGTCGACGCTGGACAGGGCGGCCACCCGGTCGGGGGCCACGAGGTCCAGGGCGTGGCGGTCGGGCTGCTTCGGCACGCGCCACCGGTTGTGGTTCCAGCGGCCGCTGTGCAGCCACTCGCCCTCGGGGAGCGTCTCGGCGTGGGCGCGGACCAGCTCGAGCGCCTCCTCGAGGGACCGTGCCTCGCGCAGGTCGACCGACGACAGGTCGCGCGAGAGCCACTCGGTGTGGATGTGGGCGTCGTGCAGGCCCGGCATGACCAGCGCACCCGGCAGGTCCACCGTCGTGGCGCCCGAGCCCGCCCTCTCGACCGCCTCGTCGCCGACGGCGACGACGACGCCGTCCTCGACGAGGAGGCCATGCGTCCAGGGGCGCGCGCTGTCGCCGGTCCAGATGTGGTCGTGCCGGAAGAGCGTGCGGCTCATGCGGTGGGCACCAGGATGAGCTTGCCGGTGGTGCGCCGGCCCTCGAGCGCCTCGTACGCGGCGGCGGCCTCGGTGAGCGGGTAGCGCCCGCCGATGTCGATCTTCAGCGAGCCGTCGGCGACCGCGCCGAGCACCTCGCGCGCCCGCCACTCGAACTCCTCACGCTCGGCGACGTAGTGACCGAGCGTCGGGCGGGTGAGGAAGAGCGACCCGCCGCTGTTGAGGCGCTGGATGTCGAAGGGCGGCACCTGGCCGCTCGCGCCACCGAAGAGGACCATCATGCCGCGCGGGCGCAGCGAGGCGAGCGACGCGTCGAAGGTCGCCTTGCCGACCCCGTCGTACGCGACGTCGACGCCGCGCCCGGCGGCGTCCCGGACCGCTGCGGCGAGGTCGTCGACGGTCTCGTAGTTGATGAGGTGCTGGGCGCCGAGCGCCCTTGCGATCTCGAGCTTCTCGTCGGACCCGGCCGTGGCGACCACCGTGGCACCGCGGGCGGTGACCATCTGGACGAGGAGCTGCCCGACCCCGCCGGCGGCGGCGTGCACGAGGGCGACGTCACCGGGGCCCACGGCATACGTGCTCGTGACGAGGTAGTGGGCGGTGAGGCCCTGCAGCATCGCCGCGGCGGCCACCTCGAGGTCGACGCCGTCGGGGACGGGGACGAGCAGGCGGGCCGGCTTGTTGACCAGCGTCGACTCGCTCCCGGCGGACTGGCACCACGCGACGCGGTCGCCGACGGCATGGTCCGACACGCCGGGTCCCACGGCGGTGACGGTTCCGGCACCCTCCTCGCCGAGGACGAACGGCGTGGGCACGGGGTAGACGCCCTGGCGCTTGTAGACGTCGATGAAGTTGACTCCGGCCGCGGCCACCTCGACCTGGACCTCGCCCTCGGAGGGGTCGGGGAGGTCGTGGTCGCGGACCTGCAGGACGCTGCGGTCGCCGGGCTCGGAGACGAAGACGCTGGTCGCACGGTTCATGCTCGCCACCCTACGACCGGGGCCGCCTCCGTCCGGGGGCGGCGTCGCCCGCAGCCCCGATACGCACGAGCAGGGCGACCTCGTCCTCGAGGGCCGCGAGCAGCGCCTCGGGGTCGGTGACCCTCCCCTCGTCGGCCATGACACCGATGCGCACCGCGTCGTCGTAGGTGACGATGCAGAACCCCAGCGTGTGGCGACCCGACCCGGGCACCCACCCGAGCACGCCCGTCACGGGGACGCCCGCCAGGTGGCGCAGCTCCCGCGGGCCGGCGACGTTCGTCGTCACGCCGATCGCCTTGTCGGCGAAGAAGTCGACAACTCTGCGCTCGAGCCGGGCGGGCAGGTGGCCGATGACCGAGATGAGGGCGAAGGTGAGCGCCGCCTCCGGTGAGGCCTTGAGCCAGTCCATCCGCGCCTTGGACAGCGCGAGGCGACCGAGTGGCGTGGCGTCCCGGCTCGGGAAGCGCAGGAAGAGCAGGGCGAAGCGGTTGCCGAGCTCGCGGGGCAGCGGCTCGTCGAGGGGGCGGACGTTGACCGGCACCATCGTGACCAGGTCGACCGGGTGTAGGCCCCGCTCGGCCTGGTAGGTGTGCAGGGCGCCGGCGACAGCGCTGAGCAGCACGTCGTTGAGCGTGGCTCCGACGAGCCGGCCGGCCTGCTTCAGGCCGGGAAGTGGGAGCGGCGTCGTCCACACGATGCGCTTGCGCCGCCCCGGTTCACCGCCCACCGCGCTCGCGGGGTTCGTGGTCAGCAACAGGTCCGAGACGACCTGGCCGGTGCGCAGGGTGGTGCCGGCGACGTCCGTGAGGGTCGCGCCCACCCCCTTGGCGCGCAGGCGCCTCCATCCCACGCGCGCCGCCGTGAGGACCAGTCGGGACGCGGCGGCGACGGCGCCCGGGCGCGTCCCGGGCGGCGGCAGCGGGGGAGCGGGCTCAGCCGACGCCGCCCCGAGGAGGTCGCCGGGTCGGCCGTCGGCATCCTCGGTCAGGCCGAGCAGGACGCGGGTGAGGGCTATGCCGTCGGCGAGCGCGTGGTGGATGCGGAAGACGAGCGCGGCACCGTCCGCAGGACCGTCGACGAGATGCACCTCCCACATCGCCCGGGTGCGGTCGAGGGGCTGGGTCAGGTGGTCCTCGATGTAGGCCTGCAGGTCCGCGTCCGTCGCCCCCGCGGGAAGGGTCGCCCGGCGCACGTGCCGCTCGAGGTCGAAGGCGGGGTCGTCCTGCCACCGATGGCGGGCGAGGGGGCCGCGGCTGCGGACGGCGCGCTGGCTGAACACGGGGTATGGCTCGACGATCCTCTCCCGGATGACGCCGAGCACGCGGTCCCAGTCCGGGACCCTCTCGAGCAGCACCACCGAGACGATGACCATGAGGTTGGTGGGCCGGTCCATGGTGAGCCAGAGGATGTCGGCCGAGCCCATCGGGCGCGAGCGCCGCGGCACTTACGTGCCTGCCAGCACGGAGAGCGCGGGTCCGTCGACGCGGAAGGTCGTCCACTCGTCGAGCGGGGCTGCGCCGTGCGCCCGGTAGAACTCGATCGACGGGGTGTTCCAGTCGAGCACCGTCCACTCCAGCCGGGTCCACCCACGCTCGACGCAGATGGCGGCGAGGCGCGAGAGCAGCGCCTTGCCGATCCCGAGCCCGCGCTGCTCCGGATCGACGAAGAGGTCCTCGAGCCAGATGCCGGCCTGCCCCGTCCACGTCGAGAAACTGCGGAACCAGATCGCCATCGCCACGACCCTGTCCTCCCGCACGCCCACGAGGGCGTATGCCGTCGGGTCGCCCTGGGCAGGGAAGAGCGCCTCGCGGAACTGCTGGGGCGTCGCGGTGGCGGAGTCGGGCTCCTTCTCGTAGGCGGCGAGGCCCTGCACGAGGCGGATGAGGTCGGGCACGTCGGAGACGGTGGCGTCCCGGATGTCGTAGTCGGTCACGTCACCCATCCTCGACCCTGCGCCCGTGGGCCGCTGCCAGGCCCGCGGGCGGGACGGCCAGGTCTGCGTCCGTGGTCCGGGCTCGTGGCCGACCCCAGGCGACGGACAGCTCGATGGCACGCGACCAGCGTTCGAGCATCTCTGCCCGGCGGGCCGGCTCCATCGCGGGGCTCCACTCCGCGGCCCGGTGCCACTGCCGGCGCAGCACCTGCTGGTCCGACCAGTAGCCGGCCGCGAGCCCGGCTGCGTAGGCCGCACCGAGGGCGACCGTCTCGGCCATCATGGGCCGGACCACCGGCACGTCGAGCAGGTCCGCGACCGTCTGCATGAGCAGGTTGTTGCTCGTCATGCCGCCGTCGACGGCGACGCTGCGCAGCGCCAGCCCGGCGTCGCTGTTCATCGCGGCCAGCACCTCCTGGGTCTGCAGCGCGACGGCCTCGAGGACCGCGCGGGCGATGTGGCCCTTGGTGATGTAGGCGGTCAGGCCGGCGACGATGCCCTGGGCGCGGCTCTCCCAGTGCGGGGCGTAGAGGCCGGCGAAGGCCGGGACGACGAAGCAGCCCCCGTTGTCGTCGACGGAGGTCGCGAGCGTCTCGATCTCGGCCGGGGACCGGATGAGCCCCAGGCTCTCGCGGCACCACTCGACGAGGGCGCCGGCGATGGCGACCGACCCCTCGAGCGCGTAGACGGTCGGCTCTCCCTCGATCTGGTGCGCGACTGTCGTGACGAGGCCGTGCGAGGAGGCCACCGGCTGGGTCCCGGTGTTGAGCAGCAGGAAGGCGCCGGTGCCGAAGGTGCACTTGGCCTCGCCGGACTCGAAGGCCGTCTGCCCGAAGAGCGAGGCCTGCTGGTCGCCGATGACGGCGCGCACCGGTATGCCGGCGACGGGGTCCGTCGTGGTGCCGTGGTCTCCCAGCGTTGGCCGGATCTGCGGCAGCGCGGCGCGGGGCACGCGCATCACGGCCAGGAGCTCCGGATCCCACTGCAGTGTCTGAAGGTTCATCAGCATGGTGCGGCTGGCGTTGGTGACGTCGGTGGAGTGCACCCCGCCCCGGACACCGCCCGTGAGGTTCCACAGCAGCCAGGTGTCCATGGTGCCGAGGAGCAGCTCACCGGCCTCGGCGCGCCGGCGCAGGTCCTCGTCGCTCTCGAGCAGCCAGCGCAGCTTCGGGCCCGTGAAGTAGGTGGCGAGGGGCAGCCCGGTCCGCTCGTGGATCGAGGTGGCATCCATCTCGGCGGCGATCCGGGGGAGCAGCGGCCCGGTGCGGGTGTCCTGCCAGACGATGGCCGGGGTCACCGGCTCGCCCGTCAGCCGGTCCCACACCACGACCGTCTCACGCTGGTTCGTCAGGCCCAGGGACACGATCTGCGAGGCGTCGAGCCCTCCGTTGCGCAGTGCTTCGGGCAGCAGGCGCTGCACGATCCGCCAGATCTCGGCCGCGTCGTGCTCGACCCAGCCGGGCCGCGGGAAGTGCTGGGTGTGCTGCTGCTGGGCCAGGGCGACGAGCCGTCCGTGGTGGTCGAACACGAGGCACCGCGTGGAGGTCGTGCCCTGGTCGATGGCCGCGACGTAGCTCTCGCTCACGAGGTGCGCCCGTGCCCGAACTCGGCGGAGACGGCACGGGCGGCCCTCAGCACCTCGTCCTCGAGCGCGCGGTGGGGCCGGTGCCGGGAGTCGCAGAGGTCGTCCACGCTGCCGGTGATGCCGATGGAGGCCACGACGTAGCCGCCGCGGTCGCGGACGGGGGCGGCGATGCCGGCCAGGTCGGGCTCGCACTCCTCGACCGACACGGCCCGCCCGGCGTCACGGATGTCCGCGAGCTCGCGCAGGATGGCGGACCGCTCGGTGATGGTGCGGTAGGTGAGGCTCGGCAGCGGTCCGCCCAGCACGGTCCGCGCCGCGCCCGGGTCGAAGGCCAGGAGCACCTTGCCGAGGGCCGTCGCGTGGAGCGGGATCCGCCGGCCGGTCTCGAGCAGCTGGTGCTGCGAGCCGATCGCGAACACGTGGTGGGCGATCACGGCATCGCCGTCCCGGAACATCGCGACCCGGGCCGCGGCACCCGTTCGCGCCGCGAGGGCGTCGGTCCAGTTGAGGGCTCGGGCCCGCAGCTCGTTGGCGTCGAGGCGGGTCGACCCGATCTGGAGCAGGTCGCGCCCCACCCGGTAGAGACCCGCGTCGTCCTTCTCCACGAACCGGACGTCGCACAGGGTGCCCAGCAGCCCGTGCGCCGTCGTCTTCGCCAGGGACAGGGCGGCGGCGATCTGGGCCAGCCCGAGCGGCTCCTCCTCGGAGGCGAGCAGCTGGACGATGGCGGCCGCGCGCTCCACCGACTGCACCGGACCGGACATCTTTTCAGCCTAGGTCCGTCCGAGAGGTCCCGAAAGGGGCGCTCCGTTCGGCGATGCCGAACGGCGCCGGGTTCGACGATGGCGAACGCCGCGCGTTGTCCGGCCCTCGTGTCCTCCGTACGTTTCCGGCATTGCCCTCACGGTGGGCAATCAACCCGAACGGCAATCAGATTCGCTCCCACAGTTCCGACGACAAAGGAGTCGACATGGACGTTCCTCACAAGCGCACCCTTCCCGGGGAGCTGGTGGCAGAGTTCCTCGGCACCCTGGTCCTCATCCTCTTCGGGGTGGGGGTCGTGGCCCAGGTCGTCACCGGCAAGGGCCTCGGTGACCACGACTCGATCGCCTGGGCCTGGGGCCTCGGCGTGACCTTCGGCGTCTACGTCGCCGCACGCATCAGCGGCGCCCACCTCAACCCGGCCGTCACCCTCGCCCTCGCCGCCTTCAAGGGCTTCGAGTGGCGCAAGGTGGTCCCGTACGCGTTGGCCCAGACCGCCGGCGCCTTCGTCGCCGCGCTCGTCGTGCGCCTCGCCTACGCCGACGCCATCGCGAACGTCGACCCGGGGCACACCATCGCCACCCAGGGCATCTTCTCGACGCTGCCCGGCAACGGCTCGCTGCCCATCAGCATCGGCACCGCCTTCATCGACCAGGTCATCGGCACGGCGATCCTGCTCTTCCTCGTGCTGGCCGTGACCGACATGCGCAACAGTGCACCGGTGCAGTGGATGGCGCCGTTCATCATCGGCCTCATCGTCGTGGCGATCGGCATGGCGTGGGGCACCAACGCCGGCTACGCGATCAACCCGGCGCGCGACTTCGGTCCCCGGCTCGCCTCGTTCCTGACCGGCTACAGCACCGCCTTCCAGGACCAGAACGGGGCGCTCTACTTCTGGGTGCCGATCGTGGCCCCCTTCATCGGTGGCCTCCTGGGAGCCGGCGCCTACGTCTGGCTGCTCGAGCGGCACCTGCCCGAGGACGACGAGCCCAACGAGGTCGGCGAGGTGCCGTCCGGCGAACCGCACGTCCACCCGCAGCGCGCGACCGTCTCCTGACGGAGCCGCCGCCACGGGCGCCCGGCGCACGCGGCCCGCACCACGCATACGCCCACCGACCACACTCATACGAACACGAACACGAACACGCACGCCTGTACGCACGCCCAACGCACACCCACACTTACCTATGCAGGACCCAGCTCAAGGAGGAGTTGACATGGCTGACTACGTCGGCGCGGTGGACCAGGGGACCACGAGCACCCGCTTCATGATCTTCGACCACGGAGGCAACGAGGTGGCCCGGCACCAGCTGGAGCACCAGCAGATCATGCCCAAACCCGGCTGGGTCGAGCACAACCCCGTGGAGATCTGGGAGCGCACGAGCGCGGTCCTGCAGACGGTGATGAACAGCCAGGGCCTGTGCGCCGCCGACCTCGCGGCGCTCGGCATCACCAACCAGCGCGAGACGACCGTGGTCTGGAACAAGCGGACCGGCCGTCCCTTCTACAACGCGATCGTCTGGCAGGACACCCGCACCGACAAGATCGCCGCGGCGCTGGACAAGGACGAGCGTGGTCAGCTCATCCGCAAGCGCGCCGGGCTGCCGCCCGCCACGTACTTCTCCGGCGGCAAGATCCAGTGGATCCTCGAGAACGTGCCCGGGGTCAGGGAGGCGGCCGAGCGCGGCGACGCCCTCTTCGGCACGACCGACAGCTGGCTGCTGTGGAACCTCACCGGCGGCGTCGACGGCGGCGTCCACGTCACCGACGTGACGAACGCCAGCCGCACGATGCTCATGGACCTCGAGACCCTCGAGTGGGACGACGAGCTCCTCGCGATCTTCGGGGTGCCGCGCCAGATGCTGCCGGAGATCCGGCCGTCCTCGGACCCCGGCTTCTACGGCAAGACGCTGGCCCACGGGCCGCTCGGCGGGGAGGTGCCGCTGTCGGCCGCGCTCGGCGACCAGCAGGCGGCCATGGTGGGACAGGTCTGCCTGTCCGCCGGCGAGGCCAAGAACACCTACGGGACCGGCAACTTCCTGCTCCTCAACACCGGCGAGGAGCTGGTGCGCTCGGACAACGGCCTGCTGACGACCGTCTGCTACCAGTTCGGCGACGCCAAGCCTGTCTACGCCCTCGAGGGGTCGATCGCCGTCACCGGCTCGGCCGTGCAGTGGCTGCGCGACCAGCTCGGCATCATCCAGGGCGCCAGCCACAGCGAGTCGCTGGCCCGGCAGGTCCCCGACAACGGCGGCTGCTACTTCGTGCCCGCCTTCTCGGGCCTCTTCGCCCCGTACTGGCGCTCGGACGCGCGCGGCGCGATCGTCGGCCTGTCGCGCTACAACACCAACGCGCACATCGCCCGGGCGACCCTCGAGGCGATCTGCTACCAGAGCCGCGACGTCGCCGACGCGATGGAGAAGGACTCCGGCGTCAAGCTCGAGGTGCTCAAGGTCGACGGCGGCGTGACGGCCAACGACCTGTGCATGCAGATCCAGGCCGACGTCCTCGGCGTCTCCGTCAGCCGGCCGGTCGTGGCCGAGACGACCGCCCTCGGCGCCGCGTATGCCGCCGGGCTGGCCGTCGGCTTCTGGGAGACCCCCGAGGAGCTGCGCCAGAACTGGAACGAGAGCAAGCGGTGGGAGCCCTCGTGGACCGAGGAGCAGCGCGAGGAGGGCTACCGCGGGTGGCGCAAGGCCGTCGAGCGGACCCTCGGCTGGGTGGAGGTGTGAGCGTGCAGACCCACGCGACCGCGCTGAGCCGCGCCGGACGCGACGAGGCCCTGCGGCAGATGGCGTCCGAGGAGCTCGACGTCCTCGTCATCGGTGGCGGTGTCACCGGGGCGGGGGCCGCCCTCGACGCCGTCACCCGGGGCCTGCGCGTGGGCCTCGTCGAGGCGCGCGACTACGCGTCCGGCACGTCGTCGCGCAGCTCCAAGCTGGTCCACGGCGGCCTGCGCTACCTCGAGCAGCTCAACTTCTCGCTCGTGCGGGAGGCGCTGCGCGAGCGCTCGCTCATCCTGGGCACCCTCGCGCCGCACCTTGCCCGCCCCGTGCCGTTCCTCTACCCGCTCCAGCACCGCTTCTGGGAGCGCCCGTACGTCGGCAGCGGCGTCCTGCTCTACGACACCATGGGCGGGCGCCACGGCGTCCCGGGCCACCGGCACCTGACCAAGCGGCAGGCGCTGCGGGCGTTCCCGTCGCTGAAGAAGGACGCCCTGGTGGGGGCCGTCCAGTACTACGACGGCCAGGTCGACGACGCCCGCCACACGATGATGGTGGCGCGCACCGCCGCGCAGTACGGCGCGCTGTGCGCGACGAGCACGCGGGTGACCGGCTTCCTCCGCGAGGGCGACCGGGTGGTCGGGGCGCGGGTGCGCGACCTCGAGACGGGGGCCGAGCACGAGATCCGCGCCAAGCGCACCATCAACGCGGCCGGGGTGTGGACCGACGAGATCCAGGACATGGTCGGCGGCCGCGGGCAGTTCAACGTGCGGGCCTCCAAGGGTGTGCACATCCTCGTGCCGCGCGACCGGATCCAGGCCACGACCGGCATCATCAGCCGCACCGAGAAGAGCGTGCTGTTCATCATCCCGTGGGACACCCACTGGATCATCGGCACGACCGACACCGACTGGGACCTCGACCTCGCCCACCCGGCCGCCAGCCGGACCGACATCGACTACCTCCTCGGCCACGCCAACCGGCTGCTCCGCACGCCGCTGACGCACGACGACATCGTCGGGGTCTACGCCGGCCTGCGGCCGCTGCTCCAGGGCGAGTCGGAGGCCACGAGCAAGCTGTCGCGGGAGCACGCCGTGGCCAGCCCCGTGGCAGGCCTCGTCATGGTGGCGGGAGGCAAGTACACGACCTACCGCGTCATGGCCAGGGACGCCGTCGACGCCGCGGTCGAGTCGCTCCCGACGAAGGTGCCGCCGTCGTGCACCGAACGGGTGCCGCTCGTCGGGGCGGAGGGCTACAGCGCCGCCTGGAACCAGCGGCACGTGCGAGCCCAGCGCGCCGGCCTGCACGTCGCCTGGCTCGAGCACCTGCTGCACCGCTACGGCTCGCTCACCGAGGAGGTGCTCGCGCTGGTCGCGGACCAGCCCGACCTGGCCCAGCCGCTCGAGGGGGCGCCGACCTACCTGCGGGCCGAGATCGCCTACGCCGTGCTCGCCGAGGGGGCCTTGCACCTCGACGACATCCTGACCCGCCGGACGCGCATCTCGATCGAGACGCCCGACCGTGGCAGGGCGTGCGCGGCGCAGGTGGCCGAGCTCGTCGCGCCGCTGCTCGGCTGGGACGAGACGGTGACGGCCCGCGAGGTCGAGCACTACCACGCCCGGCTCGACGCGGAGCTGCAGTCGCAGGAGGAGCCGGACGACCGGACGGCCGACGCCGCCCGCCTCGGCGCCCCCGACGTCCGCAGCGACGGCCTGGTGACGCCCGGCGCCGCCTGACCCCTGTCGGCCGTGTGCCGTGTGCCGTATGCCGTGGGCTGCCGGCCCGCCTCCCCGCGGGCGGGCCGGTGGCCGGCGGCACGGCATACGGCAGCCGACACGGCAGACGGCGTCGGGCACACGGCGTCGGGCACGCGGCGGGGCGTGGGCGGCGGGCGCTGTGGGTGCGGCGACGTAGGCTGTCACCCATCATGAGCACGCTCTTCGACGACCTTCCCATTCCCGGTTTCGCGCACGGTCAGGGGGCGGCGTCGAGCCCGTCCAGCGGGTCTGCGGGCTCCGCCCGTGGTGGGGACGTCACCGAGCAGGGCGTGCCGACGTGGGCCCAGGCGGCGGCGCAGGGCGGCGTCGCGACCGCGGCCCAGGGCCGGGCCGACCTCGACCCGGCGGTGCTCCTCGAGGGGCTCAACCCGCAGCAGCGCGAGGCCGTCGTCCACGAGGGCACCCCCCTGCTCATCGTCGCCGGCGCCGGCTCGGGCAAGACCCGCGTGCTCACGCACCGCATCGCCTGGCTGCTCGGCGAGCGCGGCGCCCAGCCCGGGCAGATCCTCGCCATCACCTTCACCAACAAGGCCGCGGCGGAGATGCGCGAGCGGGTCGAGGCCCTCGTCGGGCCGCGCGCCCGCGCCATGTGGGTCATGACCTTCCACTCGGCGTGCGTGCGCATCCTGCGCCGCGAGGCCGCCAAGGTCGGCATGAAGTCGACCTTCTCCATCTACGACGCGGCTGACAGCCAGCGCCTGATGAGCCTCGTGCTGCGCGACCTCGACCTCGACCCCAAGCGCTACCCGCCGCGCAGCTTCTCCGCGCAGGTCAGCAACCTCAAGAACGAGCTCGTCGACGAGGAGACCTACGCCTCGCAGGTCACCGAGGGCAACCACTACGAGCGCACGGTCGCCGACGCGTACACCCAGTACCAGCGGCGCCTGCGCCAGGCCAACGCGCTCGACTTCGACGACATCATCATGATGACCGTCAACGTGCTGCAGGCCTTCCCCGACGTCGCCGAGTACTACCGTCGCCGGTTCCGCCACGTGCTCGTCGACGAGTACCAGGACACCAACCAGGCGCAGTACCAGCTCATCAAGGAGCTCGTCGGGGAGGTCAAGGGCCCCGAGGGTGCCTACGCCGTGCCGCCCGCCGAGCTGTGCGTCGTCGGCGACTCCGACCAGTCGATCTACGCCTTCCGCGGCGCGACCATCCGCAACATCCTCGAGTTCGAGCAGGACTACCCCGACGCCCGCACGATCCTGCTCGAGCAGAACTACCGCTCGACGCAGCGCATCCTGCGGGCGGCCAACTCGGTCATCGCCCGCAACGAGGGCCGCCGCGCCAAGAACCTCTGGACCGACTCCGGCGACGGCCCGATGATCACCGGCTACGTCGCCGACAACGAGCACGACGAGGCGGCCTTCGTCGGCAAGGAGATCGACGACCTCGCCAAGCACGGCGTCAAGCCGGGCGACGTCGCGGTGTTCTACCGCACCAACGCGCAGAGCCGGGCCATCGAGGAGGTGCTCGTGCGGGTCGGCCTGCCCTACAAGGTGGTCGGCGGCACGCGGTTCTACGAGCGGCGCGAGGTCAAGGACGCGCTCGCCTACCTCCGGGTCATCTCCAACCCCACCGACACCGTCAACCTGCGGCGCATCCTCAACACCCCCAAGCGCGGCATCGGCGACCGGGCCGAGGCGTGCGTCGCGGCGCTCGCCGAGCGCGAGCGCATCCCGTTCGTCGCGGCGCTCGGCCGGGCCGAGGACGCGCCGGGCATCGCCACGCGCTCGGTCGCGGCCATCAACGGCTTCACCGCCCTGCTCGAGAAGCTGCGCACCTCCTACGAGGCCGACGACAGCGTCGCGGCCCTGCTCGAGATGACGCTCGAGGAGAGCGGCTACCTCGCCGAGCTGCGCGCCAGCCACGACCCGCAGGACGAGACCCGCGTCGAGAACCTCGCCGAGCTCGTCGCCGTCGCTCAGGAGTACGACGACCGGCGCGCGACCGAGCTGGCCGAGTCCGGCGGCGAGCTGGCTCCCGGCGTCGAGCCCGAGGACGTCGGACCCGCGGGTGCTCTCGAGGAGTTCCTCGAGCAGGTCTCGCTCGTCGCCGACGCCGACGAGATCCCCGACGAGCCGGAGGCCAAGGCCCAGGGCGTCGTCACCCTCATGACGCTGCACACAGCGAAGGGCCTGGAGTTCCCCGTCGTGTTCCTCACCGGCATGGAGGACGGCACCTTCCCGCACATGCGCGCCCTCGGCGACCCCAAGGAGCTGGAGGAGGAGCGCCGCCTCGCCTACGTCGGCATCACCCGCGCGCGCGAGCGCCTCTACCTCTCCCGGGCGGCCGTGCGCTCGGCCTGGGGAGCCCCCCAGTACAACCCGCCCTCACGCTTCCTCGACGAGATCCCGGGTGACCTGCTCGACTGGCAGCGCCTCGGCCCGTCGTTCAGCGGCGCCCGTGGCTCCGACCGTCCGGCCGTCGCGACCCTCGCCGCCCGTCCGGGCGTGCGCAGCGCCGGCAAGCGCCCGGTCATCGCCCTGCAGTCCGGCGACCGGGTCAGCCACGACTCCTTCGGGCTCGGCACCGTCGTGCGCGTCGAGGGCGACGGCGACAAGGCGATGGCCCACGTCGACTTCGGCGCCGATACCGGCACCAAGCGCCTCCTGCTGCGCTACGCCCCGCTCGTCAAGCTCTGACCGCCCACTCCCGTGAGCGGCTGGTCCGACTCGAGGGAGCTCGTCGACGCACAGCACTGAGGCCCGTCCCGGAGCGGGGCGGGCCTCAGTCGTTCTGTCAGGGCGCCTCGGTCAGAGGTCGACGCCGTGGGCTGCGAGCCACGGCACGGGCGGGACGGCCGTGCCGCCCTCGGGGTGGATCTCGAGGTGGACGTGCGGTCCGGTCGAGTGGCCGGTGTCGCCGCTGTAGGCGACGACCTGGCCGGGGGTCACCTCGTCGCCGACCGACACGAGCAGGCGGCTGTTGTGCGCCATCCAGGAGACGGTGCCGTCCCAGTAGCGGATCTTGACGAAGTTGCCGTAGCCCTCGGTGGACCAGCCGGCGAAGACGACGGTGCCGCTGGACAGCGCGTGGACCGGGCTGCCGACCGGGCACGCGAGGTCCTGCGCCGGGTGCATCTTGCCCCAGCGGAACCCGAAGCCCGAGGTGAGGGAGTAGCCCGAGACGGGGGAGACCCAGCGGTGCGCGGCGGCCAGAGCCTGCTCGCGCTGCGCCTGGGCGGCAGCCGCCTTGGCCGCTGCGGCCTTGTCGGCGACGGCCTGTGCCTCGGTCGCCGTCTGGGTGGCGGTCTGCGTGGCGCCGACGATGACGGTTCGGGCGTCGCCGGCGAGGTCGCGCGACGACCGGCCCCCGGCCCGGCTGGCCGACGCCGCGGCCGCCAGGTCCGGGTCCCCGGAGATGCCACCGGCGACGGGGTCCGACACGTTCTTCATCGCAGCCGCCTCGGGGCTCGACTCGCTGGCGCCCGCGTCGTGGATGACGAGACCGGCGGCGACGGTCGAGGAGAGCAACGCGACGGGGACGACGATCTGCCGTCCCCGCGAGGGTCGTGCGGCCGGCCGGTGACGGCCGACGTAGCTGGTTTTGGGCACGGAAGAACTTACCTATCGGTCACAGGGGGCGAACCGCGAGCGTACCGTGACCGTTTCGTTATCAGAAAACGGGGCGTGCTCCGGGCGTTTCCTGCCGCGTGGAGGGGCGCGACTGCGCTCGACCCTAGGCCATCGCGTCGGCGGAACCAAGACTTCCGGCGGGTGAATTGCCCGACTTCGCCCGATGGGCGCCCCGCCGGCTCGGCAGCGTGCTGACCCCGGGCGTGACGGTGGCGCCGGAGGTGTCGAGGTGCGCCAGGGCCGTCGAGATGCCGTGCACGACGGTGTTGGTGATGGGCAGGCTCATGTGCCCCACGCCGTGGAGCACGACGTTGTGGACGTCGAGGTCCGGATGGTGCAGGGCGGCGTTGCGCTGCGGCACGACGACCTGGTCGAGGTCGGAGGAGTAGACGAGGAACCGGGTCTGGCAGTCCTTGACCGGAGCGGCCAGCTCACGCATGAGGCCGCTGCCCGGCCGCAGCTGGCGGGTCAGGCCGTTGTCCCACAGGTAGGCGAAGTAGCTGCCCTGGTGCGGCGTGCCGAGCGTGACGAGCGTGTGGACGTGCTGGTCGCCGCCGAGCCGGGTCACGTAGTAGCGCGCGATGAGGCCGCCCATCGAGTGGCCGATGACGTGGATGCGCTCGTAGCCGGTCTCCTCGACGATGCGCTCCACCTCGGCCCCGAGGTCGGCCGCTGCGGCACGGATGTCGCCGGTGAAGATGGAGTAGTTGATCGTCTCGATCCGCCCGAAGCCCCGTCGCACGAGGCCGCGTCGCAGGACCGTGAAGATGGACCGGTTGTCGACCATGCCGTGCACGAGCAGGATCGGCGTCTCTGCGGCCTCGACGTTCCGGATGGCCAGGCCGCGCTGGCTCGGCGGCAGGTGCCCGAGGCGGTAGCCCTGCCGGCGGTGGATGGACCGGTTGCCGAGCAGCCCGAGCGGATAGAGCCCGAGGTGCAGCCCCATCCACGTCGCCTCGAGCGCAGCGCCCGCCAGCCCGGTGGGCGTCAACAACGCGCCGGCGACCTCGCCGACTGCAGCGGCGAACCCCCGGGGGCCCTCGCCGCGAACCCTGGGGGTGCCGGTCTGCCGCGGCGTCCTCGCCGCGCATGCTGCCAATGCCACCTCCTGACCGTACCCCCGCGGGTGGGCGATGCATCACTATCTGCCGCCGCGTCTCAGCGGGCTGGCTAGAGTGCCCGACATGAGCGAGTCGCCCGGCGCCGAGGCCGCCCCCGTGAACGCAGACGAGACCGCCGTGGGTGGCCCGGGCGCGGTGTCGACCGACGTCATCCGCGTGGTCGTGGCCAAGCCGGGTCTCGACGGGCACGACCGCGGGGCCAAGGTCGTGGCCCGGGCGCTGCGCGACGCCGGCATGGAGGTCATCTACACGGGCCTGCACCAGACGCCGGAGCAGATCGTCGAGGCCGCCATCCAGGAGGACGCCGACGTCGTCGGGCTCTCCGTGCTGTCCGGCGCGCACATGACGCTCTTCGCGCGCGTCGTCGAGCTGCTCGCCGAGCGCGACGCCAGCGACATCGTCGTCTTCGGCGGCGGCATCATCCCCGAGGACGACATCCCCGAGCTCGAGAAGCTCGGCGTCGCCAAGGTCTTCACCCCCGGTGCGACGACGATGGAGATCGTCGGCTGGGTCCGGGAGCACGTCCACCCCGCCTGACCCGGCCAGCGGCCACGCGTCCAAGCGGCCACGCGTCCAAAGCGTCCACGCGGCTTCCCGACCCGTACGCGTGGGGTGCGGGTCCGAGCCCGCAACCCTGCGTACCGGCCAGTTCGTGGACACCCGGTGTGATCTTCGCCCGGTCGGGCCGACCCGATGCGGGCGCCGGCGACGCCAGCCACTAGAGTCCGGGAGACAGCCTGATTCGGTTGCGCCACGGTGCAGGGCCCGTCCGAGCGCGAGCACGGGGACCCGGGACGCCGCAGCGACGCGATCGACGACGATTCGAATCGACGACGAGGACGGACCCCACCCGTGGATCTCTTCGAGTACCAAGCCCGCGACATGTTCGAGAAGCACGGCGTACCCGTGCTGGCCGGCGCCATCGCCACCACCCCCGAGGAGGCCCGCGCGGCCGCCGAGCAGATCGGCCCGAAGTCGGGCGGTGTCACGGTCGTCAAGGCGCAGGTCAAGACCGGTGGGCGCGGCAAGGCCGGCGGCGTCAAGGTCGCCAAGAGCGCCGACGAGGCCCAGGAGCACGCGCAGCAGATCCTCGGCATGGACATCAAGGGCCACACCGTGGGCACCGTGATGGTCGCCCAGGGCGCCCGCATCGCCGAGGAGTACTACTTCTCGATCCTGCTCGACCGGGCCAACCGCTCCTACCTCGCCATGTGCTCCAAGGAGGGCGGCATGGAGATCGAGCAGCTCGCCGTCGAGCGCCCCGAGGCCCTGGCCCGCATCGCCGTCGACCCCAACACGGGCATCGACGAGGCCAAGGCGCAGGAGATCGTCGAGGCGGCCGGCTTCGACGACGCCGACAAGGCGGCCATCGCCGACGTGATCCAGAAGCTGTGGACCGTCTACCGCGAGGAGGACGCCACGCTCGTCGAGGTCAACCCGCTCGTCAAGACCGAGGACGGCGACATCGTCGCGCTCGACGGCAAGGTCAGCCTCGACACCAACGCGGACTTCCGCCACCCGGACCACGCGGCCCTGGAGGACAAGGCGCACGCCGACCCGCTCGAGGCCGCCGCCAAGGAGAAGGACCTCAACTACGTCAAGCTCGACGGCTCCGTCGGGATCATCGGCAACGGCGCCGGCCTCGTCATGAGCACGCTCGACGTCGTCGCGTACGCCGGCGAGCAGTTCGGCGGCCAGAAGCCGGCCAACTTCCTCGACATCGGCGGCGGCGCCAGCGCCGAGGTCATGGCCAACGGCCTGCACATCATCCTGTCGGACCCGCAGGTCAGGAGCGTCTTCGTCAACGTCTTCGGCGGCATCACCTCCTGCGACGCGGTCGCCAACGGCATCGTCGGTGCCCTCGACGCGCTCGGTGACGAGGAGGACCGCCCGCTGGTCGTGCGCCTCGACGGCAACAACGTCGAGGAGGGCCGCCGCATCCTCCAGGAGCGCAACCACCCCCTGGTGACGATCGAGCCGACGATGGACGGCGCCGCGCGCCGCGCCGCCGAGCTCGCCGCCCGGCCCGCCAACTGACCACCGAGCCTCCAGAAGAGAGAACGACGAACATGGCTATCTTCCTCAACGCCGACTCGAAGGTCATCGTCCAGGGCATGACCGGGTCCGAGGGCATGAAGCACACCCAGCGCATGCTGAAGTCCGGCACGGACATCGTCGGCGGCGTCAACCCGCGCAAGGCCGGCACGACCGTCGACTTCGAGGGCGGCGTCTCCGTCCCCGTCTACGGCTCCGTCAAGGAGGCCGTCGAGGCCACCGGCGCCAACGTGTCGGTGATCTTCGTGCCCGCCCAGTTCACCAAGGCCGCCGCGGTCGAGGCGATCGATGCCGAGATCCCGCTCGCCGTCGTCATCACCGAGGGCGTCGCGGTCAAGGACACCGCCGAGTTCTACAACTACGCCAAGGACAAGGGCACGACGCGCATCGTCGGCCCGAACTGCCCCGGCCTCATCACGCCCGGCGTCTCCAACGCCGGCATCATCCCGGCCGACATCTCGGGCACGGGCCGCATCGGCCTGGTGTCCAAGTCGGGCACGCTGACCTACCAGATGATGTACGAACTGCGGGACTTCGGCTTCAGCTCGGCCGTCGGCATCGGCGGCGACCCGATCATCGGCACGACGCACATCGACTGCCTCGAGGCGTTCCAGAACGACCCCGACACCGACGCGATCGTCATGATCGGCGAGATCGGCGGCGACGCCGAGGAGCGCGCTGCCGCCTACATCAAGGAGCACGTGACGAAGCCGGTCGTCGGCTACGTCGCCGGCTTCACCGCCCCCGAGGGCAAGACGATGGGCCACGCCGGCGCCATCGTCTCGGGCTCCTCGGGCACGGCCCAGGCCAAGAAGGAGGCCCTCGAGGCCGCCGGCGTCAAGGTCGGCAAGACGCCCTCCGAGACCGCCGAGCTCATGCGCGAGATCATGCAGGGCCTCGCGAAGTAGCCTCTGGCACAAGCACACACGAGTGGGCGGTCACCTCCGGGTGACCGCCCACTCGTGCTTGAAGTGCGCCGCGGCGCGGTTTCTGTTGCGTTCGAGGGTCGGGCCCGGCTTGAACTGCGCCGCGGCGCGGTTCCCGGTCACCGCCGGGTGACCGGCCGATCGGGTCTTCAGCAGGCCATCAGGCCGATGACGAAGCCCCGCGCGCGCAACCGGGGGATCAGCAGGTCGAGGGCCGCGACCGTCTGGGAACGGTCCCCGCCGCCGTCGTGCAGGAGGATCCGCGAGCCGTCGCGGACGTAGTAGAGCACGCGGTTGACGATGGTCCACGTGCCGGGTCGAGCCCAGTCGCTGGGGTCGACCGTCCACAGGATGTGGCGTTGACCGCGGGCCGCGATGATGGCCTGGATCCGGTAGCTGGTGGCTCCGTAGGGCGGCCGGACGCAGCGCGGCCGGTAGCCGAGGGCCGACTCCATGCGGTCGAGCTGCCAGTTCACCCAGTAGTCGGACAGGCTCGTCAGGTACGGGTGGCTCCAGGTGTGGTTGCCGATGAGGTTGCCGTAGTAGCGCAGGTTCCGGGTGATCCACGGGTACCAGGTGATGTTCTGGCCCACCTCGAAGAAGACAGCCCGGACCCCGTACTTGCGCAGCACGGACAGGATCTGCGGCGTGTAGGTGTAGCTCGGTCCGTCGTCGAAGGTGAGGTAGACGGTGCCGGCGTAGGCGACCGGGACGGCCGCGACGGTCTGGGGTGCCGTGGCGACCGGGCCGGTAGGGTGCGTCGGGGACGTCGTGGTGAGGTTCGCCGGGTTCGGTACGGCGAGGCCTGCGATGAGCGTCAGTGCGATGAGCAGGGGCGTCAGCAGGAGAAGGCGTTTGCTGTTCATGGTCGTTCATCCCCTTACGTTCATTGTCGACCCGGTTTCCTCCGGCTGTCTGGAATCGCGTGATCCGTCGGTCACACTGTGCGGGGCAATCCGGGCGAGCGGGGTCCCACCGGCGTGGGTGCTCGCTGCGGGGCGGGGATCTTGTGACCATGGGGGCACCGGCCCGACCCGCGCACGCCGCACCCGGGCACCCGACGCGCAGGAGTGAGACCACTGGCCCCGCCGAGCACGACCACGACGCCGCCCGCGAAGTCCGCGACGGCGACGACGAGCCCGTCCACCGCCGTCCCGGCAGCGCTGCGCGCGGGTGCGCTGGCCGCGGTCGGCACCTGGGTGGTCGTCGTGCTCCCGGCGCTCGTCGGCTGGCTGGCGGCACCCGAGACGACGGTCGGCTGGTTCTCCGCGGTGTCGCTCGCGAGCGCCGTGTGGTTCCTCGGGCACGGCCAGTCGGTCGGGGCTGGTGGCGTGGCGATTTCGGTGACGCCGCTGCTGCTGCTGGCCGTCTTCGTCCACATCGCCTACCGCTTCGCGCGGCGCCTGGCCGCGACCGAGCGGCACCGGGTCGGCGGCACCGACTGGAGCCGGGTCGCCCAGTGGGGTGTGGTCCCGGGCTTCGTCGTGGGCTACGGGCTGGTCTCTGCTCTCTTCGCCCTCCTCACGCTCGGCGGGCCGGCCACACCGGGCGTCGCCGCCGTGCTCGGCTCGCTGCTCGTGCCCGTCGCCGCGCTCGGCTTCGTCATGCTGCGTCCCGACGACGAGGAGGCGCCGGCGTTCGTGCGCACGTGGTTCCGCCGCGGCCCGACGTGGCTGCCCTCGGTCTGGCGCACGGGATGGCGCGCGGCCGGGTTGCTGCTCGGCCTCGGGCTCCTCGTCGCGGTCGTGCGGCTTGCCGTCTCGTGGTCGGCGGTCGCCGACATCCAGGACCAGTACGGGTCCAACCTCGGCGCCGTGGTCGTCATCTCCCTCGCGCAGCTCGCCCTCCTCGGCAACGGCGCGACGTGGGCCCTGTCGTTCCTGGCGGGCCCCGGTTTCCAGGTCGCCCTCGGCTCCACCATCTCGCCGGCGGGCGCGCACCCGGGCCTGCTGCCGCTCGTCCCCGTGTTCGGCGCGCTCCCGCAGGCGGCGGACTATCCCGCGATGACGTATGCCGTCCTGCTGGCTCCCGTGGCCCTCGGCGCGTGGGTGGGCCGTCGGGTCGACACCGAGCTCGAGTTCTTCGGTGACGTGCGTGCCCGCCTGCTGGCCACCGGGGTCGCGGCCGTCGTCGCCGTGGCGGTCGTCGTGGCCGTGACCGCCCTGGGCAGGGGTGCGGTCGGGGTCGACCGGCTCTCGTCCGTCGGACCGCACCTCTGGTCGTTCGCCGCTGCGCTGACGGCCGAGGTCGTCGCCGGCGCGCTGCTCTACGTCGGTGCGCTCATCCTGCTCGAGCGCCGCCGCGAGCGGTCGACGCAGGAGCCGGATGCTGGCCCAGGCGCCGGCGCCACGGCGGACGCGGACTGAGCCGAACGCATACGGCTACCGGGCAAGGGCGCTGCTGTGCCGGGTGACGGTCAGCGCACGAGCAGGCCGAGCAGGCTGGCGTTGCGCTGCTGCTCGCACTCACCCTGGGCGAGGTTGGTCTGGGCCTGGTCGAGGCACTGCTCGTAGGCGCTGACCTTGTCGTAGAAGGCCACCTGCATGGTCAGCGTCGACAGCAGCAGCCCCACCATCGCCAGCGTCAGGGCGGGCCACACCTTCTCGCGGCTGCTGCTCGGCGACAGGAACCGGAGCAACCGGACGGTCAGCACGACCGCGAGCACGAGCGGGAGGAAGGCGACGAACCGCTTGGGCAGCGGCAGGTACATCGCGACCAGGCCCAGGAGCACGAGCAGCGACACCGGGAGGGTGCGCTTGGCCTTCTCGCGCCGGAACGCGAGGTCCTGCTCGGGGCGCGGATCGGTCATGCGCTCCATCCTCACCCATCCCGGGCCGCGGCACGGCATCGGGAGGTGCTTGAGGCGGCGGATACACTCCGGCGCGTGACGACCGACGCACCCGCCAGCACGTCCGAGCCGCATCCCCGCGGTGCCGTCCGGCGCGACGCCCGGCCCGACGTCCGACCTGACCCGGTGCCGGTCGTCGTACTCGTCTCCGGCTCCGGCACGCTGCTGCAGGCGCTGATCGACGCGGCGGCCGAGCCGGCCTACGGCGTGCGGATCGCGGCGGTCGGCGCCGACCGGGACTGCGTGGGGCTCGAGCGGGCCGCAGCGGCCGGGGTGGAGACTTTCGTCGTGGCGCCGCGGGAGTACGCCGACCGCACGGCCTGGGACCTCGCGCTCGCCGAGCGCGTGGCGGGCGCCGCCCCCCGGTTCGTCGTGACCGCCGGCTTCATGCGGATCCTCGGCCCGGCGACGCTGGGCCTGGTGCCCGTGGTCAACACGCACCCGGCCCTGCTGCCGAGCTTCCCCGGCGCCCACGGCGTCCGCGACGCGCTCGCCTACGGCGTCAAGGTGACCGGCACGACGTGCCACGTCGTCGACGCGGGCGTCGACACCGGGCCGATCATCGAGCAGCGCGTCGTCGCCGTCGAGGACGACGACACCGAGGAGAGCCTGCACGAGCGGATCAAGGTGCAGGAGCGCGAGCTGCTCGTCGACGTCGTGCACCGGCTGGCCCGGGAGGGCTTCGCCGTCGACGGGCGACGAGTTCGGATCGGGAAGCGCTGACCGCTACGCTGGTCGCACACGACTGGCGCGGGTGGGACACCACCGGGGAGTGACGTCGGGAGCATCGACCGCCTGGGTGCCTCGCGAGAACGGATGCCGTCGGGTCTGCCGACCTGCACGACCCGGGCACCGCGACCGATGTCACCGAACCAGGAGTGCACCGAATGACTGCCGTCCCGTCCGCAGCCGCGTCCACCGCCGCCTCTGCCGGCTCCTCCGGCTCGTCCGAGTCCGACGGCCGCCGCCCGATCAAGCGGGCCCTCGTCTCCGTCTACGACAAGACCGGCCTCGACGAGCTGGCCCGGGCGCTCGATGCGGCCGGTGTCGCCATCGTCTCCACCGGCTCCACGGCGAAGACCATCGCGGCCGCTGGCGTTCCCGTGACGCAGGTCGAGGAGCTGACTGGCTTCCCCGAGTGCCTCGACGGCCGGGTCAAGACGCTGCACCCGAAGGTGCACGCCGGCATCCTCGCCGACACCCGCAACCCGGACCACGTGCAGCAGCTCGCCGACCTGGGCGTCGAGCCGTTCGACCTCGTCGTCGTCAACCTCTACCCCTTCCGCGAGACCGTCGCCTCGGGCGCCAGCGAGGACGAGTGCGTCGAGCAGATCGACATCGGCGGCCCGTCGATGGTGCGGGCCTCCGCCAAGAACCACGCGAGCGTCGCCATCGTGACGAGCCCGGCGGCATACGACCACGTGGCGCAGGCGGTCGCGGTCGGTGGCTTCACCCTGGCCGAGCGCCGGCGTCTCGCCGCCGAGGCGTTCGTGCACACCGCGAGCTACGACAACGCGGTCGCGAACTGGATGGGCACCGTCGTCGCCGACACGACCGACGGCACGGGCTTCCCGGCCTGGACCGGCGCGACCTTCGAGCGGGCCGCGGTGCTGCGCTACGGCGAGAACCCGCACCAGGGCGCCGCGCTATACCGCCACTGGCGCCCGGGCGTCGCGTCGGCCGAGCAGCTGCACGGCAAGGAGATGTCGTACAACAACTACGTCGACACCGACGCCGCTGTGCGAGCCGCGCACGACCACGGCGACCGGCCGACCGTCGCGATCATCAAGCACGCCAACCCGTGCGGCATCGCCGTCGGCGCCACGATCGAGGAGGCCTACGAGAAGGCCCACGCGACCGACCCGGTCAGCGCCTACGGCGGCATCATCGCGGCGAACCGCACGGTGACCGCGGCCATGGCAGCGGCGGCCAAGCCGGTCTTCACCGAGGTCATCATCGCGCCCGACTACGAGCCCGAGGCGCTCGAGATCCTCACCGCCAAGAAGAACCTGCGGGTCCTGCGCCTGCCGGCCGGCATGGCCGAGGCCGCCGACCCGATCGAGACGCGACCCGTCAGCGGCGGGCTGCTCGTGCAGACCGTCGACAAGGTCGACGCCGTCGTGCGCGGCGAGGGGGGCGAGGTGACCGGAGGCGACGACGCGGCCGACTGGCGGCTCGTGGCCGGTGAGGCCGCCGACGAGGCGACGATCGCCGACCTGCAGTTCGCCTGGCGCGCCATCCGCGCGGTGAAGTCCAACGCGATCCTGCTCGCCAAGGACGGCGCGGCCGTCGGTGTCGGCATGGGCCAGGTCAACCGGGTCGACTCCTGCTACCTCGCGGTGCGTCGGGCGGCGGAGGACCGGGCCCGCGGCTCCGTGGCGGCGTCCGACGCGTTCTTCCCGTTCGCCGACGGCCTGCAGATCCTGCTCGACGCGGGCGTGCGTGCCGTCGTCGCCCCCGGTGGGTCCATCCGCGACGACGAGGTCATCGAGGCGGCCAGGGCCGCCGGAGTGACGATGTACTTCACCGGGACGCGCCACTTCTTCCACTGACACCGTCGAGAGGCCACGTCTGGCCGCCCCCACACCGTCGAGAGGCCACGTCTGGCCGCCCCCACACCGTCGAGAGGCCACGTCTGGCCGCCCCCACACC
>NZ_BAAAPU010000001.1:226685-238807 GCF_039531305.1 Terrabacter lapilli
CGGTGCCCACCCGGCCAGTCGTGGCCTTTCGACGGTGCCCACCCGGCCAGTCGTGGCCTTTCGACGGTGCCCACCCGGCCAGTCGTGGCCTTTCGACGGTGGGGGAGGGGAGGGCAGTGGGTCGGCGGGGCTGTGGGTCAGCGGGACCAGCGGTAGCCGGTGGGCTCGCCCTCACCCAGGTCGACGATCGCGGCCACGGGGCCGCCGCCGTCGGGACCCTGGTGCGCGGCCGACACCGACACGAAGACGGCCGGGTCACCCGTGACCGACGCCGTGACGCCGCCGACGGCCGACTTGATCTGGCGGTGCCAGTGCACGTCGGAGTCGTCGAGCATCGCGTTGCGGCGCCCGTGCACCTGACCGTCCTGGCTCACCTCGCACTTGAGGAAGACGTTGACGAGGCGTCCGGCGATGTCGGAGGGGTGCGGGCGGTCCGGCAGCTCGAGGCCGGCGTCCTTGATCGCGGCCCAGATGCCGTCGGCGTCGAGCGCGTCCTGCATGACCGAGTGCCCGATCCGGTAGCGCCCCCCGACGCCGCGCGCGTTGCCGACGACGACGACCTGCGCCTGGTCGAGCTCGACGCCGGAGCTGCACGACGCGACGGAGGAGAAGAGCGACCGGTCGTGCATGATGTCGGCGTCGCCGGGCATCTCGATCTCGCCGAGGGCCACGGCGACGCCGAGGGCGGTCGTGCCGTTGGACAGGTCCATCGACTCGTGGGTGTGCTCGGTCCAGACCTGGTGGCCACGCTCCTTGGCGTCCCGGATCGTGTGGATCGTCAGCAGCGGCGTCTTGGTCTGCACGTAGTGGACGTCGGCGGGGTCGGTGATGCCGGCGCGCTCCATGGCGACCTTCACGGCGTCGGCGACCTTCTGCACCATGGCGACGTAGCCGATCTCCTCCGGCTTGATCGGCTCGCTCATCGCGAATCCGACCGTGAGCCGGGGCTCGTCGGACGGCTCCGCCTTCTCGGCCGGGACCGTTGCGAAGATCGTCGCGTGCGGGCTGATGACGCCGTCCGTGCCGCCCGACCACACGATCGGGACCTGCTTGACTTGGTCGGCCGGGGCGCCCTTCTCGACCAGCACCTCGCGGAAGGCGCGGTCGGCGATGATGCGGGTGTAGTCGTTGACCCCGCCGTTGCCCTCTGTCTTGCCGATGATGGCGATGACGCGGCTCGCCTCCATCACGCCGTCGTCGATGAGCTTCGCCAGCTCCGACGCGTCGGCGACCGAGTGGATGGGGACCTTGCGCACCTCAATGGCTTCGGGCACGGGAATCACCTTTCTGTAGCGGGGTTCTCGACGATGGTCCCGACCTGACCCTCGACGGCGGGTGCGAGCTGGTCGAGCGCGGTGATGATCGAGCGCGAACCGCCCGAACGGACGAAGCGGAGGGCGGCCTCGACCTTCGGGCCCATGGAGCCCGACGCGAAGTGCCCGTCGGCGGCATACGCCTCCATCTCCTCGAGGGTGACGCGACCGATGTCGTGGGCGGTGGGGGTGCCCCACCCGGCGACGGCGTGCGTGACGTCGGTGGCGATGGCGAGGACGTCGGCGTGGACGTCGCGCGCGAGCAGGGCGGCCGTGAGGTCCTTGTCGATGACGGCCTCGACGCCGCGGACGGTCCCGTCGGCGTCGCGCACGACGGGGATGCCTCCGCCGCCGGCGGTGATGACGACGTAGCCGGCGTCGAGGAGCGTGTGCAGCGCGCGCGTCTCGAGGACCTCCACCGGCTCGGGGGAGGCGACGACCCGACGCCAGCCCTTCTCGCCGCGGTCCTCCCAGCGCTCGCCGTGGTCGATGAGCGTCTGCGCCTGCTCGCGCGGCAGGAAGCGCCCGATCGGCTTGGTGGGGTGGGTGAAGCCGGGGTCGTCGGCCGCCACGAGGGTACGCGTGATGATCGCCGCGACGGGCCGGTCGACGCCGCGCGCGGCCAGGGCCGCCTCGAGCGTGTCGAGGAGGGTGAAGCCGATGGTGCCCTGCGTCTGCGCGCCGCACCAGTCGAGCGGCACGGGCGGCACGACCTGCGCGGCGAGCTCGTTCTTGACCAGCAGGTTGCCGACCTGCGGCCCGTTGCCGTGGGTGATGACGACCTCGTGGCCGTGGACGATGAGGTCGGCCAGGTGCCGGCTGGCCACGGCGATGGCGTCCAGCTGCGCCTGGGGGGTCGCGCTGCCGTCGGGGCCGATCATGGCGTTGCCGCCCAGCGCGACGAGCACCCTCACCGCGCGGCCTCCCTCGTCATGCCGTGAGCCTAGGCAGCGGCGTCGGCCGGGCGCGTTGTCACGTCCTGCCCAACGCAGAGCCGCGCATTGGCAGATGTATGCCGTCGGCCCGGCTCCGCTGGGGCGCGCGGTCCCGGTGCCCGGCGGGTAGGGGAGTAGTGTCGGGAGGCGCGAAGGGCGCGGCTCCGGCCGCCCCGTCGAGTGCCCAGCGAGCGCCCGTGAAGGTGCCTGTCGAGCCGAGAGGAGACCACAGTGGGAGTCGGAGTCCTGCTCGCCATCGTGGGAGCCATCCTGACCTTCGCGGTCCGCGCCAACACGTCGGTCATCAATCTGACCGTCGTCGGGATCATCTTCATGGTCGCCGGTGGCCTGCTCATCTGGCACGGCCGCAACGGCACCCGTCGCAAGCGCGTCATCACCCGCGAGGAGCGTCCCGGCGGCGCGACCACGCCCGCCAGCACGGTGCGCCAGACGATCGAGGAGCGCGAGCTCGACTGATCTGCCGCGGTCGCCGGGTCCGGGAGGCGGGCCGGCCGGCGCGTGCCGGAGAAATCGCGCACCAGAACGTCGTCACGAAGATGTCGAGGGGCGGCGGTCCGGTTCGACGCGCTGGCAGGAGGGGCGTCCGCTCCTTCCCCGACAGACCTGGGAGGTCTCGTGAAGTACGTCATCCTGATCCACTCCGACCCGCAGCCGTGGGGCCACCCCACCACCGACTTCGTCGCCGAGCACCAGGCCCTGCCTGCCGAGCAGCGCGAGGCGATGGGGCAGGCGTGGGAGAAGGCCTTCGCCGAGGTGCAGGAGCGCGGCGAGCTCGTGCACGCCGAGGCTCTCGGCGCGCCCGGCGCCTCGAGCCTCTACCGCTGGCAGGACGGTCGTCCCAGGGTCACCGACGGCCCCTACTCAGAGGCCAAGGAGGTCATCGCCGGCTTCTTCGTCGTCGACGTGGAGAGCCGGGAGCGGGCCGAGGCCTTCGCCGCGTCGTTCGCCGGTCCGGGCGAGACCATCGAGCTGCGCCCCTGCATGGGCAGCGACTGAGGAGGAGCTGGCGCCGTCCGCCCGGACGGCGCCACCCCGCCCGGTGTCAGACCCAGTCGACGTCGGCGGCCTCCCGGCCTGCGGCGAGCGTGGCGTAGCCCGGCCCGCGGTCGAAGAACGGCTGCTGCTGAGGCCGTATGTCGCGCAGCCGTGCGCGCAGGGCGTCCGAGGCAGCGACGTCGACGACGGGTGCGTCCTTGTCGCCGGTCGCGACGACGCCGTAGTCACGGTGAGCCCCTTCGAAGGACACCTTGCCCCAGCGCAGGTCCCGCTCGACCTCGTCGTACGGCCGGTCGAGGGGGTCGCCCCAGCCTCCACCGCCGGTGGTGCGGATGCGGATCACCTGCCCGGCCCTGACCGGCTCGGCGTCGGCGAGGGCATCGACCGTGCGCTCGTCGGGGCCGCCGACGTCGACCGTCACCTCGAACGGCCGACCGGCCTTGCCGCCCTTGACGCCCCAGCAGGCAAGGATCGAGCGATCGGCGATGGACATGAAGTGTGCGTCCCGGAGCATCCGGATGTGCTTCTCGTAGCCCAGGCCGCCCCGATGACGGCCCGCCCCGCCCGAGTCGACGGCGAGCCCGAGCCGCTCGACGACGAACGGGAAGCGGCTCTCCGTGAACTCGGTCGGCAGGTTGCGGCTGTCGGGAACGACGTGGATCGTGTCCTCGCCGTCGGCGTAGTAGCGACCGCCCGAACCGCCGCCGAGCACCTCGCGCATGAGGTAGTCGTTGCCGTCGCGATCCTTGCCGTAGACGCCGGTGTAGCGGATCGTCTCCTGGTCGGCGGGCATCCGGCCGTCGACGGCCTTGGCGACGACGCCGGCGAGGACGCCGAGAAGGCGCAGGATGACGAAGGTGCGGGCGTTCGTCGGTGCCGGGTAGATCGGCGTCAGCAGCGTCCCCTTCTCGGGGAAGCGCATCTCGATGAGCGGCACGATGCCCTCGTTGACGTCGAGCTCGGCCATCCGCTCGGGGGTGTCGGCGAGGTTGCGCAGGATCGGCGCGAGCCATTTCTTGAGGAAGTTGCCGCCGACGTAGTCGCCGCAGTGGTTGATCGGGCCCTTGGCCTGCGGCGCCGTGCCGGTGAAGTCGATGACGAGCTTCGGCCCGCCGTCGCCAGGACCGGGCCCGCCGGTCGACTGCTTCGTCAGCGTGATCCGCTGGGTGTGCAGCTTCGGCTCGTCGACGCCGTCGTGCTCGGCGTAGTCCTCCCAGACGTAGGTGCCGTCGGGGATCTTGCTGAGGATCTCGCGGCGGTAGGTCTCGGTCGTCCTGTCGAGGATCGCGTCGAAGGCGGCCTCCACGGTGTCGCGCCCGTAGCGCTCGAAGAGCTCGGCGAGCCGCCTCGCACCCATGAGGCAGGCCGAGCACTCGGCGTCGAGGTCGGCCGCGAGACTGTCGGGCATGCGGCTGTTGCGCGTCATGATCCGCAGCGCCGCCTGGTTGGGAACTCCCTTGTCCCACAGCTTGATCGGCGGGACAGAGAGCCCCTCCTCGAACACCGTCTGCGCGTTGCTCGGCATCGAGCCGGGGACGGCGCCGCCGATGTCGTCGTGGTGCCCGAACGCCTGGACGAACGCGACGACCTCACCGCCGGAGAACACCGGCACCGTGACGCACAGGTCGGGCAGGTGCCCGATGCCGCCCTCGGACTCGTAGACGTCGTTGTGGAAGAAGACGTCGCCCTCGCTCATCTCGGCGATCGGGAAGTCGCGGACGATCGGGTGCACGAGGGCGCTGTAGGAGCGTCCCGTCAGCTTGCGCAGCTGCCGGTCGTGGATGCCGGCGCGGAAGTCGTGCGCGTCGCGGATCATCGGCGAGCGCGACGTGCGGGCGATGGCGGTCTCGACCTCCATCTCGACGCTCGCGAGCGTGCCCTCGACGATCTCGACGAGGATCGGGTCGACCGTCGTGCCCTCGGGCGTCAGCCGGTTGCCGTGCTCGTATGCCGTGGGCAGCCCTGCCCGGTTCACGGGCGTCCCGTCGTGGCCGGCGCTCGCGGGGCCGGCGGGGGTGGGGCTCGACGACCCGGTGGCGGCGTCCACGGGCGCGAGCCTGGTCGCGGCCGTCTGGCACGAGAAGCACATCTCAGGCTTCCTTGGTGATGACGAGGTTGCCGAGGCGGTCGGCCCGCACGACGAAGCCGGGATGGACGGGCACGGTCGAGCCGAACTCCTCGATGACGGCGGGACCCTCGACGACGTCGCCGGCGAGCAGGTCGGGGCGCCACCAGACGTCGGTGTCGACGTAGCCGGCGTCCGCGTCGAAGCACACCGGCCGGACCGACCGGTGGGCGCGCTCGCGCACGTCGGCCGCGCCGTCCGCGGCGGGCAGCTCCCGCAGCTCCGGGCGAGTGATCGGGCCGACGCCGGTGACGCGCAGGTTGACCCACTCGACCTGCTGGCTCGGGTCGCCGCGGAAGTCGTAGCCGTAGAGCGCGCGGTGCTCGTCGTGGAAGCGCGAGGCAACGCCCGCGGCATACGCCTCGTCGACGTCGCCCTCCGGTGCCGGGACACGAACCTCATACGCCTGGCCGAAGTAGCGCAGGTCCACAGTGCGTGCGTAGCGGTGCTCATGCCGCGGGAACCCTTCTGCATCAAGGGCGCCGGCCGCCTTGGCCGTCAGGTCGTCGAAGGTCTTCCGCACGGCCGCGTGGTCGAGGGAGTCGTGCCGTGCGACCGCCGTCTGGACGTAGTCGTTCCTGACGTCGACCGTGAGCAGTCCGAAGGCGGAGACGTTGCCGGGGTTCTGCGGCACGACGACCCCGGCGAGGCCGAGGACGTCGACGAGCCGGCAGGCGAGCAGCGACCCCGACCCGCCGAAGGTGGCGAGCATGAAGTCGCGCACGTCGAGGCCGCGCTTGACGCTCACCTGCCGCAGCGCGTTCGCCTGGTTCCAGGCGGAGATCTCGAGGATGCCGGTGGCGCAGCGCTCGACGTCGAGGCCGAGGCGCCCGGCGAGCTCGGTGATGCCGGCGCGAGCGGCGTCGACGTCGAGCGGGATCTCGCCCCCGAGCAGGTGGGGAGGGATGCGGCCCAGCACGACGTGGGCGTCGGTGATGGTCGGCTCGGTGCCGCCCTTGGCGTAGCACAGGGGCCCGGGGTCGGCCCCCGCCGACTGCGGTCCGACCTTGAGCGAGCCCTCCGGCGAGATCCACGCGATCGAGCCGCCACCGGCACCGACCGTGACGACGTCGATCATCGGGATCTTGCTCGGGTAGGCCCCGACCGTGCCCTCGGTCGTCAGGGTCGGCTCGCCGGCCAGGACGACGGACACGTCGGTCGAGGTGCCGCCGCCGTCGCACGTGAGGACCTTGGCGAAGCCGGCCCGGCTCGCGATGAGCCCGGCCCCCAGCGCGCCGGCGGCCGGCCCGGAGAGGACCGTCGTGATCGGCTGGTGCACGACCTCGTCGGCCGAGAGCACGCCGCCGTTGGACTTCATGATGTAGAAGGGCAGCCTCTCGGTGCTGCCGACGAACTCGTCGAGCCGGTGGTGGATGTTCGCGACGTAGCGCGACACGCTCGGCTTCACGGCGGCGTCGACGAGGGTCGTCATGGAGCGCTCGTACTCGCGGTACTCGCGCAGCACCTCCGAGCTGATCGAGACCACGGCGTCCGGGTGCTCGCGGCGCAGCACCTCGCGCATCGCCAGCTCGTGCCGGTCGTCGGCGTAGGAGTGCAGGAAGCAGACCCCGATGGTCGTGATCCCGCGGTCGCGGAACCAGCGCGCGGCTGCGACGGCGCCCTCCTCGTCGAAGGGCCGGATCTCGTTGCCCTCGAAGTCGAGCCGGCCCCCGACCGTCCTGACGTGGTCGGCAGGGACGATGCGAGGTGGCTTGACCCAGAAGTAGGAGTTGCCGTAGCCGTCGGGTACGGCCTGCCGGGCGATCTCGAGGATGAACTCGTAGCCCTCGGTCGTGATGAAGCCGAGCGCCTCGACCTTGCCCTCGAGGAGCTTGTTCGTGGCGACGGTGGTGCCGTGCGAGACGGCCGAGACGTCCTGCCCGGTGGCACCCATGAGCGCGAGCACCTTGCGCATCCCGTCGAGGAAGCCGTCGGCGGGGTTGCCCGGGGTCGAGGGCGTCTTGGTCGTCACGAGCTCACCGGAGGCCTCGTCCAGTGCGACCACGTCGGTGAACGTGCCGCCGGTGTCGATGCCGATGCGGATGCGTCGCCGTGCCCCGGGCGCCGTGCCTGCTGTCATGGTCAGGATTCAACCGGGGAGGCCGACCGGGGGCGTTGGCACATCGTGCCAACGCGATGGGACTTCGCGGTCAAGTGTCGCCAGCCTTCGGCGACGGCGGCCGGACGGTGTCGAGAATGGGTCCTCGGCTCCGTCCAGGGGTGAGCGTGCCACGGCGGCACGACGCGACGAAGGAGAAGAGACACATGGCCAAGTACCTCATCGGCGTGGACTTCCAGCCCGGCGACGACCCGGCCCCGATGTCGGAGTGGACGCCGGAGGAGGTGCAGGCCCACCTCGACTACTACGGCGTGCTGATCGGCGAGCTGGAGGCCAGCGGCGAGCTCGTCTCGTCGACCATCCTGACCGGACCCGACCTCGCCAAGATCGTCCGGTCCGACGGCACGGCACCGGTGGTGACGGACGGCCCGTTCCAGGAGTTCAAGGAGTGGCTGGCCGGCTTCCAGGTCGTGGAGGTCGACTCCGAGGAGCGCGCGCTCGAGATCGCCTCGCGGATGTCGGCCGTGCCCGGACGGGGTGGGCGTCCGACGCGCCAGCCCATCCACGTGCGGCAGGTCATGGAGGACGCGCCGTCGGACCCCGACGAGATGGACGCCTTCCTGCGCACGGCCGAGGGCGCGCGCTGAGCCCAGCACCCGCCGTCGCCGACCTGCTGCGCACCCTTGCGCCGCAGGTCGTCGGCATCGTCAGCCGCCGGTTCGGCGACTTCGACTCGGCAGAGGACGCGGTGCAGGAAGCCCTGCTCGCAGCCGCGCGCCGCTGGCCCGTCGAGGGACTGCCCGACGAGCCGAGGGCCTGGCTCGTCACCGCGGCCTCCCGTCGGCTCGTCGACCTGTGGCGCAGTGACGCGTCGCGGCGCGAGCGGGAGGCACTCGCGATCGAGTGGGGCGTGCCGGCACGCGACCCGGTCGACCACGACGACAGCCTCACGGTGCTGCTCCTGTGCTGCCACCCGGCGTTGACCCCGGCGTCGGCGATCGCGCTGACGTTGCGCGCCGTGGGCGGCCTGACGACGGCCGAGATCGCGAACGCCTTCCTCGTGCCGGAGCCCACCATGGCGCAGCGCATCAGCCGCGCCAAGGCGACCATCCGCGCCTCGGGGGAGCCCTTCCGTATGCCGTCCGGCGCGGACCGTGAGCTGCGCCTGCGCTCGGCCATGCACGTGCTCTATCTCGTCTTCAACGAGGGGTATGCCAGCACCCGCAGTTCGGAGCTGCAGCGGGTCGACTTGTCCCGAGAGGCGATTCGCCTCTGTCGCCTGCTGGTCGACGAGCTGGGCCACGAGCACGGCCACGAGCACGACCACGAGCTGGGGGAGCGCGCCGAGGCCCTGGGGCTGCTCGCGCTCATGGTGCTGCTCGAGGCGCGCAGCCCGGCGCGCACCGACGCCCAGGGGGACCTCGTGCCGCTGCCCGAGCAGGATCGCACCCTCTGGGACGAGGACCTGGTGCGCGAGGGCCAGGACCTGCTCGCCCGGGCCGTCGCCCTCGGGTCGGTCGGCGAGTACCAGCTGCAGGCGGCGATCGCGGCGGTGCACACCCGGGCGCGGCGTGCGGCCGACACGGACTGGGAGGAGATCCTCAGGCTCTACGGCCTCCTCGAGGGCATCACCGGCAACCCCGTCGTCACCTTGAACCGAGCCGTTGCCGTGGCGATGGCGAGGGGTCCCCGGCCCGCGCTCGACGTGGTGGACGAGGTGGAGGAACGCCTCGGCGGGACCCAGCGATGGCTCGCGGTCCGTGGCCAGCTGCTGGAGATGGCCGGGGACGACTCGGCAGCGGCCGAACTCCTCGAGCAGGCGGCGGGGCTCGCCACCAACCGGGCCGAGCGCCACTACCTCTCGGCGCGGGCGGCCCGACTGCGGTCGAACCGGCCCTGAGCGGCACCAGCCGCACGCTCCCGCGTCCGGGACGGCATACGCCCGCGCCGGGGGAGGGCAGCCCGGTGCCGCCCGTCCTGCTCAGGCGCTGAAGTACTGGCGCAGCGCGGCGTCCTGCTCCGGGGTGAGGTTGGTGTGGATCAGCGTCGGCCGGCGGTCGGCGAACGCCGCGCGGACCCGGTCGACGTCCGCCTCCGTCGTCATGACGAAGAGGGCCGACGTCCCGGGCGTGACGGCGTCGCGCGCCTCCCGGATGAAGGCGTCGCTGATGCCCGCGTCGCGCAGCGAGCCCCCGAGCGCACCGGTCGCGGCCCCGACGGCGAGCCCGAGCAGGGGCGCGAAGAAGATGATGCCGAGGAGCAGGCCCCAGAAGGAGCCGCCGAGCGCCCCGCGTGCCGAGCCGGTCAGGACCGGCGATCCTCGCGGCCGGCGGGCGCCGGCGGGCCAGGTCACCACGGCCGCGTCGAGGAGCCGGAGCGCGCCCGTGCGCTCCAGCTCTCCCAGGATGCGGCTGGCCGCCTCTGCTCCGGCCTCGTCGTCGAACCGCCACAGCGTGAGGGTCGCGACGCTCTTCGTGTCCTGCGTGCCCTCGCCCTCCTTCGGGCCGGGCACCGGTCCGGTGCCGGGGATGCGGGTCGTGGTGATCCGGCCCGGGTGGCCGACGGCGCGCACGATGTCGTGCCAGTCGGCGCGGATCCGGGCGGGCAGGCTTCGCACGGACAGGGCGCCGGCGGCCCTGTCGTCGGGGGAGACGCGGTCGGGCAGGGCGGTCACGTCGCGGTAGCGGAACAGCGTGTGGTTCAGGGTCGAGGCCCCGATGAGGATGCGCGCCAGCAGATAGCCCCAGAACAGCAGCGTCGCCGCCGCGCCGAACGCGCCGTAGAGCTGGGAGCTGCTGCTGATGCGGTTGACGAGGAAGAGCGAGGTGACCAGGTGCAGGGCCTGGAGGCCGACCCCGATGAGCAGCGCCCCGGGCAGCAGGTCGACGACCGACGTGTTGGCCGGCCGCGGGAGCAGGGTCAGCACGAACCAGCCGAGGCCGGTGTAGACGAGGACCATCAGGAGCGTGGCGGCGAGCCCGAGCGGGAAGTCGACCGAGCGCAGCCAGCCGACGGCCAAGGTCAAGGCAGCGGTCGGCAGCAGGAGCGCGACCACGGTTGCTCCGGCCTGCGGCAGTCGCCGCAGCCTCGAGACGGGCAGGTGCCACGCGAGACCGGTGCCGATCCACATCACTCTCGCCAGGTCCACGGAGGTGGACCAGAGCCCTGCCACCCCCACCACCAGCAGGACCCACCTGCCCTGCTGGGCCTGTTCCGCGGCCTGGGCGATCGTCGAGGTCGTGACCCCACCCAGCCCCGAGCCGGACAGCGCCTGGCTGACCTGCTCGGCGCTCGAGAAGCCGAGCAGTGCCACGACGACGAGTCCTGCCGGCAGCAACCACAGGAACAGCCGGAACGCGAGGGCGCCGGCGAGCAGAGCCCCTCCGGCGTCACGGTCCTCGCGGAACGTGTCGGCGAGCAGCCTGGCCGTCACGTGCCGGTCCTGCACCTCGAGCAGGCGCCGACCGGCCAGGTCCTGCAGCTGCCGCGCACGGTGCGCCACGGGGCCGGACCGCAGCGGCCCGGCACGCGGAGGGTCAGCATCCCCTGCCATGGATCCATGCTGCGCTGCCGGGCCGCGGGACGCCTCATGCGCCGAGGGTGAGCGGCCTCGGGGCCGCCGGAGCCGTATGCAGCGTCGACCACGTCCGCGGTCGCGCTCCGGGGCGGGGCGCCCTCGTCAGGCCGACGTCGGGCCGACGTCGGCCGGCGTCGGGCCGCCGAACCTGCGCCCGCCTCACCCTCTGAGCGTGATGCCCGGCGGGGCGCCGGAAGGTGATGGTGGACAGGAGACCGGCCGGTAGGCCGCGGCCGGCACGCACGGAGCGGATCCGGCGCACGGCCGGAGCCCAGGGAGGCGAAGCATGAGCACGGACCAACAGACAGCTGCCGAGGCAGGCAGCGCCACCACGGCGCCCACGCAACCGGTTCGCTCGACGAAGGACGTTGCGGCGCTCGAGGCAGAGGTGGAGCGGCTGCGTCGCCGCAACGCCGAGCTCGAGTCGCCGAGGTCCGTCCGGGTGCGCCACGCGGTGCGCAGCACGTTCGTGGTGATCCTCACGATCATCGCGGCGCTGTGCCTGACGCTGGCCGTGCCGGCCGTGTGGGCGCGCAACCAGGTGCTCGACACCGACCGCTACGTCGCCACCATGCAGCCGCTCGCGAGCAACGCAGACGTCCAGGCCAGCGTCGAGGCGGCCGTCAACCGGGAGATCGCCGCTCGTGTCGACATCCCCGCGCTGGTGGGGCAGACGCTGCCCCCGGAGCTCGCGCGGCTCAAGGCGCCGATCGAGAGCGCGGCCTCCGGCCTCATCGGGACCGTGGTCCACAAGGCCGTCACCAGCGACGCCTTCGTCTCGCTCTGGACCAACGTCAACCGCTCCGCCCACGCCTCGCTCGTGGGGATCCTGACCGGCCAGACCCAGGGGCAGGTCGTGACCGCCTCCGGCAACACGCTGAGCCTGGACCTCGGACCCGTCGTCGAGCAGGTGAAGACCCGTCTGGTCGCCGCCGGTCTCGGCGTCGCCGCCTCCATCCCGTCGGTCAACACCTCCATCCAGATCGCGCAGCTGCAGGGCCTCGAGCGCACCCAGCAGCTCGTGCGGTGGCTCGACACCACCGCTGACTGGCTGCCGTGGATCGGCCTCCTCGCACTGGCCGGAGCCGTCGCGCTC
>NZ_BAAAPU010000001.1:238856-316498 GCF_039531305.1 Terrabacter lapilli
ATCGGGCTGCTCGTGCTGCGCATCGGCCTGGTCTTCGGGCGTGAGATCTACCTGACCCGGATGCAGTCGACGAACATGTCGCAGCAGACGGCGTCGTACCTCTTCGACACGGTGACCCGCTACCTCGTCGACGGCATACGCCTCGTGTTCATCATCTCGCTGGTGGTCGCCGGGCTGGCGATCCTGCTGGGCCGGCGCGACGCGCTCGCCCGTGGCGGGCGCTGGGTGAGCCGCACCTCCCGCAACGCCTGGGACGCCCTGGACGAGGGGTCGGTCGGGGAGACCGTCCGCCGGCACACGCCCGTCGCGGCCGGTGTCGTGGTGGCCGTGGGCACCCTCGTCCTCGTGATCTGGAGCAACCCGACGGGCCTCGTGGTGCTCGTGACCGCCATCGTCGTCGCGCTGCTCCTCGTGGCGGTGTGGGCGATGGCGCACCGGAAGGTGGATGCGGGCCTTCCGGCCGGGTGACCGCCGTTCGGCTGGTGGGAGCCGTCCGGCGGCTCGGCGCCGACACCGGGTGACTGCGAGGGGTGCGTCGCCCGGTGCCGGCGTGTCACCCGTGGGGGAAGGACGTGGACGCCGGCCGCTCGAGGTCCGCGCGGTGGTTGCGGATGAGGGCGAGGTTGCGGTCGCGCAGGTGGTCGAAGACCTGGCCGCTGCTCGAGCCCGGAGTCAGCGACGCCAGGGCGTCGGCGGGGTCGAGCCTGGCGGTGACCCAGCCGGGCTGGCTCGCGGCCTTGGCCACGACGTGCCCGATCGGGGTCACGATGTGCGAGTTGCCGAAGTAGTGCACCCCGGCGGGGTCGGTACCGGTCGCGTTGGCGCCGATGACGTAGACGTGGTTGTCGTAGGCCCGCGCCCGTGACGTGAGGTCCCAGAGGTCCGCCGAGCGCAGCAGCGCGGACGGGCGGCAGATCACCTCGGCGCCCTGCACGGCCTGGATGCGCGAGAGCTCCGGGTAGTCGCCGTCGAAGCAGATGATCATGCCGATGCGGCCGAGGTCGGTGTCGCAGACGGTCACGGTGTCGCCGGGCGTCACCCAGCCGCCGCCGGACACGATCTCGGAGCAGAACGGGTGCGTCTTGCGGTAGACGCCGAGCAGGTCACCCGATGGACCCACGAGCACCGCGGAGTTGAAGACGACACCGCGTTCGGGCCCGCGCTCGTAGGTGCCGAAGCACACGTGCACGCCAAGCTCACGAGCGACGGCCTGGACCGGCTCGGCCATCGCGCCGGGGAGCTCGGTGACGAGGTCCCACAGCTCCTCCTTGGAGCAGCCGGGCGTGAAGCCGGTCGTCGCGGTCTCCGGCAGGACGACGAGCTCGGCGCCCGTCGCCGCGACGCACCGGCGCGTCATCTCGACGCACGTGACGAGGTTGGCGCGGATCGTCTCGGCGCTCAGCGGGGCGGCGACCGGGGCGACCTGGACGGCCGCCGCCGTGAAGGCGCGCACCCTCACCGCCTCCCGATGGTCCAGCCGACGATCACGCCGACCAGTGCGACGGCGCCACCGGTGACCACGCCGAGGGCGTACTCGCGCCCGCGGAAGGGCCCCGCATGGGCCGCCCGGCCGGCATACGTCGGGGCAGCGCCGGGTGCGGCCGTCGGGCCGGCTGCCGGGGATGTCGGCGCCGGGGCCCCGGCGGCGGCGGGCAGCGGCGCGACGGCACGCAGCTCGGGCGGCACCCCCTGGATCTCGGCGTCGAGCGCGGCGAAGAACTGCCCGGCCATCCGCTTGGTCACGCCGGAGAGCATGCGCTGGCCCACGCCGCCGATCGGGCCACCGACCTGGGCGTCCGCGTCGTAGGTCACCCGGGTGCCGCCGTCCTCGCACGCCTCGACCCTCACGTCGACGTCCGCCTCCACCGTGCCAGGAGCACCGGCACCGGAAGCCTTGAGCCGCAGGCGGGCCGGCACCTCGAGGTCCTCGAGGTGGATGGTGCCGTCGTACGTCCCACGGACCGCGGCCACGCCCATCGTCACGCGCATGCCGTATGCGTTGTCACCCTTCTCGACGAGCGACTCGCACCCCGGGAGGGTGCGCGCGAGGACGGCCGGGTCGTGGATGGCCTGCCACACCTGTTCGGCTTGTGAGGCCAGGGACACGGCTCCGGTGATCTTCATGCGGTGGGCTCCTTCGGCGTGGGGGAGGTGCGATGCAGGGAGGGGACCTCGCCGACGGCGTGGCGGCGGCGCAGCTCCCAGAGCTCGTAGGGCGAGATGGGCATGCGCCGGATGGGGAAGCCCTCGGCGTCCTCGATGGCGGAGGCGATGACTGCGGACACCGGGATGCAGCCGGCCTCACCGGCGCCCTTGATCCCCAACGGGTTCAGCGGTGACGGGGTCTCGAGGTGGTCCGTCTCGATGGTCGGCACCTCGGAGGCGTAGGGCATGAGGAAGTCCATGAAGGAGGCATTTAGCAGTTGGCCCGTCTCGTCGTAGGCCATCCGCTCGTAGAGCGCGCCGCCGACCCCCTGCGCGACGCCGCCGTGGACCTGCCCCTCGACGATCATCGGGTTGATCATCGTGCCGCAGTCGTGGATGACGCAGTAGCGCAGGATCCTGATCTCGGCGGTGACCGGGTCGGTCTCGACGATCGCGGCGTGCATGCCGTTGGCGAAGGTCGCCTGGGTGGGGGAGTAGAAGTCCTTGCCCTCGAGGCCCGGTTCGTCGTCCTCGGCGACCGGCGGCTTGTCGGGGTCGAAGGTGCCGGCGAACTGCGTTGCGGCCTGGGCCGCCTCGTCGAACGCGTAGCGCAGCGGGTTGGACAGGACCGAGACCGTGCCGAGGCTCATCGACGTGTTCGGGGCACCCTTGACGCGCACGGTCCCGTCGACGATCTCGAGGTCGTCCGGCGAGACCTCGAGCGCGTCGGAGGCGATGCGCAGCGCCTTGGCCCGGACGTTGCGCGCGGCGAGGGCGATGGCGCTGCCGCTCATGACCGCGGCGCGCGACGCGAAGGTGCCCACGGCATACGCCATCTTGCGGGTGTCGCCGGTGGTGACGTGGACGTCCTCGAGGGGGACGCCGAGCTCCTGGGCGACGATCTGGGCGAAGACGGTCTCGTGGCCCTGGCCTTGCGAGGTCAGGCCGGTCGAGACGTTGACGCGGCCGCTCGTCTCGATCTGGATGTGGCCACCCTCGTAGGGGCCGACCCCGGTTCCCTCGACGTAGCAGCCGATCCCGAGCCCGATCCTGCGCCCCTCGGCCTCGGCCACGCGGCGGTGCTCGGAGAAGTCGTCCCAGCCCACCAGCGCCTTGAGCTTGGCGAGGCTCGCGGGGAAGTCGCCGGAGTCGTACTTGAGCGGGCGGCCGTCCTGGAAGAGCAGGCCGTGGTCCCAGGGCATCTCGCTCGGGAGGATGAAGTTGCGCGCGCGCACCTCGGCGCGGTCGAGGCCCAGCTCGTCGGCGATGGCGTCCATCGTGCGCTCCATCGCGAAGCACCCCTGGGGACGGCCCGCGCCCCGATACGGCGTCACGAGAACGGTGTTCGTGTAGAGCGACCAGAACTCGCAGCGGTACGCGCCGGGCTTGTAGGGGCCGAGCAGCTGGGTCGAGGTGATGATCGGGACGATGATCCCGTAGGGGGTGTAGGCGCCGTTGTCGTGCCAGAACCTCACGTCGAGCGCGAGGAGGTGGCCCTCGTCGTCGAAGCCGACAGTGACCTGCTGCAGCTGCCCGCGCTCGTGGGCGGCGCCGACGAAGTGCTCGCGGCGGTCCTCGGTCCACTTCACCGGCCGGTTCAGCAGGCGGGCCGCCCACGGGACGAGCACCTCCTCGGGCCACGGGTGCACGATCTTGACGCCGAAGCCGCCACCGACGTCGGGGGCGATGCACTCGACCTTCGCGAGCGGCAGGTCGAGCTTGGCCGCCACGGCGGCGCGCACGCCGGTGGAGGTCTGCGTCGAGGAGTACATCCGCAGCTCGCCGCGCTCGGTGTCCCACCGCGCGTAGACGCCCTTGCCCTCCATCGGGGTGCACGCGCTGCGCTCGATGTCGAGGTCGAGGGTCAGCGTGTGCGGCGCTGCGGCCAAAGCGGATTCGACGTCGCTGACCTCCTGCAGCATGTGGGCCGCGACGTTGCCGGGGACGTCGTCGTGGACGAGGAGCTCGCCGTCGCGGGCGGCCTCGATGCCGACGACGACGGGCAGCTGCTCGTAGGTGACGCGGATGCGCTGGCAGGCGTCCTCGGCGAGGTAGCGGTCGGTGGCCACGACCATGACGACGGGCTCGCCGACGTGGTTGACCTCGTCCTTGGCCAGGGCGTAGCCGGTGCGGCCGTGGGTGAGCGTCGGGTGGGGGATGAGCAGGGGCAGGGGCTCGCCGACCCGTCCGGGCAGGTCCTCGTGGGCGTAGATGCCGAGTACGCCCTCGATCTCGACGGCGTCGGAGGCGTCGATGTCGACGATGCGGGCGTGGGCGTGCGGGCTGCGGACGAAGGCGGCCGCGAGGGCGTCGTGGCCGAGGTCGTCGAGGTAGCGGCCGCCGCCGGTGACGAGGCGCGGGTCCTCCTTGCGCCGAATCGGCGCGCCGAACATCTGGGTGGTCATGCGCTCTCCCCGGTCGTCGCGGGCGCTGGTTCCGCCGCGCGCTCGGCAGCGCGTTCGGTCCTGAGCTCGGCGGCGCGCAGGACGCTCTTGACGATGTTCTGGTAGCCCGTGCAGCGGCAGAGGTTGCCCGAGATCGCCTCTCGCGCCTGCGCGCTCGTCGGCTGCGGGTTCTCGTCGAGGTAGGCGGTGATGGTGGTGAGGAAGCCCGGCGTGCAGAAGCCGCACTGCAGGCCGTGGCACTCGGCGAAGGCCTGCTGCACGGGGTTCATCGACTCGCCCGTCGGCGCCACGCGGGCGTCGGGCGCCGAGCAGAGGCCCTCGACGGTCGTGATCTCGTGGCCCTGTGCGGTGACGGCGAACATGAGGCAGGAGCGCATCGGGCGCCCGTCGACGAGGACGGTGCAGGCGCCGCAGACGCCGTGCTCGCACCCGACGTGGGTGCCCGTGAGCTGGAGGTCGTGGCGCAGGAAGTCCGACAGCAGCCGCCGCGCCGGCACCGACGCCGTGTGCCGTATGCCGTTGACGGTGACCGTCACCTCCCCCGCAACCTGCCCCTCCCTCTCCCTCTCCCTCTCCCTCTCCGACCCATCCCCTCCCGTCGAGTGGGCACTTTGCTTCAGTTGTGCACCGTCACCCTGTGGACCAGTCGCACCCAAGTGCCCACTCGACGTTTCGGCGTGTGGAGAAGTCGAGGGGAAGTGCCCACTCGACGTGGTGGTCGCCGCCGTCGAGTGCTCACCCACCTGGACGGCCAGGGGCAGGACGCGACGGGTCAGCTCTGCCGCGAGCATGCGGCGGTACTCGGCGCTCGCGTGGATGTCGTCCTCGGGGTCGACGTATGCGTGCACGACCTCCGCGGCCGCGTCCAGTCCGCGCCGCCAGGCCTCCGAGCCCGGCTCGACGCCGCGGAGCGCGGCGCCCAGGTCGAGGACCGACGGCACGGCGGTGACGGAGACGAAGGAGGCGCGGGCGTCGGACACGATCCCGTCGCTGACGGTCAGGGCGACGCCGACACCGGCGACGGCGTAGTCGCCGTGCCGGCGCGCGGACTCGGTGAACGCCGTGCCCGTTCCCGCGGGGAGCCGGCCGAACCGCACTCCGACGACCAGCTCCTCGGGGGCGAGGCACGTCTCCAGCGGGCCGAGGAAGAAGTCGGCGCAGGGGATCTCGTGCGCGCCGTCCGGTCCGACCACCTCGACGACCCCCTCGGTCAGGGCGAGGACCGCCGGCATCTCGCCGGCCGCGTCGGCGTGCGCGATGGAGCCGACGGTGGTGCCGCGGTTGCGGATCGACGGGTGGGCCACGTTGGCCACGGCCTGGCGCAGGATCGGGAGGGCGGCATACGCCTCCTCGGAGCGCTCGAGGGCTGCGTGGCGCACGAGGGCGCCCACGCGTACGTGCTGGGGGGTGACCTCCACGGCGTCGAGCCCGGCGACCCGGTTGATGTCGACGAGGTGGGCCGGGGAGGCGAGGCGCATGTTGAGCAGCGGGATGAGGCTCTGCCCGCCGGCGAGCACCTTGCCGTCGTGGCCGACCTCGGCGAGCACGGCGACGGCCTCTTCGACGGTGCCGGGTGCGTGGTGCACGAAGGGAGCGGGCTTCACCGAACTGATCCTGCCTTCCGAACGGGTGTGGAACCAGTGACTTGCGTGCATCGCTGAGGCCGGGCTTTTGGCAACTTCTGCCGGGAACGGCCGTGGGCCCCCGATCTGCATCGGAGGCCCACGGGCTGCGTGCGGGTGGTGGAGCAGGCCTCAGCGGCGGCGAAGGTCCGGGCCGCCCGGCCGGTCCTGGTAGAGGTCGTCGACGCCGTCGGCGTCGCCGTAGTCGCCCTCACGCTCGCCGAGCGAGATCATGGTGCCGCCGGCCGCGTCGGCCCGGCGGCGCAGATCCTCGGGCGCCAGGACGCGGGCCAGGTGGTAGGCGCCGATGGCGACGATGGTGCCGAGGGCGATGCCACCGAGCGTGAAGTTGTCGGTGAACTTGAGCGACACGTTGCCGATGCCGATGACGATGCCGGCGGCGACGGGGACGAGGTTGATCGGGTTGCCGAAGTCGACCCCGTTCTCCTTCCAGATCTTCGCGCCGAGCAGGCCGATCATGCCGTAGAGCACGACGGTGATGCCGCCGAGCACGCCGCCGGGGACCGAGGCCACGAGGGCGCCGAACTTCGGCGAGAGGCCGAAGATGATCGCCACGATGGCTGCGACGTAGTAGGCGGCGGTCGAGTAGACGCGGGTGGCAGCCATGACGCCGATGTTCTCGGCGTACGTCGTGGTGGGGGAGCCACCGACGGAGGAGGCGATGACGGTGCCGATGCCGTCGGCGGCGATGGCGCGCCCCATGTACGGGTCGAGGTCGGCCCTCGTCATCTCCGCGACGGCCTTGACGTGGCCGGTGTTCTCGGCGATGAGCGCGATGACGGCTGGGAGCACGAGCAGGATGGCGGCGACGGAGAAGGACGGAGCGTGGATGCCCACGATCTCCTTGCCGTCGGCGCCGGTGGTGGACGTCGGCGGGAGGCCGAACCACGACTCGGAGGCGACCTTGTCGAAGTTCGTGCGGAAGTGCGTGGTGATCTTGCCGGCGCCGGCGTCGTATGCGGTGATCTGGCCGAAGACCTTGTCGAAGAGCCACGAGATGACGTAGCCGAAGATCAGTGCGAGGAAGACGGCGATGCGCGAGATGAAGCCCTTGAAGGCAACCGCGCAGACGACGACGAAGAGCATGACGAGCACCGCGACCCACTGGTCCTGCGGCCAGTAGACGCTGGCCACGACCGGCGCGAGGTTGAAGCCGATGAGCATGACGACCGCGCCGGTGACGACCGGCGGCAGCAGCTTGTGCAGCACGCCCGACCCGAGGAAGTGGATGATGACGCCGACGAGTGCGAGGACGGCGCCGGCGACGAGGATGGCGCCGGTGACCGTCGCCGACGTGCCGCCTTGTGCCCGGATGGCGATGACCGCGCCGACGAAGCTCGCCGACGTGCCGAGGTAGCTCGGGACCTTGCCGCCCACGATGAGCAGGAAGCAGATGGTCGCGACGCCGCTCATCATGATCGCGAGCTGGGCGTTGAGGCCCATGAGGAGGGGGAAGACGAACGTGGCGCCGAACATGGCGACGACGTGCTGCGCGCCGAGGCCCACCGTCTTGCCCCACGACAGCCGCTCGTCCGGGGCGACGACGTCGTCGGGGCCCATCGTCTTTCCGTCCCCGTGCAGTTTCCAGCCCAAGCCCAAAGCCATTGCGACTCCTATGGTTGCCACACCCGGTGATGTGGGTCACGCCCCAGTCGGGGTTGGCCGAAAACTACTCCCCCGAAAGGGGACTGCGTTCGTCAAACGCTGATACACGCCGAGGCGGGCCGTCTGGCAGATGCTGCCGTATGCCGCCACGCACGTCCCGCCGGCCGGGCGGCTGGTCGACGTGGAACCTCGCACCCCGTCACGGGGGTGCGATGTTCCACATTCCGCCCAGATCGATCGAGCAGGCCGGGCCGCAGCGACCCGGTCGCCCGGTCCAGCGGCCCGTGGCCAGGGTGCGCCGGTCCCGTAGCCACACGGCATACGCCCTCGGGCCGTGGCGCTCGGGTCAGATGCCGCGCATCTGGTGGATCTTGAGCGCGAGGGCGAGCGTCAGGCGCAGGTCGGGGTCGGTCGTGAAGGGGCCGAGGATCTTCTCGAGCTTGCCGATGCGGTAGCGCAGCGTGTTGTAGTGGAAGAAGAGCAGGCGAGCGGTCTCGGCGACGTTGAGGTTGGTCTCGAGCAGGATGCTCAGCGTGTGGCGCAGGCCGGCGTACTCCGGCGACTCGTCGGTGGCCAGCTCGCGCAGCGACTCGTGGACGAAGCGGCGCAGGTCGGCTCCGTCTGGGATGAGCGCGAGGAGGCGGTAGATCCCCAGGCCGTCGACGTGCGTGAGGGCGCCGTCGCCGTACATCTGCCGACCGACCGTCACCGCCGAGAGCGCCTGGTCGTACGCGGCGGGCAGGTCGGCCGCGGACGTGATGGTGCGCGACACCCCCGCCGAGAACGAGCGCCGCCCGCCGCCGCCGTCGCCGCGCACGACTCGGACGTAGTCGCCGACGATCCGCATGACGTGCTCGGTCTCGGCCTCGGCAGGGACGCCGATGAGCGCGACGACCTCTCGGCTGAACCCCATGACGGGCGAGCGCGGGTCGCGCACGGCGACGGCATGCGTCCAGGCGCGCGCGAACCGCTGCTGGAGGAAGCGCACCTCGTCGGCGTCGCGGGTCGAGCGGTCGTCGTCCTCGTCGGTCTCGGCGACGACCACGACCATGGGCCGGGCGATGTCCCACCCGAGCGAGCTCGCGTGGGCGACCGCGTCGACGGGAGTGCCGGCCCGGCCGGCGAGGGCGTCGCGCAGGAACTCGGCGCGGTACTTGCTCTCGACGGCCGAGACCGCCTGGTCCTTGGTGATGGCGAGGGCGGCCACGGTGGCGGCCCGCTCGAGCAGGCGCACGTCGTCGACCGTGAGGGGGCGGTGGCTGCAGAAGGCGATGAGCACGCCGTGGTCCAGGTGCCCGGCCACGATCCGCACGGCCGCGCGTCCGGCGGCCGGCCCCTCGGGCCGCGGCCCCATCGGCTCGGCCTCGGTGAGCAGCCGGCCGGTGCGGTCGAAGCAGTCCAGGGCGGTGGCGTGGTCCAGCTCGCGCTGCGACCCGGCGCGGGCGATGACGCGTCCGTCGGTGGTCGTCACCATCACGGCGCCGTCGAGGAAGCCGACGACCTGCTCGCACAGGTCGTCGAGGGAGCCGCCGGCGAGCACGATCTGCACGAGGGCCCGGTCGGCGTCCTCGAGCCGGCGCAGCACGGCGGTCTGGTGCTCGAGGATGGCGCTGAGCACCTCGGTGGTGAAGGTGGCGATGTGGTCGAGCGGGATGTCGATGACTGGTAGTCCGGCCGGGGCGGCGACCTTCACCAGCTCGCGCAGGGCCTCGCGGCTCAGGCCCGAGACGACGAGTCCGGCGGCGCCGGCCCGGTCGAGCGCCGTCACGACGTCCGCACCCCAGCCGGCGACCTGGCTCTGCTCGGCGAGCGCCGCGGCGTCGGCGAGGACGAGGCGGTGGGTCAGACTCTCGCCGGCCGCCGCACCGCGCAGCGCCGACCGCAGCGGGATGGTGCTGTCCACGCCGGCGTCGAGCCGTGGGCTGTCGGCGTGGACCACGCCGTGGGCGAGGGCGGCCAGTCCGGCGATGAGCCGCAGGGAGATGCCGGAGCCCTCGGGCCGCGTGGGGCCGGGCGCCTGTGCCTCGGCTGTCAAGTCACCGCGGCGCGGGGCCAGATCGTTGGCAACTTCTACCATGAGCGCACACTACTCACGGTCGGTAGCGTCGCGGCAGCGTCCGCGCCGGGCGGTTCGCGACGAGCGGGGCCCTGGGGTGTGGGAGCGCCCTGGGCCACGGGAGGTGCGGGTGGAGACGGTCGACCGACTGGGCCTGGCGCTGCTGCCTGCCGCGGTCTCGCCTCTCGTCGCCGCGGATCTCTCCGGTGCGGCCCGCCGCCGTCGGGTGCTCGCGGCCTTCCCGACGTGCCTCTACGTCGAGCTGGGCGCGCACGAGCGGGTCCTCGCCGTGCTCGCCGCCGACGCCGTGGCGCTGCCCATCGGGGTGCGGCTCGCGCTCCCGTCGGCACAGGTGCACTGGGCGCTCCAGCCGGGGGACCACGTCGTCGTGGGGGAGGGACGCGTACGCCTGCCGCGGGCCGACGTCGTCGCCGCCCGCCCGCTGCGGCCGGGTCGCGTCCAACCGACCCCGCGAGGCGGTGATCCGGGCGGTGGTCCGGGCGTCGCCCTGCCGGAGCCGGGCGCGCTCGGTGACCTCGCGTACGCCCTGACCGCTTCGGCGCTCGCCGGAGGGTCGGCCGACTCGGGGGTCCGCGGGCTCGTGGGCGCCGGTCGGGGCCTCACGCCGAGCGGCGACGACGCCCTCTGCGGTGTCCTGCTGACGCTGTCGGCGGTCGACGCGCCCGCCGCGCGCCGCGCGCTGGTGGCCGTCCGGGCGGCGGTGCGCAGCGTCCTGCCCTGGACGACCAGCCTGTCCGCGGCGCTCCTCGTGGCCGCCGGCGACGGGTATGCCGTCCCGGACGTCGCGCGCCTCGTCACCCTCGTCGTCGCGGCCGGGTCGAACGGCCGGATCGAAGGGCCCGAACCAGGTCCGGAGCCCGGTTCGGCGGTTTCGGTCCGGCCGATCCGACCGTCCGGCGAGCTCACCGTCCCCACCGAGCGCGCCGTGCCCACCGAGCTCACCGTGCCCACTGAGATCAATGGCCTCGTCGACCGCGTGCTCGCCATCGGGCACACCTCCGGCCGCGACCTGCTGGCCGGGGTCTTCGGCGCGCTGCGTGCGGTCGACGCCCACGCATCCACCACCCAGGAAGGAGCCCGCTGTGGCTGACCACGTCGAGCTGAGAACCGGCGCGTACTACGACTCCGTGACGCTGATGCAGGTCTCGCGTGCCGTCGCCGCTACGCCCGGTGTCGAGGCGGCCCAGGTGGCGATGGCGACCGAGCTCAACCTCGACGTGCTGCGCGGCATGGGCTTCGAGGTGCCGCCGTCGGCGCCCGACGACCTCGTCGTCGCCCTCCGCGGGGATGAGGCGGGCATCGCCGCCGGTCAGGCCGCGCTCGAGGCCGCCCTGGCCGGGAGCCGCTCAGCCGCGGGCGGGTCCGGTGCCATGGGCGAGGCGCCCCCGCCGCGGACGCTCGGTGGCGCGATCCGGCTCTCCGGGGCCGACCTCGCCCTCGTCTCCGTGCCCGGCGAGCACGCGGTGACCGAGGCCCTCGACGCGGTGCGCGCCGGCATCTCGGTCATGGTCTTCTCCGACAACGTCCCGGTCGAGGACGAGGTGCGCCTCAAGGACGCGGCAGCCGAGGCGGGCGTCCTCGTCATGGGGCCCGACTGCGGCACCGCCGTCGTCGGGGGAGTGGCGCTCGGCTTCGCCAACGTCGTGCGGCCCGGCTCGGTGGGTCTCGTCGCGGCCTCGGGCACGGGCGCCCAGCAGGTCATGTGCCTGCTCGACGCGGCGGGTGTCGGCATCAGCCACTGCCTCGGCGTCGGCGGCCGCGACCTGTCCGCCGCGGTGGCCGGCCGTTCGACGATGCAGGCGCTCACCGCGCTCGCCGCCGACCCGGCGACCGAGGCCGTCGTCGTCGTGTCCAAGCCGCCCGCTCCCGAGGTCCTCGCCGACGTGGAGGCGTATGCCGCCGGGCTGGGCAAGCCGGTCCACTGGGCGACGCTCGGGGCGGGGCGTCCCGACCTGACCGCGGCGGTCGAGGCCGTGGTGGCGTCGGTGGGTGGCGGGACCGATGGGGGCTCCCATGGGGCGCCGGAACTGGTGTGGCCCGACTGGGCCGGCGCCTCCAGCGACGAGCTGGGCCGCGGGTCGCTGCGCGGGCTCTTCTGCGGCGGCACGCTGGCCGACGAGGCGATGCTCATCGCTGCCGACACCCTCGGCGACGTCCGCTCCAACATCCCGCTGCGCCCGGACCTGGCGCTCGGCCCGGACCTGCGCGACGCCGGCCACGTCGTCATCGACTTCGGCGACGACTCGCTGACCCGTGGCCGGGCCCACCCGATGATCGACCCGTCGCTGCGGCTCGAGCGCATCGCCGTCGAGGCCGCAGACCCCACGTGCGGTGTGCTGCTGCTGGACCTCGTCCTCGGCCACGGCGCGCACCCCGACCCGGCGCCGGAGCTCGCCGAGGCGATCCGGGCGGCGCGCGAGACCGCCGCCGCCGACCGCCGTGACCTGCCCGTCGTCGTGTCGCTGACCGGCACCACCGGTGACCCGCAGGGCCTCGAGCGCAGCGCCGAGCTCCTCGCCGACGCCGGCGCCACCGTGCTGCTGTCCAATGCCAACGCCACGAGGCACGCCTTCCACCTCCTCGGCCGACGGACGCAGCCCGCCGACACGGCACCGAGGGACTCGGCGCGACCGAGCCACACGGCATACGCAAGCGAGACGCCACCCGACAGCTCCCGTGGGACAGGCCCGGGAGCTCCCGACGGCTCACTCCACGGGCTGCTGGGCGGCGAGCTCACGGTCGCGACCGCGGGGGCCGGGCTCTTCGCCGACTCGCTTCGCGCACAGGCCGTCTCGGTGACGGAGGCCGCGTGGCAGCCGCCGATGCCGGGCACGTCGACCGACCTGGCCCGCGTGCTCGCCGACCCCCGACGGGACGCCGCCAACGCGGAGGCGCTGCGGCGGATGACCGCGGCCGGCGCCGACCTCGTCGACGTGCGCCCGGCGAGCGAGGCGCTCGGCCTCGAGCGCGGCACCTTCCTGCACGCCGGCCCTCCGATCGAGTTCGCCCGCGCGTCAGGGCCGCTCAGGGGCGCGCTCATCGGCGCGATGCTCCTCGAGGGTCTCGCCGACACGGCGGAGGAGGCCGAGGCGAGGCTCGAGAAGGGCGACGGCATCACCCTCGAGCCGTGCCACCACCGCGACGCCGTCGGGCCGATGGCGGGGGTGGTCAGCCCGTCGATGTGGGTATACGAGCTGCGCGACGAGGTGCACGACAACACGTCCTGGTGCTCCCTCAACGAGGGGCTCGGCAAGGTGCTGCGCTACGGCGCGTACGGCCCCGAGGTCATCGACCGGCTCCGGTGGATGAACACCGTGCTCGGCCCGATCCTCCAGCAGGCCGTCCGTGCCCGGGCCGAGCAACAGGGGCCGATCGACATCAAGGCGATCATCGCGCAGATGCTCCAGATGGGCGACGAGGGCCACAACCGCAACCGCGCCGGCTCGCTCATGCTGCTGCGCGAGCTGCTGCCGACGATGATCACCGCCGACGCGTCTTCGACCGACATCGCCGAGGCCGTGCGGTTCTCCGGTGCCAACGAGCACTTCTTCCTCAACCTCGGCATGCCCGCGTGCAAGCTGAGCATTCTTGCGGCAGAGGGCATCGCGGGCTCGAGCGTCGTGACCACCATGGCGCGCAACGGCACCGACTTCGGCATCCGCGTGTCCGGCACCGGCGACACCTGGTTCACCGGCCCCGCCAACACCCCCGAGGGCCTCTTCCTCGGCTCCTACGGGCCGGACGACGCCAACCCCGACATCGGCGACTCGGCGATCACCGAGACCGCCGGCATCGGCGGGTTCGCCATGGCGGCCGCGCCGGCCATCGTCAAGTTCGTCGGCGGCGACGTGCCCTTCGCGCTCCGGACCACGCAGAGGATGTACGAGGTCACGGTCGGGGAGCACACGGCATACCAGGTCCCGATCCTCGAGTTCCGCGGGACGCCGACCGGCATCGACGTCGCCGCGGTGGCGCGCACCGGCATCCTGCCGCAGATCAACACCGGCATGGCCGGGCGCGTCGCCGGCACCGGCCAGGTCGGGGCCGGGCTCGTCACCCCGCCGGAGGAGTGCTTCACCCAGGCCCTGACCGCCCTCGCCGCCCTCGCCGCCCTCCCCGCCGCAGCCCGAGAGGCGTGACCGCCCCCCGTCTCACCCGCGCCGAGGACGGCGCGACCACGACCTATTTGTCCGTTTCGCGAACATGGTCCGACCAGCGTGGTTAGCCTCGTCGTGGGGTCGAGGAGACGACGAGGGAGATCCACATGGCTCGGTTCAGGACGGCGGCTGTGGTCGTTGCCTCCGCGCTGGTGCTGCTGGGGTTGACCCCTCCACCCGCACCGGTGGCGCACACCCCGCCGCGCATCTCCCGGCACGAGTTCAGGGACGCGGCCTACGGCTCGTCGGCCACAGCGGCCCCGATGGCCGCGTTCGGAGCGCTCGGCTCCAGCCGGGACTACTCCCTGCTCTTCCCGGCCCAGACCGGGGCGCCCTACGCGCGATGGAACCCGTGCAAGCCCATCTACTGGCGGGTCAACCCGCGATGGGCTCCCGAGGGCGCCCTCGCGGATCTGCAGGGCGCCTTCAGCCGCCTCCACGCCGCGACGGGGCTCGCGTTCGTCTACAGGGGCACGACGACCCTGGTGCCCGGGACCGCGGCCTACGACGCCGCGGACACCGACGGCTACATCATCGTCGCCTGGGCTCCGGACGGCTCCACCGCGCTCATTCCCAGGGCCCCGCGTGGCCGCTACGGCCTGATGGGCATGGCCGGCGGGTACGCCACCACCGGTTACGCGTCGAACGGGAAGCCGTACGCGACGATCGACAAGGCGTACGTGCTTCTGTCCACCAGCTTCCCGAGCCTCGCGGGCGGTTTCGGGTGGGGGAACAGGTACGGCTGGCTGGGGACCCGGGGGATGCTGGACATGCACGAGCTGGCCCACGCCGTCGGGCTGGACCACGCCCGCGGCACGACGCAGATCATGTATCCCGTGGCCCAGCGCATGCCCGCCAACTGGGGCGCGGGCGACCTCACCGGCCTGCGTCTCGTCGGCAGGGCGGCAGGCTGCATCCCGGCGTTCACCGGCTGAGCACCGGGCGTTCGCGGGCTGCTCGGTGGCCCTGCCCGAATGGGAGAAAATGGGTGGGGTCCGCCGCCGCGCCCGCCTAGGGTTGGACGAGCCATGCGAGACTTCCCGCCCGCTGTCCGGGCCTTCACCGACCGCGGCGCCGAGACGCCCGACACCCGCTCGCCGCGGGCCTTCCTGCTGTGGATGGTGCGGCAGAACGGCAGCCTGTTCTGGGCCGGTCTGCTCGTCGCGCTCATCTGGATGGTGCCGCAGACGCTCGGGCCGTGGATGGTCGGCCGCGCCATCGACACCGGCATCGTCACCGGCGACTCGGCGACGACCACGCGCTGGCTCCTCGCCATCGCCGTCGTCACGGTCTTCGGCGCGGTCAGCGGGATCCTCTTCCACACCGTCATCGTCCGCGAGTGGCTCATCGCGCTCTACGGCACGACCATGCTCGTCACCCGCAAGGCGCTCCAGCTCGGGCACGTCCTGACCCGGCGCACCCCCACGGGCGAGGTGCTCTCCGTCTCGGGGAGCGACGGCGACCAGTTCGGCGCGCTGATGGAGATCACGACGCGCACCATCTCCCAGCTCGTCGCCTACCTCGTGGTGGCGGGGATCGTGCTGACGACGTCGGTGCGCATGGGCCTGCTCGTGCTCGTCTCCGCGCCGCTGCTCGTCGTCCTCGGCGCGCCGCTGCTGCGGCCGATGCAGCGCTGGCAGGGGGTCGAGCGCTCGCGCAACTCCGAGCTGACCTCGATGGCGACCGACATCGTCGGTGGCCTGCGCATCCTGCGCGGCATCGGCGGCGAGGACACCTTCGGCGGCAACTACGCCGCGCAGTCCCAGCTGGTGCGCCAGTCCGGTGTCGCCGGCGGTCGCTGGCTCGCCGCCGTCGAGTCGGTGGGCGTGCTGCTCTCCGGCAGCTTCGTCGTCGCCCTGATGTGGTTGGGCACGCGGGAGGTCGCGCAGGGCCGCCTGACGGTCGGGCAGCTCGTCAGCTTCCTCGGCTACGGCCTGTTCCTCATCCAGCCGATGCGCACCTTCGTCGAGTTCGCTCAGAAGTGGACCCGCTCGGTCGTCTCGGCGCGCAAGGCGATTGCCGTGCTCGAGCAGCGCCCGCCGTGGGTCCACCCCGAGCACCCGGCGACGCTCGACACGACCGCCGAGATCGTCGACGAGCAGTCCGGTGCGACGATCCGGCCCGGCCGTCTCACCATGGTCGTCTCGGCGGTGCCCGACGACTCGGCCGCGCTCGCCGACCGCATCGGCCGCTACCTGCCGAGCGGCGACGGCACGCTCGTCAGCGACGAGATCCCCGAGGGCCTCAAGGGCCGGGCTGCCCGGCGCGAGCGTGCCGCCCGCGCCCGGGCCCGTGAGGAGCAGGCGCGCCGTGACGACGAGCGCGCTCGCCAGGCGTGGGGCGTCACCGTCGGCGGGGTCGACCTCTCGAGGGTGGAGCTCGACGAGGTACGCCGTCGCATCCTCGTGAGCGACAACGCCCCCCAGGTCTTCGCCGGGACGCTGCGCTCGGCGGTCGACCCGCTCGGGACGCTCAGCCGCGCCGAGGCGGAGCGGGCGCTCTACACCGCAGCCGCCGACGACGTGTTCGATGCGCTGCCCGGCGGCTGGCAGGGCGAGCTCGAGGAGCGCGGCCGTGGGCTCTCCGGTGGCCAGCGGCAGCGGCTCGTGCTCATGCGGGCCCTCGCGGCCGACCCCGACGTCCTCGTCCTCGTCGAGCCGACCTCGGCGGTGGACGCCCACACCGAGGCCCGCATCGCGGCCCGGCTCGGCGAGCACCGCCAGGGCCGCACGACCGTCGTCATGACGGCCTCGCCCCTGCTGCTGCACCACGCCGACGAGGTCATCCTGCTCGAGGGTGGTGTCGCCACCGCCCACGGACGGCACGCCGACCTGCTCGCCGAGTCACCGGCATACCGCTCGGTGGTCGTGCGCGGGGCCGACGCCGACCCGTCCGTCCTCTCCCACCTCGCCGAGGAGCCCCGATGAGCACCGCCGACAGCACGCTCGCGACGGCCGGCGCCGCGCGCGACGCCGCCCGCGACGCCGGGCGCGTCGACGCGACGGCCTCGCCGCTGCCCGTCGCGCTCGCGGCGGAGTCGGCGCGCACGTGGGACGCCGTCAGCCACGTGCCGCCGGTGCCGGAGGAGCTGCGGCCGCCGCAGCACGCCTCGGTCGCCCAGCGCCTGCACGCGCTGCGCCGTCGGCACCTGCTGCGCGAGCGCCGCGCCCAGGAGTTCGTCGCCGACACGATGAACTCCCGCAAGGGCCTGCCCATCGCCGACAACCGCAGCGTCGTCCGCTTCATCGGCAGCCTGCTGTCACAGCAGCGGCTGCTCGTCATCGCTGTGGTTGCCGCCAACGCCCTGGCCGCGACGGCGGGCCTGCTCGTGCCGCGCCTGCTCGGCCAGCTCGTCGACTCGACCGTGGCCGACGTGCAGGCCGGCCGGGTCGACGCGGCGCTCGCCGGCGCCAACACGGCCGCGCTCCTCGTGGCCGGGCTCGTCGTGCTCCAGAGCGCCTTCACCCTCGCCGCCAAGACGACCTCGGCGGTGCTCGGCCAGGGCGTGCTCGCCGACGCCCGCGAGTACGTCGTGCGCGCGATCCTGCGCCTGCCGCTCTCGCGCGTCGAGAGCGCCGGCTCGGGTGACCTCGTGACCCGCGTGACCCGCGACGTCGGCACGATGAGCGAGAGCGTGCGCTGGGCCCTCCCCGAGGCCATCGTCGCGAGCATCACCGTGGCGCTCACGCTCGTGGCCATGGTCAGCAACTCCGTCGTACTGTCGCTGCCCTCGATCGTGCTCATGGCGGTCGCGCTCGTGCAGGTGCGCCGCTACCTCCAGCGCGCCTCGAAGGGCTACCTCACCGAGGGCGGCACCTACTCGCGCATCAACACGACGCTGACCGAGACGGTCGAGGGCGCCCGCACCGTCGAGGCGCTCGGGCTCGCCGGGCACCGCCTGCGGCGCGGCGACGACGACATCGCGGTCTCCGCGCAGGCCGAGCGCTACACGATGACGCTGCGCAACCTGCTCTTCGCCGTCATGGACGTCGCGTTCAGCACGCCGCGCGTCCTCGTCCTGCTGTTCGGGTCCATCGGGTACGCCGAGGGCTGGGCGACGATCGGGCAGATCACGACCGCGATCCTCTACACCGAGGCACTCTGGGGCCCGTTCGACATGCTCGTGTCCACCGTCGACCGCGTGCAGGTCGGCATCGCCTCGACGACGCGCCTGCTCGGGATCGCGACGGTGCCGCCGGACCGCCAGGCCGGCGACGACCTGCCGGTGGGGTCCGAGCTCGTCGGCACCGACCTGCGCTACGCCTACCGCGCCGACCACGACGTGCTGCACGGCATCGACCTCGACCTCGCCACCGGTGAGCGCCTCGCGATCGTGGGCCCGAGCGGCTCGGGCAAGTCGACGCTCGGGCGGCTGCTGTCGGGCATCCACGGGCCGCGTACCGGCTCGGTCACCGTCGGCGGGGTGGAGCTCACGGCGCTGCCGCTCGACACGCTGCGCACCGAGGTCGCCCTGGTCACGCAGGAGCACCACGTCTTCATCGGCTCGGTGCGCGACAACGTCGTGCTGGCGCGCGAGGGGTCGAGTGACGAGCAGGTCCGCGCTGCGCTGCGAGCCGTCGACGCCCTGGACTGGGTCGAGCGGCTGCCCGAGGGCCTCGACACGAAGCTCGGGTCGGGCCACCACGAGCTGACCCCGGGACGCGCGCAGCAGATCGCGCTCGCCCGGCTCATCCTCGCCGACCCGCACACGATCGTGCTCGACGAGGCGACCTCGCTCATCGACCCCCGCACCGCGCGCCACCTCGAGGGCTCGATGAACGCGCTGCTGACCGGTCGCACGGTCGTGGCCATCGCGCACCGCCTGCACACGGCGCACGACGCCGACCGCATCGCGGTGGTCATCGACGGCCGGATCGCCGAGCTCGGCAGCCACGACGAGCTCGTCGCCCGTGACGGGGAGTATGCCGCCCTCTGGCGTGCCTGGACCTCCTGACCTCCGCGCGCGAGGAGGTAGACCGAGGAGGTATGACGTCGCGTCCCGACGCGACGGCATACCTCCACCCGCTCCGGCGCGCTCCGGGTCGAGGTGATCGCTCGCGGCCCGGCGCGACGGCACACCTCCACCGAGCCGGGCGCACCTCGGCTCAGGCGTCGACGCGGGCAAGTCGCCGGCGCACTGCGGGACCGGTCAGCTCGAGCATGGCCCGCGTCAGGGCGACGCGCTCGACGACGGTCCGGTGCAGGGACTCAGCAGCGCCGTCGCGCAGCTCGACCGTCGGGAGCGCGGTGAAGGCCGAGCGGGCGAAGAGGGACCCGAGGTAGCCGAAGCGGACGTCATCGGGGTCGACGGCGTAGTCCTCGTCGGCGAGCCCCTGAAGGTAGCCCTCGAAGATGACGGGGTCGATGAGCGCGAGGTCGGCGGCAGGCACGACCCGGCGTGCATCGGGCCGACGAGCAGCTGGCCCAGGTCGAAGCCGACCGCGAGCGGGGACGCGAACCCCCAGTCGATGACCACGAAGTCCTCCTTGCCCTCGCAGACGAGGATGTTCTGGATGCTCGCGTCGCCGTGGGCGTAGGTCTGTGGCAGGCGGTCCAGCTCCGTGAGGACATCGAGCACGAGGGAGAAGTGGGCCCGCAGGTCGTCCCTCAGGTGGAGGTCGCCGGTGGCCCGCAGCGCCTCGACGAGAACGGGTTGCGCCCACAGCTCGTCGTCGGCCAGGTCGGCGCCCGCGCCGTGCAGCACCCGACCTTCGACCAGGTACCTCAGCGCGGCCCCGGCGGGGAGGCGGCAGATGTCGGGGAGCCGCTCGTTGACCTCTGCCCCGGCGCGACGGCGGGCGGCCAGCCGGCCGAGCAGCCGTGCGGCGCGGGCGAGCTCGTCGAGGCTCCACCGTCCGGGCCGTTCGTGGACGAACTCCCACCAGAGGCCGACGTGGTCGTCGTCGAGCTCCTCGTGGTGGTGCAGCGTGGGGGTCCGCATGCCGGGCGGCAGCACGTCTGCGATCCCGGAGACCGCCATGTCCAGCTCGAAGCGCCACGGGAAGCTGTTGAGGAAGAAGTCGCGGAGCTCTCCTTCCGGGACCTGGACCAGGCCCGGCCACAACCGCGGGTGTCGCAGCAGCTTGACGAAGTAGGTCGCGTCGGAGCCGTCAGGGCGGGCGGCGACGGCGCGCCACAGCCCGGCCGTGGCCGGGGAGCCCCACTCGTAGGCGATCGGTGTCAGGGTGACCGCCCCCGCCGGGGTGGCCGCGAGCCGGCTCGTGACCTGCGCGATGTCGATGGTCATGGTGACCCCTAACAAGTAAAGCGCCTTGACCAAAATCAGGTTAGGCTCGTGCCATGGCACGTGGCAAGACCGCCGGGGCGGCGGCTGCGGCGGACGCCGTCACCGCGGCGGACGACCTGCCGGACCACCTCTTCCGCTGGTCGGACGCCGTGGCCCAGCGACTCTCCCGGGAGATGCGGGCCCTCGCGCCAGCCGAGCTGACGGCCATCGGTGGGCGTCGCGCCCGCCTGCTGCAGCTGGTCCCCGCCGGGGGGATGCGGGTGACGGACCTCGCCCACCGGGCCGGTGTCACGAAGCAGGCCATCGGCCAGCTCGTCGACACCCTCGAGGAGCTCGGCCTGGTGCACAGCGCCCCGAGCAGCTCGGACCGCCGGGTCCGGTGGGTGACGCGGACGCCGGCCGGCGACGCACTCGTCAGGCGGAGCCTGGCCGTCATCGCCGAGGCCGAGGACCGGCTGCGACGCGAGGTCGGGGCACGCCGGTACGACTCCATGCTGGCGACGATGCGCGAGCTCGGTCGCGACGTCACCTGGTGACCGAGGAGGTTCCCGCCGAGCGGGTCTCGACGGGGGCGGGCTCGCGTGTGATCGTGTGCTCATGAGCAACGACAGCACCGAGAGCAGCCAAGGCACCGACGCGCAGGCACCCGGGGAGCGGACGGCATACGTCATCGTCGGGGGAGGGCTGGCCGCGGCGAAGGCGGTCGAGGGGATCCGCGAGAGCGACTCCACCGGCTCGATCCTCCTCGTCGCGCAGGAGGACCGGCTGCCCTACGAGCGGCCCCCACTGTCGAAGGGCGTGCTCAAGGGCGACGACGAGCCGGACTCGGCGTTCACCCACGACCGCGACTGGTACGACGAGCAGCACGTCGAGCTGCGGCTCGGCACGGCGGCGACGGCCCTCGACGCCGAGAAGCACGCGCTCACCCTGGCGGGCGGCGGCGTGGTCGCCTACGAGAAGCTCCTGATCGCAACGGGATCCACGCCCCGGGCGCTCGACGTCCCCGGTGCGGACCTCGACGGCGTGCTCTACCTGCGCGAGCTGCAGGAGTCCGAGGCGCTCAAGGCCCGCCTCACCGAGGGGGCCCGTGTCGTGCTCGTCGGGGCCGGCTGGATCGGCCTCGAGGTGGCCGCCGCGGCGCGCCACCACGGCTGCACCGTCACGATCATCGAGCCGCAGGCCGCGCCGCTGCTCGGCGTGATGGGGGAGCAGGTCGGTGGCTACTTCGCGGAGCTGCACCGCGGGCACGGGGTCGAGCTCCGTCTCGGCGAGGGCGTCGAGCGCATCGAGGGCGAGGGCTCGGTGACTGGCGTCGTCACCACGTCGGGCGACACCGTGCCGGCCGACATCGTGGTCGTCGGCGTCGGCATCACACCCAACACCGGCCTCGCCGAGGGCGCCGGCATCGAGACCGACAACGGCATCGTCACCGACCCGGGGCTGCGCACCTCCGCCGAGGGGGTCTGGGCCGCGGGCGATGTCGCAAACTGGCGCAGCACGACGCTCGACACCCACGTGCGCGTCGAGCACTGGGCCAACGCCCAGGACGGCGGCCTCGCGGCCGGCCGGTCCATGGCCGGGCAGGACGTCACCTACGACCCCATCCCCTTCTTCTTCTCCGACCAGTACGACATCGGCCTCGAGTACGCCGGCTACGTCCCGCGCGGCACCGACGCCGAGGTCGTCCTGCGCGGTGAGCCGTCGAGCAACGAGTTCATGGCGTTCTGGGTCGTGCCCGAGGGCGAGGGCGTACGCGTCCTCGCTGGGATGCATGTCAACGTCTGGGACACGATCGACGACGTCCAACGCCTCGTGCGCGACCACGCCGTCGTCGACCCGGCCCGCCTGGGCGACCCGGACGTGCCGCTCGGAGACCTGGGGAAGTCCACCGGCTGACGCCCGACTCGGACGGTTTTGCTCCGTCGCCGCGGACGGCTCCCTACCCTGAGACGGGTGGACGAGCAGGCCAGGTGGATTCGTCTCGCGGCGGAGATCCTCAACGCGCCGCTACCCTCGATCGCCCATGAGCTCCTCGTCGAGGGGCTCATGCGCCAGACGCACGCCGACGTGGCGACCCGGATCGGGCTGACGCCGCAGGACCCGGACGCGCTCCGCATCCGCGTCGAGGCCCGCGAGGAGGTGCCGCCGCGAGAGCACTGGCCGGTGGCGGCCCAGGCGCGGGCCCACCCGCTGTCGCAGTACTACGGCACGACGACCGACCGCGCACCCGTGCGGCTGACCGACCTCGTGGCGGCGGGCTGGGGCCTGGGCGAGGAGGACCACGCCGCGATGGAGGCGCTCGGCATCACCGAGCACCAGATGACCCTGCCGTGCCGGCCCAAGGGCAGCGACTTCGACGGCTGGGTCGTGCTCGACGAGCACGGGTTCACCGACGACGACCTCTCGACTCTCACCGCGCTGCAGCCGCTGCTCGTGGGCCTGGACCGGCACGTCGCCATGTTCACCGAGGTCGCCGCGCTGCGCGACGCGCCCGCTGCCGATGCGGTGACGCTGACGCCCCGTGAGTGCGTCGTCCTGCGCCTCATGGCGAGGGGCTCGACCGCCGAGGCCATCGCCGCCAGGCTGGCCATCTCTCCTCGCACGGTGCACAAGCACCAGGAGCACCTCTACCGCAAGCTCCGCGCCTCGGACCGTCTCTCGGCGGTGCTGGCGGCGCAGCGGCTCGGGCTGCTCCCGGTTCCGGCGAGCGGCTCCTAGAGAGCTCCAGGACAGGCCTGAGACACTGACCCGCCCGGCGGCTCAGTGTCGCCGCCCCCATGTGCAGGGACGGGGCGCGCCGGCCCACCGACCACGCGCCCCGTCCCTTTCGGTTCGGCCCGGACCGCCGCCGCACAGCCCCCTGTGCGGCTCCCCCTGGTCGGCCCGGACCGCGTCCTGCTGCGCTCAGCCTCCCTGCGGCGGCTGCCAGTCGGGCGCGCAGGTCGCCATGCCGGCGATGACGTATGCCGTGAGCTCACCGAAGTCCGCGTCGCTGAGGTAGCTGAACGGCTTGGGCTCCATGCCCCGGTAGGCGGCCCCGCTGCCGACGGTGGCTCGGCTCTGGATGAGCGGCTCCTGGGTCAGGCCGTGCGCGGCCATGAACGCCGCGACGGCGTCGTCGGCGACGTGGCCGCACTGCGCGGCATACGTCGGGCCGATGAGGTACTGCACGCCCATGTCACTGAGCGGCATCCACGGCGTGTTGCCGGCGAGGTGCTGCTGGTAGGCCGCGGGCTGCCAGTAGTCCCGGTAGCAGTGGTGCGCCGACGCCAGCGAGGAGCTGGCGACGGTGATGGCGGCTGCGGCTGCGGCGACGGTGCCGCCGCGGCGCAGGAAGGTGCGAAGTGCTCCCATGCGTCTCTCCCTGTCGTTCCTGGCCGGCCCCGTCCGGCGGTCCCGTCGGTGGACGGGACCAGTCACAGTCTCCTGACGGGGTGCAGGCCGGGAAATACGCAGACCTACGTATGCCGTCCGCCTCCTCGCGGATGAAGGCGCGGCGTGGTGCGTGGCAGGATGGGCGCCGTGACGGCACAGATCCTCGACGGCAAGGCCACTCTCACGGCGATCAAGGCGGAGCTGACCGAGCGGGTCGCCCGGCTGCGGGAGCAGGGGGTCGTCCCCGGACTCGGGACGGTGCTCGTGGGTGATGACCCGGGCAGTCACTGGTACGTCAACGCCAAGCACAAGGACTGCGCCGAGATCGGCATCACGAGTCTCCGGCGCGACCTGCCGGCCACGGCCACGCAGGCCGAGGTCGAGGCGGTCATCGACGAGCTCAACGCCGACCCGGCCTGCACCGGCTTCCTCGTGCAGCAGCCGACCGGCCTCGACGAGATGGCGCTGCTGTCGCGGGTCGACCCGACCAAGGACGTCGACGGCCTGCACCCGATGAATCTCGGCTGGCTCGCTCTCGGCAAGCCGGCGCCGCTGCCGTGCACGCCGATGGGCTGCATCGAGCTGCTGCGCCGTCACGGCGTGCAGATCGCCGGCGCGAAGGTCGTCGTCATCGGCCGCGGCCTCACCGTCGGGCGGCCGCTCGGCCTCATCCTGACCCGCAAGAGCGAGAACGCGACCGTCACGCTGTGCCACACCGGCACGAAGGACCTTGCGGCAGAGGTGCGCCAGGCCGACATCGTCATCGCCGCGGCGGGCGTGCCGAGCATCGTCACCAAGGACATGGTCAAGCCCGGCGCGGCCGTCCTCGACGTGGGCGTGAGCCGCGTCGACGGCAAGATCGCCGGCGACGTCGCGCTCGACGTGGCCGAGGTCGCCGGCTGGATCAGCCCCAACCCGGGCGGTGTGGGTCCGATGACGCGGGCCCTGCTGCTGTCGAACATCGTGGCGGCGGCCGAGGCGTCGCTCGCGGCGCACGCCTGAGCTGTCCTGATGCAGTGGCGGGGTAGCGGCTTCGTCGTCCTGAGCTGGTGGTACCTCGTCGCCGGCCTGGCCGCCATCGGCGTGCTCGTCATGGGTTTCCTGGACGTCCGGTGGGGCGGGCGGCTCGTGGCCCTCGCGTTCCTCATCGGCGCCGTGATCCGGCTCGTGGCGCGTCCGTCGCGGCGCGCCGGCGGTCTCAACGTCCGCTCCCGGGCCTTCGACGTGCTGGTCCTGGTGCTCTTCGGGATCGGGGCGCTGGTCGCCTCGGCCACGGTCAACCTGAACCCCGACGACCCGGGCCGCCTGCCGCCGGGCCGGACGGCGAGCCGCTGACGAGCCGCTGACGAGCCGCTGGCGACCCGCGGGAGGTCGCGGAGGGTGGCACACGGCATACGCGTCCACCCGGCATACGTGAAGGGCGCCGCCCACCAAGAGGTGGACGGCGCCCTTCGGCGTGCGTGGGGCGACTCAGATGAGGCCCAGGCCCTTGACGGCGTCGCGCTCCTCGGCGAGCTCGGCGACCGACTTGTCGATCTTGCCGCGGGAGAAGTCGTCGATGTCGAGGCCCTGGACGATGCTCCACTGACCGTCCTTGACGGTGACGGGGAAGGAGGAGATGAGCCCCTCCTCGACGCCGTAGGAGCCGTCGGAGCGGACGGCCATGGAGACCCAGTCGCCCTCGGCCGTGCCCTGCACCCAGGTGCGGGCGTGGTCGATGGTGGCGGAGGCGGCCGACGCTGCGGAGCTCGCGCCGCGGGCCTCGATGATGGCGGCGCCGCGCTTGGCGACGGTCGGGATGAAGGTGTTCTCGAGCCAGTCCTGGTCGCCGACGGCCTCGGCGGCGTTGCGGCCGCCGACCTCGGCGTGGAAGAGGTCGGGGTACTGGGTGGCGGAGTGGTTGCCCCAGATGGTCATCTTCTTGATCTCGGTGACCGGGACGCCGAGCTTGGCGGCGAGCTGGCTGATCGCGCGGTTGTGGTCCAGGCGCGTCAGGGCCGAGAAGCGCTCGGCCGGGATGTCGGGGGCGTTGCTCATGGCGATGAGGGCGTTGGTGTTGGCCGGGTTGCCGGTGACGGTGACCTTGATGTCGTCGGCCGCGACCTCGTTGAGGGCCTTGCCCTGCGGGGCGAAGATGCCGCCGTTGGCCTCGAGCAGGTCGCCGCGCTCCATGCCCGGGCCGCGGGGCCGGGCGCCGACGAGCAAGGCGAGGTTGACGCCGTCGAAGACCTTGGTGGCGTCGTCGCCGATCTGCACGCCGGCGAGGGTCGGGAAGGCGCAGTCGTCGAGCTCCATGACGACACCCTCGAGCGCCTTGAGCGCGGGGGTGATCTCGAGCAGGCGCAGCTCCACCGGGGTGTCCGGCCCGAGCAGGGCACCGCTCGCGATGCGGAACAGGAGGCTGTAGCCGATCTGGCCGGCGGCGCCGGTGACGGCGACCTTGACGGGGGTTGTGCTCACAGGAAAGCCCTTCACATCGGTGGGTCGCGGGATGCTCCGACGCTACCAGCGTGGTTCCGGGGCGGGCGGACGGGCTCCGGGCGTCCCCGGGGGCGCTCGGGGCTCAGCTGCCGATGGTCAGCACGAGCGAGCCGAGGGCGATGAGCCAGCTGACGAAGCTGCCGACGAGGAAGTACTCGGTGACGTCGTCGATGCCGGCGGGGCCGCCGTTGTAGGTGCCGCCGGCTGCCGCGGTTCCGCCGGCCGCGGGGTCGGCGCTGCGGGCGGCGGCCTGGATCTCGGGGAAGCGGAGCAGGCCCTTGGCGGCGATGACGAGGCCAGCGGCGCCGAACTCGCCGGCGAGGCCGAGGCCGAGGATGACGAGGCGCTCCATGGGACCGAGGAGGCGTCCGCCCTTGAGCCGGTCGGCCGGCTGGCGGGTGGTCGGGGGAGCGGGCCGGCCGGCGCTCGCGGCGGCAGCTGCAGCGGCCGCGTTGGCGTTGGTGAGGTCGGAGGGGCGCAGGGCGCCGATGGTGAGCAGGACGAGCCGGACGATGACGTTGGCCGTGGCGAGGTTGAAGAGCGCCAGGCCGGTGAGGAGCAGCACGCGGGTGGGCGAGAGGGGGCCGTGGCCCGGCAGGTCGGCCCAGCGCAGCCAGGTGGCGAGGGGCCCGTCGGGACGGGAGGCTGCGCCGGAGAAGCCGAGGAGCCCGAGGACGAGCACGGCGAAGACGCCGAGCGGGGCGAGGGCTCGGCGCCCGGTCATCTGCGTCTTGCGGGACAGCTCCGCCCATCCGGCGCCCGCTGCTGCGGCGAGGACGAGGGCGATCCAGTCGGCCCAGGTCCGCATGCCCGCCAGCAGCCCCAGGACCACGATCACGACCGGCGTCACCACGTGGCCCGCGAGCCGGCTCGGCGGCCTGCCGGTCGACCGGACGAGGTCGCCGATGCCGATGCCGATGAGGGCGATGGCGAGCCACGTCACGGCAGGTCCCCCAGGGTGGCCATGGCCTCGAGCGCGACGCCGATGCCGTCGCGCCGCACCCGCTGGGAGACCGCGGACGGGCTGATGCCGAGGCGGTCGGCGACGTCCTGCTGGGTCAGGCCGTGCATCAGTCCTCCCAGGATCTGGCGTGAGGTGGTCGACATGGAGCCAACCATGAAGTCCAGACAGTCCAGGGCCGCGCGCACCGTTGCCACGGTGGGGGCCGGCTCGTCGGGGGCCACGTATGCCGTCCGCGACGTCCGCGTCTGCGCTCGCTGGGCGCGTGCCTCGGCCGTCTCGATCGCCTCGCGGGCAGCCCAGTAGGCCGGGCCGTCGTGGATGCCGCGGGCGGCGTCGAGCGTGGCGACCTCGCCCCGGCCGAGGCCGAAGCGGATGTCGGCGAGCGGATGGAGCTCCGCTCTGACGACGAAGCTGGCCCGCAGGGCAGCGCCTAGGCTTGGGTAGACGCCCTGGAACTCGTCGCCGACCGTGATGACGGCGGGTTCGTCGACGGGCACGTCGGCATTGGCCCTGGCGACGGCAGCCTGGAAGGCGTCGTGCAGGCGCTGTCGGTCGCGGTGGCGCCGGGACTCGACGATGTCACCGATGAGCGCCACTGGTGAAGCATCAATCTTCACATTATGCATGTGAAGACCATATCTTTAGCCCCGACCGGTGAAGGCCCATCCTTCAGAGCCGCCGATCTGGCAGGCGCCCGACGGCCATTTACTGGTGCGGCCGTTGCTCGCCGGTCAAGAAACCGCTGGGCGTCGGTCAAGGACTGTCCATCGTTTCGAGGATGTCCGGAACATTCCCCCTACCCCGTTATGCTGGGTTTCGCGCAGTTTGACCGAGCGATTCGTACCAAGTTCCGAATCCATAGGGGGCAGGTCGTCACAGTTGTCCTCCTAACGGCACCGCGCACTCGGGGCAGTCAGGGACACGGGGATGACAAAGTGACAGCACAGGCTCGCAGGGCTCGGTGGACGCGACTTGGGTGGGCGGCCGTCGATGCCGTCATCTGGGTCGGCATGCTCTTTGCCGCCCTTTGGATCCGGCTTGACTTCGCAATCGATGAGTCGTGGCTGCGAGGCACGGCGTACTTCTGCCTGGCGGCAATGGCTGGGCAGCTCCTGGTGGGCTACGTCGTCGGTCCCTACTCGATCGGTCACCAGCTGGCGTCGTTCGAGGAGATCGTGGAGCTAACCACGACCACCGCGGTGGTGGGGGCCGGACTCTTCCTCTGGGGCCTGATCGCCTCACCGGCGCTCCTGCCGCGCGGGGTGCCACTGACGGCCGCAGCGCTCGCTCTGTCCAGCATGTTCGCGTTGCGCTTCGTCGTGCGCACGGTGCGCTCCCACCGCGCTATGCAGACCGCGGGTGAGCGTCGGGCCATCATTCTTGGGGCGGGCGAGGCTGGGCGTCGTCTGCTGCGCAGCATGAAGTACGACGGGGCAGGGTCGTTCGTGCCTGTCGCCCTCCTTGACGATGACCCGTCCAAGCAGCGCCTGCGGCTTGAGGGACTACGCGTACGAGGCACACGCTCGGCCATCGGCAAGATGGCCGAGAAGTTCCAGGCGGACACGCTGGTCGTGGCGATGCCGAATGCAGAAGCAGCGACACTGCGCGATCTCGCCGCGCGAGCCGCCGACGCGGGTCTGGAGGTTGTCAGCCTGCCCCCGCTCAAGGAGATCATGGGCGGGCGACCGACCCCCCAGGACCTGCGCGACCTCGATGTCGCCGACCTGCTCGGGCGGCGCCCGGTTGAGCTCGATACGACCGCCATCGCCGAACAGATCTCGGGACGCCGTGTCCTTGTGACCGGCGCCGGCGGCTCGATCGGCTCCGAGTTGTGTCGTCAGATCGCGCGGTTCGGCCCGTCACGCCTCTTCATGCTCGACCGCGATGAGTCTGGGTTGCAGGCCACCGAGATGAGCCTCTCCGGACATGGCCTCTTGGACTCGGATGACATCATCCTCGCGGACATCCGCGACACCGAGGCGCTTGCGGCAGCGTTCGAGAAGGCACGCCCTGAGGTGGTCTTCCACGCCGCTGCGCTCAAGCACCTGCCCCTCCTCGAATCACACCCGCTCGAGGCTTGGAAGAGCAACGTCATAGGCACCCTCAACGTCCTGACGGCCGCCGAGGCGGTCGGGGTTTCCACCTTCGTCAATATCTCCACGGACAAGGCTGCGAACCCAACCTGCGTGCTGGGCTACAGCAAGCGGCTCGCGGAGCGCCTCACCGCCGACTTCGCCCGGAGAGCCCAGGGCCGCTACGTGTCCGTGCGATTCGGGAATGTCCTGGGCTCTCGCGGATCTGTGGTTCACGCTTTCACGGCGCAAATCGAGATGGGTGGACCCATCACGGTCACTCACCCTGACGTCCGGCGCTACTTCATGCTCATTCCTGAAGCCTGCCAGCTCGTTCTCGAGGCGGCATCCATCGGCACTGATGGAGAGGTGATGGTGCTCGAGATGGGAGAGCAGGTCAAGATTTTGGAGGTGGCACAGACGCTGATTCGAATAAGCGGGCGCCGTGACATCGACGTGGTCTTCACCGGTCTGCGGCCTGGAGAGAAACTAGGAGAAGAGCTCTTCTCGGTCAACGAAGGCCGCAGATCGACGGGCCATCCGCTGGTAGACAGCGTTGACGTGCCCCTGCTCGACGCAAGCGCCGTGCGCGCCCTGGGTTTCGAATCGCACCATCGCGCTGCGGAGTGGATGCGCCGCGGCGCTACCGTCCAGTCCCCCGTTGCCGAAGCCGTCGCATCGTGAATGCGGTTTGGGTTCCAGTCGTGGCGAGTGCCGCTTTGACCGCGGCATCGGCGCCATTCGTCAGGACCGCACTCTTGCGCTCAGGTCGGGTCGATATCCCCAACCATCGTTCCTCGCACACGGTGCCCACGCCCCGCGGCGGAGGCATCGCGTGTCTCGTCGGTGTTCTCGGCGGCACCTTGGGAGCCGCCGTCAGAGGCCTTCACGTACCCCTTTTCGTGCTGGCGGCATGCCTTCTGGTGGCGCTCGTGGGATTCCTCGACGACCGCTTCACATTGTCCGTCACACCCCGCCTTCTGGCTCAGATGTCGCTTGGCGTCCTGGCCGGCTGGGCCACCGGGATGCCCCTTCTAGGACTTGTCGGAGCGGTGCTGTTCCCCGTCGTCGTGAATGCGATCAATTTCATGGACGGCATCAACGGCATAACCGGAATGGTCACGTTCGCGTGGGGCACCACGGCGGCATTCCTGGGGCAGCGCGCCGGTGCTCATGACTTACGCCTTATCGGCCTGGTCACGGCGGGGGCCGCACTGGGATTCCTGCCGTTCAACGCACCATACGCCCGCCTGTTCCTGGGGGACGTTGGCAGCTACCTGTTTGGCTCCCTGTGCGCGGCCGGCATTCTGCTGGGTATCGCTAGAGGCGTTCCCGTCGCCCCGCTCGTCGCGCCGCTCGGACTCTACCTCGTCGACGTATTCTGGACTTTGGCCCGCAGACTGCGAGCACGCGAGTCGCTGACAACAGCTCACCGCGATCACATCTACCAGCGACTCGTCTCCCGCGGTCTTGAGCACATGCAAGTCTCTGCCATCGTGCTCCTGCTGTCGTGCGTGATCACCGCCTGTTGGGTCTTCCTGCCAGCGGGCAGCGCGTCAGCGTGCACGGCGGCAGCCATCTCAACTTATGTACTGCTCCCGCCCGTCACGAAGAGGCTCGTGTCATCAAGAATGTGAACCAACGAGTGCCCGCTTTGTCGAAGCCCGAACTGGAGTAGCCGAGTGAGGATCGCAGTTGTTGGCGCCAGCGGATTTGTGGGCTCGGCAGTCCTGAAGGCGCTCGGCGCTCAAGGTCACGATGTCGTCGCTGTGCCTGCACCGCGGCTGAAAACGACACAGTACGCGCCGCAAGACCACGAGGCCGTCGTCGACGAGCTGAGCGCAGGGCTCAATGGGCATGCGGCTGTCATCAATTGCGCCGGTGTGCCCGACGCATCGTCTCAGGATGCGGCGCTGCTGTTTGGGGCCAACGCGGTCGTGCCGGCTGTGTTGGCGCGAGCCGTCAGTCGACTGAGGCCCGCCCCCCGCCTGGTCCACGTCAGCAGTGCAGTCGTGCAGGGAAGGATGCCCGTGCTCGATGAGTCAATGCAGACCGACGCCTTTTCGGCATATGCCGCCTCCAAGGCCGAAGGAGAACGGCTCGCGCTCGCAGAGCTTCACGAGGGTCTAGTCATCTATCGTCCCCCGAGCGTCCACGCTGCGGACCGGAGAGTAACCCGAACCATCTCGAGGATCGCTCGATCGCCCTTGCGTTCGGTAGCGGGACCTGTCGGACGCCCGTCGCCTCAGGCCTTGCTCGACAACGTGGCGGCAGCCATCGCGTTCCTAGCCACGTGCCCAGGAACCCCTCCTGCCGTCGTGATACACCCTTGGGAGGGTGTGACGACGATGTCGCTTATGGAGTCGTTGGGCGGAAGCCGGCCTTACATGGTGCCGGAAAAGCTGGCACGCGTCGCTGTGCGGCTGTTGAGTCTGGCCGGCGCGCTGGTACCGCGACTAGCTCCGGACGCACGACGAGTCGAGATGCTGTGGTTCGGCCAGGGGCAAGCGCCAAGCTGGCTGACAGAAGGCGGCTGGGTGCCCCCCCATGGGTCACAGGCGTGGGTTGACCTAGGCCACGAGGTGAGCGCTACTTCGCATTGAAAGTTTGAAGGTTATCAATTTCGCGACTGAGCGAGCGGCAAACATCAGCAGACGCTGCCAGTTCCCCAATCGAGAGGTAGTGCCCGAACACGATGGCGCCTAAGCCTAAAGATCGACTTCTGTACTTCGTTGCCCTTGACTCGTACTTCGTTTCCCACCGCCTAACGTTGGCCTTGAGAGCGAAAGAACGTGGGTATGAGGTCCACGTGCTGACAAGCAATGGGAGGTACATCCAAGAAATTGAGAATGCGGGATTCAAGGTCCACACCCTCAAGGTCGACCGGGCTAGTCTTAATCCCCTAAGTGAACTGCGCGTGATCTTGAGCGTCGCAAGGGTCATTCGACAGGTGCGGCCGACCATTATCCACAATGTGGCCCTGAAGCCAGTCGTGTATGGGTCCATCGCCTCGATTTTCGGAGGACGCCCTCGCGTCATCAACCTCATCGCAGGTCTAGGTTCGGGCTTCGCTAAGCAAGGCAGAAGCGCGCACGCTTTGAGACTCGCCATCCTGGGCCTTCTGCGCGTAGCAGTCTCTGCTTCAGGCAGCCATGTTGTGGTTCAGAACGAGGATGATCTGGAGGAGCTCGTCAAGGGAAAGGTCGTGGCACCCAGGAACGCCTCATTGATTCGCGGCTCAGGCGTCGACACCGAGGCATTTCATCCGACGACTCGGCCCGACCGGGTACCGGTGGTCGTCCTGCCTTCTAGGCTCCTGCGCTCCAAAGGTGTCGAGGATTTCGTTGACTCGGCCAGACGTCTGCTCGCTCAGGGCGTGGTGGCACGTTTCGTTTTGGTTGGCACCCCCGACCCCAACAATCGCAACTCGGTCACTGCGGACCAGATTGCTGGTTGGGATGCCGAGGGTTCCGTGGAGATTTGGGGCTGGCGGAACGACATGCCCACGGTATTTGCCTCCGCAGATATTGTCTGCCTGCCCACTCGCTACCGAGAAGGAATCCCGAAGAGCCTCATCGACGCGGCCAGCTGCGGCCTGCCCCTTGTGGCCACGAATACGCCTGGCTGCCGTGACATCGTACGGCACGGCCTCAACGGATACACCGTAAATGTGGACGATGCCGATTCTCTCGATTCATCGCTCAAGAAACTAATCGCCGACCGGTCGATGCGATTGAGGATGGGAGCGGAGAGCAGAGCTCTTGTCGAGTCCGAATTCGCCGAAGAAATAGTGCTCGCGCAGACGTTGAGTCTCTACGAAAGCAGCCCCGCGGGGGCGGAAAGCAAGGTCCTCTCATGAGAGCTTTGGTCACCGGCGTTGCTGGCTTTATCGGCAGCCACCTTGCAGAGCACTTGCTTGATGCAGGGCACACCGTGATTGGAGTCGATTGCTTCACCGACTACTACGGAGAGGGCCTCAAGCGCGCCAACTTGCGTGCATCAGTCGACCATCCGAACTTCAGTTTCGTGGAAACAGATTTGGCGAAGAATCTGCCAGACGGTCTCTTTGATGGCATAGACAGCGCGTTTCATCTCGCAGGACAACCGGGCGTCCGCAGTTCTTGGGGAGACAACTTCCGCGAGTACACGTCCAACAACGTAGACGCAACACAGCGCTTGCTGGAGGCCGCCAGGTCTAGCGACATCCAAAGGTTCGTTTACTCCTCGTCCTCGTCTGTATACGGCAACGCGGACGTTTTCCCGACGCAGGTCAGTGCGCTACCAAAGCCCAAGAGTCCATATGGCGTCACCAAGCTGGCTGCCGAGCATCTTTGCGGAGTGTACGCCTCGAATTTCTCGGTGCCCACCGTGTCACTGCGGTACTTTACTGTGTTCGGGCCCAGGCAACGTCCCGATATGGCGTTCACACGCTTCTTCCGAGCCATTCTTGCCGAGCAGCCCGTTCCCCTTTACGGTAACGGAACCCAGATACGTGATTTCTCCTACGTCGAGGACGTTGTTCGAGCCAACGTGTTGGCAGCTACCTCAGATGTTCAGCCTGGCAGCGTTTATAACGTTGCCGGAGGGTCGAGCGTCAGTATGAACGATGTCATCGGGTGCATGCGAGATATCACCGGACAGCAAGTCGAAATTGATTACAGTGGGGTTGTGGATGGCGACGTATTCAGAACTGGAGGCGATACGACCTCCACGGCGGAGGATCTTGGTTGGGCTCCGCAGATCCCCCTGGAAGAAGGTCTCGACCGGCAATGGCAGTGGGTGCTCGCGAGTGACTCGCAGACCGACTGACCGGCACCCTGTGCTCATCGGCGGTTCATCTGTACCTTGTCTGAATAAGCAATGATGACTGACCTCGTCACTGTCACTCCCTATGGGCCAGCTGGAGCCAGTTCCAGGGTCAGGGTTTTTGATTGGATCAAGGCTCTCGATTTGCGCGCAGCGCGCTTCCAGTATTTGGGCCTGAGTCTCAATTCGCCGTCACGTCTTGTAAGGCGACCGTTAGGAGTCGTTTCAGCGGAAGCGAGGCTGCGCAGCCTTGAGAGGCAACTACACGGTCATACCGTCCTGATGTCCAAGATGGCGTCTCCGTTGTCGAACGGTTCCATTGAGCGGCGTCTGCTCGAAAAGGCGGGTCGGGGAGTATATGACTTTGATGACGCCCTTTTCCATGGGAATGCAGGTGGCCTGCGGCGTTTGGGCTCGAAACCACAGATGTGGGCAAAAGCAGTCGCTGCTGCCGACGTAGTAATTGCGGGAAACGACTATCTCGCATCGCACGCTATGGCGGTGACAAGCAAGTCAAAGGTGCACGTCATACCGAGTTGCATAGAGCCGAGTCATTACAGCGCCAAATCCAAATATGACGTCGGGGCAACGCCCGTAGCGATTTGGGTAGGTTCGCCGGGGACCGAGCCCTATCTGCAGACTGTCGCGCCGGCTTTACTGAAACTTAACAAGTCCATTGGGCTGCGCTTGGTAATCGTGAGCAGCGGGAATGCCGAGCTTGGACCCTTGCAGCCGATGGTGGACCGAGTGGAGTGGAGTCTCTCGCGGGTAGGTGCCGAAATGGTGAAGGCTGACGTGGGGATAATGCCCATGCTTGACGACCCCTGGACTCGCGGGAAATGCGGTTACAAGTTGCTCCAATATGCCGCGGCCGGTCTGCCGTGTGTGGGCAGCCCCGTCGGAGTGAATCGCCAGGTACTTTCAAATATTGGCGGACGTTCCGCTTCTCCGGCGCCCGAATGGGCTGAGCAGATACTTGACTTGATCGAAATGGGCCAACGTGAACGACGTTCGTTGGGCACGCGGATGTCGGCTGCAGTACGCCGACACTACAGTTACGAGGCGTGGGGTCCTGCGTGGAGGGAAGCTGTCCTAGGGCGGGGGTGAACTACTATGCCTTGGCCCGCTCACTCGTGGTGCAAGCCATACCGACACACACTGAAAGACTTGAGGCCCTGACGTGGGATGGCAAAGATGGAAACAGGTTCGAGGCAGTGCCATAGCGCACCTTCTCGTATCCCAGGCCTCGCCGCTCATCGGCAACGCGGTGGGCACCTTCGCTACCGCAGCTATCTTGGGGCCAAGTGACCGCGGGACTGTCGCAGCCTTTATTAGCGCCAGCACCCTTTTCGGCATCGCATTGAGCATGAGCCTCTTCATGGGCGCTTCTAGAGTCCAAATCCAGGCCGCGGTCGGGTTGCGCGCAGGTTACCAAATCCAAGTGGGCGTGTTAGTCGTGGCCGCTGGGCTGTTGTGCGTGGCGTGGGCACTATGGGTGGGTCCAGTCGATGCGACGTCGTTCACTCGAGTAGCTTTAGTTATGGCTGGCGCCTCACTCGTCTCAATCAATCTCCTGATTCTGCGCAGCGTTCAAGCACTTGGCGAGCACCGCGTTTTTCGAAACGCATGGATCGTTCAGTCGTTGGGCTACGCTGCTGTATCAGTTACGGTGGCCTTCATAACTCATTCCGCGACCTGGGTTGTCGTATGCTGGATGGCAGCCATGGCCCTTAGCACCGTCGTCGGTGTCCCCTCTTTTTATCGAATAATGGGGACGCTGACGCCGAGACGAGGCGATCTACGCGCTGTCCTTCAAGTGTCCGGCTACGCTCATGTGAGCGCAGTGGGCTTCCAGGCGCTGTATAGGCTTGACGTTATCCTGCTTTCCGTGTTCGCCAGTAGGTCGGCCTTGGGCGTGTACTCGGTGGCCGTAGCTGCTGTGGCTCTGGTCTGGAGCGTTGCCGAGGCCTTCGCCTTGAGAGTGTTTGCGTCTGACGGTACAGGCGATGCACACAGCCTTCGGGACCGTGACTGGCGCTTCATAAAACTGAATGCTTTGGTTAGTCTCATTGCAGGTGTCGTCCTCGGCATAGGTGTCACGTTCGCACTGCCGGCGATCCTGCCGGCGTACAATGGAGCCGTCGTGCTTATTTGGCTATTGCTGCCTGGCGTCATTGCGCAAGGACCCGCACGGGTCGCCTTGGCTTCCCTGCAGAGGATGGGGGGGGAGCGTTGGGCGGCGCTTCTAGGTCTTGTGGCCCTCGTTTCCTCGTCGCTCTACATACCGAGCGCGGCATCACAGTCGTCGGCACGCGTGGCCATGGTCTCGTCCTTGGTCTATGTGTTCTTGGCGGCTTTGACTTTGCTGATATGGAAGTCGTCCAACACGACCATGAGGCCAACCCGGCCTGTCGAAGTTTCGGAGATATAAAAGTGGTAGGTCCGGGAATTGTTTCCGTGGTTATCGTGGCATACAAATCCGCGGAGACCATAGAGGACTGTGTCCGTGCTTGTGCTACAGACCCAGCGGTGGCCGCCGTTGTCGTTGTGGACAACTCGAGCGACGAGATGACTAAGGCCATCGTTTCAAAGTTGGGCCGATCGAATCCCGCGGTGTCATATGTGGCGAATTCAAACGAGGGGTTCAGTAAGGGATGCAACTTGGGTGCCAGGCATGGCGCTGCGAAGGCTCCAGTACTCGCCTTCATAAATCCGGATGTGTTTATTTCAAAATCTTTGAGGCCGCTCGCCCAACGCGCGCTGCATGGTGGAATCGTGGGCGGAGACATAGTTCCTACGCTAAATTACCCGTGGCTCAGTTGCCGACCGCTACCCTCAAGAATTCGCGAGGCAGTCAAGGCTGTCGTCGGTCCCGCGGTCTACCGTCAGAAAGCTGGGGTGCGTGGCGACTGGCGGCGCGTCGGTCAACTGATGGGTGCCCTCCTTGTGATTAACGTCGAAGTGTTTAAGCGACTCGGGGGTTTTGATGAGAGGTTTGAACTCTATTATGAAGATGTGGATATTTGCGAACGCGCCTCGCAATATGGGGGTTGCACGCTACATACTGAGACCTATGGTCTGCATGTCGGAGGAGTGAGCTCGTCTGCGTCGTCGGGTAGGGCTTATGTAGCTGGTCGCATCAGCCGAATTCGGTATTGGCGAAAGAGGGGGGAGACGGGGACTGATGCTTACCTTGCACTCTTGGCCGTTATCGAGTTTGTGGCACGTAGCGTCGCGCGTAGAAGTGAAGGCCAGGGAGCTCGGCGTAGTGCTCTGAGTCTTCAGTTCGAAGAGTTGCGACGGCCGGGTTCCGTAACGGTCCTCAGGTGATGCATGGCCGAGGCGTTGATGGGATGCATGGTGTGCCGGTGGTAAACGTGTGTTTTCGCGGCGATGCGGGAAGCGAGTGGTGTCTTTGATGAGCTTTGAACGGCGTTCAGGGGGCGCTTCGATCTTTAGCAGTTCAAGGAAATCGGGGCGACCGCGGCGTTGTGATGGTGCGGTTATGAAGGGCTCAGGCGGGGGAGAAATGGAACAGTCCCTGCAATACAAGCCATCGATTGCTCGATTGGCTGGATACGCGCTCTTTTTCGGCATGCTCTTTGTTCCCACGAAATATCAGTCGATCAGGTTGGTACTGCTAGTCGTGGTCCTGCTTGCGATTGTAGGAGCGTGGTTGTTCGGGGTATTGAAAGTGCGCCGTGGCCTTCTCATGGTGGTTATTTTGGTTGCGACGCTAGGGACTGTATTTACTCTTTATGGGGAGATGCGGAATAATCCGGGCGCGTCTGCCGGGATATCTGTCTACATCGTTTGGCCCTTGGTGTTTGCGCTACTTGTTTCCGGCATCTCGGAGCGTTCGCACCTCGATCACCTTTTCCGGGTCATGGTTTTTGCTGCTAATGCAATAGGCGCGTATGGGTGCACATGGATCTTAGTTCAACAGGGGAAGCTCCCGAGATGGTTGTTCGTAGTCACGATAGACCAGTCGCAGATTTACTATTCTCCAGCACCGGGGGCTTCGACGGCTAGCTTCACTACGCTTGCGACCCTAACGTTCCTGCTTCCCTTCGCGGCTGCGTTGCTGGTGACTTGGCCGCATAAAATGAAGGTCCCTGTGCGCAGACGATGGCTAGTATCAGCATGTCTATTGGGTCTGGCGCTCGCGGTTCTATCGGGTCGCAGGGGCCTGCTGCTTGGTGTTGCGTTAACGCCCCTCGTCTTGGCGGTTCTTGGGGTCGTCATTTCGAGGCGAGGACTCAAGGGGCGCTTGGGTGTGCCCGTTGCCTTCGCTGTAGTGTTCGCATTGCTTGTGGCGTGGTGGGTCGGATTGGACGCCGGCGCAGTTTGGGGTCGTCTTCTAAGCGGGTTTGTCTCGTCCAGCAGAGAAGATGACACTGTGCGGGCCGAGCAGTTTTGGCAGCTCTGGCAGGGTTTCTCCGACAGCCCCTTCGTTGGTCATGGGTTCGGCGCAACGGTCGCGCAGGTGCGCGACCCCTTGCGTCCATGGGCCTACGAACTTTCCTACATGGACCTGTTGTTCACCACCGGTATCGTAGGCGGCGCTTTGTACCTGTTCGCCCTCAGTGCGCCCGCCGCTAAATTGGTATCTGCTACGCGTCGGGCGCCGTGGCTTGCGCCTTACGCCACGCCGGTCCTTGCAGGTTGGGTGGCTTTCTTGGTCGCAAATGCAACGAACCCGTATCTTGACAAGTTTGACTCCCTTTGGGTCGTATTCCTGCCCGCGGCGCTCCTTAATGTGATGGCCGGGTCTCGGGATACGGATCCGTCTCAGGGAGCCAGCGAGTACCGGTCGTTCGCTCGCTAGAGCAGCGCGAATAACCTGTCTGCAGAAATTGCATAGGCCACCAATTGCGAGAAGGCTCTAGCTCACTGCGCCGATTTGGACACCCGCGCAAGCACCCTCGATGTGGCAATACCGAAGCTGCGCGAGGGACCTTTTCCCGACTGGATCCTGGAACGGCACCGCCGCGCGGAGGCGGCGCTGACGACGGTGGGGGCGACCTGCGACTTGCTTGGGGTTAGCACCCGCGGATGGACGAGCTCGTCAAGACGCTCGGGATCACCGGTCTGTCGGTCTCGCGGGTCTCGGTGTTGTCCCGCGACCTCGACGAGCAGGTCGGCGGTTCCGCACCCGACCGCTGCACGAAGGTTCGTACACGTTCGTCGCGGCGGACGTGTTGACGATGAAGGTCCGCGAACCCGGCCGGGTCGTGAACGTGGCTGTCATGGTGGCTACCGATGTCGACGCCGACGGCTACCGCGAAGTCCTCGGGATCCACATCGCGACAAACGAATCTGCGGCTGGCTGGCGGCTTCTGCCGAGACCTGACCGCCCGCGGCCTCCAGGACGTGGCGCTGGTGACCTCCGATGCGCACGCTGGCCTCGTGGAGGCGATCGGACCGACGCTGCCCGCCGCGTCGTGGCAGCGCTGCCGCACCCACTACTCCGCGATCCTCATGAGCGTCACCCCGAAATCGGGTTGGGCTGGGTCAAGGCGCTGCTTTATTCGGTGTACGACCAGCCCGACGTGAGTCCGTGAAGGCCCCGTTCGACCGGGTCCTCGAAGGCCTGTACGAGAAGTTCCCAGCGGTCGCTGAGCACGTTGAGCTGGCCCGCGCGGACATCCTGCTTCATCGTGTTTCCGAAGGAGATCTGGCGCCAGATCTAGAGCAACAAACCGAACGAGCGCCTCAACCGTGAGACCCGGCGCGGCACCGACGTCGTGGGTCTTTCCCGACCGCGAGGCGATCATCCGGGCTCGTCGGCGCAGTCCTGGCCGAGCAGCTCGACGAGTGGGCCGAGCAACGCCGCTACCTCGGCGCCGAGCCCTCAAGAGTGCCAGCGCTGTCGTGACCGACCGCGAGTCCGACACCGATCCTGAGGAGGTGAACACCGACATGATCGCCGGCGACATCAACGCTTAACCGAACAACCCCAACGGATCACCGTGATACACCACGCATCCGGACTTGACCAATCCTCTACTAAGCTCGCCGATCCAATCTGTCTGGGTGGCCTCTTTCTCGACCGTCGTCGACACCCTGCGTGTCACTTGAAGATCGAGTCCGCTACGGGAAAGTCAGCTTCAGGGTCTTTAGTCTTCGGGGCCGGTGGTGCAGCCGCGGCAGGTGCAGATGAGGGGCGGTGGGCAGGTCTAGTCTGGGACTCGTGGGGGCTGACTCCCGCAGGGGGACGAGGGCTCAAGGGCACGGGCTGCTCAGGGGCGAGCGTCGGCCGCTGACGCTTTCGCCGAGAGCGGCCCTTGGCACGCTGCCGCTCACTTTCGGGCCGATAATCGTACTCGTAGGTTCCGTAGCCCGCGCCTAACTCCTGGGCCTTGACTCGGTTGAGAATGAGGCCGAGGAGCGAACCGTTGACCTGCTCCAAAGATTCGAGCGCGCGACGCGCCTGTTCGCGCTCGGCTATACCAGCCCCGACAACCACAAGTGCGCCGTCAACAATCGTGCTGAGTACGGCGGCGTCTGTGACCGGCAGTAGCGGCGGGGCGTCGATGAGGACATAGTCGAAGCGATTGGTCAGGTCGGCGACCAGTTGCTCCATGTTAGCCGACCCCAGAAGTTCGCTGGGATTGGGCGGGATCGGGCCAGCGCCGAGCAGTCGAAGACCCGTGCGCCCGAACTGTTGCAAGACGTCGTCCACCTCGGCTCGCCCCACGAGCACGTCCGTGAGCCCGACGGAGCCCTCGAAGCCGAGATAGTCCAGAAGCCGTGGACGCCGTAGGTCGCCCTCGATCACGACCACTTTGAGGCCCGTCTCGGCGAGGCTCAGCGCGAGATTAGCCGTCGTTGTGGACTTGCCCTCGCCGGGGAGAGAGGAGGTGACGACAATCGACTTTGGGGGGTTCGCGACGTCGACGAATTGCAGATTGGTTCGCAGCGAGCGGAACGCCTCGGCACGCTTGGAGTGTGGATCCACCTGGACGATGAGGGGGTGAGCCGACGCATCAGTGTCGAAGGCGATAGCGCCGAGGATGGTTCCGTCAGTCACCTCCTCCAGATCGCGCTGGGACTTGATCGACTTGTCGAGAAGGTCACGCAGCACGGCTGCCCCGAAGCCGAGCATCAGACCAAGCGCGAGAGCGAGCGCCAGGTTGCGCAGCGGCCTGGGGCTGACTGGAACCGGGTCCGCGGTGGCATCCTTAACAACGGTGACCTTAACAGGACTTGCTTGACCGGGTTTGCGCTCGAGTTCCTGAATGGTCTGGGGGAAGACGAGTCCAATCGCCGCGGCGATGCGCTGTGCAGTGACAGTTGAGTCGCTCGTGACGTTGACGTCGATGATCACTGTGTCGAGCGGGACTGTGGCGGTGACCTCTTCCGAAAGTTTATCCGCCGTGGTACTGAGACCGACCTGCTTAATGACGGGGTCGAGCACCTTGGGCGAGTCCAGAAGTTGGGAGTAGGACTTCACTCGCGCCTGCGTAAACGTGTTGCCTTGTTGCAAGGCAGTAGCGGAGTCGTCGCCGGATGTCGACACGAAGAACTGAGTGGTTGCTCCGTAGGTTCGTGGTGCAAGCACCGAGTATGCGGCTGAAAGACCAACGGTCACGAGCGTCATCGCGACGATGATCATCCATCGCTTGCGGATGACGTTCAAGTAGTCCTGCAGTTCCACAGTCGTCGTCTCTCTCGGCAGGCCGCGCCCTGATCGCGCAGCTCCCTGTCGGACATTCCCGACACATGGCTACCTTATGCCGACCGGTCGAGATGCGCCGCTCGGGTCGGGCCGCTCCGTAAGGTGGGCCTCGTGATGCGGTGGACGACAGGCGGCCCGGGGGGTCGCCTTGCCCTCGGGGCGCTGATAGCTCTCTTCCTCCTAGACGGGGTTCTCGTCGTCCTGGCATTTCAGCCGGTGGCGGCTCCACCGGCCCATGTCCCTACCCGCGTCGTCGCCACCAGTCTCGCGACGCCGACCTTGGCATCCTCGCATCGCGTGCGCGTCTTGCCGGTTAGGGAGGTCATCACCGCGGTTGATGATGAGCGAGCTTGGCGTGCCGACGTCGGTACTTGCAGCGGCCCGGGTGCACGCTTGAACGTCACCGTGGACGGCGGCCGAACGTGGACGGAGCGCCCCGCTCCCGCCCACGCGCTTGGCCGGATTCAACCGCTTGAGGGCTTGCGCGGATTCATCATCGGCGCACGCGACGACTGTACGGCTCATGAACGCGCCACTGAGGACGACGCCAAGACTTGGAGCTCTCCAGTGGCCGTGCAGGGTGGTTGGTCGCGCGTTCCCGGGGGGAAGCAGCCCGGGCTCCTCATTACCCCGAAGCTCGCCGACGCACGTCCCTGTGGGAGCGCATCGATCATCGACTTCGCACGCGTCAGCGCCGTTCAAGCCGTTGCGTTATGCGTCGACGGCCGAATCGTCCGATCGACTGACGGTGGCTTGCGCTGGACGCAGTACACAACTGCCACGGGAGGCATGGCCCTCTCCGTCCGCGAAGACAGCGGCGCGACCAGCACTTATGTCGCGCGCATCGCCGACGGGTGTCACGGTATCGAGGTGTCGCAAGCGGCCGAGGGTTCGATGACGCGAGTCGCTTGCGTGAAGGCCCCTCTCCAGGGCGCTGAGGGACGGATCTCGTTGAGTGTCGTCGATACCGGCGGCTGGCTCCTCGTCGCTGGCCAGACGTGGCGCTCCGCCGCTGATCTGGCGGCTTGGTCGCCCGCTGCGTGAGCGGCCGAATCCGGCGCAGCTGAGCCGGACCGAGTGAAAAGGGGCAATTGCTGCGATTTGCCGCTAGTATCGAGCTCGCCAGACTTGGCCATCACACTTAGGGGAATCTTCAATGCGCGCTACCAAGGCATCTATCGCCGTCCTCGGCCTGTCGGCCGTCCTCGCCGGTGGCGTCATCGCAGGGGCCACGACGGCGACCGCCGCCAACGGCAACGGCAATGGCAACGGGCACTGCAAGCGCGACGATGACCGACGCGCTTACCCGCCGAAGGAGTGCAAGCTCAAGCTCGACCACGACAAGGGCCACCGCGGCGAGAGGTTCCGTTTCGAGGGCGACGGTTTCAAGCCCGGCGAGAGCGCCCAAGGCGAGCTGCACTCGACCACGGTCCGCACCGGCACCTATGTCGCCAACGCACAGGGCGTGATCAGCGGCTCGTTCGTCATTCCGGACAACTTTCCCAACGGCAATCACACCTTCACCCTGAGCGGCATCAGCTCGGGCGTCGTGAAGAGCGCCAGCTTGACTGTCACGCCCGCTCCCGCGGGCGGCGGCGGCGCGAGCAGCGGCAGCATGACCACCGGCGGCACGACCACCGGCGGCACGACTGCCGGCGACGGAGGCGGCCTCGCGATGACCGGCGCCAACGTGGCCGGGATCATCGGTGGCGGCGCTGCCCTGATGCTGGCCGGCGGCGCGCTCATGGTCGCATCCCGGCGTCGCAAGCACGTCAACCCTGCTGTCTGATCAGTGAGGCACGGTCGGCCGCGCCGCCCTTGGCGCGTGGTGCTCGTGACCGTTGCCGCACTGGTCGTGGGCTACGGCATCGTCCTGGCCTACACGGCATACCAGGTCAACCGCCACCTGCGCGACGCGCAGGTGGCGGTTGCCATGCTCCGGGCCGATCTCGTTGCTCCGCACGCGCCGGCCACGCAGGTGAGCGACCATCTCGCGACGGTGCAGCGGGAGTCGGCGGCGGCCCGTTCCCTGACCGACGGCCCCGTGTGGGGCATGCCGGCCCGGCTCCCGTGGATGGGGCCCCCCTTCGTGACCGTGCGAGGGGCGGCGGGTGCGGTCGACGAGCTTGCGACCGAGGTGCTGCCCGACCTTCGCGCCGTGCGCCACGACGTCCTCGGCGACAAGCTCGCGACCGGTCACGGCAGCATCGACCTCACCCCGCTCATCGCAGCCCAACAGCCGCTGGAGCACGCGTCGACGGCCACCGACACGATCCTTGGCAGCGTGCGCGCCCTGCCGACGACCGGGTTGGGAACTGTCGACTCTGCTCGATCGACCCTGCTCTCCCAGGTCACCGATCTAGCCGGGCAGCTGCGCACGACCCGCGACACGGTCGACCTGCTCCCGCCGATGCTTGGGGCTCAGGGCACCCGGCGCTACCTCATGGCCTTCCAGAACAACGCGGAGGCCAGGGGACTCGGTGGCCTGCCCGGCGGCTACGCCATTCTGCGGGCAGACCACGGCAAGGTCTCGTTCGAGCGCTTCGGCATCGACAGCGACTTCGCCGGACTGGACGTGCCGACGACGGGATTCGACGCCGACTTCCTGTCGCACTATGAGGGCTCCGATGTCGGGCACTTCTTCGGCAACGTCACGGTGAGCCCGCACTTCCCGTATGCGGCAGAGCTGTTGCTCCGCTTCTGGCAGGCCAAGGCGGGGGAGCGACTCGATGGCGTCATCGCGACCGACCCCTCGGCGCTCGCCATGCTGCTCAAGGCGACCGGGCCTGCCCGCATGGCGGACGGCACCGTGGTCACCGCTGACAACGTGGTCGCACTGTCGGAGCGGGACACCTACGCGCGGTTCGATGACCAAGTCGAGCGCAAGCGCTTCCTGGTGGACCTGTCCAAGGCCGTGGGCGACCACGTGCTGAGTCGGGGACCGTCGAACGCCAGCGGTCTGATCAAGGCCCTCGGGAATGCCATCGATGAGCGCCGCCTCGTGGTCTACAGCACGGCACCGCAGGAGCAGCGTCTGCTGGCGAAATACCCGGTGGCCGGACAGCTCGACGACACCGCTGGACTCTTCTCCGGGGTGGTGATCAACAACGCCGGCGGCAACAAGCTCGACTACTACTTGGCGCGCAACGTCACCTACACATCTGCGTGCCCGGGCCCTGATCCCACAGCCACGGTCACCATCAAGCTGACGAACACCGCACCCGCGACCGGGCTGGGCTCGTATGCCGCAGGCACCGCAGACCCGGCCCAGGCCGGGCAGCCCTTGGGCACGAGCCGTCTTCTGGTCGGCTACTACGCCACCAAGGGCGCCCACTTCAACAGCCCCACCCTCGACGGCAAGCCGACCCTCCTGTCGTCCGACACCGAGCGCGGTCGGCCGGTCTTCACCGCGACGGTGGATCTCCCGCCCGGCGTCACCCGCACGCTGGTGCTGCACGTGGAGGAGCCCCCCGCTGCTCGAGGGCCGGTGACGACGTGGGTCCAGCCCCTGGTGCTGCCTCAGACCACGAAGGTCAGGCCCGCGTCGTGCGGCACCAAGACGCGGTGAGATGCTGCGCGCGAGGAACGACCAGCCGAGACAACTGAAGGTGGAACGTGACTGACAGCAGCGGTGCGAGGGGCCGGGCAGGGCGGGTGCTCGTCGTGTGCACGGGCAACGTCTGCCGCTCGCCCTACATCGAGCGTCGACTTGCCCAGCTGCTCCATGGGACCGGTATCGAGGTGTCGAGTGGCGGCACCGGCGCGCTCGTCGGCTCACCGATCGACCCTGGCTCGGTCGCTCAGCTGCGGCAGCGGGACGCCGAGACCGAGGGATTCAAGGCCCGGCAGCTCACGGCCGAGATGATTGCCCACTCGGACCTCGTTCTCACAGCAACCCGCGCGCACCGCGCCGAGGTGGTTCGGCTGAGCCCTCGCGCCATGGCCAGATGCTTCACTCTCGCCGACTTCGCGCACCTCGTCGCGGATGCCAGTGCCGACGAGATGGACGAGCTCGACGAGACAGACCCGGGCGCGTCGTGGGTGGCCCGCGTCGCCGCCCTCGCCGCGTCCCGTCGCGGCCTCGTTCCGCCCTTGCCGCTGTCCGAGTCGGACATCCCTGACCCCTACCGGCAGGGCCCCGAGGCATTTGCCGTCATGGCTGACGCGGTCGAGAACCTTCTGCCGGCCGTGGAGCAGGCGCTGACGCCCTGAGCACGACGCTGCGGCCACGAATGCCCCGGGTTGGGGGAGCGCGGTCGCGATGGGCCAGAATGCACCCATGCCTTCGAACCACGCGCCCCGGAGCCTGTCCGGCATGCAGCCGACGAGCGACTCGCTGCACCTCGGCAACTACATCGGTGCGCTGGTCGAGTGGGTGCGGCTGCAGGAGACGCACGACGCCTTCTACTTCGTCGCCGACCTGCACGCCCTGACCGTCGCGCCCGACCCGGACGTGCTGCGCCAGCGCACCCGGATCACCGCCGCCCAGTACATAGCCGGCGGCGTCGACCCGACGCGCTCGACGCTCTTCGTGCAGAGCCACATCGCCCAGCACACCGAGCTCTACTGGGTGCTCGGCACGCTGACCGGCTTCGGCGAGGCCAGCCGCATGACGCAGTTCAAGGACAAGTCCGCCAAGGGCACCAACACCAACGTCGGCCTCTTCACCTACCCAGTGCTGCAGGCCGCCGACATCCTCATCTACGACGCCAACGTCGTGCCGGTGGGGGAGGACCAGCGCCAGCACCTCGAGCTCTCCCGTGACCTCGCCGGCCGCTTCAACCAGCGCTTCGGCGACACGCTCGTCGTGCCCGAGCCGCACATCATGAAGGCCACGGCCAAGATCCAGGACCTGCAGGAGCCGACCGCCAAGATGAGCAAGTCGGCCGCCTCCGACGCCGGCCTGGTGAGCCTGCTCGACGAGCCGTCGCGCATCGCCAAGAAGATCCGCTCGGCCGTCACCGACACCGAGCGCGAGATCCGCTACGACGAGGACAACAAGCCGGGCGTTTCCAACCTCCTCTCGATCCACTCGGCGCTGTCCGGCACGCCCGTCGCGCTCCTCGAGGAGCAGTACGCAGGGAAGGGCTACGGCGACCTCAAGAAGGACGTCGCTGAGGTCGTCGTCGAGGCGGTCACCCCGTTCCGCACGCGCACGCTCGAGCTCATGGACGACCCGGCCGAGCTCGACCGCATCCTCCAGGACGGTGCCGAGCGCGCCCGTGCCGTCGCCGAGGCAACCGTCCGCCGCGTCTACGACAAGGTGGGCCTGCTCAGCTCGGTCCGGCGCTCCTGAGCTCGTGACTGGCCCGGAGGGGGCGGCACCCGGCCCGTTCGGTACCGTCGGGGGTGTGAGTGTTGCGCGCCCGACCACGATCGGCGTCTCGATCCCCATCCCGGCCCCGCACGGTGACTACCTGCAGCAGCGCCGCGACGACTTCGGTGACCCGGCGGCCTGGCAGATCCCCGCGCACATCACGCTGCTGCCGCCCACCGAGGTGGACGGCGACGCGTACGCCGCCTTCCGGGCCCACTGCGCGCACGTCGCGGCCACCCACACGTCGTTCCGGGTCGTGCTCCGCGGCACCGGCACCTTCCGCCCGCTGTCCGACGTCGTCTTCATCCAAGTGGCGCAGGGCGTCTCCAACTGCGAGGCGCTCGAGGTGGCGCTGCGGTCCGGACCGATCCGCCGCGACCTCGACTTCTACTACCACCCGCACGTGACGGTGGCGCACAACGTCCCCGCGGACGCGCTCGACAAGGCCTTCGAAGACCTCGCCGACTACTCCGTGGCGTTCGAGGTGAACGCGTACCACCTCTACGAGCAGGGCGAGGACGGCGTCTGGCGTCCGGTGCACGAGTTCGCGCTCGCCGGGAACTGACGGGTGCCCTCGCTGCAGCCCCTGCTCGAGCGGCTCAAGGGGACCCGCCCCTACCGGGCGTGGACGCGCTACGGCGAGTCGAACGGTGACCTCCTCGCAGCCGGCGTCGGCTACTTCGCCTTCTTCTCGATCTTCCCCGCGCTGGCCCTCGCCTTCGCGATCTTCGGCTTCGTGCTCCAAGGCCGCCCGGACCTCGTCACGACCATCGCCGACTACCTCAACACGACGCTGCCCGGCATGGTCAAGACCCCGGACCACCCGCAGGGCATCATCAGCGTCCAGGCGCCGACGAGCCTCACGCTCACCCTGACCGGCATCATCTCGTTCGTCACGCTGCTGCTCGCCGGGCTGGGCTGGGTCGGGGCCCTTCGCACCGGCATCCGTGGCATCTTCGGCCTCGAGGCCTCCACCGGCAACCTGCTGCACACGAAGGCCCGGGACCTCTTCGTCCTCGTGACCATGGGCCTGGCCATCGCCGTGTCGGCGATCCTGACGAGCGTCGTCGGCGGACTGGCCCAGCGGGTCGCCGGCTGGGTGGGACTGGCCGGCAACGGCCCGCTCGTCGGCCTGGTGGGCCTCGTCGTCGGCATCGTCTTCGACACCCTGATCCTCGTCGTGCTGCTCCGGATGCTCTCCGGCGCCCCGCTGCCGATGCGCGAGGTGCGCCAGGGCGCCGTCCTCGGGGCGACCGTCCTCACCGTGCTCAAGCTCTTCGCCGGCTTCCTCATCGGCCACGTCAGCGGCAACCCGCTGCTCGGAGCCGTCGCCGTGGCAGTGGGCCTCCTCTTCTGGCTCAACCTCATGTCGAAGGTGATCCTGCTGTCCGCGGCGTGGGTCGTGGGCGACGTCGACCTGCGCCGGCTCGGCGACAACACGAAGCGCTCGGCGCTCGCGCGGGCCCTGCGTCCCGCGTTCGTCGCACCGCTGCCGGCGACCGCCGACACGACCCTCGTGCCGTATGCCGCAGCCCCCGTCTCTGCGCACCGCACCGCCCCGGGTCGGCGCCCGGCGACCCGCGCGGTCGACCGCGTCAGCCTCGCGGCGGGCGCGGTCGTGGGTGCTGCTGGGGTGGCGGCCGTGGCGGGCCTGCATCGGCTGCGCCGCCGCTGAGCGGCCGCTGGTTGGACTGACCGGGACCGGGTCAGGCCCGACGGCGGCGCCGGCGCCGGCGGACGGCCAGGAGCGCGACACCGAGCACAGCGGCCGACAGGCCCGCAGCCGGCGCGAGCAGTGACGGTGTGACGCCGTAGCGTGCCAGCTCGGCAGCCAGCCCGCTCCGAGCAGGCCTCACCGTGCCGGGTTGCTGGGCCAGCGCGGCCGGGCCAGAGCCGGCCGCGTCGAGTTCCTCTGTCGACGCCGGCGCTGCGGCGGTGGGCGCCGCCGCCTCACCCGGCTCGACGAGCCGCCCCACCGGCTGGACGCGGGCGGCGTACTTGAATCCCCAGTCGAGGAGGGCGGCCGTCGGTTTCCAGGAGCCGGTGATGCTGCCCATCTCGCTGACCACGAGGGTGCGGCCGCCTCTCGTAGCGGCACCGATGAAGGTGTGCTGGGCGCGGTCGGTGCGGCCGGGCTTGATCCCGATGGCGCCGGGATAGTGCGTCAGCAGCTCGTTGATGTTGAGGATGTGGAAGGCCGGCCACGTCTTGCCCCGCTTGTCCTTGCCGCCCGGGAAGACCGCGTCGCGCTTGACGATGGTGGCGCGGAAGGCCGGCAGGCGCATGGCGTCGCGGCCGATCAGCGCGAGGTCGTAGGCGCTGGAGCGCTGCGCGCCCTCGTCCAGGCCGCTGGGGTCCACCGTCAGGGTGTCGTGGGCGCCGACGCGGGCCGCCTCCTCGTTCATGAGCGTCACCGTCTTCGCGTAGCCGCCGGCAGCGTCGGCGAGCGCGTAGACGGCGTCGTTGGCCGAGAACATCAGCATGGCGTCGAACAGGCTCGCAACCGGGTAGCGGTTGCCCGCGAGGATGCCGACCCGCGACCCCGCGGCTGCTTGGGCATCCTGGCCCGCGACCACAACGCGCTTGGGGTTCAGACGCGGCATCAGGGTCAGCGCCGTGAGGGCCTTGAGGGTGCTCGCCGGCCGGAGCCACGCATGGGGTGACTTGGCAGCGAGGATCTCACCGGTCTCCAGGTCGGCGATGACGTAGGAGACGTCGTAGACCGCCGGGGGAGCCGGCACGGAGGCCGGTCGGTCCGTGACCACGCCGGTGGCGGCCAGCTCCGGGCCACCCACGACGGTAGCCGGGTCCCAGCTCGGCTGGGGGAAGGGCGTGGGGGCGACGCTGAGGCAGACGACCCGTTCCTTCGGCGCCGCATGCATCGCGCCCGGCTTCGGCGCCCGCTGGGTTCCGCTGGAGCCGGGTGCTGGCGTGACCGGTCTGGTTGTGGGAGCAGCCGTCGGGGTCGGCGCGGGGGTCGCGCTCGTGGGGAAGACCCTCGGCGGCAGCGGCTTTCCGACGGGCACGGTCGCCGGTGCCTGCCACGGCTTGCACGAGGGGCCGGCGACCGGTGCAACCTGCGGCAGGGCGGTGTGCGCGTCGGCCGCCGAGGCCGGCGAGACGGCATACGCCATCGTGAGGGCCAGCACGAGCGCACTGGCAGCGCCCGCGGCCACAGTCGCCCGCGGGCGCCGTCGGGAGGGAACCGGGGGCGTCATCGCGGGGACAGGGTAACCCGCCGTCCTGACGGGTGTCCGAAAGGCGCGGATCGCGCCGTTAGGGTGAGGATGTGAAGATCACTGTCGTCGGCCTCGGCTACGTGGGCCTGTCCAACGCCGCCATCCTCGCCCAGCACAACGAGGTCGTCGCCCTCGAGGTGGACGCCGACCGGGCAGAGCTCGTCAACGCCGGCCGGTCGCCGATCATCGACACCGACCTCGAGTCGTTCCTCGAGCGCGGTGACCTCGACCTGCGGGCGACGACGAACCCGCAGGAGGCGTATGCAGACACGTCGTTCGTCGTCATCGCGACCCCGACCGACTACGACCCCGACACCATGCACTTCAACACCGCGTCGGTCGAGCAGGTCATCGACGACGTCGTGGCGCACGCGCCGCAGTCGACGGTCATCATCAAGTCGACGGTGCCCGTCGGCTTCACCCAGCGGATGCGAGAGCGGCAGCCCGACCTGCGCATCATCTTCTCCCCGGAGTTCCTCCGCGAGGGCAGGGCGCTGTGGGACAACCTGCACCCGAGCCGCATCGTCGTGGGCGACACCGGCCCGGAGGCCAAGGAGTTCGCGTCGCTGCTCGTGGAGGGGGCCGAGGACGAGGACATTCCGGTGCTCTTCACCGAGCCCACCGAGGCCGAGGCGATCAAGCTCTTCGCCAACACCTACCTCGCCATGAGGGTCGCCTACTTCAACGAGCTCGACACCTACGCCGCGACCCACGGCCTGGAGACGCGCTCCATCATCGAGGGCGTGGGCCTCGACCCGCGGATCGGCTCGCACTACAACAACCCGTCGTTCGGCTACGGCGGCTACTGCCTGCCGAAGGACACGCGCCAGCTGCTCGCGAACTACGACCAGGTGCCGCAGAACCTCATCCACGCCATCGTCGAGTCCAACACGACGCGCAAGGACTTCATCGCCACCGACATCCTCGCGCGCGACCCGAAGGTCGTCGGGATGTACCGCCTCGTCATGAAGTCCGGCTCCGACAACTTCCGGTCCTCGAGCATCCAGGGGATCATGAAGCGCATCAAGGCCAAGGGCATCGACGTCGTCGTCTTCGAGCCGTCCCTGGAGGACGAGGACTTCTTCCACTCGCGCGTCATCCGGGACCTCGACGAGTTCCTGTCGGTCTCGGACGTCATCGTCGCCAACCGGCACGCCGACGAGCTCGAGGGCGTCCGGCACAAGGTCTACACGCGCGACATCTACGGGCGCGACTGAGCCGAGGCCTGCGGGAGGCCTGCAGGACCGACGAACCCGCCCTGGAAGACCAGGGCGGGTTCGTCGTTCTACGGTCCGGGCGGCAGGGTCACTCGCCGTGCATGAGCGCCGTGCGCAGGTCCCGGTTGAGCTGGCTGATCACGTCGAGCGGGATCTCCTTGGGGCATGCCTCGGAGCAGGCGCCGACGTTGGTGCAGCCGCCGAAGCCCTCGTGGTCGTGCTGGTTGAGCATGCTGACCACGCGCGCCTCGCGCTCCGGCTGGCCCTGGGGGAGCTCGCCGAGGTGCGTGAGCTTCGCGCCCGTGAAGAGCATCGCCGAGGCGTTCGGGCACGCGGCGACGCAGGCGCCGCAGCCGATGCAGGCCGCTGCCATGAAGGAGCGGTCGGCGTTGGGCTTGGGCACCGGCACCGAGTGCGCCTCGGGGGCCGCGCCCGTGTTGGCGCTGATGAAGCCGCCGGCCTGGATGATCCGATCGAACGCCGAGCGGTCGACGACGAGGTCCTTGATCACGGGGAACGCGTCGGCGCGCCACGGCTCGACGGTGATCTCGTCGCCGTCCGTGAAACTGCGCATGTGCAGCTGGCACGTCGTGGTCACCTCGGGGCCGTGGGCCTGTCCGGAGATCATCAGGCCGCACATGCCGCAGATGCCCTCGCGGCAGTCGGAGTCGAAGGCGATCGGCTCCTCACCGCGAGCGTTGAGCTGCTCGTTGAGGACGTCGAGCATCTCGAGGAACGACATGTCCTCGGAGATGTCGGTGACCGAGTAGGTGACCATGTCGCCCTTGGCCTTGGGGCCGGCCTGGCGCCAGATCTTGAGGGTTAGGTTCACTTGTAGCTCCGCTGCTTCAGCTCGACGAATTCGTAGACGAGGTCTTCCTTGTGCAGGACCGGCGTGCCGTCCTGCCCGCTCCACTCCCAGGCGGCGACGTAGGCGAACTCGTCGTCCTGACGCAGCGCCTCGCCGTCCTCGGTCTGGGACTCGGCGCGGAAGTGGCCACCGCAGGACTCGCGGCGGTGGAGGGCGTCGATGCACATCAGCTCACCCAGCTCGAGGAAGTCCGCCACGCGGCTGGCCTTCTCGAGGCTCTGGTTGAGCGTGTCGGCGGCACCGAGCACCCGGACGTTGCGCCAGAACTCGTCGCGCAGGCCGCGGATGAGGTCGATCGCCTTGAGCAGCCCCTCCTCGGAGCGCTCCATGCCGCAGTACTCCCACATGATGTTGCCGAGCTCGCGGTGGAAGGAGTCGACCGAGCGGTCGCCGTTGATCGACAGCAGCTTCTCCACGCGCGCGTCGACCGAGGCGCGGGCCTCGGCGACGGCCTCGTGCGACTCGTCGATCTTCGGGAACGGGCCCTTGGCGAGGTAGTCGCGGATCGTGTTGGGCAGGACGAAGTAGCCGTCCGCGAGGCCCTGCATGAGCGCGCTCGCGCCGAGGCGGTTGGCGCCGTGGTCGGAGAAGTTCGCCTCACCGGCCACGAACAGGCCCGGGATCGTCGACTGCAGGTCGTAGTCGACCCACAGGCCACCCATCGTGTAGTGCACGGCGGGGTAGATGCGCATCGGCACCTCGTAGGGGTTCTCGCCCGTGATGCGCTGGTACATGTCGAGCAGGTTGCCGTACTTCTCGGCGACGGCCTCGGCGCTCATGCGCTGCAGGGCGTCGGTGAAGTCGAGGTAGACGCCGCGGCGGAAGTCGCCGACCTTCGGGCCGACGCCGCGGCCCTCGTCGCAGACGTTCTTGGCCTGGCGGCTGGCGATGTCACGGGGCACGAGGTTGCCGAAGGAGGGGTAGATCCGCTCGAGGTAGTAGTCGCGGTCCTCCTCGGGGATGTCGCGTGGGTCCTTGTCGCAGTCGGCGGCGTTCTTGGGCACCCAGATGCGCCCATCGTTGCGCAGCGACTCCGACATCAGCGTCAGCTTGCTCTGGTGCTCGCCGGCGACCGGGATGCAGGTCGGGTGGATCTGCGTGTAGCACGGGTTGGCGAAGTAGGCGCCCTTGCGGTGCGCGCGCCAGGTGGCCGTGACGTTGCTGCCCATCGCGTTGGTCGACAGGAAGAAGACGTTGCCGTAGCCGCCACTCGCCAGCACGACCGCGTCGGCGAGGTGCGTCTCGATCTCGCCGGTGACGAGGTCGCGGGCGATGATGCCGCGGGCCTTGCCGTCGACGACGATGAGCTCGAGCATCTCGTGGCGCGTGAAGGTCTCGACCGTGCCGGCGGCGACCTGGCGCTCGAGCGCCTGGTAGGCGCCGATGAGCAGCTGCTGGCCCGTCTGGCCGCGGGCGTAGAAGGTGCGCGAGACCTGCACACCGCCGAAGGAGCGGTTGTCGAGCAGGCCGCCGTACTCGCGGGCGAAGGGCACGCCCTGCGCCACGCACTGGTCGATGATGTTGGCGCTGACCTCGGCCAGGCGGTAGACGTTCGACTCGCGCGAGCGGTAGTCGCCGCCCTTCACGGTGTCGTAGAAGAGGCGGTAGACGGAGTCGCCGTCCTCCTTGTAGTTCTTGGCGGCGTTGATGCCGCCCTGCGCGGCGATCGAGTGGGCGCGGCGCGGGGAGTCCTGGTAGCAGAAGGACTTCACGTGGTAGCCGGCCTCGCCGAGCGTCGCGGCGGCCGCGCCACCGGCCAGGCCGGTGCCGACGATGATCACCGTGAGCTTGCGACGGTTGGCCGGGTTGACGAGGGCCGCCTCGAACTTGCGCTTGTCCCAGCGCGACTCGATCGGGCCGCTCGGGGCCTTCGCGTCGACGAGGGGCGAACCCTCCGTGTACAGGCCGTGCACGACGCCGGGCGCCTCAGGGGCGGCGGGCGCGGCGGGGGCCTCGGGAGCGAGGGTCGCGGCGGGGGCTGCGTGGGTGTCGGTCATGGATCAGCTTCCCTTGACGATTCCGAAGAGGATGGCGAGCGGCGGGAGCGCGAAGCCGATGGCGGTCACCAGCGCGATGACCAGCCCGGTCGTCCTGGCGGCGCGGCGCGCCTTGGTGCTGCTCGTCCAGCCGAGGGTCTGGGCGGCGCTCCAGACGCCGTGCCACAGGTGCATGCCGAGGGCGACGAGGGCGAGCAGGTAGATGACGACGACCCACCAGACCTGGAAGCTCGAGATGACGAGCTTGCCGGCGCTGTCGCCCGCGGCCTCGCTGCCGACGTTGATCTTGAGGATCGTGAACTGCAGCAGGTGCCACACGAGGAAGAGCAGCAGCGCGATGCCGCCCCAGCGCATCATCCGGCTGCGCAGGGTCGCCTTGGCGGCCTGCTTGGCCACGTAGCGGGTCGTGCGCGCGCCGTTGGCGCGGCTCCACAGCCAGAAGGCGGCGTACGCGTGGGCGACGAGCGACACGACGAGCACCGCGCGGAAGATCCAGAGGAACCCGCCGAAGGGCAGGATCGGCATCAGGATGGTGCGCAGGTGCAGGGCGTACTCGTCGAACGCCGCGACGCCGCCGAAGATCTTGAGGTTGCCGTACATGTGCAGCAGCACGTAGAGCACGAAGAGCGCACCCGAAAGGGCCATGAGCAGCTTCATGAACACGGTGGTGCGGCGTGCCGACGCGGGTCGAGGAGTTCCCGTCGCTGGGAGAGTGTTGGTGGCCACCTGCGCACTTTATCCCTGCGGTTTCCGCACCCAAATTCCTACCCGCTGGTATGAGGCCGCTTGTGACAATGTCAACAGCAACCCTCGACACCAACACGTACGCCGGGTGGCGGCGGGCCGTAACCGAGTGCGGCCGCCGTCCAGGATCCCAGCCGCCGGCTGAGCCCTAGGAGGCGCCGCCGCGGGAGTGACCAGCGGGAAATCGTGAAAAGTCGGACACGCCTGATCAGTGACCCCTAGCCTTCGGGCGGACGCGGGGCAGGGAGCCCCGTCGAGCGCAGGGAGATCAACGATCGTGACCGAAGACTTCACCAACCCCCAGACGGCAGAGACCATGCCGCCTCCAGTCGCTTTAGCGGCACCCGCACCAGCGTCGGCGGTGACGCAGTGGCAGCAGCCGGGCCCCTTCGCCCCGGTCCCGAGCGGTCCGGTGGGGAAGGTGCGATCCACGGGATCGTGCATCCTCCTCTCGATCGTCACTCTCGGCATCTACCCCCTTGTCTGGTACTACCAGACTCACGAGGAGATGAAGCGTCACACCGGTGAGGGGCTCGGCGGTGGCCTGGCCCTCGTCATCGCCCTCTTCTTCGGCATCGTGCTTTCGTTCCTCACCCCTGGAGAGGTGGCCCGCCTCTACGAACGGCGCGGCCAGCAGGCGCCTGTCTCGGCGGTGACGGGTCTGTGGACACTGCTCGGCGCGATCATCGTGATCGGTCCGATCGTCTGGTTCGTCAAGACGAACGGCGCGCTCAACGCCTACTGGCGTTCGGTCGGCGCGCGCGGCTGACGCCATAAGCGTCTGCGAGCCGCCCAGGGAACGACACCATGCCGCTCACTAGGGTGAGCGGCATGGTGCTCCCCGCGGCGGCCGCGGCCCTCGACTGGGCGATGGACAAGTCCCTCGTCCTCGGCTACTCCAAGATCGGCCCGGCCCTTCGCCGCAGGTGGTGGCCCGCCGACCCGGAGCCGGGGGCGCTGGCCGGCCGCCACGTCCTCGTCACCGGTGCGAGCGGCGGCCTGGGGCTGGCTGCCGCCCGGGGCCTGACCCGCCTCGGCGCCGTCGTCCACCTCACCGGGCGTGACGCCGGGCGGCTCGACCGGGCGCGGTCCGAGCTGCTGCAGCAGCAGCCGCTCGCGCACGTGCGGGTGCACGTCGCGGACATCAGCGACCTCGCCGCCACCGCGCACTTCGCCCGGCACTTCGTCGACGAGGTCCCCGCCCTGCACGCCGTCGTGCACAACGCCGGTGTCATGCCGCCGCGGCGGACGACGACGCCGGAGGGCCACGAGCTCACCCTGGCCACCCACGTGCTCGGCCCACACGTGCTGACGTACGGGCTGCGTGACGTGCTCGCCGGGGGTCGCGTCGTCGTCGTCACGTCCGGCGGCGCATACGGGCAGCGCCTCGCCGTGGACGACGCCGAGTACGCGCGCGGCGACTACTCCGGCGTCACGGCATACGCCCGCACCAAGCGCATGCAGCTCGTGCTGACGCAGCTGTGGGCCCGCGACCTGGCCCGCGACCGGATCACCGTGCACTCGATGCACCCGGGCTGGGCCGACACCCCGGGAGTCACGGACTCGCTACCGCGTTTCGCCGCGCTCACCGGGCCGCTGCTGCGCGACGCGGACTCGGGGGCCGACACCGCCGTCTGGCTCACCGCCACCGCGGAGCCCATCGGCTCCGGTGGCTTCTGGCACGACCGGCGACGCCGACCGACGCACTACGCGCCCGTCGGGGTCGAGACGCCCGAACAGGTCGAGCGGTTCTGGCGGTTCGTCCGGGAGCAGACGGGCGTGCCCGAACCCGACGGGCCCGCGACGTCGGTCAGCTGACCAGGCCGGCGCGGATCAGGCGGGGTCGCTGTGTGACAGGTAGGCCGCGAGTGCGGCACGCCAGTCGCGGATGGGCGGGACCCCGGCGCGTTCGAGCGACTCGTGCGAGAGCACGCTCCACGACGGTCTCGGCGCAGGAAGGCCGAGCGCCTCACTCGTGGTGGCCTGCACCCGATCGGGGTCCAGGCCCCGCTCCTCGAAGATCGCCTGGGCCAGGCCGCGCCACGTCGTCCGTCCGGACGCGCTGCCGTGGTGCACGCCGTAGGCCGGTGGGGCCGCGACCAGGCGCACGATCAGGTCGGCGACGTCGGCGGTCCAGGTCGGCTGGCCCACCTGGTCGTCGACGACGGTGAGCGTCTCCCGCTCGGCGGCGAGGCGCAGCATGGTCGCGACGAAGTTGCCGCCGCCGGCGCCGTAGAGCCACGCGGTGCGGACCACCCACGACTCCGGGCACAGGGCCCGCACGGCCCACTCGCCGGCCGCCTTGGTCCGGCCGTAGGCCGAGCGGGGCGCGATGGGGTGGTCGACGGCATACGGCTCGGTGGCGTCCCCGTCGAAGACGTAGTCGGTGGAGATCTGCACCATCCGCGCACCGGCTCGCCGGGCAGCCGCCGCCAGGTTGGCGGCGCCGACCGCGTTGACGGCGAAGGCGCCGGCCTCGTCGGCCTCGGCCGCGTCGACGGCTGTCCAGGCGGCGCAGTTGACGACGAGGTCGTGTCCCTCGACACCGGCCACGCACTGGGAGGCGTCGGTGATGTCGAGGTCGGCGCGGTCCATCGCGGTGACGACGTGCCCGGCGCCGCGCAGGGCCGGAACCAGGTCATGGGCGAGCATGCCCCCGGCCCCGGTGACCAGCACGCGGAGCGAGTCCCCGACGGGCATGCTCACCGGCACAGCCTGGCGTAGACGCGCTCGGCGTCGTCCTTCGCGCTGAGCCACCACTCCTCGTTGTCGCGGTACCACGCGATCGTGGCCTCGAGGCCGGCGCGGATGTCGCCGTAGCGGGGGCGCCAGTCGGTCTCGTGCCGCAGCTTGGAGGAGTCGATGGCGTAGCGCAGGTCGTGCCCCGGCCGGTCGTCGACGTGCTCGAACCAGTCGGCGGGCTTGCCCATCAGCTCGAGCAGCAGGGCCACGATCTGCCGGTTGTCGCGCTCCCCGTCGGCGCCGATGAGGTACGTCTCCCCGAGCCGGCCCTGCTCGAGGATGGCGACCACGGCGTCGTTGTGGTCGTCGACGTGGATCCAGTCGCGCACGTTGAGCCCGGAGCCGTAGAGCTTGGGCTTGATGCCCTGCAGGATGTTGGTGATCTGGCGCGGGATGAACTTCTCCACGTGCTGGCGCGGGCCGTAGTTGTTGGAGCAGTTCGACACGGTCGCCTTGATGCCGAACGAGCGGATCCACGCCCGCACGAGCAGGTCGGCGCCGGCCTTGGTGGCCGAGTAGGGGCTCGACGGGTTGACCGGTGTCGCCTCGGTGAAGCGCTCCGGGTCGTCGAGCTCGAGGTCGCCGTAGACCTCGTCGGTCGAGATGTGGTGCAGCCGCTTGTCGTGCCGGCGCACCGCCTCGAGCAGGGTGAACGTGCCGACGACGTTGCTCTCCACGAACGGCCACGGGCTGTCCAGGCTGTTGTCGTTGTGCGACTCGGCCGCGAAGTGCACCACGACGTCACACTCAGCCACGAGCGGGTCCACGACGGCCGCGTCCGCCACCGAGCCGACGACGAGTCGCACGGGGCCCGCGTTGTCGCCCGCCCCGTCACCGAGGACCGGCTCCAGCGAGGCCCGGTTGGCCGCATACGACATCGAGTCGAGGACGGTGATCGACCAGTCCGGGCGGGTCTCGCGGGTCCGCAGGACGAAGTTGGAGCCGATGAAACCGGCCCCGCCGGTGACGAGTAGGCGCATGGCGCGGAGCCTAGCCGCTCAGCGTGCTCCCAGCCTCGCCGGTCAAGGCGTTCTCGCGCTTCCCCTAGGGTGGGACTTATGAGGGGAATTGTTCTCGCCGGGGGCACCGGGAGCAGACTGCATCCGATCACGCGCGGCATCAGCAAGCAGCTCATGCCGGTCTACGACAAGCCGATGGTCTACTACCCCCTCTCGACCCTGATGATGGCCGGCATCCGCGAGGTGCTCGTCATCACCACCCCCCAGGACGCCGAGCAGTTCGAGCGCCTCCTCGGTGACGGCTCGCAGTGGGGGATGAGCATCACGTATGCCGTGCAGCACCGCCCCGACGGCCTGGCCCAGGCGTTCATCCTCGGTGCCGACTTCATCGGCGGCGACAGCGTCGCGCTCGTCCTCGGCGACAACATCTTCTTCGGACCGGGCCTCGGCACGCGCCTCCAGGACAACACCCAGGTCGCCGGTGGGCACATCTTCGCCTACCGCGTCGCCGACCCCACGGCCTACGGCGTCGTCGAGTTCGACGGCGACGGCACGGTGCTCTCGATCGAGGAGAAGCCCGCCCAACCCAGGTCGAGCTATGCCGTGCCCGGCCTCTACTTCTACGACAACGACGTCGTGGAGATCGCCAAGGGGCTGACGCCCAGCGCCCGCGGCGAGCTCGAGATCACCGCCGTGAACGATGCCTACCTGCGCCGCGGCGACCTCACCGTCAGCGTGCTGCCCCGCGGCACAGCGTGGTTCGACACCGGCACCTTCGAGGGCCTCATCGAGGCCAGTCAGTTCGTCCACGTCGTCGAGGCGCGGCAGGGGCAGAAGATCGGCTGCGTCGAGGAGGTCGCGTGGCGCCAGGGCTGGCTCACCGACGACCAGCTCGAGCGGCACGCCGAGGACCAGCACAAGAGCGGCTACGGCGTCTACCTGCGCTCGCTCATCGCCGAAGGACGGTAGGACCGCTGATGGAGATTCGCCCGCTGAAGATCGACGGCGCGTGGGAGATCAGCCCGCGCCTGTTCCCCGACGACCGTGGGGTGTTCCTCGAGTCGTTCCGCGGCGACCACCTCGCCGAGGTCATCGGCCACCGGCTCGACGTCGTCCAGACGAACGTATCGGTCTCGGCCTGCGGCACGGTCCGCGGCATCCACTTCGCCGACGTGCCGGTGGGCCAGGCGAAGTACGTCACCGCGGTGTCGGGCTCGCTCGTCGACTACGTCGTCGACCTCCGCGTCGGCTCGCCGACCTTCGGGCAGTGGGACTCGGTGGTGCTCGACGCGGTGGACCGCCGGGCCGTCTACCTCGCCGAGGGCCTCGGTCACGCGTTCTGCGCCCTCGAGGACGGCACCACCGCCCACTACCTCTGCTCGGCCGCCTACAACCCGAGCGCCGAGCACGGCATCCACCCGCTCGACCCGGGCGTGGGTCTCGTCCTCCCCGACGGCATCGAGCCGCTCCTGTCGCCCAAGGACGCGGCGGCGCCCACCCTCACCGAGGCGCAGGAGTCGGGCCTGCTCCCGACGTATGCGGCGTGCCTCGACTTCCGCGCGACCCAGCGCTGAGCGGCCACCGAGCCCACCGAAGCTGAGGCGGGCGGACGGCATACGTCCTCGGGCGTATGCCGTCCCGCGGCTCCTCAGGTCAGCTCGGTGCGACCCTGGGCCGTGAGCGTCTCGACGACCCGCTTGACGTCCTGGGCGCGGTCCGGACGCGTGATGAGCAAAGCGTCCTGGGTGTCGATGACGACGAGGTCGTCGACGCCGATCAGCGCGACGAGGCGGCCGGCGGCGGCCACGGTCGCGGTCGAGTCGATGCTGATGATGTCGTCGATGGGACCGATCGCGGTGATCCCGGGCAGGTCGGCGGACTCGCCGACCAGCCTTGTGACGGAGGCGAAGTCGCCCACGTCGTCCCAGCCGAGCGAGGCGGGCACGACGGCGACCCGTCCGGCGGCGGCCGCGGGCTCGGCGACGGCGTGGTCGATGGCGATCTTCTGCAGCGACGGCCACAGGTCGCGCATCCGGAGCGGGTCGCCGGCGATGGTGCGCAGGTGGTCGACCATCTCGGGGTGGTTCTGCGCGAGCAGCTCGAGCAGGGTGGTGGCACCGACGACGAACATGCCCGCGTTCCAGCGGTATTCGCCGCTCTCGAGGTAGCGGGTCGCCGTCTCCCGGTCCGGCTTCTCGACGAACTCGTCGACGCGGTGGGCGCTCGGTGCCCCGACGACGTCGAGGCGCTCGCCGAGGCGGATGTAGCCGAAGCCCGTCGCCGGCTCGGTCGGCTCGATGCCGATGGTCGCGAGCTCGCCGCGGCGCGCCAGCACGACGGCCTCGGCGACCGCGCGGCGGAAGTTCTCCGGTTCGGTGATGACGTGGTCGGCGGCGAAGGACCCGAGGACGGCCTCGGGGTCACGGCGTTCGAGGATCGCGGCGGCCAGCCCGATGGCCGGCATCGAGTCACGCGGCGACGGCTCGCCGACGACGGCGTCGTAGCCGAGCATCGGCAGCTGGCGGCGCACGGCCTCCTCGTGGGCGACGCCGGTGACGACGAGGATCCGGTCCTCGACGAGGGGCTGGAGCCGGTCCCAGGTCGCCCGCAGCAGCGACTGGCCCGAGCCGGTCAGGTCGTGCAGGAACTTGGGGGAGTGCCGGCGGGAGATGGGCCACAGCCGCGTGCCCGAGCCGCCGGCGGGGATCACGGCCCAGAGACCCGGTATGCCTGTCATGGGGCACACCGTATCCAGACCCGGCGGTGCGCCGGGCACGCGACAGGCTCAGCCGACGTCGCGCCGTCGCAGCGCGGCCAGACCCGCGGCACCGACGGCGACGGCAACGAGGGTCAGCCCGACGAGCGGCGGCCACTGCAGCGTCCCGCCCGGCAGCCCGGGCAGGTGCGTGAAGGGGGAGAGGTCGAGGAGCCACCCGGGCAGGTTCAGCAGGTCGCCGAACTCGCCGAGGACGAGGAAGAGGATGAGCACGGCCCACGCGAGCCCGGTGAAGCGGGGCAGCGCGCCGTAGAGCAGCATCGCGACGGCCATCGTCACCCAGACGGCCGGCAGGGTGGAGAGGCCGGCTCCCGTGAGGCGTCCGACGGTCCCGCCGATGTCGCCGCTGTCGGCACCGTGCACGACCCCGGCCACCACCGCCCCGACGACCATCACGAGTGCCGAGGCGGCAACCGCGATCCCGAGGTGGCCGAGCGCCCACCCGACCCGCCGGACCGGCGTCGCCAGCAGCGCCTCGAGGCGGGAGGTGGTCTCCTCGGTGTGCATCCGCGTGACCAGCGCGATCGCCAGGGCGGAGGCGCCGATGGCGGCGAAGTGCAGCTCCGTCGCGAAGAAGAGGTCGGTGACCGACCCCGCGACGCCGCCGCCCAGGGCCTTGAGCATGTCGGCCACCGCGGGTGAGTCCACGAAGGTCTCGACGCTGCGGGCGATGGAGCCCAGGACGAGGCCGAGCACCACGTAGGCGACCACCCAGCCGACGAGGGTGCCGCGGACGAGCCGCAGCGTCAGGGCTCCCGGGGACGCGATGGTGCTGCGGTCGTGACCGGCCCGGCTCGGCAGCACCCCGGAGCCGAGGTCGCGCCGCTCGAGCAGCGCGAAGGCGACTGCCACGAGCGCGACGTAGAGCGCGATGCCGAGCAGCACCAGCCAGTAGCGGTTCTCGCCGTACGGCGAGACCTTGACGCCCCAGCCGAGCGGGGTGAGCCAGGAGAGGAAGCGGGCCGGGCTGTCGCTCGCCGCGGTGTCCCCGACGGCCCGGACGAGGAAGGCGACGGCGAGCGCGCCAAGCGACCAGGCCGCTGTGCCGCGGGTGCTCGACGTCAGCTGTGCGGCCACGGCCGTGACGCCGACCCAGGACAGCCCGATGATCAGCCAGCACACCCCGAGGGCGACCGAGCCGGCCGGGTTGAGCCCGACCCCGATCGACCAACCGACGGTGAGGACGACGGTGAGCAGCACGGCGGACGTGCCGAGGACGACGGCCGAGGCCAGCGCCGCCCGTCGGCCCACGACGCCCGCTCCGAGCAGCTCGAGCCGCCCGGTCTCCTCCTCCGTACGCGTGTGGCGCCGGACGACGACGTAGGCGAGCAGCCCGAGGAAGACGCCGCCGAGGAGCACCGACTTGAAGGTGGCGATCGAGTCGAGGCCGAGGCTCGAGATCGGGCCGTACATCGCCACGAGCGCCGGGTTGGCCAGCGTCGGCGCCATCGACGCCTGGGCCGACGCGAGGTCGGGGAAGAGCGCGAACGTCGCCTGCGCCGACAGCGCCACGAAGGCGGCGAGACCGAGCGCGCTGGCAGGGATGAGCACGCGGTCCCGGCGTGCCGCCAGGCGCAGGAGCGAGGTCGTCCCGGTCAGGCCCGGGTCGAGCGGGCGCCGCGGAGGCGGGGACTCGATGGGGCGCGGCGCCGTGGTTGCGGTGGTCATCGTGCCTCCGCGGGGGTCGACCGGTACTGCTCCATGAAGAGCTCCTCGAGCGTCGGGGGAGCGCTGGTCAGCGCCGTGATCCCGTGCGCGCCGAGCAGCTCGAGCAGCCGCCCCAGCTCGTCACTGCTCACGGTGCACGTCACGTCGAGGCCCGCCACGGTGACGTCCCCGACCCCGGGAAGCGCCCGCATCTGCGCGGCGTCCATCGGGTGCGTGAGCGTGGCGCGGACCGTCGTGCGGGACAGGTGGCGCAGCTGGGTCAGCGTCCCGGACTCGACGTTGCGACCCTCGCGGATGATGCTGACGCGGTCGCACACCTGCTCCACCTCGGAGAGGATGTGGCTCGACAGCAGCACGGTGCCCCCCGCCTCGCGGAACTCGTGGACGACCTCCCGGAAGACGGCCTCCATCAGCGGGTCGAGCCCCGAGGTCGGCTCGTCCAGCAGCAGCAGCTCGACGTCGGAGGACAAGGCAGCGACCAGGGCCACCTTCTGCCGGTTCCCCTTGGAGTAGGAGCGCCCCTTCTTCGTCGGGTCGAGGTCGAACCGCTCGATCATCTCGGCCCGCCGCCTCTCGTCGACCCCGCCCCGCAGCCGGGCCAGGACGTCGATGACCTCGCCGCCGGTGAGGTTCGGCCACAGGGCCACGTCGCCGGGGACGTAGGCCAGGCGCCGGTGCAGGGTCGTGACGTCGCGCCAGGGGTCGCCGTCGAGGAGGGTGGCGGTCCCGCCGTCGGCGCGGATGAGGCCGAGCAGGATCCGCAGGGTGGTGGACTTGCCGGCCCCGTTCGGGCCGAGGAAGCCGTGGATCTCGCCGGTCGCCACGTCGAGGTCGAGCCCGTCGAGGGCGACCGTGCGGCCGAAGCTCTTGTGCAGCCCGTGGACCTGGATCGCGGAGGTCATGGATCGACGGTACACAAGATTCACGATTTACTGAATGATATGAGAGATCGGCTAGGGTCGGCGCAGGCGACGGAGGAGGACGCGGTGACCGCAGCGCAGCGCAGGGCCCGGGACGAGCAGGCGGTCTCCGCCTACGTCGAGCGCTTCGGCGACACCCTGACCGACGCCGGTATGCCGCGACTGGCCTCTCGCGTCTTCGCGCAGCTGCTCGCCGACGACGACGGCCGCATGACCGCGACCGAGCTGACCGAGGCCCTGGACGTCAGCCCGGCCGCCGTCTCCGGCGCGGTGCGCTACCTGACTCAGACCTACCTCATCGGCAAGGAGCGCGAGCGGGGGTCGCGCCGCGACGTCTACGTCGTGCAGGCGGACGCCTGGCACGGCGCGATGCTCTCCCGCGACCGGGTGCTCGCCCAGATCGAGACGAGCCTGCGGGCCGGGATCCCCGCCGTCGGTGGCACCGACACCGAGGCCGGCCGGCGACTGCAGCTGTCGGTCGCCTTCCTCGAGTTCCTCGGCGAGCGGCTGGGGGCCTTGGAGGGGGAGTGGGAGGACCGCAAGGCCGAGCTCACCCGCACCTGGCCGGCCGGCGCCTGACCCGTCGAGAGGCCACTCTCTGCCGGTCCTCCACCGTCGAAGGGCCACGTGTGGCCGCCTCCCAACCGTCGAAGGGCCACGTGTGGCCGCCTCCCAACCATCGAAGGGCCACGTGTGGCCGCCTCTCAACCGTCGAAGGGCCACGTGTGGCCGCCTGTCAACCGTCGAAAGGCCACGTCTTGTCGGGACCCGGGCTGACGGCATACGCCCTCGGTGGCGTGAGATCGACAACGTTCGCCCGGCGGGGCGGCTGCCACGGCCCCGCCGCCGATACGCTCGGCAGCATGGCTGACAGCACTGGTGCGCGCTCCGAGTCCGACCTGCCCATCGAGCCCGTCTACGACGCGTCGGCCCTCGCGGGCTTCGACCCCGAGGCCAAGCTCGGCGCGCCCGGCCGCTACCCCTTCACCCGGGGCGTCTACCCCTCGATGTACACCGGGCGCCCGTGGACGATGCGCCAGTACGCCGGCTTCGGCACCGCCAAGGAGAGCAACCAGCGCTACCACCAGCTCGTGCAGGCCGGCACCGGTGGCCTCTCGGTCGCGTTCGACCTGCCGACGCAGATGGGCTACGACTCCGACGAGCCGATCGCGCACGGCGAGGTCGGCAAGGTCGGCGTCGCCATCGACAGCCTCGACGACATGCGCACCCTCTTCGAGGGCCTGCCGCTCGACAAGATCTCCACGTCCATGACGATCAACGCGCCCGGCTCGACGCTGCTGCTGCTCTACCAGCTCGTCGCCGAGGAGCAGGGCGTCGCCGGTGACCAGCTGACCGGCACGATCCAGAACGACGTGCTCAAGGAGTACATCGCCCGCGGCACCTACATCTACCCGCCGCGCGAGTCGCTACGCCTCATCGCCGACGTCTTCGCCTACTGCCACAAGGAGATGCCGCGCTGGAACACCATCTCCATCAGCGGCTACCACATGGCCGAGGCCGGGGCGACGCCCGTGCAGGAGATCGCCTTCACCCTGGCCAACGCCATGGAGTACGTCCGCGCCGCCCAGGCCGCCGGCCTGCACGTCGACGACTTCGCGCCACGCCTCTCCTTCTTCTTCGTCGCGCGCACCACGCTGCTCGAGGAGGTCGCGAAGTTCCGCGCCGCCCGTCGCATCTGGGCGCGGATCATGAAGGAGCAGTTCGGCGCCCAGAACCCCAAGTCGATGATGCTGCGCTTCCACACGCAGACCGCCGGCGTGCAGCTGACCGCCCAGCAGCCCGAGGTCAACCTCGTCCGCGTCGCCCTCCAGGGTCTCGGCGCCGTCCTCGGCGGCACCCAGTCCCTGCACACCAACTCCTTCGACGAGGCCATCGCCCTGCCCACCGAGAAGGCCGCCCGCCTCGCGCTGCGCACCCAGCAGGTCATCGCCTACGAGACCGACGTGACCAAGACCGTCGACCCCTTCGCCGGCTCCTACGTCATCGAGTCGATGACCGACGAGATCGAGGAGGCGGCGCTCGCGCTCATCCAGGCCGTCGAGGACAAGGGAGGTGCGGTCGCCGCCATCGAGCAGGGCTTCCAGAAGTCCGAGATCGAGCGGTCGGCCTACCGGGTCCAGCTCGAGATCGACAACGGCGAGCGCACCGTCGTCGGCGTCAACAGGTACACGCTCGACCAGGAGGAGCGCTACGAGCCGCTGCGCGTCGACCCGACCATCGAGGCCGACCAGCGCGCCCGCCTCGAGGCGCTGCGTGCCGATCGCGACGACGATGCCGTCAAGGCCGCGCTCGGGCGACTGCAGGAAGCGGCCCGCGGCACCGACAACGTCCTCTACCCGATGAAGGAGGCGCTCGCCGCCCGCGCCACGGGCGGCGAGGTCGCGCACGCCCTGCGTGAGGTGTGGGGCGTCTACCAGCCGCGCGAGACCTTCTGACCCCTGCCGCCGGTCGAGGCCGTATGCCGTCCGCCCCCGCCCGCTGACCCTGCCCTCCCGCCGCCGGGCGCCGGTGCGAGTGGCCGGACCGAACGCCCGAAACCCGTCTCACAGGGCCTTTCGCAGCTTCGATCCGGTCACTCGACCCGTCCGGAGGCGGCGCAGGCCCTGCGAACGGCGCAGGGCGACGACCTCCTCGATGGCGCACCGCACCACCTCCGCCTCGAACATGACCTGCTCCCAGGTGAAGCGGAGCACGAGCCAGTCCCGGGTCACGAGCCCGTTGTAGCGGCGGCAGTCGCGGTCGAAAGCCCTTCGCCCGGTGTGGAACTCGTGGCTGTCGGCCTCGAGCACGATCCGGAGGTCGTCGTCCGCGAGGTCGACGCGCGCGAAGAAGCCGTCGTAGCGGATCCGCAGTTGCGGCTCGAGCTCCAGCCCGCGCACCCCCAGCGCGATGGCACGCAGCGTCGACTCGAACGGGTTGGCCGCCCGCGGGTCCGACGCCTCCAGCACCCGCTTGACCCTGTCCCGCTGACGCGGCGGCAGCCACGCGCTCCGGTCCAGCACCGTCGAGGTCCGCAGGCCGGCTCGTCGTGCCGAGTCGGCGACGGACAGGGCGTCGGCGAACGGCAGGTCGAGGCAGCAGTCGACGACGGTGCGGACCGGCGTCGTCACCCAGCCGTCCGACACGTCGTCGGCATCCAGATCACGCCAGTGGACGACGACGCCGTCGGACGCACCCGCCGGCAGGCTGCGCTTGGCCCGAACCGTCACGTGCGGCTCATCGGACGGCATGCGCACCTTCCACCCCCAGTGCAGGGCGGCGGTGGTGTGCGACGCGGCGCCGCTGAGCCGGTGCGCAGCCGCGCGGGCGGCCTCCGTCCCGGCGAGGCAGTAGTGGCCGCGTGAGGTGCGCGCCACCAGGCCCGCCTCGAGTGCGGCGTGCACGTGCCGCCAGTGCACGCCGGCGAGGCGCAGCTGCTGGGCCGTCGCGGTGCCACCGAGACGGACGAGGGCCTTGACCGCGCGCATGCGTCGATCCTGCTGAGCGCCCGCCGAGCCCTGCCGCCGTCATCCACAGGGAACGACGAGCCGGAACCAACCGCGGTTACGGCCCTGGAGGGTCGGAACCGGCGTTCGATCCGGCTGATCGGACCGTCCGGCCGTGCCGCGGGCAGGCGGCGCACTCCCGCATCCCGGGCAGCGCGTAGATGAAGCAGCACGACACCCGGGTGGGCTCCGGCCCGACGCTCTCGCCCGCGGCACCGCACGCCAGCCGCACCGCCGTCGCCCAGACGTCCTCGACGACCCCCCACCGCTGGCGCGAGCTCATCTTCACCCCGGGGGCGTACGCCGCCACGACCTCCGAGACCAGCGCGCGGTATGCCGTCCGGCCCCGTTCCAGACGTCGCGTGCGGTCGGCGTCCTCCTCCAGCGAGGCTCGGTCCGGGTCCACCACGATGCGCGCGGGGTACAGGCCCGGCGCCGGCTCGAAACCGAGCCCGGCCGCGGACGGCACGAGCACCCACGGACCCAGCACGGCGGCATACGCCATCGGGGTCGCGGCCACCTCGCACGCCCACTGGAGCACGAACGCCGCGGGGATGTGCGCTCGCACCGGGACGTCGTGACGGTCCCGCATCTGGCGGCGCAGGGCGTCGCGCCACGGCTCGAGCGGGTCGGCGCCGGCGCGCACGTGGGCCACGACGTCGCCGAACCACACCGTGGCCGCGGACGTCTCGGTCGTCATGGTGGTGAACGGCAGGGCACGGTCGACGACCGACACGACGTGCCGGACAGCCTGGGCGACCTGCACGGCACGCACCGACTGCGTCTGCGCCTGCTGCTCCAACGCTGACCTCTCCCTCCCTCATGACGGACCCGGCGGACCCGCTCGGAGCCCCGCGAGCGGGGGCCCGGCCCATCCTCTCGCTAGACTCCGGTGCTCGTGACCGACCGCACGCCCCCGCCGCCCTTCGAGGCCATCGCCCGAACCGTCGGAGAGCACGTGCCGGAGCTGGTCGCCATCCGGCGTGACCTGCACACGCACCCCGAGCTGGGCCGCGGCGAGATCCGCACCACCGCCCTTATCGCCGAGCGCCTCGAGCGCGCCGGCATCGGCGTCCGACGGCTGCGCGGCACCGGGCTCGTCGCGGAGATGGGCGCGACCGACCCAGCGCACCGCATCGCCCTGCGGGCCGACATCGACGCCCTGCCCATCCGAGAGCAGACCGGTCTCGAGTTCGCCTCGCAGACCGACGGCGTCAGCCACTCCTGCGGCCACGACGTGCACACCACCGCCCTCCTCGGCGCGGCGCTCGCGCTCAAGGAGGTCGAGGCGCGGCTCGTCGCGGCAGGCATCGGCGCCCGCCTCGTGTTCCAGCCCGCCGAGGAGCTCATGCCCGGCGGCGCCGAGGACGTCGTGTCCCAGGGCGGGCTCGTCGGCGTCGACCGCATCTTCGCGCTGCACTGCGACCCCAGCCTCGACGCCGGACAGGTGGGCCTTCGCGTCGGCGCGGTCACCGCCGCAGCGGACCAGATCGAGGTCACGCTCTCCGGCCGCGGGGGACACACCTCGCGCCCGCACCTGACGCAGGACCTGACGTACGCCCTCGCCAAGGTCGTGACCGACGTGCCCGCCGTGCTGTCGCGGCGTCTCGACCCGCGCGCCGGGGCGGCCCTCGTCTGGGGCTCGATCCACTCGGGCGGCGCGGCCAACGTGATCCCCGCCTCCGGCAAGGTCGGCGGCACCCTGCGCATGCTCGATGCCAGCATCTGGGACGGCGTCGAGCGCCTCCTCGAGTCGGTCGTGCACGAGGTCGTCAAGCCGTATGCCGTCCAGGCCGACGTGTCGATCACCAAGGGTGTGCCGCCCGTGGTCAACGACGCGGCGTGCATCGACGCGCTCACCGCCGCGGTGACCGGGACCGGCGGCTTCGTCGCGCCGACGCCCCAGTCCCTCGGCGGCGAGGACTTCGCGTGGTACCTCACCCACGTGCCCGGTGCCATGGCCCGGCTCGGCACCCGCACGCCCGGCGGTCCCACCTACGACCTGCACCGCGGCGACCTCGTCGTCGACGAGGCCGCGATCCCGGTCGGGGCCCGCATGCTGGCCGGCGTCGTCTTCTCCGCCGCGGCCCAGCTGGCGGGCACCCCGACGCTGACCGGCGTCTCTCCGCTGACAGCGGTCGCGGATCGGTAACACTTGCTGCGACTCGTCCGAAGCCGCTCAGATCTTGCTGCTGCGGGGTCTACAGTTCCGTGCTATCTGGGCCGATGTCGTCGTCGGCCCCGCGCATCTAAGGAGCACCTCTTGCGTCACGCAACCAAGGTCGCGTCTGTGGTCGCTGCAGCGGCCCTGGGCCTCGCGGCCTGCGGCAGCAGCACCGGCAACTCGACGTCTCCCGGCAGCACGGGCGGTTCGACCGGCGGTGCCGGCAGCAGCTCGCTGAAGATCGGCATGGCCTACGACGTGGGCGGTCGCGGTGACCAGTCGTTCAACGACGCGGCAGCCGCGGGCCTCGACAAGGCCAAGAACGAGCTCGGTGCCAGCGTCAAGGAGGCCTCGGCCGTCGCGGGTGAGTCCGAGTCCGCGCGCAAGGACCGCCTCCAGTCGCTGATCGACGCCGGCTACAACAACATCGTCGCCGTCGGCTTCGCCTACGCCAAGGCCGTCGGCGAGACCGCCAAGGCCAACCCCGACGTCAAGTTCGCCATCGTCGACGACGCGTCGCCCGACTCCGCCGGCCCGAACGTCGACCAGATCACCTTCGCCGAGGAGCAGGGCTCCTTCCTCGTCGGAGCGGCTGCGGCCCTCAAGAGCAAGACCAACCACATCGGCTTCATCGGCGGTGTGCAGACCGAGCTCATCAAGAAGTTCGAGGCGGGCTACGAGGCCGGCGCCAAGGCCGTCAAGCCGGGCATCAAGATCGATGTCAAGTACCTCACGCAGCCGCCGGACTTCTCGGGCTTCAACTCCGTCGACAAGGGCAAGGCTGCGGCCGACGGCATGTACCAGGGCGGCGCAGACGTCGTCTACCACGCGGCCGGCGGTTCCGGCGGCGGTGTCTTCACGGCAGCCAAGTCGGCGGGCAAGTGGGCCATCGGCGTCGACTCCGACCAGGCCAAGACGGCCCCGGCCGACGTCCGCGACGTCATCCTCACCTCGATGATCAAGAAGGTCGACGTCGGTGTCTACGACTTCATCAACGAGGTGAAGAACGGCTCCTTCAAGGCCGGCAACAAGATCTTCGACCTCAAGGCGGGCGGTGTCGACTACTCCACGACGGGTGGCCACATCGACGACATCAAGAGCAAGCTCGACGACTACAAGCAGAAGATCATCTCGGGCCAGATCACGGTCCCGAAGTCCTGATCGCCTGACAGCTCGGCAGGGGGAGCGGCCTGTTCCGCCGTCCCGCTGGACGGCCCGGGCGGCGCGCGCAGCGTCGTCCGGGCCGTCGCTTCCTCCGCAACAGTTCTCTCCGCAGGCCCGACCGCGGGCCGCCGCCACCGCGGGCCTTGCCAGGGTCGGGGGTGCTGGTTCAATACTCGATCGACGCCCGCGCCGAGGCGGGCCCGCATGAGGAGTGTGTGTCATCGTCAGCAACGCGCCCGTGACCGGGGACAAGCCCGGCGAGCCCGCCAGGGCCGTCCACCACGGAGCCCCGGCCGTCCGGCTCGAGGGCATCACGAAGCGGTTCCCGGGTGTCGTGGCCAACAAGGACATCTCCCTCACCGTCGACAAGGGCACCGTGCACGCCATCGTGGGCGAGAACGGCGCCGGCAAGTCGACGCTCATGAAGATCCTCTACGGCGTGCAGCAGCCCGACGAGGGCACGATCGAGGTCGACGGGAAGGTGCGCCAGCTGCGCTCCCCGTCGGACGCCATCGCCGCCGGCATCGGCATGGTCTTCCAGCACTTCCAGCTCGCCGACAACCTGACGGTCCTCGAGAACGTCGTCCTGGGCGCCGAGAAGCTCCACGGCATCGGTGACGCGGCTCGCGCCAAGATCCGCGAGATCTCCGGGGCGTACGGCCTCGACGTCCGCCCCGACGCGCTCGTGGCCGACCTCGGGGTGGGCGCGCGCCAGCGCATCGAGATCCTCAAGGTCCTCTACCGCGGCGCGCGCATCATCATCCTCGACGAGCCGACCGCGGTCCTCGTGCCGCAGGAGGTCGACGAGCTCTTCGACAACCTGCGCGAGCTGAAGTCCGAGGGACTGACGGTCGTGTTCATCTCGCACAAGCTCGACGAGGTGCTCAAGGTCGCCGATGCCATCACCGTCATCCGGCGCGGCACGACCGTGGCCGAGGTCGACCCGACCGGCGTCACCCCGCGCCAGCTGGCCGAGCTCATGGTCGGCTCCGAGCTGCCGTCACCCTCGACCGAGGAGTCGACGGTGACGCAGACGCCGGCACTGACGGCGGAGCACATCTCCCTCGCCGACCCGGCCGGCGGACGAGCCCTGCTCGAGGACGTCAGCCTCACGATCCACGCCGGCGAGATCGTCGGCATAGCCGGCGTCGAGGGCAACGGCCAGGCCGAGCTCGTCGAGGTCATCATGGGCATCCGGGAGCCCTCGAGCGGCCGCATCCTGCTCGGCGACGTCGACATCTCCGACTGGGAGGTCCGCGAGATCCGCGAGGCCGGCATCGGCTACATCCCCGAGGACCGGCACCGCCACGGCCTGCTGCTCGAGGCGCCGCTCTGGGAGAACGTGATCCTCGGGCACCAGACCGAGGCGGTCAACGTCTCGGGTCCCGGCGGCATCCTCGTCAACGCCTCGGGCGCCAAGCGCGAGACGGAGACGATCGTCGAGGAGTACGACGTGCGCACCCCGTCGATCAACGTGACGTCCGGGTCGCTCTCCGGTGGCAACCAGCAGAAGCTCATCATCGGCCGCGAGATGCGCCGCAACCCGCGCGTCCTCGTGGCCGCGCACCCGACCCGCGGCGTCGACGTCGGCGCGCAGGCCGCGATCTGGGACCACATCAAGGCGGCCCGCCGCAACGGCCTCGGTGTCCTGCTCATCTCGGCCGACCTCGAGGAGCTCGTCGGCCTGTCCGACACCATCCGCGTCATCCTCCGTGGGAGCCTCTCGGGCGAGTTCGACCCCGACCAGGTGACACGCGAGGAGCTCGGCGCCGCCATGACGGGTGCCCAGCCGACGCCGGCCGAGAAGGCGACCGACGCAGCGACCGACGCAGCGACCGACGCAGCGGCCCACCCAGCGACCAGCACGGCGACCGGGACAGCCGTCGGCCCGGACGCAGGAACGACGGCCGACCCGGACGCCGGCGCCACCCACGAGGGGGAGACCCGATGAGCACCCGCTTCGACGCCCGTCGCATCCTGATGGCGATCGCGGCGCCGCTGCTGTCGATCGTCGTGGCCGTGGTGGTCACGAGCATCATCCTGTTCGTCGCCGGCGACCCCGTCGGCGCGGTCTGGGCGCAGCTGTTCAAGGCCCCGCTGCCGCGCCAGGTCGTCAACATCATCAACGGCGCCTCGGTCTACTACCTGTCGGCCATCGCGGTGGCGATCGGCTTCCGGATGAACCTGTTCAACATCGGCGTCGACGGGCAGTACCGCGTGGCCTCGTTCGCCGCCGCGCTCTTCGCCGGCCAGGGCTGGCTCCCTGGCTGGCTCAACATCATCGTCGCCCTTCTCGTGGCGATGGCCTCCGGGGCGGTCTGGGCCGGGATCGCGGGCGTCCTCAAGGTGACGCGGGGCGTCTCCGAGGTGATCTCCACGATCATGCTCAACTCCATCGCGACCTTCCTCGTCGCGTTCCTGCTCGGCAAGACGGCCGAACGGGTGCAGGGCAGCAACGCGACCAACACCAAGCCGCTGCCCCAGGACTCCCGGGTTCCCGGGATCTCCCTCGACGGCATCATCGCCACGCCGAGCAAGATCTACGGCTTCGTGCTCCTCGCGATCGTGGTCGGCATCCTCTACTGGTTCGTCATCAACAAGACGCGCTTCGGCTTCGACCTCCGCGCCACCGGCCGCTCCGAGTCTGCCGCCGTCGCCAGCGGCGTCAAGGTCAAGCGGATGGTCCTCACGTCGATGCTCATCTCCGGCGCCGCTGCCGGGCTCGTCGGGATGCCGCTCCTCTTCGGGCAGGACTACGTCTACGGCGACACCGTCCAGGCGGGCCTGGGCTTCGCCGGCATCGCCATCGCCCTGCTCGGTCGCAACAACCCCGTCGGCATCGCCTTCGCCGCGCTGCTGTGGGCCTACCTCGACGCGCAGGGCAACGGCCTGCAGATCACCGCCGGCGTCAGTGACCGCCTCGTGCTCGTCATCCAGGGAGTCATCGTGCTGTCCGTCGTCATCGCCTACGAGGTCGTGCGCCGCGCCAACGTCCGCCTCGAGCAGCGTCGCGTCGCCAGCGAGCTCGCCCGGCAAGCCGGCGCGCCGGCGGAAGGAGCGGTGGCATGAGCACCCCCGTCATCACCGAGACCGCCCCGGCCACCGCCCCGGCGGCGGGGCGCACCGGCCGCCCGCGCTGGTTCTGGGCCGCCATCGTCGTGGGGGCCCTCGTCGTCCTCTCCACGGTGCGGGTCATCACCGGCGCCAACGACATCGACTCGTCCGGCGCCGTCATGGCGGCCATCGGCCTGGCCGTGCCGATCGGCCTCGCCGGCCTCGGCGGCCTGTGGAGCGAGCGGGCCGGCGTCGTCAACATCGGCCTCGAGGGCATGATGATCTTCGGCACGTGGGGCGGGGCCTTCTTCGGCTACCACTACGGCCCGTGGGCGGGCATCTTCGGCGCGATCCTCATGGGCGTCCTCGGGGGCGCCATCCACGCGGTCGCGACCGTCGTGTTCGGCGTCGACCACATCGTCTCCGGTGTCGCGATCAACCTGCTCGGCGCGGGCGCCGGCGCCTACCTGGCCGTCCGCACGTTCACCGGGCTCCCGGGCGGCGGCCCGACGCAGTCACCGCCGCTGCAGCAGCTGCCGTTCCTGTCGGTCCCCGGTCTCGCGGACCCGCTGCTGACCCTCGAGCAGAAGCACTGGTGGCTCGTCTCCGACCTCGCCGCGGTGCTGCGCGCGGTGACGACCAACCTCAACGTCCTGACGGTCATCGCCGTGCTGCTGCTCGTCGCGACGTGGTGGATCCTGTGGCGCACGGCCTTCGGGCTGCGGCTGCGCTCCTGCGGTGAGTCGCCGGTGGCTGCCGAGACCCTCGGCGTCAACGTCTACCGCTACAAGTTCGTGGCGGTCTTGATCTCCGGTGGCCTGGCCGGCCTGGCCGGTGGCTTCCTCGTCCTCGTCGCGAGCAACCTCTACCGCGAGGGGCAGACGGGCGGACGAGGCTACATCGGCCTGGCCGCGATGATCTTCGGCAACTGGCGTCCGGGCGGCCTCGCCGGCGGCGCGGCCCTCTTCGGCTACGCCGACGCGGTCCAGCTCCGCGGTGGCGGCGACGTCGTGCGGGCCTACCTCCTGCCGATCGCCATCGCCCTCGTCGCGTGGGGGATCTGGCAGCTCGTTCGGCGTCGCCGGGGCAAGTCCTTCACCGGCGTGCCGATGGTGGTCATGGGTGTCCTGGCGCTCGGCTGGTTCCTCTCGGCCCCGAGCGTGCCCAACGAGTTCACCGGCATGACGCCGTACGTCGCGACGCTGCTCGTGCTCGCGTTCGCCTCGCAGCGACTGCGTATGCCGGCTGCCGACGGAGCCGTGTACCGCAAGGGTGAGGCGTCGTGACCGCACAGGCGGACGGGTCGGCCGGCGCGCCTGCCGGCGTGTCGGCGGACGTGGACTGGGAGGCGCTGCGCCTGCGCGCCGTGGAGCTGATGGAGCGCGCCTACGCCCCGTACTCCCGCTTCCGGGTGGGCGTGGCCGGGCTCGTGGACGACGGACGCGTCGTGGCGGGCTGCAACGTGGAGAACGCGGCATACGGCGTCGCGCTGTGCGCCGAGTGCGGCATGGTGTCCGAGCTCCACGCCACGGGCGGCGGCCGGCTGACGGCCGTCTTCTGCGTCGGTTCCGACGGGCGGGCGCTGATGCCCTGTGGCCGCTGCCGCCAGCTGTTGTGGGAGAACGGCGGACCGGAGTGCCTGCTCATGACACCCGAGGGAGTGCTGCCGATGACGGCGGTGCTGCCCCAGGCCTTCGGCGTCGACGACCTGCGTCACGCCGAGGGCTGAAGCCGGCGCCGCCTGCGGGCGGCGCCGTGCGGGTCTGGGACATGATGGGTCCCGTGAGCGAAGCCTTCGATGCCGTCGACGTCATTTCCGCCAAGCGCGACCGGGAGGAGCTCTCGGACGCGCAGATCGACTGGGTGATCGACGCGTACACCCGCGGCGTCGTCGCCGAGGAGCAGATGTCGGCGCTGGCGATGGCGATCTACCTCAACGGCATGACCTCCCGCGAGATCGCCCGGTGGGCCGACGCGATGATTCGCTCGGGGGAGCGCCTCGACTTCTCGTCGCTTTCCCGCCCCACGAGCGACAAGCACTCGACCGGTGGGGTGGGCGACAAGATCACGCTGCCGCTGGCGCCGATCGTCGCGGCCTGCGGGGTCGCCGTGCCCCAGCTCTCCGGACGCGGCCTCGGGCACACGGGCGGCACCCTCGACAAGCTCGAGTCCATCCCCGGGTGGCGGGCAGACCTCTCCAACGACGAGATGCTGCGCCAGCTCGAGGACGTCGGTGCCGTCATCTGCGCGGCCGGCTCGGGGCTCGCACCTGCCGACAAGAAGCTGTACGCGTTGCGCGACGTCACGGGGACCGTCTCCTGCGTGCCCCTGATCGCGACGTCCATCATGAGCAAGAAGATCGCCGAGGGCACTGGCTCGCTCGTCCTCGACGTCAAGGTGGGCTCGGGTGCGTTCATGAAGGAGCTCGGCCAGGCGCGTGAGCTCGCAGAGACGATGGTGCGGCTCGGCACCGACGCCGGGGTGCACACCGTGGCGCTGCTGACCAACATGGAGACGCCACTCGGCCTCACCGCCGGCAACGCCCTCGAGGTGCGCGAGTCGATCGACGTTCTCGCGGGCGGCGGACCCGAGGACGTCGTCGAGCTGACTCTGGCCCTGGCGCGCGAGATGGTGGCCGGCGCGGGCCGCTCGGACATCGACCCAGCGGACGTCCTCGCCGACGGTCGGGCCATGGACGTCTGGCGCCGCATGATCAGCGCGCAGGGCGGCGACCCCGACGCCGAGCTGCCACGGGCCAAGGAGACCCATCACGTCCTGGCCCCGGCCGACGGGGTGCTCGTGAAGCTGGACGCCCTCGCCGTGGGGGTGGCCGCCTGGCGTCTCGGCGCCGGCCGCGCGCGCAGGGAGGACGCCGTGCAGGCCGGTGCCGGCGTCGAGCTGCACTACAAGCCGGGAGCGACCGTGCGCGGCGGGGAGCCGCTCATGACGCTGCACACCGACGAGCCCGAGCGGTTCGCGCGGGCGATCGAGGCTCTCGAAGGGGGGTACGCCATCGCCCCCGAGGGCTCGCGTCCCGACCTGCCCTCGATCGTCATCGACCGGATCTCCTGAGCCAGGGCGAGCGGTTGGCGGGGCGTTTCGACCCGATTTTGGAGATCCTTAGGGGCCGGGCTAGTGTTCTCTTCGTCAGCCCGACAGGGAGGAACGGACGCCACCGCGGCGGTGTGATCACCGCGCGAAGCTGGCCGGTCCCGGGGTTGACCACCATGGTTCAGGGCTTGCCGGTTCGTCCGGTATGGTCGTGGACCGCGCCGGCTGGGCCTCGAGTGATCGGGGGTGGCCGGAGAAAGCGCTGGAGCGCCCGGATGGATCGGGTAGACTTCGGTGAGCAGGAACCGCTGATTCCAAGCGGGTCAGATCTGGCCGCCCTGAGGGCGGATCGCAGGTTTGACTCCCAAGCTTGAGGCGGGTAAGTTTGAAGGGTTGCCCCGGAGGCCGGGCCCGCGTTGGTGGGTGTGGTTGATGGTGTGTGTCCGATGCTTGAGAACTCAACAGCGTGTCAAAAATCGATGCCAATTACCTCGTCCCGGGGCTGGTGTGGTCTCACTGTTCGGTGGGGCTAACTGGTCTTGGACGAATTATCCTTTGGTTGAATTGAATGACTGACTCTTTTTGAGCTGGTTGT
>NZ_BAAAPU010000002.1:0-7556 GCF_039531305.1 Terrabacter lapilli
TCGACCGCGTTGGCCCTGCGAGGCGCCGTCACCAAGGGGTCCCAGATGTTGCCGCAACCCGTGAAGCGCAAGCCGCTGATGTGCCGGCTCAACCTGCACCACAGGTACAAGGCCCACCGCCACCCGGAAGGCGGCTACTACTACCGACGGTGCAGCCGGTGCGGCAAAGACCATCCGAGCATCGGCAACGGCCCCATGGACGGATGGAGCTTCTGACGCCCTCGGGGCGAGAAGCGTTGCGGCACTGCAGCGCCCGCTGGGACCTCGCGTGAGACGATCCCGGCGCGGCATCAGAGGACGTTGCAGTTCGATGACGGGCGCTATCTCGGGCCGCCCAGTATGCGATCTTTGCCGGGTGATGGTTCGTCCTCTGCCGTGGTGCCGCCGGACGCGGGCGAGAGGCTCCCTGCTGTTCATATCCCTCATGTCGGCGGCGGCCTTATCTGGCTGTGAAACCGTCGCCCCGGCTGGGGCCACCGGCATCTCGGTCGATGCTCATGGGCGACCGGTCATCGTTTTCGCACTGTGTAACGACCACGTAGACGGCGCAACGATCTACCGCGACCGGACCAACGGCGACCCTCTTGGACAAGACTCCGTCTCGGTGCGCGAGTGGGATGCGGCGGCCCCGGTCACCCCCGCCACCGCAACAAGCGCCGAACTGAACACAGCTGCGCCGTCTCGATCCTGGCGTTCGGTCGGTGGGGAGGAGCCGCTGCGGCCGGGCCTCCGCTACGTAGCTTATGGCTGGACTCGCGACAACACTTGGTACACCGGTCATGTTGAGTTCGCACTGGACCACCTATCCGCGTTGAAGCCCGGCCAGGTGCTGACCCAGACGTACGTCGAAGCGACGGATGACTACGTGGACACGGTTCAGTCCTATGTGCAGTTCGCCTCAGAAGCATGTGCGTGAACCCGAAGGCGGTCGACGTCTGAGGTCGATGTTCAGGGTTCGCCACCTGGCACCTCACATGTCTGCCCATGGGATCGAGGCCCCGTCCGTGGCACGCTGGTAGTCGGGCGCGACGCTCTCAAGGAGGGGTCATGAATCTTCGAGGCAGGCTCCGGAACATGACTGCGCACCAATCCGACAGGAGCAGGTCCGAGGCCGAGGTGGCCTTGGACGTGGCTCGATACAAGTACTTGCTCCGTGTCTCATCGCCGCAGGTGTTCGACATGGTCCACGCCGAGGTGTTCGCTCAGCTCCCGGTCGCCACCCGTGAGGCGGTGTACCGGCGCCTGTGTCGGGACCTGCCTGAAGAGCTCAGGCCGACGAGCTCAGATCCGGTCGAGCTGGCCCGCGCTGCCGCCTGCGCGCAGGACGACGACCCGGTGTACCTGCTGCGGGTGCTTCGACGGCCGGGCGGGGAAGCTGGGACCACGCCGGCGCCAGCGGGCAGGCATCGTGCGGACGCCACGACGTACGGCGCGTCCGTGCTCGAAGCCTCGGCGAGGACGGCGGCCTCTTCGCCAGCCGCTGCCGAGACACTCCTCGGGTTCGACACGTCGATGGAGGCGGCCCAGATGCACCCGACCCACTCGGTCCCTCGGCGGGGAGGCGTGGACAACCGCCCGCCTCGTGCGGAGTGGCAGCCGTAGCACCATCCGGTGGGCGTCAGACGAGCCGGTCGGCAAGCTGATTGATGCGTGCCGGGCGGACACCAGCGGTTCCACCAGCAGCGGTTTCACGTGCGGGTTCACGGGGCGGGGCATCAGCTCAGGACCGTCCAACCTCCCCATGGTTGACGGCCGGAGTCCTCGCTGCGACAAATGAGGACGTTCACCACGCGCTCTGAGCGGCCTCGCCTCCCGGTGAGAAGGCGTGGGGACCGACGCCGGTCAAACGAGTGGTTCACCTGTGAGTCGACCGCTCCGTCATCGTGACCTGTAAGCATGCGCGGGTGAGCCTCGCCATCGCCACCTGCCAGCCGACCGCTTCGTCCGATGCCCGTACCAACGGTGCCGAGGTGCGTCGCATGCTCAGGGAGGCTGCCGAAGCAGGTGCGCGGCTGGCCCACTTCCCCGAAGGGTTCTTGTCTGGGTACGCCGTTGAGGACGTAGCTTCCTGGGACGACGTCGACTGGGCATTGGTTCGCAGCGAGCTCGAGGACGTGGCCGCGGTCGCCGGCGAGCTGGGGATCTGGGTGGTGCTCGGGTCGGCCCACCCGTTGACCGAGCCGCACTGGCCGCACAACAGCCTGTACGTCATCTCGGACAAGGGGAGGCTCGTCGACCGATACGACAAGCGGAAGTGCTCGCATACCGAGCTCACGCGGTTCTACACCCCTGGCTTCGAGCCGGTGGTCTTCGACGTCGACGGTTTCCGCTTCGGGCTGGCGATCTGCATCGAGATCAACTTCCCCAACGTCCTCGCCGAGTACGACCGGCTCGGCGTCGACTGTCTGCTGTTGTCCGCCTACCCGGTCGACTCGATCTTCGCGACCAAGGCGCGCGCGTACGCCGCGATTTACAACTTCTGGTTGAGCCTGTCGCTGCCGGCGCAGGCCACGCACCTGTTCCACTCCGGGCTCATCGGCCCGAACGGCGAGGTCTTGGCGGACGTCGGCGGCGAGGCCGGCTTGGTGGTCGGGGCGTTGGACCGAGCAGATCCGGCACTTCGCGAGGCGCTCGAGCTTGCCCGCCCCTGGCGGACGATGGCGCGTGCCGGCGACATCTACCAGGAGCGCCGGGTCACCGACGAGCGAAGCCGAGTGCGCACCGAGCTCTGACAGTGTGACCGGTGTTGACGAAGCCGGGGACATTGGCACGACCGATCGGCGGCATGGCAGCACGTTCAGGCTTGCTGTGACCTCGGGTTGGACCGCCGGTCGACCGGGCTGCAAGGCTCCATGGACGCCGCCCTTCGAGCCGCCCGGGCTAGGGAACCGGGAAGGCCTGGGGAGGGCCTTCTCCAGTCGCTCCGTCGACGTGCTCGCGGAGCAGGTCGGCGTGGCCCGTGTGACGGGCGTACTCCTCGATCATGTCGGCGAGCAACCGGCGCAGGCTCATCCCGTTGTGGGTCGTCTGTTCCAGTCCGCCGCGGGAGAGCGCCTCGGCTAGCGCGTCGCGGGAGCGGTGGACTGTCTCGACCCAGAGCGCCCGCAGGGCATCGGGGGTGTTGTCGGCCGCCGTACTCCAAGCCCAGTCCTCCCATTCCTTCTCGACATTCAGCTGGTCGAACGGCGCGATGCACGGACGGCCGGCGAGTCGGTTCTGGAAGTAGAGCTCCTCGACCCACGCCAGGTGTTTGAGCAGGCCTCCCAGCGTCACGGATGACGCACCGAGCCGAAGACCTAGCCCTTCGGCGGTCACATCGGCACACTTCCACGCGAATGCGCGCCGGTTGCGTTCCAAGGTGATCAGGGCCGTAGCGACCTCGTCGCCGCGCATGAAGCGCTCGATGTCCCACTCGGGTGGCTGGCCGGGCGTGAAGCCAAAGGTGCTAACCATGTGGCCACCATAGGGAACCTTCGGGACGACGGCGGTCCACGAACCTTCCATGGCTCGGTCATCCCAAGATCGAACGTCCCGTCCGCGGCATGACAGGGCGGTTGAGATCATCCCTGCGTCGTGTGGGCGACAATCGTTCGCATGGCTGACCCGGGCGACTCCTACCCTCTTCCCGACCCGAAGTTGCGTGCGTACGACCACGGACTTGGAACCCTGTCACTGGACGGCGAACTCCGGGGTTACCTCGCCAGTGTTGTTAGGCGGATGACCTTCCCTTCGAAAGCGCCGTGGCCGTGGTTCCGGGTCATCTGGCTAGATGGCCGCATGGAACCCTCATTCGAGGATTACGGCCCGGGCTGGTGGACAGTTCGGGAACTTGATGCCGGCACCCTCGACTACAACGGCCCGAGCATCGACAAAGAGCGCCGGGTCCTGGGCGTGCGCTTCCGATACTCGGTGCCTGGAGACGACTGCGCGTTCGATTTTGCGTGGTTGGACCGTGAGGCAGCCGCCGCCAAGTGGAATGAACTCGGCCTCAGGGATGAGGACTTCTGAGACGGCGCGAACTGGCAGCTCACCCTCTCCGCGGCCCATGAGCGTGCGTCTCCCGCCCTACGCGTCGACTTGCCTAGTGTGCTCGAGGAGTGTGTGAAGTAGGGCGATGATTCGACCCTAGCTATCTCACCAGGGCCCCGGGGGGTTGCCCATGGTTGGCCATCCGCCGGTGCGCTGGACGATCCTAGACGGTGGCACCCGTCAACTCTCAGCTCGTCGCGCGCCGCGAACGAAGCGGATGGACACTGGGTGGCGCCACCAGACGCGCCGGCTCGCTCGAACGGCAGCACCAATGGCCATTCCGAGCACCACCGCTCACGGTCACGTGCCGCTCTGCTCGATCCAGAGCAGGAGCTTGCGGTCCCAAAGTGCGGTCTGGGCCGCAGACCGGAAGAGCCAGACTGCGGTGGGAACGAATGCTCGAAGCCACCGCCTGTTGCTACGGCGCTGAAGCCTTCACCGAGACGAGGACCACACCGTGGTCACCGCGGTTGCGAGCAGCAGCATGGTCTAGAGGGTGAGCGGGGGCGCAGTCAGGTTTGGCGCACCCGTCCGCCCGGCTGCCGAAGTAGAAGCCGTTCGCCAGCCACCGTGCGAGCGCGGATCAACCGGCCAAGACGACACACGGCCGAGAACGCGAGTGCGGTGTGCTCCTCGATGGCAACCCGGCTCCACTGCGCACCAGCGGTGGCCGCGACGGCCGACGCCACGACGAGCACCAAGATCCACGTGCCGGCGCCCGCCCACGGCAGGGTCACGACTCCCGCGCCGCCCATGGGGGGTCGGCCCGGGCGAGCGCGTCACCGATCGCCATGACGAGCACCGGCGAAGCCAGCACCAGGACGCCTGTGGCGACGAGCCACAGCGGCCGCGCGGCGCGCACGGCGCGCGCGCTCGGCCGTGCATCCGCGCCTTCGGGGGACCCGGCGAGTGCTCGCTCTCGGGTCATCCGCGGCTTCGCCCGTCGAGGCAGGAGATGGCCCGATCGACCGCGCGCTTTCCGGCGGCGAGGGTGTCGCCCGTCCACGAGACGGCATCCCAAGAGATTGGGAGCCTCTCGGAGACCGCGACACTCAGAGGGATCATTGCGACGCTGCCGTCGGTAGTCCGGGCGGAGTTGGTCAGGGCAAGGGAGCGCGAGCGCTCCCCGACGGGGCTGCCGTCGTCGTGCACGTATTCGCGGTCGAGCCCGAGGACGTACCAGTCGCCGGTGTCGGTCGTGGCGGCGAAGACGTACGTCGTGGCGGTGATGGCCCCGGGGTGGGCGGCGATGGACATGCTCGCCCGGTCGACGAGCGCCGGCGGGGGAGTGCCGCAGGTGGGCGTCGCCGCGGCGGTGGTCGGGACAACTGCGGCGACGGGCGCCGAGGGCGCGTGCACGGCGGCGCTCTGGGACGGCGATCCGCTCAGGGCCAGGCCCGGCGCCGTGGAGCTGCAGGCTGCCAGTCCGCCTACGGCCGCGACGAGTGCGAGCATCCTTCCGGTGTTCCCCTGTGTGTGAGTCATGACCGCGACCCTAAGGGACGGATGTCTCGCGGTGCCCTCGTGCGGTTGGGCACGTGGCAGACGGATGGAACGACAAGCTGCCCAGCCGTGCTGTGCGGCATGAGGGGACGTTACGTGTGGCCCGGGGCCCCACGGGAGTCCCCCCGTGTCAGGTGGCCTGGGGGCCCCGTGGCGGCCGGTCGCTCAGGATGGGCGTCTGCTCGAAGGCGTAGTACGCGGTGAGCGCGGCATAGAGCAGGAGCATCGTTGGGGCGCTGATGATCCCTACGAGTGTCACCACCGGATAGACCAAGGTGCCGACGCCGAAGCGCAGGACGGCCCGGTTCGCTTGCTGCCGCGTGACCGGCCTGGTCGTGAGCTCGGCGCGGGTCATGTGCCACAGCATGAGGGTGAACGCCACCGCCATGCCTTCGGTGCTGACGCCGTAGAGAAGGACAGCGACGCTCGTGCTTGCGCCGTGGGACGGGTAGAGGTACTCGGCGAGGGTAGAGGTCGTGAACGGGATGGTGGAGACGAAGAAGAGCAGTAGCAGGTTGTAGAACAGCAGGCGGCGGTCGACGTGGGCGACGAGGTTGACGACCGCGTGGTGGTTGATCCACACGACGCCGATGACGAAGAAGCTGACGGCGTACGCGGCGAAGGAGGGCCACCCTCGTTGCAGCTGGGTCGCCAAGGTCTCCGGCTCGGCGGCGGAGGCGTGCAGGTCCAGGACCAGAAGGGTGATCGCGACGGCGAGGACTCCGTCGCTGAACGCCTCCATGCGTCCACGATCCACATGGACATGATGTCAGTGGCCGACTCGTCGCAAACGGCTCATCCAGAACCGCCGTCGGTTCCGCGCCGCGGCCCACCAAGATCCCCGGCGCGCACCGGCGGCTCGGGGCTCGTGACCAGTTCGCGGTATGTGCGGATATCAGCTGCACCACGCCAAGCCCGTCGATCAGAAGCGCAGCGCCTGACCCTGTCGGCGCGCCGCCATCGGGACCTCCAGCCCAGCGCTCACGATGACGCCCATGAACTCAGCCAAGCGCTTCGTCGTCGCGTCGATGGCCACCGGCCTCGTCGTTCTTCTGTCCGTTGCCGCCTGCTCGACGCAGGGCGCGGACGGGGACTCGTCAACGTTCCGGGCCAACCTGCCCGCCCAGTCGCCGACCCTGTTGACTGATGAGTCGACGACAGGGTCGACGACAGGGTCGATGACAGGGTCGATGACTCCCGTCCCCGAAGGTCCCGGGCAGACCAGCGCCACCGCAGCGTTGATCGTGCCGACCAAGAGCTCCCGTGAGATCTCTCGCGTGGTCGTGAACCTCTCGGACGTGCCCGGCAAGACGAGCACCCTCACCCGGGTGCCCCAGGCCGGGCGGCTCCACGACCTGCGCGCCGCCTGCGTCATGCGCCCCGACATCCGCGACCGGGCAGCCACGCTCACCCTCACCGACTCATCACCGGGGGCTAGGCCGACCTTGTCGCTGCGGGTGCCGTGCGACGGCGAGCAGCACATAGTGAACGTCGGGCCGCTGCCCAGCACGCTGGCCCTGCCAGCGCTGACCGGGGAAGCCGCCAGCGGTCTACGCGGCTACGCCATCCTCCTCGAGCACTGACCAGCGAGGCCACACAGCGCATCCTTTGTCGGAAAGCCAACGTCGTAAGGGTGGCGCCCTGATCAGTCGGGGGCTTCCGGCAGCTGGGACGGCTTGCACGAGGTCGAGGCCCTCACTGAACCTGAGGACCTGGGCGCTGCCCTGAACGCCGTGCCCGCAGCGCGCACCTATCGGGACGCCTTCCCACGGTCGACCCGCCGCTCCATCCTCGAGTGGATCTCCGCCGCGAAAACGGCTACCACGCGCCAAAACCGCATCGACCGGACCGTCAGCGACGCCTCGGTGGATCTGCGCGCCAAGCAGTGGGGCGGCAGCCCAAGGGGAGCGCCCCGTCCGATCATGGGAAGTGAAGCGGGCTTGAGCCGGACCGGCAAGCGGCTACTTGTTTCATTGACGGTAGGACCGGTGCCTGCGCAGGCTCTGGTCTAGGTGCCCGGGTTC
>NZ_BAAAPU010000003.1:0-31629 GCF_039531305.1 Terrabacter lapilli
CGCCCCGCCTCCTCATGGGAGGCGGGGCGCTGGGCGTTGGCTGGCCCACCAGACACCGAGCTCGTCCAGCGGGACGTGCTCCTCGACGGGGGGGCCGAGTCTGCGCTCAGTCCTCGTCGGGCACGACGCATGCATCGCCGACGAAGGCGCCTGCGAAGCTGGGAGCACCCAGAGCCTTCGCCGCGCCCGCCGTCAGGGTCAGTCCGGCCTGGGTGCCGTCACACTTCGGGACGGCGCCGTTGATCGGCTTGGGGGCACCGAGCGCGAAGATGTCGACCCGGCCGGGCAGGCGCTTGCCGTCCAGAACGGTCTTGGCGTTGAGGAAGCCCGTCCTGAGGTTGACGTCGAAGCTGGTGATGCGCAGGGAGCCACCCCCCACCGGCGTGAACGACAGGCCGCCGGCGTGCTCTATGACCTTGCCCTCGACCTCGGTGATCGGGAACGACAACTGGGCGACGCCCCCGGGCGCCGTGAGCCGGCCGGGCCGGATCGTCTGCACCTTCAACGTCTCGGTGAGGACGGGCACGAGCTTGGGGTTCAGCACCACGGTGGTCCGGCCCTCCTGGTCGCCGGCCTCGTGGTTCCGGGTGTCGGCGCTGGCCCCGGGGGCGAGGGCCACGGTGATGGCGAGGGCTCCGGCGCACCCTGCCACGGTGAAGAGTCGACGGTTCCGCATGAGATTCCTCCAGTCTGCTCGGGCCTCTGTGGGGCCCAATGAGTTGGTGCCCAGTCTTCGAAGCCCGCACGCCGAGCGGATTGGATCACTCCCGAGAGGTGATGCCCCAGGGCCGGCGTGCGCGAGATCGTGCCCGTGAGGGTCTGACGAGCGAGGTGATGCCGGTGGCCCAGGCAGTGCCGGGCTTGCGGCTGCTCAAGGCATACCGCCGTGAGTGGTTGGGCAAGGACATCCTCGCCGGAGTGGTCCTCACGACGCTGCTGGTGCCCCAGGGAATGGCGTACGCCGAGCTCGCCGGCCTGCCCCCGATCACCGGTCTGTACACGACGATCATGTGCCTGCTCGGCTACGCAGCCATGGGCCCGTCGCGGATCCTCGTGCTGGGACCGGACTCCTCCCTGGGCCCCCTGATCGCCGCGACCATCCTGCCGCTGGTCGGCTCGGGAGGCGATCCGGCGAGGGCCGTGGCGCTCGCCTCCGTGCTCGCGATCCTCGTCGCGGTGATCATGACGGTGGCTGCGGTCGCCAAGCTGGGCTTCATCGCGGACCTGCTCTCGAAGCCGACGATGCTCGGCTACATGAACGGCCTGGCGCTGACCATCCTCGTGGGCCAGCTGCCGAAGCTCTTCGGCTTCAGCGTCGACGCGGACGGGCTGGTCGGCGAGGTCGTCGGGTTCGTCGAGGGCCTCGCCAACGGTGAGGCGGTCCCTGCGGCCGCGGCTGTGGGCCTCGTCGGGATCGCCCTGGTGCTGGCGCTGCAGCGCTGGGTGCCCAAGGTGCCGGCCATCATGGTCATGGTGGTGCTGTCGATCGTCGCGACGACGGTCTTCGACCTGGCGGCGCGCGGCGTCGAGCTGGTGGGAGTGCTGCCCAAGGGCTTCCCGCCGCTCACGATCCCCGAGATCCAGCGTGGCGACATCGCCCTGCTCATCGGTGGCGCGCTCGGCATCGCGACCATCTCCCTGGCAGACACGATCTCGACGGCGTCGGCCTTCGCCGCGCGGGCCGGCGACGAGGTGCACGGGAACCAGGAGATGGTCGGCATCGGTGTGGCCAACCTTGCCGCCGGGCTGTTCCAGGGCTTCCCCGTCAGCACCAGCGGCTCGCGCACGGCGGTCGCCGAGCGCTCAGGGGCCAAGACGCAGCTGACCGGCGTCGTCGGAGCCCTCCTGATCATCGTGATGATCGTGCTCGCCCCCGGGCTGCTGCGGAACCTGCCGCAGCCGGCGCTGGCCGCGGTCGTGATCACCGCGTCGCTGTCCCTCGCCGACGTGCCGGGCACCTTGCGCCTGTGGAAGCAGCGCAAGGTCGAGTTCCTCCTGTCGGTCGCGGCCTTCCTCGGCGTCGCCCTGCTCGGCGTGCTCCCCGGCATCGCCATCGCGGTCGCCCTGTCGATCCTCAACGTCTTCCGTCGCGCCTGGCTGCCCTACGAGACCGTCCTCGGCAAGGTGGAGGGTCTCGAGGGCTATCACGACGTGCACTCCTACCCGGAGGCGATGAGCCTGCCCGGCCTGGTCATCTACCGGTTCGACGCGCCCCTGTTCTTCGCCAACGCCAAGACCTTCCGTGACGAGGTCAGGAGTCTCGCGCGGTCCGAGCCCCACCCCCGGTGGATCGTCGTGGCGGCCGAGCCCGTCACCGACGTCGACACCACCGCCTCGGACGTGCTGTTCGAGCTCGACGACGAGCTCGACCACGCCGGCATCTCCCTCGTCTTCGCCGAGCTCAAGGACCCGGTGCGGCGCAAGATCGACCAGTACGGGCTCTCGCGCCAGATCGAGCCGCGGCACTTCTTCCCCACGATCGGTGCAGCCGTGGCGGCATACCAGGCCGAGACCGGCGCGCGGTGGCGCAGGGGCACCGCGAGCCACACCGCTCGCGATGCGGTGTGACCCAGGCGTTCGTTTGACTCATTCCAGATCAGGGGCCATCCTGCTCGACATGACCACGGACTTCAGCTCCGTGTTGCGCGAGGCCTCGTTGCGCGTGACGCGCCCACGCCTCGCGGTGCTGGCCGCAGTCCACCAGCACCCCCACGTCGACACCGAATCGGTGATCGACCGCGTGCGGGCCGACCTCGGCGCCGTCTCGCACCAGGCCGTCTACGACGTCCTGCGGGCCCTGACCGCTGCGGGCCTGCTGCGCCGCATCCAGCCCGCGGGAGGCCCTGCCCTCTACGAGGCGCGCGTCGACGACAACCACCACCACGTCGTATGCCGTTCGTGCGGGGCGGTCGCCGACGTGGACTGCGCCACGGGGCACGCCCCGTGTCTCACGGCACCCGACGGCCACGGCTTCTCGATCGACGAGGCCGAGGTCACCTACTGGGGCACCTGCCCCGCCTGCTCCACCGACCACCAGTGAAGTGACACCGAAGCCCGGAAGGAAGCCCTCATGACCGAGAGCCAGGACAGCATCACGCCCGAGAGCCCGCAGGGCGTGGACCGCAAGGCCGAGGGCGGGTGCCCGGTCATGCACGACTCGGCCGCGGCGAGCGGCAGCGAGAGCGAGAACCCGGCGATCTCGTCGCCGACGCCCAAGACCGGCGGCCGCCCGCACGGCATCAAGGACTGGTGGCCCAACCACCTCGACCTCTCCGTGCTGCACGTGCACCCCCCGCAGGCGAGCCCGCTGGGCGAGGGCTTCGACTACGCCAAGGAGTTCGAGAAGCTCGACCTCGACGCCCTCAAGCAGGACATCGTCGAGGTGCTGCACAGCTCGCAGGACTGGTGGCCGGCCGACTTCGGCCACTACGGCGGCCTCATGATCCGCATGAGCTGGCACTCCGCGGGCACCTACCGCATCTACGACGGCCGCGGTGGCGCCGGTGACGGCGCGCAGCGCTTCGCGCCGCTCAACAGCTGGCCCGACAACGCCAACCTCGACAAGGCCCGGCGCCTGCTCTGGCCGGTCAAGCAGAAGTACGGCCAGAAGATCTCGTGGGCCGACCTGCTCGTCCTGGCCGGCAACGTGGCCCTCGAGGACATGGGCTTCGAGACCTTCGGCTTCGGCTTCGGCCGCGAGGACGTGTGGGAGCCGGAGGAGGTCTTCTGGGGTCCCGAGGACACCTGGCTCGGTGACGAGCGCTACTCGGGCGAGCGAGAGCTCGAGGAGGCCCTCGGCGCCGTGCAGATGGGCCTCATCTACGTCAACCCGGAGGGCCCCAACGGCAACCCCGACCCGGTCGCCTCGGCGAAGGACATCCGCGTCACCTTCGCCCGCATGGCGATGGACGACGAGGAGACCGTCGCCCTCATCGCCGGTGGACACACCTTCGGCAAGACCCACGGCGCCGGCGACCCCGACCTCGTCGGCCCCGAGCCCGAGGGTGCCCCGCTCGAGGAGCAGGGCCTCGGATGGAAGAGCGCCTACGAGACCGGCAAGGGCAAGGACGCCATCACCTCGGGCCTCGAGGTCACGTGGACCTACCACCCGACCCGTTGGGACAACGAGTACTTCGAGATCCTCTTCGGCTACGAGTGGGAGCTGGAGAAGTCCCCGGCCGGCGCGCACCAGTGGGTGGCCAAGGACGCCGAGGCGCTCGTCCCCGGCCCGACTCCGGACTCGCCCAAGCGGCGCCCGACGATGCTGACCTCCGACCTCGCGCTGCGCTTCGACCCGGCGTACGAGAAGATCTCGCGCCGCTTCCTGGAGAACCCCGAGGAGTTCCGCCTCGCCTTCGCCAAGGCCTGGTACAAGCTGCTGCACCGCGACATGGGTCCGGTCTCGCGCTACCTCGGCCCGTGGGTCCCCGAGCCGCAGCTGTGGCAGGACCCCGTGCCGCCGGTCGAGGGCGACCTCGTCGGTGACGCCGACGTCGCGGCCCTCAAGGAGGCCGTGCTCGGCTCGGGCCTGTCGGTCTCCGAGCTGGTGTCCACCGCCTGGGCGTCCGCCGCGACCTTCCGGCACACCGACAAGCGCGGCGGCGCCAACGGTGCCCGCATCCGCCTCGAGCCGCAGCGCAGCTGGGCCGCCAACCAGCCCGAGCAGCTGGCCAAGGTGCTCGAGAAGCTCGAGGGCATCCGGGCGGAGTTCAACGGCCGCGGCGGCGCACAGGTGTCGCTGGCCGACCTCATCGTCCTGGCCGGTTCGGCCGCGGTCGAGAAGGCCGCCAAGGACGCGGGCGTCGAGGTCAGCGTGCCGTTCCACCCCGGCCGCACCGACGCGTCGCAGGAGCAGACCGACGTGGACTCCTTCCGGGTCCTCGAGCCGCGGGCCGACGGCTTCCGCAACTACCTGCGGGCCGGCGAGAAGCAGCAGCCGGAGGTCCTGCTCGTCGAGCGCGCCTACATGCTCAACCTCACGGCGCCGGAGATGACGGTGCTCGTGGGCGGCCTGCGCGCCCTCGGCAACAACCACGGCGGCGTCACGCACGGCGTGCTCACCGACCGCCCGGGCGTGCTGACCAACGACTTCTTCGTCAACCTGCTCGCCCCCGGCACGCAGTGGAAGGTCTCGACGAACGAGGAGAACGTCTACGAGATCCGCGACCACGCCTCCGGGGACCTGAAGTGGACCGCCACCGCTGTGGACCTCGTCTTCGGGTCCAACTCGCAGCTGCGGGCCCTCAGCGAGGTGTACGCCAGCGAGGACGCGCGTGAGAAGTTCGTGCGTGACTTCGTCGCCGCGTGGACCAAGGTGATGGAGCTCGACCGCTTCGACCTGGCCTGAGCAGCCCGGGCCGCGCGCCCGTGAACGACGAGGCGGGGTCCCCTCCCGACGGAGGGGGCCCCGCTTCGTCATGTCGTCATGCATGTGCCGAATCCTGCGGACTGGGGACGTACGGCGATCTAGCCTTGGGGAACCGCAGTGGTTCGGTCTGGCCCGGGGGGGAGCCCAGATGTCGTCGTACTCAACTGGCTTCAGGACGGTGCTCGTCACCGTCGTCACCGTCGTCACCGCGGCCCTGGCGGTCGTCATGGCGACCTCGACCCAGGCGGCCCTGTCGACCGCACCGGCGCAGACCTGGGGGGTCAACGGCAGGGTCTCGGCCATCCTGCCGCTCCCGAGCGGCAGGGTCGTGGTCGGTGGCTCGTTCACGGCCGTGGTCGACGGCGCGGGCATGACCCAGTTCGCGGCGACCAACGTCGCGCTGTTCGACCCGGTCACCGGGCGCTTCGACTCGAGCTGGCGGCCGAGCGTCAACGGGTCCGTGAACGCGCTGGCGACCGACGGCTCGCGGCTGTTCCTCGGTGGCGCGTTCACCAAGGTCGGTGGCGCCAACCGCGACAAGCTCGCTGCGCTCACCCTCGGCAGCGGTGCGTTGGAGACGGGCTGGGTGGGCCCGCAGCTCGACGGGCCGGTCGACGTCATGCGCCTGAGTGCGGGTGCCCTCTTCCTGGGTGGGAACTGGAACACCGTCACCTCCGCCGGCACGGCGTACGCGCAGGCCAAGGTGGCGAAGCTCAGCGCCGCGACCGGAGCTTTCGACAGGACGTTCCGGCCGACCGCCAACCCGACCCCGACCGACGTACCGCCGAGCGGGAGGGTCTGGGCCCTGCTCGTGCTCGGCAACGGCAACGTCGTACTCGGTGGGGACTTCGGGGACATCAACGGGGCGACGGCCACCCGCCGGATCGCGATCGTCGACCCGGTCACGGGTGCCCCGCTCAAGGGCTTCCAGTCCAAGCCCAACAACGGCACGAGCACCGCCACGATCCTCGACCTCGCCACGGACGGCAGCACCATCTACGAGGCCGTCGCCGGCGGCGGTGGCGCCTGCACCGCCGTCGACGCGGCCACCGGCGCGGTGAGGTGGTCCTGGCGCTCCAACGGGGACATGCAGTCCGTGCGGGTCGTGGGCAGCACGGTCTACTGCGGAGGGCACTTCGGCGGAACGGCGTCGTTCGGGAACCAGACGCGCAACAAGGTCGCTGCCGTCGACGGGGGGTCGGGTGCCATCCTGCCGTGGGCTCCCGTCATCAACAGCGCCCTCGGCGTGTGGTCCATGGGCTCTGACACGACCCGGCTCTACCTCGGCGGTGACTTCACCAAGGCGGGCGGCGTCGCGCAGCAGCACTTCGCGATGTGGGTCGACGGCGCAGCGGCATCGGTCCCGGGCGCCCCGGTGCTGAGCGGGAGTGTGGGCGACGCTGTCGTGCACCTGAGCTGGCAACCGCCCTCCAGCGACGGGGGGTCGACGATCCTGCGGTACAAGGTCTGGCGCAAGCCGGCCGGGGACACCAGCTACCCGAACGCGGCCCTCGCCACCGTCTCCAGTGGGACGACGTACGACGACACGACGGTGACCAACGGGACCGCCTACACGTACCGGGCACTGGCGGTCAACGGCGTCGGCAGTGGCCCGTACAGCAACGAGTTCACTGCAACGCCCGGGACCACGGCGCAATCCGTCCCGTCCGCCCCCTCGGGTCTGACCGCCACGGTGGGCGGCACCACGGTCTCGCTCGCCTGGACGGCGCCGGCACTGCCCGGCAACCCCGCCCTCACGAGGTACGACATCTACCGCGGCACGGCCTCGGGCCAGCGGAACCTGCTCACCAGCGTGCCTGCCGGCACCACCACCTACAGCGAGGCCCTCCCTCCGGCCGGCACGACCTACTTCTACGCCGTCAGAGCGGTCAACACGGTGGGATCCAGTGCGGACTCCAACGAGGTGAGCACTGCCGGATCCGCAGCCGGTGTGCCGGGCCAGCCGACGTTGGCCGCCACGGCAACGAGCACGGCCGTCGACCTCACGTGGACCGCGGACGGGAGTGGAGGGACTGCCGACAAGTGGGTCATCCTGCGTGACAACGTCCAGCTCGCGCGGCTGACCGACCCCACGGCCAGGAGCTACCGCGACACCACCGTCGTGCGGGGCACCACCTACACCTACAAGGTCAGGGCGGTCAACGCAGTCGGCAGCAGCCCCAACTCCAATGCCGTGACCGTCACCGTCCCCTAGAGCGCGAGACCCGCAGCCTCCGTACCCTCGGACGTGGGCGGCGTCATCCCTCCGGGGGCAGGAGCACCCCGAAACCGCCGACCGCCAGCCGGAGCAGGATCTGCCCCGGCGCCAGCAGGTCGGCGATGCGGGCGGCGCTCAGGACCTCGAGCTCGCCGAGCCGGGTGGCGTACGCGTCGGCGCCCGCGAGCCGGGCACGCTGCAGCTGCGTCGTGTTGTGCCAGACCTTGCCTCGAGCCTCACGCAGGAAGCGGCGGGAGGCGACGTGGTTCAGTGGGGCGAGGACCCGGTCGAGGGCCGGGCGACCCCCTTGGGCGTTCAGCTCCTCGTCCTCTGCGGCGACCCGGGCGGCGAGCACCGCGTCGATCCGCTCGTGGTCGCGCCGGCGGCGGCCGACCAGGACCGGATCCTCGAAGTCGCCGTCGCTGATGACCTGCAGCAGGGCCTGGGGCAGGTCGTAGTTGATGTGGGCGTTGATGCCCAGCAGCACGTGCCGGATCGGCGGGAGGTCCGCGGGAGCGTCGAAGGCGGCCCGCCACGGGCGGGACGGCCGGTGCCTCGGGTCCCCGGACACGTCGGCGGCCAGCGCCTCGAGGTAGAGGTCCGCGAAGGCGACGTCCCAGGCCTCCACCCACGCCGGGTCCTCGAAGGAGCCCGTCTCGATCGCGTCGGCCACTGCCATGGTCGTTCGCCGGTAGGTGCTCAGGAAGACCCGTCGGGCGCGCAGCTGGGGTGGCAGGTCCTCGAGCGTCTCCGTCATGCGGGCAAGGACGTCCTGGAGGGTGCGCCCAGCTCCCCGTCCGGTCATCCGGTTCTCCTCACGCCGTCCGCCCGTTGTTCCTAGTCTGGGGCGAGACGCGCTCGGCGTCAGTCGGATCCGGACACCCCCACGGCGGGGCGCTGCTCGTCGGAGGACCCATGAAGAGGCGCACGCGGGGGCCGGAGTCCTTCGACGCGGTCGTCGTCGGCCGGAGGGAGGCGGATGCCTGGGTGGCGTACTACCGTCGGGAGTGGCCGGCCTTCCTGCGTGCGGCGGTGGGGATGGTGGCGGCCGGGTTCGGCCTGAACCGGTGGGACACGGTGCGGGGAGCCTGGTTCGTCCTGCGGGCCAACCAGGCATGGGCTCCCTTCCCTGACAACGACCCCCAGCTGGCGCGAGAGCTGATGCGGCGCTTCTACGCACTGGTCTCCCGGGCGGGGCGGCTCTCCTTCGACCCGGCGCACGCGGCCGCGCTCGAGGTCGAGTGGTGGCGCGTGCACCGCGAGCACCAGCACCACGGCAGGGTCTCGAGAGACCAGCTCGTCGACGCCCTCGTGGAGCTGTACGCGTACGTCCACTCGGTCGACCCGGAGCGCCTGCGGCGGGCAGCCGGTCTCCGGGTCGAGGCGATGGACCTCTCGGACGCGTGGGTACGTGCCGGCTGCTCACTCTCCGACCCGCTGCTGGCCACGGAGCGCCGCACGCTCGTGGCGTCCTACGCCGCCCTCCTGGACGCCGTGGAACGCTCGGGCGCGTGACCGCGACGGCCGCACCGGACGGGACTCACTCGGACCGGCGGGCCGTCACCAGGAGGTACTCCCACTCCATCCGCCCGTCGGCTTCCATGTCGCCACGCGCAAGGTCGGCCAGGGCGTCGTCCAGGGCCGCCACCTTCTCCGGCTCGTCCGCGATGCCCCGGTAGGTGGCGACCGCCGGTCCGTAGCTGGACCTGAAGAAGTCACGGAAGTCCTCCGCACTGTCGAAGCGCACGGGCAGCAGGCGCTTGTCCGCCTCGAAGGCCTCGACGCCGTCGCCCAGGAGGCGGCGCACGTGGCCCTCGTCCCCCCACAGCGGCGCCGGCTGGGCGCCGGGAGGCGGGGGAGCGGCATACGGCCTCATGGTCGCGAACATCCGCCCGACGAAGCCCTGCGGCGTCCAGCTGGCCAGGCCCAGGGTCGCTCCCGGGCGGCAGACGCGGAGGAGCTCGGCCGCAGCGGCCTCGTGGTGTGGGGCGAACATGACCCCGACGCAGGACAGGACGACGTCGAAGGACGCGTCCGCGAAGGGCAGCGCCTCGGCGTCGCCCTGCTGCCAGTCGAGGCTCACCCCGGCCTCCTCGGCCAGCCGGCGGCCGACCTCGAGCAGCGCCGGCGCCAGGTCGCAGGCGACGACACGCGCCCCTCGCCGTGCCGCGGGGAGCGAGGCGTTGCCCGTCCCGGCTGCGACGTCCAGGACGTCCTGCCCGGGGCCGACGTGGCACGCGTCGACGAGTGTCCGGCCGAGCTCGGGAATGACCTCACGGGCCACGGCCGCGTAGTCGCCGAGCGCCCACATGGCGGCGTGCCGTGCCTTGAGCGCGGCGTCGGCGGCGATGTCCTGTGTCTCGGTGTGGGTGCTCATGGTGCTTCCTCCATCGGTGGTTCCGACGACCTCGGTGCCGTCCAGCTCCACGGTCCGCTCGCTCGGCCGGACATCCCAGTACACGAAGTGGACTGCCACGGTCCCCACCCCGGACCGATACTGGACGCAGGCCGCGCGTGGCGGATGTTCCCTTCCTGCCGGAGGTGGCACATGGGAGGACATGACTCGGGAGCCGGGCAGTACTGCCCGATCTCGCGGGCGCTCGACGTGGTGGGGGAGCAGTGGTCACTGCTCATCCTGCGCGACATGATGACCGGGACGACGCGGTTCAACGACCTGGCCCGCGGCCTCCCGGGGCTCTCCCGCACGCTGCTCAGCAAGCGGCTGCGCCACCTCGAGCGCTACGGCGTCATCGAGCGGTCAGGGACCCGCTACGTCCTCACCTCCTCGGGTGCGGCGCTGGAGCCGGTCGTGTTCGGGCTCGCGGAGTGGGGTGCACGGTGGATGTTCGGCGACCCGCGTCCGGAGGAGCTGGACGCGCAGCTGCTCGTGTGGTGGATGCACACCCGCGTGGACACCACCGTCCTCGAGGGCGATCGCCACGTGCTGCACCTGCGGTTCGACGACGACACCCGGCGCTTCTGGATCCTCGTCGAGCACGGACGGCCCTCGGTGTGCATGGCGGACCCGGGCTTCCCCGTCGACCTCACGATCACGAGCGACGTGGCGTCGCTGTATGCCGTGTGGCTGGGGCGCCTGCCGTTGCGGGCCGCGCTGCGGTCGGGGCGCGTGCACGTCGACGGCGCCACCTCGGTGACCCGACGGCTGGGTGAGGTGCTGCAGCTCAGCCCGGTGGCCTCGATCGTCGCAGCCGCCGCCCCCGCGGAAGCGGACGCGATGCCTTAGCGGCGCCGAGCCGGCGGGCCGCCTCGGGCGCCCGCTCGGGCGCCGGCTCAGGCAGGCGGCTCAGGCAGGCGGCTCCTGGGCCGCGCCCAGGGAGCCCTCGGGCGACGTCGACGACGCCAGGCCGGCCGGGTCGCTGGCGCCCGGGCCCTCGGCGTTCTCGGGGAAGTGGCAGGCGACCCGGTGCCGCGGCGCGAGCTCCACGAGGGGCGGCGCCTCGGTCTTGCAGATCTCCTGCGCCTTCCAGCACCGCGTGTGGAAACGGCACGCGGGCGGAGGGTTGACCGGGCTGGGGACGTCGCCCTCGAGACGGATGCGCTCGCGCTTGGTGCGCCGCTGGGTGTCGGGGATCGGGACGGCCGACAGCAGGGCGGTCGTGTACGGGTGCATGGGGCGGGTGTAGAGCTCGTCGCGGTCCGCGAGCTCCACGAGGTTGCCGAGGTACATGACCGCAACCCGGTCGGACATGTGGCGCACGACCGAGAGGTCGTGGGCGATGACGACGTAGGTCAGCCCCAGCTCGTCCTGCAGATCCTCGAGCAGGTTGATGACCTGCGCCTGGATCGACACGTCGAGGGCCGAGACGGGCTCGTCGGCCACGATCAGCTTCGGCTTGAGGGCCAGGGCCCTGGCGATGCCGATGCGCTGGCGCTGGCCGCCTGAGAACTCGTGCGGGTAGCGGTTGTAGTGCTCGGGGTTGAGCCCGACGAGCTCGAGGAGCTCCTGCACCTCCGCCTTGACGCCGCGTTCCGTCTTGATGCCCTGGAGGTGGTAGGGCGCGCCGACGATGGTGCCGACCGTGTGCCGCGGGTTGAGCGAGCCGTACGGGTCCTGGAAGATGATCTGCACCTCGCGGCGCAGCGGACGCATCTTGCCGGTCGACCAGTGGGTGATGTCCTCGCCCTCGAGCAGGATCGTGCCTCCGGTGGGCTCGAGCAGGCGCGTCAGCATGCGGCCCGTCGTCGTCTTGCCGCAGCCCGACTCGCCCACGAGGGACAGGGTCTCGCCGCGGGCGACGTCGAAGGTGAGGCCGTCGACCGCCTGGACCGCTCCGACCACCCGCTGCAGCAGGCCCCGCCGGATGGGGAAGTGCTTCGTCAGGTCGGTCACCTGCAGCAGCGACTCGCCCGCCTGCTTCGAGGCGGTCGGCTTGACGTGGGTCGTGGTCACGATGGTGCTCCTGTGGTGAGGTCGCGGTGCGCCTCGCGAGAGGCGGCCCGGGGGGAGGCGGCGTGCGTCACAGTGTCGGCCTGATGTCGGTCTCCCAGATCTCCTGCTTCTGCTCCCGGGTCAGGTGGCAGGCGGAGTAGTGCCCGGGCACCGCCTCGGCGAAGGGCGGGCGGACCGTCTGGCTCAGGCCGTCGGTGCGGTCGGCGTACGCGCACCGCGGGTGGAACGGGCACCCCGGCGGCACATTGATCAGGCTCGGGGGCGCGCCGGCGATGGGACGCAGCCGCTCGGTCCGCACCCGGTCCAGCCGCGGCATCGAGCTGAGCAGACCCCACGTGTAGGGGTGCTCCGGCCGGGTGAAGACCTCGTCGGCGGAGGAGTACTCCACCGAGCGGCCGGCATACATGACCATGATGTCGTCGGAGAGCTCGGCGACGACGCCGAGGTCATGCGTGATGATGATGACGGCCGAGTTGAACTCCGACTGCAGGTCGCGGATGAGGTCGAGGATCTGCGCCTGCACCGTCACGTCGAGCGCCGTCGTGGGCTCGTCGGCGATGAGCAGCTCGGGGTCGCACGAGAGGGCCATGGCGATCATGGCTCGCTGGCGCATGCCCCCGGAGAACTGGTGCGGGTAGTCGTCGACGCGGCTGGAGGGCTCGGGGATGCCGACCCGGCCGAGCATGTCGATGGCGTGCTTCTTGGCGACCGAGGTGCTGACCTTGTTGTGGATGCGGTAGGCCTCGATGATCTGGTGCCCCACCGTGTAGAAGGGATGCATCGCCGAGAGCGGGTCCTGGAAGATCATGGCCATCCGCTTGCCGCGCAGCGCCCGGACATCCTCCGGCTTGGCACCGACGAGCTCGGTGCCGTCCAGCTTGATCGAGCCGGTCATGCGAACGGTCTCGGGCTTGTGCAGTCCCATGATCGACATGCTGGTCACGCTCTTGCCCGAGCCCGACTCGCCGACGATGCCCAGGGTCCTCCCGCGAGCGACGTCGAAGGAGAGCCCGTCGACCGACTTGACGAGGCCGTCGTCGGTGGGGAAGTGCACGCGCAGGTCACGGACCGACAGGAAGGCGTCGGGTGGGGGAGCGCCCATGCCGCCGATGCCGTCGAGCGTGTTGACCGACACGTCCTTGGCCGCGCGGCGCGACGGCTTCGAGGAGTCGGTGGTCGTGCCCCCAGTCTGGGCGGCGCTGTCGCGGCCGGCCTCGGTGGACTCGTTGGTGGACTGGCTCATGAGGTACGCACCCTGGGGTCGACGACGGCGTAGAGGAGATCGACGATGAGACTGGCGATGATGACGAACACGGCCGCGACGAGCGTGACACCGAGGACCTTGGGCAGGTCGTTGAGGTTGATGGCCTGGACGGCGTAGTAGCCGATGCCCTGCAGCGAGAAGGTGGTCTCGGTCAGGACCGCGCCGCCGATGAGCAGGCCCAGGTCGAGGCCGAAGATCGTCAGGATGGGCGTCAGCGCCGAGCGGAGCCCGTGCTTGACGACGACGTCGCGCTCCCGCAACCCCTTGGCGCGAGCCGTGCGGATGTAGTCCTCGTTCATCGTCTCGAGCATGCCGGCCCGCGTCAGGCGGGCGTAGGACGCCGCATACAGGAAGGCGAGCGTGATCCAGGGCAGCAGCATGCGGTGGACGAGGTCGAGGGGACTGGTGGCGTCCATGGGACTGGCGCCGCCGGCATACGTCCACTTCAGGCCGTAGCTGAAGATCGACAGGGCCAGCAGACCGGTGAAGAAGATGGGGAGGGACACGCCCGCCAGGGCGACGCCCATGAACCCGCGGTCGAGGGCGGTGCCGCGCCGGAGCGCGGAGATGACGCCCGTGCCGACGCCGCCGATGAGCCAGAGGACGGCGGCTCCCGCGGCGAGGATCAACGTGACGGGTAGCCGGTCGAGGATCTCGGGCAGGACGGGGTTCTGGGTGATGTACGAGTAGCCGAGGCAGGGCGCAGGGCAGTGGTCGATGCCGGCGCCGGTGTTGTAGTCGGCGCCCGCCACGATGCCCTTGACGAAGCGGCCGTACTGCACCCAGATCGGGTCGGTGAAGCCGAGCCGGACGGCGGTCTCGTGGATCTGCGCCTGGCCGGCGCTCTTGCCGACGTAGCGCGACGCGAGGTCGTCCACGGTCGCCCCCCCGATGCGGGGGACGAGGAAGAAGATGGCGAAGACGACCGCGCTCACGATGGCGAGCAGCAGGACGGCGGCGAGAAGCCGGCGGATGAGGTACGTCAGCACGGGAGGACGGCCGGCGCGGTCGGGACGGGCAGGTGCACCCGGCGCGCTGTGCCTTCACCTACTTTCACGGGTGGGAGGGGCCTGGAGGTCCCGGGTACCAGGCGGTCGCCCGCCTGGCACCCGGGACCGGGGACTCACGGGTTGGTGACGCCCGCCGCGGCGTAGTCGTAGTACGAGTAGCCGTTGTTGACGAAGATGTTCGACACGGTGTCGGGGCGGAACAGCAGTGCCTTGTTCCAGATGCCCGGGATCACCTGCGCCTGCTCCATGACGACCTTGTCGATCTGGCCCCAGATGGCCTCACGCTTGGTCTTGTCGTTCTCCTGCAGCGCCTGGTCCATGAGCTTGTCGACCTCGGGCAGCTTGATGCCGAGGTTGGTGTTGCCCGCAGGACGGATGACGCGGCTGTCGACGATCTGCTGGAGGAAGCCGAAGCCGTCGGGCCAGTCGGCGCCCCAGCTCATCACCATGAGGCCGAGCTTGTTGGCCTTGGCGAAGTCCGGCTTGCCGGCGTAGAGCTTGAAGTAGTCGCCCTGGGGGTAGCCCTTGAGGCTGGCCTTGATGCCGACCTTCGCAAGGGCCTGCTGGAGCGACTCGGCCGTCGCCTTCTCCTTGGGGCGCTCGGGGCGGAAGGAGATGTTGGTCTCGAAGCCGTTGGGCTGACCGCACTTGGCCAGGGCCGCCTTCGCGGAGTCGACGTCGCCCTGCGGCTTCGACTTCGCGTTGTAGAGGTCCATCTCCTGGAAGCCGGGCACGACGGGGGGCAGCAGGCCGGTGGCGATGTCGGCACCGATGTTGCCACCGTAGGCGCGCTGGTAGCCCGTCTTGTCGTAGGCGTAGATGACGGCCTTGCGGCACTCGATGTTGTCGAACGGCGCGACGTCGCTGTTGATCTGCGTGTAGCTGGTGCGCGCGCTGATCACGTCGTCGGTCTTGGCCTTCAGGGACGGGTCGGCGAGGATCTTGCCCTGTGCCTGGGCCTGCACACCCGTGCCCGCGAGGTCGATGTCGAGGTCACCGGCCATGAGGCGGTTGTCGAGGTCGGTCGCGTTGACGCCGATCTCGACGGTGATCTTGTCCGGCAGGGCCTTGCGGCCGGTGTCGGGGTCGCTCTTGGGGTCGTACTGGTCGTTGCGGACCAGCTCGATGCGCTTGCCCGGCTGGTAGACCGAGAACTTGTAGGGGCCGGACGCGATGACGTGCTCCTTGTACTTCGTGCCGGTGTCCTTGGCGGCCGGCACGGGGGACGTCGCGGGCAGCTGCGCGAAGTAGTCGAAGCCGGCGAACGGCTTGTTGAGCTTGAAGACGATCGTCTTGTCGTCCGGCGTCTCGATCGACTTCAGGTTGTCGAGGTTCTTGTCCTTGTAGACCGAGTAGCCCTTCGGCACGTCGGCCAGGAAGTCGTTGAAGTAGGTGGGGCCGTTCGGGAAGGTGTCCTTGTCGAGCTGGCGCGCGACGCCGTACTTGATGTCCTTGCTCGTGATCGGCGTGCCGTCCTCGAACTTGATCCCGTCGCGAAGCGTGTACGTCCACGTCTTGTTGTCGGCGCTCGGCTTGCCGAGCCCGGTCGCGAGGTCGCCGACGAGCTGGTTGCCCTGGTCGCCCGGAGCCGCCTTGAACGCGACGAGCGTGCGGGCGTAGTTGCGCAGGAAGTCCCACGAGAGGCCGTAGTACGTGTCGCCGGTGTCGACGGAGTCCCAGTCGCTCGTGATGCCGAAGCGGAGCGTCCCGCCCTTCTTGTCCGACGGCCGGACGACCGCGTTCAGGGCGGCATTGGCCGCAGGCGCCGCGCCCGACCCACCGGCACCGCCGCTGGAAGAGGTGCCCGGGGTCTGGCTGCCGGCACAGGCAGACAGTCCCAGGGCGAGGGCGGCCGCTGTCGCGACCACCACCACGCGTGTTTTCTTCATGAGTGGATGCGCTCCTTCTATAACGGGATGCGGGTGCGGTGGTTACCGCGACCGCGGGTCGAGGGCGTCCCGCAGGCCGTCCCCGAAGAGGTTGAAGGCCAGCACCGTCACGAAGATCGCGAGGCCGGGCCAGAGCATGAACCAGGGGTCGATCTGGTACCACTGCGCAGCGTCGGACAGCATGCCGCCCCACGTGGCGCGGGGCGCCTGGACGCCGACGCCGAGGAACGAGAGACCCGCCTCGAAGAGGATGTTGGCGGGAATGAGCAGGGTCGCGTACACGAGGATCGGCGCGACGAGGTTGGGCAGCAGCTCCTTGAAGAGGATGTAGGGGGTGCGGGCCCCGAGGCTGCGGGCGGCGTCGACGAACTCACGCGCGCGCAGCGACAGCGTCTGGCCGCGGATGATGCGGCCGATGTACGGCCAGTTGAAGAAGCCGATGACGAAGATGATGACGGCGATGCGCAGCGAGTCGCCCTTGAGGCCGAAGGCCTGGTCGGGCACGACGCCGACGAGGGCGAGGGCGAAGACGAGGATCGGGAAGGCGAGGAAGACGTCCATCGTGCGGCTGATGAGCGTGTCGATGGCGCCACCGAAGTAGGCGGCCATGACGCCGAGGACCGTGCCGATGACCACGGACAGCAGCGTGGCGAAGAAGGCGATGAGCAGGGAGATCTGCGAGCCGTAGATCACCCGGCTGAAGATGTCACGCCCGTTGACCGGCTCGAGCCCGTAGAGGAAGTCCCACGACATGCCGCCGTAGGGGCCGATCGGGATCTGCGTGTTGGGGTCGATGAGCTCCTGGTGGAACTCGTCCGGCGGGTGGCCCAGGAGCCCGACGACGAGCGGCGCGCAGAAGGCGACCAGGATGAGGAAGAGCACGAAGACGCCTCCGCCCAGGGCCACCTTGTCGCGCTTGAGGCGCGACCAGGCGATCTGGCCCAGCGAGCGCCCCTCGATGCGTCCCTCGCCCTGGGCCACCGGCTCCTGTTGCGCGGTGGTCGCGCCGGGCTCGAGCTCGATGGGAGTGCTCATGGGTGCGCCACCTCCGGGTCGTGGTCGATGCCGGGGGCACGGGTCGGCCGTCCAACATTGCTCTGCGGCAGCCGCAACCTACCGCCCCCACGGCCGCGCGCCCCATCATTCAGCGGCGCGACACGAGTCAGCAACCGACTTGGCCGAATCGTGACGCGCCGGAGATCTTTCGGCGACCGGATGTCCGGAACGAGAGGTCTGCCCGCTGGAGGGCCCTTGTTCAGGCGTCCGTCTCGTCGTCGAACCGTCCGAGGACCTGCTCGAGGAGGTCCTCCATGGTGACGAGGCCGATCGGCCCTGCCGGCCCGTCGACGAGGACCAGCTGGGCGTGCGCCTGCCGCATCCGCGACAGGGCGTCGAGCAGGGACAGGCCGGCGTCGAGGTGGACGGCGGGCGTGGTCACCGCTGCGACGGGGGTGCCCGGTCGGGCGCGCACGACGTCGCGGACGTGGGCGACTCCCACGGGGTTGCCGCCGTCGCGGACGATCAGGCGCGAGCGGCCGGTGGCGCGGGAGACCGCCTCGGCCTCGGCACACTCTGCCGTCGCGTCGACGCCGACCGCCCGCCCCATGGGGACGACCAGGTCGGCGACGGGCGTCGTGTCGAGGTCGATGGCGCCGGCGAGGACGCGGTGCTCGGGCTCGGCGAGCATGCCGTGGTCCTTGGAGCTGGCGATGAGCAGCTGCAGCTCCTTGGGACCGTGGACCTGGCCCAGCTCGTCCTGGGGCGTGACGCCGACCAGGCGCAGGCAGCCGTTGGCGAGGGCGTTGAGCAGGCGCAGGGCCGGGCGCATCACCCAGGTGAACCCGCGGAAGGGCAGCGCGAGCAGCACGGCCGAGCGTTCCGGGTGCGCGATGGCCCACGACTTGGGCGCCATCTCGCCCACGACCATGTGCAGGAAGACGACGATGCCGACCGCCAGCACGACGGAGACGACGTATGCCGCCGCGTCGGGCACCCGGGCGAAGGTGAACAGCGGGGTGAGCAGCTCGGCGACCGCCGGCTTGGCCAGCGATCCGAGTCCGAGCGTGCACAAGGTGATGCCGAGCTGCGCGCCGGCGAGCATGAGCGAGAGCTCGCGGCTGCCGCGCACGGCCGCCCGGGCGGCGGTGCTGCCACGATCGGCGATGTCCTCGAGCCGGTGCCGCTTGCTGGCGACGAGGGCGAACTCGGCGGCGACGAAGAAGGCGTTGAGCGCGAGGAGCAGGACGGAGACGAGCAGGGCGGTGGTCATCGCCGGGCCTCCGCCCGCTCGTCGACGGAGCGGCCCGCTGCGGCGGCTTCCTCCGCGGCGCCCGGCGGCTCCGCCTCGGGGAGCGCCTCGGCGAGCGCGTCAGGGTCAGGGAGCGCGTGGAGCACCTGCACCCGCACGGTGGAGGGCACGTGGCGCGCGACGGACTCGACGGTCAGCTGCACGGACACCGTCCGGTGCCGGCCCTCCGGCTCGTCGTCGCCCCTCCCGAGGGTCGCCGGTCCGGAGCCGGCGGCCTGCTGCCGACCGTCCCCGGCGCCGTCCGTCCGGCCGTCCGGGACGAGGTCGCGCCGCGCCTCGAGACGGGCCTCGTCACCGACGACGGCGGTGCGACCGAGGAGCTCGAGCATGAGGCCGCTGATCGTCGTGTGGGAGTCGCTGCTGGTGAGGCGCAGCTCGGTGGCGGTGTCGAGCTCGTCGAGGCGGAGGTGTCCGGGCACGACCCAGCAGTCGGGGCCGGCCTCGACGACGCCGGGCGCGGCGACGTCGTCCTCGTCGAGGATCTCCCCGACGACCTCCTCGGCGATGTCCTCGAAGGTCACGATCCCCGCGAACCCGCCGTGCTCGTCGACGACGACGGCCAGCTGCCGGTGGTCGGTCCGGATCTGCTCGAGGACGCGGGGCAACGGCGCGCTCGTGGGGACGACGGTCGCCTCGGAGGCCACCGACCCCACCGTCGTGCCGGACCTCAGCTCGGGCGCCACGGAGAGCAGCTCGGCGATGCCGGCCACGCCGACGATGTCGTCGCCGTCGCGCCCGGTGACCGGGAAGCGGGACCAGCCGGTGTCGAGCAGCTCGAGCAGCTGCGAGACGGGCGCGTCGGACCGGATCGTCGTGACCCGCACCCGCGGCGTCATGACGTCGCCCGCGTCGAGCTCGCGGAAGCGCAGGCCGCCCTCGAGGACCTCCGAGAGGTCGTCGTCGAGCAGGCCACCTGCGTGCGACTCGTCGATGATCCGGGTCAGGTCCTCGGCGGTCGCTCCCTGCTCGAGCTCCTCGACGGGCTCGATGCCGACCTTGCGCAGCAACGCGGTCGATGCCCGGTCGAAGAGCCGCACGACCGGGCCGGCGACGGCGAGGTAGAGCAGGGTCGAGCGGCTCAGGGCCCGGGCCAGCGGCACGGTGCGGGCGATGGCGTAGTTCTTGGGCGCGAGCTCACCGAAGACCATCTGCAGGACGGTGGAGAAGACGAGAACGGCGGTGACCGACAGGCTCAGCCGGGCGGCATACGGCATGGAGGGGTCGAGCAGCCCGGCGAGGCCTACACCGACGAGGGGTTCGGACACGTAGCCGACGAGCAGCGCCGTGACGGTGATCCCGAACTGGGCGGCCGAGAGGGTGAAGGACAGCTGGGAGGTCACGCGCAGGGCCCGCTGGGCGGCCGCGTCGCCCTGGTCGGCCAGCTGCCGGAGGGCATTGCGGTCGACGGCGACGTAGGCGAACTCCTGCGCCACGAAGTAGCCGGTGGCGGCGGTCAGGGCGAGGATCAGGGTGACGCCCAGGATGATGCCGAGGGCGGTGCTCACGCGGTCACCACCCTCGTGAGCCGGTGGTGCGACAGGTTCGGCCGGACGTGGTCCGGCCCGGGACTATGGCCCTCCTGTGACTCGGAACGCGAGCCGGAGCGCGAGTGCGATCGCATGAGCCGATCCTAGGTCAAGCCGTCGCGGTCATCCCCTCGCGCGAGCCCCGCGGCGGGCAGCCTCCTGGCTGATCTGGTGGGCCAGCTCGACGTCGAGCTGCGTCAGGCCACCCTCGGAGTGCGTCGAGAGCGCGAACGTGACCGTGCGCCAGCGGATGTCGATGTCGGGGTGGTGGTCCATGTCCTCCGCGGCCACGGCCACCTCCTGCACGAGGGCGATGCCCGCGGGGAAGTCCGGGGCGTCGAAGGAGGCGCGGATCGTGTCCCCGTCGCGGCGCCAGTCGGGCAGGTCGCCGAGCTGGCGCTCGATCTCCTCGTCGGTGAGTCGTCGTGCCATACCTCCATCACAACACGCCGACGCCGCCGTGTGCCGTGTGCGGCGCTCCCGGACTCGCAGGCGGTCCCACACCGGTGCTGTGGCACTATCGACGACGCCATGACCGCCGCCTCCCGCACCCCGGTCCGCCTCGTCGTCGGGGCGGCCATCGTCGACGACCTCGAGCGACCCACCCGGCTCCTGTCGGCCCGGCGCACCGAGCCGTCGGCGCTCGCCGGCGGCTGGGAGCTGCCCGGGGGCAAGGTCGACGAGGGGGAGTCCCCGCTGTCGGCGCTGCACCGGGAGGTCCTCGAGGAGCTCGGGGTGCGCATCCGCCTCGGGGTCCACGTGCCCGGGCCGCTCCCGGGCTCGACGTGGCCGCTCGGCGACCGCTACGAGATGCTCGTGTGGCTCGCCGAGGTGGTCGAGGGCGACCCCCAGCCCATCGAGGACCACGACGAGCTGCGCTGGCTCGAGCTCGACGACCTGCGCGCGGTCGGCTGGCTTCCCGCCGACCTGCCCATCGTCGAGACGCTCGAGGCGATGCTGGCCGGTCCCGGCCGGACCTGACGTGGCCCACCCTCTCCAGCACCACCCCACGACGACGTGGTCCGAAGCACCCTCGAAACCCTGAGAGACTGTTCCTCATGCCCATGAAGACCCGCGCGGACATCCGCAACGTCGCCATCGTCGCCCACGTCGACCACGGCAAGACCACCCTCGTCGACAAGATGCTCTGGCAGTCCGGCGCGTTCGGTGAGCACCAGCACGTGGACGAGCGGGCGATGGACTCCGGTGACCTCGAGCGCGAGAAGGGCATCACCATCCTCGCCAAGAACACCGCGGTGCACTACACGGGCAAGGCGGCCGCGGACCGGGGCCTGACCGACGGCGTCACCATCAACATCATCGACACCCCGGGCCACGCCGACTTCGGTGGCGAGGTCGAGCGCGGCCTGTCGATGGTCGACGGCGTCGTGCTCCTCGTCGACGCCTCCGAGGGCCCGCTGCCGCAGACGCGCTTCGTGCTGCGCAAGGCGCTAGCCGCGAAGATGCCGGTGATCCTGTGCATCAACAAGGTGGACCGTCCCGACTCGCGCATCGCCGAGGTCGTCGACGAGGCGTACGAGCTCTTCATGGACCTCGACGCCACGGAGGAGCAGATCGACTTCCCGATCGTCTACGCATCCGCCAAGGCCGGCCGCGCCTCGCTCGAGCGTCCCGACAACGGCGGCCTGCCCGCCGGCGAGGACCTCGAGGCCCTCTTCGAGACGATCCTCGAGACCATCCCCGCGCCGACCTACGACGACGAGGCCCCGCTGCAGGCGCACGTCACCAACCTCGACGCGTCCAACTTCCTCGGCCGTCTCGCCCTGCTCCGTGTCTTCAACGGCACGATCAAGAAGGGCCAGCAGGTCATGTGGTGCCGCCACGACGGCTCCCAGCAGCGTGTGAAGATCACCGAGCTGCTCATGACCGAGGCCCTCGAGCGCAAGCCCGCCGAGGAGGCCGGCCCGGGCGACATCATCGCCGTCGCCGGCATCCCCGACATCACGATCGGCGAGACCCTCGCCGACCCCGAGAACCCGATCCCGCTGCCGCTCATCACCGTCGACGAGCCGGCCATCTCGATGACCATCGGCACCAACACGAGCCCGATGGTCGGCCAGGTGCGCGGCTCGAAGGTCACGGCCCGCATGGTCAAGGACCGCCTCGACAAGGAGCTCATCGGCAACGTGTCGCTGCGCATCCTCAACACGGAGCGTCCGGACGCGTGGGAGGTCCAGGGTCGAGGCGAGCTCGCGCTCGCGATCCTCGTCGAGCAGATGCGCCGCGAGGGCTACGAGCTCACGGTCGGCAAGCCCCAGGTCGTCACGCGCGAGGTCGACGGCAAGGTGCACGAGCCCGTCGAGCGCCTCACCATCGACACCCCCGAGGAGTTCCTCGGCGCGATCACCCAGATCATGGCGGCCCGCAAGGGCCGCATGGAGCAGATGACCAACCACGGCACCGGCTGGATCCGCATGGAGTTCCTCGTGCCCAGCCGTGGGCTCATCGGCTTCCGCACCGAGTTCCTCACCGAGACGCGCGGCACGGGCATCGCCCACCACGTCTTCGAGGACTACGAGCCGTGGTTCGGCACCATCACGACCCGCACGAGCGGCTCGCTCGTCTCCGACCGCAAGGGCGTCGTCACCTCCTACGCGATGGTCAACCTCCAGGAGCGCGGCGTGCTCTTCGTCGAGCCGACCACCGAGGTCTACGAGGGCATGATCGTCGGGGAGAACTCCCGCGCCGACGACATGGACGTCAACATCACCAAGGAGAAGAAGCTCACCAACGTGCGTGCCTCCTCCTCGGACAACTTCGAGAAGATCGTGCCGCCGCGCAAGCTCAGCCTCGAGCAGAGCCTCGAGTTCTGCCGCGAGGACGAGTGCGTCGAGGTGACGCCCGACTCCGTCCGCATCCGCAAGGTCGTCCTCGACGCCGGCGAGCGCGCCCGGACAGCGGCACGCGCGCGGTCGGCGGCGAAGGCCGAAGGCTGACCCACCCGTGCCTGTCGTGGGACGGGACGCGGGACAGGTCGTCGGGCAGGTCGTGGGGCGGGTCTCAGGGCGCGACATCGCGCGAGGGCTCCGGCGGTCGCTGACCGCGGCGGTGGGGGCTGCACTGCTGGCCGCCGGTGCCGCGGCGTGCACGTCGCAGGCGCCGGCGTCGGACTCGCAGGTCGCCGGCACGGCGCCGTCGCCCGCAGCGGCCCAGCCGCAGCGGGGCGGCACGCTGCAGGTCCTCGTCTCCGGGTCGGTCGCGACGTGGGACCCGCAGCAGATGTACGTGGGCCCGGAGGCCTTCTTCGCCCAGCGCACCTTCGCGAGGGGGCTCACGGCATACGGCACGGGCACGCACCAGCGCGACGTCCAGGCCGACCTGGCCACCGACACGGGCACGGCGGCCGACGGGGCACGCACCTGGTCCTTCACCCTGCGACCGGGGGTCACCTGGCAGGACGGCTCGCCGGTCACGTGCGAGGACGTGCGCCACGGTGTCGCCCGCACCTTCGACCGGCGCACCCACGTGAACGGCACCAACTACGCCAGCTACCTGCTCGACATCCCCACGGCCGTGACACCCGAGGGCGTCGAGAAGCCGGTCTACGCCGGGCCCGGCGACGCGGCGCACCAGGCGGACTTCGACCGGGCCGTGTCCTGCGCCGGACGCACCGTCACCTTCCGGCTGCGTGACCCCGAGCCCGACTTCCCGCACATCGTGGCCCTGCCGGAGTTCGCGCCGCGCAAGGCCTCCGCCGACACCAAGACCGACAAGGCGTCGTATGCCGTCATGTCGAGCGGGCCCTACCGCCTCCAGGGCGCGTGGGTCCCCGGGCAGGGCGGCACGTTCGTGCGCAACGAGCACTGGGACCGGAGCACCGACCCCATCCGCCAGGCCTACCCCGACACGATCCAGGTCACCTCGGGCCTGGGGGACGCCACGGTCATCCAGCGCCTGCTGAACCAGCAGGACGACGACGCCTATGCCGTGTCGTGGGTGCAGGCGAGCCCCACCCTGCGCAACCAGGCCGGCACCGCGCTGCAGGCGCGGCTCACCTTCCCCTACACCGGCAACGTCGACTACCTCGCCGTCAACATGCGCAGCAAGGTCATGGCCAACCCGGCCGTGCGCAAGGCGCTCGCGCTGTCGACCAACCGCGCGACGTACGCCACCGCCACCGGCGGCGAGGGTGCCGGCACCCCGACGTGGTCGCTGCTCTCACCCGCGGTCGACCCGCAGTCCATCGACGTCCCGCCGGGTTCGCGGGTCGAGGGCGACCCCGAGGCGGCCCGACGGGTGCTTGAGCAGGCCGGTGTGCAGCTGCCCGTGCGGCTGCGCGTGGTCTACGCGCGTTCGGTGCTCGGCGACAAGGCGTACGCGTCCCTGGCGGCTGGGTGGCAGCGCGCGGGCTTCCAGGTCGAGCTCACCGGCGTCGCGCCGGAGGAGTACTACGAGACCATCGAGAAGCCCACCTCGGTGGACTCCTACGACCTCTTCCGGGGCGCCTGGACGCCCGACTGGCCCTCGGCCGGCAGCGTGCTGCCGGCACTGTTCGACCCGCGCATCAACCTCGACTCCTCCGGCCCGGGGCAGGACGTCGGCTACTTCAGCGACGACGCCGTCAACGCGCTCTTCGACAAGGCCGACACCACGGCGGACGCCCGTGCCCGCCAGGCGGTCTGGCGCCAGGCCGACCAGGCCATCCGCGACCGGGGCGGCTACATCGCGCTCTCGGCCACCAAGGCGCTCTACCTGCACGGCTCGGGCATCACCTCCTACGAGGACCACCAGGTCGGTGGCATCGTCGACCTCGCCACCGTCGCCGTGCGCTGACGCCAGACCCCCGAGAGGAAGCAAGTGCCTCGCCTGCTCTTCGTGCACGCCCACCCCGACGACGAGACGCTGACGTGCGGCATCGCGATGGCGCACCACGTGGCCCGTGGCGACGAGGTGCACGTCCTGACGTGCACGCTGGGCGAGGAGGGCGAGGTCATCCCGCCGGGGCTGGCGCACCTCGAGGGGGACCCGGACGACCGGCTCGGGCCCTTCCGCCACGGTGAGCTGACCCGCGCCCTGTCCCGCATCGGGGTCGTCGGCCACGTGCTCGGCGCCGACCCCGATGCCGGCACCGATGCCGGCCCAGACGGGGGTGGGGGCCGGCTCTCGCGCTACCGCGACTCGGGCATGGCCGGCTCGCCCGCAGCGGCGCGTCCGGAGGCCTTCGCCGCGGCCGACCTCGACGTGGTCGGCGGTCTCGTGGCGGACGTGGTGCGCGAGCTGCGGCCCGACGTCGTCGTCACCTACGACGAGCACGGCGGCTACGGCCACCCCGACCACGTCCAGGCGCACCGGGCGACCCGCCGGGCGCTGCAGCTGCTCGAGGCCGAGAGCCTGCCGCGGCGCGCCTACGAGATCCTCACGCCCATCGGCTGGGCCCGCGAGGACCGGGAGTGGCTGCGGGCCGCCGACCCGGCGCTGCTCGACACGGCGTGCTGGTGGGCCCAGCAGGACCTCGGCGACGGCTCGCCGGAGGCGCCCCGGCTCGTGGTGCCCTCGCCGGACGACCCCTTCCCGCCCTCCGTCGTCGACGACGCCCTCGTGACCCACGTCGTGACCGACGAGGCCGCGCGCGCCGTCAAGAACGACGCGCTGCGCGCGCACGCCACCCAGGTCATCGTCGCCTCAGAGGACGTCCACGCCCTCTCCAACCTCGTGGCCGCGCGCACCGCGGCGCGCGAGGGCTTCCGGCGGGTCGACCCCCGCACGTGGCAGCCGACCGGACGCCGGGGGACAGACCTGCTCGACTGAGCCGCCGCCGGGCCGGCGGGCCGACGCGGGCGACACCCGCCGGCCGATGAGCGCCGCCTCTGCGGATTCGGCCGGTGGAGCGGTTACCTTCGTGCCACCTGACCCCATGCACGGAGAGCGCATGTCCGACGACTGGCACGACGACCCTCGCCGCGAGCGGCGCTCGACCGCTCTGCGGCTGCTGATGGCGACCGTCGTCCTCGGCGGGGGCTACGCCGGCCTGTGCGCATGGTCTGCGCAGCACGCGCCGGCCACCGTGTCTATCGGTGGCATCCAGGTGGGCGGCATGACCCCCGAGGCGGCGCGGGCGGCCATCGACAGGGGCTCACGCTCGCTGCTGGCGACGCCGATCGCCCTGGCCGTCCCCGGGCGCGACCAGCCCGTGGAGGTCGTGCCCGGGCAGGCCGGCCTCGGCGTGGACGCCGACCGCTCCCTCGACGGGCTCATCGGCTTCACCCTCGACCCGCGGGTCATCTGGGCCAAGCTGACCGGGACGGTGCGCGCACCCCTGCTGACGCGGGTCGACGACGACGCGCTGACGGCATACCTCCAGCGGGTGGCCCCCGGGCTCGGTGCCCCTGCCGTCGAGGGGCGGGTGACGTTCCCCGGGGGCGCGGTGTCGGTCGACCTGCCCGAGCCCGGCCACACGCTCGACATCGCCGCCACGAAGCTGGCGCTGCGCAGGGCATTCCCCGACTCGACCTCCGCCACGGCCGTGCTGCGTGAGACCGCGCCGCGCGTCGACGCCGAGACCGTCCAGCGGGTCGCGTCGCAGTTCGGCAGCACCGCGATGTCGGGGCCCCTGACCCTCGTGTCCGGCAAGACCAAGGTCCTGCTGTCGCCGGCCGACTACGCCCCGATGGTGTCGGTCGTCCCCGACGACTCAGGCGGGCTCACCCCCCGCTTCGACGAGCGGGGCCTCGCACGGCTGGTCGCGGGCAAGGTCAAGGTGACGACACGGGCGGCGAGCAGTGCCCGGTGGGTCTTCGAGCCCCACAACGGCAAGCCCAGGCTCGTGCCCTCGGTCGACGGGCTGGTCGTCGACGAGGACGCACTGGTCAAGCGGGTCGTGGCCGCCATCTCGGGCGACAACCGGACCGTCGACATGAGCCCGTCCGTCGCGCAGCCACCCTTCACCACCGCGGACGCCCAGAAGGCCGGCGTCACCACGCTGGTGGCCGACTTCACGTCGCCCTTCCCCACGAACGACCCCACCCGCACCAAGAACCTCGTGGTCGCCACCAACCGCATCAACGGCACGTACGTCCCTGCCGGGGGCACGTTCAGCCTCAACGGGATCCTCGGCGAGCGCACCGAGGACAAGGGGTACGCCGACGGCACCGTCATCATCGACGGCCGGCTCACGCGGGGGACCGGCGGCGGGATCAGCCAGGTCTCGACCGTCGTCTACAACCTCGCCTACTTCGCCGGGGTGCACTTCCTCGAGTTCAGCCCCCACGCCTTCTTCATCCCTCGCTACCCCGAGGGCCGCGAGGCCACCGTCTACTGGCCGAGCCTCGACAACAAGTGGAAGAACGACACCCCCTACGGGATGCTGCTGCAGACCTGGGTCGAGGGCGGCCTCGTCCACGGCCGGGTGTGGAGCACGAAGACCTGGGACATCGCGTCGGTCAAGGGCCCGCGGCGCAACGTCGTGCCACCCCGAACGATCAGCAGCGACAGCCTGAAGTGCTACCCGCAGCAGCCCAACCCCGGCTTCGACGTGACCGTGACCCGCGAGTGGCGTCGTCCGGGGTCACCCGAGCTGGTCAGGAGCGAGCCGGTGACCACCCACTACGTGCCCGAGGACCACATCATCTGCACCAACCCGAAGGCCACGCCCCCGTGAGGACTTCTCAGGAGGCCGGCCGCGCCAGGTAGGCGTAGTCGTGGTGCACCGCGAAGCCGAGGCTCTCCCAGAAGGCCGTGCCCGTGGTGTTGTCCGCCGAGACCTGCAGGTAGACCGCCGGCATGTTGTTCTCGCGGGCCACCATCGCCACCGCCGACACGATGGTCGAGCCGAGACCCTCGTGGCGGTGCTCGGGGTGCACCCACAGGCCGAAGATCCCGGCCCAGCCGGGGTGGATCGCCATGCGGGCGAGGGCGGTGATCCGCTGGCTCTGCGGCTCGCGGACAGACAGGAACAGCTGCCCGTCGCTGCCGGTCAGGACCGCCTCGGTGACGCCCGGCACGATGGTGCGCTGCTCGCCGTAGGTCATGAGCCAGTCGAGCTTCAGCTCGGCGTCCGCGGTGACGGGGGCAGACTGCTCGGTCAGCGGCGGGAGGGCGGCCGACAAGGCGGTCATGACGTGCACCCGCTCCCACTCGGCGTTGCCGCCGCCCGCGGTGTAGCCGCGGTCGAGCAACGCGGCGGCGGTGGGGTCGTCGGCGACCGTGAAGCCCGGCTGCCCGTGGACCTGGAAGATGGCCGGGCGCCCGCGCTCGGCGTACCAGCCCTCGACGAAGTCGATCGCCTTGTCCAGCGGCAGGCTCGGGTCGCCGACGACGAGGGCGGAGTTGGCGCGACCGGTGAACCCCTCGGACGCCCGAAGGACCCAGTCACCGAGACCGCCCCGTTCGAGGGGCTGCCAGCCCTTGGCCATGAGCTTCTCGAGGTCGTCGGCCGAGATCCGCTCGTGGGCGCGTCCCGGGCGACTCGCCGGGGGAGGCACGTCCTTGGCTGCGATGACGTCGGCGCGGACCAGCTTGACCCGCTCGGTCTTGGTGTCGACCACGAGGAAGTCGTCGTTGCGGGCGACGAGCTCGCCGAGGAAGTCCGTGGCGGCGGCCTCGGAGCCCTCCTCGAGCCGGTAGCGCACGACGACGCGGCTGCCGACGGTGAGCCCGGCGGTCAGCCGATGGCCCGTGGTACCCCGCAGGGGATCGCCAGTCATGTCCGGCATACTAGGCCGTGCAGCATCCGCTCCCGCACGCTCCACCACAGGAGGCCCGCTCCCCATGACCTACGTCATCGCCCAGCCCTGCGTCGACCTCAAGGACCGTGCCTGCATCGAGGAGTGTCCGGTCGACTGCATCTACGAGGGCAGGCGGTCGCTCTACATCCACCCCGACGAGTGCGTCGACTGCGGTGCGTGTGAGCCGGTCTGCCCGGTGGAGGCCATCTACTACGAGGACGACGTCCCGGAGCAGTGGGCCGACTACTACAACGCCAACGTCGAGTTCTTCAACGACCTCGGCAGCCCCGGCGGTGCGGCCAAGCTCGGTGTCATCGACAAGGACCACCCGCTCATCGAGGCGCTGCCGCCTCAGGAACACGACGAGTGATCACCCCGCTCGACCTTCCTGACTTCCCCTGGGACTCGCTCGCGCCGTACAAGGCGCGAGCGGTCGCGCATCCGGAGGGGATCGTCGACCTGTCCGTCGGGACGCCCGTCGACCCCACCCCCGAGGTCGTACGCCGTGCGCTGGTCGAGGCGGCCGACGCGCCGGGCTACCCTCTGACCGTCGGCACCGCCGACCTGCGCGCCGCCATCTGCGAGTGGTTCGAGCGCCGGCGGGGCGTGCCGGGGCTCGACCTCGACGCCGTCCTCCCGACGATCGGCAGCAAGGAGCTCGTGGCCTGGCTGCCCACCCTCCTCGGCCTGGGTGTCGGCGACGTCGTCGGCATCCCGGCCGTGGCCTACCCGACCTACGACATCGGTGCCCGCATCGCCGGCGCCACCAGCGTGGTGGCGCAGTCGCTCACCAGTCTGGGTCCGCTGACCGCAGCGACCACTCCGAAGCTGCTGTGGCTCAACAGCCCCGGCAACCCCAACGGCCAGGTGCTCGGGGTCGACCACCTGCGCAAGGTCGTGGCCTGGGCGCGGCAGCACGGCGTCGTCGTGGCCAGCGACGAGTGCTACGCCGAGCTCGACTGGCGCGAGGGCCAGGTCGGCACCTCGACGCCGAGCATCCTGCACCCCGACGTCTGCGACGGCTCGCACGAGGGCCTGCTCGCCGTCTACTCGCTGTCCAAGCAGTCCAACCTCGCCGGCTACCGCGCGGCCTTCGTCGCCGGTGACCCGGCACTGGTCGCAGCGATCCTCGCGGTGCGCAAGCACGCCGGGATGATCATGCCGACGCCGGTCCAGCACGCCATGGGGGTCGCCCTGCGCGACGACGCGCACGTCGAGAGGCAGCGCACGGCATACGCCCGCCGGCGGGAGCAGCTGCTCGCGGCGGTCGCCCGCGCGGGGCTGCGCGTCGACCACTCCGAGGCGGGGCTCTACCTGTGGGCAACCCGCGAGGAGGACTGCTGGACAACGGTTTCCGACCTCGCCGACCGGGGCATCCTCGTGGCTCCCGGCTCGTTCTACGGCAGTGCCGGGCAGCGCCACGTGCGCATCGCGCTGACCGCGACCGACGAGCGGATCGAGGCCGCCTGCGCCCGTCTCTGAGGCGGCTGCACCTCGGCCGGTATCGACCCGGTCGTCCCGGCTGTGCCGAAAGGGGCTGTTTCGACCCTGGACAGACGCTGGGGTAACGTCACTCGCGGATATGTCCGGCGAACCTCTGGCCGGAGCGATAGAAGGCGAGGAACAGTGACGAAGGCAGTGGACGCGACACTCAGGGTCGCAGACAAGGAACTCACCTTCCCGGGAGTCGGTGCGGTCGAGGGCAATGACGGGCTCGGGGTGGGGTCCCTGCTGAAGGAGACCGGTCTCGTCACCTACGACGTCGGCTTCGTCAACACCGCCTCGTGCAAGAGCGCCATCACCTTCATCGACGGTGACGAGGGCATCCTGCGCTACCGCGGCTACCCGATCGCCGAGCTGGCGGAGAAGTCGACGTTCGTCGAGGTCGCCTACCTGCTCATCTACGGCGAGCTGCCGACCCCCGAGGAGCTGACGCGCTTCGAGGACTCCATCCGCCGGCACACGATGCTGCACGAGGACCTCCGCGCGTTCTTCAACGGCTTCCCGCGCGACGCGCACCCGATGCCGGTGCTCAGCTCGGCGGTCTCGGCGCTCGGCACGTTCTACCAGGACAGCCTCGACCCCTTCGACCAGGAGCAGGTCGAGATCTCGACCGTCCGCCTCCTCGCCAAGCTGCCGACCATCGCGGCCATGGCGCACAAGAAGAGCGTCGGTCAGCCCTACATGTACCCCGACAACTCGCTGTCGTTCGTCGAGAACTTCCTGCGCATGACGTTCGGCTACCCGGTCGAGCCCTACGAGGTCGACCCGACCGTCGCCAAGGCCCTCGACCTGCTCTTCATCCTGCACGCCGACCACGAGCAGAACTGCTCCACGTCCACCGTGCGTCTCGTCGGCTCGGCCCACGCGAACCTCTTCAACTCGGTGTCGGCCGGCATCCACGCCCTCTCGGGTCCGCTGCACGGCGGCGCCAACCAGGCCGTGCTGGAGATGCTGGGCAAGCTCCACGCCTCGGGCGAGGACCCCAAGAAGTTCATGGAGCAGGTGAAGAACAAGGAGGCGGGCATCCGCCTCATGGGCTTCGGGCACCGCGTCTACAAGAACTACGACCCGCGTGCGGCGATCATCAAGAAGGCCGCCGACGACATCCTCGAGAAGCTCGGCCAGAACGACCCGCTGCTCGAGATCGCCAAGGCCCTCGAGGAGATCGCCCTGGCCGACGACTACTTCGTCGAGCGCCGGCTCTACCCGAACGTCGACTTCTACACCGGCCTCATCTACAAGGCCATGGGCTTCGAGTCGAAGATGTTCACCGTGCTCTTCGCCATCGGCCGCCTCCCGGGCTGGATCGCCCAGTGGCGCGAGATGATGAACGACCCGGAGACGAAGATCGGGCGCCCGCGCCAGATCTACACCGGCGAGCCGGAGCGCAGCTACCCCGCCTGACGCCCGCGAGGTCGCGTCGGCACAGACGTCGAAGGCCACGAACC
>NZ_BAAAPU010000003.1:31666-39596 GCF_039531305.1 Terrabacter lapilli
AGCCTTCGACGCGCCCTGCTCCTGGCCGGTCGGCGGTCACCGGCCACCGGTCTCCGACGGTGCGTGGCCAGGCTCAGCCGAGCCGGATGGTGACGGTCGTCCCGTCGCTGCCGGAGGACCAGCCCTGGTCGCCGGACGCGCGGTCCCACGCGCGGTCGCCCACCGTGACCTTGGTGGCGCCGTACGCATCGGCGCGGGCCACCGCCCACTGGGCCACGGCCCAGGCCGTCGTGATGGAGCGCGTCGTGACGGTGAGCGACCCGTCGCCCGCCCGCACGGTGGTCACGCCCATCTGCTCGGCGAGGTCGCCCGCGACCTGCCGCGGGGTCGCGACGCCGCCCTTCACCGGGTCGAGCCGGCAGGTGAGGCCCGCGGGGGAGTGGCCCGTGAGGTTGGAGGCGAGCACCCGGCCCTGTCCCTCGTGGTCGCGGTAGGCCTCGGGGTAGCCGCTCTTCTGGACCCGCTGGGCGATCGTGGTGATGTCGGCCGACTCGTAGCCCTTGAACTTCTCGAGCGCGTCGTAGAACGCGTTCGTCGCGTGCACCGGGTCGAGGATCTGCTCCTCCGTGCCCCACCCCTGGCTCGGCCGCTGCTGGAAGAGCCCGAGCGAGTCACGGTCGCCGAAGCGCAGGTTGCGGATCTTCGACTCCTGGAAGGCCGTGGTCAGGGCGATGGTGGCCGCCCGCGGCGGCATCTGGCGCTTCACGGCCAGCGCGGCGATGAGTGCGGCGTTGCCGGTCTGCTCCGGGTCGAACGTCTCGGTCATCCCGCCGGCGGTGATCGTGCACTTCGGGCTCGCGACGCTGCGCACGAGCTGCCGCCCCCCGAACCAGCCGCCGGCCACCACGACCGCGAGCACCAGCAGCAGGATCAGTCGGCGGCGTCGGCGCCGCACGGCCACCCGCTGTCGCGAGCGGGCGGCCGACGGGCCGGGACGGTTGCTGGGCATCGGGTCCTTCGGTCTGCCGGCTCAAATCGGAGTCGGCTCGGTCTCGGCGGGGCGCCGGGTCGGTCAGTCGTTGGCGTGGAGCGCGTGGTTGAGGGTGATGCCCGTGCCCTTCCGGTCGCGGGCCTCGACGGCACCGGTCACGCTGTTGCGGATGAACAGGATGTTGCTCGAGCCCGAGAGCTCCCGGGCCTTGACCACGGAGCCGTCGGGCAGCGTCACCTTGGTCCCCGCCGTCACGTAGAGCCCGGCCTCGACGACGCAGTCGTCGCCGAGGGCGATGCCGATGCCGCCGTTGGCTCCGACGAGACAACGCTCGCCGATGCTGACGCGTTCCGTGCCTCCGCCCGAGAGGGTGCCCATGATCGAGGCACCCGCGCCGATGTCGGAGCCGTCCCCGACGACGACCCCCTGGACGATGCGGCCCTCGACCATCGAGGTGCCGAGCGTGCCGGCGTTGAAGTTGCAGAAGCCCTCGTGCATGACGGTCGTGCCGGGGGCGAGGTGCGCGCCGAGCCGGACGCGGTCGGCGTCGGCGATGCGCACGCCCTGGGGGACCACGAAGTCGGTCATCCGCGGGAACTTGTCGACGCCGTGGACCGAGACGTGCTGTCCCGAGGTGCGCAGCCGCATCCGAGTCTGCTCGAAGCCCTCGACGGGACAGGCACCGAGGCTGGTCCACACGATGTTGGGCAGGACGCCGAAGATGCCGTCGAGGTTGATGGCGTTGGGCTGGACGAGGCAGTGCGAGAGCAGGTGCAGGCGCAGGTAGGCGTCCGGGGCGTCCACGGGAGCGGCGTCGAGGTCGATCTCGACGAGACGCACCTCGGTGCTGACCCGGCGGACGGTGTCCTGGCCGGCGAGCGAGCCCAGGCCAGCCGGGGCCGCCGCCTCAGCCGGCGCCGCGCCGAGGGCCGGCTGCGGGAACCACGTGTCGAGCACCTGCCCGTCGTCGCTGATCGTCGTCAGTCCGTGTCCCCATGCGCTGCGCTCCGACATGGCGGCAAGGATATGGGCCGCCGGTGCCCACCGTGAAACGCGACCCACGGCCCGGACGGTCCCGAGCGGACTGCCCGTGGGTCGCTGCGGCTAGCCTTCCCCGTATGCCGTCCCAGCAGCAGTCCGCCCAGCCCTCCGTCCCGGCACGAGCCACCGAGCCTGCGGCCGGTCACGGCGTCACCCTCGACATCCACACGGACGTCACGACGCTGACGGCAGCCGTGTGCGACGTCGAGTCGGTCAGCCACGACGAGGCGCGCCTCGCGGACGCGATCGAGGCCGCCCTCCGCCCGCTCGAGCACCTGGAGGTCCTCCGCGACGGCAACACCTTGGTAGCTCGCACGTCGCTGGGACGGGCCGAGAGGGTCATCCTGGCCGGTCACATCGACACGGTGCCGCTGACGACCGTGCCCAACCTGCCGACCCGGCAGGTCGACGGTGAGCTGTGGGGACGCGGCACGGTGGACATGAAGGGCGGCGTGGCGGTCATGCTCCGCGTCGCGGCGCAGCTGCGCGAGCCGAACCGCGACCTCACCTTCCTCTTCTACGAGTGCGAGGAGATCGAGGCGGCCCACAACGGGCTGGCGCGGTTGGCGCAGTCCGCGCCGCAGCTGCTCGAGGGCGACTTCGCAGTGCTCCTCGAGCCGACGAACGGCGGGATCGAGGGCGGCTGCAAGGGCACGCTGCGGGTCGAGGTCGTCACCAAGGGCATCGCGGCGCACTCGGCGCGGCCGTGGAAGGGCCACAACGCCATCCACGACGCCGCGACGGTGCTCTCGCGCCTCACGGCCTACGAGGCCGAGACCGTGAGCGTCGACGGCCTCGACTACCACGAGGCGCTCCAGGCGGTGGGGATCAGCGGCGGCATCGCCGGCAACGTCGTCCCCGACTCGTGCACCGTCACGGTCAACTACCGCTACGCGCCCGACAAGGACACGGAGCAGGCGTTCGCGCACGTGCGCCACGTCTTCGACGGCTTCGACGTCTCCCTGACCGACGCGGCAGACGGTGCACGCCCGGGCCTCCAGCTGCCCGCGGCCAAGGCCTTCATCGACGCCCTCGGCGTGCCGGTCAGCCCCAAGGAGGGCTGGACCGACGTGGCACGCTTCTCGGCGCTCGGCATCCCGGCCGTCAACTACGGTCCCGGCGACCCCAACCTCGCCCACATGGACGACGAGCGCTGTCCCGTCGAGCAGTACACCGAGGCCGAGGCCGCCCTGCTGCGCTGGCTCGCTTGAGCTCTGCACATAAGGTGGCGCTGTGACCGACCCCCAGCCCGCACCCGTCACACCCGAGACCCCGCGCCGCGGTCGTCGCCAGACCGGTCCCGTCACCCTGCGCGGCCACAAGGTGCCCGCCACGACGACCGACCAGCGCCTGCTCGAGGGGCGCCAGCGCACCGACTGGCTGCACGCCGACCCGTGGCGCGTCATGCGCATCCAGTCGGAGTTCGTCGAGGGCTTCGGCACGCTCTCGGAGCTCGGTCCCGCGGCCGCCGTGTTCGGCTCGGCGCGCACGCTTCCCGACGACCCGGCATACGCCATGGGGGTGGAGGTGGGCCGGCTGCTCGCCGAGGCGGGCTACGCGGTGATCACCGGCGGAGGACCCGGCGCGATGGAAGCGGCCAACAAGGGAGCCTACGAGGCCGACGGCACCTCCGTCGGGCTCGGGATCGAGCTGCCGTTCGAGACGGGGCTCAACGAGTACGTCGACCTCGGCATCAACTTCCGCTACTTCTTCGCCCGCAAGGTCATGTTCCTCAAGTACTCCCGCGGCTTCATCGTGCTGCCCGGGGGCTTCGGCACCCTCGACGAGCTCTTCGAGGCGGTGACGCTCGCCCAGACGCAGAAGGTGACCGAGTTCCCCGTCGTGCTCATGGGCATCGCGTACTGGCAGGGCCTCATCGACTGGCTGCGTCAGACGGCGCTGGCCGGCGGGATGATCGGTCCGGCCGACCTCGACCGCCTGACCCTCACCGACGACCCCCGCGAGGCGGTCCGCGTCATCCGCAGCTTCGAGGAGAGCCGCCCGTGAAGTGGTTCATCCTCTTCGTCGGCATCGTCGTCCTGTGCTTCGTCGTCGCGCTGGTGCTCGGGTTCGTCGGTGGTGGGATGGGACGGCCGACGTCGAGCCTGAGCCACGAGCCGCTGCCCGACGAGCCGATCAAGGACTCCGACTTCGACGACCTCGTCTTCGACGTCGGGCTGCGCGGCTACCGGATGAGCCAGGTCGACGGGGTCGTCGACCGGCTGAGGCGCGAGCTGCGCGAGAAGGACGAGGAGATCGCCGTGCTGCGCGGTGATCAGCCGCGCGACGACGACACCGCATGAGCCAGCTGTCGCCCCTGCGCCCTCGGCGCGTCTTCGTCGTGTGGCTGCTCGCGATCTACGCCATGGCGCGGGTCGTCTCGACGACGATCCTGTTCGTCGTCATGCAGCACCAGGTGCCGAGCGGCATGACCGGCGGGGAGGACGTGCCCGTCACCTACTTCCCCTTCACGGCCCTCTGGGACGGGCAGTGGTACCAGACCATCGCCGAGCACGGCTACCCCGCGACCCTGCCGCGCACCGAGGGCGGCTCGGTCCAGCAGAACGCGTGGGCGTTCTACCCTCTCTTCCCGCTCCTGGCGCGGGTCGGGATGGCCCTGACCGGGCTGCACTTCCCGGCCGTCGGGTCGACCCTTGCCCTGCTGTGCGGCGCGGGAGCGGCGGTGCTCATGGGTCTGCTGCTGCGCGAGCGCATCGGCGACCCGGCGGCCTACCTGGTCGTGGCCCTCTGGGCCGCCTTCCCGGCATCGGTGACGCTGCAGCTGGCCTACACCGAGTCGCTCGCGATGCTGCTGCTCGTCGGCTACCTCTACGCGCTCGCCCGGGAGCGGTGGCTCGTCGCGGCCGTCGTCGCGCTGCTGCTGGGCCTCTCGCGTCCCATCGCGGTCCCGCTCGCCGCGGTCACCCTCGTGGTCGTCGTGGTGCGCTGGCGTCGTCGCCGCTCGCGCCCGATCAGCAGGGGGACGTATGCCGCCATGGCCGCCGCGCTGGCCGGCTGCGGTGTCGCCGGGCTGCTGTGGCCGGCCATCGCGTGGTGGCGCACGGGGGTGCGGTCCGCCTACACCGACACCATGGCGACCTGGCGCGCCTCCGGCACGGTCGAGCCGTTCAAGCCGTGGTCGGGCATGTCGACCTACGTGTTCGGCGTCACGTGGGGACCGGTGATGCTCTGGGTCGTGCCGCTGGTCCTCGTGGCCGTGGTGGCGGGGCCGTGGGCGCGGGGCCTCGGTGCCGACCTGCGCACCTGGTCGCTCGCCTACCCGGCCTACCTCGCTGCGGTGCTCGACCCGTACACGAGCATCTTCCGCTACCTCCTGCCCCTCTTCCCCCTGCTCGTGGTGCTGCTCGGGGCCGGCTGGAGAGACCGACGTGGCAACGGCTGGCGACGGCTGCTGTGGCGGTTCGTGCCGCTGGCCGTGCTGTGCGTGGTGGGTCAGTACTACTGGACCGACATCCTGTGGCGCTTCATCCCCCCGAGCGACTACCCGCCGTGACCCCCGTGCGTTGGGTCACGGACGCGACTGCCGCCGGTGGGTCAACTCAGGGTGTAGTCAAAGCTCGAAGTGGCAGATGATGCTGCTCCCGATGGGGTCATCGGCCCACCAGGCGCAACACCATCCCGCACCGCACCTCGTGTTCTCCGAGCCAGGTCTACCCACACGCGTCCAGAAGGGGAACCGCCGATCGTGGTGACGCCGAAACCGGTGCACGCGTTCCCGAACGGCGGGCGGCGGCATGTGCCTGCTCGACCCGCCGGAGCTGTCCCAGGGGGTCTCGCGTCAGCGCCTCGGGCGTCACCCCGACGACCACGACTCGGGCCGTCGACAGGTCGGACCCGGCGGTCACGGTCGCGTCCCAGTCGAGGCCGTCGGCGTGGAACTGACGGGACTGGACGAGCACCGCCATGCCGACGTCGTCGAACCACACGTCGGGGGAGGTGAGCCGTTCGCCGGCTGGCCCGGTGAGGAGCGGGTTGGCCATCGGCTCGGGCAGCCTGGGCGAGGTGCGGATCAGGGCGAGCAGGTCCGACTCGGGGACAGACCACGCGCCGGATGCGGCCTCGGCCAGCAGGCGTCTGAGCCGCACGGAGCCTCTGCGTCCACGGGCGTCGACCCAGTGCTCGAGGTCATCGAGCCTGACCATCCGCCGCTGCACGGCTTCGATCATGATGGCGCGAGCGCCCTCGCTCCTCGGGCCCCTCCGCTGTCGCGTCGACCACGGCCCTCGGCAGGCACCCCAGCCGGAGTGGCCCTCGCCCGACGACCGGCTCACCGAGCAGGGAGGTGGCCCGCACGTCCACCCAAGCGATGCGTCGCGACCGCTGAGGCCGCGGTACGAGAAGCCTGATCGGAAGAGCGAGCGAGCAGGACCGCAGGCCGTGGAGGGCCGCAGCGGTGGTGCCCGCCAACCAGGAGCCCGGACCGCCGAGGAGCTGGGCGGCCACGAGCCGCTGCACCTGCGAGGGCGGTCCCGTCTGCAGGGCGTAGACGCCGGGCAGCACCAGGCGCCGGTCACGCCCGATCCGCCAGCGCAGGGCCTCGTGCGTGACACCCGCACCGAGCAGCTGGCTCCGGGAGAGCACTCCTTCCTGCTGCGAAGCCAGAGCCAGGGCCGCGTGAGGAAGAGACATGACGAGAGCCTGTCTCCGGATGCGAGCAGCCGCACCGGTCGAGACACCGGGTGTGGATGCGCCGTGCGGGGCGGACGGGGGTGTGGACGGCGCCCGCCACACAGGGGACGTCGAGGCCCGCACCTGAGGCCGGAGCCGAACTCAGGAGCCGGTGTAGGTCGGCTTCTCCTTGGCCAGGAACGCGTCCACCGCGGCTCGGTGGTCGCTGCTGGCGCCCGTCAGCGCCATGAGCTGTGCCTCGTTGGCCAGCGCGTCGGCGAGGTGGGCGCTCGCGGAGTAGGCGACGGCGCGCCGGATCGAGCCGTACGCCAGGGTCGGGCCCTCGGCGAGGGTGTGCGCCAGCTCGGTCACCGCCGCCTCGAGCTCGTCGGCGGCGACCACCCGTGTGACGAGGCCCATGGCGAGCGCCTCCCGGGCCGAGACGGTCCTCGGCATCATCAGCAGCTCCTTGGCGCGGGCCGGCCCCACCAGCCGGGGCAGCGTCCAGGAGGCGCCCGAGTCGCAGGACAGGGCGATACCGGCGAAGGAGGTGTTGAGCCCGGCCTCCTCGGCGGCCACCCGGAAGTCGCACGCCAGGGCGAAGCTCATCCCGGCGCCGGCCGCGACCCCGTTGAGGGCTGCGACGACCGGCTTGTTCATCGTCGAGAGGGCCAGGACGATCGGGTTGTAGTGGTCGGTCACCGTCGTCGCCAGCGTAGACGTCGGGTCGCCCAGGTTGCGCACGTGCTCCTTGAGGTCCTGCCCCACGCAGAACGCCCTGCCCGTCCCGGTCAGCACGACGCAGCGCACCGCCGGGTCCTCGGCCACATCGCGCAGCGCCGCAAGGAGGGCGTCCTTGAGCGCGTCGTCGAGGCTGTTCATCGCCTCGGGCCGGTTGAGCCGGAGCCACGCGACGCCGTCGGACACCTCGACGATCAGGGGAGCGGGGGCGGTCGGTTCGGGGGTCTGCGTCATGGGCGCCACTCTGTCCCAAACCGCTCCGCGGCGGAAGCGCAGCAGGCCCCGACTCGCCCCGGCGTGCCCTCCATCACATCCCCAATTAGGTCTCGCAAACCAGACACGGAATAATGGAGCCAAAGACCCAGGATTCCTAGGGAAGGGGAACCATGGCAGCAATGAAGCCGAGGACCGGCGACGGCCCGCTCGAGGTCGTCAAGGAGGGCCGCGGCATCGTGCTGCGCATGCCTCTCGAGGGCGGTGGCCGGCTCGTCGTCGAGATGACGCCGGACGAGGCCGCGGCCCTGCGCGACGCGATCCAGGGCTGTGACGGCGTCAGCTGACCCTTCCGCCTGACAGGCAGACGGCCCC
>NZ_BAAAPU010000003.1:39639-227324 GCF_039531305.1 Terrabacter lapilli
CGGCTGAGGAGTGGCCGTATGCCGCCGGGCCGCGACCCGGCATACGCCCGCTCAGCGCTTGACGGCGACGAGCAGGCCTTCGCCCACGGGCAGCAGCGAGACGATGAACCGGCCCTGGTCGCGGATGGTGCGGCCCACCTCGCGCAGCGTGCGCGTCTCGGGGTCGCGGCTCGCGGGGTCGGACTCCTTGTCGCTCCACGTCATGACGAGGGTGCCGCCACGGCGCAGCAGCCGCGTCGCCTGCGCGAGGTAGTCGGGGTACTCCTGCTTGTCGGCGTCGACCACGACGAGGTCGTAGGCGCCGTCGGTCATGCGGGGGAGGACCTCCAGGGCGCGACCGGCGATGACGCGGGTGCGCTGGTGCGCGAAGCCGGCGGCCGCGAAGGCCTCACGCGCGGCGCGCTGGTGCTCCGTCTCGAGGTCGATGGTGGTGAGGATGCCGTCGGCCGGCATGCCCCCCAGGAGCCAGAGGCCGGAGGCGCCGGCACCGGTGCCGATCTCCATCACGGCCTTGGCGCCGGTCGCTGCCGCGAGGGTCTGCAGGACGGACCCCACGCCGTTGCCGACGGCCGGTGCGCCGAGCTCCTCCCCGCGGCGTCCGGCCTCCTCCACGTGCTCGCCCGGTGTGACGAACTCCTCTGCGTGCGACCAGGCGGCGACCTTCTGCGTGCTCATGCCCGCAACCCTACTGTGGTGGGCCGAACCGTTTCGGCACGCGTCTTCCCGAAGCGGGTAAGGATCACGTCATGAGCGAACAGGACCTGCCCAGCCCCGACCACCAGCGCCCCGAGGGTGTCGACGACGCCACGGTCGAGGCCCTCGGCAAGCTCTCCGAGGCGCTCGAGGTGGTCGAGCACGCCCGTGGCTACCTCTACGGCTTCCACCGACTGACCGGCACGGCTGACCTCGCGCTCGGCGAGGCGGTCGACCTCTTCCGCAAGGCCGGTCACGACGCGATCGCCGACCGGCTGCAGACCGAGCTGGTCGGCCGCAACGTCATCGAGGGCCGGTGGACCTTCCAGATCGTCGAGGACTACGACGACTCCTACTACTCCACCTTCAAGCGCCTGGAGTCCGACGCCCGCGACGACCTCGCCCAGGGCCGGCGCCACCTGTTCGAGGCGGAGATGAAGGAGGACCGCCGCAGCCACGGCCGGCGGCACCACGAGGCGACCCCCAGGGACGGCAGCCCGCAGGCGCGCTGACCCACAGCGTCCGCACAGGTTCCCGAGACACCGCGGACAGGCCCATCCGCGACGATGACGGGAACGAATCGACAAACGACAGCGTTGTCGACAGTGATCCCCTCGCCTGAAAGGCCCAGCCCCCGTGAGCACCAGCGTGACGTCCACCTCTCCCACCCCGGTGGAGCAGGCCGACGCGGCATGGACACCTCCCACCTGGGAGGAGATCGTCGAGCAGCACTCGGCCCGGGTCTACCGCCTCGCCTACCGCCTCACGGGCAACCCTCACGACGCCGAGGACCTCACCCACGACGTCTTCGTGCGCGTGTTCCGGTCGCTGAGCTCCTACCAGCCCGGCACGTTCGAGGGCTGGCTGCACCGCATCACCACCAACGTCTTCCTCGACAAGATGCGTCGCAAGCAGCGCATCCGCTTCGACGCCCTCCCCGAGGACGCGGCCGGCCGGCTCCCGAGCGCCGAGAAGGGCCCCGAGCAGAGCTACCACGACGCGCGCTTCGACGACGACGTGCAGCGGGCGCTCGACGCCCTGGCGCCGGAGTTCCGCGCCGCCGTCGTCCTGTGCGACATCGAGGGCCTCAGCTACGAGGAGATCAGCGCAACCCTCGGCGTGAAGCTCGGCACCGTCCGCTCGCGCATCCACCGTGGCCGCGCGCAGCTGCGCGAGGCCCTGGCCCACCGCGCTCCCGAGGTGGCTGCTGCCGCCCGCCCCGCCAAGCCCGAGTCGCGCCCCGCCCGTGCCGGCCTGCGCCTGCCCGGCCGTCGGGTCGCCGCCAGCCAGCGATGAGAAGACCCGAGGTGATGTCGTGACGCCGCACCTGAAGGGACACGTCCGTGCGTACGTCGACCGGGCCCTGCCCCCGGCTATGCTGCACCTCTACGACAAGCACCTCGTGTGCTGCACCGTGTGCCGCGCGGCTGCCGACCAGGAACGCCGCATCGTCGCGGCCCTGCGCGCCGACACCGGCGTCCCGATGAGCCTGCGCACCTCCCTCATCGGCCTCGCGGCCTCGGCCCCTGCGGACGAGGCTCGAGGCGTGTCCGGCACCCCGGGCGTACCGCCCGCCCCGGACCGCTCCCGTATGACGTCCGCTCCCTTCCACGAGCCGGTGCCCACCGTGCCCCCGACGGCTCCGGCCCTGCACCGCTCGCCGATGCGCGCGGCGGTCCTCGCCTCCATCGCGGCGGGCGCCTCGGTGGCAGCGGCCTGGGGGCTGGCGGTGTCGCCGTCTCCCGCCGGCCGGCTGCCTTCGGTGCCCGGCCCGGTCGCGAACTTCGGGGGCAGCCCGGCCGGTGCGGCCGGCCTCGGCAGCTCGGTGCTCCCGGTCTACCGGGTCTCGCCCGCTCCGACCGAGTCACGTCGCACGAGCGGCCTCGACTCGGGAGGCGTGCCCTCCTGGTTCGTCTCCACGCGGTCTGCCACCCCGTCCGGCGCCACGGGCTCGCGGCTCGGCTCCGGAATCGTGAACGGAGTCGTGGACTCCGTGCGGATCACCACGGTCCGTTCGGCACAATCGACCCCATGAGCGACGAGCCGAGACCGCCGGGGCCCGAGCCGACACCGGGCCCGGGGCAGACCTCCCCCGGCGATCCGGCACCCTCCGGTGTCTCGAGTGGTTCGAGCGCGCCCGGTGAGACGCCCGTCGGCCCTCCGGAGCCCGTGCGAGCACCGGAGCAGACCGGCATCGTCGACCTGCACGACACCCGCGCCATCCCGTCCTCGTCGCCGTACGCCGTTCCGGCTCGCGCTCCCCAGAGTGGAGCCTCACCGTCCGGTGGGTCCTCCACCACCGGCCAGCCGGGCTCCGACGACGCGTGGTTCGACGTCTTCGGCGAGCACCCGTCAGGCGTTCCCGGCGCGCCGGCCCGTGCCGACTCCGCGGCCGGAGACGCGGCCGGAGACGCGGCGGGGCCCGGCGGGGCGCCTCCGTCGGACGGGGGCGCACCCCGGACCGACGAGCGTCCAGCTCCTGCGTCGCGACGGGGGAGGGGGAAGCTCGTGGCTGCCGTGGCAGGCCTGTGCCTGCTCTCCGGAGTGGTGGGCGGGGTCGCGGGACAGGTCGCGGAGGACCGGGTCAACCTCGCCGGGTCCACGCTCCCGGATCCCGGTCCCGGCGCGACGCAGCGCCCTGCCGGCTCGGTCGCCAACATCGCGGCGGTGGCGCTCCCGAGCGTCGTGACCATCAAGGTCAGCGGCGGCAGCGAGGGCTCCGCCACCGGGTCCGGCTTCGTCGTCGACGGCAAGGGCCACGTCCTCACCAACAACCACGTCGTCCAGGGCGGCGTCAACGGCGACATCGAGGTCGTCCTCAGCAACGGCGACACCGAGAAGGCCACGATCGTCGGGCGTGACGCCAGCTACGACCTGGCGGTGCTCAAGATCGGGCGCACCGACCTGACGCCGTTGCGGCTCGGCCCCTCGGACAAGGTCGTCGTCGGTGACCAGGTGATCGCCGTCGGCGCGCCGCTCGGCCTCGACCAGACGGTGACCACGGGCATCGTCAGCGCGCTCAACCGGCCGGTGACCCCGGGAGACCCCGGCGAGTCCTCGTACATCAACGCCATCCAGACCGACGCCGCGATCAACCCCGGCAACTCGGGCGGACCGCTGCTCGACATGTCGGGCAGCGTCATCGGGGTCAACAGCGCGATCGCCCGGGTGCCCGGCACGAGCGGCTCCACCGGAGGCAGCATCGGCCTCGGCTTCGCGATCCCGAGCGACCAGGCCCGGCGCACCGCCGACCAGCTCATCGCGACCGGCAAGGCCACCCACCCCGTCATCGGCGTGGAGCTCAACCGGACGTTCTCCGGGGACGGCGCGCAGGTGACCGACGAGCCCGGTGCGGTGACCGCCGGTGGCCCCGCGGACAAGGCGGGCGTCAAGCCCGGCGACGTCGTCGTCGGCTTCGAGGGCAAGCGGGTCCGCACGCCCGACCAGCTGGTCGTCTCCATCCGTGCCAGGGCCGTCGGTGACACCGTCACCCTCAAGGTCAAGCGCGGGGACGCGGAGCTCGAGCTGCGGATGACCCTCGAAGCCGATCCTGGCAGCTGAGCTTCAGCCGACCGCCATAGGATGGCCCCGCTGGTACGCGTGGAAGCGAGGGACTGTGTTCGACATCAACGGGTGGGAGCTGCTCCTGCTCGGTGTGCTCGCCATCGTGATCCTGGGGCCCGAGCGCCTTCCGGAGTATGCCGCGAAGTTCGGCAGGTTCGTCCGCCAGGCGCGCGCCATGGCCGACCGTGCCAAGCAGCAGCTCCAGGACGAGATGGGGCCGGAGTTCTCCGACGTGGACTGGAAGGCCTACGACCCGCGTCAGTACGACCCGCGCAAGATCGTGCGTGACGCCCTGGCGTCCCCGCCGGACGAGGACTACGTGCCGTCCCCGGCCGTCGACAAGCCGGTCAGCACCCCGCGCGGCCATGACCCGTCTGTGCCGACTCCCTGGGACTCCGAGGCGACGTAGCCCGCCTTGGGGAGAAAAGTCTGACCCAGAGGCATCGAGTCCGATGGGTGGGGTTATCGTCGGCTTCTGATGCCAGACGAAGCCCACTCCCAGCCGCCCGCGTCCGTCCGCTCGCTGTGGCGGCTTCGCGGCTACCTCCGCCCCCACCGACGGGCGCTCGTCACCATGTTCACCGCCTCGATCGCCGGGGTCGGTCTCTCGATCGCCATCCCCCTCGTGACCCGCGCCATCATCGACGGCCCCATCACCCGGCACGAGCTCGCGCCGGTCCTGCCCCTCGGACTGCTGGCCCTCGCCCTCGGCGTGCTCGAGGCCGTGCTGATCTTCGTGCGCCGCTGGGTCCAGTCGAATGCCGTGCTCGGCCTCGAGACGGACCTGCGCCGAGACCTGTACTCACGGCTGCAGAGCCTGCCCATGAGCTTCCACACCCGGTGGCAGTCCGGCCAGCTGCTGTCCCGGGCCACCACCGACCTGTCGGCGATCCGCCGCTTCAGCGGCTTCGGCCTGCTCTTCCTCGTCATCAACGTCCTGCAGCTGCTCGTCGTCACGATCGTGCTGCTGACCATGTACTGGCCGCTCGGGCTCGTCGTCGCGGCGGCCGCCGTGCCGATCATCTGGCTCTCGATGCGCTTCGAGAAGGCCTACGTCGTCATCTCCCGGCGCGTGCAGGACCAGCAGGGCGACCTCGCCACGCAGGCCGAGGAGGGCGCGGTCGGCATCCGGGTCATCAAGTCCTTCGGTCGAAGCGACCATGTCGCCCGCCGCTACGACGCGGCCGCCCGCGAGCTGCAGGCCACCAGCATGGACAAGGTCCGGCTCTCGGCGAAGTTCTGGACCTTCCTCGAGGTCATCCCCAACCTCGCCGTCGTCGTCGTGCTCCTGCTCGGCGCCATCGGCGTCGGCCGTGGCAGCCTCACCCCCGGAGAGCTGGTCGCCTTCATCACCCTGATGCTCTCGCTCGTGTGGCCCGTGTCGTCGCTGGGCGTCATCCTCGCCATGGCCCAGGAGGCAATGACGGCCGCTACCCGCGTGCTCGAGATCTTCGACACCGAGCCGGACATCGTCTCCGGTCCGCACCGCCCGGACGTGGCGGCCCGGGGTCACCTGCGTTTCGAGCACGTCGACTTCGCCTTCCCCGATGCGCCGGACCAGCTGGTGCTCCACGACGTCAACCTCGACCTGGCTCCGGGCGAGACCCTCGCCCTCGTCGGGGCGACCGGCACGGGCAAGACGGCCCTGACCGCCCTAGTGCCCCGGCTCTTCGACGTGACCGGCGGACGCATCACCATCGACGGCGTCGACGTGCGCGACCTGCGCCTCAGCGAGCTGCGCAGCCTCGTGGCCACGGCCTTCGAAGAGCCCACGCTCTTCTCGATGAGCGCCCGCGAGAACGTCACCCTCGGCCGGTCCGACGCGCCCGAGGAGGAGGTGCTGGCAGCGCTCGAGATCGCCCAGGCCGGCTTCGTCCACGACCTGCCGTGGGGCCTGGACACGCGCATCGGCGAGCAGGGCATGTCGCTCTCCGGCGGCCAGCGCCAGCGCCTCGCCCTGGCCAGGGCCGTGCTCTCCCGGCCGGCTGTCCTCGTCCTCGACGACACGCTCTCGGCCCTCGATGTCCACACCGAGAAGCTCGTCGAGCAGGCGCTCTCCAACGTCCTGTCCGAGACGACCGGGCTCATCGTCGCCCACCGTGCCTCCACCGTCATGCTCGCCGACAAGGTGGCGCTGCTGCAGGACGGCACCATCACGCACGTCGGCACCCACCGGGAGCTGCTCGACAGCGTCCCTGCCTACCGCGAGCTGCTGGCCGCCGACCCGAGTGACTCGGTGGAGGAGCTCGCCCCTGACGCCGGTCGCCGCGACGCCGCCGCGCCCGCGCGGCCGCATGCCACCGGCCCGTCGATCTCCCGGGAGGTGTCCGCGTGAGTGCGCAGGCGCAGGACTGGCGCGGCGTCGCCGCCGACGACATCGAGGGGGAGCTGTCCGCCGAGACGTCCGCCGGCCTCGCCACGCGCTCGCGCCGGCTCCTGGCCGAGCTGCTGCGCCCGTGGCGCCGCGCCCTGTGGTGGCTCATGGTCGTCGTCGTCCTGGAGAACGTCGCGCGGCTGTCGATCCCGTACCTCGTCAAGGACGGCATCGACGTCGGGATCCCGGCGATCCGGCAGTCCGGCGACCTCGGGCCACTTCTGGTCATCGTCGCGCTGGTCCTGGTGGCCACCATCACGCAGGCCGTGACCCGCAACCTGTTCCTCGTCCGGTCGGGCCAGATCGGGCAGGACATCCTGCTGCTGATCCGGCGGCGCATGTTCCGGCACTTCCAGCGGCTGAGCCCGGCCTTCCACGACCGCTACACCTCGGGCCGCGTGATCTCCAGGCAGACCTCCGACGTCGACGCGATCTACGAGATGCTCGAGACGGGTTTCGACGGCCTCGTCACCGCCGCCCTCACCCTTGTCGGCACCTCCGTCCTGCTGCTGGTCCTCGACCTCAAGCTGGGGCTCGTGGCGCTGCTCTGCGGGCCGGCGCTGGCGCTGCTGACCAACTGGTTCCGCAAGGAGTCGGCGCGCAGCTACCGCGCCACGCGCGAGAAGGTGGCGCTGGTCATCGTCCACTTCGTGGAGTCGATGAACGGCATCCGCGCCGTGCAGGCCTTCCGCCGCGAGCCGCGCAACCAGGCGATCTTCGAGGACGTCAACGACCAGTACCGCCGGGCCAACCTCGTCGCGTTCCGGCTCGTGGCGTGGTTCATGCCGGGGATCCGCCTCATCGGTAACGTCACGATCGCCGTCGTGCTCCTCTACGGCGGCTACCTCGCCTACCAGGGTGACGTCACGGTCGGTGTGCTCGCCGCCTTCCTGCTCTACCTGCGCCAGTTCTTCGAGCCGATGCAGGAGATCTCGCAGTTCTACAACACCTTCCAGTCCGCCTCGGCCGCGCTCGAGAAGCTGTCCGGGGTGCTGGAGGAGGTGCCCGACGTTCCCGAGCCGAGGGACCCGGTCGCTCTCCAGGACGCGCGGGGCGAGGTGCACTTCGAGCACGTCCGGTTCGACTACGTGGCCGGGTCGCCGGTGCTGCCGGACCTCGACCTCACCATCCCGGCCGGCCAGACGGTCGCGCTGGTCGGCACGACCGGGGCCGGCAAGACCACCCTGGCCAAGCTGACCACGCGCTTCTACGACCCCACCGCAGGGAAGGTCCTCCTCGACGGCGTCGACCTGCGGCGCGTCTCCGAGGACGACCTGCACCGGGCCGTCGTCATGGTGACGCAGGAGAACTACCTGTTCAGCGGCTCGGTGGCCGACAACATCCGGTTCGGCCGGCCCGAGGCCACGGACGAGCAGATCGAGACAGCCGCCCGGGAGCTCGGTGCGCACGACTTCATCTGCGCGCTGCCCGAGGGCTACGCCACGCAGGTGTCCCACCGCGGCGGTCTGCTCAGCGCCGGGCAGCGCCAGCTCGTCGCCTTCGCCCGGGCGTTCCTCGCCGACCCCGCCGTGCTCATCCTCGACGAGGCGACGTCCTCCCTCGACATCCCGTCGGAGCGGTTGGTGCAGCGGGCGCTGCAGACGATCCTCGCGGGGCGCACCGCCATCGTCATCGCGCACCGCCTCTCGACGGTCGCGATCGCTGACCGCGTCCTCGTGATGGAGCACGGCCGCATCGTCGAGGACGGCGCACCGGCCGACCTCGTCGCTGCCGGTTCGGGCCGGTTCTCCGACCTGCACCGAGCGTGGGTCGACTCCTTGGCCTGAACCATCAGCCACAGGACTGAGCACTCGATGGTCGAGTGCCCACGTCCTGCGTTCAGGGCGGTCAGCGACCGGCCGGCGTGAGGCCGAGGGAGCGGCCGGCGAGGCCGCGGGCGCGCGTGCCGAGGCGACGGGCGATGCCGCGCAGCGCCACACCGGCAGCCGAGTCGGGGGCGCCGAGCACGACTGGGGTGCCGGAGTCGCCGCCCTCGCGCAGGCGGGTGTCGAGCGGGATCTGGCCGAGCAGCTCGACCGGCGCGCCGATGCTGCGGGTGAGGGAGTCGGCCACCGCCTGGCCACCACCGGAGCCGAAGATCTCCTGGCGCGTGCCGTCGGGCAGCTCGAGCCAGCTCATGTTCTCGATGACGCCGACGACGCGCTGGTGCGTCTGCAGGGCGATCGACCCGGCGCGCTCGGCCACCTCGGCGGCAGCCTGCTGCGGGGTCGTGACGACGAGGATCTCGGCGGTCGGGATCAGCTGGGCCACGGAGATCGCGATGTCACCGGTGCCGGGCGGCAGGTCGAGCAGCAGCACGTCGAGGTCGCCCCAGAACACGTCACCGAGGAACTGCTGGAGCGCGCGGTGCAGCATCGGGCCACGCCACACGACGGGCTGGTTGCCGGGGACGAACATGCCGATCGAGATGACCTTCACGTCGTGGCTGATCGGCGGCAGGATCATATCGTCGACCTGCGTGGGCCGCTGCTCGACGCCCAGCATGCGCGGCACCGAGAAGCCGTAGACGTCGGCGTCGACCACGCCGACGCGCAGGCCCTGCTCGGCCATCGCGGCGGCAAGGTTGACAGTCACCGACGACTTGCCGACGCCGCCCTTGCCGGATGCGACGGCATACACCCGCGTGAGGCTGTTGGGCTTGGCGAAGGGGATCTCCTTCTCGGGGGCGCCGCCGCGCAGCTGCGTGCGCAGGGCGGCCCTCTGCTCGTCGCTCATGACGTCGAGCTCGACCTCGACGGAGGTGACGCCGTCGACCGCCAGCAGGGCGTTGCTCGTGTCGCGGGTCAGCGTGTCCTTCATCGGACAGCCGGAGACCGTCAGGAAGATCGCGAGGTCGACCTTGCCGGCGTCGTCGATCTCGACCGACTTGACCATGCCGAGCTCGGTGATCGGCTTGCGGATCTCCGGGTCGTTGACCTTCGAGAGTGCCGTGAGCAGGGTGTCACGGCTGGGTAGTGCGGCGGCAGACATGTGCTCCATCGTATGCCGCCGCGCACGGGTTCCCGACGCCGCCCGGGGTGCGCTCGCTCACCACGGCCGACGGTCCAAGGGGGTCAGCCGGCCTCGCCCGCCGTGTCCTCGGCGCCGCGGATGAGCGCGCGGTCCTCGAGCTCCTCGAGGAGGCTGCGCAGCTCGGAGCGCACGAAGTCACGCGTGGCCTGCTCGCGCAGGGCCAGACGCAGCGACGCCACCTCGCGGGTCAGGAACTCGGTGTCGGCGAGGTTGCGCTCGTCGCGGGCACGGTCCTGCTCGAGGGCGACGCGGTCGCGGTCGGCCTGGCGGTTCTGGGCGAGCAGGATGAGCGGTGCGGCATACGACGCCTGCAGGCTGAGCATGAGCGTCAGGAAGATGAAGGGGTACTCGTCGAAGACGAGGTCCCTGGGCGCGAGGACATTCCAGCCGACCCAGGCGATGACGAAGACCGTCATGCCGATGAGGAACTGCGCCGTGCCCATGAACCGCGCGAACTTCTCGGACAGGACGCCGAAGGCCTCCTGGGTCAGCGAGACCTCGGGCAGGAAGCGGGCGCGCTGCTCGTAGGGCTGGTCCAGCTTGTCGCCGCGGAGGGCCCGCGAGGACTGACGCCGCTCGGTGCGCTCGCTCACGGCTTCACCCCCAGCTCGTGCCGCTCCTCGCGCCAGTCCTCCGGGAGGATGTGGTCGAGCACGTCGTCGACGGTGACGGCGCCGATGAGCCGCCCGTCGTCGTCGACGACCGGCAGGGACACGAGGTTGTAGGTCGCGAGGGTCCGCGTCACGGTCTCGAGGGAGGCCGTCGCGGGAAGGGGCTCGATCTCCTTGTCGATGATCGAGCCGACGGCGCCGTGCGGCGGCTCGCGCAGCAGCCGCTGGATGTGGACGAGCCCGAGGTAGCGGCCGGTGGGTGCCTCGAGGGGCGGACGGCACACGTAGACCATGGAGGCGAGTGCCGGGGCGAGCTCCTCGCGCCGCACGGTCGCGAGCGCCTCGGCGATGGTCGCCTCGGGACCGAGCACGACGGGCTCGGTCGTCATCATGCCGCCGGCGGTGTTCTCGTCGTAGGCGAGCAGCCGGCGCAGGGGAGCGGCCTCGTCGGGCTCCATGAGCTGGAGCAGCTGTTCGGCCTGCTCGGGCGGCAGGTCGGCGAGCAGGTCGGCGGCGTCGTCGGGCTCCATGGCCTCGAGCACGTCGGCGGCGCGCGAGTTGGCGAGGCCGGCGAGGATCTCGACCTGGTCGTCCTCGGGCAGCTCCTCGAGGACGTCGGCGAGGCGCTCGTCGTCGAGGGCGGCCGCCACCTCGGCGCGGCGCTTGGGGTTGAGGTCGTGGATGACCTCGGCGAGGTCGGCGACCTTGAGGTCGTCGTAGGTCTCGAGCAGGCGCTCGGCGCTCTGGGCGCCCGGCTGCTCGTGCAGCCCCACGACGTCGCGGATGTCGACGAGCATGGTCTTGCCGGACCGCCGGCGGGTCAGCCGGGACATGGCCTTGGACGCCGACGAGACCGCCGCCGTGATCTGCCGGACGAAGACCCGCGTGCCGACCCATTCCCTCCGGGGACCCTGCTCGATGGCGATGTCCTCGACCAGGGCCGTGGCGAACCCGGCCTCGATCGCCTCGGGCGTCGTGACGCGCACCGTGCGGTCGAACAGCTCGGCGGCGACGAGGACCTCGTTGGTGCGCTGCTCGAAGCGGCGCATGTTGACGAGGCCTGTGGTGATGACTGCGCCCGCGTCGATGGAGGTCACCCGGGTCATCGGGACGAAGACGCGTCGCCGCCCCGGCACCTCGACGACGAGACCGATGACGCGAGGCTCCGGCCGGTTCAGGGAGAACATCACGACGACGTCACGCACGCGCCCGACCTGGTCACCGAGCGGGTCGAAGACGCTCAGTCCGGTCAGGCGGGCAACGAAGACACGCGTGCTCGCACTCATGGGGCAAGGGTATGGGGTCAGAGCTCGGGCCAGCGCCCGCCACGGCGGCGGCGCTTCTTGCGCAGCTTCGCCCGCTGCTTGGCGGCCTTGCGAGCGGCCTTCTCCTCGCGGTGCAGGCGGCGGCGCACGGCCCGCTCCTCCCCACGTCCGCCGAGGTGCCACGGCCGCCACGACGTGGTCGTCGCCGTCGTCCGGGCAGGCGGCGTGCGGTGGTCCACGGCGGCATACGCCCCCGGGGACTCGAGCGGGCTGTCGAAGGGCATGAGTGCCGTGATGGTGCACTCGGCGGCCCATCGCGTCACGCAGTCGTCGACCGCGTTGAGCCGCGAGGCGCGCAGCAGGTCGGCCGCGCGCTCCCACTGGGGTGAACCGGGGTCGAGGACGTTGGTGCGCGCCCGGACGGTGAGCAGGCGCCCGCCCGTGTCCTTGCTGCGCACGATGAGGCGCACCTCGGGCGGAAGCCAGGGCAGGGGCTGCTCGCCCGGACCGCTGACCACGAGGGCCGCGCCCTCGTCCCACACGTGCCAGGCCGGCCAGGTGCGGTCGTCGGCGACGTCGATCCACAGCAGGCCCGACTTGGTCATCGCCTCTGCCAGCAGGGCCGATGCGGTCGCCGGCTGCGGGTCGCTCTGCTCGGTCACACGGCCACCATAGTGATCCCGACCTCATCGGCGGGATGCGTGACTGTCGTCATAACGCAGCCCGTCGGGCCGTTGCTACGTTGACGCGCATGCGCAGCGCCAAGGACTTCTGCCGCCCGCTCGCGGTGGGGGCGCCGACGCCCCTGACGCAGGTGCCGGCCCGCCCGTCCCGGGTCATCCACTTCTTCGACCCGAGCAACCCCAAGATGGCCGCCAAGGTGCCCGGCATGGTCGGCACCGTCGACGTGCTGCTCGGCAACCTCGAGGACGCCGTCAAGGCCGACCGCAAGGAGGCCGCCCGTGCCGGGCTCGTCGAGATCGCGAAGGCCACCGACTTCGGTGAGAACACCCAGCTGTGGACCCGCGTCAACGCCCTCGACAGCCCCTGGGTGCTCGACGACCTGACGACGCTCGTCACCGAGATCGGCGACAGGCTCGACGTCGTCATGGTCCCCAAGGTGCAGGGCGCCGAGGACATCCACTACGTCGACCGCCTCCTCGCGCAGCTCGAGGCCAAGGCGGGCCTGACGCGCCCGATCCTCGTCCACGCGATCCTCGAGACGGCCCGCGGCATGGTCAACGTCGAGGAGATCTGCGGCGCCTCCCCGCGCATGCAGGGCCTCTCGCTGGGACCCGCCGACCTCGCCGCCGACCGCCGGATGAAGACGACCCGCGTCGGTGGAGGGCACCCCGGCTACCTCGTGCGCACCGACCCCGTCGGAGGCGACATCAGGGGGGAGCGGGCGACGGCGCAGCAGGACCTGTGGCACTACACGATCGCCCGCATGGTCGACGCCTGCGCGATGCACGGGATCTACCCGTACTACGGCCCGTTCGGCGACATCGAGGACGTCGTCGCCTGCGAGGACCAGTTCCGCAACGCCTTCCTCCTCGGGTGCGTCGGCACGTGGTCGCTGCACCCGGTTCAGATCGAGATCGCCAAGCGCGTCTTCAGCCCCTCGGCCGAGGACGTCGCGCACGCCCGCCGCGTCGTCGCCGCGATGGGCGACGGCACGGGCGCCGTCATGCTCGACGGGAAGATGGAGGACGACGCCAGCCTCAAGCAGTGCCTCGTCATCGTCGAGCTCGCCGAGCGCCTGGCCCGCACCGACCCCGCGCTCGCGGAGCTGTATGCCGCCGAGCCCGCCCCCGAGGGAGAGCTGACGTCATGACGGAGCAGACGGCATGCGACGGCGGGACGTCCGCCTACCGCCCGCGCCGCTCGGTGCTCTACATGCCGAGCTCCAACGAGCGTGCGCTCGAGAAGGCGAAGACGCTCCCCGTCGACGCGCTCATCCTCGACCTCGAGGATGCCGTCGCGCCCGACGCGAAGGAGGCGGCACGCGAGAACGCCTGCGCCGCAGCGCGGTCCGGCGAGTACGGCCGGCGCGAGCTGACGATCCGCGTCAACGGCATCGGGTCGCAGTGGCACGACGCCGACCTCGCCGCGGCAGCGGCCGCCGGGCCCGACGCCATCGTCGTGCCGAAAGTGGGCTCGGCGCAGGAGGTGCGCGACCTGGTCGCCGCGATGGAGGCCGCCGGGGCGCCGGAGCGCACCCGGCTCTGGGCCATGGTCGAGACGCCGGTCGCCGTGCTGCACGCCGAGGAGATCGCCCGCGCCTCCGACCGGCTCGCGTGCCTCGTGCTCGGCACGAACGACCTCTACAAGGAGCTCGGCGCGACGTTCGCGCCCGGCCGCGCCGCGATCCAGACCTCGCTGCAGCTCGCCGTCCTGGCCGCCCGCGCGGCGGGGGTCACGGTCCTCGACGGGGTCTTCAACGACGTCAAGGACGCCGACGGCTTCCTCGAGGAGGCTCGGCAGGGACGTGAGCTCGGCTTCGACGGCAAGACCCTCATCCACCCCGGCCAGGTCGAGCCGTGCAACGAGGTCTTCGCGCCGAGCCCTGCCCAGGTCGAGGAGGCCGAGGCGGTGATCGCGGCGTTCGAGGCGGCCCAGGCCGAGGGGCGGGGGGTCGCCACCCTCGGTGGGCGGCTCATCGAGAACCTCCACGTCGACACCGCCCGCAAGGTGCTCGCGACCGCCGAGGCGATCGCCGCCCTGTCCTGACCGTTGCCCTTGGCCGGCCGGTGCGACCGGCTAAGCCTTCTGGGTGTGCGCGGTGCGGGGCTGCCAGTCGTAGACGACCGACGTCCGCAGCACGACGTCCTGGAAGGACCGCTGCTGACGGCTCACCGCGACCCACAGCAGCCCGACGGGAAGGATGACGCAGGCGAGCGCTCGCACGAAGGCACCCACGACGTGCAGGCGGCGCCCCCCGGGGCCGACCACGCGCAGGCCCATGACGAGGTCGCCGTAGCTGCGCCCGCTCAGCGTCCACGCCACGGTCAGGTAGCCGACGCTGACGACGAAGGCGGACAGGAGGCTGAACACGACGCCCACCTCGGGGAAGGAGAAGTTCCGCGGGTCGATGAGCAGCAGGAAGCCGCACCAGCCCACGTAGGCCGCCGCGAGCACGGCGACGACCACGGCGAGGTCGACGGCTGCAGCGATGAGACGGGTGACCAGGCCGGCGTGGCGTCCCTGGTAGGGCCGCGCCTCGCGCGGGACGGGGGTCTCTCCGATCGTGCTCACGACGGCGCCGCACCGCCGGCCGGGCCGCCCACCGGGCCGATGGGGCCCGCGGACCCCCGGCGCCGGCGCAGGAGCAGGCGGTCGACGGCACGCTCGACCGCCTCGTCGGCGTGGATGCCCTGCATGCGGGCCCCGCGGACCGTGTCCGAGGCCATGGAGCCGGTGGACTCGCGGATGATCTCGGGAAGGTCGACGCCGTCGATGACCTCCCCGGCGATGGCCACGAGGTCGAGGTGCGACAGGACCGTGTCGACGATGGTGTCGAGGTCCACGCGCTCGAGCACGATGCGCGTGAGGTCGAGACGGTCGATGACGGCCTCCACGTCGAGCCGGGAGGCGGCCGCGTCGAGGTCCACGTGCTGGATGACCGTCGCCGTCAGCGCGTCGAGGTCGGTGCGGTCGATCGCGGCGGCGACGACCGTGGCCAGGTCCACGCCGTCGAGGACGATCCCGGTGAGGTCGAGGCGCTGCAGAAGCGCCAGCGCCACGGCCCGCAGGTCGACCCGCTCGAGGACGATCCGGGTGAGGTCGATGCGGTCGACCACGGCCTCGACGTCCAGACGCGCTGCCGCGGCGTCGAGGTCGGCGTGGGCGATGGCGTCCTCGACGATGGCGTCGACGTCCACCCTGCTGAGCACGAGGGCGGCCACGTCGAGGCGGGCGAGCACCTGGTCTGCGACCAGGCCGAGTGCCGCCGTGAGGAAGCGGTCGGCCTCTCGCCGCGCCGCCTCGGCGCGCTCGGCACCCTCGGCCTCGAGGTCGCAGAGCCACTCCGGTCGGGGGAGGCGTGCGCCCGCTGCAGCGACCACCCTGCGGGCCGGCTCGATCCGGGCACGCCCCCAGCGCACGGCTTCGGTGCCCCGCTCGAGTCCCCGCGCGGCCACGGCGAACGCGACCAGCGCCGTCGAGGAGGAGGCGCCGGCGCGCGTCCGTCGCAGGCTCACGACGCCGGACTGCGTCGCTCGTGCCTCCGACCCGGGACCTTCCACGGCCGCCTCCTCCTTGTGCCGGTGTGACCACCGAAGGCAGGTCCCGCGCGGGTGTCCGCCTACCGCCATTGTCGCGGCCGGGGGCCACCCGCGTGGCCGCTTCTGAGCAAGGGCCGGATGCCGCCCGGCTCGGGAAACCACGCCGGCGCTCCGCTCGTTGTCCCGGTATGACGGACGAGCGGCCCGGCGCGAGGAGCGGGCGCGGGCCGCGCCGCCGTACCGTGCTCGCCGCGGGCGGCCTCGGCCTCGGTGCCGTGTCGGCCGGGGCGTATGCCGTGTCGCGGGGGACGCTCGCGATGCCGGTTCTCGCCGGGGTCGGCGAGCCGTACCCACCGGAGCAGCGGCGCGCGCCGGTGCCGGTCGCACGCACAGCCCTGACGAGCCGTACGAAGGTCGGGCCGGCCCGGCACGTCTACGAGGTCGACCGGCGCCCTGCCACGTTCTACGTCACCGGCGCGTTCGGCGCGCGCCTCGACAGGTGGATCGCCCTGCACCGCCGCCACGTCGGGCAGGCGCCCGACGAGCTGCGCTCCTACGGCGCCTGGGTGGGGTCGGCGTCGGCCACCTCGTGGCACCGATCGGGCGAGGCCCTGGACATCGCGGGTCTCCGCGCCGGTGGCCGCGACCTCACGTCGCTGCGCTACGACCAGTGGCGCGACGCCCCGGCCCCGGAGCTGCGCCGTCGCCTGGCCCTCTACTGGCGCACGGCTGCCGGACTGCACCACGAGTTCGCCGACGTGCTGACCTACCTGTTCGACGACGCCCACGTGAACCACATCCACGTCGACGTCGGTCGCTTCGGCGCCGAGCAGCCGAGGCTGATCCAGCGCTCGCGGGCGCAGGTGCAGGCGGTCCAGGCCATGTGCCGGCACGTGTGGGGGCGCACCGACGTGGAGCTGACAGGCGAGTACGACGACGCGACCCGGGACGCCACGACCCGCATCCTGGAGCAGGTCGGTGGGCCCGGCGAGCTCGCCGACTCCCGCGAGGCGTGGCAGGCCTTCCTCGTCGCCACGATGCGGCGCGGCTGAGCTGCGGACGGGAAAACGGACGGGCCGCGGCGACATGCCCTCCGTAGGATCGGGCGCATGCCCAAGAGCGTGCTCACTCCTCAGGCAGAGGACTTCCCCCGCTGGTACCAGGACGTCGTCGCGAAGGCGGAGCTGGCCGACAACGGGCCGGTGCGCGGCACCATGGTCATCCGACCGTACGGCTACGCGATCTGGGAGCGGATGCAGGCCGACATGGACCGGCGCATCAAGGAGGCCGGGGCGCGCAACGCGTACTTCCCGCTCTTCATCCCCGAGTCGTACCTGACGCGCGAGGCCGAGCACGTCGAGGGCTTCAGCCCCGAGCTGGCCGTCGTGACGCACGCCGGCGGCAAGGAGCTCGAGGAGCCGGTCGTCGTGCGCCCGACGTCCGAGACGGTCATCGGGGAGTACCTCGCGAAGTGGACGCAGAGCTATCGCGACCTGCCGCTGCTGCTCAACCAGTGGGCCAACGTCGTGCGCTGGGAGCTGCGGCCGCGGATCTTCCTGCGCACCAGCGAGTTCCTGTGGCAGGAGGGCCACACCGCGCACGCCACGGAGGAGGACGCCCGGGCCTACGCGAAGCGGATCCACGAGGACGTCTACGCCGCCTTCATGCGCGAGATGCTCGCCGTGCCGGTGGTGCTGGGCCGCAAGACGGCTCGTGAGCGCTTCGCCGGCGCCACCAACACCTTGGCGCTCGAAGCCATGATGCGCGACGGCAAGGCCCTGCAGATGGGCACGAGCCACGAGCTGGGGCAGAACTTCGCGAAGGCGTTCGACATCACCTACCTCTCCGAGCAGGGCCGCCAGGAGACCTGCTGGACGACGTCGTGGGGCACGTCGACGCGCATGCTCGGCGGCCTCATCATGGCCCACGGTGACGACCAGGGCCTGCGCGTGCCACCCCGCCTGGCACCGGTCCAGGTCCTCGTGCTCGTCGTCAAGGCCGGCGAAGGCGTCCACGAGGCGGCCCGTCAGGTGGTCTCGGACCTGCTGGCACGCGGGGTCCGGGCCGAGCTCGACGCTCGCGTCGACACGCCGTTCGGGCGCCGCGCCGTCGACGCGGAGCTCAAGGGCATCCCCGTCCGCGTCGAGGTCGGGCCGCGCGACCTCGCCGAGGGCTCGGTCACCGTGGCGCGCCGGATCGCCGGCGGCAAGTCGCCCGTGGCCCTGCGCGGAGTCGTCGACACCGTCTGCACCGCCCTCGAGGCGGACCACGAGGCGCTGTATGCCGCCGCGCTGGCCCACCGGGACGCCAACACCTCCGCCGTGACCACCGAGGCCGAGGCGGCCGAGGCGGCCAGGACCGGGTGGGCCACCATCCCGTGGTCCACGCTGGGGCCGGAGGGTGAGGCGCGGCTCGCCGAGTCGGCGGTCACGGTGCGCTGCCTGACGATGCCCGACGGCTCGGTGCCCGTGTCCGAGTCGGCCGACGGGGTGCTGGCCGTCGTGGGCCGCGCCTACTGACGACCCGCCCCCGCTGGTCGGCGCCCGGCGGCTCGGGGTACTGACCAGGTGTCGAGCGTGTGCCTGCCGAGCGTGTGCCTGCGCACAGACCGGCCCGGGAAGAGCGCGGCGCCCGGCATGGTTGACACGTGCGTGAGGACGGTGAGCACGGCATGACGGGTGGGATGACAGCGGACACGGGACGGCACACGCCCCTGGTGACCCCGGCGCAGCCCGAGACGCTCACCCCGCTGCTGCGCGACCGCGAGAGCGTCCTGGTCTACGACCGCTCGCACGAGCTGCGGCCCGAGGAGCTGCGCGCCATCCTCGAGGCGGCGCGCTGGTCACCCTCGGCCGGCAACTCGCAGCCGTGGGGCTTCCTCGTGGGCCTGCGCGGGGACGACACGCACGCCGCGATGGTCGAGGTCCTCTCGTCGGCCAACCAGGCCTGGGCGCCGTCGGCCTCGGCGATCATCCTCACGCTGCACCAGGTCGCGACCGACGAGGACCACGAGATCGCCTACAGCGACTACGCCATGTTCGACCTCGGGCAGGCCGTCGCCCACATCACCGTGCAGGCCCGCTCGATGGGGCTGCAGGTGCGCCAGTTCGGCGGCTTCGACCACCGAGCAGCCACCGAGCGCTTCGCCGTCCCGCCGCACTGGGCGGTGACGACGGGCATCGCCCTGGGCCTGCCGGGCGGGCCCGACGACGACGCGCAGATGCCGGACTGGGTGCGCACCCGGGCCCGGCTGCCGCGCTCGCGCCTGCCGCTCGAGGCGTTCGTGCACTCGGGCAAGTTCGGGCACACCGCCGACTTCCTCACCGACTGACGCCCGGCCCGGCGCCCCCCCTCGGGCGGGTCCACGCCCGGGCCCGGGAAGGCCGGGCGGATGGAGGTCACCCCACGAACGGGTGACCTCCATCTCGTCCTCGGCCCTTCGTGGGCTCACCAGCGCGACGTCGCCGCCGCCATGAGGTCACCGAAGAGCAGGCCTTCGTCCACCGCATACCCACGTCGAGTGAACCACTCACACATGTTCCGCGCGTCCCGTTCGAGGAACTCGGGGCCGTGCGGGTTGCCGATGACGTCGACCACCTGCGGCCAGTCGATGAGCACCAGCCGCGCCGTGTCGCCGTCGCCCTCGAGGAGGATGTTGTACGGCGACAGGTCCCCGTGCGCCCACCCCAGCTCGGCGAGCCGGAGAATCGCCTCGCGCAGCTGCTCGAAGAGCACCGGGAGCAGTGCAGGGTCCGGTCGCACCTGCGCCAGACGCGGGGCCGCCTGCCCGTCGGGGGTGCCGATGAACTCCATCAGCATCTCCTCGCCGGACATCTGCACCGGGTAGGGCACCGGCAGGCCCTCGTCCCACAGCCGGACCAGCGTCTCGAACTCCGCGAAGGCCCAGAGGCCGCTGATCAGCTCCTTGCCGAACGAGGTGCGGGTCCGCATGGCCCGCGTCTCGCGCGACTTCCGCACCCGCCGCCCCTCGAGGTAGCCCGAGTCGCGGTGGAACATGCGGTGCCTGCTCGACCGGTAGCGCTTGCCGGCCATGAGCACGTCCCGGTCGGGTGAGCCCGGCACCCACCGGCGCACCAGGTGGACGTCGGCCTCCTTGCCGGTCTTGAGGACCCCCAGGTCGGCCTCGACCGCGCCGAGGTCGGTGATGACCCAGGCGGGCCGGGGCTTCGGGCCGTGGGTGGCGCCGTCCCAGCTCGACCACCGGTCGCCCTCCGGAGGGGCGTCCGGGTCGGTGTCGACCGCATACTGCTGGGTCTCGAGGTGAGAGGGACGCCGACCGGTCAGCCGCGCGTCGACGATCTCGAGGTCGTCGTCGTGGAAAGCATTGTGAGACAAGTGAACTCCAAGGAAGAAGAAACATGGGCAGGCATGCCCGAGGCCCTCATCGACATGTCGCCCTCCTTGGGTCCGGTGCGCCGGTCGTCCACCGTCGCGGTCGACACCGAGGGTCGCGCACGCGCCGGGGTCCCTGCAACGGGTTTATCCGGGGCTCCCGCCGCGGGCCGCCGGCAGGGCCGGTGACCGACGACACAGGTGTCGACCCTCACAGGGCGGACGCGGTGACCCCCTGCCGGCGCGACGGCATACTCGGTCGCAGTCGACCCAGCCCAACCCCAAGGTGGCGATCCGCGCATGTCCCGACTCCAGCAGACCGACGGCCTCACCGAGGAGCAGACCGAGCTCGTCAAGCTCGTCCGCGAGTTCGTCGAGGAGCAGGTCCTCCCCGTCGCGACGGAGCTCGAGCACCGTGACGAGTACCCGCAGGCGATCGTCGACGGCATGAAGGAGATGGGGATCTTCGGCCTGATGATCCCCGAGGAGTACGGCGGCCTGGGGGAGTCGCTGCTGACCTACGCCCTGTGCGTCGAGGAGATCGCGCGCGGTTGGATGAGCGTCAGCGGCATCATCAACACCCACTTCATCGTCGCCTACCTGCTGCTGCAGCACGGCACCGAGGAGCAGAAGCAGCGCTACCTGCCGAGGATGGCCACCGGCGAGATCCGCGGCGCCTTCTCGATGAGCGAGCCGGGCTGCGGCTCGGACGTCGCAGCGATCAAGACCAAGGCGGTCCGGGGCGATGACGGCGACTGGACCATCAACGGGCAGAAGATGTGGCTGACCAACGGCGGCTCGGCCAACCTCGTGGCCGTCCTCGTCAAGACCGACACCGGCGCCGACTCGGTCTACCGCAACATGACGACCTTCCTCGTCGAGAAGGAGCCCGGGTTCGGCGAGACTGCGCAGGGGATCACGGTGCCCGGCAAGATCGACAAGATGGGCTACAAGGGCGTCGACACCACCGAGCTCGTCCTCGACGGCCACCGCACCACCGACGCGCAGATCCTCGGCGGCGAGCCGGGCAAGGGCTTCTACCAGATGATGGACGGCGTCGAGGTGGGCCGCGTCAACGTCGCCGCCCGCGGATGCGGTGTCGCCCGTAGGGCGTTCGAGCTCGGGGTCTCCTACGCCCAGCAGCGCGAGAGCTTCGGCAAGAAGATCGTCGAGCACCAGGCCGTGCTCTTCCGCCTCGCCGACATGGCCGTCAAGGTCGAGGCGGCCCACGAGATGATGGTCAAGGCCGCTCGCAAGAAGGACTCCGGCCAGCGCAACGACCTCGAGGCCGGTATGGCGAAGTACCTTGCCTCGGAGTACTGCTCACAGGTCGTCGAGGACAGCTTCCGCATCCACGGCGGCTACGGCTACTCCAAGGAGTACGAGATCGAGCGGCTCTACCGTGAGGCGCCCATGCTGCTGATCGGCGAGGGGACCGCCGACATCCAGCGGATGATCATCGGCCGGCGGCTCGTCGAGGACTACAAGCTCCGGTCCTGAGCGCCCCTCGCGTCCCGCGAGGGGATGCGAGGATGGAGGCATGAGCCTGCAACCGAAGGGTCCGGGCGGACGCCAGGGCTTCGCGACGCTGTCCCTCGAGTACCCCATGTCGCTGGGTGTCTTCGAGCAGTACGTCGACGCGCAGAAGGCCGTCGACACGCTCTCCGACAACCAGTTCCCGGTGGAGAACTGCCTCATCGTCGGCACCGACCTCAAGCAGATGGAGCGGGTGACCGCCCGCCTGACCTGGGGGCGCGTCGCCGTCGGCGGCCTGCTCTCCGGCGTGTGGCTCGGACTCTTCGTCGGCCTGATCCTCTCGCTCTTCTCGCGGCCCTCCAGCCCCCTCACGCTGCTGCTCTACACCGCGCTCTACGGTGCGCTCTTCGGCCTGATCTGGGCGCTCGTCGGCTACGCGTTCACCCGCGGCGCCCGTGACTTCTCCTCGGTGAGCCAGATCGTCGCTACCCGCTACGAGGTGTTCTGCGAGCACAAGTTCGCCCAGCAGGGGCGTGAGATCCTCGCCAAGGCCGGCATCCCCACCAGCACCGGCACCGGCACGGGCTCCAGCTCGGGCTCCAGTGTGGGCGTCCCCCCGGTCCCGCCGACCGGCCCCCTCTCCGGGCCGCCGTCCGGCCCTCCCGCGAGCTGACGGCACCCGAGCACGAGCCAGCCCCCGACGGTGCTCCGTCAGGGGCTGGCGACGTCGTGCGGCGGTGCGTCCTCAGGCGTTGGCGCCCCAGATGCCGGCGATCCACCGCTCGACCTCGTCGCTGCTGCGCGGCATCGCGGCCGAGAGGTTCTCGCAGCCGTCCTCGGTGATGAGGATGTCGTCCTCGATGCGCACGCCGTTGCCGCGGAGCTCCGCGGGGACGAGCTCGTCGTCGGCCTTGAAGTAGAGGCCCGGCTCGACGGTGAGGATCATGCCGGGGCGCAGCTCGGCGTCGTTGTACTCCTCGCGCGTCGCGAGGGCGCAGTCGTGCACGTCGATACCGAGGTGGTGGCTCGTTCCGTGCACCATCCAGCGGCGGTGGTACTGCCCGTGCTCCGGGTCGAGGGTGCCCTCGACGTCGACGCCCTCGGGCAGCAGGCCCCACGCGTGCAGGTGCTCGGCGATGACGCGGATGGCGGCGGCGTGGACGTCGCTGAACCGGTTGCCCGGCCGGCAGGCGGCGATGCCGGCCTCCTGCGCGGCGTACACGGCGTCGTAGATCCGGCGCTGGGCGTCGGTGAAGGTGCCGCTGACCGGCAGCGTGCGGGTGATGTCCGCGGTGAAGAGCGAGTCGACCTCGACGCCGGCGTCGAGCAGGAGCAGGTCTCCCTCACGGATGTCGCCGGTGTTCTTGATCCAGTGCAGCGTGTTGGCGTGGTCGCCGCTCGCGCAGATCGAGTCGTAGCCGACGCCGTTGCCGTGGTGGCGCGCGTGGAGACCGAAGACGCCCTCGACCCAGCGCTCGCCGCGCCCGCGGCGCACCGCCTCGGGCAGGTCGGCGATGACGGCGTCGAAGCCCTTGTGGGTGCCGGCGACGGCATCGCGCATCTGCTCGACCTCCCACTCGTCCTTGACGAACCGCAGCTTCGACAGGAAGGCGGCGAACTCCTCGTCGGCGGCGTGCTGGACCTCGACCCGCGTCTCGGCCTCGATGGCCTCCTGGGTCTCGGACGCGGCCGCCCGGGCTCGGTCGACCTGCGCCGCGACCTCGGGGTCGCCGTCACGCACGACCCGGACCGTGATGTGGCCGGCGTCCTTGGCGACCGCGTCGGCGAGCTCGTCGATGTGCCGGGCCGTCACACCGAGCTCGGACTCGACGTCCGCGAGGGTCGGACGCGCGCCGACCCAGAACTCGCCGTAGCGGGAGTCGCCGAAGAACTCCTCGGTGTCGCGGTCGGCCAGGGGACGGAAGTAGAGGACCGCCTCGTGCCCGTGTGCGCTCTGGCCGCCTGGCGTCCGGTTGGGCTCGAGGACGAGGACCGCGTCGGGCTCGCGGTCGCTGCCGAGCCCCGTGAGGTGGGCAAAGGCGCTGTGCGGCCGGAAGACGTAGTCGGTGTCGTTGCTGCGGACCTTCAGGCCACCCGCGGGCACCACCAGGCGCTCGCCGGGGAAGGCGGCGCTCACGGCCTCACGGCGCCGGGCTGCGTGGTCGGCGACCTCGGCCCGAGGGGTCACCTCGGTGCTGCGAGGCGCCCATCCGCTCGCCACGAAGGCGCGGAACTCGTCGGTCGTCGGGCGCTTGCGGCCCGGCGACGTCTTCTGCTCTTCACTCATCGCGCCATCGTGTCACGGCCGGCGTGACCGAGGACAACGACATTGCCCGTGCGTGCGCCCGGGCACCCTACGCAGGCGGTGCACCGCCGCTCCGTCGCCCCGCCGCAGAGGCGAGCCGGGCGGCCCCCCGCCCCTGACGGGGGCTGCGGCGCCCAATACAGTCTTCAGGTGCCCCGCACCGACCGAACCGCCCGGCCGACCACGGCACGTGCGAGCCTGCCCTCGCTGCGCGCGAGCACGCGGCGTGCGATGCGCCCGAGCGGCCCGCCCACTGACGAGATCCCCATCTGGACGACGCCCGACGGTGTGGACCCGCTGACGGCGCAGGCCGTGATCGACCTCGCCATGCGCGCCGGGGTCGCGATGATCGCCACCGGCGCCGCCGCCGCCGACGTCACGGCGACGGTGCTCACCCTGACGAAGGCTTACGGCCTCAGCTCGGTCCACGTCGACGTGACCTACACGTCGGTGACCGTCTCCTACCACCGCGGCCCGCACGCCGACCCGATCACCGTGATGCGCATCGTGCGCTTCCGCGTCCAGGACTACACGCGCCTCGAGCGCCTGCGCAGCCTCATCGTCGACCTGTCCATCGACCCGGTGCCGGTCGACGAGGCGCGGGTGCGCTTCGACGCGGTGATCACCGCGCCCCACCCCTACCGGCGCTGGCTCGTGACCGTCGCCGGTGGCGCGCTGGCCGCGGGCGCCGCCGGGCTGGTGGGCGCCGGTCCCTTCATCATCCTGCTGAGCTTCCTCACGGCCACCCTCGTCAACCGGGTCATCGGCTGGCTCACCAACGCCGGGGTCGCCGCCTTCTTCGCACAGTGCGTCGGTGCGGCCATCCCGACGGCGGTGGCCACGCTCCTGGTCGTCGCGCAGTCGGCAGGGGTCGGGTTCGTCGGCGACGTCTCGCCGTCGCTCGTCGTGGCGTCGGGCATCGTGCTGCTGCTGGCCGGGCTGTCGGTCGTCGGGGCCGCCGAGGACGCGCTCGAGGGCTACTACGTCACCGCCGGCGCCAGGGGCTTCGAGGTCGTCGTGCTCTCGCTGGGCATCGCCGTCGGCATCTCGGTCGTGCTCTCGCTCGGGAAGCGGCTCGACTACCCGATCGCGATCACGTCGCAGACCCTGCTCAGCGACAACATCGTCGTGCAGGTCGTCTGCGCCGTGGTCATCTCGGTGGCCTTCGCCGTCATGTCGTACTCGAGCGGGCGGGCGGTCGCGGTCGCCGCGGTCGCCGGAGGCCTCGGCTGGCTCGTGCTGGCGCTGGGGGAGCGGACCCTCGCCCTCGGTGCGGTGACCGCCTCCGCCACCGCGGCCCTCGTCATCGGCTTCGCCGCGCGGCTGCTCGCGCGACGGCTGACCATCTCGGCGCTGGCCGTGACGACGGCGGCCATCGTCCCCCTGCTGCCGGGGCGCATGGCCTACGAGGGCATCTCCCAGCTGGTCACCGACCCCGACGGCAACGGCTTCGCGATCGGCGTGCCCACCCTGGTGCAGGCGTTCAGCCTCGGGCTGGGCCTCGCCGCGGGCGTGTCGCTCGGCACCTACTTCGCGGGGCTGCTCGTCGTGCGGGGCAGCGGCCTGCGGCCACGCCCCGCCGCCGGGGCCACCCTGCAGACCGACCCCGACCCCGACGCCCCCGGCAGCAGCGCGCCCCTGCTCTCCGACGCGCCGCCGGTGAGCGACCCGACTTTCGCCGTCGCGGACGACCGCGCCCAACCGTGAGCAAGCACACGGCATACGGCCATGGGCGTATGCCGTCCGCTCGGGCAGGCTGGTAGCGCTCGTCCCAGCGGGGCCGGGTGAGGTCGGAGGACGAGGAGCGGCAATGCAGTTCGGGCGCAGCTACGAGGAGTTCGAGGTCGGCGCGGTCTACCAGCACTGGCCCGGCAAGACGGTCACCGAGTACGACGACCACCTCTTCTGCCTGCTGACGATGAACCACCACCCGCTGCACCTCGACACCCACTACGCGGCCGGTTCGACGCAGTTCGGGCAGAACGTCGTCGTCGGCAACTACGTCTACTCGCTGCTGCTCGGCATGTCGGTGCCGGACGTGTCGGGCAAGGCCATCGCCAACCTCGAGATCGAGTCGCTGCAGCACGTCGCGCCCACCTTCCACGGCGACACGATCTACGGCGAGACGACGGTGCTCGACAAGTGGGAGTCGACCTCGAAGGACGACCGCGGTGTCGTGCACGTCGAGACGATCGGCTACAAGCAGGACGGCACGGTCGTGTGCATCTTCCGGCGCAAGGTCATGGTGCCCAAGGCCAACTACCTCGAGGCCCGGGGCGGCGAGCAGCCCGGCCGCCCGGTGCCCGTGCCCGACCGCAACTGGCCCGGCCGCGAGCCGGCAGCCCAGGGGTGACGGCTCGGGCTGCCGTCGCGGGTCACCACTGGGGGTCCCAGGTGGCGAGGGTCTGGGTCTCGCCGCCACCGGTCACCGTCACGGTGCCCTTGACGTCGGGTCGACCGGCGCGTGCCACGAAGGGCGTCCGGCCGCCGACCGGGGTGCCGTAGGTGATCGCGAACGTGTCACCGGGGTCGGACGAGGTCAGCGTCACGGAGTCGCCGGCGACCCAGCCGACGGCCAGGTCGTTCTCGTAGCCGGGCGCACCTGAGGAGTGCGGGTTGGTCCCCACCTGCAGGGACCCCGGGTCGGAGAACGGCACCGCGCGCTGACCGAAGGAGAACCGGTCGCCGTCGCGCCACAGGAGCACCGACGTACGAGCGCTCACCGTCACGACCGCGGCGTCGATGCCGGTGGGTCGGTCGCTGCGCAGGGCCGCCCCGTCGCCGAGCCACGTGACCCCTGCGGTGGTCGGGTTCGTCCGGTTCCAGGTCATTCCCACGACCTGGTCGGGGCGGGGCGTCTCGGCCCAGAACAGGGAGCCGACAATGCGGCCGGACGCGACGTCGTGCAGCGTCAGGCCCCCGCCGTGACCGGGGCCTGCCGGCTCAGGGGCCGAGACCAGCTGCGTCATGACGTGGCCCTCCGTGGGGCCGTCCGGCCCGGTGAGGGCGTAGCCGTAGACCATCCCCTTCTGCTTGGACTCCGCCGGCATGAGGAAGCTCGCCTGCCCGACGCGCACCGAGGGCACGGTCCGGGTGACGGTGCCCAGCCGGCTGGCTCCGTCGTACAGGGTCCACGTCTCCCGCACCGTGCCATCGCCTCGAGGGACCACCGCGACATCGACGCTCTTGCCCTGGCGGAACCCGTCGCTGGCGGTGGTGCCCGAGAACGGTCCGGTCGGTGCAGCCGATATGGTCTGCGACACCTGCGGGGGAAGGGCCGGCAGGGCCCGTGGCTGGCCGGTGCCGAGCTGGACCGCGACGACGGCGACGACGGCGGTGGCGGCCGCGGCCAGGCCGGTGACGGCGAGGCGGCGGCGCCGGACCACGCGGCGTCCCTCGAGGAGGACCGCCTCGGGGTCGAACGACAGGCCGTCGACGTGGGTGGCTCCGTTCAGCGCGGCGCGGACGTCGGACTCGGGCGTCGTGGTCATCGGGCGCTCCTCTCTCGGCCGGTGCGTTCGGGGGTGGGCTGGGCCTGGGCTGCGGCGTCCTCGTCGGCGTCGGCGGCGTCGGCGGCGTGCGAGGCGGTGAGCGCCGCACGCAGCGTCGCGAGGCCGCGCGAGCCGGCGCTCTTGACGGCGCCGACGGAGATGCCGAGCACGTCGGCCGTGGCCTGCTCGGACAGGTCGGTGTAGTAGCGCAGCACGACGACGGTGCGCTGCTGCTCGGGAGGGCGCGCAGCAGGCGTACGACCAGGTCGCGGTCGTCGATCGTCGCCACGGCGTCTCGTCGCGCCGCCCGTTCGTCGATCTCGGGTGGCGCGTCGGTCACGAGCTCGCGGCGGGTCGCGCGCCAGACATCGGTCCGGTGGTTGACGAGGATGCGCCGGGCGTACGCCAGCGCCTCGCCCTCCCGCACCCGGGGCCAGGCGACGTACGTCTTGACGAGCGACGCCTGGGTCAGCTCCTGCGCCTTGTGGTGGTCACCGGTCAGCAGCCACGCGGTGCGCAGGAGCGCCGGCCCGGCCTGCGTGATGAAGGCGGTGAAGTCGGCGTCACGCGCGTCGCGGCGGCGGCTCACTGTGCTCCCCTGTCCCTGCTCATGCCCCATCTACGGGCGGCGTCCGACAAAGGTTGCCAGCGTGGTGTCTCGAACGCCGGTATCCGCCGCGGGTGCGTCGGTGTGGGAGGGATGCGCCGATCGCGCCCTAGGCTGGGGAGCGTGACACCGACCGGGACCGCAGGCACGGACCGCGCGCGCCCCGTCATCGACCTGCACACGCACTCCTCGGTCAGTGACGGCACCGAGACGCCCGCCGAGCTGCTGGCTGCTGCAGCGACGGCCGGCGTCGACGTCCTCGCCATCACTGACCACGACACGGTCGCCGGCTGGGACGAGGCCACAGCCGCGGCGCGCGAGCACGGGGTCACGCTCGTCAGGGGCATCGAGATCTCCTGTGCCTGGCGCTACACGTCCATCCACCTGCTCGGCTACCTGCCGGACCCGGGCCACCGGCCCCTGCTCGAGGAGCTGGCGCGGGCCCGTGACTCCCGCGCCACCAGGCTGGAACGCATGGTGGAGCGGATGGCGGCGGACGGCATACCCCTGACGTACGAGGAGGTGCTGGCGCAGGTGTCGGCCGGGGCGACCCCCGGCCGACCGCACATCGCCGACGCCCTCATCGCCAACGGGACCATCGAGCACCGCGACCAGGCGTTCCGCGAGTGGCTCGGGGACGACTCGCCCTACTACGTCGGCCACTACGCCCCGGACGCCGTCCGGGCCGTCGAGCTGGTGCGCGCCGCCGGCGGCGTGCCGGTGCTCGCCCACCCGTTCACGCGGACGCGGTCGGGTGCCCTCGACGACGCCCTCATCGTCCGCATGCGCGAAGCAGGCCTCGTCGGGCTCGAGGCGTACCACCGCGACCACGGTCCCGAGGAGGTCGCACACGCCACGGAGCTGGCGGCGCGGCTGGGGCTGGTGCTCACCGGGTCGAGCGACTACCACGGCACGGGCAAGCGCAACCGTCTCGGCGAGAACACGACCGCACCCGAGGTCCTCGACGCCATCGAAGCGGCCTCGAGCGGCGCCACCGAGGTGCTGCGGCCGTGAGCCCTCGGGCCTCGCCCGAGGGACGGAGACGCCCTATGTGCGGGTGCCGCGCGGTGTCGGGGCTGCGCCGTAGGGTGGCGGCGTGACGACGGGTGCCGCTGAGCAGACGACCTTCGCCGGCATGCCCACGCCGCTCTACTCCGGGTCGCCGTCGCGGCTGCTGGCGTGGCTCGATTGCCCGCGCCGCTACCGCATGCAGTACCTCGACCGCCCGCGGCCACAGGCTCGCCCGCAGCGGGCGCACACGTCGGTCGGCATCGCGACCCACAACGTCCTGCGCGACTTCTGGGACCTGCCGGCCGACCGGCGCACGCCGGCCGGGGTGGCCGAGCTCGTCCGCTCGTCGTGGATCGACGTCGGCTTCCGCGACCCGGAGCAGTCCGCGGCCTGGCGACTGCGGGTGCGCGACGCCGTCACCGACTACCTGCGGCGCAGCGACCGCGACAACCAGCCGGTCGGCATCGAGCGCAGCGTGTCGCTCAAGACCGAGGCGGTCGCCATCACCGGCCGCATCGACCGGCTCGACGACCGTGACGGCGAGCTCGTCGTCGTCGACTACAAGACGGGCCGGCAGGTGCCCACCGACGACGACGCCCGCACGTCGCTGCCGCTCGCGCTGTATGCCGTCGCGGCCTCGCGGATGTTCCGCCGGCCCTGCCACCGGGTGGAGCTGCACCACGTGCCCTCCGGCGCCGTCGCCGCGCACGAGCACACCGACGAGTCGCTCGGTCGCAAGATCGCCGAGGCCGAGTCGATCGCCTCCGACCTGCGGCGTGCCGACGCGGAGTTCAAGGAGCTGGGCGTGGAGTCGGCCCGGTTCCCGCCGCGCACCTCGGCCATCTGCTCGTGGTGCGACTTCCGCGCCCACTGTCCGGAGGGCCAGCAGATGGGGCCGGAGAAGTCCGACTGGGCTGGGCTCGAGGCCGCAGGATACGACTCCGCCGTGACCCCGCCCGCCGACACCTGAACGCGCGGCGGCTCCGCGGGTCGTGCCCTGAAGGTGCAGCAGCCGTGTCGGCTGCGTCACGTGACCTGCGAGGCGTGGCATCCGGTTCGGCCCACCCGGTGACCGACCTGACACACTGGGCCGCATGGCGCCCCGCACCCGCACGAGCGACAGGTCCACCGCCCCCGCACGGCAGCAGCAGGCCGCGGCGGCGCAGGCCCGTCCGACCGTCATCGCGCTGGCCAACCAGAAGGGCGGCGTGGCCAAGACGACGTCCGTCGCCAGCATCGGCGCGGCGCTCGCCGAGCAGGGCAAGCGGGTCCTGCTCGTCGACCTCGACCCGCAGGCCTGCCTGACCTTCTCCCTCGGCGTCGACCCGGACACCGTCGAGCGGTCGGTCCACGACGTCCTCACGGGTCGAGCCGATCCCGGCGAGATCGTGGTGACCTGTGAGGAGGGCGTCGACCTGCTGCCCTCGGCCATCGAGCTCGCCGGCGCCGAGGCCATGCTGCTCCCGCGGCCCGGGCGCGAGTACGTCCTGCGCTCGGCCCTCGAAGGCTTCGACACGGCATACGACGTCGTGCTCCTCGACTGCTCGCCGAGCCTCGGGGTGCTGACCCTCAACGCGCTCACCGCGGCCGACGCGCTCATCATCCCGATGCCGTGCGAGATGCTCAGCCACCGCGGCGTCGGGCAGCTGCTCGACACCGTCGCCGACGTGCAGAAGATCCTCAACCGCGACCTCGAGGTCTGGGGCATCCTGCCGACGCTCTTCGACGGGCGCAGCAACCACGCGCGCGAGGTGCTCGCCGACGTGGGGGAGCGCTACGACCTGCCGGTCCTCGAGCCGCCGATCCCCAAGACGGTGCGCTTCGCGGAGGCCCCTGCCGTCGGGCGGTCGATCCTCGCGACCGCACGCTCGTCCAAGGGCGCCCAGGCCTACCGCGACGTGGCGGCGTCCCTGCTCGTGCGGCTCTGAGGCCGTCGGCGGTCCCTGGACCGTGACCTCCGGGAAATCTCCGACGCGGGAATGAACCGCGGTGGCGAGGCGCTGCACCTGAGAGCGTCGCCAATCCACCACGAAGGAGACATCCTCTTGATTTCCACGCCTGCACTGGTCGCACCGAGCGCCGGAGCCCCCTTCGAGGCCCGGACCGTCGAGCACCGCGACCTGCGCGACGACGACGTCCTCATCGACATCAAGTTCGCCGGCATCTGCCACAGCGACATCCACCAGGTCCGCGAGGAGTGGGGCAGCGCGATCTTCCCCATGGTCCCCGGCCACGAGATCGCGGGTGTCGTGTCGGCCGTCGGTGACGGCGTCACCAGGTACAAGGTCGGCGACCGCGTCGGCGTCGGCTGCATGGTCGATTCGTGCGGCGAGTGCGAGTTCTGCAAGAACGGCGAGGAGCAGTTCTGCACCAAGGGCGCCGTCATGACCTACAACGGCAAGGGCTACGACGGTGAGCCGACCAAGGGCGGCTACGCCCAGCAGGTCGTCGTCTCCGAGCGCTTCGCCGTCGCCATCCCAGACGGCATCGAGCTGGACGTCGCCGCGCCGCTGCTCTGCGCCGGCATCACGGTCTACTCGCCGCTCAAGCGCTGGGGCGCCGGTCCCGGCAAGAAGGTCGCCGTCATCGGCCTCGGCGGCCTGGGCCACATGGCCGTCAAGCTGGCCGCCGCCATGGGCGCCGAGGTCAGCGTGCTGAGCCGCACCGACGCCAAGAAGAGCGACGGTGAGGCCCTGGGCGCGACGAACTACTACGCCACCGGTGACGAGGGCGTGCTGCAGGGCCTCAAGGGCACGTTCGACCTCATCATCAACACGGTGAGCGCCGACCTGCCGATGCAGACCTACATCGGCCTGCTGCGTCCGCTGGGCGTCATCGCCAACGTCGGCCTGCCCACGGGCAACTACGACTTCGCGCCCGGGGCCGTCGTCGGCGGCAGCCGCGTCGTGGCCGGCTCGAACATCGGTGGCATCCCCGCCACCGCGGAGATGCTCGAGTTCTGCGCCGAGCACGGCATCGGCGCGACGATCGAGAAGATCTCGGCCGACGAGGTCGACGCCGCATACGACCGCGTGGTCGCCGGCGACGTGCGCTACCGCTTCGTCATCGACACCGCGACGATCGACGCCTGATCTCCCACGCCCCACGAGGGCGTACGCGCACGGCCGGGTCCCACCAGGGGCCCGGCCGTCGGCGCACCGGGGCGCCCTGACGGCGGGGTCCGGTCGGATCAACCGGAGCGATCGCGCCAAACCGCCCAGGAGGCGGCGTTGTCTCCTTCGTTCCGGCCACTCGGACCGGCGCGCGTCGAGGGCGTACGCGCACGGCCGGGTCCCACCAGGGGCCCGGCCGTACGCGTGCTCTAGGTGTCAGTGCGTGCAGGTCACTCCGCTGCGGGCGCGGTGGACGCGGTCGCGCCCTCGCGTGCGGCTGCTCCGTCTCGCCCGGCGCCACCGCGACGACGGCGCCGCGGCCGACGGGAGCCACCCTCGCCGTCGGTCGATGCTGCCTCGGACGTGGCAGGGGAGTCCTCGCCTGAGGCCGAGGCGGCACCCGCTGCGCCGGCGGCGGCCGCCCCGGCACCACGCGTACGTCGGCGGTTGCGGCTGCGACGGGGGCGGCTCCCGCCGTCCTCCGAGGGGGTGGTGCCCGCCTCGGCGGTGTCCCCGTCCCGGCCACGGTCGGACCGCGAGCGTCCCCGCCCGGCGCCGTCGCCACGACCTGCGCCATGGCCCGAGCCGTGGCCCGTGCCACCGGTGCCGCGCCCGTGGCGCTTGCCGGTCTCACCGAGGTCCTCGATCTCCTCGGCGCCGAGGCCTGCGAGCTTCTGCTCGGAGCGGCGCAGCCGGCCCTTGGCGTCGGCCGGGATGTCGAGGTCGGTGTAGAGGTGCTCGGAGCTCGAGTAGGTCTCCTGCGGCTCGGGGATGCCGAGGTCGAGGGTCTTGTTGATCAGCGCCCAGCGGTGCAGGTCGTCCCAGTCGACGAACGTCACGGCGACACCGGTGTTGCCGGCGCGCGCCGTGCGGCCGATGCGGTGCAGGTAGGTCTTCTCGTCCTCGGGGCACTGGTAGTTGATGACGTGCGTGACGTTCTCGACGTCGATGCCGCGCGCGGCGACGTCGGTGGCCACGAGGATGTCGACCTTGCCGTTGCGGAACGCGCGCAGGGCCTGCTCGCGCGCGCCCTGACCGAGGTCGCCGTGGATCGCGGCCGCGGCGAAGCCCCGCTCGACGAGCTCCTCGGCCACCTTGGCGGCGGTGCGCTTCGTGCGGCTGAAGATGATCGTCAGGCCGCGGCCGTTGGCCTGCAGCATGCGCGAGAGCATCTCGACCTTGTCCATGGCGTGCGCGCGGTAGACGAACTGCTCGACCGCCTTGACGGTGTGGGCGTTCTCGTTCTCGTCGCCCATCGCGCGGATGTGCGTGGGCTGGGACATGTAGCGGCGCGCGAGGGCGACGATGGCGCCCGGCATGGTGGCCGAGAAGAGCATCGTCTGGCGCGAGGCCGGCGTCAGCGACATGAGGGTCTCGACGTCGGGCAGGAAGCCGAGGTCGAGCATCTCGTCGGCCTCGTCGAGCACCACGGTGCGGGCCTGCGACAGGTCGAGGTGACCCTGCTTGGACAGGTCGATGAGGCGCCCGGGGGTGCCGACGACGACCTCGACGCCCGTCTTGAGGGCCTCGATCTGCGGCTCGTACGCGCGGCCGCCGTAGACGGTGAGCACGCGGATGCCGCGGCCCTTGCCGGCGCGCTGCAGGTCGGCCGCCACCTGGACCGCGAGCTCGCGGGTCGGGGCGACGGCGAGCGCCTGCGGCTTGCCGGGACGCGCGAGCGACTCGAACCCGGCGTCGCCGGGGGCCACGACGCGGTTGAGGATGGGGACGCCGAAGCCGAGCGTCTTGCCGGTTCCGGTCTTGGCCTGGCCGATGATGTCGTGGCCGGCGAGGGCCACCGGCAGGGTCATGGCCTGGATGGGGAAGGGGTGGACGATCCCGCTCTCGGCGAGCGAGGCGACGATGTCGGGGTGGACGTCGAAGTCTGCGAACGTCAGCTCGGGCGCGTCCTGCGCCGCTGCGTCAGGCGCGGCAGGCGCCTCGATGGCGACCGCGCCATCGGCGGCGGTCTCGTGGGACTGGGTCATGGGCATCTCTCGATCGGCACGAGCACCCCGCTGTGTCGGGAGCTCAGTGGCGCGTGACGGGCCGATCGGAGACTGTCAGGGACGGTGGGTGGCTCTCGCACTGCTTGGACCGTGCGGGCTCCACCGGTGCGCGGTGAGTCCCGCGAGCACCATCTGGGCAAACCATCGGGCCGACCGGGCACCGAGTTGTCCGGCCCAGTCTACCGGCATGCGGGCGAAAGCCCCGAACTCGTTCACTACATTGTGGGCATGAGCGACGAGGCGACGCCCGAGACCACTGGCGAGAGCCCCGACGCGAGCCCCGAGGAGAGGCGGGAGGAGAGGCCCGACGAGCCCGGCTACCTCGCGGCGGTCACGGACCTGCTCGGCGCGCTGGCCTACGGCGAGCTGCGGGCCTTCAGCCAGCTGGCCAGGGACGCCGACCTCGCCCCGACCCTGCGCTACAAGTCGGCCCTCGCGACGCTGGCCGCCCACGAGCTGAAGAACTACGCCGCCCTCACCGAGCGGCTCCAGTCGCTCGGCGTGGAGCCGGAGACGGCGATGGAGCCCTTCGTGCCCGCCGTCGACGCCTTCCACGAGCGCACGAGCGCCTCGGACTGGCTCGAGGGCCTCGTCAAGGCCTACGTCGGCGAGGGCATCGCCCAGGACTTCTACCGCGAGATCTCTCGCTACGTCGACGAGGACACCCGTTCGCTCGTCCTCAGCGTCCTCGAGGACACCGGCCAGGCGGACTTCGCCGTCAGCGTCGTGCGCGAGGCGATCGCGGAGGACCCCCGGGTCGCGGGCCGGCTGGCGCTGTGGGGACGGCGCCTCGTCGGTGAGGCGATCACCCAGGCCCAGCGCGTCGGCGTCGAGCGCGACGCCCTCGCCAGCATCCTCGTCGGGGCCCCCGGCCGGGCCGGCGCCGACCTCGCCGAGCTCGGACGGATGTTCGTGCGCCTCACCGACGAGCACTCCCGCCGGATGCAGCGCCTCGGCCTGTCGGCCTGACCGCGGGCGTATGCCGTGTGCCCTGGTGTGTCGCCGAGGCGCCGTGCGCTCGGGCGGGCCGGGACGGCATACGCGGCGGGTCGGGACGGGCTGCGCGATGGACTTGCGCGGACACGGAGAAGGGCCCGACCGGTCGGTCGGGCCCCCTCGGTGAACTGTCAGACGGCGCGCTTGGTGATGCGCCCGTAGACCACGATGCCGATGGCCGCGAGGATGGCGCTGACGATCCAGTACCACCACTTGATCCCGCCGCTGGCGTTCGTGTAGCCGAAGATGCCGCCGAGGATCAGCGTCGCCACGAGCGAGGCGATGATGCCGATGACGATGGTCATCAGGATCGAGATGTTCTGCTTGCCGGGCAGGATCAGTCGGCCCAGTGCGCCGATGATGAGACCGGCGATGATGGCTCCGATGATTGTTCCGATCATGTGACGCTCCTTCTGGTCGCGCTGTGCGACCGATTGGTCCGCGAGGGGTGCGGAGAACACATGCGACGAGATAAATGTCTCACCGCTTGTGGCTGGAATGGTGGACGTCGCGGGTTGCATTTCCATATGCATCCGACGTCCGGGGGACAAAGGGGCCAGACGTGCCAGGCGGGCCGGCGCGGCCGGGCGCCCGTGTGGGTCAGCGGGTCTGGCGGCTGCTGGTGCCGGTCAGCATCCCGTAGCCGACGATGAGCGCGGCAGCCACGACGACGCCGATGAGGCCGGAGATCCAGTCGATCCCGCGCGTGTCGCTGACGCCGGTCGCCTTGTAGTAGATGAAGGCGCCGATCAGCGACCCGACGGCGCCGAGCACGATGGTGAGAGGGACGCCGATGTGCTGTCTGCCGGGCAGCACCAGACGCGCGAGCGGTCCCACGATCGCGCCTGCGACGAGGGCGGCCAGGATGGTTCCGATCATGGTGTGCGTTTCCTCCTTGGTGCCCGCGCGGGCGACGACGGGCCGGTGGTCTCGGCTCGCTCGCTTCTCCTGTACCCGTCCGAGCGGCTGCTGCCACGCTTTCCTGGCGACCGGCTGGGAGTCGGAGCACCACGCCCACACGGCGAAGGCCGCCGACCGGTGTCGGTCGGCGGCCTTCGGCCCCGGGATCGTCGGGAAGCGGCGAAACCCGTTGTGCGAGTAGTCGGGGGTACGGTCAGACGGCGCCGAAGCCGACGCCGGTCTTGCGCTCTGCGCCTGTCGTCACGTAGCCGATCGACGCGGACGGGACGATGACCCGGCCGCCCTTGTCGTCGGTCAGCTCGAGGACGTCGGAGCCGAGCGCCGCCTTGACGGCGGCGTAGATCTCGTCGGCCGACTGCGTCGTCTCGAACGTGATCTCGCGCGCCACGTGCTGCACTCCGATGCGGACCTCCACGTCAAACCTGCTTTCTCAGATCTCTGGTTGACGCGGTCGACCGCGCCTTGTCGTCACCTTAACCAGCGGTGAAGCCGACGGATTCCCGAGCCGCGCCGCCCTGCCCGTCGGTGCCTCCCTCGGCGCCTCCCTCGGCGCCTCGCTCCGTGCCGCCCTCGACGGCGCCCTCGGAAGCGCCGTCGCCGCGGGCCTCGCCTCGGCCGACGAGCGGGAAGGCGCCGAAGCCGCGGCGGATCAGGGCTGCGGTGATGCGCACCGCCGTCTCCTTGGACACGGTGGCCTCGTGCGTGAGCCAGTGGCGCGCCGACGTCTGGGCGAGCCCGACGAACGCCACCCCGACGAGGACGGCCTCCTCCTGGTCCATCGACGTCTCGCTCCGGATGATCTCGGCCATCGCCTCGGCGCACGTCAGGTCGATCTGGTCGAGGCGCCTGCGGACCTCCGGCTCGTTGGCGAGGTCCGACTCGAAGATGAGCCGGAAGGCGGCGCCCTCCTGGCCGACGAAGTCGAAGTAGGCGCGCGTCATCGTGTTGATGCGGGCCTTGTTGTCGGACAGGGCCAGGGCGTCGCGCACGAGCTGCTCGAGCTCGCCGGTGTGCTGGTCGATCAGGGCGAGGTAGAGCTCCAGCTTGCCGGGGAAGTGCTGGTAGAGCACCGGCTTGGAGACGCCCGCCCGGGCGGCGATGTCGTCCATCGCCGCCGCGTGGTAGCCGTTCTCCACGAAGACGCCGAGGGCTGCGTCGAGCAGCTGCGCCCGCCGCTCCGATCGGGGCAACCGCTGGCCGCGGCCCGGCGGTGTGGTCTCGTCTGCCATGCGGGTCCTCTTCGCGCGTGGCCGCGCTGCTCGTCAGGGGTCGCCGTCCCTGCAGACGACCGGTCCCTCTCACCATACCGAGCAGTACGGTGAGGGCATGTCGACGGATCCGCTGGTCAAGACGGGTCGAGCCCTCAGCAAGGCCGAGACCACGAGGTACGCCCGACACGTGCTCCTCCCCGACGTCGGCCGGGAGGGCCAGGAGCGCCTCGCCGCCGCTCGGGTCCTGGTCGTCGGCGCCGGCGGCCTCGGGTCGCCGGCCCTGCTCTACCTGGCGGCCGCTGGTGTCGGTACCATCGGTGTCGTCGACGCCGACGTCGTGGACCTGACCAACCTGCACCGCCAGGTCATCCACTCCGACGCCGACATCGGCCGGCCCAAGACCGAGTCGGCCGAGGCCGCCGTCCACCGGGTCAACCCCCACGTCGACGTCGTCCGGCACGACGTCGCCCTCGACTCCTCCAACGCGCTGGGGATCATCGGCGACTACGACCTCGTCGTCGACGGCACCGACAACTTCCCGACGCGCTACCTCGTCAACGACGCCTGCGTGTTCCTCGGCAAGCCGCACGTGTGGGGCTCGATCCTGCGTTTCGACGGGCAGGTCTCGGTGTGGTGGGCCGGCCGGGGCCCCTGCTACCGCTGCGTCTTCCCCGACCCGCCCCCTCCCGGCTCGGTGCCCAGCTGCGCGGAGGGTGGAGTGCTCGGCGTGCTCTGCGCGGCCATCGGGTCCGTGCAGTCGACCGAGGCGATCAAGCTGTTGCTCGGCATCGGGGAGCCGCTCGTGGGCCGGCTCATGGTCCACGACGCGCTGCGCCAGACCTGGGACACGCTGACGGTGCGACCCGACCCCGACTGCCCGGTCTGCGGCGAGCACCCGACCGTCACCGAGCTCGTCGACTACGTCGAGTTCTGTGGCGTGCCGGGCGCCGCGCACCACGACGAGGGCGACCTGCCCACGGTGACGGTCCACCAGATGGCCGAGGAGCTCGCCGGCGCGGAGCCGCCGCTGCTCGTGGACGTGCGCGGCGACGAGGAGCGCGCCATCGCCTCGATCCCCGGCGCAGTGCCCATCCACCTCGACCTCTTCCGCTCGGGCGAGGCCTTCGACGAGCTGCCCTCGGACAGAAGGGTCCTCATCCACTGCAAGGTCGGCGCCCGCTCCGCGGAGGCGACCCGGCTCGCGCTGCGCGCGGGGCTCACGGACGTCGCGAACGTCGAGGGCGGCATACTCGCCTACCTGCGGGAGATCGACCCGAGCCAGCCCGAGTACTGAGAGGACGCCCGTGCCGCTGGAGGACCACGCCGACCGGGTGCTCGACCTCGTCTCCACGATCCCGGAGGGCCGCGTGCTCGCGTACGGCGACATCGCCAAGCGGCTCGGCGGCATGGGTCCGCGGACGGTCGGGACGGTGATGAGCCGCTACGGCTCCGACGTGCCGTGGTGGCGCGTCATCCGCTCGGACGGCCGACCCCCGCAGGGGCTCGAGGACGAGGCGCTGGAGCACTGGCGGGCCGAGGGCACGCCCATGGTGGGCGGGCTCGTCGACGGTGCGCGAGCCGACATGGCCAGGGCACGGTGGGACTTCGCGGAAGCGGCTTCCACCTCCGCCGGTGGGGGAGCGGGACCGCGCGGCGGCCTGCACCACGTGGAGATCTGGGTCGAGGACATCGCGGCCGCCGGGCGCGAGTGGGGATGGCTCCTCGGCCGGCTCGGCTACCACCTCGGTGACGACTGGGGGCACGGCCAGGCGTGGGAGCTCGGGTCGCTCTACGTCGTCGTCGAGTCCGGCCCGGATGTCGTCCCCGGCCGGCACGAGCGGAGGCGGGCGGGGCTGAACCACCTTGCGTTCCACGGTGGTTCGCGCGCCGAGGTCGACGCGCTGGCGGACGAGTGCGCCGACGGGGGGTGGACGCTGATGTTCGCCGACCGGCACCCGTATGCCGGTGGGCCGCAGCACTACGCCGCCTATCTCGAGAGCGGGGAGGGCTTCGAGGTCGAGGTCGTCGCCTCCTCCTAGTGGCGCTCCGCCTGGTCGTCGGCGCGCGTGGGCCGGCGGGGTCGACGCCGGCGCCCGGGCTCGAGCCCTCGGGGGTAGGGCCGGTCGGGGTGGGGGAGCACGTCGTGGACGAGCCGGGGCAGCTGGGCGAGTCGTCGGTGCTCCTGCTGCTCCTTCCACTGGCGGTGCACGCGGGCGCGGTTCTCCAGGTCCAGCTGCGCCAGCACCTGCTGGACCGCGGCGAGGATGGAGCCCCGGAGCAACCACGAAGAGGTGTCCTCGCGGGCCCGCACGAGGATGAGCTCGGTCAGGATGGCCTGCGTCTCGCGCAGGATGTCGAGGCTCTGCGCCAGGGCCGCCTCCGCGTCCTCCTCGCGGCCCTCCGACTCGGCCACCACGAGGCCGCCGAAGGCGCGCAGGCACTCGGCGGTGTCGTCCAGCACCACCGCGAACGCCGAGCGCAGCTCGTCACCGTAGGGGTCCTCACGCGCGGCCTCGGGCGGCAGCTCGGCGAGCAGGAGGGTGAACAGGGCGCGGATGGCCAGCAGGCAGTGCTCGAGGTTGTCGAGGGCCGAGGCGAGCACCGGCTCGACGTCGACCGTGCCGAGCGCCCGCGGGTTGAAGCGGCGGCTGTCCTTGAGGTGGCCGATCGTCTCCGTCGCACGGGCGACCTCGCCGGTGGCCGAGCGGGCCCGGTCGATCCACTCGCCGACCTGGTCCCGGCTCACGGGACCGGCCTTGAGGCCCTCGGCCGCGTCGACGAGCGGCGAAGCGGCGGCGTCGACGACCCTGAGCAGGGCCTGTCTCGCGGCGCCGGTCGGCATGGCCGGCGGGTAGAGCACGTTGAAGGCGATCCCCACCGCCGCACCGATGAGGGTGTTGATGATCCGGGTCTCGGCGGCGACGTCGTGGTTGCTCACCCCGAGGATGAGCATGGCGCTGATCGGGGTCTCGAGGGCCTGCTCCCCGAGGCGCAGCACCTTCGCCAACAGCAGGGAGGCCGCGATGGCGGCGGCCAGGCTCCACCAGGTGAGGCCGATCCAGGTCGACAGGAGCGTGGCGACGAGGATGCCGGACAGGACCGCCCCGACGCGGACGGCCCCCATCTTGATGGTCGAGAAGGCCGACGCCTGGACCACGAGCAGCGCGGTGAGGGGGCCGGTGAGGTCCTGGGTGCCGCCGGTCACCACCTGGGAGAGGACGTATGCGGTCACCGCGGCCGTCGTGAGCCGGGACACCGTGACCAGCGTCGGTCGCAGGCGACCGGGCACGTCCTGCCAGCGCGGGGGGTGGCTGGGCCAGGCCCACGCGAGCAGGCGGTCCCACACGGTGGGTCCGACGCTCTTCTCTGCTGACATCAGCCGCCCTCGGGTGGGGTGTGGTCTCGGGGTCCTGCCGTCCGGGCTGGGGAGCGCACCGCGCCACCCGCATCGTACGAGACCCGGTGGGGAGGCGCCCCGGTGCGAGGCCCGGCACGGTGGGCGGGTCGGCTGCCGGTTTCGGCCCGACGCCTCGGTGGCGGTGGCGCGTGGCGGTGGTGGTGGTGGCGGTAACGGTGGAGTGGTTGCGCGGCGCGGCGCGGCGATGGCCCTGGGATCCGGTGGTGTCGGGGGCGCGTGATGGAATCTCGTCGTGGTCATCCTGCGCCGAGCCCCCGCCCCCGCCGCCGTGCGGGTCACGCTCGACGAGCGCCAGCAGGCCGCCCTCGACTCGTCAGCACACGTCCTTCGCGTGCTCGGCGGGCCCGGCTCCGGCAAGTCCACGCTCGCGGTCGAGCTCGTCGCCGATGCGGTCCAGCGGCGAGGCCTGCGGGCCGACTCCTGCCTGGTGCTGACCTCGAGCCGACGCGCCGCCGGCGAGCTGCGCGAGCAGGTGACAGCCCGGCTCGGCGGCACGTCGACGGAGTCCTTGGCCCGCACCTGGCAGGCGTTCGGTTTCGGGGTGCTGAGGGCCGAGGCGGCGTTGCGAGGCGAGCCCGCGCCCCGGCTGCTCAACGGTCCCGAGCAGGACGTCATCCTGCGCGACCTCCTCGCCGGGCATGCGTCGGGCGAGGTGCCTGGGCCCGACTGGCCCGAGCAGCTCCGCGAGGCGCTCGGCACCCGGGGCTTCCGCAACGAGCTGCGCGACCTGCTCATGCGGGCGGTGGAGCTGGGGCAGACGCCCGACGACCTCGCCCGGCTCGCCGTGGAGCACGACCGTCCGGAGTGGGCCGCGGCCGCCCACGTGCTGCGTGAGTACGACGAGGTGACCTCGCTCAGCCGGCACGGGTCCTACGACCCAGCCTGGGTGCTGACGGCCGTCGCGGAGCTGCTCGCCGACGACCCCTCCGCGCTCGACCGCGTGCACGAGCGCATCCGGCTCGTCGTCGTCGACGAGGCGCAGGAGCTCACCTCAGCGGCGGCGCGCCTGCTGCGGGTGCTCGCCGGCCCGGGCGGCCCCCGCATCGTGCTCATCGGCGACCCGGACGTCGCGGTCCAGACCTTCCGCGGCGCCGACCCACGGTTCCTCGCGGACGGCTGGCGCGACCTGGCCGACGCGGGCCGCGACCCCCGGTTCGTCGGCGGGCTCTTCGACCTGATCGACGACCTCGGCGGCGAGGCGTCGAGCGAGACGGTCGTCCTCGACCGCAGCCACCGGCTCGGCTCTGCCCTGGTCGGGGTGGCCGACCGGGTCTCACGACGCATCGGCGCCCTCGGCGGAGGCGAGCAGCGACGCATGGCCCCTGCCGTCGACGACCCCTCGCGGGCGACCATGGAGGTCGCCCTGCTGCGGTCGGCGGCGCAGGAGACCGCTCACGTCGCCGCGGTGCTACGCCGTGCGCACCTCGTCGAGGGCGTGCCGTGGACCGACATGGCCGTCGTCGTCCGCGGTTCCGCACGTGCCGACGCGATGCGCCGGCTGCTCGCGCACGCCGGCGTGCCCGTGGAGGCCGGCACGGCCGAGACGCCGGTCCGCGACGAGAGCGCGGTGCGCCCCCTGCTCCACCTGCTCGACGAGAGCATCGCGATGGCGCGTGCCGAGCACCGGGGCGAGCGCCATGCCATCGACCCGGTGCGCGCCGCCGACCTGCTCCTGTCGCCCGTGGGCGGGTCCGACGCCGTGGCACTGCGGCGCCTGCGGCGGTCCTTGCGGCAGGAGGAGCTCGCCTCCGGCGGCGGCCGGTCCAGCGACGAGCTGCTCGCCGAGCTGGTCCAGTCGCCCGCTCGCGCGGCCCTGCTGGGGTCCACCGGGCGGCCTGCCGCACGGATCGCCGAGGCCCTCGCAGCGGGCACTGCCGCAGCCCGGGTCGCGGGCGACGGCCGCTGGGACCGCGGCGTCACGGCCGAGTCGGTGCTCTGGGCCATCTGGCAGGGCCTCGGCCTCGCCGAGGGGTGGCGCCGCCAGGCCTTGGCCGGCGGCAGCTCCGGCGAGCGGGCCGACCGCGACCTCGACGCCGTGCTCGCGCTCTTCGACGCCGCCGGCGCCTTCGTCGACCGGCTCCCCACCGCCGGTCCGGACAAGTTCCTCGAGCACATCCAGGGCCAGGACGTCCCGGGCGACACCCTCCTCGTCGGCGCCCAGTCCGGTGGACGGGTCGCCCTGCTGACACCGCAGACGGCGGCGGGTCGCCAGTGGCGCATCGTGGTCGTCGCCGGGGTGCAGGAGGGGGTCTGGCCCGACCTGCGCCTGCGCGGCTCCGTCCTGGGCTCCGAGGACCTCGTCGACGTCGTCGCCCACCGGCCCCTCGGCTTCCGGGCCGCCCAGGCCGCCGTCCGCTACGACGAGACGCGCCTGTTCCTCGTCGCAGTCACCCGCGCCACCGAGCGCCTGCTCGTCACGGCGGTGGGCAACGAGGACGAGCAGCCGTCTGTCTACCTCGACCTCGTCGACCCGCCGGCGTCCACGCGGCTGGCCGACGAGGTGCGACCGTACTCCGAGGTCGCCCGCACCATGACGCTGCCGGGCCTCGTCGGTGAGCTGCGCCGCGAGGCCGTCAGCCCGGACCCCGGGGTGGCCGAGCCCGCCCTCAACCTGCTCGCCGCCGCTGCCCGGGAGGGAGTCCGCGGCGCCGACCCGCGCTCCTGGTGGGCGCTGCGCTCGGTCACCAGCGACCGGCCGGTGCGCCGACCCGACGAGCCGGTCCCGGTGTCACCGTCGAAGGTCACCTACTTCGCGGAGTGCGGCATGCGCTGGTTCCTGACCTCCGTCGGTGGCGAGGGAGTCTCGCTCGGGGCCGCCTCGGTCGGCACCTTCGTGCACGACATCGTCGCCGAGCTGCCGGACGCCCCGCTCGAGACCTTGGAGCGCGAGGTCGACGAGCGGTGGGGGCGCCTCGGGCTCAAGCCGGGGTGGGTCACCGAACGCACGCGCAAGGAGGCGCACGAGATGGTGGCCCGCTTCGCCGCCTACCGCGCCAGTGCCGAGCGCGACTGGGAACGTGTCGGGATCGAGACCGACTTCCGCGTCACGGTCGGCCGCGCCGTCGTCGCCGGGCGCGTCGACCGCATCGAGCGCAACGCCGACGGGCACGTGCGCATCGTCGACCTCAAGACCGGCAAGTCCAAGCCCACCAAGGCGGAGCTGGCCACCCACGGGCAGCTCGGCACCTACCAGGTCGCCGTCGAGGAGGGCGGGTTCGCGCAGCTCGGCGACCAGAGCGCGGGCGCGGCCCTCGTCTTCATCGGCAAGGGCGGCCTGACCGGCCTCAAGCCCAGCGTCCTGACGCAGGACCCCCTCGCCGGCAGCACCGACCCCACGTGGGCGCGCGCCCTCGTCGAGGAGACCGCCGAGGGGATGGGCGCCGCCGAGTTCCGGGCGTCCCAGGGCAAGGCGTGCGAGACGTGCCCGGTCCGCTCCTCGTGTCCCGTCCAGCCTGAAGGTGACGCCCTGTGACCTCCGTCGACACCGACCTCGAGCCGGCCGCCGACCTGGCAGCGGGCTCGCGACCGCACCACAGCGCCCTCGACATCGCCCGGGCGCTCGAGATGCCGCCACCCACCGACGAGCAGGCGGCCGTCATCGAGGCGGGCGCCCGGCCGCTCCTCGTCGTGGCCGGCGCCGGCTCCGGCAAGACCGAGACCATGGCGGCGCGCGTCGTCTGGCTCGTCGCCAACGGCCTCGTCGACCCCGACCAGGTGCTCGGCCTCACCTTCACCCGCAAGGCGGCCGCCGAGCTGTCGCAGCGCATCGCCAAGCGGCTCCGAGGTCTCGAACGGGCCGGCATCTGGACGCCGCCCGCCGACGACGGCAGCGGCGCTGAGGTCCTCGGCGGCACCCCGACCGTGTCCACCTACCACGCGTATGCCGGCCGGCTCGTCCGCGAGCACGCGCTGCGGGTGGGCATCGAGCCGGAGTTCCGCATCCTCACCGAGGCGGGCGCCTGGCAGCTCGCCGCCGAGGCGGTCTCGCGCTGGGACGGCCCCATGGACGGCGTCGTCAAGAGCGAGGCGACCGTCGTCCAGGCCGTCATGGCCCTCGCCGGTGAGATGGCGGAGCACGTCCGCACGCCGGGCGAGGTCATGGCACACCTCGACGAGGTGCTGGCCCGGCTCGACTCGCTGCCCGACGGCGACGGGAAGGGCTCGCTCACCGCGGCGAAGGAGGCTGTCGCGGTGCTGCGCGAACGGCGCACCGTCCTGCCGATCGTCGAGGCGTTCCTCGACCTCAAGCGCGAGCGCGAGTCCCTCGACTTCGCCGACCAGATGGCCATCGCGGCGCGGCTCTCGAGATCGGTCTCCGCCGTGGCGGAGATCGAGCGGGAGCGCTTCCGCGCCGTGCTGCTCGACGAGTTCCAGGACACCTCGGAGGCACAGCTCGAGCTGCTCCGCTCGCTGTTCCACCACCCGGGGGTCGCGCTCACCGCGGTCGGTGACCCCAACCAGTCCATCTACGGCTGGCGTGGCGCGAGCGCCACCACCCTGCTGCGCTTCCCCTCCGAGTTCGCCGACGGGTCCGGCCCGGCCGGAGTGCTGCCGCTCTCGACGAGCTGGCGCAACGACTCGTCGATCCTCGACGCCGCCAACGCCGTCGCTGCGCCCCTCGCGACAGAGCACGTGCAGCCGCTGCGTCCACGGCCCGGAGCGGGTGACGGGTCCATCGAGGTGGCGCGCCTCGAGACGGCGGAGGAGGAGGCCGACCACGTTGCCGAGTGGGTCGCCTCGCACTGGTTCAGCCCGAGCGGTCGCCGCACCGGCCGCAGCGCAGCCGTCCTCTGCCGTCGCCGGTCGACCTTCCCGATCGTCCTCGAGGCACTGCGCCGTCGGCAGCTCCCCGTCGAGGTCGTCGGCCTCGGCGGCCTGCTGGTGACGCCGGAGGTCAGCGACCTCGTCGCGGCACTCTGGGTGGTGCAGGACCCCACGCGGGGCGACCACCTCATGCGCCTGCTCACCGGCCCGGTGGTCCGACTCGGCGCGGCCGACCTGGCCGGCCTGTGGGCCTGGGCTCGCGAGCTGCACTCCCGCCCGGCACGAGGAGCCGCAGGGTCCGAGCAGGAAGCGGACAGGTCCGCGGCCGATGGCCAGGCGTCCCCGGCAGCGACGGAAGGTCCATCACCCGACGCAAGCGCACAGTCGGTGGGTCGACCACCGTCCCAGCTCGGCCCGGACGAGCCGCTGGAGGCGGCGCCGGAGAGTGACCGCCGTGGCTCCGACCTGGCCGCCGACAGCGCCGACACGGCCACTCTCGTCGAGGCTCTCGACGACCTGCCGCGTGCGGGGTGGACGAGCCGCGACGGCGCGACCATCGGTGACGAGGCCCTGGCTCGGCTCCGAGAGCTCGGTGAGGTCGTGCGCCGCCTCCGCCGCCTGACGGCACTGCCTCTCGTCGATCTCGTCGCCGAGGCCGAGGTGGCGATCGGTCTCGACATCGAGGTCTTGGCCCGAGCGGAGCACACCGCCTCCACCGCCCGGGTCCACCTCGACGCCTTCGCCGACGTCGCGGCCCGCTACGCCATGACCGCCGACCGCCCCACGCTCTCGGGCTTCCTCAGCTGGCTCGACGCGGCCCGCGAGCAGGAGCGGGGCCTCGACGCCGGCCACGTCGAGTCCGACGCCGACGCCGTGCAGGTCCTGACGGTTCACGCGGCCAAGGGCCTGGAGTGGGACGTCGTGGCGGTGCCGACGCTTGTCGAGGGGGTCTTCCCCGCGCACGGCGCGACGGCCGTGGCGCCCGTGGCCGGCAGCGATCCCGTGGACTACGCGTGCTCGGGCGCCGTCAAGGACAAGGGCTGGCTGATCGGCCTGGACTCCCTGCCCTACGACCTGCGGGGCGACCGCGACGGGCTGCCGCACCTGGACTGGCGGGGCGTGCCCGACCGCAAGGCTCTGAGCGTGGCCATCGAGGCCTTCGTGCTCGACGGGGGCAGCCATGCCATCGCCGAGGAGCGCCGCCTCGCCTACGTCGCCCTCACACGGGCGCGCTCCGCGATGCTGCTCACGACCCATCTCTGGGGAGCCGCGAAGAAGACACTGTCCGTTCCTTCGCGATTCCTCACCGAGGTCGAGGACGCCCTTCCCGGCGCAGTTGCGCGCAGGGCCTGGGTGGCCGCACCCGAGCCGGTCGTCGACGGCAAGGGCAAGGCGTGCGCGCCGAGCAACCCGCACCTGGCCGTGCCGCTCTCACGCCAGTGGCCGCACGACCCCATGGCAGAACGCCGTGCCGGGCTGCTCGACGCCCATCGTCGGGTGGCCGCCCTCATCGAGTCGGGCCCTGCTGTGCCACAAGGCGATCGGAGGGTCGACGACCTGCGCATCCTGCTCGCCGAGCAGGCGGCCCGCAGGTCCCGCGGCGAGCCGGTCGTAGACGTGCCGCGCCACCTGTCCGCGTCCGCCGTCGTGTCGCTCGCGCGTGACGCCGAGGCGTTCGCCATGTCGCTACGGCGCCCGATGCCGAGCCCGCCCGCAGTCGCGGCGCGGCAGGGCACGGCGTTCCATGCCTGGATCGAGGAGCACTACGCGCGGGCGGCCTTCGTCGACCTGCTCGAGCTGCCCGGCAGCGCCGACGAGGGTGCCGGCGCCGACGGCGACCTCGATGCGATGAAGGAGCGCTTCCTCCAGAGCGAATGGGCCGACCGCATCCCAGAAGAGGTGGAGCTGTCCATCGAGACGATCATCGACGGCATCGCGGTGCGGGGCCGCGTCGACGCGGTGTTCCCGCGCGACGACGGCGGGTGGACCGTCGTCGACTGGAAGACGGGAGCACGCCCCACGGGCCGAGACGCGACGGTCCGCGCCCTCCAGCTCGCGGCGTACGCCGTTGCCTTCGCTCGGCTGCGAGGCGTGGACCCGTCGCTCGTCGATGCCGCCTTCTACTACGCCCGGGAGGGCGTCACCGTTCGCCCTGAGCTGCCGGATGAGACGGCACTCGTCGGGCTCCTCCGCACGCTGCCCGAGTAGTCCACCGCCAGGGGTGCCGGCTCAGGGGGACTCGTCCGTGCGGGCCTGGCCGGGAGGAGTCACCGGGACGAACCCCGACGCGCCCTCGTGCAGGTCGAGGACCGCCCCCTCGTCCTCCGGCAGTGCCTCGACCTCGTCGATCTCGAACGCGGACGCCTCGCTGCCCGGCGCCACCACGGGCACGGGCTGTGACTCCTCCGGCTGCCGCGCGGGCTCGTCCGCCGACCCCTCGGCGGTGCCGTCAGTAGCGGGTTCGCCGACCGGGTGCACGTCGCCGGGCGACGAGAAGACGGTGCTCCCGGTGCGGTCGTGCCGGACGGCCTCGTTGCCGGCGCCGGCGGTGTGCGTAGCGTCACCCGGCTCGTCGACGGTGCCACCAGCAGGTCCCTCGTGGGCCGGCTGGCCCGGCTCGGGGGTCGGCTCCTGGGCTGGCTCGTGGGGTGGATCCTGTGCAGGGTCGTGGACAGTGCTCCCGGTGCGGGTGCCTTCGCGCGCCTGGCTCTCCGGAGCGGCATACGTGCTCGGGCCGCCGTCCGACGCCGGTCTTCCGTGGGCCTCGTCGAGGAGGGGGGCCTTCGAGATCGCCTGGGTCGCGCCCGGCGCCGGGAAGGGCACGTGTGGCTGGGTCGCGTCCCAGTCGGGCTCCGGCCGTTCCAGCTCGGACGGTGGGGAGGCCGCGGCAGTCTCCCTGCCCGCGGGTGTGGCAGCCGCCTGCTGGCGTGCCTGCTCGGCACGCTCGCTGCGCCTCCGGTCCTCCTGGGCGTGTCGTCGGTCGTCCGCCTCGACGCGCGCCTCCAGGGCGCGCAGCTGCTCGGCGGTGCTCTCGACGACGTCCAGCTCACCCGCGGACAGGGCGCGCAGGAGCCGGCGCAACGGCGCCATCTCCGCAGCCAGGCGGGCGCGGCGCACGAGGTGCACGTCGGGTCGCTCGATCCGCGTGGCGGCATACGCGTCCAGGACGGCGTCGAGGGTCCTGGCCGGCGCGACGCTGGCGAGCTCGGCGAAGTCGTCCGCAGGGTCGGCGATGCGACTCTCCTCCCACGCCAGCACCCCGCGCACCCGACCGGTGGACGCGTCGTCGTCGTCCTCGAAGGAGGCGAGGACGTTGTCGCCGGTGAGGGTGCCGTGCACCGCGCTCGGGGCGAAGCGCCACAGCGACACGTCCTCCAGCGCGTGCTCCCAGCGGGTGAGCAGGCCGGTCGGCACGTGTCCCGTGGCGGCAGCCCGGTCGAGCTCGGACAGCTGGCGCCTGCGGTGTGCCTCGGCGTCGTAGGTGGGCCGTCCCGCCTCCTCGAGGACCAGGTGGTCGATGTTGTGGATGTGGCCGAGGGCGCGGCCCACCTCGGCGGCCAGCGGGCCCGCGTCGAGAGCGGCGAAGTCGAGAGGACGGCCCGGTAGGCGCAGGTAGACGGCGGCTCGCCCCTCGGGCACCGGGGAGTAGCCGCGCACCATCGGGATCGCGATCTCGATGCGGCGCCCGAGCAGCCCGGACAGCGCCGAGACGTCGTCCAGCATCGCGCCCGCAGCTGCCGTGCAGGGCGCCTTGACCACCCAGCGCCGGTCCTGGCTGTCCTGCACGTAGGCGATCTCGAAGAGATCGCCCGGCCGGGTCGCGACCCCCTGGACTCTCACCGGGTCCAGGCCCGGCACGGCCGAGCTCGCCAGCGCGGCGAGGAACAGCGGGCTTCGGGTCACCCGTCCACCGTAAGTGGAGCGACGCGCCGAGCGTGGGAGGCGACGCCCGGGCAGCCCCGCGTCACGTGCACCCTCGACACCGGTCAGGGCGCCACGGCGGCCGCCTAGGGTGGGCGTGTGGCAGTGACCGACGAGCCCCTGGCCGACCTCGCCCTCTCGCGCAGCTCCCTCGATCGGGTGGCGGAGGAGCGCCGCCGCCCCGACGTGCTGACCGACCTGCTGGGCGACCCGCGAACGCTGGTGGCCGAGATCCGCGGTGACCGGATGCAGGTGGTGGGAGCCGGTGACGGGTCGGCGGCGACTCCGGGCGCTCACGGAACCGCCGGCGCGACAGGTGCGACCGGCGACGCCCGCGTGCCCGGCAGGCCTGGACAGAACGGCAGCCACGGCGGCTCCCTGTCCCTGGCGCTGAGGCCGCCGCTGCCGGAGGACCGTGACCGGCTCTCACTGCACCTCGGTCGCGACGGCGACGGGACGGCATACGTCGGCGTCGTGGTGCCGGCCCTCGATGACGAACCGGCCGAGCAGGGCTGGCTCACCCTGCGGCAGGCCGGTGAGGCACTCGCTCCCCGCGACGCGGGCATCTTCACCACGGGACTGGCGCTCGCGAACTGGCACGCCACGCACCGCTTCTGCCCGCGTTGCGGCGCCCCCACCTCTCCGACGGAGGGCGGCTGGGTCCGCCACTGCGAGCGCGAGGGCAGCGACCACTACCCTCGCACCGACCCGGCCGTGATCATGTCGGTCGTCGACCCCGACGACCGGCTGCTCCTCGGACGGGGCGCGCACTGGCCCGAGGGGCGGTTCTCGGTGCTTGCCGGCTTCGTCGAGCCCGGCGAGTCGTTCGAGACCGCGGTCGCCCGCGAGGTCTCGGAGGAGGTCGGCATCACGATCGACACCGCCCGCTACCTCGGCAACCAGCCGTGGCCGTTCCCGTCGTCGGTCATGATCGGCTTCGCGGCCACGACCCGCGAGACGGAGCTGACGATCGACCCGGTGGAGATGGCCGAGGCGCGCTGGGTGTCCCGGGAGGAGTACCGCGACCTGCTACGCGCCGGCACCGTCCGGACACCGAGCGGCATCTCGATCGCCAAGCGCATCATCGAACGCTGGCTCGGCGCCACCGTGGAGTCGGTGACGGGCGGCGTCCCACCCCGCTGGTGAAGGGGCTGGTGAGGAGGCGCTGGTGAGAAGGGGCTGGTGGGGAGGCGCGGTGAGGAGCGTCAGCCGGCCAGGCGCTGCTTGACCTCGGAGAGCGAGGGGTTGGTCGCGGCGCTGCCGTCGGGGAAGACGACGGTCGGCACGGTCCGGTTGCCGCCGTTGACCTGCTCGACGAAGTCGATGTGCTCGGGGCTGGTCTCGAGGTTGATCTCGGTGAACGGGACGCCCTCGCGCGTCAGCTGGCCCTTCAGGCGGGTGCAGTAGCCGCACCACGACGTCGTGAACATCGTGATCGATCCCTCGTCGGGGGTGACCTTCGGCATGCCGTTCCTTCTCGCTCGTCTCGTGCTGGCGGTCGTACTGCCAGTGCAGCGTCACGGAGCCGCGGATTGTTCCCGGCTGGGGATGGTCCGTCACGCCGGTCGCACCTCGGTGCAAGGATGAGTCCATGGCCCCGCACGGTGCAAAACGACCTCGGAAGATGGACCTCGAGGTCTATGAGGCCGAGGTGCGGCGTCTGCAGGCCGAGCTCGTGGCCTTCCAGGAGTGGGTGCGCACCACCGGGCAGCGCGTCGTCGTCCTCTTCGAGGGCCGCGACGCCGCCGGCAAGGGCTCGGCGATCAAGCGCATCACCGAGTACCTCAACCCCCGCATCGCCCGCATCGCGGCGCTGCCCGCGCCGACCGGCCGCGAGCGCACCCAGTGGTACTCCCAGCGCTACATCGCGCACCTGCCGGCGGCCGGCGAGATCGTGCTCTTCGACCGGTCCTGGTACAACCGGGCCGGCGTCGAGCGGGTCATGGGGTTCTGCACCGACGAGCAGTACCACCTCTTCCTCGAGCAGGCCCCGGTCCTCGAGCGGATGCTCGTCGACGAGGGCATCATCCTGCGCAAGTACTGGTTCAGCGTGTCCGACGTCGAGCAGGAGCGCCGCTTCCGGTCGCGCGCCAAGGACCCGATGCGACAGTGGAAGCTCTCGCCGATGGACCTCGAGTCGATCACCCGCTGGGAGGACTACTCCGAGGCCAAGGACGTCATGATGGCGGCCACGAGCACCGAGTGGGCGCCGTGGCACGTCGTCGAGTCCGAGGACAAGCGGCGCTCTCGCATCAACGTCATGCACCACCTGCTGACCTCCATCCCGCACGAGCCGATGACCCCGGAGGTGCCGCCGGTCCCCGACCGCCCGGCCCCCCGCGGCTACGAGCGCCCGCCGCAGCACGAGCAGAACTACGTGCCCGACCATGCCGCAACCCTGCTGGCCACCTCGAAGGGTGATCACTCCTGAGTGCAGTGCCGTCCGCCGACCAGATCCTCGACGGGCTCGACCCCGAGCAGCGCGAGGTCGCCTTGGCCCCGCCGGGCCCGCTGTGCATCCTCGCGGGTGCAGGCACCGGCAAGACCCGCGCCATCACCCACCGCATCGCGTATGCCGTCCACTCCGGGGCGCAACAGCCGCAGCGGGTGCTCGCGCTGACCTTCACCGCGCGAGCCGCGGGGGAGATGCGCTCGCGGCTGCGCGGACTCGGCGTGCAGGGCGTGCAGGCGCGCACGTTCCACGCGGCCGCCCTGCGCCAGCTCCACTTCTTCTGGCCGCAGGCCATCGGCGGCGCCGCGCCCGAGGTGATGAGCCACAAGGCTGCGGCCGTCGCCGAGGCGGCGAGCCGCCTGCGGATGCAGTTCGACCGCACCACCGTGCGTGACCTCGCCGCCGAGGTCGAGTGGGCGAAGGTCAACCTGCTGACGCCGCAGTCGTATGCCGCCCGCGCCCGCGAGCAGCGCCGTGAGCCGCCGGGCCTGGACCTCACCGCCATGGCGCGGCTCTTCGAGGCCTACGAGGACGTCAAGCAGCGCCGCGGGGTCATCGACTTCGAGGACGTCCTGCTGCTGACCGTCGGCATCCTCGACGAGCGGGAGGACATCGCCCGCACCGTGCGCGGCCAGTACCGCCAGTTCGTCGTCGACGAGTACCAGGACGTCAACGACCTGCAGCAGCGGCTCCTCGACCTGTGGCTCGGCGAGCGCCAGGACCTCACGGTGGTGGGCGACCCCGCCCAGACGATCTACTCCTTCACGGGCGCCAGCCCCCGGCACCTCGTCGGCTTCCCCAAGCGGTTCCCGGGCGCCCACGTGGTCCGGCTCGTGCGCAACTACCGCTCCACGCCGCAGATCGTGAGCCTCGCCAACACGATCGTCGCCTCCGGCACCCAGGCTGCGCGCGACGGGGCCGTGCGCCTCCTCGCGCAGGGCGAGCCCGGGCCCGTGCCCGAGCTGGTGAGCCATCCCGACGACCCGGCCGAGGCGGCGGCGGTGGCCGAGCGCATCCGGGCTCTCGTCGACGGCGGCCACCCGGCCGCGGAGATCGCGATCCTCTTCCGCACCAACGCACAGTCCGAGGCGTTCGAGTCGGCCCTCACCGACGCCGGCGTGCCCTACCTCGTGCGCGGTGGCGAGCGGTTCTTCGCCCGCAAGGAGGTGCGAGACGCCATCCTCCTGCTGCGCGGGGCAGCGCGCAGCGACGACGGCGAGAAGCCGCTGGGCGAGATCACCCGGGACGTCATCACCGGGGCCGGCTGGTCACACGAGCCCCCGGCAGGTGGAGGGGCCACCCGCGAGCGGTGGGAGTCGCTCAGCGCCCTCGCGACGCTGGCCGACGACATCGCCGTCGCGGCGCCCGAGGCGCGGCTGCCCGAGCTCGTGGCCGAGCTCGACCGGCGCGCCGCCGAGCAGCACGCACCCGCGGTGCAGGGAGTGACCCTGGCGAGCCTGCACGCGGCCAAGGGTCTGGAGTGGGACACCGTGTTCCTCGTCGGCGCCTCCGACGGGCTCATGCCGATCTCGATGGCCGAGGGCCCCGACGCCATCGAGGAGGAGCGTCGGCTGCTCTACGTCGGGCTGACACGGGCGCGACGCCAGCTCTTCCTCTCCTGGTCCGGCGCCCGTACACCGGGAGCCCGCGCCACCCGTCGTGTCTCGCGATTCCTCGCCCCGGCCGCCGACATCCTCGGGCAGGGGGCCCGCACCGAGGCCCGCACCGGCGGCTCCAAGCGGACGGCGCCCAAGGTGGCCCGGCTCGCGCACTGCCGCGGCTGCGGCGCCGAGCTGGTCTCCGCCGCCCAGCGCAAGACCGGCCGCTGCGACGACTGCCCTCCCACCTACGACGAGGCGACGTTCGAGAGGCTGCGCACCTGGCGGCTCGCGGTCGCGCGCGAGGCGAGCGTGCCGGCATACGTCGTCTTCACCGATGCGACGCTGACGGCCATCGCGGAGCACAACCCCGCCGACGAGCGGGCGCTCTCGGGCATCAGCGGGGTCGGGGTGCGCAAGCTCGAGCAGTACGGCAGCGACATCCTGGCCATCCTGCGTGGCGCCGACCCGCAAGAGCTTCTCGAAAACCGTTCTGCCGCAACCGAATCCGCGGACATTGGTTAGCCGGCGAAAAGAAGTTACAGAAAGTTCGATAAATCAGTTGTTCGGGCGCGCAGCGCACGCGTAACCTTGTCGAAGTCAAGCCCAGCGGTCTAGGTGGCCGGCTTGGGACCCATGAGCACCAGTGAGGAGGTCGGCCTGATGGACAACACCACGATGACGATGAACGCAGTCTCCTGCGTCCTTTCCGTGCGTCTGCGGCCGACCGCCGGCCAGGTCCGCCTCGCGGCCATCGACGCTTCGGTCCAGGGGACGAGTGTGTCCGTCGCCGCCGTCCTGGGCGCCTCCGTCGCCGACCTCCGTTCCCCGATCCAGGGAGACGTCTCGGTCGACCGCCTCGGCTTCGCCCCCACCTACAAGACCCCCGATGTCGTTCGCTCCCGCTCTGGGAGGCCACCGGTCTGACAAGACCCGAAGCCTCACCTCCAGGCCGCGAACCCGACATCACCGGGTCCGCGGCCTTCGTGTTTTCCCCGGCCTTTCTCGCCGGCCGAATGCCGCTCCATCGCAGTAACCGACACCGCACAGGAAGCACCCGACCGGGTGCCCGACAGATCAGGGACACAGATGACTCCCCGGATGCCGAGCAGCAGGACCGAGACAGGCGCCACGGGTGCCGGTCTTCGGACCAGACCAGACACGAGTGAGCAGGGGCAGCCCATGGCCGCCCAGGAGACGGAGGTGAGAACGATGCAGCTGAGTGAGCTACTGGACCTGAGCAACCAGGCCGAGCAGGTCGGCGAGACCATTCCCTGCCGCGACTACGACGCGGAGCTCTGGTTCGCCGAGCGCCCCGAGGACGTCGAGTTCGCCAAGACGCTCTGCGGGCTCTGCCCGGCGCGCGTCCAGTGCCTCGCGGGCGCCCTCGAGCGCCAGGAGCCCTGGGGCGTGTGGGGCGGGCAGCTGCTCGTCCAGGGCGCCGTCGTGGCCCGGAAGCGGCCCCGTGGCCGTCCGCGCAAGCACCCCGTGGCGGCGTGAGCCCTTGACCACGCATGAGCACGACACCGACAACACCACAGCACAAGCCTTTTCACAGATCAGGAGATCGTCATGAACCAGCTCGAGATGCTGGCTCGCGACCGGATCAACCAGCGCAGTCAGCGCCAGGACCGCGGCGGCATTCGTCGCAGCGCCCGGCTGATCGCGCAGGAGATCCGCGCCGGTCGACGCCACAGCCAGAAGTGAACGACCGCGCCACGAGGCGCGTTGCAGGACAACTGAATCGAGTGAGCGAGCCGCGGGTGACGCGCACGTCACCCGCGGTTCCTCATGTCTCGAAGGGTTCGACACGACCCTTCCGGCGGTCCGCAGCCTGACGCATACTCGGACCGAGACCAGGGAGGACCTGTGGACGAGAGCAGGACAGACGGCCCGACGAGCGACGAGCCGCTCGTCTGTTGCGTGTGCGGAGCGGTCCCTCCAGCCGCCGAGCGTGGCACGGCGCTGCTGACGTGGAGCCGCGGCATCGACCGTGGGCGCACCACGTGGACGTGCGAGAGCTGCAGTCGCGAGAACGTCCGCGCGATCGAGGGCAAGCTCGACCCCGCCTGGTGGTGAGCGTCCGGCGAACCGGTGCCGAGCCGCGGCGTCAGCCGTCGCCCACGGGCGGCAGGTCGGCCCCGGGAAGCAGCTCGTCGACGATGGCCCGGCCCTGGACGGTGCCGCCGAGCTGGCTGAGGACGCCGATGCCCCCACCCCAGACGCGGTGGATGAGGAGGTACTCGCGCGGCAGGTTGAGCTTGAAGGCGACGGCGTAGTTGGGCTGGCGGGGGTCGTTGATGTGGGCGAAGACACCTCGGAGCCAGTCCCGGCTGAAGGTGAAGGTGTCGCTGCGGAAGGGCGCCATGAAGGGCTCGAGGTAGTCGAGCAGCCGATGGGCGTCGAGGTCGATGTTCTCCTTGACGAAGCCGATCTCGCGCAGGCCGTCGAGAACGTCCTCGGCGCTGCCGCCCAGGCCCACGGTCAGCAGCTCGCCGATCTCCGGGGGCATGCCGTCGGGGAGGCGGTTGACCGCACCGAAGTCGATGACCCCGAGCCGCCCGTCGGGGGTGATGCGGAAGTTGCCCGGATGCGGGTCGGCGTGGAGCAGGCCGGCTCGGGCCGGCCCGGCCAGCAGGAAACGCAGGTAGAGCCGGGACGCGGTGTCGCGCTGCTCCTGCGTGCCCTCGGCGATGATGCGCGACAGCGGCAGGCCGTCCTGCCACTCGGAGACGATGACGTGCTCGCGGGCCTCGACGACGTGGGGAATGGCGAAGTCGGGGTCGTCCTCGAACGCCGTGGCGAACGCCGCCTGCGACTCGGCCTCGAGGCGGTAGTCGAGCTCCTCGGCCATCCGGTCGCGAAGCTCCTCGAGGATGGGGCCGAGATCGATGCCGGGGACCCAGCCGCCGGTCATCTTGGCGACGCGGCTGATCTGGCGGATGTCGCTCATCAGGGCTGCCCCGGCCCCGGGGTACTGGATCTTGACGGCGACGTCGCGCCCGTCCTTCCAGACGGCGCGGTGCACCTGGCCGATGGACGCCGAGGCGACCGGTTCGTCGTCGAACGACTCGAACCGGCCGCGCCAGCGGGTCCCGAAGTTGGTGCGGAGCACGCCGTGGACCGAGCTCGTGGGCATCGGCGGCGCGCTGTCCTGGAGCTTGGTCAGGAGCGCACGGTAGTGGACCGCGAGGTCCTCGGGCAGGGCGGCCTCGAAGATGGAGAGGGCCTGGCCGAACTTCATGGCCCCGCCCTTGAGCTCCCCGAGCACCTGGAAGAGCTGCTGGGCGGTGCGAGCCTGCAGCTCGGCGGCGACGAGCTCGGCAGGGCGGCCGCCGAGGCGCTTGCCGAGGCCGAGTGCGGTGCGGCCCGCGAAGCCGAGCGGCACCGACGCGAGCTTCGCCGACCGCACGACGGCCTTGCGTGGCAGGTCGGTCACGACGCACCTCCTCGGGAGTGTCGGTCTCTCGTGCGGGCCCGTGGCCGTTCACCACCCGCGGACGGAGGGTCGCGCCGGGGTGCGGCCCACCCACGACTCTATGTCTACCGGAGACCCGACGTGCGACCGGCAGCCTGTCCAGCCTTGTGGTGGAGTGTCCCGCCGCGTTCCGGGCGCCGCGGGTCAGGCGCCGCGAGCCAGGGCCTGCTCACCCGGGGCCTGCTCGTCCGGTGCCCCGTCATCGAGGTGCGGGTGCCCGGGGAGCGTGGCGGGAGGGGCGCCGGCCCGGTCGCCGGCCGCTTGGTGGTCGGGGCACAGGGGGTGGGTCGGCCAGCGCCGGTGGTCCATCCTCGGCCAGGGGAGGCTCACCTCCACCGAGACGCCGGCCGGGGGTGAGTGGCCTTGGAGCAGGCCGAAGACGAACAACGCCACGCTGCCGACGACGATGTGGGCCAGGCCCGGAGGGAGGGGGTCGTGGAGGCCGTCGGGAGCGAGGGGTGGCACGAGGGCCGGAGCCGGCGCGGCCTGGCTGATGACGACGGGCCAGGCGTCGTCGCGGTCGGCGCGGTGCCTGTCGAGGCACCACAGGCACGGCACGGTCGCGGAGCCGTCGATGAGAGGACCGATGGTGGTTCGCGGGGCAGCGGGGGTGACCGGCAGATGGGGGACGCCGTGTCGCAGCCAGAGGTCGCCCCGGCGGGGGTCCACGAGCGGCGACCCGAGGATCACGACGAGGTCGGGGCGCGGATGAGCGGGAGCGGCGACAGCCCGGTCGACGGCGGCGCGTCCGTGCGCGACCGTGAGGCCGTCCCGGGTCAGCGCCTCGGCGATGCGGGCGGCGACGTCGCCGGACCCGTCGACCACCACCCGTCCCGGCATGCGGAAGCGGCCGCAGACGTCGGCGTCGCGGTCGGCGAGGACTCCCAGCCGTGTCGTCAGATCGAGCAGTGCACGCCACCGCCGGGGCGGCACTCCTGCCTCGGCCGCCAACCGGTCGGTGGAGGTCAGGGGGAGGGACCCGTCGAGCCGCGCGAGGAGGGTGGCCTCCGTGTCGGTGATCCCGGTGACGACGGGACCGCCTGGCAGCACACCGAACTGGACCTCACCGCGTCGTCGCGTCAAGGGCCGCAGCCATACCGGGACGCGTGGATGGGGCGGGACGGCAGCAGCGGACATCGGGACCTCCAGACCCGGTGGCACCGCCTGCAGCGCCACCCTCGGGTCGTCAGGCTGGCAGCCGCAGCCCTGCCCGCGCGGCCGTCGTCCACAGCGGCCGTCGTCCACAGCGGCCGCCGTCCACAGCGGCCGCCGTCCACGGCACCGGGACGGGTGGCGAAGGCGCCCGGGCATGCGCGAGGGGGCGGGACCGTGTGGTCCCGCCCCCTCGACTGCGGCGTTCAGCGACGCCGCCGCGACCTGGTCAGGCCTTGCCCAGAATGCGGTTCAGGTTGGTGCCACAGACGGGGCACTGTCCCTTGGCCATGCGGCGACCGTTGTCGGAAACGACAACCTTGCCCTCGGCCTCGCGCTTCTCCTTGCACTTCACGCAGTAGAACTCGCCCTTGTAGGTCTCGTCAGCCATTGGTGTCTCCTTGTAGACGGCACCCATCCGACGGGCGCCTCGACTCGTTCAACCCTAAGGCACGCTGAGCACGAAATCATGCTCATCCCCGCTTGGCGCGCCCGTGGCCGGTGCGCTAAGGAGCCGCAGGCAGGACGTCTCCGGCCGGTCTTCGGGGCCGCTGTCACCGGGCTGCCCTACCCTGCCCTCATGACGACGACGGGGCGCGAGGTGGTGCACACGGTGGTCGACGGGGTGACCGTCGAGGTCCGCCGCAGCCCCAAGCGACGTCGCACGGTCTCGGCCTACCGTCAGGAGGGGCGCCTCGTCGTGCTCGTCCCGGCGCGGATGAGCAGGGCCGAGGAGGGGGAGTGGGTGCGCACCATGGTCGCCCGCGTGGCCGCGTCCGAGCAGCGACGCCAGCGCACCGACGGCGACCTCGCGCAGCGTGCGCTCGCCCTGTCCCGCGAGTACCTCGACGGGCGGGCCGTGCCCTCGAGCGTCCGGTGGGTGTCCAACCAGAGGTCGCGCTGGGGTTCGTGCACCCCCGCCGAGGGCTCGATCCGCCTGTCCGACAAGCTCCGTGGCATGCCGAGCTGGGTCGTCGACTACGTCTTGCTGCACGAGCTGGCGCACCTGCTCCAGCCGGGTCACGGCCCCGAGTTCTGGGCTCTGCTGCGTGGCTACTCGCGTCTCGAGCGAGCCCGCGGCTACCTCCAGGGCGTCTCTGCCACAGCGGGACTCGACCTCAGCGACGAGTGAGCGCTGCCGGAGTACCGCCCACCCGGCATACGCCCGCGTATGCCGCGTGGCCTCTTCGGGCGTGAAAGCCTCTCTCGCGCAACGACGTCGGGCGGTGCGGCGACGGATCCGCCGGCGCGTCAGTCGGCGTCGGTCGCGGAGCCCGCATCGGGCTGGAGCCCGACCGTCTGCTGCGCGTCCGCGCCTGCAGGTCGTCGGTCCTCACCGACGGTCGGTGTCTGCTTGAGCCGTCCCTTCCGGTGGTCCCATACGTCGCGGGCGACCGTCTGGATGATCCCGGCCACGGGAATCGCCAGCAGGGCGCCGAGGATCCCGGCCAGCTCCACGGCCAGGAGGATCGAGACCAGCACCGTCAAGGGGTTGAGCTTGACGGTGCGGGAGAGGATGACCGGCTGGAGCAGGTGGTTCTCGAGCTGCTGGTAGAGCACGAAGAAGATGACCAGGACGATGCCGGCGGTGACCGAGTGCACGAAGCCGGCAGCGATGGCGACGACGGCGCCCAGGGTCGCGCCGACGAGCGGGATGAGGTCCACGATCGCGACGAAGAGTGCGATGAGTCCCGCGAACGGGACCCCGAGCACCTTGAGCACGATGTACGTCAGCACCCCGCAGATGACGCTGATGAGCAGGTTCCCGGACAGGTAGCCGGTGACGGTCTTCGCGCAGTCGTGCCCGACGCTCCGGACTCGTGCGGCCCGCCGCTCGTCGCCGACCAGCCCGAGCGCCCCGTCGACCGCCCTGGGGCCCTCCAGGACCATGAGGTAGGCCAGGACGAAGATGGTGACGACGGCCGCGACGGTGGTGGCGGCGGCCTTGGCAAGGCCCAGCGCCGGGGTGGCGAGGCTGCGGCCGTACTCGCTGATCCGGGCTTGGTTCTGCTGCACCCACTCGAGCGCGTTGGTCCGCTGGAGCAGCTCTCCGACCGGACCACGGCCGGCTCGGGCGTCGGCGATCAGCTGGGGCAGCTGGCCTGCCAGGTCGTTGGCCTCCCGCGCCAGGGGGACCGCGAAGATGGCAGCCAGGCCGGCGAGGACGAGGAACACCGCGAGGAACACGAGCAGTGTGTCCACCGACCGCGGAAGCCTGGGGTAACGGCGTTCCAGGAAGTTGACGACCGGATAGAGCGCCACCGCGAAGAACAGTGCGACGACGATCCAGACGAGCACCCGGCGTACGTCGTAGACGAGGAGCAGGGCGAGGCCGGCGAGCACCACCATGCCGATGGTGGCCCAGATGGTGCGGTACGGGACGGGATGCTCTTGCACGGCAAGCCAGTACCCGTATCGTGGCGCGGCCAAGCAGAGCGTGCCCTGGTCCACGGCACTCAGCAGCGCATGGAGGGCGGGGCCTCCGACCCCCTCGGGCCTGCGTTCAGTCGGTGGAGTGCGCAGGCAACAGCGCACGCGCCGCGTCGACGAGTGGACGCAGATCGTCCCTCGTGCCCTCCGGCAGGGCGTCCACGTGCCACCAGCGCACGTCGATCGACTCGGAGCTGACCGCACCCTCGGCACTGCGCGGCGTCACCGCGGCGAAGCGGATGTCGAGGTGCTCACGGCACGTGCCGAAGTCGCCGACGAGGACATGACGGTCGAGCTGGACGATCTCGGGCAGTGCGGTCACCTCCGCGATCCCGGACTCCTCGCGCGCCTCACGGGTCGCCGCGTGCCAGACGGTGGCGTCACCGGGCTCGAAGTGGCCGCCGAACTGGAACCACTGACGCGCCTTGCGGTGCAACGTGAGCAACGCCGAGCTGACCGACTGGTCGAGCACGATCACGCTGCCCGTCAGGTGTGCCGGCGGGCCGCCCTTGCTGAGGGCATCCGGGTGCCGACGCAGGTGCTCGAGGAACTCGATGCGCAGCTGCTCCTGCCGCTCGTCCGGCGCAGCCCACGACTGCAGCCGCGCCACGGCATCGGCGTGCAGCCGGCGCCAGGCGTCGCCGTCCCGGCCGTCGGTGGAGGACAGGTCGGCAGCGGGGCTCGACGGCCCCGTCACCGGGTCGGGCCTGCGTCGCCGCCGGCGCCGTGCTGTCCGCCGCCGTCCTCGTCGCCGGAGTCGCCGGAGTCGCCGGAGTCGCTGCTGGAGGTGCCGCCGCGCTCTCGGTCGGCCTCCTCGAGGATGCCCTTCAGCACCGAGTCGAGGTCTGCGCCGAGGCCCTCGCCGAGCCCATCGCCGAGGCCCTCGGCCGACTCGGCCGGGGAGCCCTCGCCGAGCGTCCTCGTGCCGCTCTCGCCGGTGGCCCGCTCGACGAAGCCGATGACGTCGTCGAGGTCGGCCGACGTGGGCGCGAGATCGGGGTGTGCCCACCGGCCGTCGCGCAGCTCCGCGCCTCCGGCGCTCTCGAGCGCCGCCCAGAGGTTCGCGGCATCGCGCAGGCGGCGCGGGCGCAGCTCCAGGCCGACGAGCCCGGCGAACGTCTTCTGGGCGGCGCCGCCGACCCGGCGGCGTCGGATCGTCTCGGCCAGGGCGGCGGACTGGGGCAGGTGGCGCGCCGTCGTGCGGTCGGTGACGTGGTCGACCCAGCCCTCGGCGAGGGCGAGGAGCGTCTCCAGGCGGTCGAGGGCCGCGCGCTGCGCCGGGGTCGGCTGGGGCCGGAACAGGTTGCCCTGCAGGGCGGACCGGAGTGCCTCCGGGTCGGAGGGGTCGATCGTCGACAGCGCCGACTCGATGGCCTCGGTGTCGATGGTGATGTTGCGCGCGTAGTCGGAGACGGCCGAGAGCAGCTGCGGACCGAGCCACGGCACCTCGGCGAAGAGCCGCACGCGTGCCGCCTCGCGCACCGCGAGGTAGAGGCGCACCTGGGCGACGTCGATCTCGAGGGAGTCGGCGAGCTGGGAGACGTTGCCGGGCAGCAGGGCCACGACGCCGGGCTCGGTGAGCGGCAGGCCGACCTCGGTGCCCGTCACGACCTCGGTGGCGAGGGTGCCGACGGCCTGACCCAGCTGGGCCGAGAACATCTGGCGGCTCAGGTTGCCGAGCATCGGCGCCCACTGCTCCACCATCTCCCGAGGGTCGAAGCCCTCCGGGAGGCCTTCGGGCAGCGCCTCACCGAACGCCTCCGGTCCGAGCTCACCGACCTGCTTGCGCATGGCGTCGGAGGTGGCCGCCGTCACCCCGTCGGACACCGGCTCGATCAGCTCGAACCAGCGAGGCATGGTCGCCTCGACCCACTCGGCGCGGCTCAGGCCGGTCGCGCGCCAGGCCGGGGACGCCAGGGTGGTCTGCTCGTCCAGCCACAGCGTGGCCACGGCGACGGCATCGGCCACGGCGCGTGCGGCTGCCTCGTCGTGGACGTCGTTGCCCTCCACGGCCATGACGTGGCGCCGGGCGACGTCGGTGGCGAGGTCACGGGAGCCGGTGGGGGACTGCTGCGCCGCCATGAAGGTGCCGAGCTGCGCCCGCATCGCCGCCTGCGTGGCCGGGTCGCGGGGGTCGACCCCCATGCTCTTCATCGCCTCGGCCAGCTCGGGGTTGTCGGCGGCCTCGCCGAGCACCCGCTCGAGCATCGCGCCCAGGTCGGACGGGTCCATGCCGCCGAGGTCGGGCAGGCCCGGGAAGCCGCCGCCACCGCCGAAACCACCGCCGGCGCCGCCGAACCCGCCGGTTCCGGCGCCGAACCCTGCCGGACCCCTCCCGCTGCCGGGAGACCCCGAACCGGGCCGGTTCAGGGGCAGCCCGAAGGGGGACTCGCCGGGCTCCTGCCCTGCATCCGAGGGCCCTGCTGCATCGTCGTGCCCGCGCTCGTCGCCCTGTCCCGCGCCGGGCTCGTCGCCGGGCTCGTCGTCGCGCTCGCCGTGCGTCTCGTCACCGCGTCCACGGTCGTCGGCCATGCCTGCTCATCCCCACTCGAAACTCTGGTGTCGAAGCTCTGGTGTCCACGCTCTGTGTCGGCCATGTGGCCCTACACAAGACAACCATGGATGACGCCCGTTGGTTCCCCGTGACCCAGCCCGGCCCGAGCCGCGCCGGAGCCGGGCCACCCCGGGCCCACGGCGACCGCACGCGGGCGCCGGCGCCGCGGCATACGATTGCCGACGTGACGGTCACCCTTGCCGAGATCCGCGAGACGCCTCTGTCGGTCGACGAGGTGCTCTCCAGCGTCTCCTCCCCGCGAGCCGGAGGGGTGTGCCTCTTCGTCGGCACCGTACGTGACCACGACGGCCCGCACGCCACCAGCCAGGGTGGTCAGGACGGTCAGGACGGCGGGCACGGCAAGCCCGTCGCGGCGCTCGACTACTCCGCGCACCCGCAGGCCGCCGAGTCCGCCCGGGCGCTGGCCGAGCGGCTGGCGTCAGACGGCCGGTCGGTCCGGATCGCCGTCGTCCACCGTGTCGGACACCTCGAGGTCGGTGACGTCGCCGTCGTCGTGGGCGTCAGTGCCGAGCACCGCGGTGAGGCCTTCGACGTCTGCCGTGAGCTGATCGACGAGTTCAAGGCCACCATCCCGATCTGGAAGCACCAGAGGTTCGCTGACGGCGCCGACGAGTGGGTCGGCCTTCCGTGAGGACGATCAAGCGGGTGCCGGAGCAGCCTGCCGGCACCGAGTCGCCCTCGCGCGCCCAGGTGCCCGACGAGGGCGGCCGCGGCCGGCTCACGCGGGGCAACAAGATCGTGCTCGCGGTCTTCTTCGCCTTCCTCGTGGTCGTCGTCGTCGGCTCGCTCGTGCACCTGCCGTATGCCGTCATGAGCCCAGGGCCGACCGAGAACACCCTCGGCGCGTCGGGAGACGGCGGCAAGCCGATCATCTCGGTCTCCGGCCTTCCGACCTACCCGACCGACGGCGCCCTCCGGTTCACCACGGTCCGCGTCGAGGGCGGTCCGGGCTACCCGGTGGACGTCTGGGACGTGCTGCGGGCGTGGATCGACCCGGCCCGCGAGGTCCTGCCGGTCGACGAGGTCTTCGACCCCCAGGTCACCAAGGAGCAGGTCGCCGAGGAGAACGCCATCCAGATGGAGGGCTCCCAGGAGGAGGCGACCGCCGTCGCCCTGCGGGCGCTCGGCAAGAAGGTGCCCACGCACGTGGCCATCGCCGGCATCACCGACGGCTCCAAGGCCAAGGGGCTGCTCGCGGTGGGTGACCGGCTCCAGCGCATCGGTGACGAGAACGTCACCGACACGCAGCAGGTGCGCGACGTGCTGCAACGGACCAAGCCTGGCCAGCCGGTCACCGTCACGGTCACCCGTCAGGGCAAGGAGCGCACGGTGCAGGTCCCGACGATCACCGGGCAGGGTGGCCGCACCGCGCTCGGGGTCATCCTCGGGCTCACCCACGACTTCCCGGCCAAGGTCACGATCGACGCAGGCGCCATCGGCGGCCCGTCGGCCGGGCTGATGTTCTCGCTCGGGATCTACGACAAGCTCACTCCCGGGGCCCTGGCCGGGGGCAACCAGATCGCCGGCACCGGCACGATCGACGACGCCGGCAACGTGGGCCCCATCGGCGGGATCCGCCAGAAGCTGGCGGGGGCCCGGGCCGACGGCGCGCAGTACTTCCTGGCGCCGGCCCGCAACTGCGACGAGGTCGTCGGGCACGTGCCCGACGGGCTCACCGTCGTCAAGGTCGGCACGTTCGCCGAGGCCCGCACCGCCGTCGAAGGCATCGCCAAGGGCCAGACCGGCTCGCTGCCGCACTGCTGAGCAGGGCGCGGGCCCGCCGGTGAGGGCCTGGCGCGCTGCACCAGCCCTCGGCCTCAGTCCTCGAAGGAGGCCTTGAGCGCCTCGACGAGGCCGGGCGCGATGTCCTTGCCCGTCGCGACGGCGTCGTCGGAGTCGTGGTCCCGCTGCCGCAGCAGGCAGATGGACGACCCGTCGCGGAGCACCGCCACGAGCAGGCGCACGTCCTTGCGGTCCGGGTGCGCGGCCAGCTGCTCGACGGCATCGTCGCCGCGCGACGGGAGCTCACGCTCGGCCTCGGGCGGCACGACCATCCGCTCGATGGCGAAGGCGCAGCCGTCGACCTCGACGGGCCACGCGAGACGCCCCAGCAGCGACTCGAGCGAGCTGGTCGCCGGCAGTCCCTCCTGCTCGATGGCCGTCAGCGCGCCCTCGGCGAGGTCGGCCGGGCCCATCTGCGCGCGCAGCTGCGGCTCCCGCTCGAGCAGGTCGGCGGTGCGCACGAGGGCGAAGAGGCGGGCCGGCTGGTCCCACCCCGCTGCCGCCACGTGGCGTTCGGTGTCGAGCGCGGCGATGGCGAGAGGGTCGATCACGGGCTGTGAGTTCACGACCACCATGCTGCCGTATGCCGTCTCCGCGCCCGCACGCGCGTGCGTCGCCGCCGGGCGCAGGGGGACGTACGCAGACAGCCCGGACCTACCGGCATACGGCCCCGGTGAAGTGGCCGGTGTCGCGCCCGGTCTCGCGCGGGTCACGTTGCTGCGCTCTCGGCGGGAGACCTAGGAGAGCGGGTTATGGTTTCCGCAGGCAGCCAGAGTAGGCCGCCCCGGGTCTGCCCGACGACCTGCCCGCCCCAGCACCCAAGGCACTCCACGTGAGCAACAGCAACTTCGGCCCCCCGCCGGGCAACTTCAACGACGACGACTCCGGCCCACCTCGAAGAGGTGACGCGGACAGGCCGGCCCCGACGCGACGCCCGCTCGTCACGGCGCTCGTCGTCGCGGCCGCGATGCTCGTCGTCATCGGGATCGCGGCGCAGTTCTGGACCGAGGTGCTGTGGTACCAGTCCGTCGGCTACACCGGCGTCTTCAGCACGCAGCTCGTCACGAAGGTGCTGCTCGGGCTCGTCGGCGGGCTGCTCACCGCTGCCATGGTGTGGTCGAGCATCCACTTCGCCTACCGCAGCCGCCCCATCTACGCCCCGTCGCCCGACACCCAGGCGATGGAGCACTACCGCGAGCTCGTGGAGCCGATGCGCCGCACGGCGACCGTCGCGGCGCCGCTGGCCGTGGGCCTCTTCGCGGGGCTCTCGGCCGCGACCCAGTGGGACACCTTCCTGCTGTGGCGCAACTCGAACCCGTTCGGCAGCAAGGACCCCGAGTTCGGGCTCGACATCGGCTTCTTCGTCTTCGACCTGCCGTGGATCAACTTCGTCATCGCGTTCCTGACGATGGTCCTCGTCATCGGCTTCATCACCGCCGCCTTCACGCACTACCTCTACGGCGGCATCGTGGCCGGCAGCAAGATGCGCTCGACGCAGGCAGCCCGCGTGCACCTGTCGGTCATCGCGGCTGCGCTCGTGCTGGTGCGCGCCGTCGGCTTCTGGGTCGACCGCTACAACCTCGCCACGGCCGAGTCGACGAAGATCACCGGCATCCAGTACACCCAGGCCCACGCGGACATCCCCACCAAGGGCATCCTCGCGGTCGCCGCCGTGATGTGCGCGATCATGTTCCTCACGACGATCTGGACCCGTTCGTGGCGGCTGCCGCTCGTCGGTGTGGCCGTCCTGGCCGTCATCGTCGTCGCGGTCGGCGGCATCTACCCGGCGCTCGTGCAGTCGCTGAAGGTGCGTCCGTCCGAGAAGTCCCTCGAGATCCCGTACATCGAGCGCAACATCGCGGCCACGAGGGCGGCGTACGGCTTCAACAGCATCGACGTCTCCTCCTACGACACGAAGACCGTGGCCCAGCCGAACGCGCTGCGCAGCGACGCCGACACGGTTCCCGGGATCCGCCTCATCGACCCCAACGTCGTGAGTCCCACGTTCAAGCAGCTGCAGGCGAGCAAGGGCTACTACCAGTTCGCCGACGTGCTCGACGTCGACCGCTACGTCATCGACGGCAAGCGTCAGGACACCGTGATCGCCGCCCGCGAGCTCGACCTGCGCGGCGTGCCCGAGGGCCAGCGCAACTGGCTCAACGACCACACCGTCTACACCCACGGCTACGGCGTCGTGGCAGCCAAGGGCAACACCCGCGAGAGCGACGGCAGCCCCGACTTCCTCGAGTCGCAGATCGGCACGCAGGGAGCGCTCGGCAAGTACGAACCCCGCATCTACTTCGGCGAGAGCTCCCCCGAGTACTCCCTGGTGGGCGGCAACAAGCAGGAGTTCGACTACCCCGACCCGAAGGGCACGGGACAGATCAACTACACGTACGCAGGGACCGGCGGCGTACCGCTCGACGGCCTCAAGCGGCTGGCGTATGCCGTGAAGTACCGCGAGATCAACTTCCTCCTCTCGGACGCGGTGACCGGCGACTCCCGCATCCTCGACCACCGCACGCCGCGCGAGCGCGTGCAGCGCGTCGCGCCGTGGCTCACCCTGGACGGCAACGCCTACCCCGCGGTGGTCGACGGCCGGGTCCTGTGGATCCTCGACGGCTACACGACCTCCTCGGACTACCCCTACTCCGAGAACACGACGCTGGACCAGGCCACCGAGGACGCCGTCACGAGCACGCGCAACTCCGTGCGAGCGGTGCAGGGCGGCCAGGTCAACTACGTCCGCAACTCCGTCAAGGCCACCGTCGACGCCTACGACGGGACGGTGACGCTCTACCAGTGGGACGAGCAGGACCCCGTCCTCAAGGCGTGGATGTCGATCTTCCCGGGCACCGTCAAGCCGCTCAGCGACATCAAGGGCTCGCTCATGTCGCACCTGCGCTACCCGGAGGACCTCTTCAAGGTCCAGCGCAAGCTGCTGGAGAAGTACCACGACACCAATCCAGGCTCCTTCTACGGCGGCAACAACTTCTGGCGGGTGCCCGACGACCCGACGCAGGCGGAGGCCCTGCCGCAGCCGCCGTACTACCTCTCGCTCGCGATGCCGGACCAGGCCAAGCCGGCCTTCTCGCTGACGTCGACGTTCATGCCGACCGGTGACCGGAACGTGCTCTCGGGCTTCCTCGCCGTCGACGGCGACGCGGGGTCGCAGGACGGCAAGAAGTCACCGGGCTACGGCACGATGCGGCTGCTCGAGATGGGCGGTGGTCCGGTGAGCGGGCCCGGCCAGGTCTACAACGAGATGCGCAGCTCGGCCGTGTCGTCCAAGGACCCGCAGCTGCCGACGACCCTGGCCCAGTACATCGGCACGACCAACTCCAACGGCAACGCCGTCATCTTCGGCAACCAGCTGACCCTTCCGGTGGGCGGCGGGCTGCTCTATGTCCAGCCGATCTACTCGCAGGCACGCTCGCAGTCGGGCTCCTACCCGCGACTCGTCGCGGTCGCCGTCGCCTTCGGCAGCAAGATCGCCTGGGCCACCTCGCTCGACCTGGCGCTCAACGACCTCTTCGGCGGGTCGTCCGGCGCCGCGGCAGGCGACAACGGCACGACTCCGTCGCTGCCGCCGACCCCGGCACCGGGCAGCACCCCGAGCCCGGGCAGCACCGCCACCAGCCCGTCCGGGACCCCGAACGCGGCAGCGCTCACCCAGGCGCTCAAGGACGCGCAGACGGCGTACGCCCAGGGCGAGGCCGCGCTCAAGCGGGGCGACTTCGCGGCATACGGCGAGGCCCAGAGCAAGCTCAAGGACGCGCTGAAGCGCGCGGTCCAGGCGTCACCGCAGTCGGTGCCGACGACCAAGCCCTGACGCGGCCACGTCGGAAGCCCGCTGGTGCAGCGCGAACACTGCGCTGCACCAGCGGGTTTCGTCGTCTCGGGGGTCCCGGGAGGGGAGCCGGGTCGGCCCGATTTGGTCCTGTGCGGGCTTTCGCGTAACGTTGCTCTTGCCGACGCGGGGTGGAGCAGCTCGGTAGCTCGCCGGGCTCATAACCCGGAGGTCGCAGGTTCAAATCCTGCCCCCGCTACACAGTAGGAACACGACAGAGGCCGTTCACGGAGAGATCCGTGAGCGGCCTCTGTCGTGTTCCCGGGTCCCGTCATCCGGCTGGCTGAGCAGCCGGATGCCGCCGCCGCATGACGCCGGCGAATGCCGCAGCCGAATGCCGCCGCCGAATGCCGCAGCCGGACGCCCCTGCAAGCCGACCCGGTCGATCCACGCGCACCCGGGTGGGCCCCGTGCCGATCTCCCCGGCTGTGGTGACACCTCACTCCGCACGAGTGATGCGGGCAGCCGCGCGCTGCGGCGACTGTGGAGGAGCCCGAACGACCAAGGACACAGCGGAGGTCAGCAGATGACGGATTCAATGGACGAGCTCGGTCCGGTGGACTGGATGGTGGTGCAGTTTCCCGGGACCGACTACGGCAGGGGCCAGGTCGCCCCACACCTGCAGGACCTCGTGGAGCGGGGACTGGTGCGGGTGCTCGACCTCGTGTTCCTGAGGAAGGACGAGGACGGGACGCTCGAGATGGGCGAGATCTCGGACCTCGATGACAGCGAGCTGGGCGAGCTGCGCGCCTCCGAGGCAGAGCTCGCCATGGTGCTCTCGGAGCAGGACGTCAGCGACCTCGCGGAGACCATCGAGCCCGGCAACTCGGCCGTGGTGCTCGTGTGGGAGAACACGTGGGCGGCGCCGTTCGGATCGGCTGTGCGTCACGCCGGCGGGCAGCTGGTCGCGAGTGGCCGCATCCCGACGCAGGCCGTGCTGGCGGCCATCGAGGCCGACGCGAAGGAAGGAGTCTGACATGCCCCTGGCAGCCCGACGCAGGCGCAGGACCGCAGCAGCCGTGGGTGGCGCAGTCGTCGTCGCGCACGGAGTGAACCGACGGCACGACCGTCGCGAAGACCGACGCGAGGACCGCCGCGACCGACGCTGAGTCCGCCGAGAACGCCGCCTTCGCAGGAGTCGGTGAGTCAGCGCGCCGACGCCCCCGTACCGGAGGCGGCGGCGCGCAACCGGACGGCCGCCTTGCCCGCAGAGGGCACAGGCGGCCGATCCACATCCGCAAGAGGACGCAAGCAAGAGGACTGACCAGATGCCCGACTACCCACTCATCGCCGACCACGGCCTCATCGGTGACCTCCAGACGAGCGCGCTGGTGAGCACGGAAGGTTCCATCGACTGGTTCTGTGCGCCGCGCTTCGACTCCCCGAGCATCTTCGGGGCGCTGCTGGACCACGAGAAGGGCGGCCACTTCCGGGTGCGCCCCACCGTCGAGGCCTTCACGAGCAAGCAGCTCTACTTCCCCGACACCGCCGTGCTGGTGACCCGCTTCATGACCGAGGAGGGCGTGGGGGAGGTCGTCGACTTCATGCCGACCACCAGCAGCAAGGTGGCGACCGACATCCACCGGGTCGTCCGCATCGTGCGCTGCGTCCGGGGCGAGATGACCTTCGCCGTCGACATCGCCCCTCGCTTCGACTACGGCCGCGAGGCTCACGAGACCCACGTGGCCGAGCACGGCGTCGTGTTCCAGGGACCGCACACCTCGATGACGGTCCACCTCATCAAGGAGCCGGACGACGAGCGGCTCGGCCGTTTCGAGGTCGACGACCAGGGTGACCTCCACGCCCAGGTCAGGCTGACCCACGGACAGACGCGCGGCATGCTGCTCGAGACCGGCACGGCCGGACCGGCCCGGCAGGTCCGCGTGGCAGAGGCCTGGCAGCTGCACGACGACACCGTGCGTTTCTGGGAGGCGTGGCTGGCGCAGTCGACCTACACCGGTCGATGGCGAGAGGCGCTCAACCGCTCGGCGATCACCCTGAAGCTGATGACGTACGCGCCGACCGGCGGCCTGGTGGCCGCACCGACGGCGGGCCTGCCCGAGCAGGTGGGTGGGGAACGCAACTGGGACTACCGCTACACGTGGGTGCGCGACGCCTCCTTCTCCGTCTACGCGCTGCTCGGCATGGGCTTCACCGAGGAGGCGGCAGCCCTCGGCCAGTGGCTTCGCCGCCGCCTGGACGAGCAGTACCAAGGGGGCGGTGGCGGTCCACTGAAGATCATGTACCGCATCGACGGCTCCTCGGACCTGAGCGAGGAGGTCCTCGAGCACTGGGAGGGCTACCGCGGCTCCAGCCCCGTCCGGATCGGCAACGGTGCAGCGGACCAGCTCCAGCTCGACATCTACGGGGAGGCCCTCGACAGCATCTACTTCATGGACCAGCGCGGGCTCACCGCCGGTCACGACGGCTGGCTCCGCATCTGCGAGGCGCTCAACTGGGTCGCCGAGAACTGGGACCAGCCGGAGGAGGGGATCTGGGAGACCCGTGGCGGCCGACAGGACTTCACCTATGGCCGGCTGATGAACTGGGTGGCGCTCGACCGGGGCATCCGGCTCGCCACCAGTCACGGACGCCCGGCCCCGGTGGATAGATGGCGCGCCGAGCGCGACGCGATCTACAACCAGATCATGGAGCGGGGCTGGAGCGCCGATCGCCAGGCCTTCGTCCAGCACTACGACACCCAGGTCCTGGACTCCGCACTGCTGCGCATGTCGACGGTCGGCTTCATCACGCCGAACGACCCGAGGTGGATCTCGACCCTGCAGGCCATGGACGGCGAGCTCGTCACCGACAGCCTCGTCTACCGCTACAACCCCGAGGCCTCTCCCGACGGCCTGCGCGGGTCCGAGGGCACCTTCTCGCTGTGCACCTTCGCCTACGTCGAGTCGCTGGCGCGCGCCGGTGAGCTGAGCAAGGCCCGGGTGACGTTCGAGAAGATGCTGACGTACGCCAACCACCTGGGCCTGTTCTCGGAGGAGATCGCGCTCACGGGTGAGCAGATCGGCAACTTCCCGCAGGCCTTCACGCACCTGGCCCTCATCGACGCGGCCATCACCCTCGATGCCCAGCTGGACCGACGGGAGAGAGGTATGCCGGCGGAGCATCCCTCCGTGCCGGCGCGGGGGATGGCGCCTCCACCCCCGGCGCTCCCCGCGGCCGCCACGGCTGCCGAGCCCGCTGTCCCGGTGTCGGCCGGCCGCTGAGCCGGCTCGGGCGCGGCACCCATCCTCACCAGGGGATGTGCGTGACGGGGAGTCCGACCGACGGTGCGGTGCCCGTGCAGGACTACTCGGCGGGCGAGGGAAGGGGCAGCGGAGGGCCCCGGGGCAGCAGCCCCGGGGCCCTCCGCCTGGAGCTCAGGCGGTGCCGGCCGGCACGAGCGGCTTGAACGGGCGGATCGTCTCCTCGCCGCCACGGATGGCGACGTAGCTGGCCTCCGGGACCTCCTGCCACGCGCCGCGCAGGTCGCGCAGGGGCTCGGAGACGACGAGGCGGGCGTCGTCCGACAGCAGGTGCAGCTCCGGCATATCCGGGTACTGCTTCCGCAACGTCGACACGTCGGTGCTGTGGAAGAGCGAGCGCGACCGGCCCTCGCTGGAGTAGCGGAACGCCCACGTGGTCTCGCCGTCCGTCGTGGCGATGGTCCCCTGCATCGGGAAGGCGATGCCGTGGTGCCGGGCGGACTCCTCCACCAGGCCGACCGTCCGGGCGACCGCTGCGGGGGCGTCGTCGTTCAGGCCGTGGGTCAGCGCGAGGAAGAAGAGCATCTCCGAGTCGGTGGTGCCCTCGAGGTCGGCGAAGAGGTCGGGGTCGAGGGCCATCGCGAGGTCGCGCTTCATCGCGTGGAACCCGTCGACGAAGCCGTTGTGCATCCACAGCCACCGTCCCCGGCGGAAGGGGTGGCAGTTCGTCTGCTGCACCGGCGAACCGATGGCGGCGCGGATGTGGGCGAAGACGCGGGGCGACCGGACGTGGGCCGACAGGTCGCGCAGGTTGCGGTCGTTCCAGGCCGGCTCGATGCTCCGGAACACCCCGGGCGTGTCCCGCTCTCCGTACCACCCGACTCCGAAACCGTCACCGTTGACGGGCTCGGCGCCCATCGTGGAGCTCATGCTCTGGACGATCAAGGAGTGTTCCGGCTTGTAGAGAAGATCCTCCAGCAGCACTGAGGAACCTGAGTAGGCGAGCCAACGACACATGAGAGCCTCCGATCGGTGTTTTCCCCATGGCACAGCACGGGCCGGCGCAGCGGATCACCCCTCGGAGATGAGATCGGCGACGGGTTATCCCGAGATCGGCCAAGAGGGTGACGAGGGCCGCATGTCGCGAGATGCTGGCCGTCCTGACGTTCGCATCCGGGGCCGAGGAGGCGCACATGGCCGGCGAGACGGTGTCGCGCCGGGTCGCACGGCGCATGGCGGAGGGCAACCCGGCAGGGCTGCTCTACGGGGCCATCCTCACGGGCGCCGTCATGAGCGCGACGGCCGGCCATGTCGCCACCGCCTACGGTGTCATCGGACCCTGCCTCTTCGTGGTGGCCGTCTACTGGCTCGCCGACATCTACGTCCGGGTCTTCGCCGGCCCGTTCCGCGACGGGCGCTCACCGCTGTCACACCGGCTGCGGGCGGCGGCCGGTCACGAGTCCCGGGTGCTTCTGGGTGGGGTGCCTGCCCTGGTGCTCCTCGTCGTCACGTCCCTCGTGGGCGTCAAGGCCTCGCTTGCCGTCGACCTGGCGCTGTGGCTGACGGTCGTCGAGCTGGGAGGGGTGGCCTACATCGCCGGCCGGTATGTCGGCAGCAGCCGAGCCGCCGCCTTTCGGGAGTCCCTGGCCGCCGCGCTGCTGGGCGTGCTGATGGTCGTCGCCAAGTCGTTCCTGCACTGACGAGTGACGGCCGCCGATCTCGGCACGCTCAGGCGCTGGTCACCAGCGCGTCGTCGCGCTCGCTGTCGAGCACGACCAGCGCGAAGTCCGCAGGGAGGCCCTCCACCGTCACCTCGCCCGAGGCGTCCACCGCGACGGACACCGTCGCGTCGCCGATCCGCAGGCCGGTGACCGTGAGGGCTCCGAACGGCTGCGGTGACGAGGGCCGCACGGTCACCCGACGAGCAGGGGCGTCGACGGTGATCCCGAGCGCGACGGTGAGCATCGCCACCGCTGACGCCGCGGCCCAGGCCTGCGGGCGGCACGAGGCCGGGTAGGGGGCCCACTGCCCGATCGTCGCCGAGTCGGCGAACAGCTCGGGGAAGCGGTAGTCGAAGGCCTCCCCGACGTCGAGGAGCTTCTGCACCACGGTGGCGGCCTGTGCACCATGGCCCTCGCGGGACATGCCGAGGGCGCAGATGGCGGTGTCGTGGACCCAGACCGAGCCCGTGTGGTAGCCGATCGGGTTGAAGCCGCCGTTGTCGGTCGCGAGGGTGGCGATGCCGAAGTCGCCGAGCATCGTGTCACCGACCAGCAGGTCGGTGACACGCCGCGCCTCGACGGGTGTGAGGGCTCCGGTGCCCAGTGCATGACCCATGTTGGACCCGACCCCGTCCACCGGCCGGGACGAGCTGTCGATGGCCATGGCGAGGTAGCGGCCCTCCGGTGGGCCGACCCAGAACCGCGCTCGGATGCGCTCCCGCAGCGTGGCCGCCCACTCCTCCAGCTGGGCGGCACGCGCAGCGTCCGACTGGGGCGCCGCGTCGGGCGCCGCGTCGGGCAGCACGCCGGCCGGAGTCGCCTCACCCAGCTCGCGCAGCAGGGTCGCCGCTGCGCGAGCGGCCTCGACGGCATACGCCTGGGCCTCGATGAGAGCGATGGGCGAGACGGCGAGCGAACCGTCCCGGAAGCGCATCGAGTCGCCGGAGTCCTTCCAGCCCTGGTTGGCCAGTCCACGTCCGGTCTCGTCGACGTACTTGATGAGGCCGTCCTGGTCCGGCATGGCGTGGTCGGTGAGCCACGAGGCGGCCGCCCGCAGGTGGGGGAGCAGGTCCCGCACCTCCTCGGCCGGCATCCCCCAGCGCCAGGCGTCGTGCAGCAGGCAGATCCACAGGGCCGTGGCGTCCACCGTGCCCCAGTAGACCGTCGGCAGGGTGAAGTCGACCGTCGCGTCCTCGTAGGTCGTCCGGCGCAGCTCGTGCGGGATCTTGCCGGGTGCCTCCGCCGTCTCCGCGTCCCAGGCAGTGCCCTGCCGACGCGCGAGGGCGCGCAGGGTTCCGGCCGCCAGGGTGGTTCCGAGGGGCAGCATCATCCTCGCCGTCCAGATGGAGTCCCGGCCGAAAAGCGTGAGATACCAAGGGGTTCCGGCCGCAGCGAACACGTCGCCGGGGTCGGCGGGATCACGCAGCAGGAGGCTGCGCAGGTCGGCCAGCGACGCGTCGACGAGCCTCCGGAGACGCGGGTCGCTCGCGTCGACCCGGAGGGCCTCCGGCCAGTCGACGGCGTCCGAGCCGCGGTCCGCCGCGAAGTGGCCGGCGAGGCGGCGCTCGGTCCGCACGTGGACGTCGACCTGCGCCTGGGCCCCCGCGGCGACGGAGAGCGGAAACGTCGCGACGGCTCCGTCGGGGCCCACCTCGAGGCTCTCCGGAGCGGGGGAGAAGGTCACCACGGTCCGCAGCGTGTCGGTCTGCCAGTGAACGGTCGCGACGGGGGGCTGGCTCGAGCCGACCGCGACCTCGTCGGCCGAGGGCCCGACGTGGGGCTCCAGGAGCTCTCCGGTCGCCACACCCGCCTTGACCGGACCGATGTCCGACCCGTCACCTCCGATCGTGACCACGAGGGGGACCTCGACGGTGCGGGAGGCACGGGAGGCCAGCACGATGTGCTCGTCCATCGAGCCCCCGCGCACGCGCCGTCGGCGGTGCAGCTCCACGGTGGGATCGGGCCCGGGGTCGCCGAGACCTCGCACGGAGGTGAAGAACTCGCTGCCGGGCCCGCGGCTCGAGTGCGCGACCTTCACCGGCCGGGACGCTCCGAGGGAGACCGTGAAGCGGGAGACGACGCGCTGGTCGTCGACGAAGAAGCCGTGCGCGCCCCGGCCGGTCATCGCGCCGTCGGCGTCGCTCAGGGCCGTGCCGTTGCCGTCGACGCAGATCGCGAGGTCGTGCAGCCACGGCTGCTGACCCGAGGACGGGTCGGCCCCCGATGCCGCTGCGCCGCCGGCGTTCTCGTTCGTGTGCCCTGCCACTGGCCCTCCTGCTCGGGTTTGCTCGTGCGACGACGACCAGGAGGGTTAGCTGCCCCTCTTGACACTCCCGCGCCGACAGCACAGTATCCGTTTCGTCATTTATGCGCTCAAATCGTGCGATTTGAACGTTCCACTCACAAGAGACGGCGTCAAGGGTGACCACGAGCTCTTCTCCCGCGCGACGGGCCACGATCGTCGATGTCGCGCGTGCCGCGCAGGTCTCCCGCCAGACCGTCAGCAACGTCGTCAACAGCCCCGAGCGCGTCGCCCCGAGCACGCTGGAGCGGGTCCAGACCGAGATCCGACGCCTCGGGTTCCAGCCGAGTCGCGCGGCACGGAACCTCAAGCAGGAGCGGGCGGGTGCGTGGGGACTCGAGCTCAGCCCCCTGGGCTTCGGGCGGCTCGGCGCGATCCTCGACACCTTCCTCGTCGAGCTGACGGCACGGGCGGCCGTCGACGGTTCCCACGTCGTCCCCTTCACGGCGACCGACCCCGAGGCGCCGACCGACTCGTACGAGCGCCTGGTCGCGAGCCGGGTCGTCGACGGCTTCGTCCTGACCGACACCCGCCGCGGCGACCCCCGGCCGGCCTGGCTGGACGCGCACGACATCCCGTATGCCGCATTCGGCCGCCTCTGGGACGACCCGAGCATCACCGCGTGGGTCGACGTGGACGGCGCGTCCGGCATCGAGGCAGCGGTCCACCACCTGGCCGCCCAGGGCTACGAGCGCATCGGCTACCTCGGCTGGCCGGAGGGCTCACCCGTCGGCGACGACCGTCGCTCGGGATGGGTGCGCGCCACGACAGAGCTGGGTCTGGCCAACCCGGAGTGGCAGGCCGTGAGCCCGCAAGCCCTCGAGCCGGCCTCGTGGGCGGCAGCCGGCCTCATCGACGCGCTCGGCCGTGGGGGAGCCCTTGTCTGCGCTTCCGACGGGCTCGCGCTGGGCGCCTGGCGCGTCCTGGCCGAGCGCGGCCTCACCCCCGGTGCCGACCTCGGCCTCGTGTGCTTCGACGACACGGACATCGCCCAGGCGCTCGACCTGAGCAGCCTCCATCAGCCCCTCGCCCAGGTGGCCGACCGCGTGCTCCACGTGCTCGGCACCCGTTCCGCCTCCCGCGACCCAGCGGGCGGTCTGCTCCTCCCCCCAGAGCTCGTCGTCCGGTCGAGCTCGAATCCTGCGGGCGACCGCACCACACCGAAAGAGAAGTGACATGAGAGCACGCACCACGCGCGGTGCAGCCGTCCTCGCCCTCGCCACCACCGGGGCGCTCGCCCTGAGCGCCTGCGGCGGCGGAGGGTTCAGCAGTGGCACGAGCAACAACGCACCGCAGAGCAGCGCCAAGGGCCCGGTCAAGCTGACCGTCATGATCGGCAGCTCCGGCGACGCCGAGACCGCCGCGGTCAAGAAGGCCACCGATGCCTGGGCCAAGAAGTCCGGCAACACGGTCGAGGTCATCGCGGCCTCCGACCTCGGCCAGCAGCTCGGCCAGGCCTTCGCCTCGACGACGCCGCCCGACGTCTTCTACACCGACGCGTCCAAGGTCGGCACCTTCGCCAAGGCCGGCAACCTCTACGCCTACGGCGACCAGGTCAAGGACGCGAACTTCCTGCCCGCCCTGGTCCAGACGTTCACCTACGACAACAAGTTCTACTGCGCGCCCAAGGACTACTCGACGCTCGCCCTCGTGATCAACCCCGAGCTCTGGAGCAAGGCGGGCCTCACGGACGCCGACATCCCGAAGGACTGGGCGGGCCTCGAGACGGTGGCCAAGAAGCTGACCTCCGGCAAGGTCACCGGGCTCGTCATGGGCAACGACGTCAACCGCAGCGGTGCCTTCATCAAGCAGGCCGGCGGCTGGATCGTCTCGCCGGACGGCAAGACGATGACGGCCACCAGCGCCCCGGCCAAGGAAGGCCTCGCGGAGGTCCAGAAGCTGATGAAGGAGGGCGTCCTGAAGTTCAGCTCCGACACCTCCCCGGCCACCGGCTGGGGCGGCGAGGCGCTGGGCAAGGGCGTGGCGGCCATGACGATCGAGGGCAACTGGATCAGCGGCGCCAAGAAGGACTACCCCAACCTCAAGTACAAGGTCGTCGAGCTGCCCGCGGGGCCGGCCGGCAAGGGGACGCTGCTCTTCAGCAACTGCTGGGGGATCGCGGCCAAGTCGCAGCACCAGGCCCAGGCCGTCGAGCTGGTCAAGTCGCTCATCACGACGGACCAGCAGATGGCCTTCGCCGACGCCTTCGGCGTCATGCCCTCCACCCAGGAGGGGGCCAAGGCCTTCGCGCAGAAGTACCCCGAGTCGCAGGCCTTCGTCGCCGGCGGCCAGTACGCGCAGGGCCCGGTCAACCTCCCCGGCTTCGACGACGTGATGGCGAAGTTCAACTCCCAGCTCGCGACGCTGGGCAAGGGTGGCAACCCCAACGCCTGGCTCGAGGAGCTGCAGAAGAACGGCACGGCCGCCCTGGCGGGCTGACCCGTCGGGCTGGTGCCCGCGCCGCCCGGTCCCTCCGGGTGGGGCGGGCACCACGCCCCACCCGTCACCGAACGCTCAGTCCCCGAAAGCTCAGTCCCCGAAAGCTCAGTCCCCGAAAAGCTCAGTCCCGAAAGCTCAGAGGAGTCCCATGGCGCGCATCGACGCACGAGGTCCGGCCGAGGACGTCGTCACCCCGGCTGGAGCACAGACCGGACAGGTGGCAGCCACCTCCGCCGGCACTCCCACCGGGCAGGCCGGCGCACCCGGTGGGCTGCGCACCCGCAGCCGGGGCGGCATACGGGGTCGGGAAGGCACGGCCGGATGGCTGTTCGTGGCCCCGATGGTGATCATCCTGGGACTCTTCCTCGTCATCCCCATCGGGATGGCGCTGTGGGTGAGCTTCACCAACTGGCAAGGGAACTCCAACCCCTTCGCCGTCGGTCAGGGCACCGATGTCGTGGGCCTGAAGAACTACACCGACCTCTTCGCCCGAGACGGGCTGACGCGTGACAACTTCATGCAGTCGATCGGCAACACCTTCTACTACGTGCTGCTCGTCGTGCCGCTGCAGACGGTCCTGGCCCTCGCCCTCGCCCTGCTCGTCAACAGCGCGCGGCTCAGGGGCCGGGGCTTCTTCCGGACCGCGTTCTACTTCCCGTCGGTGACGAGCTCGATCGCCATCGCGACCGTGTTCCTCTTCCTCTTCTCCAACACCGGCGTCGTCAACGCGTTCCTCGGCTTCTTCGGCATCGACGGTCCGCAGTGGTTCAACGACAGCCGCGGGCTGCTGCACCTGGCGTTCAACGCCGTCGGCGTCGACAACCCCGACTGGGCGCAGGGCCAGATCCTCGGGCGCAGCCTGTGGGACTGGCTCTCGGGCCCGTCCGTCGCGATGTTCGTCGTCATCTTCCTCGTCATCTGGACGACGTCCGGCACCTTCATGCTGATGTTCATCGCGGCCCTGCAGGACCTTCCCGTCGAGGTCGAGGAGGCCGCCGCCCTCGACGGCACGACGGGGTGGCAGAAGCTGCGGCACGTGACGCTGCCGATGATCAGGCCGGCACTGTTCCTCGTCATCACCCTCGGCCTCATCGGCACGTGGCAGGTCTTCGACCAGATCTACGTCATGGGCAAGGGCGCGCCGGCCGGCACCACGCTCAGCCCGGCCTTCCTGTCGTACCAGCAGAGCTTCGGCAACTTCCGCTACGGCTCCGGTGCCGCGATGGCCTTCGTCGTCTTCCTCATCATCATCGTCCTGACCCGGGTCCAGCGGTACGTGCTGACCGACAAGGACGAGCGCAAGCCCCTCTTCGGACTGGGAGGTCGGAAGTGAACGCCTGCAGGTCCCACCCGGTCAAGACGATCGTGCTCTACGTCGCGGTGCTCGCCTTCGCCGTGCTGTTCGTCTACCCCTTCCTCATCCAGATCGCGACGTCGTTCAAGACCGACCCGGATGCGGCGAACAACCCGCTCTCCCTCGTGCCCAACCCGTTCACCGCGCAGGTGTGGCAGCGGATCTTCGGCCAGGGCGGCGACGATGCGGTCCCGGTCACGACGTGGGTCCGCAACTCGGTTCTCGTGACCGTCGTCGTCACGGCCGGGCGCGTCTTCCTCGACTCCCTCGCCGGCTACGCCCTGTCACGACTGCAGTTCCGCGGCCGCAGAGCGGTGTTCGCTGGAGTGCTCGCGGTGATGGCCGTGCCCGGCGTGGCCCTGCTCATCCCGAAGTTCCTCATGGTCAACTACCTCGGCATCTACGACACGTATGCCGCGATGATCCTGCCGCTCATCGTCGACGCCGCCGGCGTCTTCATCATGAAGCAGTTCTTCGACTCGGTGCCGGTCTCCATCGAGGAGGCGGCCCGGATGGACGGGGCGGGCATCTTCCGCACCTTCTGGTCGGTCGTGCTGCCGATGGCCAGGCCGGCCCTCATCACGCTGACGATCCTGTCGTTCCAGGGCTCCTGGAACGAGTTCTCGCACTTCCTCGTGGTGACGCGAGGCACGCCTGAGCACCAGACCCTCGTCACGGGCCTCGCCAGCCTGACGAGCGGCCAGCTCGGCGCCGGCACCCAGTACCCGCTCAAGCTCGGGACGGCCCTGCTGACGACGATCCCGGTGGCGCTGCTCTTCTTCGCGCTGCAGCGCTACTTCATCCGGGGCGCCAACGAGGGCGGCGTCAAGGGCTGACGCGCGCCGGTCCGCCGCCGGCCGCCGCCCGGCGCGCCGGCGCCGGGTCAGCGTGACAGGGACTGCACCGGCAGCTCGAACCAGCGCAGGTGGTCGAAGTCGACGTTGACGTGGGCCTCGTCGGACGGCTCGGGGGTGGCTGCCGCGAGGATCTCGCGGGCCTGCTCGAGGTGGCCGGCGAGCGCCTCCTCACCGGCGCGCTCGTGCTGCGCGGGGTAGGTGAGGCGTCCCTGCTCGAAGGTGACCTGGTGCAGCCGGAGCGGTGGCTCGACCGGGCCGTCGTGGTGGCGCCAGAGGCCGGTGGCGGGGTCGAAGTCGTAGTCGCCGAGCAGGCGCCAGCCGTCGCGGGCCACGAGCCGCACCGCCTCGATGACGTAGTCGGCGACCACGTCGGAGATGAAGTAGTTGAAGTTGACGCGCACCCAGCCGGGCTTGATGCCCTCGCAGCCACGGCCGATCTCGCGCTCGAACTCGTGCGAGCGCTCGAGGTCGATGCCGAGCAGCCGGTGGCCGTAGGGCCCGGCACACGAGCAGCCGCCCCGTGCCTGGATGCCGAAGAGGTCGTTGAGGACCGCGACGACGAAGTTGTGGTGCAGGTAGCGGCCGTCGCGGCCGTGCACGACGAACGAGACGATCGAGAGGCGCTCGGCGTCGAGGTTGCCCAGGATCTCGATCGCGGGCTCCTCGTGCCACGCCGAGACGGCCCGCTCGAGGAAGTACGCCTCGCGGGCCCGGATGGTCGAGGTGCCGACCGCCTCCTTGAGCTTGAAGACGAGCCCGGCGCGGATCGACTCGATGATGGCCGGCGTGCCGCCCTCCTCGCGGTGGGCCGGGTCGGCGAGGTAGTCGTGGTCATCCGGGTTGACGTAGGCGACGGTGCCGCCACCGGGCACGTCGGGCACCCTGTTGGTCATGAGCTCGCGGCGCACGACGAGCACTCCGGGGGTGCTCGGGCCGCCGATGAACTTGTGCGGGCTGAGGAACACGGCGTCCTTGTATGCCGTCGGGTCGGCCACGCCGCGACCGCCGCGGCCGTACATCTCGATGTCGACGTACGGCGCCGCTGCGGCGTAGTCCCAGAAGGCCAGCGCCCCGTGGGCGTGCAGCAGCGAGGAGATGGCGTCGGTGTCGGTAACGATGCCGGTCACGTTGCTGGCGGCGGAGAAGGAGCCGATGAGCAGCGGTCGGTCGGAGTGCTCGACGAGCCGCTCCCGCAGCACCTCGATGTCGACGTGGCCGTCCAGGTCCTGGGGGATGACGACGACGTCGGCGACGCACTCACGCCACATGACCTCGTTGGAGTGGTGCTCGTAGGGACCGATGAAGACGACCGGCCGCTGGTCCGCCGGGACGAGCCGGCTGGCGTGCCAACGGTCCTCGAAGTTCGAGGGGATGCGCAGGCCGAGGATGCCGACGAGCTTGTCGATGGCGCCGGTGCAGCCCGACCCGGCGAAGACGACAACCGTCTCGTCGTCGCCCCCCACCGAGTCGCGGATCACCCGGCGGGCGTCCTCCCGAAGGCGCGTGGTCTGCAGCCCCGTGCCGGAGCTCTCCGTGTGGGTGTTGGCGTAGCGGGGGAGCACCTCGTCGCGGATGAAGTCCTCGATGAAGCCGAGGCCGCGACCGGAGGCGGTGTAGTCGGCGTAGGTCACCCGGCGTGGGCCGTACGGGCCGTACATGACCTGGTCCTCCCCGATGACGCTCGCACGGATCGTGGCCAGCAGGTCCTGTTCTGGTGCGCCTCCCATGGCCCGCAGCATAGCGATATCTAATGGACGGCGCTATCAGCATAACCAAGCGTTACCGATAAGTCGGCCATGCGGCATACGTCCCGGGGGTGGCCGGATGGCCGGGAGCCGTCACGTCTTCGGCTTCGTCGCATAGGGTCGGCCCGTGACAGCGATCTCCTATCCCCTCGCGGAGCGCACCCTGGCCAACGGCCTGCGGGTCATCGTCAGCGAGGACCACACGGTCCCCAACGTCGCGGTGAACCTGTGGGTCGGCGTCGGGTCCCGGCACGAGGCCCCGGGCCGAACCGGCTTCGCCCACCTCTTCGAGCACCTGATGTTCCAGGGCAGCCGCAACGTCGCGTCCGGTGAGCACTTCTCGGCGCTCATGGACGAGGGCGCCCGGCTCAACGCGACGACGTGGTTCGACCGCACGAACTACTTCGAGACCGTGCCCACCGGGGCGCTGGAGCTGGCCCTGTGGCTGGAGGCCGACCGGCACGGCCACCTGCTCGATGCCGTCACGCAAGAGAACCTCGACAACCAGCGCGACGTCGTGAAGGAGGAGAAGCGCCAGCGCTACGACAACGTGCCGTACGGCTCGGCCCTCATCGACATCTACGCCACCGTCTTCCCCGAGGGGCACCCGTACCACCACCCGACCATCGGGTCGATGGAGGACCTCGACGCCGCGACCCTCGACGACGTGCACGACTTCTTCCGGGCCCACTACGGGCCGAACAACACCGTGCTGACGCTCGTGGGTGACGTGACCCCCGAGGAGGGTTTCGCCGCCGCGGAGAAGTACTTCGGGCCGCTGGCGCCGATCGAGCTGAACCACCGCGAGCGCCACCCGCAGCTGCCGCCGCTGGCCGAGCCGGTCCACCTCGACCGCGTCGGGGACGTGCCCAACGACCGCCTCTACATCTCCTTCCGCCTCCCCGTCGACACCACCCCCGACTACCTCGCCTGCCAGGTCGCCGTCGACGTCCTCGGCGGGCTCGCGAGCTCGCGGCTCGTGCGCCGGCTCGTCCGGGGCGACGAGACGGCGGTGGCCGTGGGCGGCTGGACCATGGGGCTCGTCGACGGGTCGGGGCTCGCGACCATCACCGTCGACGTCGCCGCCGGCGCCGACGTCGACGACATCGAGGCGGCCGTGTGCGAGGAGATCCGCCGGTTCCTCGAGGAGGGCCCGGATGCCGCCGAGCTCGAGTCGGTCATCGCCGACACCGAACGCTCCTGGCTCAGCGCCCTGGCCAGCATCGATGAGCGCGCCGACCACATCAGCCACCACGCGCTGCTCACCGGTGACGCCGGCTACGTCAACAGCTTCGTGGACCGCATCCGTGCTGTCACCGCGGAGCAGGCGCGGGTCGCCGCGCAGGCCTGGCTCGACCCGCAGTCACGGGCCGTCGTGCGCTACCTGGCCGGCACGGACGCCGACGCCGAGGAGCAGGACACCGCAGACCGCGCCGAGGGCGGCGAGCGCACCGAGAAGGACCCGGAGGAGGCCGCATGACCGCCGTCGCCCGCCCCGTCGTCGCTCCGCCGGAGCCGTGGGACTTCCCGACAGGCACGACGCACGAGCTGTCCAACGGCCTGCGCCTCGTCACCTACGACGTGCCCGGCCAGTACGTCGTCTCCGTCCGACTGGGGCTTCCGGTCTCGCTGCGCGACGAGCCCCGCGAGCTCGAAGGCGTCGCCTCGATCATGGCGCGCACCCTCGACGAGGGCACGGCCGACCACTCGGCCGAGGAGTTCGCGCGGCTGCTCGAGCGCAAGGGGGTCAGCTTCGGTGCCGGTATGGCCGACTCCGGCCTGTCCGTCGACCTCGACGTCGTCAAGGGCAACCTCGAGCCGGCCCTCGACCTGCTGCGCCAGATCCTCACCGAGCCGGTCTTCCCGCAGGCCGAGGTGGCCCGGCAGATGCGCACCCGCATCGCCGAGATCGAGCAGGAGCGCTCGGTGGCCGCCCACCGTGCCGGACTCGAGTTCGTCCGGACCTTCTACGCCCCCGACGACCGCTCCTCGCGGCCCACGGGGGGCACCCGCGAGACGGTGTCGGCCATCACCCGAGAGGACGTGGCGGCCTTCCACGCCCGCCACGTCGTCGCGGCCGGCGTCACCGTCGTCGTGGCGGGTGACCTCGAGGGCCTCGACGTGCCCACGCTCGTCGAGCGGGCCCTCGGCGGCTGGGACAGGGGCCCCGGCGACCGGGAGACCCACCTGCAGCACGCCGCCGCCCTCGCCCCGGACCGCAGTCGGATCGTGCTGGTGTCGCGCCCCGGCTCCGTGCAGACGGAGTTCGTCATCGGCGCCCCCGGGCCCGACCGGTCCGTCGAGGGCGGCTGGGCTCCCTACCCGGTGCTCGGCTTCGTCCTCGGCGGCTCGCCCAACGCCCGCATCGACGCCGTCCTGCGCGAGGAGAAGGGCTACACCTACGGGATCCGGTCGAGCTTCCGGCCCCGTCGGCGCGGCGGCGTGTTCCTGACGTCGGGGTCCGTGCGGGCCGACTCGACCGCGGAGTCCCTGCGCCTGCTCGTCGAGATCCTCGAGAGCGGCCGGGACGGCTTTCGCGACACGGAGGTCCGCTCGGGCGTGGACTTCATCTCCAAGACGGCGCCCGGTCGCTACGCGACCGCCGACGCCATCGCGGACGAGGCGGTCAGCATGGCGCTCGACGGGCGCACGACGGAGTTCACGACGGCCAACCTCCGCGACCTCGCCACCGTCGACCGCGACCGCGTGCAGGCGGCATACGACCGCTTCGCCCGCGGGGCGGGAATCGGGGACGGGGCTCCCGGGGCCGGGTGGACGATCGTGATGGCCGGCGACGCCGGGGCGCACCTGAAGGACCTCGAGGCGCTGGGGCTCGGTGACGTCACCGTCGTGACCGACCCCTGAGGCGGCGTTCGGTCGGCGCGTTCGGTCAGGGGAGTGGCGGGAGCCGGCGCTCCATCACGAAGTCGTCCTCGAACGCGCCGCCGACGAGGAAGCGCTTGGTGCCGACGCGCTCGAAGCCGCTCTTGGCGTAGAAGCGCTGAGCCCGCTCGTTCTGCTGGTTGACGCCCAACCACACTCCTGACGCCCCCGCGCCGGCTGCCCACTCGAGCGCCCGGGACATCAGCAGCGACGCGGCGCCCGTCCCGTGGGCGCGGGGGAGGACGTAGATCTTCGACAGCTCGACGGTGGGCCGGGCCCGGATCGCGGCGCGCACGTCGGCGTCCTGCGGCTCGCCGGTGACGAGCATCGCGTAGCCGAGCGCCGTCGCGTCCCGCTCGGCGAGCAGCAGGTGGCGGGCGGGGTCAGCCAGGTACTCGGCGAATCGTGCGGGGGAGAGGACCTCGGACACGAACGCGTCGATGCGCTCCCGCGTCATGGACGGCGGGCAGGCGAGCTCGAACGTCACGGCCGCGACAGCGGCCAGGGTCCCGGCGTCCCGGGCGTCGGCAGCGCGGACGTCGGCAGCGCGGACGGAAGCCGGTTCGACGGACCCGGCCGATGGATCGGGACGGTCAGCGGCGGCGCTCATGCCGGAAGGCTAGAGGACGCAGCGGAGTCCGCCGAGCGGGGTGCCACCACGCGGGCGTCAGTCGGACGACATGCCGATGCGGGAGAGCACCTCGTCGTGGAGCAGGCCGTTCGTGGCCACGGCGTTGCCGCTCCAGCACCCGTCCTTGCCGTCCAGCCCCGTGAAGCGCCCTCCCGCCTCCTCGACGATGGGGACGAGCGCGGCCATGTCGTGGACGGCGAGCTCGGGTTCGGCCGCGATGTCGGCGGCGCCCTCGGCGACGAGCATGTAGGACCAGAAGTCGCCGTAGGCGCGGGTGCGCCAGCAGTCGTCCATGAGGTCGAGGAAGTCGTCGCGGCGGCCGCGCACCCGCCAGCCGGACAGCGAGGAGTAGGACAGCGAGGCGTCGCCCAGCCTGCCCACCTGCGAGACCGAGATGCGCCGCGCCGAGGAGATCGAGCGGCCGGTCCAGGCGCCGGAGCCGGTGGCGGCCCACCAGCGGCGTTGCAGGGCAGGCGCGGCCACGAGCCCGAGGACCGGTTTGGCGTCGACGACCAGGCCGATGAGGGTCGCCCACACCGGCACGCCGCGCACGAAGTTCTTGGTCCCGTCGATCGGGTCGATGATCCACCGGCGGGAACCGTGCCCCGTCGTGTCGAACTCCTCGCCCTCCACGGCGTCACGAGGGCGCGTCCGCTTCAGCTGCGACCGGACCAGCTCCTCGGCGCCCCGGTCGGCGTCGGTGACCGGTGTGAGGTCGGGCTTGCTCTCCACGACGAGGTCCGCGGCACGGAAGCGCGTCATGGTCACGCGCTCGACGGCATCGGCGAGGACGTGGGCGAGCCTGAGGTCGTCGTCGTAGGAGGTCACCGGGTCAACCTAGCGGGAAGACGCGTCCGCGCCACGCCGCAGGCCGTATGCCGCGGGGCTCAGTGCTCCTCGCCCGCGCGGCTCGCGAGCAGCCGGCGCAGCGACGCGAGCCGGGAGGCGCCGGCCGGGCCGGCGTGGCCCCCTGCGACCCAGGCGTCCAGCGCGCACTCCTCCTCGTCGTGGGTGCAGCCGCGGGGGCAGTCCTTCGTCCCGGCGGCGAGGTCGGGGAAGTGGTCGATGATGCGGTCGACGTCGATGTGGGCCAGGCCGAAGGAGCGGATGCCCGGGGTGTCGATGACCCAGCCGTCGTCGGAGCCGTCGGGGCGGTGCAGCCGCAGTGCGACGGCGTTGGTCGACGTGTGGCGGCCGCGGCCGGTCGTGTCGTTGACCACGCCGGTCGCGCGCAGCGCCCCGGGCACGAGGCCGTTGACGAGGGTGCTCTTGCCGACGCCGGAGTGTCCGACCAGCACGGACACCTTCCCGGAGAGGCGGGCCCGCAGCTCCTCGAGGCCGGAGAACTCGCCGTCACGCCACGAGGTCACGACGTGCTCCACCTCGAGCGGCGTGTAGTTCGCGAGGAACTCGCTCGGGTCGACGAGGTCGGCCTTGGTGAGCGCGAGCAACGGCTCGAGGTCGGCGTCGTAGGCGGCGACCAGGCAGCGGTCCACCATGCGCGGTCGCGGTTCGGGATCGGCCAGCGCGGTGACGATGACGAGCTGGTCGGCGTTGGCCACGATGATGCGCTCGTAGGGGTCGGTGTCGTCGGCCGTGCGTCGGAGCACCGACCGACGCTCCTCGATCCGCACGATCCGGGCGAGGGCGTCGGGGCCCCCGGCCAGGTCGCCGACGAGCGCGACGTCGTCGCCGACGACGACACGGGTGCGGCCGATCTCGCGGGCCTTCATGGCCGTGACCACGCGCTCGGGCTCCTTCTTGCCGAGCGCGCCCTTGGGGATGAGGCAGGTGTAGCGCCCGCGGTCGACGCCGATGACCATCGCGACCACGGCGTCGGCGTGCGCCGGCCGCTCCTTGGTGCGTGGGCGGGATCCCTTGCGGCTCGGGCGGACCCGGACGTCCCCCTCGTCGAGGTCGCGCCAGCTCATCGGGGGAGTACCGCCTGGGCCGAGCTGTCGAGCATGCCCTGCCAGAGGCCGACGAAGTCGGGCAGGGTCTTGCGGGTGGTGGTGATGTCCTCGACCTCGACGCCGGGCACGCGCAGGCCGATGATGGCACCGGCCGTCGCCATGCGGTGGTCGTGGTAGCTGCGGAAACGCCCGCCGTGCAGGCGTGCCGGCGAGATGCGCAGCCCGTCGGCGGTCTCGGTGACGCCAGAGCCGAGACCGCCGAGCTCGGCGGTCAGGGCGGCGAGCCGGTCGGTCTCGTGCCCGCGGATGTGGGCGACGCCCCGGATCCACGTCGGCGTGGAGGCGAGCGCCGCGAGGGCGGCGACCGTGGGCGTCAGCTCTGCCGCGTCGTGCAAATCGATGTCGATGCCGACGAGCTCGCCGCTGCCGGTGACGGTCAGCCCCGTGCGGTCGAGGCGCACGTCGGCGCCCATCGTGTCGAGGATCTCGCGCAGCAGGTCACCGGCCTGGGTGGTGTGCTGCGGCCAGCCGGGCACGCGCACGGTGCCACCGGCCACGAGCGCGGCCGCGACGAACGGCCCTGCGTTGGACAGGTCCGGCTCGACGGTCACGTCGAGGGCGTTGATCTCGGACGGCTCGACGCGCCACGTGTTGGGCTCGCTGTCGTCGACGATGGCGCCCGCGTCGCGCAGCGTCTCGACCGTCATGAGGATGTGGGGCTCACTCGGCACCGGCTCGCCGGCGTGGTGCACCGTGAGGCCCTCGCCGTAACGCGCACCGGCGAGCAGGAGCGCGGAGATGAACTGGGAGGATGCGGAGGCGTCCAGGGTGACAGTCCCTCCGCGCACCTGCCCGCGCCCGCTCACCGTCAGCGGCAGGTGCCCGTCGTCGTCGTCGACAGCCACGCCGAGCGCTCGGAGCGCCTCGATGACGGGCCGCATGGGGCGTACGCGTGCCTGCGGGTCCCCGTCGAGGCGCACGGGGCCGTCGGCGAGGGCGGCGACGGGGGGCAGGAAGCGCATCACCGTCCCGGCCAGGCCGCAGTCGACGGAGACGTCACCGCGCAGCCGCTCTGGTGGCGTGACGACCCAGTCCGGCACCGCGGAGTCCGCCGTGTCACCGTCGGCGGTCACGTCGTCGATGCGCACCCCGAGCGAGCGCAGCGCGTCGGCCATCAGGAGCGTGTCGCGCGAGCGCAGCGGGGCACGCAGCCGCGAGCGGTCGCTCGCGAGGGCCGCCAGCACGAGGTAGCGGTTGGTCAGGGACTTGCTGCCCGGGAGCACCACCGTCGCGTCGAGGGGGCCGCGGGCGACGGGGGCCGCCCAGTCCGGCTCCACCGTCAGGGTCTGACGGTGGAGCCCGGTGGACGGAGCGGACGGGGAGGGAGGGGAATGGTCGGCGGGACTCAAGTCAGCTCACGACGTCCTGGGCTCGGTGGGCGAGGATGCGGGCCTCCCGCTTGGCGGTCCGCTGGGCGTGCCGCGCCTGGCGGCGCGTCGTCTTCGTGGCGTGCTGGGCACGCCACGCCAGGCCGGGGCGACCCTCGGTGTCGACAGCGGCGAGCAGCAGCCCACCGAGGAGGCCCACGTTCTTGAAGAAGAGGCTGCGGGCCTGCGCCTTGCGGGAGGGGTCGGTCTCCTCCCAGAAGGCGTGCTCGATCGCCGTGGTGGGGACGACCGATGCCGCGAGGACCGTGGAGGCCAGGCGCGGCAGGCGGCCGGTCGCGAGGAGCAGCCCGCCGCCGAGGAGCGCAGCCCCGTTGACGCGCACGAACAGGTCCGGGTCCTTGGCCGCGGCCTCTGCTCCCGGCACCTGCCCGGGCACCTTCTCGAGGAGGTGGGCGGCCTGGTCGGTGCGCGCGGCCGGGTTGCGCAGGGCCTCGACCCCTGCGGCGACGAAGACGGACGCGAGCAGCGGACGGGCGAGACGGCGGACGATCATGCGATTTCCTCCTGTGGCCGCCAGCCCGCCGGAGCGCGCCGCAGCCATCGTGGACCTGGTGGACACATACGGTATCGACATACCCCCGCCGCGCGGGATGCCGGCCGCGCCCGCGGACACCACCCGGAGGTCCGTCGGACGTCCGCCCGGTTGCCACCCGGCGGCATACGCTGTGGCGCATGTGCGGGAGGTATGCCGCGAGCGCGCGGCCCGACGAGCTGGTCGAGGCGTTCGACGTCGACGAGGACCACACGGGCGACCCCGCGCGCAGCATCCTCAAGAACCCCCAGACGCCGCCTCCCGGCCAGCCCGACTGGAACATGGCCCCGTCGAAGCAGGCTCCCGTCGTGCTGACGCGCCACCCGCGCGGCGACGACGAGGCGGAGCCGGCAGCGACCCGCCAGCTCCGGCTGCTCACCTGGGGGCTCGTCCCGTCATGGGCCAAGGACGTGAGCATGGGCCTGCGCATGACCAACGCGCGCGCCGAGTCGGTGCTGGGCAAGGGCGCCTTCGCCAAGGCGGCGCTCTCGCGGCGCTGCATCGTGCCGGCCGACGGGTGGTACGAGTGGCAGGTCTCGCCGACTGCCGTCGATGCCAAGGGCAAGCCGCGCAAGCAGCCGTTCTTCATCCACCGGGCCGACGGGGACAAGGTGGGGTTCGCCGGGCTCTACGAGTTCTGGCGCGACCGCAGCCTGCCCGATGGCGACCCGGGTGCGTGGCTGACGACCTTCACGATCATCACCACGGCGGCCGACCCCGGAATGGACCGCATCCACGACCGCCAGCCGCTCGTCCTCGAGCGCGAGCAGTGGCCGCGGTGGCTCGACCCGGACGAGAAGGACCCCGAGTTCGTCCAAGAGGTCCTCGACTTCGCCCGGACCGGCCGGTTCGAGGCGTACCCGGTCAGCCGCGCCGTCGGCGCCACCCGCAACAACGGGCCCGAGCTGGTCGAGCCGGTCCCCGCGTCGGAGCTCGAGGGAGTCGTCGACCCGATGACCGGGGAGGTGCTCGCCGGGTGACCGGTTCGATCCGCCGCGACGTGCGTGAGATCGAGACGCCCGGGGGTCCTGGCCGTGCGCACGTCGACCGCCCCGCCCGCGCGCGGGGCACCGTCGTGCTCGGGCACGGTGCCGGGGGAGGGCTCGGTGCCATCGACCTCGCCATCGCTCGCGAGGTGCTCGTCGGGGCCGGGTGGGCCGTCGCACTCGTGGAGCAGCCGTGGCTCGTCGCAGGTCGCCGCGTGGCAGGCCGACCGCCGACGCTCGACGCCGCCTGGGTCCCGATCGTCGAGGCGCTCGCCACCGGGCGCGGGAAGCTGCCGCGTCCCCTCGTCCTCGGCGGGCGCAGCGCCGGAGCCCGCGTCGCCTGTCGCACCGTAGGGCCGCTCGAGGCGGACGCGGCGCTGCTGCTCAGCTTCCCGCTCCACCCGCCCGGCCAGCCGGAGAAGCTGCGCGCCCACGAGCTCGCCCTCGCGCCCGACCCGAGCTGGGTCGTGCAGGGCCAGGTCGACGCCTTCGGCACCCCCGAGGAGGTGCGGGCCCACCTCCCGGCCGGGGCGACCCTGCTCGAGGTCCCCGGTGGCCACAGCTTCCCGAAGGGCTCGCGGAGCGCGCTCACGAGCGCCCTCACGAGCGTGGTGGGAATGCTGCCCGGTTAGGTGTCGTTGCACCGGGCATGGTCAGCTGCCCCACCCGAGCCCCCGAGAGCGGGACCACCGAGTCCGTCGTGCAGGTCGTGCACGACCGGTTCGCGCCGCCCACCGGTCTAGGCTGGGGGGCGATGGCAAAGGACAAGAAGACCGACCCGAGCGCCGCCGTGCAGGTGGCCGAGCCGCGCAGCGACCGCGCCACGCGGGACAGCGCCACGCGAGGCGGCGTGTCGCAAGGCGACGTGTCGCGGGACGGGGCGAGCCTCGCAGCGGTGGTCGGCGACGCCGACGAGCCGACGCGCGGTGACGCCACCGTCGACGTCGCGACCGAGAGCGAGCCCGACCGCCGCGAGCGCTTCGAGCGCGAGGCGATGCCGCTGCTCGACCAGCTCTACAGCGCGGCGCTGCGCACCACCCGCAACCCGAGCGACGCCGAGGACCTGGTCCAGGAGACGTTCGCGAAGGCGTACGCCGCCTTCCACCAGTACAAGCCGGGCACCAACCTCAAGGCGTGGATGTACCGCATCCTCACCAACACCTACATCAACAGCTACCGGAAGAAGCAGCGCCAGCCGCTCGAGTCCGACTCCGCCGAGATCGAGGACTACCAGCTGGCGCGGGCCGAGTCGCACACCTCCGTGGGTCTGCGCTCGGCCGAGGCCGAGGCGCTCGACCACCTTCCGGACAGCGACGTCAAGCGTGCCCTCCAGGCGATCCCCGAGGAGTTCCGCCTCGCGGTCTACTTCGCCGACGTCGAGGGCTACTCCTACAAGGAGATCGCCGAGATCATGGACACGCCCATCGGCACCGTCATGAGCCGCCTGCACCGCGGGCGACGCCAGCTGCGCGACCTGCTCTCGGAGTATGCCGCCGAGCGCGGTTTCGTCGCGGCCGGGGCCTCCGCCGGGGCGGACACCGGTGCGAGCTCGAAAGGAGGCCGGTCGTGAGTGACGAGACGACCGACAGGCCGGACACCACCACCCCCACGCAGGGCGCGGACACGCACACCGACTGCTCCGAGGCGCTGCTGCGGGTCTACGAGTACCTCGACGGCGAGCTCGGTCCCGAGGAGGTCGCCAAGATCCAGGCGCACCTCGACGAGTGCGGGCCCTGCCTCAAGGAGTACGACCTCGACACGACGCTCAAGTCGCTCATCAAGCGGTCGTGCGGCTCGGAGCGTGCGCCCGAGGCGCTGCGCCTGACGATCATGTCGCGGATCTCCATGACCATGATCCAGGTCGACCGCGGCTGACCCGACCCCGTCGCCGGCGTTCTGCCCGGACACGACGAAGGCCCGCCCCGAGCAATCGGGTGCGGGCCTTTGACGTCTGCGGCTCAGGCGTTGGGCTTGCGGCCGTGGTTGGCGGCGTTGCCCTTGCGGGAGCGGCGCTTGCGGGCGCGCTTGCTCATCGTCGGCTCTCCTTGGGTCGTACTCTTGCTCGGTTCCCGTTCGGACACCGAAGCGCCGATTCTTCCACACCCGGCCGAAGTGGCCAATTCGCGCCCGCAGATACGGTCCGAACCGTAAAATCTTGGTATAGATCCGCCCCAAAGGGTCGGATCTGCTTCCGTGCGCCTGGCCTACGTTGGCATCCTGACTACTGAGGTAAAACTCAGTGTTCTGTGCTGCCGCGAGCAACGCCCCTCCATGGCGCACGCATCCGGAACATCTATGCAACAAGGAGCCCCCACATGTTCGCTGCCCTGCTCTCGGCCCTCGCGTCAACCCCCGACTTCACCATGAACGCGCTCACCTCCCTGGCCAACATCTGGAGCTGGAACGGCGGCTGAGCATAACGCGACACTCAAACGTCGTCGGGTCCCGTACCGGGATCCGACGACGTTTGACTACGGTGAGTCCCGTGCCATCGACAGCCACGCCGACCGCTCCATCGCGCTGGCTGCCTGCCTACCTGGGGCTCGTCGTGGCGGTTGCGCTGACCGTGGGCGTCATGTCCTGGTTTGCCTTGCCCCGGCCCGAGCTCGGGCCCATAGTCCTGCTCTGCCTCATGGGCGTTGTCGCCTATCAGATCCGAGAGCCCGAAGCCGGCCTCCGCATCGCATTCTCGTTCCTCTCGATCATCTTGGTGGCGTCGGCCGCCGTAGTCGGAATCTTCGGTGCCTGGCTCGTCGGGGGCGTGTCCATGCTGGTCGACCGGCAGCGGCCCGGCCGAATCGTCACCGTGTTCAACGCCGCGATGAGCGCCGTCGTCGGTGCAGCGGCTGCCCTTAGCTACCGTCTTCTGGGCGGCGTCCAGGGCGCTGGCCTGTCAGGGATGAGCACCTACGACCTGGGGCGGCACGTCGGCATACCCCTCCTGGCGGCGGACGTGGTGGCCTGCCTCCTCAATGCCATCTTGCTCTCGGGCGTGTTGCACCTGGCCAGAGGTATCTCTTTCGCGGTGCAGCTGCGCCGCGTCCTCAGTGGTTCCGGCGTGGCGTACGTCGGCTATGGCGTCATCGGCCTGCTCTTCGTCGTCCTCTGGTTCCCGGCGGGTCTCGGCGCCTTCAGCGCTCTACTCGTTCTCGCGCCGTTGCTCGCGGCCCGGTGGGCGTTCATCCAGTACGGCGAGGAGCTGCGTTCCCACGAAAGAACCGTGGACACGCTGGTGACGGCCCTTGGCACCAAGGAGCCCGCGGCGGTCGCGCGCAGCCGCCGCGTGGCCAACCTGGGGGAGTGGATCGCCGAGGAGCTCGGCCTGCCACCCGGCCAGATCGGGACCGTGCGGTACGCGGCGACCCTCCACGAGATCGGCCACCTCGGAGTGCCCACCCGGCTGCTGCGTCGGCCGCGAGCGTCCCTCAGCCCCGCTGAGCAAAGGCTCATCGACGGTCAGTGCGTCGTCGGCGCGCGGATGATCGAGGGCATCGACTTCCTGGAGAGCGCGCGGTCCGGCATCCGCCACCAGTGCGAGCGGTTCGACGGCAGCGGCCGCCCGGACGGGCTGGCGGGTCATGACATCCCGGTGGCCGCGCGCATCGTCGCGGTGGCGGCCGGGGTGGACGACGCCCTCCGTGACCAGCCCGAGGAGGCCGACGTGTCGATGGACCACGCCTTCGGGGTGCTGCGCTCCGACCCCGGACGCTTCGACCCCGAGGTCGTCGAGGCCGCGGTCGCGGCCCTCGACAAGCACGGCTGGCCGGCGTCCGCGCCCGTGGAGGTCCCCTCGTGAACGGCGCGCTACGCCGCGAGCCGCTGGCTGGGGCGTTCGGAGTGCTGTGTCTCATCACGTCGGTCCTGGTCGCCGTCAACTCGGACGGGATCCGTGTGCTGAGTGACGGGCTCACCGTCTGGTTCGTCGCGGCCTTCGCTGTGACCATCGTCGTCGGCGAGTGGTTTCACATCTCCGCACCGGGCTTCCGCGGCGCCGCCCCGATCGCCATGGCTGCCGCCTTCGGACTCGCCCTGGCCACCGAGCTCCCCGGTGGTATCCAGCTCTCCTACGGCGCTCCGTCCGTCCTCGCCGTGACGGCTGTCTCGATGGCGCTGGGGACGACCGTTCGCGTCGCTGCGCGACGGGACACGAGCCTGGTGGACACCGCCGGTCGTTTCGTCGCCATCGCCGTGGTCACCTTGGTGTACCGCTGCGCGGTCATGGCGCAGACGCCGGCCTCGCCGCTGGGAATGATGACAGCCGTCCCGTGGCAGCAGGCAGTGCTGTTGCTCGCCATCTGTCTTGTGGCGCTGGTGGCGGACGCTTTGTTCACCTCAGTCGTGCGGGGGCTGTCCGCGGGGGTCAACGTCGGTCGCACCTTCGTCGCGGAATTCCGTTCCTCCTTCGCGCTCTCGGCGGCGGTCGCGGTCACGGGCGTGCTCATCGCCCTGGCGGCTCCGCCCCTCGGCATCGCGGCCCTGCCGCTCTTCCTCATCCCGCTCGTGCTGACCCTCTTCGCGTTCCGCCGCTACGTCAGCATCCGCGCCACCTACCTGCAGAGCATCCGCACCCTGTCGCGCCTGACCGACGCCGCCGGCTACACCCCCGCGGGACACTCCGAGCGCGTGGCCGAGCTGGCCGTGCGCCTGGGCCGGGAGCTCGGGCTCTCGGAACGGGAGCTGCTCGACCTCGAGTACGCCGCGCTGCTGCACGACATCGGGCAGGTGGCACTCGTCGAGCCGATCCCCGGTGGCGCGACGGTGCTCGCCGCGCCGGCAGACCAGCGCCGCATCGAGGCCGACACCGTCGCCATCGTCCGTGAGACGGGTGTCTTCGAGGGTGCCGCCCAGATCCTGGAGCACCAGACGACGCCGTATCGCCAGGTGCGTGAGCTCGGGGAGGAGATCCCTCTGAGCAGCCGCATCATCAAGGTCGCCAACGCCTACGAGGACCTCACCGCCGGTGCTCGGACCCTGCGCGCCCGGGAGGCGGCGATCGAGCGGATCTACCTCGGGCTCGGCTACGAGTACGACCCCCGGGTCGTCGACGCGCTGCTCAAGTCGCTCGACGACGCCATCGCGGTCTGAGAGAGCCGTCACACCCGGCGTCCGGACCTTGGGTCGAGGCGTTGCCGCATGCCATCATGGCGACCTCGGGCAACCCCCGTCGCGAGAACGAGCTTGCAGGCCAGACCCCGGCACTGTCTCCACCAGTGAGGGCCTCCTGCCCTCTTCTCTCCATGCGAACGAGGTGTTCCAGCATGAGTGCGTTGCCCGCCCACCAGCTCTTCGACCCCAGTGACCCGGTGTTCCGGGCCCACCTGGGCGGAAAGCTCGGGGTACACGCCACGTCGGAGCTGCGAGACGCGTCCGACCTCGCCCTCCTCTACACGCCCGGTGTCGCCCAGGTGTCCCGCGCCATCGCGGCAGACCCGGCCCTGGCGGCGCTCTACACGAGTCGCCGCAACACCGTCGCCGTGGTCAGCGACGGCACCGCCGTGCTCGGCCTGGGAGCGGTCGGCCCGCTCGCGGCCATGCCGGTCATGGAGGGCAAGGCGGTCCTCTTCAAGCACTTCGCGGACGTCGACGCCGTGCCGGTGTGCATGCAGACCGGCACCGTCGAGGAGATCGTCGAGGCGGTCGTGCGGATCGCTCCCACCTACGGCGGCATCAACCTCGAGGACATCTCCGCCCCGCGGTGCTTCGAGATCGAACGCCGCCTCCAGGACCGGCTCGACATCCCGGTCTTCCACGATGACCAGCACGGCACGGCCATCGTGACCCTCGCGGCGCTGCTCAACGCGGCGCGGGTCGTCGGCAAGGCCCTCGGTGAGCTGACCGTCGTGGTGTCGGGAGCCGGCGCAGCCGGAGTCGCTGTCAGCCGCATCCTGGTCTCGGCCGGCGTGCGCGACGTCGTCGTCGTCGACTCGCGCGGTGTGCTCGGCCCCGACCGGCTCGACCTCCCCACGCACAAGGAGCAGCTGCGGATGGTGACCAACCCGCGGGGCGTCACCGGGACGTTGGGGGATGCGCTGTCAGGCGCCGACGTGCTGATCGGCGTGTCCGGCGGCACGGTCCCCGAGCGCGACCTGATGCGGATGGCTCCGCGGGCCGTGATCTTCGCGCTCGCCAACCCGGATCCCGAGGTGCACCCGGCGACAGCGGCCCGGTTCGCCGAGGTCGTCGCCACGGGGCGGTCCGACTTCCCCAACCAGATCAACAACGTGCTGGCCTTCCCCGGCATCTTCCGCGGAGCGCTGGACTCGGGCGCCCGACGCATCACCGAGGAGATGAAGCTCGCGGCCGCTCGCGCGATCGCTCGGCTCGTGGAGGAACCGACGCCCGACCGCGTCGTGCCGAGCGTCTTCGACGAGAGAGTGGCGCCGGCCGTCGCCGAGGCGGTGTCGGCCCTGGTCGACCGCGACGGCGTGAGCTAGCCAGGGCGTCAGGGCAGTCGGTGCCCCCCGGGCCGGTCAGGGCCGGGGGGACCGTCGTGCCGGGCGGGGCCCGGCACGGCTTCGGGCGGATCGGTGAGGCCGCGGGCTGCCAGCGCCTCGCCGGTCGCGCGAGCGAACGCGACGACGTGCACCACGGTGGGCACCACGACAGCCCGCGGGCTGCGCTCGAGCCCCCTGGCGCGCGCCGACTGCCGCACGCTCGAGAAGGACCCGGCCACCCACGGGATTGACCGCACCACGATCCCGAGGGTGAGAGCCACGACCTCTGGGTCGATGACCCGCCGCAGCGGCCGGGCCGCCCGGACGACCCCGTCGAGCAGGTCGGTGACCGGCGTCGTGGCTGTGAGCACGCCCGCCGCGAGGTATGCGTTGACGATCCCGAGGACGACGCGAACCGCATACGTCGGCCCGTTCGCCCACCACTGGAAGGCGAGCAGCAGCACGAGCACCGGCAGCAGCCCCCGCAGCGACCGCAGCAGTCGGTCCGCCGGCAGCCGGGCCAGCACCGCGATCCCGAGGACGACGGCGGTCACGACGAGCATCGCGCCCAGCGACGTGGTCAGCCACGGCACCACTCCGACCGCGAGGACGCCGACGAGCTTGAGCCACAGGGGCGCCCGGTGCACCGGGGATGACCCCGGGACATGGGCGGTGAACAGCCCCGCGGTGCTCACGGCTGGTCCACGAGCGCGAGGTAGTGGCGCACCGCCTCGGTGGGGGAGCCGTCGAAGACGATGCGCCCGGCATCGACGACCAGCGTGCGGTCGGCACCCAGAGCGAGCTCGAGGTCGTGCGTCGCGAGCACGACCGACTGGGGGAGGCCGTCGAGCAGCGCGCGCAGTCGCTGGGTGTTGCGGCGGTCGAGGAGGGTGGTCGGTTCGTCCAGGACGAGCAGTGCGGGCTCGGTGGCGAGGACCACCGCGAGCGCCATCAGCTGGCGCTCGCCGCCGGACAGGTCGTGGACGCTCTGGTCGGCCAGCGCCGTGAGGCCGAAGCGGTCCAGCACCCCCTCGGCCGCGAGCTGGCGCTCCCTCCGAGAGGGGTGCAGCCGGCGCAGCGAGAGCTCGACGTCCTCACGACCCGTCGGCATGACGAGCTGCGAGATGGGGTCGGTGAACGCGAACGCCACCCGGCGCCGGACCCGGGACCCGTGCCGGACGGTGTCCAGCCCGTCGACCGACACGGCGCCGGACGTCGGGCTGACGAGCCCGTTGAGCAGGCGCAGCAGCGTCGACTTGCCCGAGCCGTTGGCGCCGATGACGCTGACGCGAGCCTCCGTGAGCACCAGGTCGACCGGCCCCAGGATCGTACGCGTGCGGTGGCCGGGCGGCCCGTCGACAGGCACGGCCACCGTGGCCCCCTCGAGGCTGACCCGGGTCACGCTGCCAGCAGCCGCGACGCCGCCGGGTCGATCGACCGGGTCGTGCTCACCGGCGCGTCGATGCCCGCCGGGCCTGGCGGACCAGCACGTCCGGGAAGGCGCGGTGCACCGCGACCGCGGCGACCACGGCGACGACGTCCTTGAGCAGGTCGCCGGGAAGGAACGGCAGGTCGGCAGTGATGGCAGCCTGCAGGGGCAGCCGCAGGTTGACCATCAGGCCCACCACGCCCAGGGCGTGGACCACGACCACGGTGGTGACGAAGGAGGCGGTCACGAGCAGCGGCACCCACAGGGTCCGCCGCGTGCGACGCAGGACGAGGCGGGCCGCCAGCCCGACGACCAGCGCCGCGAGCAGGAAGGAGACGAGGTAGCCGGCCGTCGGTCCGCTCAGGACCTGCAGGCCGGACTGCCCGCGGCTGAAGACCGGCAGGCCGACGAACCCGAGGAGCAGGTAGAGCAGGACCGCGAGGCCGGCGCGCACCGGCCCCAGCACGAGACCCGTCAGCATCACCGCCAGCGTCTGCAGGGTGATCGGCACCCCCAGCCCACCGACCGGGATGCCCGGCACGACGGCCGCAGCGACGAGCAGCGCCGTGAAGACCGCGACGAGGGAGACGGCCTGTGCGTCGACGCCTCGGCGGTCCGTGGCGACGGGGGTGGCGGCCTCGAGGTCGCTGCCCCGCGTCATCGACGGCAGGTGCGGGTCCGCGCTGCGCACAGGGGTGTTGTCAGTCACGGGCAGGACCCTACCCGGGCCTCTCCGAGGTCCCGGTCACTATGGTGCAGGAATGCTCGCTGCCTACGCCGCCAGTCAGTCCGCCTCCGACCCGCTCTCCGGCCTCGTGGTCGGGGAGCGGCCGGATCCCGAGGCGCGCCCGGGGTGGGAGGTGGTCGACCTGCGCGCGGCCGCTCTCAACCACCACGACGTCTGGTCACTGCGCGGCGTGGGTCTCCCGGCCGACCGGCTGCCCATGGTCCTCGGCTGCGACGGCGCCGGCGTGGACGCCGACGGCAACGAGGTGATCGTCCACGCCGTCATCCCGTCGGACGGCTGGCGCGGCGACGAGACCCTCGACCCGCGTCGCACCCTGCTCTCCGAGCTGCACGACGGCACCCTGGCGCAGAAGGTCCTCATCCCGGCCGGCAACGTCGTGCCCAAGCCTGCGTCGATGGCCTGGGAGACCGCCGCGTGCCTCTCGACCGCGTGGCTCACGGCATACCGCATGCTCTTCACCAACTCGGGAGTGCAGCCCGGCGGCACCGTGCTGGTCCAGGGTGCCGGCGGCGGGGTCGCGACCGCGCTCATCCAGCTGGGGGCGGCCGCGGGCTACCGCATGTGGGCCACCTCTCGCGACGAGGCCCGCGGGAAGCGAGCCCTGGAGATCGGCGCCGACCGCGTGTTCGGGTCGGGCGAGCGCCTCCCGGAGCGCGTCGACGCCGTCATGGAGACCGTCGGGGCGGCGACCTGGTCACACTCCGTGAACTCGCTGCGCCCGGGCGGCACCATCGTCATCTCCGGCGCGACGTCGGGCGACGCCCCGGCCAAGGCGGAGCTGACGAAGATCTTCTTCAAGCAGCTGCGGGTGGTCGGCTCCACCATGGGCAGCCGCGAGGAGCTGGGGCAGCTCGCCCGGTTCGTGGAGCAGCGCGGCATCGAGCCGGTCGTCGACTCGGTGATGCCGCTCGAGCAGGCCCGCGACGGGTTCGCTCGCATGGTCGACGGCGACGTCTTCGGCAAGGTGGTCTTCACCGTCGGGTGAGCCCGAAGCGCCTCCCGGCTCAAGGGGGCTCAGGGCGGGCTCAGGGCAGGCTCAGGGCAGCGGCGCGGCCGAGACGTGCACGACGGTCGAGAGCCCGTCGGCCGCGGGGGGCCCGGCCGTCCCGACGAGCCACTCGCACCACAGCGCCGCCTGGAGCCGGGCCACGAGCCGGCCCAGCTCGTAGGAGCTCTCGGCCCCGAGGGTCACGGACAGCTGGCCGACGTCGGCGGTGCCGGACTCGAAGCCGTGCAGGGCCGTGCGGACCGCCCGTGACAGCGCCTCGCGCCGGCTCTCGGGGCCGGCCTGGGCGATGCCCACGGAGGCGGCCTCACGGCTGCCGGGCTCGACGCCGAGCGCAGCCCGCACGGCCTCCACGCGCCCGTAGCCGAACCAGTCACCCGGCCCGGTGCGCACGAGGTCCCGCGCGCCCGGGTGCTCCTCGCCCGGGTCGTCCACGAGGACGCCGGCCACTCCGCGGACCACGGCGGCAGGAACGGCGGAGACCTTGCCCTTGACGAGGTCGGCCGCAGCGGCGAGCTCGTCGGCCACGGCCCGAGCCGTCACCTCGAGCGGCCGGCCGTCGGCATCGGCCCCGCCGCGCAGGTCGTCGAGGACGTGCAGCCCGTGCGCTCCGATCGCGAAGTCGACCTGGCCGACGCGCCAGGGCCGTCCGGCCGTGTCGCTCAGCACGACGCCGACGCGCACGCCGTGCCGCGCCAGCAGGGCCTCGTGGAGCTGCCGGCAGACGTCGTCGGGGTCGTGGGGGAGGACCAGCCAGCCGCCACGGTCCCCGGTGTTGGAGCCGTCGACGCCGGCCGCGGCCATGACCGGCCCCGCCTTGGCCCGCACCACGCGGGTCACCCGGTCACCGACCGCGCGCTCGGCGACGACGTACTCGCTCTCGCCGCGGACCACCTCGTCCTTGTCGCTGTCGTGCGTCACCAGGCCGAGGGCCTTGCTCGCGACCTTGCTCGAGACGACCACGACGTCGCCGTCGGCGAGCCGCACCCCCGAGTGGTCGAGCCCGACCTGGAGCACGTCGGCGAGGTCGTCGCCCTCGCGGACCTCGGGTATGCCGGTCAGTGGCGTGACGACGACGGGCGTGGTCACGCGGTGGCCCGCGCGGCACGCAGCCGCATGCCGAGGTCGACGGTTGCGCCGGCCATGTCCGCGGCGGCCTCGACCGAGCTCATCAGCAGCGGGCGGCGGACCACCTCGAGCCCGCGCCTGTCCGGCATCGCGTCGTCCTCGTCGACCAGCCAGCCGTCGAGGAAGTCCGAGTAGAGGCCGGCGACCCCGGCGCTGGACTCCTCGACACCGATGGTCCGCAGGCACACGTCGGCGTGGCCGCGGACCGGACGGCCTCCGACGAGGGGCGAGACGCCGACGACGGGGGCGCGGGTGCCGCGCAGGGCGTCACGCACGCCGGGGACCCCGAGGATGATGCCGATCGAGACGACGGGGTTGCTGGGCGGCAGGACGACGAGGTCGGCCTCGCGGATGGCGTCGAGCACGCCAGGGGCAGGGGTCGCCCGGTCGAGCCCGGCGACGACGAAGCGCTCGGCCGGCAGCGCGGCCCGGTGGCGCACCCACCACTCCTGGAAGTGGATGGCGCGCTGGTCGCCGCCGTCGTCCACGACGACGTGGGTCTCGACAGGGGTGTCGGTCATCGGCAGCAGTCGCACGCCGAGCTCACCGAGCCCCCAGCGGGCGGAGAGCCGCTCGACGACTGCGCTCAGCGGCATGCCCTGGCCGAGCAGCTGCGAGCGGTAGACGTGGGTCGCGAAGTCCTTGTCGCCCAGCGTGAACCACTGCGGCTCGGCGCCGAGGGCCGCGAGCTCCTCGGCCAGGTGGTGCGTCTCGTCCGCTCGTCCCCAGCCCTGCCCCTCGTGGATGCCGCCGCCGAGCGTGTAGAGCAGCGTGTCGATGTCGGGGCACACGCGCAGCCCGAAGAGGGTGATGTCATCACCGGTGTTGCCGATGACCGTCAGCTCGAGGTGGTCGGCGGCACCGCGGCCCTCGGCGGCCGCGGCGGTCTGTCGGGCGTGGTGGAGCAGGCCGCGGAGGAACCGGGCGCCGCCGACTCCTCCGGCCAGGGCGGTGATGCGCATGCGTCGATCCTCTCAGCACGCCGTTCGCCGGGGGCCGCCCGGGTGTCCGTTCACAAAGTCGTGGGGCGAATATCACCAACTCGCTTGACGGGATGGGTATGACACGCATGTAATTCCATTGTTGTTATCGGTCGGGGTCACGTGGCTGGGAGCTGGGGATCGTCTTGTCCCAACCTCCCGGATGGCGGTGCCGCTCGATGCAAGTGCTGACACAAAGGTGCAGTCAGGGTCGAGGAGGGGTCATGCACGAGCTGATGGTGGTTTGGTCGGACACGGGCGAGCAGGAGGGTGAGCTCTCCTGGCAGGAGCGCTCGCTCTGTGCCCAGACCGACCCGGAGGCGTTCTTCCCGGAGAAGGGCGGCTCCACGCGCGAGGCCAAGAAGGTCTGCGTCGGGTGCGAGGTGCGGTCCGAGTGCCTCGAGTACGCCCTGTCCAACGACGAGCGGTTCGGCATCTGGGGCGGACTGTCCGAGCGGGAGCGCCGCAAGCTGAAGAAGCGCGCGGTCTGACCGTGACGTGCAAGCCCGGCCCGTTCCCGGCGTCCGGGTGAAGGCTCCCGCTGTGCCCGACGAGCTCGCCCGAGACCTGAGCACCCCTGCCACGACGGGTGGTGCGTCGTACGTGTCGCCGTCCGCCCCTCCCTCCACCGGGCCGCGCACGAACGGGACGGTCGACGCGGTCGTCGTGGTGCACAACGGAGCCGCGTGGCTGGCGCAGTGTCTCGACGGCCTGGCCGCCCAGACGCTGGCGCCCGCCCGGCTCGTCATCGTCGACGTTGCGAGCACCGACACCTCCGCAGCCATCGCCCACGCCCACTCGGGCGTGCGGCGGGCCATCCCGTCGGTCGAGGTCCTGCACCTCGAGAAACGGGTGGCCGTCGGCGAAGCGGTTCAGCGCGGGGTCGAGGCCCACGCCGTCGACGGGGACTCCTCGGCGCGCTGGGTGTGGGTGCTGCACGACGACACGGTGCCCCGGGCCAACGCCCTGGCCCAGCTGCTCCAGGCCGGGCTCCGCTCGAAGTCGGTGGGCGTGGCCGGCCCGAAGATCGTCAGCTGGGAAGACCCCCGGCGCCTCGTCGAGATGGGCATCCAGATCACCCGCACCGGACGCCGACTCGCGTCCCCGGCGCGTGGCGAGGCCGACCAGGGGCAGTACGACAACCGCGCCGACGTGCTCGCCGTGAGCACGAGCGGCATGCTGGTCCGTCGGTCGGTGTGGGAGGACCTGCGCGGGTTCGACCCCGCCTTCGTCGAGCACGGAGCCGACCTGGACTTCGGCTGGCGGGCCCAGCTGGCCGGTCACCGCGTCGTGGTCGTCCCCGCAGCCGTCGTCCGCGAGGCCTCCGCGGGCCTCGACGGCGAGCGGCCGGGCGTGGCCAGACCGCGCGAGCTCGAGCGCCGCGGCCGGCGGGCCGCCCGACAGGTCACCCTGGCCCGGTGCTCGCCACTCGCAGCACCCTTCCTGGCCGTCTGGATGGCGCTGTCCGCCGTCGTGGCGTCCGTGACGCTGCTCGTCGCCAAGCGCCCACGCCAGGCCTGGCGCGAGCTGACCGACGTGACCGCACTGCTGCACCCCTTCGCCACCTTCGGGGCGCGCTGGCGCGGCCGCTCGACCAAGCGGCTGCGACGGGACCACCTCGGCACGCTCTTCGTGCCGCCGACCGTCGCGGCGCGCACCACCCTCGACCACATCCAGGACGCCATCACGCCGGAGCGCACGCGCGCCCGGCACGAGGTGCTCGCGACCAGCGCCGAGACCGGACCGGTCGCCGACGAGTCGGAGTCGCTCGACAACCTGCCCGCGTCCCTCCCGCGGCGGATCGTCACCCACCCCGGCTTCCTTGCGGTCGTGGCCGTGCTGGTCGCCACCGTGGCCGCCTGGCGCGACCCCCTGCGTGCGGGTGCACTGTCCCCGACCAACGCCGGAGTCGCCGGAGGCGAGCTGCGGCCGGTCACCACCAACGCCTACGGCCTCTGGCACGCCTTCCGCGACGCCTGGCACGGCGCCGGCTTCGGTACCGGTGCCGAGTCCGGGCCCCACCTCGCGGTGCTCTCGGCGCTCACCTGGTTCGCCGAGCGGCTGCCGGGCGTGGCCGAGAGCCGGTCGAGCGCAGGGGTCACCGTCGCGTGGCTGCTCTTCCTCACCCCGGTGCTCGCCACCTGGTCGGCGTACCTCGCCGGGCGCGTGGTGACCTCCTCGCGCACCGCCCGTGCCGTCGCCGCCCTGGCCTGGGGCACCGCGGGAGTGGCGGCCACCGCTCTGGCCCAGGGCCGCGTCACCGTGTCGGTCGTGCACATCCTGCTGCCGTTCGTCCTCGCCGGCTTCTGCCTGGCCGCCCGGCGCGACGGCACCTTCACCGCCACCTTCGCGACGGCTCTCGCGACCGCGGTGCTCGGCGCCTTCGCCCCGCCCCTGCTGGCGCTCTCGCTGGTCGCGGCCCTGCTCCTGCTCGTGCTCGGCCCCGGGCTGCGGCGCGTCCGGGCCCTGGTCCTGCTCGTCGTCCCCGCCGCGCTGCTCGGGCCGTGGGTGGCGCGCTTCGTCGACGACCCTCGCCTGCTGCTGTCGGGGCCCGGCCTGCTCTCGACCACCGACGACCGCGGTGTCCCCGGGGTGCTCTCCCTCGTCCTGGGCGAGCCGGGCGCGGCCGGCTGGACCGTCTGGCTCGGGGCGCCGCTCGTGGTCCTCGGAGTGCTCGGCCTCGCGACCCGCGGACGCAACCGGGCCGAGTCCCTCGGTCTGGCCGTCGGTGGCCTGCTGGCCCTGGTCGGGCTTGCCGGCGCGCTCGCATCCGCGCACGTGGTCCTGGGGTCGGCCGAGACCGGTGTCGGCCAATCTGCCCCCGCGCACCTGTGGTCGGGCCTCGGCGTGCAGCTGTGGCTCGCCGGCCTGGTCGTCGGCCTCCTCGCCGGCAGCCGTCTTGTGCTGGCCACGCTCGGCGGTCCGCGTCGCCGGTGGGGCTTCGTCGCGGCGACCGCGGCAGTCGTGCTCGCGGTCGTCCCCCTCGTCGGCGGCGCGGCCGTGTGGGGCGTCGACGGGATCGGGCGCACGCTCTCGGTCGGCCAGGCCACGCTGCCTGCGGTGGCCGTCGAGCAGGGCAGCGGCGCCCTGGGCAACCGGCTGCTGCTGCTGCGTCCCTCCGACGAGGTCGTCGACTTCGTGCTCGCCGGCCAGGAGCCGGGTGAGCTGCTCCGCGATCTGGACCGGGCGCCGGACGCCGACGAGACGCCCCTCGTGAACGCCGTCGCCGACATCGTGGGTGGACGCTCCGCCGACTCGCTCGACTCCCGGGCCCTCGCCCGCCTCGGGATCGGCTTCGTCCAGGTCCGTGGCAGCGCCGACTCGCCGCTCGCGCGCCGCCTCGACTCCGCCCAGGGGCTGAGCCGGCTCGGCACCAGCGAGCGGGGCACGCTGTGGAAGGTGCAGCCGCTGCCGGCCGCACCCGGGGCCGCTCCCACCACGGCTCCCTCCCGTGCGCGTCTCGTGGACGCCGACGGGGGGCTGCTGCAGGTCGTGCCCACCTCCGGGCCCCACGCCGCGGTGGACGCCACCCTGCCGGCAGGCGCGGCCCCGCGCTTCCTCGTGCTCGCCGAGCCCGCGGAGTGGTCCCAGCAGGCGCTCGTGACCTTCGACGGCCGGGAGCTCGAGCCCGTGGCCGGAGCCGCCCAGCCCACGTATGCCGTGCCGCCCACGGCCGGGACGCTCGCGGTCGACCTGGCCGCTGCACGGCCCTGGTGGCGGCTCGGGCAGGCAGTCCTGCTCGGGTTCGTGGTGTTCATGGCCGTGCCCTTCGGCAACCGACGTTCCAGGAGACGCTCGTGACCAACGTGACCGGGATCGTCCGAGCCGGGGTGGTGGCGCTGGCCGCCGCCGGCCTCGCCGTGGGCGCAACCCGCGTCGGTGGCTCGCTGCAGCTTGCTGCCGCGGGCGGGCGGGCCGGCCTCGCCGAGACCTCGAGCGTCCTGGTCGACCAGGCCTCGCTGGTGTGCCCGGGCCAGCAGCGTCTCGGCGCGAGCGGCCTGCGAGACGTCAAGGGCACGGTCACCGTGGCCGCCGCCTCACCGGCGCCCGGGGTCGTGGCCGGCGCGCCCGCCACGGCCTCCGGCACCGTGCAGCTGTTCGGGGGACCGTCGTCCGACGGCCTCGGCCAGACCTCCGAGCGTGGCGCCGTGGTGTCGGCCGGCTCGACCGCGCCGGCCTCCGTGCTCGTGCGTGCCCGCGGCGCCCTGGCTCCCGGGCTTGTCGCCACCCAGGTCTGGCGCCACGGCGGCGACGACGACCGCGGCCTGGCTGTCACCCCCTGCCAGCTGCCGTCCTCCGACGCGTGGCTGGTGGGCGGCGGCGCCGGCGCGTCCCGCACCGAGCGCGTCATCGTCACCAACCCCGGTGCCAACGCAGTCTCCGTCTCCTTGGAGGTCCTCGGCCGTACCGGGCGCATCGACGCTGCCTCCGGCCGCACGGTCTCGGTGGCACCCCTGTCGCGCGAGGTCCTCTCACTCGACGCGGTCGCGCCCGACGAGCCGTCCCCGGTGGTGCACGTCAGTGCGACGGGAGGGGTCGTCTCCGCCGTCCTCGACGAGCAGTGGATCGACGGAGCCACCGGCCGGGGGATCGACGACGCCACGCGTGCCGCCTCTCCCGGCACCGATCTCGTCGTGCCGGGCGTCGAGACCGGCGGGGCGGTGTGGCTGCGGCTGGCCAACCCCGGTGACACGGAGGCCCTGGCCCGGGTTCGCCTCCTCACCGGCAAGGGGCCGGTCCAACCTGACGACCTGCGGGCCGTGCGAGTGCCCGCCGGTGGCACCGTCGACGTCCCCGTCCCGCGCAACGCCGGCCCGATGGGTCTCGGCATCCGGTCCGACCACGCGCTGGTGGCCGCCGCCTGGACCGAGCGGCGCGCCACGACCGCCGACCGGATGGGTGACTTCGCCTGGACCCCTGCCACGCCGGAACTGCGGGGCGTCGCCGGGGTCGTGCTGCCCGGCCTGCAGGGAACCACCAAACGGCTTCTCCTCACCGCGGGCTCGGCCCCGGCCACCGTGCGGGTGCGGCTCGGCTCGGGCGACGACGCGCGGGTGTCCACGGTGCCGGTCGCTGCCGACTCGACCGCGGTCGTCGACGCGGGGAACGCAGACGCCGTATGGGTGGTGCCGACCACCGGAACGGTGCGCGGCGCCGTCTCCGTCGCCGGCGCTGACGGGGGCGTGCCGTTCTTCTCCGTCGCCTCGCTCAGCGAGGCGCCCGTGCGGGCGCAGTCGGTGCCCGTGCGCCAGGTGCGCAACTAGCAGGGCCCCGACCGGTCACTCGCCGAAGCCGGGGTCCAGCTCTTCCGGAGACACGCCGAGGAGGCCGGCGACCTGCTCCGTCACGATGTCGGCGACGAGCGCAGCGACGTCACGGCGGTCGGTGACGCGGGTCTCGACCGGCCGTCGGTAGACCACGATGCGCGCCGGGCGCGCGCTCGTCGCCGGGTAGAGCCGTCCCAGCGGCACCTCGCGGTGGTCCCATGGCGCCGGGCCACGCGGGACGTCCTCGACGGCGAACTCCACTGCGGGGAAAGCGCGCCCACACGTCGCCTCGAGTCGGGCGGCAGCGTCCAGCACGAAGTCGTCGAACTCGTCGCGGCGCGAGGCCATCGCCGGCACCGGTGGCCACGCCAGCGGCCCGCGCCGGCCACGACCGTGCCGGTCGCGTCGGCGATGCCCGGAGGTGCGGGGATCGGCAGTGTCCACGCCTCCACTCTAGATCGGCGGGCGTCGCTGCCGACTCCGACGCCCCGTGCCGAGGTCTCACCCCGCCCGGCGGCATACGTCCTCTGATCGTGGCGCGGACGGCGTGGTGATTCGTCGTCTCCGCGAGGTCGGGCTAGAGTCCCCGTTCGTGGGTCTGACACGTGGTTGCTCGAAGACGGGATGCGCCCGTCCTGCCGTCGCCACCCTGACCTACGCGTACGCCGACCGCGCAGTCGTCGTGGGGCCGCTGGCGACGTATGCCGAGCCGCACACCTACGACCTGTGCCTCGAGCACGCCGAGCGCATGACCGCGCCCCGCGGCTGGGACGTCGTGCGCGTGGGCGGGGAGTTCCCCGAGCCGACGCTCGCGACCGACGACCTGCTGGCGCTCGCCGACGCGGTGCGGGAGGCGGGGCGCCCCCGTTCGGCTCGGCCGTCTGAGGCGCGCACCGCGTCGTCGCGCGGGCAGGCGAACGCCGAGGCCGACTCCGGCGCCGTCGAGTCCGGCCGTCGTGGACACCTGCGAATCCTCAAGGACTCCTGAGCACTAGTCTGTTCGGCGTGCCGCACCTCGCAGACTTCGTCAAGGCCTACGACGTACGTGGGATCGTGCCCGACCAGCTCTCCCCGGAGGTGGCCGAGGCGCTCGGAGCAGCCTTCGCCGAGGTCGTCGCCGTGCCGGACGGCGCGCGTGGCGTCGTCATCGGGCACGACATGCGCCCGAGCTCCCCTGAGCTGTCGGCCGCCTTCGCTGCCGGCGTCACCTCGCGAGGAGTCGACGTCACCGTCATCGGCCTGTGCTCGACGGACGGGCTCTACTACGCCAGCGGCGCGCTCGACCTGCCCGGGGCGATGTTCACCGCGAGCCACAACCCGGCTCGCTACAACGGCATCAAGCTGTGCCGCTCCGCCGCGAGGCCGGTCGGCCAGGACTCCGGCCTGGCCGAGATCCGCGACCTCGCGCAGTGGATGATCGGCGGCGGGAGCGGGCTGGCACGGCCGGCCGGCGGACCTGGCTCGGTGACGACCCGTGACCTCCTCGGCGACTACGCCGCCTTCCTGCGTGGCCTCGTCGACCTCTCCGCGTCCCGACCGCTCAAGGTCGTCGTCGACGCGGGCAACGGCATGGGCGGCCACACTGTCCCGGCCGTCCTCGGCACGAGCGCCGGGCTCCCCGGGCTGCCGCTCGAGATCGTGCCGCTCTACTTCGAGCTCGACGGGACCTTCCCCAACCACGAGGCCAACCCGCTCGACCCGGCCAACCTCGTCGACCTTCAGGCTGCGGTGCGAGAGCACGGAGCCGACATCGGTCTCGCCTTCGACGGAGATGCGGACCGCTGCTTCGTCGTCGACGCCGACGGCGAGCCGGTGTCACCCAGCGCGGTCACCGGGCTCGTGGCGGTGCGCGAGATCACCCGGGCGCGCGCCGGCGGCGACGCCGAGGTGGCGGTCGTGCACAACGTCATCTCCAGCGCGGCCGTCGCCGAGATCGTCGCGGAGCAGGGCGCCCGGCCGGTGCGCACGCGGGTGGGCCACTCCTTCATCAAGGCCGAGATGGCCCGCGCCGGCGCAGTCTTCGGCGGCGAGCACTCCGCCCACTACTACTTCCGCGACTTCTGGTACGCCGACACCGGAATGCTGGCCGCGATGCACGTCCTCGCCGCCCTCGGCGAGCAGGACCGGCCCCTGTCCGAGCTGTGCGCCGAGTACGAGCGCTACGTCGCCTCGGGCGAGATCAACTCCACGGTCGAGGACCAGCCCGCCGTGGTGGAGCAGGTCCGGGCCTGGGCCCAGGTGCGCGGTGCGCGCACCGACGAGCTCGACGGGCTCACGGTCAGCTGCCCCGAAGGCCAGCAGCCGTCGTGGTGGTTCAACGTCAGGGCCTCCAACACCGAGCCGCTGCTGCGGCTCAACGTCGAGGCCGCCGACCGTGAGACGATGCAGCACGTGCGCGACGAGCTGCTCGCCCTCATCCGGTCGGGACCCGCCGCCGCACCGGCCGACCCGGCCACCAGCACGAGCGACGACCCGTCGCACACCACGTCCGACCCCGCCGCAGGAGATGCTTCGTGAGCCAGAGCCAGCAGACCATCGAGCCGTGGCTGCGCGGCATCATCCGATGCCCCCAGTGCAAGGGCGAGCTCACCGACGCGCTCCACGGTGACGGCGACTCGCAGGTCGCCGAGCTGCGTTGCGACACCTGCCGACTCGCCTATCCCGTCGAGGGCGGCGTCCCCGTCCTGCTCGCCGAGCTCGCCCGCAGCACCGACAGCTGAACACCGTGGGCGCGGTGTTCGACGAGGCGCGCCTCGACGACGAGGGCGCCCTGGCGTCCCTCGACTCCAGCGAGACCCTCCGCGTGCTCGCGGGCGCCGGTGCCCAGGTCCGGAGCACCATGGCGGCCGCCGGGGAGGCCGGTCTCGACCGGCTGCGTGACGTCGGCCCCCGCGGGGTCGTGGTCGCCGCCGCCGGCGGTTCGGTCGCCGTCGCCGACATCTTCGAGGCGCTCTCGCGCGGAGCGTCCGCCCTTCCCGTCCAGAGCTGCTCGTCCGGGTCGCTGCCCGGGTGGGTGGGGGCGCTCGACGTGGTCCTCGCGGTGTCCCAGTCCGGCCGCGCCGCAGGGACGCTCGCCCTCGCCGCAGAGGCCTCTCGCCGAGGCGCCTTCCTCGTGACGGTCGGCGCCCCCGACTCACCGCTGGCGGACGTGTGCGCCCGTGCGCACGGGGTGCACGTGCCCATCGCGATGACCGGCTCGTCCTCGCGCACCTCGGTCTGGGCGCAGGCCACGCCCGCGCTGCTGGCCGCCGACGCCATGGGACTGGCCTCCGTCAGCCAGGAGACGCTGGGCAGCCTCGCCGACGTCCTCGACCGCACGGCCCTCGAGGCCGGCCCCGCGTCCGAGTCGTTCGTCAACCCGGCCAAGCTCCTTGCCGCCGACCTCGCCGAGTCCACGCCGATCGTGCTAGGAGAGGGGACCTTCGGGGAGGTCACCGCGCGCCGGGCGGCCGCCATGTTCGGGCGCACGGGTCGCGTCCCGGTCGCCCACGGCTGCCTGCCCGACGCCGCGAGCCAGATCGTCGCCTGCTTCGACGGTCCCCTGGCGCCGGGCCAGTCGGGCGGTGGCGGCAGCGACGACATCTTCGCCGACCCCTTCCTGGACGGCCCCAGCCGGCCACCGCTGCGCCTCGTGATGCTGCGCGACACCTCGCCGGGCGTCGGGCACGAGCTCGTCGACACCGTCGTGTCGGTGGCGCAGGACGCCGGCGTGCGCGTCTCGCTCGTGGACGCGGTGGCACCGGAGCCGCTGCTGCGGCTCGCCCACCACGTGGCCGTCACCGACTTCGCCGCGACCTACCTCGCGCTCGGCTTCGGTTTCGACCCCGCCACCTCGCCGCACGTGCGCCTGCTCCGTGGTGCCCGCGGCTCCGAGGGCCGTCGAGCCTGACGAGGCCGGCGGGCCCGGGGCACCCTTGCGCCCGGGCCACCGGGGGCGTACGCGTCGCCTCCCCGAGCGGGTCCACCGACGGCGTACGCGTGTGGGTCGGCCCCCGGAGGCCCGCCCGGGCCCGTGCCGCCACATAGGCTGCCCCGGTGGACCCGCACTACGACCTCGCCATCATCGGCAGCGGCTCGGGCAACGCACTCGTGACGCCCGACTTCGACGACAAGCGCGTCGCCGTCATCGAGGGCGGCACGTTCGGCGGCACCTGCCTCAACGTCGGCTGCATCCCGACCAAGATGTTCGTCTACGCGGCGGACCTCGCGCGCGACGTCCGGGACGCGCACCGCTACGGGGTCGACGCCACCCTCGAGGGGGTGCGCTGGATCGACGTGCGCGACCGCATCTTCGGGCGCATCGACCCGATCTCGGAGGGTGGGAGGAAGTACCGCCAGGACGGGCCCAACACGACCGCCTACCTCGGCCACGCCCGCTTCACCGGCGAGCGGCGGCTCACCGTCGCCCTGCCGGACGGCCGCGAGGAGACCCTGACCGCAGACCAGGTCGTCGTGGCGGCCGGGGCACACCCGGTCGTGCCGGACGTGGTCACCGAGTCAGGGGTGCCGTTCCACACCTCCGACACCATCATGCGGATCGACGAGCTGCCCCGACGCCTCGCCATCCTCGGCGGCGGGTTCATCGCGGCCGAGATGGCCCACGTCTTCGCCTCCTTCGGCGTGCACGTCACCGTCCTGGCGCGAGCCTCCCACCTGCTGCGCCACCTCGACACCGGCATCGCCCAGCGGTTCACCGACCTCGCGCGCGAGCAGTGGGACGTGCGCACCGGCACCAACGTCGTAGGGGTCGAGCGCGGCGCCGGGGGAGCGGGCGTGCGCCTGCGGCTCGACAGCGCCGCGGTCGTCGACGCGGACCTGCTCCTCGTCGCCACCGGCCGGCGCGCCAACACGGCCGAGCTCGGGACCGACGCCGGCGGCCTGCGGCTGCTCGAGGACGGGCGGATCGAGGTCGACGAGTTCGGCCGCACCAGTGCACCGGGCGTCTGGGCCCTCGGCGACGTCAGCGCGCCCTACCAGCTCAAGCACGTCGCGAACGCCGAGGCGAGGACGATCGCCCACAACCTCGTCCACCACGACGACCTGCGGCCGCTGCCCCACCGGCGGGTCCCCTCGGGCGTCTTCAGCCATCCCCAGATCGCGACGGTCGGGCTCACCGAGGAGGAGTGCGTCGAGCAGGGACTCGCCCACGTCACGTACGTGCAGGCGTACGGCGACACGGCATACGGCTGGGCCATGGAGGACACGACCAGCGTGTGCAAGCTCATCGCCGACCCGTCCACCGGCCTGCTGCTGGGCGCCCACCTGATGGGGCCGCAGGCCACCACCCTCATCCAGCCGCTCGTGCAGGGGATGGCGTTCGGCACCACGGTCCAGCACCTCGCGAGGGGTCAGTACTGGATCCACCCGGCCCTCGCCGAGGTGGTCGAGAACGCCCTGCTGGGCCTGCGCCTCGACGCGCCCGCGTTCTCAGGTGACTCCCAGACCACCCTAGGATGACGCCATGGCAGGCGGACTCGTAGCGCTCCTCGACGACATCGCGGCCCTCGTGAAGCTCGCCGCCGCGTCCGTCGACGACGTGGGCGCCGCCGCCGCCAAGGCCAGCGCCAAGGCGACCGGAGTCGTCGTCGACGACACGGCCGTCACGCCCCGCTACGTCGAGGGGCTGGCCCCCGAGCGCGAGCTGCCGATCATCCGGCGCATCGCGGTCGGCTCGCTGCGCAACAAGCTCCTGGTCATCCTCCCGGTGATCATGGTGCTGAGCCAGTTCCTCCCGTGGCTGCTCACGCCGATCCTCATGGTCGGCGGCGCCTACCTCGCCTACGAGGGTGCCGAGAAGGTCTGGGAGATCCTCTCGGGGCACCGTGAGGAGCAGGCCGGGACGGGCGAGGTCGACGAGGACGCGGTCGTCTCGGGCGCCGTGCGCACCGACTTCATCCTCTCGGCGGAGATCATGGTGATCGCGCTGAACGAGGTCGACAGCGAGCCCTTCCTCTCGCGCCTGGTCGTGCTGGCCATCGTCGCCGTGCTCATCACCGTGCTGGTCTACGGCGTGGTGGGCCTGATCGTGAAGATGGACGACGTCGGGCTGTCGCTCGCCAGGCGCGAGTCGGGCACCTCGCAGCGGGTCGGGCACGCCCTCGTCAAGGGGATGCCGCGGCTGCTCTCGGTGCTCTCCACGGTCGGGATCGCCGCCATGCTGTGGGTCGGTGGCCACATCCTGCTGGTCGGGGTCGACGAGCTCGGCTGGCACTGGCCCTATGCCCAGGTGCACCACCTCGAGGACGCGGTGCACGCGGTGGCCGGCGTCGGCGGCCTGCTCGCCTGGGTCGTCAACACGCTGGCGTCCGCGCTCGTCGGTCTCGTGGTCGGCGCCGTCATCGTCGCCGTCCTGCACGTCGTGCCGCGCCGCAAGAAGCACGACGAGGCCGCGGCGGCGCACTGACCCGACGTCGGGGTTCGACGCCGCATTCGAGCCCGAGCGGGGCCCGCCGCTAGACTGGGCCACTGCCGGCGTGGGTGATGACCCGCCACTACAGCCCAGAGGGGCGCGCCGGGTCTGCACACCGACGATCAAAGGAAGCGATCACTCATGTCCTTCGACTACAAGGTTGCCGACCTGAGCCTTGCCGAGGCCGGCCGACACCAGCTCCGACTCGCCGAGCACGAGATGCCCGGCCTCATGGCGATCCGTGAGGAGTACGCCGAGGCACAGCCGCTCAAGGGCGCGCGCATCGCCGGCTCGCTGCACATGACCGTGCAGACCGCCGTGCTCATCGAGACGCTCACCGCGCTCGGCGCCGAGGTCCGCTGGGCCTCCTGCAACATCTACTCCACGCAGGACGAGGCCGCCGCGGCCGTCGTCGTGGGCCCCGACGGCACCCCGGACGACCTCCAGGGCGTCCCGGTCTTCGCCTGGAAGGGCGAGACGCTGCCGGAGTACTGGTGGTGCACCGACCAGATCCTCACCTGGCCGGGCGGCGAGGGTCCGAACATGATCCTCGACGACGGCGGCGACGCCACGATGCTCGTGCACAAGGGCCTCGAGTGGGAGAAGGCCGGCCAGGTGCCGCCCACCACCGAGGAGGACTCCGAGGAGTTCGGCGTCTTCAAGGAGCTCGTGCGCCAGACCATGGCGACCGACCCGCAGAAGTGGACCACGGTCGCCGCCGGTATCAAGGGCGTCACCGAGGAGACCACCACCGGCGTCCACCGCCTCTACCAGCTGGCCGAGGCCGGCGAGCTGCTCTTCCCGGCGATCAACGTCAACGACGCGGTCACCAAGAGCAAGTTCGACAACACCTATGGCTGCCGCCACTCGCTCATCGACGGCCTCAACCGCGCCACCGACGTCCTCATCGGCGGCAAAGTCGCGGTCGTCGCCGGCTACGGCGACGTGGGCAAGGGCTGCGCCGAGTCGCTCCGCGGCCAGGGCGCGCGCGTCATCGTCACCGAGATCGACCCGATCTGTGCGCTGCAGGCCGCGATGGAGGGCTTCCAGGTCGCCCGCATGGAGGACGTCGTCGAGACCGCCGACATCTTCATCACCACGACCGGCTGCTACGACGTCATCACCGCCGAGCACATGACGAAGATGAAGAACAAGGCGATCGTGGCCAACATCGGCCACTTCGACAACGAGATCGACATGGCGGGCCTCGCCCGCGTGCCCGGCATCACGAAGACCCAGATCAAGCCGCAGGTCCACGAGTGGACCTTCGAGAGCGGCAGCTCGATCATCGTGCTGTCCGAGGGTCGCCTCATGAACCTCGGCAACGCCACCGGCCACCCGAGCTTCGTCATGAGCAACAGCTTCAGCAACCAGACGATCGCCCAGATCGAGCTGTTCACGAAGACGGCCGAGTACGACAACAAGGTCTACACGCTGCCCAAGCACCTCGACGAGAAGGTCGCGCGCCTGCACCTGGACGCACTGGGCGTCAAGCTCACCGAGCTGACCAAGGGCCAGGCCGAGTACCTCGGCGTCGACGTCGCCGGCCCGTACAAGCCGGACCACTACCGCTACTGACAGGCCGGTAGGGCCCGACCGGTCCCGAGGGTCCGGTCGTCACCGCGTACGTATGCCGTCCACCCCACCGGGTGGGCGGCATACGTCCGTTCGGGGCGGGTCCAGGACTGGAAGAGGCAGTCGGGCGGGCAGGCTCAGCGCGGCGCGCGGAGCAGGACGTACTGCGAACCGCGCTGGAGCATGTTCCAGTGCGCCTGGGCGGTGAGCGCCTCGACGACCGGCTGGTCCTTGCCCAGCAGCGCGTAGTCGCAGCGGGTCTTGGCGAGGTAGGACTGCCAGCCGGGGGCCGCGTGCTCGAAGTCGATGTGCTCCTTGACGTGGCCGGTGGCGTAGACCTCGACGCGGCCGTCGATGGTCGGACGCAGGTTCGGGTGGCTCCAGATGAGCCAGCCGCCGACGCCGTAGTCGTTGCAGACGACGGTCCCGGCCGGGAGGGCCGACAGGCGTGCGTCGAGGTCGCCCGCGCCCCAGGTCGGCACGGCGGCCCGCGCCGGCAGGACGACGGCGGCGAGGAGCAGGCCCAGGGCCGTGAGCCCGACCGTCAGGCGCGTCTCGCGCCGGGTCACCGGCTCGCGGTCCGGCGGGAGCAGCGTCTGGACGGTGGCTGCCGCGACGGGAGCGATGACGGCCGCGCCCAGGGCGACGGTCCGTGCGTAGAGCAGGGCCAGTCCGATCGCGAGGCCCACGAGCAGCACCTCGGTCCAGCGCACGGGCCGGCGCGAGCGTGCCCAGACGAGCACGACGGTCGCAGCCAGGACGAGGAAGGCCAGGAAGCCCGGCTGGCGCACCGACGGGGGCATCCACTCCTCGATGAACTGGGTCGTCTCGTTGACGGCGAACGGCGAGAGGAGCAGGGAGGGTCCGGTGGGCGTGAGGGCGGCGGCGGCGACCGACGCGACCGGCACCGCCGCGAGGCGCAGCCACCGGCGCAGCCCGACGACACGGTCCAGGGCGATGCCGAGCACCGCCACGACGCCGATGGCGACGCCGAAGAACCACATGCCGTGCGAGCAGGCCCACAGCCACGTCACGGGGACGAGCCACCAGCGGGGCCGGCCGTCCTGCGCGGATCGCAGCCACGCCGCGGTGAAGGCGACGGCGAAGGCGAACGACAGCAGGTGTGGGCGCAGCGACAGGCTCTGGCTCATCGCCACGAAGGTGACCGACGTGACGGCGGCCGAGGCCAGCAGCGAGGCCCGGGGGCGGGTGGCGCGCCAGAGGGTCAGCCCGATGGCGGCCACGCCCAGCGGCAGCAGCCACGCCACTGCGGGCAGCCCGAGCACCTCCTGCACGACGCTCATGAGCAGCTCGGGCAGCCACTCGTGCAGCCGCCACGGCTGCGTCGACATGGTGCTCCACGGGTCCGGGCCGTTGAAGGTCCAGCTCCGGCGCAGGTAGTCGCCGGCCGCGAGGTGCCAGAACGTGTCGGGGTCGCCGACCGGGCGAGCGGTCAGCACGACGGCGAGGAGGACGACGACCCCGGGCAGGGCCTGGCGCACCCGCAGCGGTAGGGCGCCCCGACGCGTCGGCACCGCTGCGGCAGTGGTCCCGCTCGAGGCGGCGTCTCCGGTGACGCCGGCGCCCGGGCCATCGGCCTGCGAGACGTCGCCGCGGTGGTGCTCGTGCCGCTCAGCCGTTGAGGCGGCGCCCCTGCTGTCGCTCGTCACCCGCAGATCATCGCCGCTGAGGAGCCGGGACGGGGCGTTTTGGGCGGATTGGCGGGGCCGGCTCGCACGGGCCGTCGGGAGCGGGCCCGGGCCGCGTGCGAGGATTGCCGGACCCCGATCCGAACACCTCTTCTGGCAGGGACCTCCATGAAGAAGCTCTTGACCGGTGCCGTGGCGCTGGCGCTGACCGTCTCGCTCGCCTCCTGCTCGAAGTCGGACGGCTCCGGGACGCAGCAGTCGTCGACAGGTCCCGCGGCCGCCAGCTCGAGCTCACCCGGGACGAGCGCCGGGAGCGGCTCGGGTTCCTCGACCGCGGCCGGATCGAGCGGCACCGCGAGCACCACCGCGAGCGGCGTGCCCCCGACTGCTGCGGGGCCGGCGGACCAGTCGACGCCGGAGGCCGCGATGACCTCCTGGCTGGCCGCGATGGTCTCGGGTGACGGCAACACGGTCTGCCGGCTCATGGCGACCGGCGGCAAGCCGATCACGAGCATCCCCGGCGCGGCACCCGCCTGCGGCAAGAAGATCACGCCCATGCTCGACCAGCTCAAGGAGCTCGGCGCGGCGTTCAAGGGCCTGCGGATCACCGGGGCCACCGTCAAGGGCGACACCGCCACCTTCGAGAGCGTCACGACCGAGCCGGCGCTCGCAGCCGACGTCGTCCGCAGCTTCAAGGCCGTCCGGGTCGGCGGCAAGTGGTACGTCACCCAGGGCTGAGCCGGCACCGCTGACCTTCCCCCGCCGTATGCCGTCCCGCAGGCCCACGCGCCGCGAGCAGCACGGCATACGGCTCGGCTGCCGTTGCGGCACGCCAGCGCCCGGTCAGGGGTGTGTGATGATTTGGTCAGGACGTACGGGGCGCGCCAGCGCGGCTCCGGGGAGGAGTGTGTCGTGAAGGGTCGGGTACTGGTCGTCGACGACGACCTCGCACTCGCCGAGATGCTCGGGATCGTGCTGCGCAACGAGGGGCTCGACGTCACGCACGTGGCCGACGGCTCCGAGGCGCTGGCCGCGTTCCGAGACTCGCGAGCCGACCTGGTGCTCCTCGACGTCATGCTGCCGGGGCTCGACGGCATGGAGGTGTGCCGCCGCATCCGCGCGGAGAGCGGCGTGCCGATCGTCATGCTGACCGCCCGCACCGACACCGTCGACGTCGTCGTCGGGCTCGAGTCCGGCGCCGACGACTATGTCGTCAAGCCGTTCAAGCCGCAGGAGCTCATCGCGCGCGTGCGCGCTCGGCTGCGCCGCGGCGACGAGCCGGCGCCCGAGAAGCTCTCGATCGGCGACCTCGACATCGACGTCGCGGGCCACTCGGTCAAACGCGACGGCCAGGCCCTGTCGCTGACCCCGCTCGAGTTCGACCTGCTGGTCGCCCTCGCCCGCAAGCCCTGGCAGGTCTTCACCCGCGAGGTCCTGCTCGAGCAGGTGTGGGGCTACCGCCACGCCGGCGACACCCGCCTCGTCAACGTCCACGTCCAGCGGCTGCGGTCCAAGATCGAGCACGACCCCGAGCGGCCTGAGATCGTCGTGACGGTCCGCGGTGTCGGCTACAAGGCAGGTCCGTCCTGAGATGAGCCCGCGCGCGGCCACCAGCAGACCCGGGGGCCTGGCCTCGCGGGTCGGCTCAGTGCTGCGTGGCATCTGGCAGCGGGTGCTGCACCTGTGGCGGGCCTCCCTCGGCTTCCGCGTCGTCGTGGTGACGATGCTGCTGGGGGTCCTGGTGCTCGCGGCGGTCGGCACCTACCTCTACGGCTCGATCGCCCAGGGCCTCGTCGACAGCCGGCAGCGGATCGCGGCCGAGGACAGCCTGCGCGACGCCACCGATGCCCAGGGCCAGTTCGACTCCACGGACCAGACGGACACGCAGGCCAAGCTGACCCAGTTCGCCACGACCCTCATCAACTCGTACCGGCGCGACGCCGGCAACGAGACCCGCTACGTCGTGCTCACCCGCTTCGACGACAACACGTCTCCGGTGATCGTCGGCCCGATCGAGAGCGGCAGCGTCGGGGTGCGCTTCATCCCCGACGAGCTGCGTCGCGAGGTCGCGGCCGAGCCCAAGCGTCAGCACCTGCAGGTCGCGACGATCGACGAGGGCAACAGCAGCGTCTCCGCCGTCATCGTGGGCCAGAAGGTCGTGCTGCCGGTGGCGGGGGACTACGGCCTCTACTTCATCTACCCGATGGACCGCGAGCGGGAGATCATCAACTTCATCGGGCAGACCTTCCTCTTCGGCGGAGCCGCCCTGACCGTGCTGATCGGCGCGATCGCCTTCGTCGTCACACGGCTGGTGGCCGACCCGGTCCGCCGGGCCGCCGCCGTCGCGGAGCGCTTCGCGGAGGGCAACCTCAACGAGCGCATGCGCTCCAAGGGAGAGGACGACCTGGCCCGGCTCGCGAACTCGTTCAACGGCATGGCAGCCTCGATCCAGCAGCAGATCGGGCAGCTCGAGAACCTCTCCCGCGTGCAGCAGCGGTTCGTCTCCGACGTCTCGCACGAGTTGCGCACGCCGCTGACGACGATCCGCATGGCGGGCGACCTCATCCACGACTCGCGTGGTGACTTCGAGCCGACCGTCGCGCGGTCCGCGGAGCTGCTGCGCGGCGAGCTCGACCGCTTCGAGTCGCTGCTCAGCGACCTGCTCGAGATCTCGCGGTTCGACGCCGGCGCGGCGGAGCTGGAGGTCGAGGCGAGCGACCTGCACAGCTGTGTCGAACGTGCGGTGGACGCCCACCGCACGCTGGCCGCGCGCAAGGGCACCCAGCTGGTCGTCAACGCACTGCCGGGCCCGGTCATCGCCGACATGGACTCGCGCCGGATCGAGCGCATCCTGCGCAACCTGGTCTCCAACGCCATCGAGCACGGTGAGGGCAAGCCGATCGAGGTGACCATCGGGTCCAACGACACGGCCGTCGCCGTCACCGTGCGCGACCACGGCGTCGGCCTGCGCCCCGGCGAGGCCGCGCTCGTCTTCACCCGGTTCTGGCGGGCCGACCCCGCGCGGGCCCGCACGACCGGCGGCACGGGCCTCGGCCTCGCCATCGCCCTGGAGGACGCGCGCCTGCACGGCGGACGGCTCGAGGCGTGGGGTGCGCTCGGCGAGGGCTCCTGCTTCCGTCTGACGCTTCCGCGCAAGGCCGACGCCACCATCACGAGCTCACCGCTGCCGCTCAGCCCGCTGCTCGCCGAGGCCGCGCGAGCCCGGGCAGCCGGTGCGGGGGCGGGCGGCGACCACGGGTCCGGCGGCTCGGGCGAGAGCGGTCCCGCAGGAGGGGGCACGGGCGCCGGGGGCGGGCCGGGCGCTGCCGGCCCCGGCGACGCGGCTGCCCCGGGGGCGGCGGACGACGACACCGTCCGCCTGCGCCGCATCGTCATCGAGCGTGCGCCGTGAGGAGGCGGGTCCTCGCCGGCCTGCTCATCGCGGCCTGCACCCTCCTGGCGGGGTGCGGGGGCCTGCCCGGCACCGGCCCCGTGCTCGACGGGCGAGCGCTCGGCGAGGTCCTGAACGAGCCGGTGCGCGTCGTCGCGGTCGGGCCCCTGGACGGCGCCAGCCAGGAGGCGATCGTGCGCGGCTTCCTGCGGGCAGGCGAGGACACCGACGAGACGCACTCGACGGGCCGAGCGTTCCTGGCACCCCAGTCGCTCGACCTCTGGCGCTGGTCGAGCGAGGACGTCGTCATCTACGACGGTGACGTGAGCCTGCGCCGCATCAGCGACGACACCGTCGAGGTCAGCGCAGCGGTTGTCGCGCGGCTGACGCCGGACGGGCGTTATCTCGAGGCGCCTCCGGGCACGCGGGAGAAGGTCACCTTCGGCCTGACGAAGGTCGGGGGCGAGTGGCGGCTGGAGCTCCCTGCCGACGGCTTCGGGCTCTGGCTCGACGTCGACCAGTTCAACCGTGTCTACACCAACCGCTTCGTCTACTACGTGAGCCGCAGCGGCCGCGACCTCGTGCCCGACTCGCGGTGGTTCCCCATCGGCACGCGTCTCGCGACCACCCTCGCCCGGGCCCAGCTGAGCGCCGTGCCGGACTACCTCGCCGGCGCCGTGACGACCGGCGTCCCCGCCGGGACGCGTCTGGCCGTCAACGCCGTGCCGGTGTCCGGGGGGAAGGCGCAGGTCAACCTCAGTGGCGAGGCGCTGTCCGCCGACCCCGCCGAGCGCGCCGCCATGTGGGCGCAGCTGACCAAGACCCTGAGCCAGGTCTCCTCGGTGGGCTCGGTCTCGCTCGCCGTGGACAACACCCAGCTCGAGCTGCCCGGCGGCGTCACGTCGGTGGTGTCCGCCGCGGACCTCGGCTACGACGTCGTGCAGAAGGGCTTCTTCGACACCGCGCTCCTGCGCAACGGTGACACCCTGCGCCGCATCGACCCGCGCTACGTGCCGGACACGGAGGCGGCCAAGCGGCCAGACCTCAAGCCCAAGGGCGGAGACGTGGCGCAGATCCCCGACTCCTGGGTCGACCTCGCGCTCTCGGCCGACGGCAAGCAGGTGGCGGGCGTGTCGACCGACCGGAGCCTGCTGTCCGTGTGGCGCAGCACCGAGCAGCCGCGACGGTTCCCGTTCTTCGCCTCGTCGCTGACCCGACCGGTCTACGACGCCGACGGCTACCTGTGGGTGGGCGGCAGGGACGACGCCGGGCGGGGTCGGGTGCTCGCACTCGACTCGGTCTCGGGCGATCCCTCCTCGGTGCCGAAGGCGGTGAGCACGCCGTGGCTCGGTGACCGGCGCGTCAAGGCCCTGTCGATCGCGCCCGACGGCACCCGGGTCCTGGTCCTGACGACCGACGCGGACGGCCAGGACGACCAGCTCGACCTCTGCGGGATCGTGCGGGCCACGAACGGCGAGCCGCAGTCGCTCTCCAAGCCGCTCCGGCAGGCGCAGTCGCTGACGCGCATCCAGGCGGTCACCTGGCTCGACGCCTTCAGCTTCGCCCTCCTCGGGCAGGTGGGTGCGGACGACGCCATGCGGCCCTGGCTCGCGACCGTCGGCGCCGGCGTCGACGGGACCCGTCCCGAGCTGGGCCGGCTCGGTGCCGTGCCGGGCGCGGTGGCCATCACCACGGTCGGCGGGCCCCGCGGCCTGCTGATCATCACCGGCGACCACCGCGTCCTCGCCCGAGCCGGCTCCAACTGGCCCATCATCGAGCGCGGCAGCGACGTGCTGGTTCCCGGCGACTGACGCCGGTGCGGTTCCGCTCGTCCTCGTAATGCCGCGCTGACTCTGCGGAGCCCTCCACACCCCAGCGCACGAGGCACGGCTCGTCCACAGGTTGCCGGCTCCCCTCGCCGCGTACGCGTCCCTCCGGTGGGCTGGGCGCCATGGTCCGTCACGCCATCCGGAACGGCAACGGCAGCCGCGACGACGACGGCAGCACCAGGGCGAACGGGAGTCGACGTGCCGGATGCACTGGGCTGCTGTCGCGCCTGCGCGCGTCCGACCTGGCGGACCTCGTCCTGCCCCGTGAGTGCGGCGGCTGCCTTCGTGCCGGCGTCGACTGGTGCCCACGCTGCGCGCGGGCGCTGCGCCGGCTGGCCTTCGTGCTGCCCGGGGCCGGCTCCGTGGCCGCTCCGACGGCCGACCTCGCCCGCACGCCCGGCAGAGGGGAGAGGACCGCGCCCGGCGGAGGAGGACCGTGGGTCGTCCCGCACCCGGCCCCCGAGGGCATGCCGCCGGTGTACGCGTGGGGCATCTACGCCGACCCCCTCCGGGCCGCCGTCTCCGCCTGGAAGGACGCCGGGCGGCGCGACCTCGTACCGGTGCTGCTCCCGCTGCTGCGCGAGGCCCTGGACGGCGCCCTGTGGGGGGCTGGCTGGCCTGAGGGCGTCGCGCTGGTCGTTCCGGCCCCCTCGTCGCGACGTGCCGTGCGCCAGCGCGGCGACACCCCGATGGTGGGGTTGTGCGAGGCGGCGGTGACGGCACTCGGCGGTCCCAGGCGTCCTGGCGGTCGCGGCGGTCCCGTGCTTCGCGTGGCCCCGGCGCTGCGCCACGTGCGGCGCGTGGAGGACCAGTCCGGGCTGGGCACCGCCGAGCGCCGGGGCAACCTCGCCCGCGCTCTGGAGGTCGACCCTCGGTGGGGCGAGGTGGTCCGTGGTCGCCGATGCGTTCTCGTCGACGACGTCGTCACCACCGGCGCCACCCTCGCGGAGGCGGCACGAGCGCTGCGGAGCGCCGGTGCCCTGGGGGTGGTCGGCGCCGCGATGGCGGCAACGCAGCGCACTCGAGGTTGAGCGAGACGTGCCGGTGGGTGAGCCGTCACGGTCCGTCGTCGGGCCGCACACCGGGATGTCGTACACGCCGGTGGGCCACGCCTTCCAGAGACCGAGCCACCCCACTAGGGTCGAGGTATGAACCCCCGCCCCGGGGCCGCGGTCGCCGACCGCCTCGGGACGCGATCGACAGGAAGGGGTGGTGCCGCTTTCCCGGTGGGCCTGTCCAAGGTGACCAGAGCCCTGAACCACTCTCACTGCCCCCGCACGAAGAAGACGTGCGCGATCAAGGAGGAACTGTGGAGATCGTCGTCACTGGACGCCACGTCCAGATCCCCGACCGATTCCGTGAGCAGCTCGACGAGCGGCTGGCCAAGGTGCCGGCCCTTGCCCCGAAGGTGCACCGCATCGACGTCGTCGTCACGCACGAACGCGTGGTCCGCGGGTCCGAGCGGGTCGAGATCACGTGCCACGCAAAGGGCCCCGTCATCCGGGCCGAGGCTTGTCTCGACGACAAGTTCGCCGCCCTCGACGCGGCCGTGGACAAGCTCATGGAGCGCCTTAGGCGGGTGCACGACAAGCGGCGCGTCAGCCGCGGACGACGACTCCCGGAATCCGTCGCACGGGCGACCGCACGTGTCGACGCCTCCCCCGGCGGTTCGGTGGAGGAGCCGCAGCCGCTCGAGGGCAACGGCCAGATCGACGACCTCGACCGTTTCGGAGCGCTCGGCAACTCACCCATCGAGGTCCGCGAGAAGGTCCACAGCGCGGCCCCCATGTCGCTCGAGGAGGCCGTGAACCAGATGGAGCTGGTCGGCCACGACTTCTTCCTCTTCCACGACGCCGACACCGACCGGCCGAGCGTCGTCTACCGACGCCGCGGTTGGAGCTACGGCGTCCTCCACCTCGAGACCGAGGCGGAGGCGCCCGTCGCAGCCACCGGCTGAACCAGCCCTGCGCCCGGGCTTCGGCCACGACGCGCAGACCGCATCCGACATCGGGGCGCTCCCTTCGGGGGGCGCCCCGACGCCGTTCCGGCCAGGTCGAGGCCCTCGGTGCCTGACCCGTCCCGTGCCCCTGATCGCGACTCGGGACGCGCGTGTCACTGTTCGGTCGGTGCCGTGGGACAAGATGGGGGCGTGAACCTGCCACCCGACGTCATCCGGGTCCTCGTCGTCGACGACCACGCCCTCTACCGCCGCGGCCTGCAGACCATCCTCGCGGTCGAGGACGGCATCGAGGTCGTGGGCGAGGCCGCCGACGGCGTCGAAGCCGTCGACCAGGCCGAGGAGACCCTCCCCGACGTCATCGTCATGGATGTCGGCATGCCCAAGCGCGGCGGCATCGACGCCTGTCGCGTCATCAAGCAGCGCGTGCCGTCCGCACGCATCCTCATGCTCACCAGCTCCGACGACGAGGCCAACCTCTTCGAGGCCGTGCGCGCCGGTGCCAACGGCTACCTCCTCAAGGACGTGCCGCCCGAGGAGGTCGCCGCGGGCATCCGCAGCGTCTTCCACGGCCAGTCGCTCCTGTCGCCGCTCATGGCCGCCAAGCTGCTCAACGAGTTCGCACAGATCAGCCAGCGGGCCACGGTCCCGGCACCGACCCCGGGCCTCGAGCTGCCCCGCCTCACCGATCGCGAGCTCGAGATCCTCCAGCTCGTGGCCAAGGGCCGGCTCAACCGCGAGATCGCGAGCGAGCTGTACATCTCCGAGAACACCGTGCGCAACCACATCCGCAACATCCTCGACAAGCTCCAGATGCACTCGCGCATGGAGGCGGCGATGTATGCCGTGCGCCAGCGTCTGATCGATCCCGACCAGTGAGGGGACCAGTGGCTCCCGCCGGTGGCGGGGGAGCGGACGGCACGTGACGGTCACGAGCCGTTCCCTGACCCGCGGCCAGGCGCGGCGCGTCGCCATCGCGGCCCAGGGCTTCCTGGACCCCAGGCCGGCGCCCTTCACGGCGACCATGCGGCACGTGCAGCGGGTCGTCGACCGGGTCGGCGTCGTCCAGATCGACAGCGTCAACGTGCTGACCCGCAGCCAGTACCTCCCCTTCTTCTCACGCCTGGGGCCCTACGACACGGCGCTGCTCGACCGGGCCCGCGACCGGGCGCCCCGACGCGTCGTCGAGTACTGGGCGCACGAGGCGAGCCTGGTGCCGCCGTCGACGTGGCCGCTGCTCGACTTCCGGATGCGCGCCGCGGCCGAGAAGGCGTGGGGTGGCATGCGTCGGATCCTGCAGGAACGCCCGGACTACGTCGACCTGGTGCGGGCCGAGGTGCAGGCCCGGGGCCCGATGACCGCCCGTGAGGTCGAGGTGGCGCTGGCCCACGACCAGCCCCGGCGCACCGACCACTGGGGCTGGAACTGGTCCGAGGTCAAGCAGGCGCTCGAGTACCTCTTCTGGGCCGGGCAGATCAGCTCGGCCGGCCGCACCAGCCAGTTCGAGCGCAGGTATGCCGCCCTGACGACCACCGCGCCCCCCGCGCAGCGGGCGGCGTGGACCGAGCGCCCCGGCCCCGAGGCCGACGCGGACCGCTACGTCGAGCTGGTCCGCATCGCCGCGCGCGCCCACGGCGTCGCCACCGAGCTGTGCCTCGCCGACTACTTCCGGATCCGACGCGAGGACGCGCGCCCGGCGATCGCCCGGCTCGCCGCGGAGGGCGAGCTCATCCCGGTGACGGTCCCCGGCTGGAAGCCGGCCTGGATGCACGCCGACGCGCGCCTGCCGCGCCGGGTGCACGCCGAGGCCCTCCTGAGCCCGTTCGACTCGCTGGTCTGGACACGTGAGCGGATCCACGCCCTCTGGGACTTCCACTACCGGATCGAGATCTACACCCCGGCCCACAAGCGGGTGCACGGCTACTACGTGCTGCCGTTCCTCTTCGGCGACGCGCTCGTGGCGCGCTGCGACCTCAAGGCCGACCGCGCTGCCGGCGTCCTGCGGTGCCACCGGGTCACCTGGGAGCCGGGTGCACCGGCCGATGCCCGGCCGGCGCTGCTGCGCAACCTCGAGTCGATGGCCGGCTGGCTCGGTCTCGGCCGGGTCGAGCTGCCCCCGCACTGACGGCTCGCAGGGAGCAGAGAGCGAGCCGACCTCCGGAAGCTGCTCCGGAAAGGGGAGCAGTTCCCGAGGGACGGGCGGGTTTGTTCGGGAGCTCGCGTATCGGATCCTGCTCCCGAGAACGGAGCAGGATCCGAGGGCGCAGCGGGACCCACGCGGCAGGACGCGGTCTGAGCGACCTCCTGTCGCCCGGTTGCAGAGGAGCAGGCGACACGGCATACGTCCTCGGGTCATGCTGGAACCGGGCCGCGCGCCGATGCGTTGGTCGTTGTGTCCGGAAGGCGGCTAGCCTAGGCAGGTCCCGTGACCTCTCACGGGCGATGGAGCCCGCCCACCGGGCGCGTCCACACGTTCAGTCGGGAGTGAGATCACCAGATGGCCGTCATCGAGAAGCTGCTTCGCGCCGGCGAAGGCCGGACCCTGAAGAAGCTCCAGGGCATCGCCAAGCAGGTCAACGCCCTCGAGGCCGACTTCGAGAAGCTCACCGACGAGGAGCTGCGCGACGAGACGAAGGGCTTCCGGGAGCGCCTCGACAACGGGGAGACCCTCGACATGCTGCTGCCCGAGGCCTTCGCCGCCGTGCGCGAGGCGAGCAAGCGCACCCTAGGCAAGCGGCACTTCGACGTCCAGCTCATGGGCGGTGCGGCCCTGCACATGGGCAACGTCGCCGAGATGAAGACCGGTGAGGGCAAGACCCTCGTCGCGACCCTGCCGAGCTACCTCAACGCCCTCTCCGGCAAGGGCGTCCACGTCATCACCGTCAACGACTTCCTCGCCGAGTACCAGTCCGAGCTGATGGGCCGCGTCCACCGCGCGCTCGGCATGGAGACCGGCTGCATCCTGGCCTCGATGAACCCGGAGCAGCGCCGGGCCGAGTACGCCAAGGACATCACCTACGGCACCAACAACGAGTTCGGGTTCGACTACCTGCGCGACAACATGGCCTGGGACCCCTCGGAGCTCGTGCAGCGCGGCCACAACTTCTGCATCGTCGACGAGGTCGACTCGATCCTCATCGACGAGGCGCGCACGCCGCTCATCATCTCCGGTCCCGCCGACCTCGCGACGAAGTGGTACGTCGAGTTCGCGCGCATCGTCGGTCGTCTGAACCGCGGCGAGGACGGCCGCGGCGACTACGAGGTCGATGAGAAGAAGCGCACCGTCGGAGTCCTCGAGTCCGGCATCGCGCGCGTCGAGGACCTGCTCGGCATCGACAACCTCTACGACACCGTCAACACCCCGCTGATCGGCTACCTCAACAACGCCATCAAGGCCAAGGAGCTGTTCAAGAAGGACAAGGACTACGTCGTCATGAACGGCGAGATCCTCATCGTCGACGAGCACACCGGCCGCATGCTCCCGGGCCGCCGCTACAACGAGGGCATGCACCAGGCGATCGAGGCGAAGGAGGGCGTCGAGATCAAGAACGAGAACCAGACGCTCGCCACGATCACCCTGCAGAACTACTTCCGCATGTACGACAAGCTCTCGGGCATGACGGGTACCGCCCAGACCGAGGCGGCCGAGCTCAACTCGATATACAAGCTCGGTGTCATCCCGATCCCGACAAACCGCCCCATGATCCGCAAGGACCAGCCGGACCTCGTCTACCGCACCGAGATCGCCAAGTACGACGCGGTCGTCGACGACATCGCCGAGCGGCACGCCCTCGGTCAGCCGGTGCTCGTCGGCACCGTCTCGGTCGAGAAGAGCGAGTACCTGTCCCAGCAGCTGAAGAAGCGCGGCATCAAGCACGAGGTGCTCAACGCCAAGCAGCACGAGCGTGAGGCCGCGATCGTGGCCGAGGCCGGGCGCAAGGGCGCCGTGACCGTCGCGACCAACATGGCCGGTCGAGGCACCGACATCATGCTCGGTGGCAACTCCGAGTTCCGGGCCGTGGCCGAGCTCAAGAAGCGCGGGCTCGACCCCCACGAGACCCCGGAGGAGTACGAAGCCGCCTGGGACGAGGCCCTCGCCAAGGCCGAGCGCGAGGTCGCGGCCGAGCACGACGAGGTCACCGCGCTCGGTGGCCTCTATGTCCTCGGCACGGAGCGGCACGAGTCGCGGCGCATCGACAACCAGCTGCGTGGTCGTTCCGGTCGACAGGGCGACCCGGGCGAGTCCCGCTTCTACCTCTCGCTCAACGACGACCTCATGCGCCTGTTCAACGCAGGCCTCGTCGACCGCTTCATGCAGACCGCCGGCATGGAGGACAACGTGCCGATCGAGTCCAAGATGGTCACGAACTCGATCCAGAAGGCGCAGGGCTCGGTCGAGGCGCAGAACTACGAGATCCGCAAGAACGTCCTCAAGTACGACGACGTCATGAACCGCCAGCGCCAGGTCATCTACGACGAGCGCCGTGCCGTGCTCATGGGTGAGGACCTGCACGAGCAGCTGCGCATGTTCGTCAACGACGTCGTCGGCTCCTACGTCGACGCCGCCACCGCCGACGGGTTCGCCGCCGACTGGGACCTCGAGAAGCTGTGGGAGGCGATGCGCCAGGTCTACCCGGTCTCGCTCACCATCGAGGAGGTCGAGGACATGGCCGGCGGGCGGCAGGCCATCACGGCCGAGCTGCTGCGCGAGCAGCTGATGTCCGACGCACACCACGCGTACGACCTGCGCGAGGAGTCGCTCGGCGCCGAGACGATGCGCGAGGTCGAGCGCCGTGTGGTGCTGTCGGTCCTCGACCGCAAGTGGCGTGAGCACCTCTACGAGATGGACTACCTCCAGGAGGGCATCGGTCTGCGGGCCATGGCCCAGCGCGACCCACTCATCGAGTACCAGCGGGAGGGCTTCCAGCTCTTCGAGGCGATGATGGAGGCGATCAAGGAGGAGTCGGTCAGCCACCTGTTCTCCGTCGAGGTCCAGGTGCCCGAGCCGGTCGGTGCACCGGTCGGCGTCGCCCCCATGTCGGTCGGTGACATGGTCGGCGGTCTCGCCGCCGGTCAGGTGGCCGACGACACGACGGGGGCGGCAGCCGAGACACGAGGGGACGAGGGGGTCCCGGCTCGGCAGCCGGTGGCCTCGGGCGTCCGCGTCTCGGGAGTCGACCTCGACACCGACGGCCAGCGGTCGGGTGCCCTGCGCTACACCGCCCCCGGCGAGGACGGGCGTGCCGTCGAGACGGGCGGACAGCAGACGGTCGAGCGCAAGGCCGACCGCCGCGGCAAGAAGGTCAAGCGCAAGCGCCGCTGACGCCGAAGGCTCTTCACGAACCGACGTCCCGGGCACCGGCTGGTGCCCGGGACGTCGGCAGGTCGGGGCCGTATGCCGTCCCTGACCCGTGCGCAGCAGCGAGCTTCTGGTACGCCGTCGTGCTCAGCCGATGGTCAGGGCGGTGACGAGCCAACGGCCGTCGAGGCCCTCGAGGCGCAGGGCCAGGGCGCGCACTCGTCCGTGCGCGACGACGACGGCGCAGGCCTCCACGATGCCGTCGGCAGGCTCGCAGACCCGAACCCGGCGGACGACGGCGGGCCGACGGGGCCCGGGCAGTCGGCGCCTTCCGGCGACCATCGCCTGCCGGGCGATGACGGAGTAGACGGTGGGCGCGGTGTGCCGGATGAGCTGCGGTGCGGGCCGCTGGCCGGAGACGATCTCGACGACGGCCTGCGCGAGGCGGCCGACGAACGCCGTGGGGTCTGGCAGCAGGCTGGTGCGGGTGGGCTGGCGGCCGAAGTCCTCGTCGTCGCGTGCCCCGAAGAAGTCGAGCGCCAGCGCGTCCTGGGCGTACGGCTGCTCGCCGTGCCAGGCCTCGTCCGCGCTGATGATGCGCGGGGCCGTCTGCGGGATGCGCCTGACGGTGAAGGTGTCGCCGTCACCTGCCACGGACGGGCTCCCTTGCGCGGGGGCGGGGGTGCGGGCGGCGGCGCTCATCGTGCGGATCCCGGCGTGAGCGCGCTGGCCACCTCGCGCGTCTCGAAGTCGCGCGAGCTCGTGCCTGAGCTGGTCGGCGGCCTGAGCTGTTGGCCCGGGACGAGCAGATCCGGGTCGTCGCCGATGAGGTCGCGGTTGGCGGCATACCACCGAGGCCACTCGCGGGCGACCTGCACGTCGGACGCGCCGGACCCGAGGTGGCGCGAGGCGATGGACCAGAGGGAGTCACCGCGGCGCACGGTCACCAGCTCGTGCGTGGAGGAGGCGAGCCGCGGTGCCGGGACCAGCAGGCGTGGACCGTCCGCGTCGTGCACCCGTGGGGGCGCGCTGGGGAGGTAGCCGGGGCCGCGCGTCGCTGCGGGAGCGCTCGCGCCGGAGGCGGAGCCGGCGGGGGCGGGCGGATCGACGCGCCTGCCTTCCAGGGGCGCGAGCGTCGGCAGGAAGCCGGGCCCGTCGTCGACCCGCGTGCGGGCACCGCCCGCGGGGCTGGCTGCGTCCGGGCCGGCCGACGCGACCGTGGGCGCGTAGCCGGGGACCAGCTCGTCGTTCGCGGACCGGGGTTCGGGCACCACGCTGGTCCGGCCGGCCGGTGCTGTGGCCGCGCTCGCCACCGGCGCAGCTGGTAGGGCGCACGACCCGACGGCCGCGCCGAGTGTGAAGGTCAGCAGCCTGCGCACGGCCAACGGGGTGACCCGCTCGGCAATCTCGGCCGCCACACGTCCGGTGGTGCCGGGCAGCAGCGCCAGGACACCGAGCAGCGAGCCGGCGGCCAGCCAGCCCGCCAGGCCGACTCCGACCCAGGCCATGAGCACCAGGAGGACGTCGTCGGCTCGTGCCGCGCCCGGCACCAACGCAGAGGCCTGCCGCGCCGGCGCCAGAAGCACCAGCAGTGCGCTCACGCCGACCGCAAGGCCGAGCAGGCTCCCGGCCAGTGCACGCCCGACGCCGTGGAGCCCGGTCGTGCGCTCGCTTCTGAGCGCTGTCGAGTGGATTGTCCGTTGTGTTCCCCTGTGCATACGTTCATTCAATGCAGTTTGCGTGTGTTTGGTCAAGAGTGATGGCGTTCAACACTTGGCCAATCGGCTCGGGTTGGCCTCCCGAGCCCATTGCCGCAAGGGTGTGCGCATGCGCTGGGACAGACTGTTCGAGGACCTCGAGGCGCAGCTCGCACTCGAGGACGCACGCGAGCTGGGCTCCGAGGTCGCCGACCGCACCCGACGGGAGCGCGCCCTGCTCGACCTCCACACCCGTTTGCTCGCCAACGTCGGGGCCACGAGCGTCGGCATCCGCCTGCCCGGTCGGCTCCTCACCGGGGCGATCGTGGACGTGGGGCCCGACTGGGTCCTGCTCGAGACGGCCCCGCAGCGCCCGGTGCTCGTGGCGCTCTCGGCGGTTCGGTCGGTCACGGGTCTGGGTCCGGGTGCGCGTACGCCCTCGGTCGTTGCCAAGCGGTTCGCTCTGGGCGCTGCCCTCCGGGCCCTCAGCCGCGACCGGGCCGTGGTGGAGGTCGCCGACCTCGACGGTCGACCGGCGACCGGCACGATCGACGTGGTGGGTGCGGACCACCTCGAGCTCGCCGAGCACTCGGCCGACGAGTCCCGACGCGCGGCGAACGTCACCGGGCGCCTGCTCGTGCCCTTCTGGTCCCTCGGGTCCGTGCGCCGGCTGTGAAGGGGCGCCGGCGGACCGGCAGGGACCGCTGGCGACGACCAGGGCCGAGCAGCAGGTGCGCGGGCCGCGTGGCGAAGGAGGTGCTACTCCTCGCCGGCTCCGCCGAACGGGTGCGCCTGGACGAACGACTTGGTCTCGGCGTACATCCGCTGGATGTAGTTCTCGAGCTCGGTCGCCTCGACCCGCCACTGGCCCCTGCCGCCGATCTTGATGGCGGGCAGCTCGCCCGAGCGCACGAGCGCGTACGCCTGGGCGGAGGAGATGTTGAGGATCTCCGACACCTCGGCGAGCTGCAGGAACCGCTGGGCCACGTCAACTCCTTGTCTGCCGCCGACTCTGCGGCGCACCCGAACACACTCGTACCCGGACCGGCCCTGGAGCGAGCGCCGGGGCCTGCGTCGGTGAGCGTGCACATCCTACGGAGGTCGTCGCCTGGCCTTGACGCGTTGTCCCCACCTGTGTGCCTGGGCGCGCAGGTCGCTCGTCCCTGATGCAAGATGTTGGCGCGACGTCCGCCCGAGCGAGGCAGACGGAGCCCATCACCGGCCCACCACCGGCATGACCACAGGGGATCCACATGACCGAGCTGGCCACTCCCAGCGCCAAACGCCTGCAACGACCGTCCTGGCGCGACAGCCGTCTCGTGGTCGGCGTGCTCCTCGTCCTTCTCGCGGCGACGCTCGGCGCCAAGGCGGTGGCCAGCGCCGACGACAGGACGCCGGTCTGGGTGGCCGCGGGGAACCTCGTCGCCGGCGACCGGGTGGACGAGTCCTCCTTCGTCCGGGCAGACGTGCGGCTCGCCGACGGCATGGGCTCCTACCTCACCGCCGATGCGCCAGCTCCCACGGGCTCGTTCATGGTGCGCGACGTCCGCGCCGGTGAGCTCGTCCCCGCCTCGGCGGTCGGCGGCCCGGACGCCGTAGACGTCCAACGGGTGACGGTGCGCGCCGACGCGATGTCGACCAACGGACTGTCCCGGGGCAGCCGCGTGGACGTCTTCGTGACCCCGAAGGCACCGACGTCGAACGACGGCTCGCGCCCCGCCACGAAGAAGGTGCTCGAGTCGGCCGCCGTGGCCGCGGTCCTGACGAGCTCCGGCGGGTTGGGCTCCGGCTCCATGACGTCCGTGCAGATCTACGTGCCCGCAGCCAACGTGCAGCCCCTGGTCGAGGCGGTGGACGCCGAGGCCAAGGTGACCCTGGTGCCCTCGGTCGGTGCCGTGACCGGTGGTGGAGCGTGAGCGAGGTCCTGACCGCGCTCGGCCACCAGTGGGAGTCAGTCGTCGCCACGACCCTCGAGGGCCTGCGCGGCGTCACGGTCAGCCGCCGCTGTGCCGACGTCGCGGAGCTGCTGTCGGTCGCCGACGCGGGCCTCGGCGACACCGCGGTGGTCTCCGCGGACCTGAGGGGCCTGGACCTGGCCGTGGTCGACCGGCTCCGGGCCAACCGGGTCCACGTCGTCGGGGTCCACCCGCCCGACGACGAGGGCGCCGAGCGCCGGCTGCGGCAGCTGGCGATCAGCGTGACCCTGCCCGTGGACGCAGGTCCTGACCGGTGGCAGCAGGCCCTGGACGAAGGTGTCGCGACCGTCGACGGCCTCGAGGCGGCACTGTCCGCCACGGCCGGCGACGAGGACCTCTCCTCCTCAGGTGCGGTCCCCTCGATGGATGGCGCGCCCGGCACCGACGGCACCGACGGCACCGACGGCGTTGTCGACGCACCCGGTTGGCGTCCCGCCGGAGCGCCGGTCGCCGGCCCCACGCGGGTCGGCGAGGGAGCCGGTGCCCGCCCTCTCGAGAGCGGCCAGGACCCGGACGGCGCGCCGGTCGGCCGAGAGCCACGCGACGGCGGTCCGGCCCGCGCACCGGTCGTCGCCGTGTGGGGCCCGACGGGGGCCCCTGGGCGCACGACGGTCGCCACCACGCTCGCGGCGGAGCTGGCCACCAGGGGAGTCCAGACCCTGCTCGTCGACGCCGACACCTACGGCGGGTGCGTGGCCCAGTCCCTCGGGCTGCTCGACGAGGCGCCCGGCATCGCCGCCGCCTGTCGTCTGGCCGACCAGGGGATGCTCGACCTGCCTGCTCTCTCCCGGATCGCGCCCCAGGTGGTGCCCGGCCTGCGGGTGCTCACCGGGCTGCCCAAGGCCGAGCGGTGGCCCGAGGTGCGGGCCGCTGCGCTCGAGCGGGTGCTCGAGCTGAGCCGGTCGCTGGTGCGGGTCGTCGTCGTCGACTGCGGCTTCTGCCTGGAGGACGACGAGGAGCTCAGCTACGACACCGTCGCTCCCCGCCGCAACGAGGCGACCTTGACCTCCCTGGCCGCCTCCGACCTCGTGGTCGCGGTCGGCGGCGCCGACCCTGTTGCGCTCCAGCGCTTCGTGCGCGGTCTGCAGGAGCTCGGCACCGTGCCCTCCGGCAGCCCGGTCGCCGTCGTCAACCGCGTCCGCTCCAGCGCCGTGGGGTCGCGGCCCGAGGTCCGCATCGCCGAGTCGCTCCAGCGCTTCGCCGGGCTCGGGTCCGTGCGGTTCGTGCCCGATGACCCCGAGACCCTCGACGGTGCGCTCCTCGCGGGACAGTCGGTCGTCGAGCACGCGCCGGACTCGCCGGTGCGGCGGGCGGTTGCCGACCTCGCCGACGGGCTGCTCCCGTGGACGGCACCGGGGGAGCGCCGCCAGCGGCGCGACCAGCCCCGGCGCTGGTCACGACGGCGCCGCTCCTCCGCCCCGGTCGACGCCTGACACGGCCGGGCCGCCCGAAGGGCGGGCGGAGGCGTTCAGCTGCTGAAGAGGATCGTCAGGCCGCCGAGGGTGTAGAAGACCATGACGAGCATGAGCGGGATCTGGCCGATGACGGCCGCGCGCCGGTCGAGCACCGTGATGGCACGTTCGTGCGCCGCGAAGACCCCGAGCACGTGGCCCACGACGATGCTCACCGCCTGGATCGTCGCGACGAGCGTCGGCTGGATCAGGGCGTCGTTCGGGGTGAGGGCAGCCGTGCCGAGCAGGTCCGCGCCCGTGCCCAGCGGGTCGGTGAGCAGCTTCCACGCGTACTGCCCCTGGTAGACCCACAGCGACCAGTAGTGCGCCACGAGGTAGCCGCCGGCGATCGGGATGAGCGAGGGCGCGATGTCGCTGACGAACGAGAAGGAGCTCGAGAACGGCTCGCGGGCCAGCCGCACCGAGACCGCCGACGCGAGCCAGATCGTGACCGCCACCAGGGTGAAGAAGCCGAGCAGCGTGAGGGTCTTCAGGACCGACGACGGCAGGGCGGAGCTCTGCACGAAGGTGGCCCATCCCAGGTTGGCCGAGAAGCCGTCGTATGCCGTCCCGCCGAGCATCACGGCCACGGTGGGCACGAGCCCTCGCTGGCCCCGCAGGCCGTTGACGCCGTGCAGGGGAGTGCGCAGGACCCAGCGACCGTCGTGGCGCCGTCCGAGCGGTGAGAGCAGGCCGAGCAGACGAGACCACACCTCGAAGGGGTCGGCCTTGTCGAACCAGGCCCGGCCGAACACGGCGGCCCCGAGCAGCGACACGGCGAGGAACCCGCCGACCAGCAGCTGGAGGAAGGGCAGGGAGGTGTTGCCCTCGGCGACCAGCTCGACCCACGTGAAGGTCCCGAGGCCGAGCGCGGCCGGCCACAGTCCCCACCGGTACGGCAGGGCCGCCAGGTCGGGGGAGACCCGGGCCAGCCGGAGCAGGCCGGCGTGCAGGGCACGGACCGGGTTGATGACCCGCCAGACCGGGCCGAGCAGCATCGAGGCGAACGCGAGACCGACCCACAGCCACACGTAGACGACGTGGGGGACGGGGTTGCGCGCGGAGTCGGGGCCGAGGAAGAGGGCCGCCAGGGTCCACACCGTCAGCACGCCCGCCAGCACGCGGGCGATGGTGCGCAGCCACCGGGAGTCGAGCAGCGCCGCCAGCGGTCGGGGCAGGAGCACCCCGTCGGTGTCACGCAGCCGCGGCTCCCGCCACAGCGTGCCGATGGCGACGAAGGAGATGACCAGCACGGCCACGGCGGCGATGACGAGCGCCGTGAAGGGCAGCGGCAGGTCGCTGCGGCTGCCCACGCCGTGGGCGGGGGTGACAGCGGGCAGCAGGGCCATGGTCAGCGGACGGCGACGGTGAGCAGGGTCAGGGCCGGGTCGTGCGTCTCGACCTCGTAGACCCCCGGCTCCTTGCCGGTCAGCCGCAGGGTGGTTGCCGTGCCGGCCTTGAGCTGGGCCTCGACGTCGAAGCCGTGGGCGTGCAGCTCGTCGTCGTGGTCGCTCGTCACCGACAGCTCGAGGGTCGAGCCGACGGGCAGGTCGACCTGGGCCGGTGCCGGCGTCACCGTCGTGCCCGAGACGGTCACCGCGAGCCGCTTGACGCTGCCCGCGGCGCTGCCGGTGGCCGAGACACCTCCGGCGCCGCCCCCGCCGCCGCCCGCCGGCTGGAGGCTGCCCGAGGAGCACGCGGCCGCGCCGGCCAGCGCAAGGACGCACACGGCATACGGGACGGCACGAAACGCTCGCATGGCCCCGATCCTAGGCAGGACCGTCTGGCAGAGTGTCACCATGTCCGACCGCCTGACCTCGCTCGACGCGTCGTTCCTCTACCTGGAGGAGTCCACCACGTCGATGCACGTCGGGTCGGTCATGGTCTTCCAGCCACCGCGCGAGGGCTTCGACTACGACCAGCTCGTCCGGATCATCGAGAGCCGCATCGGCGCGATCCCGCGCTTCCGGCAGAAGGTGCGCGACGTGCCGGGACGCATCGCCAACCCGGTGTGGGTCGACGACGAGGCCTTCGACATGGGCTACCACGTGCGGCGGGCCGGGCTGCCGCGTCCGGGCAGCGACCGGCAGCTGCAGGACTTCGTCGCGCGGGTCCAGCCGCGCAAGCTCGACCGGACCCGCCCGCTGTGGGAGGTCTACCTCGTCGAGGGGCTGCACGACGGCCGGTTCGCGATCGTCACCAAGACCCACCACGCCCTCATCGACGGGGTGAACGCCCTCGACATCGCGCACGTCATCGTCGACTCCGTCAAGGGCGGCGACCTCGACGAGGCGGTGCTGCCCTGGCAGCCGAGCCGCCCACCCTCGACGGTCGAGCTGGTCGCCGGAGCCGTCGTGGACGCGGTGCGTCGTCCGACGCAGGTCGTCGACCTGGTGCGGGGCGGCCTCAACGACGCCCTCAACGTCGGCCTGCGGGCCGTCGAGTCCGCGGGTCAGGTGCTCTCGACGGTGGCCCGCACGGCGGCGCGCCCTGCGCCCGACTCGCCGCTCAACGCCGAGATCGGCTCGGCCCGCCGGTGGGTCATGGTCGCGACCGACCTCGACGACTACCGCCTCGTGCGCAAGCGGCTGGCCCGTGGGGCCTACGCCGAGGACGTCACGATCAACGACGTGGTCCTCGCGACGATCGCCGGCGGCCTGCGGTCCTGGCTGCTGGGGCGTGGGGAGGCGGTGAGCTCGCACACCACGGTTCGGGCCATGGTGCCGGTCAGCATCTACGGCGACGACCCGGCGGGGATGTACGCCAACCAGGTGATGGCGTGCGTCGTGAACCTGCCGGTCGGCGAGCCGGGCGCCTCGATGCGGCTTCACCAGATCGCCTTCGCGATGCGCCAGCAGATGGAGGGTGGCCAGGCCGTCGGCGCGACGTCGCTGGCGAACCTCGCGGGTTTCGCGCCGCCCACCTTGCACGCGCTGGGTGCCCGCCTCGGCTCGGCGATGTCGCGCCGCCTCTACAACGTCATGATCACCAACGTGCCGGGGCCGCAGACGCCGCTCTACGCCGGTGAGGCCGAGATGCTCTCGACCTACCCCGTCACCCCCCTCGCCAAGGGGCAGGCCCTGTCGATCGGCATCACCTCGTACAACGGCGGCGTCTACTTCGGTCTCAACGCCGACCGCGACGCCATGCCCGACGTCGACGTGCTCGGCCAGTCCATCGTCGAGTCGCTGGCCGAGCTGACCAGCGGAAGGGAGTCCTGATGCCGGTCGTGCGCGTCTACGTGCCGCTGGGGCGCGCCGGGCTGGAGGAGCTCGCCGGCACCGGCGCGCTCGCCGCCGGCCCGGGAGCGCCGCGCACCGCGTATGCCGTCACCTCCCGTCTCGAGCGGCTCGCCCCGGGTCTCGACGTCGAGGACCTCGAGTACGCCGCCTTCAGCGACGCCGTCACGGCGGCCGCCGAGCTGCGCTCGGCCCCGGCGGACCGTCGGGTCGTCGCCTCGGCGGACGCCGACGCGTCCTGGGTCGCGCCGCGGGACGGGGCTCCCGTCTCCAAGGTGGTGCTCACCGCGCCGTTGCCGCTCGCCCGGGTGGCCTCGTTCCACATCGACGACGAGGTGACCGCCGGGCTCGAGGAGGAGGCCGACGAGCTGCTCTGGTACGACGTCACCGAGCTCGACGACGTGCGCTCCTTCTTCGGCTGAGGCGAGGGCGTGGCCGACGACGAGGTGGTCGCCCTCTACGGCGAGAGCGGCCAGGTGGTCGGATCGGCGCCCCGCTCGGTGGTGCGGGCGCGCAACCTGCGCCACGCGGCCTCGTCGGTGATGGTCCGCGACCCGACGGGGCGCATCTACCTGCACCGGCGCACGACGACCAAGGACGTCTACCCCGGCCTGCTCGACTTCGCCGCCGGCGGTGTGGTGCTCGCGGGGGAGGACCCTGCGGTCGGCGCCGTCCGGGAGGTCGAGGAGGAGCTCGGCGTGGCCGGTGTCCCGCTCGAGCCGTTCGGGACGGCTCACTACGCCGACGAGCACACCGACTACCTGGCGGTGCGGTTCGTCACGACGTGGGGCGGCCCCATCCGGTGGCAGCCGGAGGAGGTGTCGTGGGGCGTGTGGGTGACCGTGGAGGAGCTGGTCCGTCGGCTCGATGAGGAGCCCGAGAGCCTCGTTCCCGACAGCGTCGCCGTCTGGTCGTCCACGATCCGCTCGTGGGCACACGGCTGAGCGTCTTACGTGGTGGTCGGATCGGGCCGACGTCGCCGGATCCCTTGTTACCTTGCGGGAATGGACTTCACCGCCGACGAGTACGCGCGCCGCGACGCCGACCGCCTCCGCGAGATCCTGTCGGGGCCGCCCGTCACCTGGGTCTTCCTCGGCGACAGCATCACGCAGGGGGTGAAGCACACGCACGGCCACCGCGGCTACGTCGAGCACTTCACCGAGCGCGTACGCGGTGAGCTCGGTCGGCGTGGCGACGCCGTCGTGAACTCGGGGGTCTCCGGCGCGACCACCGAAGACCTCCTGCCTGAGTTCCACTGGCGTGCAGGGCGGTTCGCTCCTGACGTCGTGTTCGTGCTATTCGGCACCAACGACATGGTCGCGGGCGAGGACGGCGTGCGCGGCTTCCGCTACCGCCTCGACCAGGTGGTCCAGCGCTCGCGCGACGTGGGGGCCACGGTGGTGCTCCAGACCCCGCCGCCCGTCCTGGACGAGGGACAGCGCAACCCGCGACTGCTGGCGCTCTATGCGCAGGCGGTGCGCGAGGTCGCCGACGACCTGGGGGTGCTGCTCGTCGACCACGCGGCCGCCTGGCAGGCCGCCGCGGCCGAGGCCGGCGCCGAGGTCGCGCCGTCCGGCTGGCTCGACGACGCCTTCCACCCGGGCGCCCGCGGGCACCACCAGATGACGCTCACACTGCTGGCTGCGCTCGGCGTCCTCGACCCGGACAGCGCCGTGTGCTCGCTCGTCGTCGACGACGGGGTCGGCGCCAACGCCTGACACGCACGGGGCCACGACGGTGCACCCGGCTCAGGGTCGACTCAGGGACAGGTCAGGGCACTCCCCAGCAGCACGATCGCGTCTTCAGGGGTGACGATGGAGTCATGACGCACCCCATCCCGAACCCGTACGGCCAGTCGCTCACCCCGTCCGGCGAGGAGCGCACCTGGGCGATCCTCGGCCACCTCGCCGCCATCATCGCCGCGGTCATCTCGGCCGGCTGGCTCAGCTTCGTCGGCCCACTCGTCATCTGGGCGATCTACAAGGACCGCAGCGCCTTCGTGCGACAGGCGGCGGCCGGCTCCTTCAACTTCAACCTCGCCGTGTGGGCCGCGATCATCGTCGGCTGGGTCATGTTCTTCACGGTGCTGCTCATCCCGCTCGCCATCATCGTGTGGATCGTCGCCGTGGTGGCCGGCCTGTGGTTCCACATCCGGGCCGCCATGGCAGCCAACCGCGGTGAGTCCTTCCGCTACCCCTGGAGCATCCCGGTCCTGCACTGACGCGGGGGCCCCAGCGGCCGCCGCCGGCCGGCAGCACCGGGCGGCCGCGGGCAGCCGCGGGCAGGTGTGGAGGCATGGAACGATGGGGTGGTCCGCCCACGAGGCGGACCACCCCATCGCCCGTCGGGCGCCGACCGAGCCGACCGGGCCGACCCACCGTGCCGAACCGCAGGAGAACTTGATGGACGCCGTGACCCACGTGCCCGCACCGGCCAACGAGCCGGTGCTCGACTACGCACCGGGCTCGCCCGAGCGAGCCGCGCTCGAGGCCGCCCTCGTCGAGCTCGGCTCGAGCCGGCGCGAGCTGCCGCACACGATCGACGGCAAGCGCGTCACCGGGTCCGGCCCCGAGATCGCCGTGCGCCAGCCGCACGCGCACGCCAAGGTGCTCGGCACGCTGCGCAACGCGACGGCGGCGGAGGGGCAGGCCGCGGTCGACGCGGCCAAGGCAGCCGCCCCGATGTGGCGCGAGCTCTCGTTCGACGACCGCGCCGCGATCCTGCTCAAGGCGGCCGAGCTGCTCTCCGGTCCCTGGCGCGCCCGGCTCAACGCGGCGACGATGCTGGGACAGAGCAAGACGGCCTACCAGGCCGAGATCGACGCGGCGTGCGAGCTGATCGACTTCTGGCGCATCAACGTGCACTTCGCCCGCCAGATCCTCGAGCAGCAGCCGCCACTCAACGCCAAGGGCGTCTGGAACCGCTCCGACTACCGCTCGCTCGAGGGCTTCGTCTACGCGATCACCCCCTTCAACTTCACCGCCATCGCCGGCAACCTGCCGACGGCCCCCGCGCTCATGGGCAACACCGTCGTCTGGAAGCCGAGCCCCACCCAGCAGCTCGCCGCCCAGCTGACGATGGAGCTGCTCGAGGAGGCCGGCATGCCGCCCGGCGTCATCAACCTCGTGACCGGCGACGGCATCGAGGTGAGCAAGGCGGCCCTGGCCGACGAGGACCTCGCCGGCATCCACTTCACCGGCTCGACCCCGACGTTCAAGCACCTGTGGCAGCAGGTCGGCGCCAACCTCGACCGCTACCGCACCTACCCGCGCCTCGTCGGCGAGACCGGCGGCAAGGACTTCATCCTCGCGCACCCGAGCGCCGACCCGGCCGTGCTGCGCACCGCCATGATCCGCGGCGCCTTCGAGTTCCAGGGCCAGAAGTGCTCGGCCGCCTCGCGTGCCTACGTCCCGGCCTCGGTGTGGCGACAGATCAAGGACGACCTCGTCGACATCACCAACGGCCTGACGCAGGGCGACGTCACCGACCTGTCCAACTTCATGGGCGCCGTCATCGACGAGCGCGCCTTCGCCAAGCACAAGGACGCGATCGACCGCGCCCACGCCACCGGCGGCATCGAGGTCCTGGCCGGCGGCACCTACGACGACTCCGTCGGGTACTTCGTGCGCCCGACGGTCCTCGAGGTCAAGGACGCGGGCGACGAGTCCTTCCGCACCGAGTACTTCGGCCCGATCCTGTCGGTGCACGTCTTCGAGGACGGCGACTACGACACGGTGCTCGACCAGATGGAGCGCTTCGCACCCTACGGCCTGACCGGCTCGATCATCGCCCAGGACCGCCGCGCCATCGCCGACGCCACCAAGCGCCTGCGCTTCGCGGCCGGCAACTTCTACGTCAACGACAAGCCGACCGGTGCGGTCGTCGGGCAGCAGCCGTTCGGCGGCGGCCGGGCCTCGGGCACCAACGACAAGGCCGGCGCCGCGCAGAACCTGCTGCGCTGGACGAGCGTCCGCTCGATCAAGGAGACCTTCGTCCCGCCGACCGACCACACCTACCCGCACATGGGCTGACCTGCCGGCACAGCGCAGAAGAGCGAACGGGCCCGACTCCCAGTGGAGTCGGGCCCGTTCGTCGTGTGCGGCTCGGGTCAGGCGTGCTCGGCGATCCACTCGGTGCCGGTGCGCCGCTCGGCGCGGATGGCGTCGACGACGGCGGGGGCGGCTGCCTTCTCCACCTTGCTCCCGAAGAGGGGGATCGAGGCCTTGAGATCGCCCTCGACGCTGATCTGGGTGCCCCCGGACGTCGGCGCCAGCTGGATCTTGGAGCGCATGGCCACCGGAGCGCCGGCCACCTCGACGGTGAGCGTGCCGGAGCGCGCGCCGTCGGCGGCAGCTGCCCCCCACTCGTACGTCTCGGTCACCGAGAGGGTCGGGCCGACGATCGACTTCGCGAAGTCGGGCAGGCCGTCGGCGGGCAGGTCACGCCTCGTGACGACGCGCGCCCCCTCGCCTGCCGGGGTGACCGCCACCTCGTGCTTCTTGGCGCCGGCCTCGATGCACTTGCGCTCCTGGAAGGCCGGGTCGGTGATCATGGCGTAGACGGTCGTCGGGGGCGCGGCATACGTCATCGTCTCGGAGATCTTCATGGCGGACACGCTATTGCACGCGTTCCTCCCGCTTCCTGCCGAGGAGGTATGCCGTGTGCCAGGGTCCCGCTCGACCCGGCCGTCAGGTGCCCGACCGGGCGCGGGCGGACAGGGCAGCGAGCGTCGTGCCGGACTGCTCCAGCTCGCGGCGCAGCCGCGCGAGCTCCCGCGACCGGACGGCGGTCACCCGGTTGAGCAGCTCCTGGAGGCGCTCGCGCTCGGCGAGCCGCTCGGCCGGCTCCACCCGGCTCGGTCCCGCGCGCTCGACGACGAGCCGGCCGTCGACGACGAGGTCGAAGCGGGCCAGGGCCGGCTCGAGCGCGCGCATCCGGGCGGCGGCCTCGACGGCCGTGGTGGTCCACGACTGCAGCAGGCCGCCGACGCGGTCGAGCTCGGTGGCGGCGCGCGTGAGGAGGTCGCGCTCGTGTCGTGTCGGGTCGACGGCGGGGTCGTCATGACCCGGCCGGGGCGTCCGGGCCCCGCGTCGGGCGGCCGCCTCGAGGTCGACGACCAGGTCGGCGAGGCGGCCCGCCTGGGTGCGCAGGGCGCCGCCCAGGGCGGAGGTCGAGCCGGGGTCGCCCGGAGGTGCGACGGTCATGGTCGCTGCACCCCCGTACGCCCGACCTGGTCGGTCGGGCCCGGGACGGCGCCGAGGTCGAGCAGGCGCTCCTCGAGCGCCTCGGACAGCGCCGCGAGCGTGTCCGCGGCCTGCTCGACCCACGTGTCGAGGGCGCGCTGGGTCGGCAGGTCGCCGAGGTCGGGCAGGTGGGTCAGCAGCTCCGCGGAGAGGCTCCGGGCGGTCGAGCGGCCCGCCGCGAGCGCCCGCAGCGTCGCGGGATCCGCGGCGCCCGGCCCCCGGATCCCGTCGTCCATGGCACCACTCTAGGGAGTGCGGGGAGCCGTACCGGCGAGTTCTCCACCGGGTGGTCGAGCCCGGAGCCGACGGGGATAGGCTCACATGGTGAGATGCGCGGCACGACGAGGTGCCGCCGCACGGGCCGCACGGTGAGGAATCCGACAACCGCATGTCAGCGTCACTCGAACAGTCTCGGATCGACGTCATCAAGGCCGCTGCCGACGCAGTGGCACCTGCCCCACGACGGGGGCGGGGTCGATCCGGGGGGACCACCACCGCCGACGTCGAGGAGTACCTCCGCGCGTACTACCGGCTCGTCGCCACGGAGGACCTGCTGGCGCGCCCGGCGCGCGAGCTCGCGACCATCGCCACGGAGCACCGGGCGTTCGCGCAGCAGCGCCAGCTCGGCACCTTCAACGTGCGCGTCTTCAACCCGACGGCCGACGACCCCGGCTGGTCGACGACGCACACCGTCGTGCAGATCGTCGTGGACGACATGCCGTTCCTCGTCGACTCGGTCGTGGGCGCGCTCGGCGGCTTCGACCGCGGCGTGCACCTGATCGTCCACCCGCAGATGGTGGTGTCGCGAACCGTCACCGGTGAGCTGAAGTCCGTCGTCACCGACGGCTCCACGACCGTCCAGTCGAGCACCGTCGGCCTCGTGCGCGAGTCGTGGATGCACCTCGAGATCGACCGCCTGCCCGGCGACGCCCTGCCCGAGGTCGAGGCGCGGCTGCGCCACGTCCTCGAGAACGTCCGCGACTCCGTCGAGGACTGGCCCAAGATGCGCGCGCACGCCCTGACGATCGCGAGCGAGCTGCGCTCGGCGACGCCTCCCGGCACCGACCCGTACCACGCCCGCGAGGCGGCCCGGTTCCTCGAGTGGCTGGCCCACAACAACTTCACCTTCCTCGGCTACCGCGAGTACTCCCTGAAGCGCGAGAACGGCAAGGACGTCTCGCGCCAGGTGCCCGGCACCGGCCTCGGCCTGCTGCGCTACGACCGGCCGTCGGCGGGCAAGGGCCTCGTGCTCACGCCGGCCGCGAGCCGCGCCGCCCGGGACTCGAGCATCCTCATCATCACCAAGGCCAACTCGCGCGCCACCGTGCACCGCGACGTCTACCTCGACTACATCTCGATCAAGAGGTTCGACGCCCGCGGCGAGTGCGTCGGCGAGCAGCGCTTCCTCGGGCTCTACGCCTCGGCCGCGTACAACGACACGATCCACGACATCCCGCTGCTCGACGTGCGGGCCCAGGAGGTGCTGCGCCTGACCGGCCTCTCGGCCGACAGCCACTCCGGCAAGGACATCCTCCAGATCCTCGAGACCTACCCCCGCGACGAGCTCTTCCAGACCTCGGCCGCCCAGCTCGCCGAGATCGCGACGAGCGTGCTGCACCTGCAGGAGCGCCGCAAGACCAAGCTCTTCCTGCGCCGGGACGAGTTCGGCCGGTTTGTCTCCTGCCTCGTCTACCTCCCGCGCGACCGCTACAACACGACGGTCCGCCTGCGCATCGAGGCGATCCTGCTCGAGGCGTTCGGCGGCGAGAACATCGACAACACGACGCGCGTCAGCGAGTCCACGCTCGCCCGGCTGCACTTCGTCGTCCGTATGCCGTCCGGCACCGACATCCCCGACGTCGACGAGGTGGCGCTCGAGAGGCGCGTCATCGACGCGACCCGCACCTGGGACGAGGACCTCGCCGAGGCGCTCAGCGAGGCACGCGGCCTCGAGGGCGCCGCGAGGACCATGGCCGCCTACGCCAAGGCTCTTCCCGAGGCGTACAAGGAGGACTTCGACGTCGCGACGGCCGTCGACGACCTCGACCGCATCGACGCGCTCGGCGAGGGCGACCGCACCACCGGCCTGCACCTCTACGACGACCCTGCCTCCGACAACCCGCGGGAGCGCCGCTTCAAGCTCTACCGGCGGGCCGACCTCTCGCTGACCCAGGTGCTCCCGCTCTTCACGCACCTCGGCGTCGAGGTCACCGACGAGCGCCCCTACGAGGTGCGCGGGCCGGTGGGCCGCACGCTGCACATCTTCGACTTCGGCCTGTGCGCCGACGCGAGGGCCTGGGGCTCGGGTGACGCCGCCACCGCAGACGACGTGCGCAGGCGTTTCGAGGACGCGTTCCGGGCCGTGTGGGACGGCCGCGCCGAGTCCGACGGCTTCAACGCGCTCGTGCTCGCCGCCGGCCTCACCTGGCGCCAGGTCGTGATCCTGCGCACCGTGGCCAAGTACCTCCGCCAGACGGGGTCGACCTTCTCGCAGGACTACGTCGAGTCGGCGCTGGTGGCCAACACCGGCATCGCCCGCAGCCTGGTCGAGCTCTTCGAGGCCCGCTTCGACCCCGACGCCTTCCCCGAGACCGAGGCGGGCCGCGACAAGCGTGCGGCGCGTGAGAAGCGCATCGTCACCCGCCTCACCGAGGCGCTCGACGACGTGGCCAGCCTCGACCACGACCGCATCGTCCGAGCCCTGCTGGGCGTCATCGAGGCGAGCCTGCGCACCAACTTCTACCAGCCCGACGCCAACGGCCACGACAAGCCGTACGTCTCGCTCAAGCTCAACCCGAAGATGGTCCCCGACCTGCCCGCGCCGCGGCCGATGTACGAGATCTGGGTCTACAGCCCCCGCGTCGAGGGCGTGCACCTGCGGTTCGGCAAGGTCGCCCGCGGCGGCCTGCGCTGGTCCGACCGGCGCGAGGACTTCCGCACGGAGATCCTGGGCCTCGTCAAGGCGCAGATGGTCAAGAACGCCGTCATCGTCCCCACGGGCAGCAAGGGCGGCTTCTACGCCAAGCAGCTGCCCGACCCGGCCGTCGACCGTGCGGCCTGGATGGACGAGGGCATCGCGTCCTACAAGCTCTTCATCTCCGGGCTGCTCGACCTCACCGACAACCTCGTGTCGGGGGAGGCCGTGCCCCCGCACCGCGTGGTGCGTCACGACGAGGACGACACCTACCTCGTCGTCGCGGCCGACAAGGGCACCGCCAAGTTCTCCGACATCGCCAACGGGCTCTCGGCCGACTACGGCTTCTGGCTCGACGACGCCTTCGCCTCCGGCGGGTCGGCCGGCTACGACCACAAGGGCATGGGCATCACCGCCCGCGGCGCCTGGGAGTCGGTCAAGCGCCACTTCCGCGAGCTCGGTGTCGACACCCAGTCCCAGGAGTTCACCGTCGTGGGCGTCGGTGACATGAGCGGCGACGTCTTCGGCAACGGCATGCTCCTGTCGGAGCACATCCGCCTGGTCGCCGCCTTCGACCACCGGCACATCTTCGTCGACCCCGACCCCGACGCCGCGACGTCGTACGCGGAGCGCCGGAGGATGTTCGACCTGCCCGGCTCGTCGTGGGCCGACTACGACGAGACGCTGATCAGCAAGGGCGGCGGCATCTTCCCGCGCTCGGCCAAGTCGGTGCCGGTGAGCCCCCAGATGGTGGCCGCCCTGGGGCTGCGCCACGGCACCAAGAGCATGACCCCGGCCGAGCTGATGAAGGCGATCCTGCTCGCACCGGTGGACCTGCTGTGGAACGGCGGCATCGGCACCTACGTCAAGGCGACCGCCGAGACCAACTCCGAGATCGGGGACCGCGCCAACGACGCCATCCGCGTCAACGGCAGCGACCTGCGCTGCAAGGTGGTCGGCGAGGGCGGCAACCTCGGCGCCAGCCAGCTCGGTCGCATCGAGGCGGCGCTGGCCGGCGTGCGCATCAACACCGACGCGATCGACAACAGCGCCGGCGTCGACACCTCCGACCACGAGGTCAACATCAAGATCCTGCTCACCGAGCTGACCCGCTCGGGCGAGCTGACGACGAAGCGCCGCAACAAGCTGCTCGCGTCGATGACCGACGAGGTCGCCGAGCAGGTGCTGCGCGACAACTACGAGCAGAACGTCCTGCTCGGCAACGCCCGCGCGCAGCAGCACGAGATGCTCGGGGTCCACGAGCGGCTCATCCAGTTCCTCGAGGCCCACGGCGACCTGGACCGGGCGCTCGAGTTCCTGCCGAGCGACTCGGAGATCGCGCGCCGTCAGAAGTCCGGCCTCGGGCTCTCCTCGCCGGAGTTCTCCGTGCTGGTCGCCTACGCGAAGCTCTACCTCAAGAGCCAGCTCATCGCGACGTCGCTGCCCGACGACCCGTGGTTCGAGACGACCCTCGCCGAGTACTTCCCCAAGCCGCTGCGCGGCAAGTACGCCGAGCAGATCGCGGCCCACCCGTTGCGCCGCGAGATCGTCACCAACGCCGTCGCCAACTCGATGGTCAACCGCGGCGGCATCACGTTCGCCTACCGGGCCGGCGAGGAGACCGGCGCCACGCCGGAGCAGGTCGCCCGCGCGTACGTCGTCTGCCGCGAGGTCTTCGACCTCGCCGGGTTCGTGCGACGCGTCGAGGCCACCGACAACCTCGTGAGCACCGGGGCCCAGACGGCGCTCTACCTCGAGTTCCGCCGGCTCGTCGACCGGTCGGTGCGCTGGTTCCTCTCGTCGCGCCCGGCGTCCCTCGACATCGCCGCCGAGGTGGCGCGGTTCCGGCCCGGCATCCGGGCCTTCGCCGACCGGGTCCCCGAGCTGCTGCAGGGCAGCGAGCGCACCCGCCTGGAGCGACGCATCCAGCAGCTGCAGGGCAAGGGAGTGCCCGAGGAGCTGGCGACCGTCGCGGCCTCGCTGCTCGACCTCTACTCGCTGCTCGACTGCATCGAGATCGCCGAGGACACGGGCGAGAAGCTCGAGGACGTCGTGCGCGTCTACTTCCTGACGTCCGACACGTTCTCGATCGACGCCATGCTGGGGCGGGTCACGGCCCTGCCGCGCGACGACCGCTGGGACGCCATGGCCCGCGGCGCGCTGCGCGACGACCTCTACGCCGTCCTCGAGACCCTGACGCGCTCGGTGCTGGAGGTGAGCAACCGCCGTCACGGCGCCGCCGCCCGCCTCGCCGAGTGGTCCGACCTCAACTCCGACGCCCTCGGCCGCGCCCGCAGCGCGCTCGGTGGCATCGAGCGGATGAGCCACGCCGGGATCGCGGCGCTGTCGGTGGCCCTGCGCACCCTGCGCACGGTGACGAAGCCGGCGTCCTCGGGCCAGCCGGTCGCCGTGGAGCTCGAGGCCAGCCCCAACGGTGCCGTCACCGGCGCGACGCGGCCGCGCAAGAGCGCGGGCCGGACGCCGACGACCAGGACGACGGCCAAGGCCACGGGCAGGGCCACGGCCAAGGCCACGGCCAAGGCCACGGGCAGGGCCACGGGCAAGGCGACGGGCAAGGCGACGACGACGGCGGCCGGCGGCAAGCCGGTGCAGCCGTCCTCGGAATCGGCCGAAGCACCGATCGACGCCGAGGACGAGGTGCCGACCGGACACGAGGGCGCGGAGGGCGAGGCCCAGGCGGCCAAGCAGACCGCGCGCCGGTCGGCGGCCCGGATCGCCGCCGAGTCGCGCGGCTGACCTCCACCCGGATCTCGGTCGGGCGCTCCGTACCGGTCGAGCTGGCGTCCGAGAGCACACGACCGAGCGCCCCGTCGCCTCCGCTCCCCGGCGGGTTGGACGGGGCGCTCGCCCGAGGGCGAGCACGCCCTCACTAGGCTCGAGGGCGTGGCAACCCTGAGCGAGCTCCTGCGCGGGCGCACGACGCTGCCCGACCACGACATCGAGTGGCTGCAGCTGCTCGTCGGGGACTGGCAGCTCGTGGCCGACCTCTCCTTCGCCGACCTCGTGCTGTGGGTGCGGTCGACGAGCGACCGGTGGGAAGCCGTGGCCCACGTGCGGCCGACGACCGGCCAGCTCGTCTTCGTCGAGGACCAGGTGGGGCGGGTCGCCGAGGCGGGCCGCACCCGCGACCTGCTGTACGAGGCCGCCGAGGAGCAGCGCATCCTCCGCGTCCGCCACGTGGTGGTGACGCACGAGCAGGGCCCCGACCAGTCGGTGCGGGAGGAGTACATCCCGGTCGTCCGTGGGGGCCATGTCGTCGGGGTCATGACCCGTCACACCAACCTCTGGACCACCCGTACGCCGAGCCGCCTCGAGCTGACCTACCTCGCCACCGCCGACGCGCTGTGCCGGATGGTGACCGGGGGCGAGTTCCCGCACAGCGGCGCCCCGACCGGGCTCCGGCGGGGAGCTCCCCGAGTCGGCGACGGCGTCATCCGCCTCGACGTCGACGGGATCGTGACCTACGCCAGCCCGAACGCCGTGTCCGCCCTGCACCGCCTCGGGCACCTCGGCGAGGTGGTCGGCGCGAGCCTCGCCCAGATCGTCACCGACAACGTGCGCGAGTCCCACCCCGTCGACGAGGGGCTGCCCCTCGTCGTGACCGGTCGCCAGCCCTGGCGGACCGAGGTCGTCGCCGGCGGCACGACGGTGTCCATGCGGGCCATCCCGTTGACGGAGGCCGGGCAGCGGTTCGGCGCCATCGTGCTCATGCGCGACGTCGGCGAGCTGCGCCGGCGCGAGCGCGAGCTGCTGACCAAGGACGCGACGATCCGCGAGATCCACCACCGCGTCAAGAACAACCTGCAGTCCGTCGCCGCGCTGCTGCGGCTGCAGGCCCGGCGCCTGCCCGAGGGTGAGGCGCGGGCGGCGCTCGCCGAGGCCGAACGCCGCGTGGGGACCATCGCGATGGTGCACGACCAGCTCAGCCAGGGCTTCGACGAGACCGTCGACTTCGACCCCATAGCCCAGCGCGGCCTGGGCGCCGTGGTCGAGGTCTCTGCCAACGGTGCCCCGGTCCGCACGGTCACCAACGGCTCGTTCGGGCGCCTCCGCGCGGAGGACGCCACCTCGCTCGCGATGATCCTCAGCGAGCTCGTCCAGAACGCCATCGAGCACGGGCTCGGTGACACCGGGGGAGAGGTCCGCATCGACATCGAGCGTCTCGCCGACGACCGCGGGCAGCCGGTGCTGGCGGTCTGCGTCGAGGACGACGGCAAGGGCATCGACCCGGCCCGCCGCCCGGGCTCGGGCCTCGGCACGCAGATCGTCCAGTCGCTCGTCGCGGACCTGCAGGGCCGGATCAGCTGGGAGGGGGTCGCGCCGCACGGGACGCGAGCCCGCTTCACCGCGAGACTGCGCCCCATCACCTGACGGGCGGGACGGCATACGCGGGCAGCCAAAAGCCCGGCGACCGTGCGGTCACCGGGCTCGCGGACGAGGTCGTGCAGGCCCCGGAGGGCCGGTCTCAGCCGGCGCGGCGGGCCCGCGCGTTGCGGCGCTTGAGGGCTCGGCGCTCGTCCTCGGAGAGGCCTCCCCACACGCCGGCGTCCTGGCCGGTCTCCAGGGCCCACTTGAGGCAGGTGTCGATGACGGGGCAGGTCCGGCACACGGCCTTCGCCTCCTCGATCTGCAGGATGGCCGGTCCGGTGTTCCCGATGGGGAAGAACAGCTCCGGGTCGGCCTCCAAGCAGGCAGCGCGGTCGCGCCAATCCATGTGGATCGTGCTCCTTCATGTATGTCGTGTTCGGCACCGACGCCCGGGTGTCGGTCGCGGTGCATGGTGATCGGGCGCCAGCGTCGTTGTCGGAGCCTGTCATGGTGTCGTCGTGCGGGGATCCCCCCTGACCAACGGAAACGCGCACGAAGATGTTCCGTACGCGTTGTGGTCCATGACCCGGTGCGCGCAGTGCCCATCTCCCTGTTCAACGCGTGGGCGCCGATCACACCAAGGGCCTACTCTATCGGCGATCGGCCCTCAGTTCCAGACTCCAGGGCGCATCGGCGGGCCACAGGGTCCCGCCCACGACGTGCTGCCGGCACGGCTCGCTAGGCTGGCGGCGTGACCGAACCGACGCCCGCCACCCGAGAGGTTCGCGGATCGCACCGCGCCGCAGGCCTGCTCACCCTCCTGGAGGCACTCGTCGTCCTCGGTTTCGCCCTCTTCTACGCCTACGAGATGGTGACCGGGGCCACAGACGACCTGACCCGCGCGGCCACCTCGGGCCTCCTCATCCTGGTCTTCGGGCTCGGGCTGCTCGCCCTGGCGCGGGGCTGGAGCCGGGCCGCCGACTGGGCGCGCACCCCGACGCTGCTGTGGAACGTGCTGCTCCTGCCGGTCGCCTGGTCGCTCCACCAGTCCGACCGGACACCGGTCGGCCTGGCCGTCGCAGTCGTGGCCCTGGCCAGCATCGTGGCCGCCCTGGCCGCACCGGCACGACGGGACACGAGCGGCGGCGGCGAGTCCGCGTCCGGACCGGGAGCACGCGCCGACGACAGCCGGGACGGCGGCCGCGGGCGCGACGGGCTCAGCTGAGCGAGAGCCAGTCGTTCCAGCCGTTGTGGAGCACGAGCCAGGCGATGAGGCCGTAGCCGGCCTGTCCCGGGTGAGCCCGGTCGGGACTTGCGGCGAGGTCTGCCATCCACTGGTCGTGCGTCACGAGGGGGCGGAAGCAGTCGACGTAGGTGATCCCACGGCGCGAGCAGACGTCGGCCTGGGCCTCGGCGAGCGCCTCGATCCTGCGGTTCAGGTCGTCGTCGAGCGTGGGCGTCAGCCCCACGACGAAGACCCCGATGCCCGCATTGGTCGCCTCGTCGAGCACGTTGGCGAGGTTGAGCCGGGACCGGGCCATCGTCATGCCGGTGACGACGTCGTTGATGCCCACGTTGAGCACGAGGCGGCGCTCCGTGCGGCCCTTCCAGCGCGGGTGGCACTCGGCGCCCCAGCGCGCGACGACGTCGCCGGAGGTGTTGCCGCGGACGCCCAGGTTGTAGGCGGTCAGGTCGAGGTCCGGGTGCTGCGTGCGCGCCACGACGCGACCGACCCAGCCCAGGCCCTTGGGGTCGCCGTAGCCGGCGGTCAGCGAGGCCCCGACGAAGATCATGCCGACGTCGCGGACCCCGTCGGCCACGGTCTGCTCGGCGCTCGGTGCGTAGTACGGCTCGTCCGCCGTCGTCGAGCCACCCGACCCCTCGGCAGACGCGTCAGGGGCGGCGGCCTCGGGGGCGGGCGCGGCGGCATACCGCCCCGGGGCGTCACTGGTGAACTGGGTGTGTGACGAGGGGTAGGCCGGGCCCACCCCGATCGACTCTCGAGGGGCGTCGGCGGGGATCCCGCCGGTGTCGGTGCGGTCGCTCACGTGCTCAGTCCTCGTCGTCGTCCAGCCGGGCCAGCCACGTCGCGAGTCGCTCGACGGGCACCTCGAATTCGGGGTTGAGGTCGACGAACGTGCGCAGCTGCTCGGCGAGCCACTCGAAGGTGACCTCCTCCTCGCCGCGCCGAGCCGCCAGCTCCTCGATGCCCCTGTCGGTGAAGTACACGATGGGAGGTTATCGCGTGCCGGTGCGGCCCCGTCGGAGGCCAGCCGGGCCAGCCCCGGTCGGGCTGACGACAACGACCGACGTATGCCGTCTTGCCCGGTATGCGTGAGGGACCCCGCCGCGGTGGCGGGGTCCCTCACGATGGTCGCTCTCGATGGTCGCTCTCGAGCGGAGCGGCTCAGCGGCGCTCAGCGGCCGAAGGCGCGCTCCATGAGCTCGGCCTGCTCGACCGCGTGCTTCTTGGAGGAGCCGGTCGCGGGCGACGCCGAGGCCTTGCGGGCCACGACGCGCCACGGCCGGGTCTCACCGAGGCCGCAGAGGTCCTCGTGCAGCCACTGCGCCATGAGCGGCCAGGCGCCCTGGTTGCGCGGCTCGTCCTGGACCCAGACCAGCTCGGCCCCGGGGTAGCGCGCGGCGGCGTCGACGATCTCCTTCTCGGGGATCGGGTAGAGCTGCTCGACCCGGATGATCGCCGTCGAGGTGTCGCCGCGCTTGGCCCGCTCGGCGTCGAGCTCGTGCACGACCTTGCCGCTCGCGAACAGCACGCGCGTGACGTCCTGGGTGGCGCCCTCGTGGTCGGCCAGGACCGGCTGGAAGCCGCCCTGGGTGAAGGCCTCCACCGGGCTCGCCGCCGCCTTGCTGCGCAGCATCGACTTCGGCGTGAAGACGACCAGCGGCGTACGCGGCCGGGCGTAGGCCTGGCGACGCAGCAGGTGGAAGTAGCTCGCCGCGGTCGAGGGGTAGGCGACCGTCATGTTGTTCTCGGCGCACAGCTGCAGGTAGCGCTCGATGCGCGCCGAGCTGTGGTCGGGCCCCTGCCCCTCGTAGCCGTGGGGGAGCAGCAGCACGACCGAGCTGCGCTGGCCCCACTTCTGCTCGGAGCTGGAGATGAACTCGTCGACGATGGTCTGGGCGCCGTTGGCGAAGTCGCCGAACTGCGCCTCCCACAGGACGAGGGCGTCGGGCCGCTCGACGGAGTAGCCGTACTCGAAGCCCATCGCGGCGTACTCGGACAGGAGGGAGTCGTAGACCCAGAACCGGGCCTGGCCCTCGCCGAGGTAGAGCAGCGGCGTCCACTCCTCGGCGTTGTCCTTGTCGATGAGCACCGCGTGGCGCTGGACGAACGTGCCTCGGCGGCTGTCCTGCCCGGCAAGGCGCACCGGGGTGCCCTCCTTGAGCAGGGTGCCGAAGGCGAGCAGCTCGGCCATCGGCCAGTCGATGCCGCCGTCGTGGACCATCGCGGCGCGCTTGTCCATGAGCTGCTTGAGCTTCGGGTGGATCGTGAAGCCCTCCGGCGGGTTGGCGAAGGTCTCGCCGATGTGCACGATCTCGCTGGCCGGGACGCCCGTCTCGACTGCCGAACGCACCGGGGTCTCGTCGTCCTGCACCTGCGCGGTCGGGCGCTCGAGGCCCGCGTTGTCGGGGGCGTCGGAGTCCCGGTCGGTGGGCTGGGCAGGCGTGGCGGCCTGGGCCTTCTTCGCCTCCCGCGTCTCGACGAACACCCGCTCGAGCTGCTGCTGGTAGTCGCGCAGCGCGGCCTCGGCGTCCTCGACGCTGATGTCGCCGCGGCCGATCAGCGACTCGGTGTAGAGCTTGCGGACCGAGCGCTTGGCCTCGATGAGGTTGTACATCAGCGGCTGCGTCATCGACGGGTCGTCGCCCTCGTTGTGGCCACGGCGGCGGTAGCACACCAGGTCGATGACGACGTCCTTGTTGAACTCCTGGCGGAACTCGTAGGCCAGCTCGGCCACGCGCACGCACGCCTCCGGGTCGTCGCCGTTCACGTGGAAGATCGGCGCCTGGATCATGCGCGCGACGTCGGTCGAGTAGACCGAGGACCGCGAGCTGCTCGGGGAGGTGGTGAAGCCGACCTGGTTGTTGATGACGACGTGGATCGTGCCGCCGGTGCGGTAGCCGCGCAGCTGCGAGAGGTTGAGCGTCTCGGCCACGACACCTTGGCCGGCGAACGCGGCGTCACCGTGCAGCAGCACGGGCAGCACCGGGAAGCTCTCGCCGGCGAGGTTGAGGCGGTCCTGCTTCGCGCGGACGATGCCCTCGAGCACCGGGTTGACCGCCTCGAGGTGCGAGGGGTTCGCGGCGAGGTAGACCTTGGTCCGGCTGCCGTCCTCGGTGACGAACTCGCCCTCGGTGCCGAGGTGGTACTTCACGTCGCCCGAGCCCTGGACCGACTTGGGGTCCTGGGTGCCCTCGAACTCGCGGAAGATCTGGCCGTAGGACTTGCCGGCGATGTTGGCCAGCACGTTGAGGCGGCCACGGTGCGGCATGCCGATGCACACCTCGTCGAGCTTCTCGGCGGCAGCCCGGCACAGGATGCGGTCGAGCAGCGCGATGACCGACTCGCCGCCCTCGAGCGAGAAGCGCTTCTGGCCGACGAACTTGGTCTGCAGGAACGTCTCGAAGGCCTCGGCGGCGTTGAGGCGGCGCATGATCCGCATCTGCTCGTCGCGGTTGGCCTTCTGGTAGGGCCGCTCGACCTTGTTCTGGATCCACTTGCGCTGGTCGGGGTCCTGGATGTGCATGTACTCGATGCCGACGGTGCGGCAGTACGAGTCACGCAGGATGCCGAGGATCTTGCGCAGCTTGAGGAACGGGTAGCCGCCGAAGCCGCCGGTGGCGAACGTGCGGTCGAGGTCCCACAGCGTCAGGCCGTGGGTCGTGACGTCGAGGTCGTGGTGGCGGCGCTGCTTGTACTCGAGCGGGTCGGTGTCGGCCATGAGGTGGCCGCGCACGCGGTACGCGTGGATGAGCTCCTGCACGCGGGCGACCTTGTTGATGTCGTCGTCGTGCGAGGAGTCGATGTCCTGGATCCACCGGACCGGCTCGTAGGGGATGCGCAGCGACTCGAAGATCTCGTCGTAGAAGTGGTTCTGGCCGAGGAGCAGCTGGTGGATGATCCGCAGGAAGTCACCGCTCTGGGCGCCCTGGATGATGCGGTGGTCGTACGTCGAGGTGAGCGTCAGGATCTTGCTCACGGCGTTCTTGTTGAGCGTCTCGTTGCTCGCGCCCTGCCACTCGGCGGGGTAGTCGAGGGCGCCGACGCCGATGATGGCACCCTGCCCCTTCATCAGCCGCGGCACGGAGTGGACCGTGCCGATGCCGCCAGGGTTGGTCAGCGAGATCGTCGTGCCCTGGAAGTCCTCGACGGTCAGCTTGTTGGCGCGGGCCTTGCGCACGACGTCCTCGTAGGCGGTCCAGAAGTGGACGAAGTCCATCTCCTCCGCCGACTTGATCGAGGGCACGACGAGGGTGCGGCTGCCGTCGTCCTTCTGCAGGTCGATGGCGAGGCCGAAGTTGACGTGCGCCGGGCGCACGAGGGCCGGCTTGCCACCCACCTCGGTGAAGCCGTTGTTCATCTCGGGCATGATCGCCAGGGCCTTGACCATGGCGTAGCCGATGAGGTGGGTGAAGCTGACCTTGCCGCCGCGCGAGCGGGCGAGGTGGTTGTTGATGACGACGCGGTTGTCGATGAGCAGCTTGGCGGGGACGGCACGCACGCTCGTCGCCGTCGGGACCGTGAGCGAGGCCTCCATGTTGTTCACCACGCGCGACGGGGCGCCACGCAGCGGGACGACGGCGTCCTCGCTCACCGGGCCGGTGCCCTTGACGGCGGGGATGTCGCGTGGCTTCGGTGCCTCGGCCCCCGCTTCGGGCTTCGGCGCGGCCTTCGGCTCCGCCTTCGCAGCAGGTGCCTTGGCTTCGGGCGCCTTGGCTTCGGGTGCCTTGGCGGCAGGCGCCTTCGCCGGCGCGGAAGCCTTCACGGAGGCACCGTTGGCGGAGCCGTTCGGGGAGCCGTTGGCAGCGCCCTTGTCCGTCGGGGCCGGCGTCGCCTCAGGCTTCCTCGCCGCCGTCTGGGGCTTGCTCGCCGTCGCCGTGGCCGTCGCGCTACGGCGAGCGGCCGCGCTCGCGTCGGACTCACCCGGCCGGTAGTCCTCGAAGAAGCCCCACCACGCCTTGTCGACCGACGTCTTGTCGGTCAGGAACTGCTGGTAGAGCTCGTCGACGAGCCATTCGTTCGGCCCGAATGCTGCAATCGGGTCACCGGACGTGGACTGATCGGACACGGCGAATGCGCCTCTTTCGTTGGCTTGGGTGCGTCTGCTGCCTATACAGGGGTCAAGCCTAGACCCGAACGTCTCGATACCCGCTCGGGGCTCGGATGTCGAGCGGAGGTGTCGGCGAGGCGTTCGTCACGCTTCGCGAGGGCTGTGCAGGGCGGTCCCGGAGCGCTCTGCGGTGTGCACCGGAGGGCCCACGCGGACGCATGAAGAGGTATGCCTCAGGTGATGTCCGAGCGCAGCGTGCGCCACGTGCCCAGCCCGGCCATCACGGCGGCGTACGCGGTCAGCACGAGCGCGCCGGCCCACCAGCTCAGCTGGTGCAGCGGCTGGTTGTCGAAGCCGCCGCTCGTGGACTCGAGCATGGCGCTCGTGGCCCGGCTCGGCAGGTAGGGCGCGACGTCCTTGCCCCACTCGGTGAGCGCCAGGACGAGGCCGAGGACCGGTTCGACGATCCAGGCGACCGCCACCGAGATGAGCAGCGCGGCGACCTGGTTGGGGATGAGGATGCCGGCGCCGAGGCCGATGAGCGCCCAGAGCCCGAGCACGAGCAGCGACAGGGCGAGCGTGCGCCAGATCGAGGGGTCGGCGAAGGGCGCGACCCCCTTGGAGGTCAGCACCAGGGTGCCGGCGGCGACCGCTCCGGCCAGGGACAGCAGGCCGTAGAGCACGCCGATGCCGAGGAGCGAGACGACCTTGGCCGCCATGACGCGTCCACGCCTCGGGACCGCGAGGAAGGTCGCCGTGATCGTCTGGTGGCGGTACTCGGAGCCGATGGTGAGCACGCCGATCGCGAGGGTGAGCAGGTAGCCGACCTGCAGGCCCCCGGTGAAGACCGCCTTGGCGAGCGCCGCGTCGGTGCGGGGTGCGGCTGCCGCCTGCGGCCCACGCACCGCGTCGCTGGTGAAGACGAAGGCGAAGAGCACGGCGAAGGCCGCGCCGCTGACGAAGACGGCGATGGCCATGCCCCACCAGAGGCGGGTCGTGAAGAGCTTGCGCAGCTCGGCGTGCACGGCGGCCCTCATCGGACGCCTCCTTCGTGGTCGTCGCCGGACCCCGCCTGCGCGGGCTCGACCAGCAGCGCCGGGTCGATGGGCGGCCCGCTCGGTGGCGGTAGGTCGGCGGGCACCCCCAGGGGCGGCGGCGCCTGCAGGTCGCCGAGGTTGCGGTTGCGGTGCTCGTCGCTCTCGGTGAGGTTGAAGAAGAGCTCCTCGAGGTGGGTCTGCTCCGACCGCAGCTCGTGGATGGCGACGTCGCTCGCGTGCGCCACGTCGCCGACGATGGCCAGGTCCTCGGTGGTCACCCGCAGGCCGCGACCGCTCGGCTGCACCGCGAGCCCGCGCCGCCTCAGGGCGTCCGCGAGGCGGTCCGGGTCGGACGTGCGCACGTACGCGGTGGGCTCGCCGCGCAGGTCGGCGACCGTTCCCTGCGCCACGCGCTTGCCGTTGGCGATGATCACGACGTCGTCGACCGTCTGCTCGACCTCGGAGAGCATGTGGCTCGAGATCAGCAGCGTGCGCCCCTCGTCGGCGAGCTGGCGCAGGAAGCCGCGCAGCCACCGGATGCCCTCGGGGTCGAGGCCGTTGGCCGGCTCGTCGAGGATGATGACGCGCGGGTCGCCGAGCAGGGCGCCGGCGAGGCCGAGCCGCTGGCGCATCCCCATCGAGTAGCCGCCCGCCCGCTTGCGGGCCGCCGCCGGGATGCCGACGAGCTCGAGGAGCTCGTCGACGCGCCTGTCGGGGACGCCGGCGACGGCTGCCTGCACGCGCAGGTGGTTGCGCCCGGTGCGTCCGGGGTGGAAGTTCGTCGCCTCGAGGGCCGAGCCCACGACCGTGAGCGGGTTGGGGATGTCGCCGTAGCGGTGCCCGTCGATGGTGGCCGACCCGGAGGTGGGCCGCACCAGGCCCAGGAGCATGCGCAGGGTCGTGGTCTTGCCGCTGCCGTTGGGTCCGAGGAAGCCGGTGATCCGGCCGGGCTCGACGTCGAGGTCGAGGTGGTCGACGGCCACCAGGGAGCCGAACCGCTTCGTCAGGCCGCGCACCTCGATGCGCCCGGTCACCTCGGGTCGTCCTGCCGCCACCGTGATCCCTCCGTCTGGTCCGTCGTCCCACCCCGGCGAAGCCCCCGCGGTCACGCGCCCAACTCAACCACACGGCATACCCAGCCCACGTGCAGGTCGGGGTGGAAGCCGGCAGGGCCGGGCGCGCCCGCGCTCCATATAGTTGGCTCACCATGACCTCCCTTCGCGACCAGGGCCCGGCCCGCCGCGGTCACCGCTCCCGCTCCCTCGGACCGGAGGTCCGGGCGTGACGGAGTGGCTCCTCGTCCTCGGGGCCGTGCTGCTGACGGCGGGCACCGCGCTCTTCGTCGCGGCCGAGTTCTCGCTCGTGGCGATCGACCGCCCGACGGTGCAGCGCGCCATCGACGACGGGGACACCCGCGCCCGGGTCGTGCTGCAGTCGATCAAGCAGCTCTCGACACAGCTGTCGGCGGCGCAGGTCGGCATCACCATCACGACCCTCGTCGTGGGCTACCTCGCGCAGCCCTCCATCGGGGCGCTGCTCTCCGGACCCCTGGCCGCCCTGGGCCTGGGCCCCGGGGCCGTCGAGGCGGTCTCGAGCGCGCTCGCCCTCACGATCGCCACGATCTTCTCGATGGTCTTCGGCGAGCTGCTGCCGCAGTTCCTCGGCATCTCGGCGCCGCTGCCGACGGCCAAGGTCGTGGCCCTGCCCGTCCGGGTGTTCGCGGTCGTGGCCAAGCCGCTCATCGTCCTGCTCAACGGGTCGGCCAACCGCTTCCTCCGGTCCCTCGGCATCGAGCCGCAGGAGGAGCTGTCCGGGGCGCGCACCCCTCAGGAGCTCGCGAGCCTGGTGCAGCGCTCCGCCGAGGCAGGCACGCTCGACGTGACGACCGCGCGGATGCTGACGCGCTCGCTCGGCTTCGGCGAGCGCACGGCCGATGACGTCATGACCCCGCGCGTGCGCTCCACCGGCATCCACCGCGACGAGTCGGCCGACGACGTCCTGCGTCTCTCGCGCCGCACCGGCCACTCGCGCTTCCCGGTCCTCGGGGACGACTGGGACGACATCGACGGCGTCGTGCACGTCAAGAAGGCGATGGCGGTGCCGCACGAGCGCCGCAAGGACGTGCCCGTCTCGGCGCTGATGTCCGACCGCCTCGTGGTGCCCGAGACCATCCGGCTCGACCCGCTCCTGCGGCAGCTGCGCGAGGGCGGCTTCCAGATGGCCGTGGTCGTCGACGAGTACGGCGGCACGTCCGGGATCGTCACCCTCGAGGACGTCGTCGAGGAGATCGTCGGCGAGGTCTCCGACGAGCACGACCGGAGCCGGCAGGGCGGCCGCGAGCTCGTCGACGGCTCGTGGACGGTGCCGGGCCTCTGGCGCCCGGACGAGGTGCGCGACGCCTTCGACGCCGACGTCCCCGACGGGCCCACCTACGAGACCATGGGCGGCTTCGTGATGACCCGGCTCGGACGGGTTCCGGTCGTCGGAGACGAGGTCCAGGTGCCGGGGTGGCGCATCCACGTCGTCGCGATGGAGGGACGCAGGGTCGACCGGCTCCGCTTCGTGCCCGACCCCGACTCGCTGCCTGCGCCGTGGGACTCAGCGGTGGACGGGGGCGACGAGAGGGGCACGACGCGTACGCCCTCCGGAGCCGAGGAGGGGAAGCGCTCGTGAGCGGCCCGTGGGTCTACCTCGTCTCCGTGCTGCTGCTGTTCGGCAACGCGTTCTTCGTCGGCGCCGAGTTCGCCGCCATGGCGGTGCGCCGCTCCACGCTCGAGCCGCTCGCCGACGCCGGCAGCAGGCGGGCGCAGTCGTGCCTGCTCGCGCTCGAGCGGCTCGGCTCCATGCTCGCCACCGCCCAGCTGGGCATCACCGTGTGCTCCGTCGGCCTCGGTGCCCTCGCCGAGGCAGCGCTCCACCACCTCTTCGAGCCGGTGTTCCACGCCTGGAACCTGCCCGACGCGTGGGCCAGCGGTGTGGCGCTCGCGCTGGCGCTGCTCATCGTGTCCTACCTGCACGTCGTCGTCGGCGAGATGATCCCGAAGAACCTCGCCATCGCCGGGCCCGACCGGGCCGCGCTCCTGCTCGTGCCCCCGCTGTTCTTCCTCGCGCGGGCGCTGCGCCCGATCGTGCACGCCATGGAGGCGGTGGCCAAGTCGCTGGTCCGGCTCTTCCGGGTCGAGCCCAAGGACGAGCTCACCTCCGCGTTCACCGTCGAGGAGGTCGCGCACATCGTCGGCGAGTCACGTCGCGAGGGCCTCATCGAGGAGGAGCGGCACGGGCTCGTCGCCAAGACGCTCGAGTTCTCCGACAAGCTCGCCCGGGACGTGGCCGTCGACGTCGCCTCGCTCAGGACGGTCACCCTCGGGGCCACACCGGCCGACATCGAGCGGCTCGTCGCCAAGCACGGCTTCTCGCGCTACCCCGTGATCGACGCCGCGGGCGAGATCGCCGGCTACATCCACCTCAAGGACATCCTCTACGCCGACGACGAGCGGCACGAGCAGCCCATCCCGCCCAAGCGCGTCCGCAAGCTCGCGACCGTCCGCGCCGACGACGAGATCGAGGACGTCCTCGCCACCATGCAGCTGACCGGGGCGCACCTCGCGCGCGTCGTCGACGGCGACGCCGTCGTGAGCGGGGTCGTCTTCCTCGAGGACGTCCTCGAGGAGCTCGTCGGCGAGGTCACCGACACGACGCAGCGCTGAGCCGGCCTCAGCCTGGGCGTCCCTCCAGCCAGCGCAGGTATGCCGTCCCGCGCGGTGACAGCTCGTAGCCGACGTCGTGGCTGATGGTCAGGCCCAGGGCCTTGAGCTTGCGGATGTCGGCCTTCATCGGCAGCAGCTCGACGCCGCGCAGCGCCGCGAGCTCCTTGGACACCACGCGGGGGTTGTCGCGGATCCACTCGAGGATCTCCCGCGTCCACGGCCCTGTCGGCCGGGCGTCGAGCCGGCGCAGCCGTGAGGCGATGCCGGCAAGCTCCTCGACGTCGGGGATGCTGTCGCGCAGCGCAAGGCGCGGGTCCTCGCCCGCCCAGCTCAGGCGGATCCGGTAGACCGTGTCGCCGCCACGGCCGCCCCGACCTCCGGGGGCCGACGGCCTGGTCGTCCTCGGTGCCAGCGAGCGCTGCAGCGCGGCCAGGTCCTTGGCGCCGGCCGCGCGTGCGTCGCGCTCGGTCAGCCGTTCCGGGTCACGCACCCGGCTGACGGAGTCGAAGCGGACGAGGCCGGCCGACGTGAGCTGCAGGCCACCGACCTTGACGCGTGGGGCGTCCCAGCGGCGGAAGGCCTGGGTGACGGTCCCGGCGCGGATTCCCTCGGCGACCGGCTTGGAGATGAGCACGACGTCACTGTCGCAGACGGGTCTCGTCAGGGTGAACATCGCAGTGCGGGACACCGCTCGTGGACCCCGAAGAGCCCGAGGCCTGGTCTGCCCCACAGTTGTCCGTCGGTGCCCCCGGCAGGATTCGAACCTGCGCTCCCGCCTCCGGAGGGCGGTGCTCTATCCCCTGAGCTACGGGGGCGGCACGCACTTTCGTGCGCTCGGTGAGATTAGCAGCAGTGCGCGCGGAACACTCAATCACCCGGCTCGGCCGAGGTCCTCGGGCACCGGGCGGCGACGAATCCCCACGAAAAGGGCAGACGGCCGCCTCGTAGACTCGCCCCCATGACCCCGGAGCAGCTGCGCGCCCTCCTGGAGCAGGTCGTGGCGCAGGCAGCGGCGGCCGGGGACCTCCCCGAGGCGGCGACCGAGGGTCCTCCCGAGGGTGTGCTCTTCCGCCCGACGGACCCGCGCAACGCCGGGGTCGTGGCCGACTGGGTCACCCCCGTGGCGCAGAGATGGTCGTCCCGGCTCGGGCTGGAGCCGCGGGAGCTGGCCCGGGTCCTGGCGCAGGGTCTGACCCTGGAGAAGCCGGTCGCCGCGGTCGAGGTCGCGCCCAGCGGCCTGATCGCCATCACGCTCGAGGACTTCGCACGTGCGGACATCGTGCCGATCGTCCTGGAGGAGCAGGACCACTACGCGCTCGCGGCGGGGAAGCGGTACCGGGAGACCACGGAGGTGCCGGGGGCCCGGACCGCGGGCGACCCGGTCCGCGCAGCCCAGCTGGCGCACGCGCGGTTGTGCCGGATCGTGCGCAACGCCGAGGCGGTCGGTGTCGAGCGCCGTCCCTCCGCGCGCCTCGCGGAGCTCACCCACGTGAGCGAGCGCCGGCTCCTCGTCGCGCTGGCCGACCTGCCGCAGCGGCTGGAGACGCACACCGGCGACCCCGTGCAGCAGCAGCGCGCCGTCACCGACCTGGGAGCGCTCGCCGACACGTGGGACCACCCCGTCCGGCCGGAGCTGGTGGGCTCCCGACCCCGCGCCGTCCACGGTGCCCGGCTCCTGCTCGCCGACGCCACCAGGATCGTCTTGCGCAATGGACTGTCGCGGCTGGGCGCGGCAGCCCCGGAGAGGATGTAGCCATGCGCGCACACGAAGCCGGAGCGTTGCACGCCGAGGGCTATCGAGGCCCCGCGTGGCTCCAGACGCCCGTCGACGTCAACGCCCTCGTCCCGTCCCTCTGGGCGTCCTCGGTCGACCGTGGCGACGACGGGGTGCTGAGCGTCGGCGGGGTGAGCGTCACCGAGCTGGCGGCAGAGTTCGGCACGCCGGCATACGTCATCGACGAGGACGACTTCCGTTCTCGCGCAAGGGCTTTCAAGCAGACGTATGCCGAGGTGTTCGACAGCCTCTCGGGCGGCGCCGACGTGTACTACGCCGGCAAGGCGTTCCTCTGCACCGAGGTCGCGCGATGGGTCCGCGACGAGGGCCTGCACCTGGACGTGTGCACCGGCGGCGAGCTCGCGGTCGCCAAGCGGGCGGGCGTGCCCGGGGAGCGGATCGGCTTCCACGGCAACAACAAGACCGTGGCCGAGATCCGCGACGCCCTCGACCACGGCGTCGGCCGCATCGTCGTCGACTCGCTCGAGGAGATCGACCGGGTCGCCGCCGTCGCGGGCCAGCTCGGCGTCGTCGCGCCCGTCCTCGTCCGCGTCACGGTGGGGGTCGAGGCACACACGCACGAGTTCATCGCGACGGCCCACGAGGACCAGAAGTTCGGGCTCTCGCTCTCAGGCGGCCACGCCTTCGAGGCGGCGCGGCGCATCCTCGACCAGCCCGACACGCTGCGCCTACTCGGGCTGCACAGCCACATCGGGTCGCAGATCTTCGACACCGCCGGCTTCGAGGTCTCGGCCCGGCGCATCGTGGGACTGCACACCAGGATCGCCCGGGAGCTCGGGGTCGAGCTGCCGGAGCTCGACCTCGGTGGTGGCTTCGGCATCGCCTACACGACCGAGCACGACCCGCTGCCGCCGCGGCACCTCGCCGCCGGCATGGCCGAGATCATCGAGCGCGAGTGCCGTGCTGACGGCGTGGCCGTGCCTCGCATCTCGATCGAGCCGGGCCGGGCCATCGCCGGGCCCACGACGTTCACGCTCTACGAGGTGGGCACCGTGAAGCCCGTCGACCTCGACGGCGGGGCCCAGCGCGTCTACGTCTCGGTGGACGGCGGCATGAGCGACAACGTGCGCACCGCCCTCTACGACGCCAACTACTCGTGCACGCTCGCGAGTCGCGCCTCCGAGGCCGAGCCCGTGCTGGCCCGGGTCGTAGGCCGGCACTGCGAGAGCGGTGACATCGTCGTCAAGGACGAGTTCCTCCCGGCCGACATCGGGGCAGGTGACCTGCTCGCCGTGCCCGGCACCGGCGCCTACTGCCGCTCCCTGTCGAGCCAGTACAACCACACGCCGCGGCCCCCGGTCGTCGCGGTCCGCGACGGCGTCGCGCGGGTCATCGTCAGGCGCGAGACCATCGACGACCTGCTCGCCCTCGACGTCTGATGCCAGCCGCAGATCCTGCTCCGTCGATGTCCGGATCGCGAAACAACGGCGTCCACCAGGCGGACAGACGGCAGGATTCGCAGCGTGGAGAGCCCCGTGAGTGAAGCCAGGCCGTTGCGCGTCGCCCTGCTCGGTGCCGGCGTCGTGGGTGGGGCGGTCGCCCGACTCCTGACGGAGCACGCCGACGACATGGCCGCCCGCGTCGGGGCGCCGCTCGAGATCGTCGGCATCGCGGTGCGCCGCGGCGGTCGCGACCGCGGTGCGCTCGGCGTCGACCCGGCGCTCTTCACGACCGACGCCGAGGAGCTCGTGTCGCGGGCCGACGTCGTGGTCGAGGTGATCGGCGGCATCGAGCCGGCACGCTCCCTCATCCTGCGGGCCATGGAGCACGGCGCCTCGGTCGTCACCGCCAACAAGGCGCTGCTCGCCGAGGACGGGCCGGCCCTGTATGCGGCGGCCGCCGAGCACGGCGTCGACCTCTACTTCGAGGCCGCCGTCGCCGGCGCCATCCCCTTGCTGCGCCCGCTGCGCGAGTCGCTCGCCGGCGACGAGGTGCGCCGTGTCCTCGGCATCGTCAACGGGACCACGAACTACGTCCTCGACAAGATGGACACGACCGGCGCGGGCTTCGACGACGCCGTCGAGCAGGCCCAGGCGCTCGGCTACGCGGAGGCCGACCCGACCGCCGACGTCGAGGGCTTCGACGCCGCGGCCAAGGCGGCGATCCTGGCGTCCCTGGCGTTCCACACGCGCGTCTCCGGCGCCGACGTCTACCGCGAGGGCATCACCGAGGTGTCAGCGGCCGACGTCGCGGCAGCCCGCGAGATGGACTGTGTCGTCAAGCTGCTCGCCATCTGCGAACGCAGCGACAAGGGCGTGAGCGTCCGCGTCCACCCGGCGATGATCCCGCGCACGCACCCGCTTGCCGGGGTCCGCGAGGCCTTCAACGCCGTCTTCGTCGAGGCCGACGCGGCGGGCGAGCTGATGTTCTACGGCAAGGGCGCCGGTGGCGACCCCACCGCCTCGGCGGTGCTCGGTGACCTCGTCGCGGTCGCCCGCCACCGTGTCGGCGGCGGCCTGGGGCCGGGGGAGTCCAGCTACGCCGACCTGCCGGTCCTCACGATGGGCGACGCCCAGACGAGGTACCACATCAGCCTCGACGTCGAGGACCGCTCCGGCGTGCTGGCACAGGTCGCCGCCGTGTTCGCCGACCACGACGTGTCCATCGAGACGGTGCGCCAGCAGCTCGTCCCCGCCGGGGACGGGAAGGCAGCCCGGGCCAACCTCATCATCGTCACGCACTCCGCGAGCGACGCGGCCCTGTCGTCCACCGTCGAGCGCCTGCGCACGCTCGACGTCGTCCGGGGCGTCAACTCCGTCATGCGCGTGGAAGGTTCGTGATGGCCCACCAGTGGCGCGGAGTGATCCGCGAGTACGCCGACCGGCTCCCGATGCTCGAGGGTGCACCTGTCGTCACCCTCCACGAGGGCGGCACGCCCCTCATCCACGCCGAGAAGCTCTCCGCCCGGGTCGGCGCCGAGGTCCACCTCAAGTACGAGGGCCTCAACCCGACCGGCTCCTTCAAGGACCGCGGCATGACGACCGCGATCAGCGTGGCCGCGCGCAAGGGTGCGAAGGCGGTCATCTGCGCGAGCACGGGCAACACCAGCGCGTCCGCGGCGGCATACGCCACGAAGGCCGGCATGACGTGCGGGGTGCTCGTGCCCGACGGGAAGATCGCGATGGGCAAGCTCAGCCAGGCGATCGCCCACGGCGCCACGCTCCTGCAGGTCGACGGCAACTTCGACGACTGCCTGACGCTGGCGCGCAAGCTCGCCGAGGCCTACCCCGTCGAGCTCGTCAACTCCGTCAACCCGGCCCGGATCGAGGGGCAGAAGACCGCGAGCTTCGAGGTCGTCGACGCGCTCGGCGACGCCCCGGAGATCCACTGCCTGCCCGTCGGCAACGCCGGCAACATCACGGCCTACTGGCGCGGCTACCGCGAGTACCTCGCCGACCCCGTGACCGACGCCCTCGCCGGACCGGCGACCCACCTGCCGCAGATGTGGGGCTTCCAGGCGGCGGGGGCGGCGCCGATCGTCCTGGGCCACCCGGTCGACCACCCCGAGACCATCGCGACGGCGATCCGCATCGGCAACCCCGCCTCGTGGGAGCAGGCCGTCGCGGCCCGCGACGAGTCGGGCGGCCGCATCGAGGCCGTCACCGACGAGCAGATCCTCGAGGCCCACCGCTACCTGTCGTCGCAGGAGGGCGTCTTCGTCGAGCCCGGTTCGGCTGCGTCGGTCGCGGGCTTGCTCGCGAGCCACGAGGCCGGCCTCGTGCCGCCCGGCGCCCGCATCGTCTGCACCGTGACCGGCCACGGCCTCAAGGACCCGCAGTGGGCGCTGCGCACGGCCGACGGGGGAGAGGTCGTGCCCACCCGGGTGTCGGTCGACGCCTTCTCGGCGGCTCGGGCGCTCGGGCTCGAGGGCTGACCGCGTGAAGCAGGTGCCCCCCGGGCGCTCCGTCGAGGTGCGCGTGCCGGCGAGCAGCGCGAACCTCGGCCCCGGCTTCGACTCCATCGGGCTGGCCCTGGGTCTCTGGGACCGCTACGTGGTCACCACCTCGGACAGCGGCGGCCTGTCCATCGAGGTCACGGGCGAGGGGGCGGGCGACGTCCCCACCGACGACCGACACCTCGTCCACTCGACGATGCAGCACACCTGGGGTGTCCTCGGGGTCGCCCCGCCGGCCGGCCTGCGCATCCAGGCCACCAACGGAGTGCCGCACAGCCGAGGGCTCGGTTCCTCTGCCTCGGCGATCGTCGCGGGTGTCGTTGCGGCGCAGGCGCTTTCGGCTGGCCTCGGGCTGGACGACAGGGACGAGGCGTATGCCGAATGGCCGGCTCCCGGGCAGCCCATGCCCGTGGACCTGGGGCTGGCGGTGCACGTGTCGAGCCGGCTCGAGGGCCACCCCGACAACGCGTCCGCCAGCGTGCTGGGAGGCCTGACCGTGAGCTGGATGCCCGACGGCAGTGGGCTCGACCGCGGCGAGCAGACGGTCTCGGCCCGCATCGCGCTGCACCGGGACGTCGAGGTCGTCGTGTTCGTCCCCGACACGCAGCTCGCCACCCGCACGGCTCGCGCGGTGCTGCCCGCGACGGTCCCGCTCGCGGCCGCGGCCGCCGACGCCGGTCGCGCTGCGCTCCTCGTGCACGCGCTGGCGACGGATCCGTCGCACCTGCATGCGGCCACCAGGGACTGGCTGCACCAGGAGGCGCGGCGGTCCTCCTACCCGGAGACCATGGAGCTGGTGGACCTGCTCCGCTCACAGGGTCACGCGGCCGTCGTGTCCGGTGCCGGCCCCAGCGTCCTCGTCCTGTCCACGCACGGCTCGGTCGAGCAGGTGCAGGCGGGCAGCCTCGCGCCCCGGTGGGAGCGGCTGGTCCCGGGCGTCCCGGAGCACGGCGCCTGCATCCGGGTGCGCTGAGCAGCCGCCGCGTCACCGCCCCAGCCGCTGCCCCACCGCCGTACGCGAGTCGCGCCAGGCCGGTCGCAGCACCGTGCCGCAACGGTTCCCGCAACACCCGTGGGCTGTTGGGCACGTCGGGCGCAACCGGGTGTTATTCTGGCCACGCACCTCACGCCGCGACATCGCAGGCCGGTGCGCCACCCCCACACTGAGGCGACGTCACCTGCCTCTGGGCGCGTTCTGCGCCGAAGTGGACTCTCAGACGGCCAGGTCACCTGGTCCAGGTCCGGCCCGCTGGAATCTCCCGGGCCGCAAACGAGGGGGAAGGATCCTTCGTGTCAGAAACAACCACCCGTCCGCTGTCTGGCCTGTCCGCCATGAAGCTGGACGAGCTCAAGGGCGTCGCGTCGTCGATGGGCATCACCGGAACGACGAAGATGCGCAAGAGCGACCTCGTCGAGGCGATCAAGGCCCGTCAGTCGGGTGGCGCCTCGGCCCCCGCGACGTCGGCCGCCACCTCGGCTCCCGCGGCGTCGGCTCCTGCCGGCTCCGCACCTGCCGGCTCGGCTCCGGCCGAGTCCGGCTCCGTCGACACCACGGCCGCCGGCGAGGCACCGGTCCGGGTGCGTGCCTCGCGTCGCGTCAGCCGCCCTGCGGGGACGGCAGCCGTGGCGGAACCCGCCGTGGAGGGGGCCGCGCCGACGACTGCGGACACCGACACCTCGGCGCAGTCCGGCGGCGACGGATCGGCCGCGGCGCCGGCGCGCGAGCGCGTCGCCCGGGGCGAGCGCCGCGAGCGCAGCGACCGCAACCGGGGTGACCGCGCAGAGCGCGCCGAGCGCGCAGTGCGCGAGACCCTCGAGCCCCGTGCGGACAGCCAGCAGGCAGACCGGGCTGACCGGGCTGACCGCCAGCAGGGTGACCGCCAGCAGAACGACCGTGGTGACCGTCAGCAGGGTGACCGCCAGCAGAACGACCGCGGCGACCGGCAGCAGGGTGACCGGCAGCAGGGTGACCGCCAGCAGAACGACCGCGGCGACCGCCAGCAGGGCGACCGGCAGCAGGGTGACCGCCAGCAGAACGACCGCGGCGACCGGCAGCAGGGCGACCGGCAGCAGGGCGACCGGCAGCAGGGTGACCGGCAGCAGGGTGACCGCCAGCAGGGTGACCGCCAGCAGAACGACCGCGGCGACCGCCAGCAGAACGACCGCCAGTCGCGTCAGGACCGCCAGTACGACCGGCATCAGGACGAGACCGGTGACCACCACCGTGGGCAGTCGGGCTACGACGACGACGACCGTGGAGGCAGCCGCCGCAGCCGCAACCGCCAGCGCAGCCGGGACCGCAAGCGCGGGCGTGGCCGTGAGGGCGGCCAGGACTGGGCTGACACGGACCTGCAGGTCGGTGACGACGACGTGCTGGTGCCCGTGGGTGGCATCCTCGACGTGCTCGACAACTACGCGTTCGTGCGCACCTCCGGTTACCTCGCCGGGTCGAGCGACGTCTACGTGCCGCTGGGCATGGTCAAGAAGCACGGCCTGCGCAAGGGTGACGCCGTCACCGGTGCCGTCAAGGCGCTCCGCGAGGGCGAGCAGCCGTCGGGCAACGTCGGCCGCCAGAAGTTCAACGCCCTGGTCCGTCTCGACACCGTCAACGGCCAGTCGCCCGAGGAGGCGGCCAAGCGCGTCGAGTTCGGCAAGCTCACCCCGCTCTACCCGCAGCAGCGCCTGCGGCTCGAGACCGAGCCGCACATCCTCACGACGCGGATCATCGACCTCGTCGCGCCGATCGGCAAGGGCCAGCGTGGCCTCATCGTGGCCCCCGCCAAGGCCGGCAAGACGATGATCATGCAGACCCTGGCCAACGCGATCACGACGAACAACCCCGAGTGCCACCTCATGGTCGTCCTGGTGGACGAGCGTCCGGAGGAGGTCACCGACATGCAGCGCGCCGTCAAGGGCGAGGTCATCTCCTCGACCTTCGACCGGCCGGCCGAGGACCACACGACGGTGGCCGAGCTGGCCATCGAGCGGGCCAAGCGGCTCGTGGAGCTGGGCCACGACGTCGTGGTGCTCCTCGACTCCATCACCAAGCTGGGACGCGCCTACAACCTCGCCGCCCCGGCGAGCGGGCGGATCCTGTCCGGTGGCGTGGACTCGGCTGCGCTCTACCCGCCGAAGAAGTTCTTCGGCGCGGCGCGCAACATCGAGAACGGTGGGTCGCTCACGATCCTCGCGACCGCGCTCGTCGAGACGGGCTCCAAGATGGACGAGGTGATCTTCGAGGAGTTCAAGGGCACCGGCAACATGGAGCTGCGCCTCAACCGCGAGCTGGCCAACCGCCGGATCTTCCCGGCGGTCGACATCAACAGCTCGGGGACCCGCCGGGAGGAGATCCTCCTGGCGAGCGAGGAGCTCAAGATCATGTGGAAGCTGCGCCGCGTGCTCGCGGCGCTCGACCCGCAGCAGGCGATCGAGCTGCTCATCGACCGGCTCAAGAAGACGCGTACGAACTACGAGTTCCTGACGCAGGTCCAGCACACCAGCGGCTCCCGGCTCGACGACGACGCCTGAGCGGCCGCCCGGCCGATCCGCCTGGCCGTAGCGCCGGGTGCCTCGCCGGGTCATCGAGAAGGGGACGACGCCATCAGGCGCCGTCCCCTTCCGGCGTTTCCGAGGGCTATTCGCGGCAATTGCCATAAAATGGCCCTTCCGACCGATCTCGACAATGGAGAGCCATGTCTGCGCCTGCCGGCCAGTCCGATGCCAGCCCGGTCCGTGTCCTCGTGGCCGATGACGACGCCGACATCCGCGACCTCGTCGAGTTCAAGCTGACCCAGGCCGGGTATGCCGTGGAGGCCGTCGCCGACGGCATCGGGGCCTGGGAGGCCTTCGCCGCCAACCCCCCGCAGCTGGCGGTCCTCGACGTGATGATGCCGGGGCTGTCGGGCATCGACGTGCTGCGCAAGATCCGCGAGAGCGAGTACGCCTCGGTGCCGGTGCTGCTGCTGAGCGCCAAGTCGCGCGACTCCGACGTCGACACCGGGTTCGCGGTGGGCGCAGACGACTACGTCGTGAAGCCGTTCAGCCCCCGAGAGCTGCTGCACCGCGTCAACGGCATGCTCGCCCGGGCTCGCTGAGCGGTCGCCGGTCGTGGTCATCGGGGGAGCGCTGATCGTCGGCGCGACCACTGCGGTGCTGGGCTCGTGCGTCCTGCTCGTCCTGCTCGTGGTGGCGGTTCGAGCCCGCCGTCACCGCCGTCAGCGGCGTGAGGCGATGCTGCTCTCGCCGCTGCGGTCACCCCTCATCGAGGTGGCGTCCGGCGAGGACGACGACGGCGCCGCCGTGCGACAGCTCACCGGCGCCACGGGTGCCTCGCGTGCCGTGCTCGACCGCAACATCGTCGCGCTGCTGACCAAGATCCGCGGCGTTCCCGCCGACCAGCTCGTCGACGTCCTCGAGGCGCACGGTTCGGTCGAGGCGGCGGCACTGGATCTGGGGAGACGGTCGCCGGTGCGTCGCGCCAAGGCGGCGCAGCTGCTGGGACTGGCTCGCGCCTCCCGTGCGGTGCCCCTGCTCGTGGGGGCGCTGGAGGACGAGGCGGTCGAGGTGCGCAACAGCGCCGCCTACGCGTTGGGCCTCATCGGGGATGCCTCCGCCGCGGGTCCCGTGTTGTCGGCCATCGGCCGTCCGGAGCGCGGCCTTCCTGCCGCGACCGCGGCGGAGGCCCTGCAGTCGATGGGCGTCGGCATCTCGGAGGTGCTCCGCGTGGGACTGCGTGACGACCACCCCCGCACCCGCATGGTCGCTGCCCACCTCAGCGGTGAGCGCAGCTTCACCCGCAGCCTGCCCGAGCTGCGCCACCTTCTCGCCCACGACACCGACGTCACCGTCCGCGAGACCTGCGCGGTGGCCATCGGTCGCCTCGGACGGGCGGAGGACGTGGGAGTGCTGTCCCGCCACACGGCGCAGGACGAGCCGCTCGCGCTGCGTCGCGCCTGCGTCGCGGCACTGGGCGAGCTGGGGGAGGAGTCAGCGGTGCCGACGCTGGCGGGGCTGCTGCTCGACCCAGACCCCCGCCTCGCGGAGCTCGCCGCGACCGCACTGCTCGGCCTCGGCGCCGACGGCCGCAGCGCGCTCTCAGGTCACGAGGACGAGCCGGCCGTGCGGTCGGCCCGCCTGCTCGCGAGCCTGCAGAAGGCCTCCGCATGAGCTGGGACGGCTTCGTCTCCGGACTGCGGGCCTCGGTGGTCTGGGTCATGGACGTCGCGAGCGTGCCGATCCTCGTCTACTTCGTCCTCATCAACACCTCGCTGCTGCTCCTCGTCGTCCTCGCCTACCTGGAGTTCCGGGCACAGGAACGCCGTCGGGCGACCGCGCTCTCGTGGCAGGGCGCCGGGCTCGCCCCGGGCGTCTCCCTGCTCGTGCCGGCGTACAACGAGGAGGCGGGCATCGTCACGGCCGTCAAGTCCTTCCTCACCCTGCGCTACCCGCGGCACGAGGTCGTCGTCATCGACGACGGCAGCACGGACGGGACCTTCGCGCGGCTCGAGGAGGCCTTCGACCTGGTGCCACTGCCGCGCGAGCTCCCTCAGGAGATCCCGGTACGAGCCAGGGTCCTCGGGGTGTTCGTCCCCCGGGACGGCCGCACGCGCTTGCTCGTCGTGCGCAAGGAGAACTCCGGCAAGACCGAGGCGCTCAACCTCGGCGTCAACGCGGCGAACGAGCCGCTCGTGGCCATGCTGGACGGCGACTCCATCCTCGAGCCGGACGGGCTCCTGCACGTCACGCGCCCGTTCGCCGACGACCCGACGCGCATGGTCGCCACCGGCGGGGCGATCCGGCCGGTCAACGGCAGCCGCGTCGTCTCCGGGCGGATCGTGCGGGTCGAGATGCCGCAGACGTGGCTGCCGCGCATCCAGCTCGTCGAGTACCTCCGGGCGTTCCTGCTCGGTCGCACCGGATGGTCCAAGCTCGGCGGCCTGATCCTCATCAGCGGGGCCTTCGGCCTCTTCCGGCGCGACGTCGTCGTCGAGGTGGGTGGCCTCGAGCCGGGCACCATCGGCGAGGACTTCGAGCTGGTCATGCGGATCCACAAGAAGCTGCGCGACGAGGGACGCGACTACCGCATCGAGTTCGTGCCCGAGCCCGTCTCGTGGACGGAGGTGCCGGTCACCGCCAAGGTGCTGCGCAACCAGCGACGCCGATGGCACCGCGGACTCTGGGAGACCCTCTGGGCCTACCGCTCCATGCTCTTCCGCCCGAGGTACGGCCGCATCGGCTGGCTGGCCCTGCCCTACTACTGGCTCTTCGAGCTCCTCGCACCGCTGCTCGAGCTCTTCGGCATCGTGATCGTCCCGCTGGCCCTGCTGCTCGGGGTCGTCAACCTGCCCTACGCGATCCTCTTCCTCGTGCTGGCCTACGGCTATGCCGTGCTCGTGACGCTCTCGGCGATGGTGGTCGACGAGTGGGCCTTCCACAAGCACGACCGTTGGCGGGCGATCTCCCAGACGATCGCCGCATCGGTCCTCGAGAACATCGGCTACCGGCAGGCCACCGTCTGGTGGCGCCTGGAGGGCTGGTGGGCCAGCCTGCGCGGCAGGACGCACGTGTGGGGTGTCATGACCCGGACCGGCTTCGACGAGGAACCCACGTGACGACCGGGCCCACCGCCATCTCGAGGCGCTCGGTGGGCAGCCAGATCCGGCTGCTCATCGGCATCCTCCTCGTCCTCGTCCCGGTCGGGGCCGTCGTGTCGGTGGCCACGATCCACGCGCAGGGCACCGCCGTGCGCGCCCTGACCCTCGCGCTCGGGCCGGCCCGCGAGAGCAACGGGGCCGTGCTGCTCGACATGACGCGCGCCCAGTCGGCGTGGAGCCAGCAGGCCGCGGGCGTCCGGGCAGAGACGGACCCGCTCGGCCTGCAGCCGGCCGTCGAGTCCGAGCTCGACGCGCTGGCCCGGGCCGCACAGAGCGCCGAGCTCTCCGACGCCGACCGCTCGCGCTACCAGGGTCTCGTCGCGCAGCAGCGTGCCGCCGTCGACGCCTGGTTCGCGGCCGCACGGGAGTCGCTGCAGGGCCTCTCACCCGGCGCCCCCGCGAGCGAGGCCGCCCGTGGTCGCGCGGCGACGGCATACGCCGCCTTCGGCGCGGTCAACCAGACGTTGGGGGCGAGCATCCAGGCCCAGCGCGACGCTGCGCGGGTCGACTCGCGTGAGGCCACGGCCGTCACCTCCGGCGTCATCGTCGCCGTGGCCCTCGCGGTGGTGCTCGTGCTGGTGGCCGCCGGCTTCGGCATGCACCGCGCCATCGGGCGACCCCTCGCCCGGCTGCGCGAGGTCGTGCGCCTGCAGGTCGAGGACGACGTCATCGCGATGGCCAACCAGGAGGAGGGGGCGCTCGAGGTGCGCATGCTCGCCCGCGACTTCAACGACCTCACGCGTGCCAACGCGCGCCTCGTCGACCAGCAGGCCGCCGTGCTCGAGATGCAGGAGCTGGTGCTCGACGTGGCCCGCGGGGCGCGTTCGGCCAGCGACGTGCCGGAGGCCCTCCAGCGCGTCACGACCAAGCTCGGCACCGGGCTCGGAGCCGACCGGGTGCTGCTCTACACGCTGGCCGAGGACGGCCAGACCATCGAGGACCGCCTCCAGTGGCACACCGACGACCTGCCGGACCTGCCGCCGCTGCCGCGCTCGCTCGCACAGCAGGTGGGACTCGTCAACGACGAGCTGCGGCGCGACGTCGGCTTCTTCCACCTGCCCGACCTGCTCGCCCACGACGTCCAGGGCGACGAACGCGTCCGAGCCTTCCACCGGGCGACCGGCACCCGCTCACTGCTCATGCTGCCCATCGGCACCGGCGGTCGGGGCCTCGGCATCCTGTCGGTCATGATGGTCGGTGCCCCCCGGCGGTGGCACCGCCACGAGATCCAGGCCGCGCTGCAGTGCTCGGCCATCGCGGCGCAGTCCATCGTGGCGCTGCGGCTCTCGCAGATGCAGGACGAGCAGGTGCGCCGCCTCACCGAGCTCGACCGCCAGAAGACCGACTTCATGGCGACCGTGAGCCACGAGCTGCGGACCCCGCTCACCTCCATCAGCGGCTACCTCGAGCTGCTCGTCGACGGCGACTTCGGCGAGGTCACCGACGGCCAGCACGTCGCGCTCGACATCATCGGGCGCAACGCGACGCGGCTGCGTGGCCTCATCGAGGACCTCCTGGTCCTCAACAAGATCGAGATCAGCGGCTTGCAGGCGGTCTCCGAGGAGGTCGCCGTCCGTGACCTGCTGGCCGCCGTCACCGAGACCATGGGGCCGGTCGCGGCCAACAGCGGTGTGCAGCTCGTCTGCACCGACGTCCCCGACGACCTGCTGGTCCGGGTCGATCGTGGCCAGCTCGAGCGCGCCCTGATCAACCTCGGCTCCAACGCCGTGAAGTTCACGCCCGAGGGTGGGCGGGTCCTGCTCTCGGCCGAACGGTCCGGCGACTCGACGATCATCTCGGTGCACGACACCGGCATCGGCATCCCCGCCGGCGACCTCGCCCGGCTGTCCGAGCGATTCTTCCGGGCCGGCAACGCGACGGCCGCAGCGATCCCCGGCACGGGGCTGGGGCTCGCCATCGTGCGGGCCATCGTCGAGGGCCACGGCGGCGAGCTCGTCATCGCCTCCGTCGAGGGGGAGGGGACCACGATGCAGGTCGTGCTCCCCGTGGCCAGACCAGCCCGTGTGGGAGTGCTTGCCGACGCGTGAGGCGAGGGCGTCCTCGGCCGGACGCGGTGGTGCGGATGGCGTCGACCCGATGCGGTGGTGCGGATGCGGTCGTGACGGCAGGCAGGTCAGAAGCAGTCGACACTGTGCGCGCGGATCGTTGCACCCGGCGGGCGCCGACGCGGGGAATGCAGGGCACCCCTTCCGCGTTTGGGAGGAGGTGCGCCTGTCTGGCACACTCTTCCTCTGGACCGGTTCACGGGAGAGCAGCTCACCAGCGTGGGCGGCCTTGACACCGACCCGGCCGACTAGCCTAGGAGACAACGTTGAAGAAGGACCTTCACCCCCAGTACGTCGAGACCACGGTGACCTGCACGTGTGGCAACACGTTCACGACGCGCAGCACCGAGACGTCCGGCAAGATCTCGGCCGACGTGTGCTCGCAGTGCCACCCGTTCTACACGGGCAAGCAGAAGATCCTCGACACCGGTGGCCGCGTGGCCCGGTTCGAGGCCCGCTACGGCAAGAAGGCCGCCAAGTAGGTCTCCCGCACGCCGGCCCCCGCGACTTCGGTCGTCGGGGGCCGGCGTTCGTCTTACCCAGCCGTCCACGTGTCCCGCTGAGCCGAAGGGCCTCCCGTGCTCGAATCCGTCCGGTCGATCCTCGACGAGTACGCCGAGCTCGAGCAGCAGCTCGCCGACCCCGCCGTGCACGGCGACCAGGACCTCGTGCGCAGCCTCAACAAGCGGTATGCCGCCCTGGCGCCCACCGTGGCGGCCGCCCGCGCGTGGCAGGCGGCCGGTGACGACCTCGCCGCCGCCCGCGAGCTGGCGGGCGAGGACGAGTCGTTCGCCGAGGAGGTGCCCGCGCTGGCGGCGCGCCTCGGTGCCGCGGAGGAGCACCTGCGTCGCATGCTCGTTCCCCGAGACCCGGACGACGACCGTGACGTCATCCTCGAGGTGAAGGCCGGCGAGGGCGGTGACGAGTCGGCGCTCTTCGCCGGCGACCTGCTGAGGATGTACCTCCGCTACGCGGAGCAGCGCGGCTGGCGCACGGCCATCGAAGACGCCACCGAGAGCGACCTCGGCGGCTACAAGGACGTACGCGTCTCCGTGCGGTCCAAGGGCACGCCCGGGCTGGGGGAGGGCCCGTGGGCGCGGCTGAAGTACGAAGGCGGTGTGCACCGCGTGCAGCGCGTGCCCGTCACCGAGAGCCAGGGCCGCATCCACACCTCGGCCGCCGGGGTCCTCGTCATGCCGGAGGCGGAGGAGGTCGAGGTGACCATCGACCCCAACGACCTGCGCATCGACGTCTACCGCAGCAGCGGCCCGGGCGGACAGAGCGTCAACACGACCGACTCGGCCGTGCGCATCACGCACGTCCCGACCGGCCTGGTCGTGTCGTGCCAGAACGAGAAGTCGCAGCTGCAGAACAAGGAGGCCGCGATGCGCGTCCTCCGGGCCCGGCTGCACCAGATGGCCAAGGACGAGGCGGACGCCGAGGCCAGCGCCGCCCGTCGCTCGCAGGTGCGCACCGTCGACCGGTCCGAGCGCATCCGCACCTACAACTTCCCGGAGAACCGCATCTCCGACCACCGCACCGGCTACAAGTCCTACAACCTCGACTCCGTGCTCGACGGGGACCTCGACCCCGTCGTGCAGTCGGCGCTCGACGCCGACGAGGCCGCGAAGCTGGCCGCGCTCGCCGACGACGGGTCCCGCGCGTGACGGACGGCGTGACCGACCTGCGCGCCGGCGTCCGATCGGCCGCTGCCCGGTTGCGGGAGGCCGGCGTGGCCTCGGCCGAGGTCGACGCCGTCGAGCTCGCGGCGCACGTCCTCGGCGTCGAAGCCTCGGAGGTCCGCCGGCTCCTCGTGCTCGGTGGCCGCACGCTCCCGGGGGCGTATGCCGCCCTCGTCGACGAGCGCGCCCACCGGGTCCCGCTCCAGCACCTGACCGGTCGTGCCCACTTCCGCCGGCTCACCCTGTCGGTGGGGCCGGGCGTCTTCGTCCCCCGACCGGAGACCGAGGTGCTCGTCGACCTGGCCCTCGCCGAGGTCGACCGGCGCGCTGCCGAGCCCGACCGCCACAGCCCCGTGCGCGTCGTCGACCTCTGCTCCGGCAGCGGCGCGATCGCGCTGTCGCTGAAGGACGAACGGCCCGGTACGGAGGTGCGCGGCCTCGAGCTCTCGCCCGACGCGTACGCCTGGGCAGTCGCGAACCGCGACCGACTGGGCCTCGACGTCGAGGTCGTGCAGGGCGATGCGACCCAGCCGTGCTTCGAGGACTGGGCCGGCGACGTCGACGTCGTGACCGTCAACCCGCCCTACATCCCGGTCGGCGCGGTGCCGCTCGACCCGGAGGTCCGCGACCACGACCCCGAGGTGGCGCTCTACGGCGGCAGCGAGGACGGGCTGGCCATCCCCGTGGCGGTCGTCCGGGTGGCGGCGGCGCTGCTGCGTCCCGGCGGCCTGGTCCTGGTCGAGCACGCGGACTCCCAGGGCGAGAGCCTGCCCCGGCGGCTGCAGGCGACGGGGCGGTGGAGCGACGTCTCCGACCACGTCGACCTCTCCGGCCGGCCGCGCGTCACGACCGCCCGGCGCGCCGCGTCCGCGCCGTAACCGCCCTACGAGGTCGCGCCGTCCGGCTCGATGTCGGTCGTGCGGAGGAGCAGGTCGACGACCTGCTCGGGCACGTCCTGCTTCCGGGACTGGTGCGCCTCCTCCTGCTGCTTGACCTCCACGCGGGCGGCCTGCCACGCGGACCAGTGGCCCGACACGAGGGCCCAGAGCGAGAGCGCGGAGACGTAGACCACGGAGTTGAGCCACCCGAAGACCATGGAGACCGGGATCATCACGATCCAGAAGATGGCGAGCCACCCGTTGACCTTGCGCATGAAGACCGGGTCTCCCTGCACGCTGGCCCACAGCGACTTGATCGGGCCCATCCTGTTCCTCCTCTGGACTGCGATGTCGGGAGCCGATGTGTACCGATCTGCGCTGTGAATCCGCTGTGAGCCGGCGGCTCGGCCCTGCGCCGGGGAATCCAGGCGCGCCAAGTAGGCTCTTGCCCTGTGAGCGAGCGCTACGACTGCACCGATCCTGCGGGTCGCGCCGAGGGCATCCCGGCCGCTGCCGCCGCCGTGCGGCGCGGTGAGATCGTCGTCCTGCCGACCGACACCGTCTACGGCATCGGGTGCGACGCGTTCGACGCCACCGCGGTGGCCTCGGTCCTCGCTGCCAAGGGCCGCGGACGCGACATGCCGCCGCCGGTGCTCATCCCCACGGCCCGCACGGCGCAGGGCCTGGCCACCCAGGTCCCCGACTACGCCCAGCGACTCATGGAGAAGTTCTGGCCCGGGCCCCTGACGCTGGTGCTCAAGGCGCAGACCTCGCTGCACTGGGACCTCGGGGAGACCAACGGCACCGTGGCCCTGCGCGTGCCCGACCACGAGATCACCCTCGAGCTGCTCGGCGACATCGGCCCGATGGCCGTCACGAGCGCCAACACGACCGGCGACCCGGCAGCGCGAACGGCCGACGAGGCACGGGCGATGCTCGGCGAGTCCGTCGCCGTCTACCTCGAGGGCGGCACCGCGGGGGAGGGGCAGCCCTCGACCATCATCGACTGCACGGGGGAGACGCCGGTCACCCTGCGTCTCGGCGCCCTCTCGCAGGCGGACATCGACGCGGCCCTGGAGCCCGAACCGCCGCTCGAGGCGCCGGCGCCCGATGCCGACGCCGACCTGTCCACCGGCGAGCGGTCCGCGGACGACCACGGCCCGACCCAATAGAGTTGGCCCGCGCTCGCGCCCCACTCCCGACCCACCCGGAGACCTTCCATGGCTGACGACACGTTCTACGGTTCCGACTTCGGCGCCCTGCAGTCCTTCGACCCGGACATCGCGGGAGTGCTCCTCTCCGAGCTCGACCGCATCCGCGGTGGCCTGCAGCTCATCGCGAGCGAGAACATCAGCTCGCCGGCGGTCCTCACCGCCCTGGGCTCCACGCTGTCGAACAAGTACGCCGAGGGCTACCCGGGGCGTCGCTACTACGGCGGCTGCTCCGAGGTCGACAAGGCGGAGCAGATCGCCATCGACCGCGCCAAGGCCCTCTTCGGCGCCGACCACGCCAACGTGCAGGCCCACTCGGGTGCCAGCGCCAACCAGGCCGTCTACGGCGCGTTCATGTCGCCCGGCGACACGATCCTGGCCATGGCGCTGCCGATGGGCGGCCACCTGACCCACGGCACCAAGGTCTCCTTCTCCGGCAAGTGGTTCAACGCCGTCCACTACGGCGTCGACCGGCAGAGCGAGGACATCGACTACGACCAGGTAGAGGCGCTCGCCAGGGAGCACCGCCCGAAGGTGATCTGCGCCGGTGGCTCGGCCATCCCGCGCCTCATCGACTTCGAGCGCTTCCGCGCCATCGCCGACGAGGTCGGCGCCATCCTCTGGGTCGACGCCGCCCACTTCATCGGGCTCGTGGCCGGCAAGGCCATCCCCTCCCCGGTGCCGTACGCCGACGTCGTGACCTTCACGACGCACAAGGTGCTGCGCGGCCCGCGCTCCGGTGCGCTGGTGTGCAAGGCCGAGCACGCCGCGGCCCTGGACAAGGCGATCTTCCCGATGATGCAGGGCGGCCCGCAGATGCACACGATCGCGGCCAAGGCGGTCAACTTCAAGGAAGCCGCGACTCCCGAGTACGCCCAGTACGCCAAGGACGTCATCGCCAACAGCCAGCAGCTGGCCGCGAGCCTGCTCGAGCTCGGCATCCGTCCGACGACGGGTGGCACCGACACCCACCTGTCGCTGCTCGACCTGCAGGGGGTCGGTGTCACCGGCAAGGAGGCCGAGGAGCGGGCCGACGCCGCCGGCATCGTGCTCAACAAGAACGCCATCCCGTTCGACCCGCAGAAGCCCAACATCGCCTCGGGCATCCGGGTGGGCACCCCGTCGGTGACGACCCAGGGGATGGGCACCGAGGAGATGAAGCAGATCGCCGCGCTCATCCACCAGGCCGTCACCAAGGGCGACGCCGACCCGGACAACGAGGTCAGCAAGCAGGTGCGTGCGGAGGTCACCGACCTCGTGACGCGCTTCCCGGCATACCCTCGCTGAACCGTCGGCACGCCCCGGCGACGGCACCCGAGCGAAGGTCGGTAGGTGCACGAGTACGTCCTCGTCCTCATCGTGGCCGCAGCGGTCACGTACCTCGCCACACCCTTCGTCCGCAGCCTGGCCGTCGCCACGGGCGCGTTCACGGCCGTCCGTGAGCGTGACGTCCACAAGACGCCGATCCCCCGCCTCGGGGGAGTGGGGATCTACCTGGGCTTCGTGGCGGCCGCGCTGGTGGCCCGGGCGCTGCCGTACCTCGGGACGCTGTTCTCGACCAAGCAGATCATCGGCGTCGTCGTGGCGGGCGGGATCGTGTGCCTGCTCGGCGCCTTCGACGACATCCGCGAGCTGGACTGGCTGACCAAGCTCGCCGGGCAGATGCTCGCTGCGGGCCTGATGGCCTACACCGGGGTGCAGCTGCTGTCGTTGCCGATCTTCGGGACGACGATCCTGCCAACACCGGTGCTCGTGCTCTTCACCGTCCTCGTCGTCATCGCCTCGACGAACGCCGTGAACTTCATCGACGGCCTCGACGGGCTGGCCGCCGGCGTGGTGGGCATCGCGGCACTGGCGTTCTTCATCTACAGCTACCTCGTGTCGCGCTCGTTCGTGCCGGCCAACGTCTTCTCGACGGCGACGTTCATCTCGGCCGCCCTCGTCGGTTGCTGCGCCGGGTTCCTGCCGCACAACTTCCACCCGGCGCGGCTCTTCATGGGCGACTCCGGGGCGCTGACGCTGGGGCTGCTGCTCTCGGCGGCGACGATCACCCTGACCGGCAACGTCGACCCGGCCGAGGTCAGCGCCAACGAGGTGTCCGCGGCGTTCCTGCCGATCCTCGTCCCCCTCGCGGTCCTGCTCCTCCCGCTGCTCGACATGCTGCTGGCGGTGGTGCGCCGCACCCGCGCCGGACAGCGCCCCTGGCACCCGGACGCGATGCACCTGCACCACCGGATGCTGCGGATCGGCCACGGCCACCGCCGCGCGGTGCTCATCCTCTACCTCTGGGCCGCCATCGTGGCCCTCGGCTCGGTGTCCTTCGTCGTCTGGGACGGACTGCGCCCGTTGGCCGTCGTCGGAGCGGCGGCGGCGATGGGCGTCGTCCTCACCGTCTGGCTGCCGCGTTGGAGGCCTTCTGAGCGCTTGTGATAGCATTCACAAGCACCTGAGGGCAGTCTGAGAAGGCGGCTGACGGTGCTCGAACACTGCATTCACGCACCGCAGGTCGCACGCCCCCCAAGCGCCGAACGCGTCCTGACGGAGACACCGCACCACGCCTCCCGACGCACCCAGGCAGGTCCTCCTTGAGCGCCACACCGGCCCGCAGCGCATCACAGTCCGATGCGTTCGCTCAGCTCCTCCGGGGCTCCTTGCTCCCGACGGCCCTGACCGGGCTCCTCTGCGTCGTCGTCGGCCTCTTCTCGAGCCCCAAGGCGGCCTGGTCCGCCGCGCTCGGTGCGGCGCTCGTCATCTTCTTCTTCAGCCTGACGCTCCTGGTCATGAAGCGCACTGCCGACCTGCCCCCGACGACGACCATGATGGTCGTCATGGCCACCTACACCTTCAAGGTGCTGGTCCTGGGCGTCGTGATGTTCGCGCTGCGTGACGTCACCTGGGCGTCCGGCTACGCCATCGGCCTGTCCATCACGGTGTGCGCGGTGGTCTGGCTCTTCTTCGAGATGCGCGCCTACAAGCGCCTCCGGATCTTCGCGTACGACCCCGACGGTGAGGCCTCGCTCGACCGTCCGCCGAGGCCGGAGCCGCGTGATGAGCCGTGAGAGAAGCCGTGAGAGCAGGGACCGACATGAGCACACCGATGCCTCCCGAGCCCGACGAGAGCCCCGAGCGCGAGCTCACCGAGGAGGAGCGCCGGGAGCAGCTGCAGGCGTTCAACCGCCGCGAGCAGGACTCCGCCTGGCGGGCCGTCGCGTACCTGCTCACCGGGCCGCTGATCTACGGCGGACTCGGTGCGCTGGCCGACCACTGGCTCGGCACGACGTGGCTCGTCGGGGCCGGGATCGTGGGCGGGATGGCCTTGTCGCTATACCTCATCTGGTTCCGATACGGTACCCATTGAGCCAACTGCCGATCCTGGCCTCCCGCACGCGGCCGAGCACAGTGCCGCCGACCAGCGCGTCGCCCGCCGAGCGGCCGACCCGGGGTCCAGCCCTCCGCACCGCCCCCTGCACTGCCCCTGAACTGCTGATGCCGCCCGCCGGCCCAAGCGCCCAGAACGTACGAAGGAGTAATCCGTGAGCATCGTTGCCGCCGCACCGACGGACTTCGAGGCCCCTGGAGTCAGCGAGTTCTGGCAGCCGCTGTTCGGCACCAGCGGTCCCTGGGCCATCACCCGCCCGATCCTGCTCATGGTCGCCTCGGCCATCCTCCTGGTGTGGTACCTGCTGGCCACGACGCGCAAGAAGGCGATCGTCCCGAGCCGCGGGCAGATGGCGACCGAGGCGGTCTACGGGCTGGTGCGCAACGGCATCGCCAAGGACCTCATCGGGTCCAAGGAGTTCCTCAAGTTCGTCCCGCTGCTCTTCTCGCTGTTCATGGTCATCCTCGTGAACAACGTCTTCGGCGTCCTGCCGCCGTTCAGCTACCCGACGATGAGCCGCATCGGCTTCCCGATCGCCCTGTCCCTGCTCGTCTGGGTCATCTTCCACGTCGTCGGCATGCGCAAGCACGGCTTCTTCGGCTACTGGAAGTCGCTCGTCCCCGCCGGCCTCCCGAAGGCCATGATCGGGCCGATCTTCATCCTCGAGCTCATCACCGACCTGTTCACCCGACCGGTCACGCTCGCCCTGCGACTCTTCGGCAACATGTTCGCCGGCCACATCCTCATCGTGCTGTTCATCACCGGCGGCTGGTACATGCTCACCAACGGCGGCATCCTCGTCGTCGCCGGTGGGGTCACCTGGGTCTTCGCCTTCGTGATGACGCTCTTCGAGCTGCTGGTGGAGTTCCTGCAGGCCTACGTCTTCACCCTCCTCGCCGCCCTCTACATCGGCGGCGCCCTGGCCGACGAGCACTGACGGCCGCACGAACCGCACGACCAGCACGACCCGCCAGACCAGCACGACCCGCTCCACCACGCTTCACCCAGCCCCGTTGGTAACCGCCAGCGGGACCGACCAGAAGGAAATGGAATCAACATGACCGGCAACATCGCCATCCTCGGTTACGGCCTCTCCGCCATCGGCCCCGGTATCGGTGTCGGCCTGATCTTCGCCGCCTACATCAACGGTGTCGCTCGTCAGCCCGAGGCCCGCGGCATGCTCCAGCCGATCGCCTTCCTCGGCATGGCCATCACCGAGGCGCTCGCCATCTTCGGTATCGCGCTCGCCTTCGTCTTCAAGGCCTGACGTCCGCCGGGCCCTCCGACGTACCGTTCGTTTCTCTCTAGGAGACCCTCATGCAAGCAGTTACCGTGACCGCCGACGGCGGCGAGGGCGGCTTCTGGGCCACCGCGGCACCGATCATTCCGCACCCGCTGGAGTTCATCTTCGGCCTCGTGGTCTTCGCGATCCTCTACTTCATCGTGAAGAGCAAGGTCGTGCCGCGCCTCGAGCAGATCTACGCCGAGCGCACCGCTGCGATCGAGGGCGGGATGAACAAGGCGGAGGAGGCCCAGGCGCAGGCCCAGGCCGCGCTCGAGCAGTACCAGGCGCAGCTGGTCGAGGCCCGCTCCGAGGCCGCCCGCATCCGTGAGGACGCGAAGGCCCAGGGCGCGCAGATCCTCGCCGAGATGCGCGAGCACGCGGCGGCCGAGGCGGCGCGGATCACCGAGACGGCGCACAAGCAGATCGAGGCCGAGCGCCAGCAGGCGGTCGTCTCGCTCCGCGGCGACGTGGGCCGGATCTCGACCGACCTCGCCAGCCGCATCGTCGGCGAGTCCCTGCACGACGAGACCCGTCAGAAGGGCATCGTCGAGCGCTTCCTCGCCGAGCTCGAGGCGGGCGACGTCGTGCGCGAGAAGGTCGGCGGTGCCGCCGGCAGCCGAGGCGGCGACGTCTGATGCAGGGACCCTCACGCGCAGCAGCGGCGGCCAGTCGCGAGGCGTTCACCGGCGCCCTCGCGGCCGGTGCCGACCGCGCGCGGCTGGCCGAGGAGCTCTTCGCGGTCGTCGGTGTGCTCGACGGCAGCGCGACCCTGCGTCGCGCCGTCGCCGACCCCTCGCGCGAGGGGTCCGACAAGGCCCAGCTCGCCGAGCGGCTCTTCGCGGGCAAGGTCAGCGCCGAGACGCTGGTCGTGCTCAAGGGTGCCGTCGCCCAGCGGTGGAGCACGGAGCGTGACCTCTCCGACTCCATCGAGTCGTATGCCGTCGAGGCCGTCATCGCCCAGGCGGAGACCGCCGGTCGTGCCGACCGGCTCGAGGACGAGCTGTTCCGCTTCGAGCGGATCGTCGCTGCCGACCCGGCCCTGCGTGCGGCGCTGTCCGACACGCAGGCGCCGGCGGACAAGCGGGGCGACCTCGTCTCCTCGCTGCTGAGGGAGAAGGTCACGCCCGAGACCCTCGTGCTGGCCCGCCAGGCGGTGGTCGCCCCCCGCGGCCGTCGTTTCGACCGGGTCGTGGAGCGCTACCTCGAGACGGCCTCGAGCCGCCGCGAGCAGCAGACGGCCATCGTCACCTCGGCCGTCCCGCTCACCGACGACGACCGCGCCCGCCTCGCCGCGGGCCTCGCCGCCCTCTACGGCGGCACGGTCCACGTCAACACCGTCGTCGACCCCCGGGTCCTGGGCGGGGTCAAGGTCGAGATCGGTGACGAGGTCATCGACGGGACCGTCATCCGCAAGCTCGACGCGGCCCGCCGGGCCATGGGCGCCTGAGGCGTCCACCACCAGCTGTGAACAACCACCGGCCCTTGCGGGTCGAAACCGAGGAGAAGATCTGACATGACGGAGCTTTCGATCCGTCCGGAGGAGATCCGGGACGCACTGGACTCGTTCGTCCAGTCCTACGAGCCCGGCGCGGCCTCCCGCGAAGAGGTCGGCCGCGTCACCGACGCCGGTGACGGCATCGCTCACGTCGAGGGTCTGCCCTCGGCCATGACCAACGAGCTGCTCCAGTTCGAGGACGGCACGCTCGGCCTCGCGCTCAACCTCGACGTCCACGAGATCGGCGTCGTCGTCCTCGGTGACTTCGCGGGCATCGAGGAGGGCCAGACCGTCAAGCGCACGGGCGAGGTCCTCTCGGTCCCCGTGGGCGACGCGTTCCTCGGCCGGGTCATCGACCCGCTCGGCAACCCGATCGACGGCCTCGGCGACATCCAGAGCACCGAGCGTCGCGCCCTCGAGCTGCAGGCGCCCACCGTCGTGCAGCGCAAGTCGGTGCACGAGCCGCTCCAGACCGGCATCAAGTCGATCGACGCGATGACGCCGATCGGGCGCGGCCAGCGCCAGCTGATCATCGGCGACCGCCAGACCGGCAAGACCACGGTCGCGATCGACACGATCATCAACCAGAAGCGCAACTGGGAGTCCGGTGACCCCGACGCCCAGGTCCGCTGCATCTACGTCGCCATCGGCCAGAAGGGCTCGACCATCGCGTCGGTCCGCGGCACCCTCGAGGAGGCCGGCGCGCTCGAGTACACCACGATCGTCGCGGCTCCCGCGTCCGACTCGGCGGGCTTCAAGTACCTCGCCCCCTACACCGGTTCGGCCATCGGTCAGCACTGGATGTACCAGGGCAAGCACGTCCTCATCGTCTTCGACGACCTGAGCAAGCAGGCCGAGGCCTACCGCGCCGTGTCGCTGCTGCTGCGCCGCCCGCCGGGCCGCGAGGCCTACCCGGGCGACGTGTTCTACCTGCACAGCCGTCTGCTCGAGCGCTGCGCGAAGCTGTCCGACGACCTGGGCCACGGCTCGATGACCGGTCTGCCGATCATCGAGACCAAGGCCGGTGACGTCTCCGCGTACATCCCGACCAACGTCATCTCGATCACCGACGGCCAGATCTACCTGCAGGCCGACCTCTTCAACGCCAACGTGCGTCCGGCCATCGACGTGGGTGTCTCGGTCTCCCGAGTCGGTGGTGCCGCGCAGATCAAGGCCATGAAGTCGGTCGCCGGCCGCCTCAAGCTCGACCTCGCGCAGTTCCGTGCGATGGAGGCGTTCGCGATGTTCGCCTCCGACCTCGACCCGGCCTCGCGGGCCCAGCTCGCGCGTGGTGCGCGCCTCGTCGAGCTGCTCAAGCAGCCGCAGAGCTCGCCGTACCCCGTCGAGGAGCAGGTCGTCTCGATCTGGACCGGCACGACCGGCCGGCTCGACGACGTGGCCGTCGAGGACGTCCGCAACTTCGAGCAGGAGCTGCTCGAGACGCTGCGTCGCGAGGGCCGCATCCTGCAGACCATCCGCGAGACGCTCAAGCTCGACGACGACACCGAGACGGCTCTCGCCAAGGTGGTCGACGAGGTCAAGTTCACCTTCCGGGGCACCGGTCGCGACGGCCTCGAGGCCGGCAACGAGGAGTTCGACGAGATCTCCGAGGACCAGATCACCCAGGCGCAGATCGTCAAGCAGAAGTGACCAGCTCCCGTATGGCGCC
>NZ_BAAAPU010000003.1:227355-315725 GCF_039531305.1 Terrabacter lapilli
GCGGCATACGGGATCGGGCGTGAGCCCACCCCGCAGGCAACCACAGACTCACAGCAGACCCAGAGACCAAGAGAGGCGGAGCACATGGGAGCGCAGATGCGGATCTACCGCCAGCGCATCAAGTCCGTCAACTCCATCAAGAAGATCACCAACGCGATGGAGCTGATCGCCGCCGCCCGCGTCGTCAAGGCCCGCCAGCGGGCCACCGAGGCGATGCCGTACACGACCGCGCTGACCCGCGCCGTGTCCGCGGTGGCGACCAACACGAACGAGGACCACCCGTTGACGACGGCGAAGGAGACCGCCAAGCGGGCCGGCGTCGTCATCATCACGGCGGACCGCGGACTTGCCGGTGCCTACTCCGTCGCGGCGATCAAGGAGAGCGCGGAGCTCATCTCGCGCCTGACCGCCGAGGGCAAGGAGGTCGTGCCCTACCTGGTCGGTCGCAAGGCCGTCAGCTACTACAAGTTCCGCAAGCGTCCCTACGCGGCCGAGTGGACGGGCTTCTCCGACGCCCCGACGTTCGAGAACGCCAAGGAGATCGCCGACCGCATCACCGAGGACTTCCTCAAGGACACCGAGCAGGGCGGCCACGACGAGATCCACGTCGTCTTCACGCGCTTCCGCTCGATGGTGCGCCAGGAGCCCCACGTGCTGCGCCTGCTGCCCCTCGAGGTCGTCGAGGCCGACGAGGCCCGCGACGACGAGAGCGTGGACCTCAGCGTCCGGCACTACGAGGAGGGGCAGATCCCGCCCGAGTACTCCTTCGAGCCGAGCGCAGCCGAGGTCCTGGACCTGCTGCTGCCCAAGTACGTCCGCAACCGCATCTTCACCGCCCTGCTCAGCTCGGCGGCCTCCGAGCTGGCGGCTCGCCAGCGCGCGATGAAGTCCGCGACCGACAACGCAGGCGAGCTCATCAAGAAGTACGAGCGCCTCGCCAACCAGGCCCGTCAGGCCGGCATCACCCAAGAGATCAGCGAAATCGTGGGCGGCGCAGACGCCCTCGCCGACGCCAAGAAGTAACGCCCACAGGTAAGGAAGCAGACCAACATGACTGCAACTGTCAGCGACACCGCCTGGACGGCCCCGGCCGCGGGCGGCGTCGGTCGCATCTCCCGGATCATCGGCCCCGTCGTCGACGTCGAGTTCCCCGTCGACGCCATGCCCGAGCAGTACAACCTGCTCACGACCCAGGTGACCCTCGGCGACGAGACGAAGAACATCAACCTCGAGGTCGCCCAGCACATCGGCGACAACATGGTGCGCGCCATCTCGCTCCAGCCGACCGACGGCCTCGTCCGCGGCTCGGCCGTGCAGGACACCGGCGGCCCCATCACCGTCCCCGTGGGCGACGTGACCCTCGGCAAGGTCTTCAACGCCACGGGTGACTGCCTCAACCTCGAGGAGGGCCAGAAGCTCGAGGTCACGGAGCGCTGGGGCATCCACCGCAAGGCTCCGGCCTTCGACCAGCTCGAGTCCAAGACCACGATGTTCGAGACGGGCATCAAGGTCATCGACCTGCTCACCCCCTACGTCCAGGGTGGCAAGATCGGCCTCTTCGGTGGTGCCGGTGTCGGCAAGACGGTGCTCATCCAGGAGATGATCGCCCGTGTCGCCCGCGACCACGGTGGTGTGTCGGTGTTCGCCGGTGTCGGCGAGCGCACCCGTGAGGGCAACGACCTCATGGTCGAGATGGAGGAGGCCGGCGTCCTCGGGCAGACCGCCCTCGTCTTCGGCCAGATGGACGAGCCGCCGGGCACGCGTCTTCGCGTCGCGCTGTCGGCCCTGACGATGGCGGAGTACTTCCGCGACGTGCAGAAGCAGGACGTCCTGCTCTTCATCGACAACATCTTCCGCTTCACGCAGGCCGGTTCCGAGGTCTCGACCCTCCTCGGCCGTATGCCGTCCGCCGTGGGCTACCAGCCCACGCTCGCCGACGAGATGGGCACGCTCCAGGAGCGCATCACCTCGACGCGTGGTCACTCGATCACCTCGATGCAGGCGATCTACGTGCCGGCCGACGACTACACCGACCCGGCCCCGGCCACGACGTTCGCGCACCTCGACGCGACGACCGAGCTCTCGCGTGACATCGCGTCGATGGGTATCTACCCGGCCGTCGACCCGCTCACGTCGACCTCGCGAATCCTCGACCCGCGCTACGTGACGCAGGAGCACTACAGCACCGCGGTTCGCATCCGCTCGATCCTCCAGCGCAACAAGGAGCTGCAGGACATCATCGCGATCCTCGGTATCGACGAGCTCTCCGAAGAGGACAAGATCCTCGTCAACCGGGCCCGTCGCATCCAGCGCTTCCTGTCGCAGAACACCTACGTCGCCAAGCAGTTCACCGGCATCGAGGGCTCGACCGTGCCGCTGGCCGACACCATCGAGGCCTTCACGAAGATCGCCGACGGCGAGTACGACCACGTCGCCGAGCAGGCCTTCTTCATGTGCGGTGGCCTCGACGACGTCGAGCGCCAGTGGGCGGAGATCCAGAAGAACCTCTGATCCGAGCGGTTCGACACACCCGACGACGGGGAGGTGCCCTCTGGGGCCCTCCCCGTTCGTCGTAGGGCGGCCCGGGTCCGCAGTGGGACTCGCCTCCGGGCATGCGGGTACGCCTCACAGTGTTGACACCGATGTAACGGACGTCAGCGCCGACGGGAAGCACACCTCCATCCCAGCTCTAGGAGAATCGTGAGCACCTCCACCCAGCAGGCACCTCGTCACCGGGTCGTGGTCATCGGATCGGGCTTCGGCGGCCTGTTCAGCACGCAGCGGCTGAAGCACGCCGACGTCGACGTGACCCTCATCGCCCGCACGACGCACCACCTCTTCCAGCCCCTGCTCTACCAGGTAGCCACGGGCATCCTGTCCGAGGGCGAGATCGCGCCCTCGACGCGTGAGGTGCTCCACCGGCAGGAGAACGCCAAGGTGCTGCTCGGCGACGTCAGCGAGATCGACCTCGAGGCGCGCACGGTGACGCACACCGCGGTGGGCCGCGAGACCGTGACGCCGTACGACTCGCTCATCGTCGCCGCCGGGGCCGGCCAGTCGTGGTTCGGCAACGACCAGTTCGCCCGGCACGCTCCCGGCATGAAGTCGATCGACGACGCCCTCGAGCTGCGTGGCCGCATCTTCGGCTCGTTCGAGCTCGCGGAGCTCGCGTCGACCCAGGAGGAGATCGACCGGCTCATGACGTTCGTCGTCGTCGGTGCGGGCCCCACGGGTGTGGAGATGGCGGGGCAGATCTCCGAGCTCGCGAAGCGCACGCTGCGGCGGGACTTCCGGCGCATCGACCCGACGAAGGCCCGCGTCATCCTCCTCGACGCCGCTCCCGCGGTGCTGGGCTCGTTCGGCGAGAAGCTCGGTGACCGGGCGGTCAAGCGCCTGACCGACATGGGCGTCGAGGTGCGCCTCAACGCCAAGGTCGTCGACGTCGACTCCACCGGCATCGAGGTCGAGCACCCGGACGGCCGACGCGAGCGCATCGAGTCGGTGTGCAAGGTGTGGGCGGCCGGCGTCAGCGCGTCGCCGCTCGGGCGCCAGCTCGCCGACCAGACGGGGGCGCAGCTCGACCGGGCCGGTCGCGTCGAGGTCCAGCCGGACCTGACCCTGCCGGGCCACCCCGAGGTGTTCGTGGTCGGCGACATGATGTCGCTCGACCACCTGCCCGGGGTCGCCCAGGTCGCCATCCAGGGCGGACGCTACGCCGCGGACCAGATCGTGCGGCGCCTCGAGGGCCGAGAGCCCAAGGGCCCGTTCCAGTACTTCGACAAGGGCTCGATGGCCACGATCTCGCGGTTCTCGGCCGTCGCGTCGGTCGGCAAGGCGCAGTTCAGCGGGTTCTTCGCCTGGGTGCTGTGGCTGGCCGTGCACCTCGTCTACATCATCGGCTTCAAGCACCGGATCACCACCCTGCTGCACTGGGTGGTCACCTTCATCGGCAGGGGGCGCTCCGAGCGCGTCGTGACCGAGCAGCAGGTCTTCGCCCGGCAGGCGATCTCCGACCTCGGCGAGGAGTTCAGCCCCGAGCTCCCGCGCCTGGCCAAGGACCGACCGCACGAGCAGCCGAGCCACCAGCAGGAGGAGCAGCCGCACGGGCAGTCCGGCGACGGGGGCCCACAGCCGGTCGACCCGACGCAGCCAGGCCCCGACGCAAGGGTGCAGGCGGCTGCCCGGGCCCAGGGCGTGCCTGCCCCGGCTGCCCAGGGCCCGGCTCCCGACGCGGGCCTGCCCGCTCCTGCCGATCGGCCGCGCGTCGACTGAGACGATCCACGTATGCCGCAGGGCGGGCTCGCGTGACCCGGCCCGGCGGCATACCTGCTCACGTGCTCGCAGACGGTCAGCGCACGAGGCGCTCCACGGCTGCCCCGAGACGCGGCAGGGCGGCCACGACGTGCTCCTTCGCCTTGCCGCGCAGGGAGCCGTAGACCTTCGCGGCTGAGGTGTGCGTGGTCTTCGCCGCCTTGGCGTCGGTGACCGCGAGGAGGGCGTCGGCCACTGCATCGGGCTGCGCGGCCAGGTGGCTGCCGAAGGGCTGCTCGCCCTTGGTGGCCCAGAACGGGTCGAGGGCCGAGGCGAACTGGGGGAGCAGCCGGTCGGTGGCGTTCTGGACGAAGCCGCCGCCGAGCCGCTTGGCGGCGGCGTACCCGGTCTTGACGGCGGCGCCGCCGAACCCGGACTTGTCAGCGACCTCGGCGTCGATGACGTCGGTGAGGGTCGCGACGGCAACGGGCCGGCGCGACGGCTCGAGGAGGGCGTCGGACACTGCTGTGCTCATCTTGGTGCTCCTGTGGAGGATGGGGACTGGCGCGGGCGGGCGGTGCCCCCTCGCGTTCGGAGCATCCTGCCAGAGGCACTAAACTCGGCAGCACACCCCCACGATCCGGAGGAAACGTGAGTTCGCTCAAGGTTGAGATGGTTGCCGCCGACCGGAAGGTCTGGGAGGGCGAGGCCAAGTTCGTACGCGCCCGTTCCATCTCCGGCGAGCTCGGCATCCTGCCCGGCCACACCCCCTTGCTCGGCGTCCTCGTCGAGGGCGAGGTCGCCATCGAGTCCCTCGAGGGCGAGCGCCGCACCGTGATGGTCGACGGCGGCTTCCTCTCGGTCGACTCCGACGTGGTGACGATCGTCGCCGAGCACGTCGACGCCTCGTCGCTGCAGACGAACTGAGGCCCCGCGTGCCGTCCGCTCTCATCTCCTCCGAGATCGTGATCGGCACGCTGCTGGTGGTCGCGGTGGTCGTCCTCGCGACGACCTACCTGCGCCGCCGCTACATCGCCAAGGGCCTGCCGCTCACGCTGTGCGGGCTGCGCCGGCCCGGCACCGACCGCTGGCGCCTCGGCCTCATCAGGTTCGGCGACAACGCCCTCGAGTGGTACACGCTCGGGGGCGTCTCCCTGCGTCCGAAGGGCCGGTGGCTGCGCCAGCGGCTCCTGCTCGAGGCCCCTGAGCTGCTGTCGGGCCCCGAGTCCATCCCGCTGCTGCCCGGGGCGAGCAGGGTGCCGTGCGCCGACGGCGACAAGCGCTTCGAGCTCGCGCTGCAGGGGCCTGCCTACACCGCGCTGCGGTCGTGGCAGGAGGCCTCGCCTCCCGGCTACAACGTCAACGTCGCCTGACGCGCCCCGGCGTATGCCGTCCGGCCGCGTCAGTGCTTCTTCGCGCGCTCCGGCTTCTCGACGCGTCCACCACCCGGCTGCCACAGCACGTCCCCGCCGATCGGCTTGTTGGCGATCCGCGCGAGGATGAAGAGCAGGTCCGAGAGCCGGTTGAGGTACTTCGCGGTGAGCACGTTGACGCCGCCGACACCGCGGGCCTCGGTGTCCTCCGGAGCCGGTTCGGTGCCGTGCTGGTCGACGGCAGCCCACGCGGACCGCTCGGCCCGCCGCACGATGGTCGTGGCCAGGTGCAGGTACGCCGACCCCGCGGTGCCACCGGGCAGGATGAAGGAGCGCAGCTTCTCGACCTGCTCGAGGTAGTGGTCGCAGTCACGCTCCAGGTCGTCGACCCACGGCTGCTCCACCCGCAGCGGCGGGTAGTCGTAGGAGTGGCGCAGCGGCGTCGACAGGTCGGCGCCCACGTCGAAGAGCTCGTTCTGGACGCGGCGGAGGGTGGCCACGACCTCCTCGGGGAGCTCGCCGCAGGCGACGGCGATGCCGATCGCCGCGTTCGCCTCGTTGGAGTCGGCGTACGCGTGCAGCCGGGCGTCGTTCTTGCTGACCCTCGAGAAGTCGCCGAGGCTCGTCGTACCGTCGTCGCCGGTTCGCGTGTAGATCCGCGTCAGGTTGACCATGGGGTCACTCTCTCACCCCATGGTCACCGTCCCGCGCGCCGTCCCGCGCGCCGTCCCGTGCGCCGACCCGTGGTCGACCGGGGGTGGCGGTGGGCCACCGGTAGGGTTCTCGGGTGAGAGAGCGATTCCGGGTCGTCGGCGGCGCGCACCTCGTCGGGCAGGCCACCGTCGTCGGTGCCAAGAACAGCGCCCTGAAGCTCATGGCGGTCGCGCTGCTCGCCGTGGGGCGCACGACCCTGACCAACGTCCCGGCGATCGCCGACGTGATGATCATGGCGGAGCTGCTGCGTCGCCTCGGCGTGGGCGTCGACTACGACCCCGAGGCCGGCGTCGTCGTGCTCGACGTCCCGGAACGCATCGGGCACCGTGCGGACTACGAGCTCGTACGCGCCCTGCGCGCCTCCATCTCCGTGCTCGGCCCGCTGGTGGCCCGCGTCGGCGAGGCCGATGTGGCCGTTCCCGGGGGCGACGCGATCGGCTCGCGGGGTCTCGACCTGCACGCCGCCGGGCTGGAGGCGCTCGGCGCCGAGGTCCACGTCACGCACGGCTACCTCGTGGCCACGGCGCCCCAGGGCCTGCAGGGCGCCGACATCCGCCTCGACTTCCCGAGCGTCGGGGCGACGGAGAACGTCCTGACCGCAGCGGTGCTCGCGCGCGGCACCACGACGATCGACAACGTCGCCAGGGAGCCGGAGATCGTCGACATCGCCGAGATGCTCCAGTCGATGGGGGCTCGGGTGGAGGGCGCCGGCACCTCGCGCATCACGGTCCACGGGGTCGACAGCCTCGCCCCGACGCGGCATGCCGTCGTCCCGGACCGCATCGCTGCCGGCACGTGGGCCTTCGCCGCGGCCACGACCAGGGGCCAGATCGAGGTGGTCGGCGGCGTCGCCGACCACCTGCGGGCGCCGCTCGGCGCGCTCGAGCAGGCCGGCTGCGACGTCACGGTGACCGAGCGCGGCTTCTGCGTCTCGGCCCTGGGGCGCCGGCCCCGTGCCTTCGACGTGGCGACCCTGCCCTACCCGGGGTTCCCGACCGACCTGCAGCCCTTCGCCCTGACCTACAACGCCGTTGCCGACGGGTCCGCGATGGTGACGGAGAACCTCTTCGAGGCACGCTTCCGCACCGTGCAGGAGCTCGCACGCCTCGGGGCCGATGCGCAGATCGACGGCCACCACGTCATGACCCACGGGGTCGAGCTGCTCTCCGGTGCCCCGGTCGAGAGCAGCGACATCCGCTCCGGCGCCGCGCTCGTCCTCGCGGGGCTCGTGGCCGACGGCGAGACGCTCGTCAGCGGCGTCCACCACATCGACCGCGGCTACCCGCGCTTCGAGGAGGCGCTGCGCGCGCTGGGGGCGGACGTCACCCGCGAGCCGGAGGACGAACCCCCCTTCGCCTGATCCGGCCGAGCTGCCCCGGGGTGCTCGCACCGGGGCGACGCTCCATGTCGCGACGTTCGTATTTTCTTGACCAGTTCTTGACTCCTGAGGACAACGAATCGGCTGGCCGAGACGTCATCATGAATGTCGTCACAGCGTTTGGAAGGGGTCCACATGACGCTGAACACCCACTGCACCGGCCTGGTCCGGGTGCTCGAGGCGCCCGACGGCCACGACGTCGTCATCGAGGGACGGCTCGACGTCCACACGGTTCCCGACATCCGTGACGCCATCCATGCGGTCATCAGCCAGGGTCCGGGCGAGCTGCGCCTGCACGTGGGCGGTGCCGAGATCGGCGACGCGACCGGGCTCGGCGTCCTCGTCCACCTCCACCGCCGCGCCACGCGTGCCGATCGGCGGCTGCTGCTCGTCGACGCGAGCGACCGCACGACCCGGCTGCTGCGCGGCTGCCGGCTCGACCGGATCCTCGTCGCCGGTCACACGGGCCACTCCGATCGCTCGGCCCACCGGGGCCGCCCGGGCGTGACTGTGGCGCCTCTCACCGCCTGAGCGTCTCCTCGCCGCGCGGGCCCGCCGCTACCGTCGAGCCATGTCTTCGACGGAGAGCACGCCGCCCCTCGCCCGACGGGCGACGCCCGACCGTCCGTGGGTCATGCGCACGTATGCCGGCCACTCGAGCGCCGCTGCGAGCAACGCGCTCTACCGGCGCAACCTCGCCAAGGGCCAGACCGGCCTGTCGGTCGCCTTCGACCTGCCGACCCAGACCGGATACGACCCCGACCACGCGCTGTCGCGGGGCGAGGTGGGCAAGGTCGGCGTCCCGATCAGCCACGTCGGCGACATGACGGCCCTCTTCGAGGGCATCCCGCTGCGTGAGATGAACACGTCGATGACGATCAACGCGACGGCCATGTGGCTGCTCGCGCTCTACCAGGTCGCCGCCGAGCGCCAGGCCGAGACCGCCGGCGAGGACCCCGCCCAGTGGGTGCACGCCCTGTCGGGCACGACGCAGAACGACATCATCAAGGAGTACCTCTCGCGCGGGACCTACGTCTTCCCGCCCGGCCCCTCCCTGCGGCTCATCACCGACCTGGTGGCCTACACGGTGCGCGAGATCCCGAAGTGGAACCCGATCAACATCTGCAGCTACCACCTGCAGGAGGCGGGGGCGACGCCGGTGCAGGAGATCGCCTACGCGATGTCGACGGCGATCGCCGTCCTCGACGCCGTGCGCGACTCGGGCCAGGTGCCGCCCGAGGAGTTCGCGAGCGTCGTCGCGCGGATCTCCTTCTTCGTCAACGCCGGGGTGCGGTTCGTCGAGGAGCTGTGCAAGATGCGCGCCTTCGTGCAGCTGTGGGACGAGCTGACCCGGGAGCGCTACGGCGTCACAGACGCGAAGGCACGACGCTTCCGCTACGGGGTGCAGGTCAACAGCCTCGGCCTCACCGAGGCCCAGCCGGAGAACAACGTCCAGCGGATCGTCCTCGAGATGCTCGGCGTGACGCTGTCGAAGGACGCGCGAGCCCGCGCCATCCAGCTGCCGGCGTGGAACGAGGCGCTCGGCCTGCCGCGACCGTGGGACCAGCAGTGGAGCCTGCGCATGCAGCAGGTGCTCGCCTACGAGTCCGACCTCCTCGAGTACGACGACCTCTTCACGGGGTCGCACGTCGTCGAGGCCAAGGTCGCCGAGCTCGTGGCCGGAGCCCGGGCCGAGATGGCGCGCGTCGAGGAGCTGGGCGGTGCGGTGGCCGCGGTCGAGTCGGGCTACATGAAGTCGGCCCTGGTCGCCTCCCACGCCGAGCGCCGGCGCCGGATCGAGTCGGGGGAGTCCGTCGTCGTCGGGCTCAACCGCTTCGAGACGACCGAGCCCAACCCGCTGACGGCCGACCTCGAGACCGCGATCCAGACGGTCGACCACGACGTCGAGAGCCACGCGTCCGACGCCGTGCGCGCGTGGCGCGAGAGTCGCGACGCCGACCCCGAGCGGCGAGCGAGGGCTGCTGCCGCGCTCGAGCGGCTGCGCGCCGACGCCGCGTCGTCGACCAACCTCATGGCCGCCACCCTCGAGTGCGCGCGCGCCGACGTGACGACGGGGGAGTGGGCCGCCGCCCTGCGCGAGCAGTTCGGCGAGTACCGCGCCCCCACCGGCGTCTCCGGCTCGGTGGGGGTCGGCTCCAGCGAGCCCGGCGACGCGCTCGCCCGAGTGCGGGACCTCGTCGCGCGCACCGGTGACGAGCTCGGCGAGAAGCTGCGCATCCTCGTCGGCAAGCCGGGCCTCGACGGCCACAGCAACGGCGCCGAGCAGGTCGCCGTGCGGGCGCGCGACGCCGGCTTCGAGGTCGTCTACCAGGGCATCCGCCTCACCCCCGAGCAGATCGTCGCCGCTGCGGTGGCCGAGGACGTCCACCTCGTGGGCCTCTCGATCCTCAGCGGCTCGCACATGGAGCTCGTGCCCGAGGTCCTGCGCGGCCTGCGCGAGGCAGGCGCCGGCGACGTGCCGGTCATCGTCGGCGGCATCATCCCCGAGTCCGACGCAGCCGCCCTCCGGGCCGCGGGCGTCGCCATGGTGTTCACCCCGAAGGACTTCGGCCTCAACGACATCATGGCCGAGATGGTCGGTGTGATCCGGGCAGCACGCGGGCTCCCGGTTCTGGAGGCCACGCCCGCCTGAGCAGGGGTAGCGTCGCCGGTATGAGCGACCTGCAGTGCGCGGCCCGCGTCATCGTCGTGAACCCGCCCGGACTCACCGACGTCGCGTGGCTCGCCTCCGCGATCCACCTCGAGCGGGTCCAGGCGGTGTACGCCGCCGACGACGTCCCCGACACCGGCCCGGTCGAGTCCCTGGCCGACGACCTCGGGGTGCCCTCGCACCTCGGGCACGGCGAGCTCCACGACGGGTCGGCAGGGCTCGAGGAGCTCGTCGACCGCCACCGCGGAGAGACGGTCGTCGTCGTGCGCGGCGGCGAGGCGAGCGAGCCCGTCATGCTCCTCGTCGACGCCGACGGCGTGTCGCGCCAGCCGATCGAGGGACTGCGCTGAGGCACCTGCCGGCGACACGGCATACGCCCTCGGTCGGCGTCGGGAGCCCGGTGAGGGCGCGCAGGGTCAGAAGAGGCGCGACTCCGCGTCGTCGATGCCCTTGAGGGCGTCGTAGTCGAGCACGACGCAGCGGATCCCGCGGTCCTCCGCGAGCGTGCGCGCCTGCGGCTTGATCTGCTGGGCGGCGAAGACGCCGGTGACCGGCGCGAGGTGCGGGTCGCGGTTCATCAGCTCGAGGTAGCGGGTCAGCTGCTCGACGCCGTCGATCTCGCCACGGCGCTTGATCTCCACCGCGACGCTCGTGCCCGACGAGTCCCTGGCGAGGATGTCGACCGGACCGATCGCGGTCATGTACTCGCGGCGCACCAGAGACCAGCCGTGGCCGAGGGTGTGGATGTGCTCGGCAAGCAGCTTCTGCAGGTGCGCCTCGACCCCGTCCTTGACGAGCCCCGGGTCGACGCCGAGCTCGTGCGCCGAGTCGTGCAGCACCTCGTGGATGTGGACGGTCAGGCGGTCCTCGCTCTTGGCGTGCTGCACGCGCCAGACCGCGACCACCCCGTCGGCGCCCAGTGCCTCGTCGGGCTCGACCTCGGCCATGGAGCACGGTGGGGACATCCAGTTCAGCGGCTTGTAGGAGCCGCCGTCGCTGTGCACGAGGACGGACCCGTCGGCCTTGACGAGGAGCAGCCGGGTCGCGAGGGGCAGGTGGGCGGTCAGCCGACCGTCGTAGTCGACGCTGCAGCGGGCTATGACGAGACGCACCGGACCACCCTAGAGGAGGCCGCGTGGGCAGCGTCACGCTCCGGGCGGGTGTGGGCTGCCCACGTGCTCTGCGAGACTCGCACCCATGGCTCGTGAGTTCACCAAGGTTGGCGTCATCGGACTCGGCACCATGGGTGCCGGCATCGTCGAGGTCTTCGCCCGCAACGGCATCGACGTCGTCGCGGTCGAGGTCGACGAGCAGGCGGTCGAGAAGGGCCGCGGCGTCCTGCAGCACTCGACCGACCGGGCGGTCTCCCGCGGCAAGCTGAGCGAGCCGGACCGGGACGCCCTGCACGCCCGTGTGCAGTTCACGAGCGACATGGCCGACCTCAAGGAGTGCCAGCTCGTCGTCGAGGCCGTGCCCGAGCACCTCGACCTCAAGAAGGAGATCTTCGCCAAGCTCGACACGATCGTCTCCGACGACGCGATCCTCGCCACCAACACGAGCTCGCTGCCGGTCACCGAGATCGCCGTCGCCACGATCAACCCGAAGCGCGTCGTCGGCATGCACTTCTTCAACCCGGCGCCGGTGCTCCAGTTCGTCGAGGTCATCAAGACCGTCATCACGAGCGACGAGACGTTCGAGGACGTCAAGGCCCTAGCCGAGCGCCTCGGCAAGAAGCCGGTCGTCGTCGGCGACAAGGCCGGCTTCATCGCCAACGCGCTGCTCTTCGGCTACCTCAACCACGCCGTCGCGATGTACGAGAGCAAGTACGCGACGCGCGAGGACATCGACGCCGCCATGAAGCTCGGCTGCGGCTACCCCATGGGCCCGCTCGCCCTGATGGACCTCATCGGCCTCGACACGGCGTACGAGATCCTCGACACGATGTACAAGCAGGGCCGCGACCGCCTGCACGCCCCGACCCCGATCATCAAGCAGATGGTCAGCGCCGGGCTCAAGGGCCGCAAGAGCGGCCGGGGCTTCTACACCTACGCCGAGCCCGGCAGCTCGCAGGTCGTCGACGACGCCCTGACGCCGTCGGGAGCGGCCGCCTCGACGAGGCCCACCCGTCCCGTGGAGGCGGTCGGGGTGGTCGGCTCCGGGACGATGGCGACCGGCATGGTCGAGGTCTTCGCCAAGGCGGGGCTCGAGGTGACGTTCGTCGCCCGCACCGAGGCGCGGGTCGAGGCCGTGAAGGCGGCGCTCGCCAAGAGCCTCGAGAAGGCCGTCCAGCGCGGCAAGGCCACCGAGGAGGAGCGCGACGCGGCGCTGGCTCGCGTGCGCGGCAGCGTCCGGCTCGAGGACCTCGCCGAGGTCGACCTCGTGGTCGAGGCCGTCGTGGAGGACCTCACCGTCAAGCGCGCCCTCTTCGAGAACCTCGACGAGATCTGCCGCCCCGGGGCCATCCTCGCCACGACGACGAGCTCGCTGCCCGTCGTCGAGTGCGCCGCCGCCACCAAGCGTCCCCAGGACGTCATCGGGATGCACTTCTTCAACCCGGCCCAGGTGATGAAGCTCGTCGAGGTCGTGCACACGGTCTCCACGGGCGACGACGTGGTCGCCACGGTGCAGCAGCTGTGCCGGACCATCGGCAAGCACCCGGTGACGTGTGGCGACCGGGCCGGCTTCATCGTCAACGCGCTGCTCTTCCCCTACCTCAACGACGCCGTGAAGATGCTCGAGGCCAACTACTCGACGGCCGACGACATCGACACCGCGATGAAGACCGGCTGTGGCCTGCCCATGGGCCCGTTCGAGCTGCTCGACGTCGTGGGGCTCGACGTGTCGCTCGCCATCGAGCGCGAGCTCTACCTCGAGTTCCGCGAGCGCGGCTACGCCCCGGCGCCGCTGCTCGAGCACCTCGTGACGGCCGGCTACCTCGGGCGCAAGACGGGCCGCGGCTTCCGCACCTACGCCTGACACCTACGCTGGAGCCATGCCCTCGCGCCGCCGCCCCAGCAAGCACGCGCGCGAGCACGTCCCGCTCGACGTGACGCGCATCCAGGGGGGCAGCACCCGCGAGGAGTCGTATGCCGGCACGCGGTGGACCGTGCGCAGCGTGAGCGGGGCGTCCGCCACCCGCGCGTACCTGTGCCCCGGGTGCCAGCAGGACGTCGTGCCGGGCACGCCGCACGTCGTCGTCTGGCCCGCCGAGGGGGTCGGTGGCCTCGGCGACCGCCGGCACTGGCACTCAGGGTGCTGGCAGCGCCGCGACGCCCGGCCGCCCGGCAACTCCTACCGCTGACGAGGGCCTCGCGCCCCGTCAGGCGTCGAGGACGGGAGCGAGCTCGCGCGCCACGAGGCGCAGCGGCGCGGTGTCACGCGAGGCCCGGGCCAGCACGAGGGCCCCCTCGAGCGCGCAGAGCATGAGGGTCGACAGCGTCTCGGCCCGCCGCCTGGTCCTGCCCATGGCGACGAGGGCGTCGGTGATGGGTGTGCGCCACGTCTCGAGCGCGGCGGCGGCCGCCCGGCGGACGGTCTCGTTGGCCTGGGCGCAGTCGACGACGGCGCCCGCCACGGGGCACCCGCGCTCGAAGCCACGCGCCCGCAGGTCGGCCGACCACTCGTCGACCAGGGCCGTGAAGAGCCGGCTGGGGGAGGGCCGGCGCATCCCCGAGACGTGCGCGCCGACCCGCTGGGCCGCCCAGGCGCCGGACCACTGGAGGGCCTCGGCGACGAGCTGGTCCTTGCCGCCGGGGAAGTAGTGCTGAAGGGAGCCGCGCGGGGCATCGGCCTCGGCGACCACGTGGCGCAGCCCGGTCGCGGTCACACCGGCGCGGCGGAGCTGTTGCGCCGTCTCGTAGACCATGCGCTCGCGAGGTCCGCGTGACGGTCCCGGCATGTCGCCCTCCTGCCGCGGTGATGGCTTCCCTTCAACTATGACAGGTGTCATGATGAGAGGGCCACTATGACGATCGTCATAGTCGGATCGAGCCAGTGGAGGAGGAGCCGTGCTCCGAGTCGGCTTCATCGGCCTCGGCATCATGGGCCGGCCCATGGCGTCCAACCTGCTCCGAGCCGGAGTCCCACTGGCCGTGTGGAACCGGTCGCCCGAGGCCGTGGAGCACCTCGCGCGCGACGGGGCGCGGCCGCTGCCCTCGCCCGCCGCCGTCTTCGCCGAGAGCGACGTCGTCCTGCTGATGCTGGCGCACGAGGCCGCCGTGGACGAGGTGCTGCGACGGGGAACGCCCGAGTTCGCCACCATGGTGGCCGGGCGCACCGTGGTGCCCTGTGGCACCACGTCGGCCGCCTTCTCCGCGGGCCTCGAGCGAGACGTCGTGGCGGCAGGGGGTCGCTACGTCGAGGCCCCGGTCTCGGGCTCCCGCGTCCCGGCCGAGCGCGGTGAGCTGGTGGGCCTGCTCGCGGGTGCCGACGACGCCGTGGAGGAGGTCGCGCCACTGCTCGCTGGGACCTGCCGCACCGTCGTGCGCTGCGGCCCAGTCCCCGCTGCCCTCGGAACGAAGCTGGCCGTCAACCTCTACCTCTGCACCATGGTCGCCGGGCTGGCGGAGGCCTACCACCTCGCGACCGCGCTCGAGCTGGACCTGGACGCCTTCCGGCAGGCCCTCGACGCCGGGCCGATGGCCAGCGCCGTGTCGACCCTGAAGCTGGCCAAGCTCGTCGAGCGGGACTTCGAGGTGCAGGCCGCCATCCGCGACGTCCACCTCAACACCCGGCTCGTCGCCGAGGCAGCCCGGTCCGCCGGTGCGGCCAGCCCCCTTCTCGACGCCACCCGCGAGCTCTTCCGCGAGGCGGAGGAGTCCGGAGCCGGCGCCCTCGACATGGCGGCGGTCGTGACCGCCCTGGAGGTCCGCGATGGGATCGCCGCCCTCCGGCATACGTCGGCGGTCGCCGGAGCGGTCTAGGGCTGGGGGCGCGCCGCCAGGACCTGCTCGCGCAGGATGTCGGCGTGCCCGCAGTGCTGGGCCAGCTCGCGCAGCATGTGCAGGTACACCCACCGCAGCGGGAGAGGGCCCCGGCGGTTGCCGCGCACGATGTCGTCCAGGCCGAGTGGCGCCGTCGCCCTGCGCGAGGCCTCGCAGGCCTGCTCGTGGGCCTGCTGCACCGAGGCGACGGTGTCGTCCTCGGTCAGGAGGAAGGACTCGTGCGGCGTCGCCGGGATGCCGATCTCGGCCCGCGAGCGGCACGTGACGGCCTCGTCGAACCACACCTTCTCGACGAACGTCGCGTGCTTCACCAGCCCGAGCAGGGTCGTGGCCGACGGCACGAGAGAGCGCCTGGCCTCCTCCTCGCTCAGGCCGTCGAGGGCGCTGCGGATGCCGGCACGGTGCTCGTCGAGGAAGACCTCGAACTGGACCCGGACCGGTTGCTGGAACACGTCCTCGGCGAGCGTCGGCGGCTGCGTCATGGCGCCGAGCCTGCCATGCCGAGCCGCGCCCCGCTCGCGCATTCCGCTGTCCCCAGCGGCGGTCCTAGTGTCGCCGCTGCCGCGGCACCAGGACCTCCTCGTAGAGCAGCAGCGCCCCCGCCGCGAACGGGATGGCGAGCAGCGCCCCCAGGATCCCGAGGAGGGCTCCGCCGGCCAGGGCGGCGACGACCGTCACCGCTCCCGGCACCGCCACCGTGCGCTGCATGATCCGCGGCATGACGGCGTAGTTCTCGATCTGCTGGTAGACGATGAAGTAGATGATGACGATGAGCGCCTTCTTGGGCTCGTCGAAGAACGCGACGATCGCCACGACCGAGGCCCCCAGCGTCGCGCCGACCATCGGGATCAGGCCGAGGAAGCCGACGGCCACGGCGAGCACCGCCGCGAACTTCAGCCCGATCAGCGTCATCATGATCCACGCGCAGAAGGCGTTGATGCCGGCCACGGCGACCTGGCCGATCGCGTACGACCCGACCCGCCGCATGACCTCCTCGGCGAGCGAGACGGTGCGCGGGCGCCGGCTGGCCGGCACGACGGCGTAGGCCGCCTGCTTGACCGCCGGCAGCGACGCGAGGAAGTAGAGCGTCAGCACCAGGACCGTCAGGACGCTGAAGACCCCGGAGGCGATCACCTTGCCGGCGTCGAGCACGCCACCGAACACCCCGGCCCAGAGGTTGCCGTCGGCGACCCGCTTGTTGACCTCCTCCTGGATGCGCTGGACGAGCTGGTAGCGATGGTCGACGTCCTGAACCCACGGGTTGGCCAGCACGTTGTCGAACATCCGTGGCGCGTTCGTCGTCAGCTCCGTGCCCTGCTGGAGCACCGGCGGGATGACGAGCCAGCCGACGAGCGTGAAGAGCGCGAGCACGCCGAGGAAGACGATGGTGACGGCCCAGCCGCGACGGACCCTGCGGCGGGTGAGGGCCTCGACGAGCGGGTTGAGGGCCAGCGTCAGGAAGAACGAGACCACGAGCAGCGTGATGACGGTGCCGAGGCGGCCGACCGCCTGCACGACGGCATACGCGGTGAGGACGCCGACGGCGCCGACGAAGCCGACGTAGAAGGGGGACTGCCGGTTGAAGGGCGTCCCGCTCGGCCCGAAGTCGCGCCGCTGACCCTTCGCCCGCCTGCCGTCCGACGTGCCCGTCTCTCCGTCGGCCCCGCCGTCCGAGGGGGCAGCCTCGGGCACCTGGTCCCCGTCGGACGCGCCGTCCGGCGACTCACCGACCCCGAGCGGGAGTGTGGCCACCAGGGTGCCGAGGTCCGAGGACCCGGGGGAGGCCGCCTCGGAGACGCCGTCGGCCCGCCCGGGTGGCGCGCCGTCGGCTGCCCCGCGTGAGCCGTCCACGGACTCCCGGTATGCAGCCGCCCGGGCCTGCCGGTCGAAGCCGAGGTCGCGGGCCCGGAACTCGTCCATCCTCGCGCGCTGGGCGCGGCGGTAGCGCGTCCAACGTCCCCAGATGCTCACGGGCGTGAGCCTACGTCAGCGCCCGTGGGGCCGACCCACGACGCGTCCGAACGGCATCCGGCTACTGGTTGCAGAAGCGGTTGATCGCCTTCTCGAAGCCGGCGCGCTTCTCGGGGTCGCTCACGCCGAGACCCGCCTCGGGCGACAGGGTGAGCACGCCGACCTTGCCCTGGTGGGCGTTCTGGTGGACGTCGAGGGCCGCCTGACCAACCTCGTCGAGGGTGTACGTCTTGCTGAGGGTCGGGTGGATCAGGCCGCGGTTGATCAGCTCGTTGGCCTCCCACGCCTCGCGGTAGTTCGCGAAGTGCGAGCTGACGATGCGCTTGAGGTTCATCCAGAGGTAGCGGTTGTCGTACTCGTGCATGTAGCCCGACGTCGAGGCACACGTGACGATGGTGCCGCCCTTGCGGGCCACGTACACGCTCGCGCCGAAGGTCTCCCGGCCGGGGTGCTCGAAGACGATGTCGACGTCGTAGCCGCCGGTGAGCTCGCGGATCCGCTTGCCGAGGCGCTTCCACTCCCGGGGGTCCTGGGCCGTGCCCTCGTCGTTCCAGAACCGGTAGTTCTCGGCGTTGCGGTCGATGATCAGCTCGGCGCCCATGGCGCGGCAGATCGCGGCCTTCTCGGGCGAGGAGACGACGCAGATCGGGGTCGCGCCGCCCGCCAGGGCCATCTGCGTGGCGTAGGAGCCGAGGCCCCCGGAGGCGCCCCAGATGAGGACCCGGTCACCGAGCTTCATCGCGGCGCCGTGCTTCGAGATGAGCTGGCGGTAGGCGGTGGAGTTGACGAGGCCGGGGGAGGCCGCTTCCTCCCACGTCAGGTGCGCCGGCTTGGGCATCAGCTGGTTGGCCTTGACGATGGCGAGCTCGGCGAGGCCGCCGAAGTTCGTCTCGAAGCCCCAGATGCGCTGCTGCGGGTCCATCATCGTGTCGTCGTGGCCCTCGGCGTCCTCGAGCTCGACCGAGAGGCAGTGGGCGACGACCTCGGTGCCCGGCTTCCACTTCGTGACGCCGGGGCCGGTGCGCAGGATGACGCCGGCGAGGTCCGATCCGACGACGTGGTAGGGCAGGTCGTGCCGCTTGGCGAACTCCGACATCCGGCCGTAGCGCTCGAGGAACCCGAAGGTCGAGACGGGCTCGAAGATCGAGGTCCACACGGTGTTGTAGTTGATGGCGCTGGCCATGACGGCGACGAGCGCCTCGCCCGGGGCCAGCTCGGGCACCGGGACCTCGTCGATGTGCAGGGACTTGCGGGGGTCCTTGTCCCGGGTGGCGAGTCCCTCGAACATGTCGACCTCGTCCTTGTGGACGGTCGCCCCGCGGTAGGTCGCGGGGATCTCGAGGTTCGCGTAGGTCTCCTGCGTGCGGTCGCCGGAGAGGATGGCGTCGCGGATGGCCTGCATTGAAGGTCCTTACGTCGCAGCGTCATTGATGGTCTGAAACCGTGCCTTGCCTGCGAACGTAGCGAGAGGTGACTCGCCGGTAGCCGCTTCTGAGACGGCCACCACAGGTGACCTGGGTCACGGGTTCCCCGCCGGCGCCGGCGGCGCCGGCGGCGCGGATGGCGTGGGGCGGCGAGGCTGCCGAGTACGGTCGGCGCGTGCGACGACTGATGGCGGGGCTCGCGTGCTGGCTGGTGCAGCCGGCGTACGTTCTCGTCGAGCTGCTCGTGGCGGCCGGGGCCTCCGCGGCATACTCCCTGCGCGACGACACGGTCAGTGCCCTCGGCATGGCAGCCTGCTCGCCCGGCCACGCCGGCTCGGTCCTCGAGGTCTGCTCGCCCGGCCACGGGCTGATCAACGCCGCGTTCGTCGCCTTCGGCCTGCTGCGTGCGGGCGGTGCCGCGCTCCTTCGACCGACGCTAAGAGGGGGGACGTGGGGAGCAGTCGCAGTCTGGCTCTGGGCGGCCTCGGGGCTCGCGGCTGCCGCCGTCGGCCTCGCGCCCGTCGACGAGCAGCCGGGATGGCACGTCGTCGCAGCCCTGCCCGTCTTCGTCCTCCAGCCGCTCGCCGTCCTGGCCACCGCGGGGGCGCTGCGGAGGTCGGTCGTCGTGCCGTCCGGTGTCTGGATCTCAGGAGGGGTCATCGCGGCGGTGACCCTCACCGCCGCGGCCGCGTTCGGTGCGCGCCTCGGCGGCCCGACATGGGTGGGTGCCCTCGAGCGTGCGGCGCTCTGGCCCGCCTACGTGTGGCTCGGCGTCGTGGCGCTGGCCCTGCTGGGCGCCAGCAGGTCGGAGACCGTGGCGAACGTGTAGCCGTCGGAGCGCAGGCGGCTGATGATCGCGCGCAGCCGGTCGATGGTGACGAGCCGGTCGTCCGACCCCGTGTCGTGCGCGAGCACGATGGAACCGGGGCGGACCTGCGAGGCGATGTCGTCGACGATCCGGTCGGGGTGCCCGGTCGCCAGGTCCTCACGGGCCTGGGCCGACCACATGACGGTCGTCAGGCCCAGCTCGGCCGCCGCGAGCACCGCAGCCCCGCCGAGGTGGCCGTAGGGCGGCCGGAAGAGGGTGGGTGCGGCGCCGTACGCCTGCCCCATCAGCCGGCTGGTCCGGGCGACCTGGTCGCGGCAGCTCGCCCAGTCGTGGCGGCCGAGGTCGGGGTGGTCGAAGGTGTGGTTGGCCAGCTCGTGGCGCCCGACGCTGTCGCGGTGCAGGCTCCCGTGGTCGCGCACGTTGCGCCCCAGGCAGAAGAAGGTGGCGGGCACGTCCTCCGCCTCGAGTGCGGCGAGCACCCGCGGCGTCCACTGCGGGTGGGGGCCGTCGTCGAAGGTCAGGGCGACCCGGCGCTGGTCACCGGGCCCGCCCCAGACGACCGTCGCCGCGCCTGCCGACGGCGGGGAACGGTCCGGGCGCACCGCGCTCACCGGGCTGCCGTAGAAGGGGAGGGGAGTGCCCTCGTCGAGGTGCTCGGTGAGCCGCACCGCACCGACGGCTCCAGCGGCCCCGACCGCGGCGCCCGCGACCGCCGTGAGCGCCTGACGGCGAGTGACCTCCATGGGAGGCGATGCTACGACCAGGGACACGAGCGGGGCGGATCCCCGGCGAACCCGGCCCCGTGCGTGCCACACTGGCGCCCGTTCGACGGAGGGCGAGGGGAGGTCACCGTGCGTCGTGCCCTGATTGGCGTGCTGGCGGCGGTCACCGCGGCCGCCCTCGGCCTCGTCCCGATGCTGGCGCACGACGAGCCTCCGCCCGTCCTGCGCAACGGCCCCGCGTGGCGCTCGACGTGGGCGCTGGCCCCCTCCTCCCTCGGCGGCCGGCTCCTGGACCCGCCCGCCGAGGCCGTCTGGCTGGCCTACGGGGACGTGCCGGCGGAGGGCGCGCGAGCCGGTGTGGTGTCCCAGGCCCTGCTGGACCTGCACGCCCTGACCCGGCCCAACGGTGCCGTCGCTGCCGGACCGGACGGCCCGTGGGCGTACGCGTGGCCGCGCGACTCGGCGTTCGTGGCCGCCGCGTACGCCGAGACGGGCCACCCCGACGACGCGCTCCGGGTGCTCGGCTTCCTCGCCCGCGTCCAGCGCCCTGACGGCGGCTTCGAGGCGCGCTACCGGCTGGACGGGTCCGGGCCGCCCGACGACCGTCCCCGCCAGAGCGACGGCGCCGGCTGGGTGCTGTGGTCGCTCGACCGGCTGCGCGTGACCCGGCCGGACGGCGTCCTACCGGCCGGGCTGCGTGGCCTGCGCGACCGGTCCGTCGCGTTCGTCCTGGCCCAGACGGGCGCAGGCGCACGCCTGCCCGAGGTGTCGCCGGACTACTGGGAGGTGCCCGAGCGCCGGGTCACCCTCGGCACGGCGGCGCCCCTGGCTGCCGGGCTCGAGGCCGCCGCGCGAACGTATGCCGCCGAGCGGGACGCGCCGCGAGCCGTGGCCGCCGGGCGCGCGGCTGGGCGCCTCCGCGCCCTGATCCGCTCACGGTTCGGACCGGACTACCAGCGGCACGGGAGCACCGGCGGACTCGACGCAGGCGTCGCCATGCTCATGCCGCCCTTCGCCGTCCTCGACGACGCCGCGGCCGAGCGGGCGTGGGAGCGCTACCCGGTCCTGGCCCTGCGCGGCGCGGGCGGTCTCGCTCCCGGCGCCGAGTGGAAGCAGGACGGGGTCTCCTGGACGCCGGAGACGGCCCTCGTCGCCTACACCGCAGCGGCGTCGGGCCACGCGCCGCTCGCGGAACGGTGGATGGCCTGGCTGGAGCACCACTGCACGTCGTGGGGGAGCCTTCCGGAGAAGGTGCTCCCCGACGGCAGACCGGCCGGTCCGGCGCCGCTCGCGTGGACCGCCGCCCTCGTGGTGCTCACCGAGGGCGAGCTCGCCACCCACCGGGCCGGGGTGGCGTCCTCAGTGGCCGGCGTGCGCTGACGGCTCGACGAGCTCGACGAGGACCCCGCCGGCGTCCTTCGGGTGGATGAAGTTGACCCGGCTGTCGCTCGTCCCCCGCTTCGGGGTCTCGTAGAGCAGGCGCAGCCCGCGCTCGCGGAGGGTCGCGCACACCGCGTCGATGTCCGCGACGCGGTAGGCGAGCTGCTGGATGCCGGGGCCGCTGCGGTCGAGGAACTTCGCGATGGTCGACTCGGGTGACAGCGGCGCGAGCAGCTGGATGCACGAGCCGGACTCGCCGACGCCCATCATGGCCTCGCGGACGCCCTGCTCCTCGTTGGTCTCCTGGTGGAGCATCGTCATGCCGTACTTCTCCTCGTAGAAGGAGATGGCGGCGTCGAGGTCGGGCACGGCGATGCCGACGTGGTCGATGTGGGTGAAGAGCGCATCCGTCATGGCGCCAACGTATTGCCACCACACGGCATACGGACGGCGTATGCCGTGTGCGGTAGGTCTCGCTGGCAGGGGCGTCCGCGACGGCGCGTCTATTGTGGTCGGGACACCACCAAAGACGTCGGAAGAGGCCAACGAACCATGACTGCTGACCGTCCCACCTCCGTGATCGTCGCGGGCGCCCGCACCCCTATGGGTCGGCTGCTCGGCTCGCTCAAGGACTTCTCCGGATCGGACCTCGGTGGCATCGCCATCAAGGGCGCGCTGGAGAAGGCGGGCGTGGCTCCCGAGCAGGTCGAGTACGTCATCATGGGCCAGGTGCTGCAGGCCGGCGCCGGCCAGATCCCGGCCCGCCAGGCCGCGCACGCCGCGGGCATCCCGATGACCGTTCCCTCCCTGACCATCAACAAGGTCTGCCTCTCGGGCATCAACGCCATCGCCATGGCCGACCAGCTGATCCGCGCCGGCGAGTTCGACGTCGTCGTCGCCGGCGGCCAGGAGTCGATGACCAACGCGCCGCACCTGATGACGAAGTCGCGCGAGGGCTACAAGTACGGCGACGTGACGATGCGCGACCACATGGCCTACGACGGCCTGTGGGACGCCTTCACCGACCAGGCCATGGGCGCCCTGACCGAGCAGGCCAACACCGGCTCCCAGGCCTTCACCCGTGAGCAGCAGGACGAGTTCTCGGCACGCAGCCACCAGCTGGCGGCCAAGGGCTGGAAGGACGGCATCTTCGACGACGAGGTCGTCGCGGTCAGCATCCCGCAGCGCAAGGGCGAGCCGATCGTCTTCAAGAACGACGAGGGCATCCGCCCCGACACGACGGCCGCGTCCCTGAGCGGGCTGCGCCCGGCCTTCAGCAAGGACGGCACGATCACGGCCGGCTCGGCCTCGCAGATCTCCGACGGCGCCGCAGCGGTGGTCGTCATGAGCAAGGCCAAGGCGGAGGAGCTCGGCCTGACCTGGCTCGCCGAGATCGGCGCGCACGGTGTCGTCGCCGGCCCCGACTCCACCCTCCAGCAGCAGCCGGCGCGCGCCATCGCCCGGGCCTGCGAGAAGGAGGGCATCACGCCCGCCGACCTCGACCTCGTCGAGATCAACGAGGCCTTCGCCGCAGTCGGCCTCGCCTCCGCCCAGGAGCTCGGCATCGACCTCGACAAGGTCAACGTCAACGGCGGCGCCATCGCCCTGGGCCACCCGATCGGCATGTCCGGCGCCCGCATCGCACTGCACCTCGCTCTCGAGCTGAAGCGCCGTGGCGGCGGCGTCGGTGCGGCGGCGCTCTGTGGCGGCGGCGGCCAGGGCGACGCCCTGATCGTCCGCGTCCCCGCGTCCGCCTGAGCGGCGAGGCACCGCACCGCGTGGCACGCCGAGCCGTCGACGTCCCCGCCCTGGTCGAGTCGGCCAGGGCGGGTTCGCCGCGTGCCGTCGCCCGCCTCATCTCGCTCGTCGAGGACGGGCACGAGTCGCTGCGTGAGGTGATGGCGGCGCTGACACCCCACTCCGGCAACGCGTACGTCATCGGCCTCACCGGCTCGCCGGGCGTGGGCAAGTCGACGACGACCACGGCGCTCGTCGGCGCCTTCCGCGAGCGGCGGCTGCGCGTCGGGGTGCTGGCGGTGGACCCGAGCTCCCCCTTCTCGGGCGGCGCACTGCTCGGTGACCGGGTCCGCATGCAGGACCACGCCCTGGACCCCGAGGTCTACATCCGCTCGATGGCCTCGCGTGGGCACCTCGGCGGACTGTCCTTCACGACGCCGCAGGCCATCCGCGTCCTCGACGCCGCCGGGTGCGACGTCGTGCTCGTCGAGACCGTCGGGGTGGGCCAGTCCGAGGTCGAGATCGCCGGCCTCGCCGACACGTCCGTCGTGCTCCTTGCCCCCGGGATGGGCGACGGCATCCAGGCGGCGAAGGCCGGCATCCTCGAGATCGGCGACGTCTTCGTCGTCAACAAGGCCGACCGCGACGGCGCGGACGCGACGGTCCGCGACCTGCGGCACATGATCTCCCTCGGCGACCGCACCGAGCCCGGGCTGTGGCGCCCTCCCGTCGTCAAGGCCGTCGCGTCACAGAAGGTCGGCATCGACGAGGTCATGGAGGCTCTCGACAAGCACCGCGCCTTCGTCGAGGAGAACGGCGAGCTCACGCGCCGGCGCGAGCGCCGGGCCGCGGACGAGATCGAGACCATCGCACTCGCCGCGCTGCGCGCCCGCTTCGCCCACGTGGCGGGCCACGCGGGCGTCGTCACGCTGGCCCGTGAGGTGCTCGCCGGTCACCTGGACCCGTATGCCGCCGCCGACCGCCTCGTGGAGCAGCTCGGCGCCTGAGGCGTGACCCTCCGGACGCACGAGGTCCCGGGCGCTCCCGTGGTGCGTGCTCAGCACTGGACGCGGCAGCGGACTTGCTGTGTCCGGCGGGCCTTGACCACTGCCCGCTCCAACACCGAGCGGGTCCATGCCTGCCGATGCATGACGTGCTCGTAGGTGAAGCGGTAGACATCCCAACCGCCGAGCACGAGCTCGTCGTAACGCCAGCAGTCCGTGACGAGCTGGCTTCTGCGGGTGTGGAACTCATGGCTGTCGGCCTCCAGGACGATGCCCAGCGACACGTCGACCAGGTCGGGTGTGATGCGTTCGCCCGCCCCGACGGCGATCCCGACCTGTGGCCGCGGGTCGAGGCCGGGGACGTCCAACGCGATGGCACGCAGCACGGACTCGAACGGGTTCGCGGCATTGCCGGATGCGAGTCGCAGCACGCGGAGCACCCCGGGTCGGCCGGGACCTCTGACCGAGTGAGCAGCCCGGGCCAGGTCGGTCGCACGCACCGATCGAGACCGCAGGGCCGAGTCGGCGATCGCGAGCGCCTCGTCGAAGGGCAGCCAGCGAGCGCAGTCGACGACCGTCCGGACAGGTGAGGTGAGGCCGTTGACGATCTCGTCGGGCGCGAGGGGCGAGCTGCGGATGCTGGCCCTGTTCCGGCTGTCGGCAGTGATCTTGCGGCCCGGCGGGACCGTGATCTCCGCGAGCGTCGGCACGGTCTTGACCTTCCAGCCATGGGCGAGTGCAGCCGAACGGTGCGAGACCACGGCACTGAGGCCGTGGGCGAGGGCCCGGGCCGCGTCGACCTCGGCGAGCACGTAGCGACCGCGTCTCGGGCGCAGCACGACACCACAGTCGACGGCCCTGCGCAGCTGCCGCTTGGACGCCAGCTCGCGCAGCTCGGAGCGAGTCGCCACACCTCCAAGGCGCCGGATCGCCTGCTCGACCGCGTCCATCGGTCCACCCTGTCGGCGCGGGCACCCGCACCGCGGGGGTCGTCCACAGGCCCCACGAACACTGGAAGCCGAGCCCGAGCCGGGCCACCGTGCCCGGCCAAGCCGACACCCACCGACTTCGTATGTCGCAGGGCCCACGACGAGCCGCGTGCCGGGGGCACGCGACTGCGCACGGGTGCGGGCGGCATACGGTGTCGGCATGCTGATCGCCTTCTCCGTCGCCCCCACCGTCGCGGCCGACGACACCGGATCGGTGTCCGACGCGGTCGCCCGAGCCATCCGTGTCGTGCGCGACTCCGGGCTGCCGCACCGCACCGACGCGATGTTCACGACGATCGAGGGGGAGTGGGACGAGTGCATGGCCGTCGTCAAGCGGTGCTGCGACGTGCTGGCCGAGAACTCCCCCCGCGTCAGCCTCGTGCTCAAGGCGGACATCCGCCCCGGCTTCACCGGTGAGCTCGACGGCAAGCTGGAGCGGCTCGAGGAGGCCCTCGAGCGCCAGGGCGATGGCTGACGACGGCTGGGACCTGCGGCCGCCGACGCTCGAGGACTGCGACGAGCTCGGCCGGGTCCACATGGCGGTCTGGCGCGACGCGTACGCCGGGATCATGCCCGCCGACTACCTCGCCGGCCTGAGCGAGGAGCGGTCGGCTGCGAACTGGCGGGAAGGGCTCTCCTCGCCCACCAGCCCGGACGTCCGGACGCTGCTCGTGGTCGACGCAGAGGATCGGATCGCCGGGTTCGGCAGCGCCGGTCCGAGCCGCGACGAGGACGCCCCGACCGAGTGGGAGCTGTACGTCGTCAACCTGCTGCCGATCGCCCGGGGGACCGGCATGGCCGACCGCCTCCTGGACGCGGTCGTCGGCGAGCGTGACGCCACGCTCTGGGTCGTCGAGGACAACGCCCGTGCCCGGGCCTTCTACACCCGCCGCGGCTTCGTCGACGAGGGCGGACGCTCGCAGCACCCGGCCACCGGAACCTCCGAGATCCGCATGATCCGCCGCCTGGCACGCTGACCGATCCGCGCAGACCGACACCGACCGAGCCGACGCCGCCCGGATTCGGTTGCGAAGAGGTCACGATCTGCGCGAAGGGCAGCACCGACCGCCCGCGACCCGGAGCCCGAGGTGCAGACTCGCACCGCCGCAGCCGGCGAGGTCGCCGTGGCGGCGTGCGGGACGACAGGGGAGCGCGCCGCGGCGCCGAACGGGACGGGGGTCCGGTCATGACGAGCCGACAGCGGCGGCGACCCGGTGCGTCGCGGACCCGGCGTCGGCGCGGGGGCCGCCGCTGGTCCGGCGCCGCGAGCGTCCGCACCTTTCTCGCCACGACGCGACACCGACCGGCCCAGGCGGTGTCGCTCCTGCTGCTGTCGGCGCTGGTCACGGCCTCCGCCGTGTTCGGCCCGCTCTACGCCCGCTCGGTCGAGCACGGGCTGCTGCGCGACGCCTTGGCCAGGAGCACGGTGATGGCGACGGCCGCCGTGGCCGAGGCGCAGTCGGACGGGCAGACGGTGCCGGACGCCACTCGGGTGTCGACCGCGATGCCGTCCCCGGCGCGGGCGGCCTTCGAGGCGCCGGTGGCCAGGGTCTCCGGGCAGGTGCTGCTGCGCCAGTCGGACCGACGCGGCGGCGCGGACGTGCTCACGACGGCCTACGCGCCCCTCGCCGGGTGCGCCGACCTGCGGGTCACCGCCGGCGCGTGCCCGACCCGGGCGGGACAGGTTCTCGTCTCGACGGCGGAGGCGGCGTTCGAGGGATGGCACGTCGGTGACGTCGTGGGGCTCGTGGCCGCGCCCGAGGGTGTGCCACCCCGCGGATCGACGCAGCAGCAGGCCGTGGTCGTGGGCACCTACGACCAGGTCTCGGACGACACGGCGTGGTTCGGCCTGCGGCTCACGGGGCGCGCCGGGACCACCTCGGTGCAGGGACTCGCCTCGGTGCCGAAGGTCGATGCCCCGATCGTGGCCCCAGCCTTCTTCTCCGCCGTCCCCACCGGCACGACCACGACCCTGAGCTACGCCCTCCGGCGTGAGTCGCTCGGTGTCGACCAGCTGCCGCGGCTGCTCGCCGACCTCCGGGTCGCCCAGGACCGCCGCATCGACGGGCCGACCACCCCGGTCCTGCACAGCGGCCTCGACGAGCTCGGCCACACCGTGGTGCTCGGGCAACAGCAGGCGGCGCTGCTGGTTCCCCTGCTCATGGGCCAGCTGGCCCTCCTGGCCGTGATCGTGCTCGGGCTCGCCGCCTCGGCCGCGGTGGAGCAGCGTCGGCCCGAGATCGCCCTCGCCCGTCTCCGCGGCGAGGGGGTGCGCGGCGCCCGTCGGCTCGTCGTCAGCGAGCTCGGGACGCTCGTCACCCTGGGGGTACCGCTCGGGGCGCTGCTGGCGGTCCTCCTCGACGTCGTGGCCGCGCGCCTCTGGCTTCCGCACGGTGCCCCTTTCGAGGTGCCACCGGGTGCGTATGCCGCCGCGCTCCTCGCGCTCGCCGCCGCCCTCGGGGCGGTGCTCCTCGCAGCCCGCCGCGTGGTGCGCGAGCCCATCCCCTCCCTGTTGCGGCGGGTGCCGCCGCGCCCACGGACCCTGGCCGTGGGCCTGCTCGACGCCGTCGTCATCACCGTCGCGGCCGCGGGGGTGGTGACCATCGTCAGCGGCAACGTCACCGGTCCCCTCGCGATGGCGACGCCGGCACTGCTCGCCTTCGCCGTGGGCCTGCTGCTCGCGCTCGTCGTCGTCCCCGTGGCCAGCCGCCTCGGCCACCACCTGCTTCGCCGGGGGCACGTCGCCAGCGGGCTGACGGCCGTCCAGCTGGCGCGCCGCCCAGCGGTCCGCCGGCTCGTGGCCATCGTCACGGTGGCCACGGCTCTGCTCGTCTTCGCGACCGACGCCTACGTCGTCGCGGCACGCAACCGCGAGCAGCGGGCGACCCTGGAGGCGGGCGCCCAGGTCGTGCTGCAGACCGACGCCAAGGAACCCCGGCTCGTCCGCGACGTGCTGCGCCGCCTCGACCCCGGCTCGAGGTTCACGGCACCTGTCGCCACCCTCTTCGCCGCCAACTCCGGCTCGCTCGCCACCATGGCCGTCGTGCCTGCGGCCATGCGTGCGGTGGCGCTCGAGCCCGGGGGCTCCACGGCCGCGCGCATCGGCTGGTCCCAGCTCTCCGCCTCCGCAGGCGGCTCTGCCGAGCTGCGGGGAACGCTGGCGACGGTGACGATCGACGGCCTCGGCATCGACAGGGTGCTGCCCGGCGCAGACCTCGCCGCCGGTGACGGCCCCTCGACCCCCCACGGTCCGGACGTGCTCCCCTTCCGTCTCGAGCTGCGCGACAGCACCGGGGCCGACCTCAACGTCCCGCTCGGCTCCGTGCCGTTCTCCGCCGCCGGCCCTGTCCGCCTGACGGGCCGCATCCCCTGCGCCACCGCCTCGTGCACCCTGACGGGCATCTCCGTCGACCGGGCCGCGACCGAGACGAGGCTCATCGCCGGTCACGTGCGGATCCGGTCCCTCGGCAGCGACGCGGCGCCGCCGATACGGCTCGGCGACCTCGCCTGGGACGGGGTCGGCATCGCGTACCCGCTGCGCGACCTGCAACCCGACCGGCCCGGCTACGCCGCGGTCACGCCGCAGGGCGCCGACGGACTACGGGCCTCGTTCGCCTCGACCGGGGGCATCGTCACGTTCACGACCGGGCCGCCGGCGCTGCCCGTGGTCGTGGTCCCCGCGCTGGACGGCGACACCGGCTCGCAGACCCAGTCGATCGTCGGGTTCAGCGGCTCGAGCGTGCGCACGCGAGAGGTCGCCCGGGTGGCAGTCGCACCCGGTGACGCGACGAACGTCGCGCTCGTCGACTACGACGCGCTCTCCGCGCAGGCGAGCCGGCTGTACGCGAGCGGCTCCATCGAGGTGTGGGTCGGCGACGCGTCCCGGGCGCCCTCGGTGCAGCAGGCCCTCGAGGCCGCGGGCGTCACGGTGCTCGCGCGGTCCGACCTCGCGGCCCTGCGCGAGTCCTACGACAGGTCCGCATCGGCGTGGTCCCTGCGCCTCGCCATCGTCATCGGTGTCGTGGCACTCGTGCTCGGTGCCCTGGTCCTGTTGCTGGTCACGGTGACCTCGTGGCGCACGAGGTCCAAGGACCTCGCCTCCCTCCGCATGGCCGGCGTCCCTCCCCGGCGGCTGCGACAGGTCGCCGTGGCCGAGCAGGTCGTCGTCATCGCAGGGGCGGCCGCGGTCGGCGCGGCGTGCGGGGCGGTGGGCGCCCGGCTGTCGCTCGGGCTCGTCCCGTTCTTCACGACACCGTCGGAGACCTTCGTGCGCGACCTGCGACCGGCCCTCGCCCCCATGGCCACGGCGGCCGCGCTGACCCTGGCATGGCTCGTCCTCGTGGCCGCGGCCCTCGGCGTCTGGCTGGCCCGCAGGGCCACCGTCACTCGAGTGCGGGAGCAGGCATGAGGCGCCTCGCACCACGCGCGCCGCTCGACGACGCCGTGTCGTTCCCCAGCCGAGGTGCCCGCCGTGGGCTCGACGTGACGACCCGTGGGCTCGTGGTCATCTACCGCTCGGAGGGGCACGACGTCGCGGCCCTGTCCGGGGTGGACCTGCGAGTCTCCGCCGGGGAGGTCGTCGGCCTGCTCGGTCCGAGCGGCGCAGGCAAGTCGACCCTTCTGACCGTGTTCGGGGGGCTGCTCGAGCCCAGTGCCGGGCGGGTCCACGTCGGGCACCACGAGATGAAGTCGATGGGACAGGCCGACCTCGACGACTTCCGCGCGGGCGACGTGGGTCTCGTGCTGCAGGGCGCCGGCCGCAACCTGCTGCCCTACCTCACGCCCGCGCAGAACGTCGAGTTCGCACAGGCCGGGGCGCGGCGGCTGGGTCGCGAGGTCCCCGACGTCCGGGAGGTGCTGGCCCTGCTCGGCATCGAGGAGCTCGGCGACCGACCGCTGCGCAGCCTGGCTCCGGGACAGCTCCAGCTGACCGCCATCGCCGTGGGCATGGCGTGCTTCCCCGGCCTGCTCCTCGGGGACGAGCCGACGAGCCAGCTCGACCACGAGTCCCGCGACCGGGTGCTCGACGCCCTCACCGGCATCAACGAGCGGCTCGGCTCGACCATCGTCGTCGTGACGCACGACCCGCAGGTGGCCGCGCGGCTGCCCCGCACGGTCACCATCCGGGACGGGCGCGTGGGCGCCGAGGGCCGGCTGGGGGAGGAGTATGCCGTCGTGTCGGCAGACGGGTCCCTGCCGCTCTCGGGCGCCGCCCTCGACGACTTCCCGCCAGGCTCGCTCGTGCGACTCAGGTACGACGGGACGGTCTGGCGTCTCGAGGGCGAGGGCGAGGGCGACGACGACGTGGCTGCGGGCCCTGTCGCCCGCGCACAGCCCGGGAGGGAGCACGCATGAGCAGGCGGCGTGGGAGCGGCGAGGTCGGCTCGCAGCGGACCGGCGTCGGGGCCTCGGACGGGCTGGACCGCGGGCACACGTCCGCACCCGCCGGCCTGACGGCATACGGCCTCGGGGTGCGCTTCGGTGAGGTCGTGGCGCTCGACGACGTGACCCTGGAGGTCGCCCCGGGCGAGCTGGTGGCGGTCAGTGGGCCGTCGGGAGCCGGCAAGTCCACCCTGCTCTCGTCGTTGGCGGGGGCGCTCGACCCGGCGGCGTCCGTCACCGGGCAGGTCGTCGTCGCAGGTGCCCCCGTGCGCTCCAGCGGGGCCCGAGAGGCCACCGTCCGGCTGGGGGTGGCAGTGGTGCCCCAGGGCAACGGGCTCGCCGCCGTGCTGACGGCGGCGGAGAACGTCCTGGTGCCGCTCCTCGAGGCAGGGGTGCGCGCCTCGGAGGCGATGGCGCGCACGCGTGAGGCCCTGGAGGCCGTGGGACTCGGGGACTCCGGGGACCACCTCGTCGAGGAGCTGTCCGGAGGGCAGCAGCAGCGGGTGGCGGTCGCCCGGGCAGTCGCCGCTCGCCCACGCATCCTGCTCGCCGACGAGCCGACCTCCGAGCTGGACCACGCGAACCGGGAGCTGGTGCTGGCGCTGCTGCAGGGGCTCGCCGCCGACGGCGCTGCCGTCGTGATGGCGACCCACGACCTCGAGGCCGCGGCCGGGGCCGTGCGGCGCATCGTGCTCGACGAGGGCAGGGTGAGCCCCGCACCCTGAGGCATCGGCAGTGGCGCGCGGCGCTGCTCGGGCCGCTCGCGACAGCCGGCGTGACGTGCCCGACATCCCCGCCGCGAAGTCGGGGGGACAACGTGTCCGAAGTGCCCCGGTTTGTATGCGGCAGGCCGCTTTACCGGATTGTCGTTGCGGGCGCGAGGCTGCGTATCGTGGGTCGCGGCCGTGTGCTTCGGCCATCCCCCTGTGTCATCGAAAGGCTTCACCATGCCCCGCCCCGCGATCCGTCGACGAGGTATTGCCGCCGCGCTCGCCTGTGCTGCCATGCTGTCCGCCTGCACCGGCAGCTCGGACGGCGAGACGGGCTCGGGCAGCCCCGCCATGGCTGCGGAGACCGCCCAGACGACGGCCGCCTCCGCGGTGTCCGCCGCGGCCACCTCCTCCCTGGACGCGACGCCGGCGGGAGCCGCGGCGCGCCAGAAGGCCTTCGTGGGTGCGGCGCTGGAGTCGGCCAACGCCTACGCCAAGACGCTCCCCGGCCGCACCGCGGCCGAGAAGGCGGAGGCCGAGCTGGCGACGAGCAGCGTCAAGGTGCTGGGCGTCTCGCGCAGCGGGGACAAGCCCCAGCAGATCCTCGCGCAGACGACGCTGAAGAAGACGGGCGCCGCGGTCCTGGTGCTGCTCGTCGCGGACACGCCGGGTGGCCCGTTCAAGGCTGCCGCCGTCACCCCGATGCTGCCCGATGCCAAGCTCGACGCCCTCGACCCGGCGACCGACGGCTCCGCCGCCATCGGCGACGGCAAGGGTCTGGCCACCAGGCCCCAGGACGCTCTGGCCGCCTTCGCGGCGTCGGTGAAGTACCCCGACCCCACGGCCACCAAGGTGCTCGCCGACGACCCGCTGTCGGAGCAGCTGCGCCAGTCGGCGCGGGCGCAGTCGCAGGCCCTCAACAACCAGGGCGCCTTCACCCAGGAGCACGACCCGAAGGGTGTGCTCGGCGGCCTGCGGCTCAAGGGCGGCAACGGCGCCATCGTCTTCGCCCATCTCGTGCGCAACGACGCCATCGCCATGCGCACCCCGGTCAAGCTGACCCCGGCCAAGGAGCTGACACTGCTGACCGGCATCAAGCAGATCACGACGGAGGCCAACCTCACCTCCAACGAGATCGTCGCCATCGTCATCCCCGCGTCCGGGCAGGCCCGCATCGTTGCGGCGTCCGACCAGCTCGTCGCCGGCTCGGGCAGGTGAGGCAGGATTGATCTATGAGTCACCAGCCATTCACCGCAGCAGCACTGCGCGGTGCCGTCGACCTGTCATCGCTCAAGCGTCCGGCCCCGCAGGCTGGCCCCGCCTCCGGCGCGGGCTCCACCTCCGAGGACGGTGCTGGCCTCGTCATCGAGGGCACTGACGCCTCCTTCCGCGACGTCGTCGAGGCGTCCGCGCAGTACCCGGTCGTCCTGGTGCTGTGGTCGCCTCGCCTGAAGGAGTCGGCCGACTTCCTCACGACCTTCGGCGCCGTGGCGCGCCGGTATGCCGGCCGCTTCCAGCTCGTGACCGTGGACGTCGACGCCAACCCCGGCATCCTGCAGGCCTTCCAGGTGCAGGCGGTGCCCGTCAGCTTCGCCTTCGTGCAGCGGCAGCCCGTGCCGCTCTTCGAGGGAGCCCAGCCCGAAGCACAGATCACGGCCGTCATCGACCAGGTGCTGCAGCTCGCCGCGCAGCACGGCGTCACCGGCACCGCGGTGGCGGCCGACGCCGACGCTCCGACGGAGGACGAGGCGGCCGAGCCGCCGCTGCCGCCCCTTCACCAGAAGGCCTTCGAGGCCATCGAGGCGGGCGACCTCGACGGGGCGGCTGCCGCCTACCGTGAGGCGCTGGCCCAGAGCCCGGGCGACACCGATGCCAAGCTGGGCCTGGCGCAGGTCGGCCTGCTGCAGCGCACCCAGGGCGCCGACCTGCAGGAGGCTCGCGCGGCTGCGGCCGCGGCGCCGACCGACGTCGACGCGCAGATCCTCGTGGCCGACCTCGACCTGCTCGGTGGCCACGTCGAGGACGCGTTCCTGCGGCTCATCGACACGGTGCGGGTGACGGCCGACGCCGACCGCAACAAGGCCCGCGAGCACCTCGTCGAGCTCTTCGAGGTCGTCGGCGTGACGGACGAGCGCGTCGCCAAGGCGCGCAAGTCCCTCATGAGCGCCCTCTTCTAGGAGCCGACCCCCGGACGGGACGTGGGCACCCGAACCCTCGAGTGCCCACGCCGGCCGTGCGCGCCGGTCAGTCGGTCGCCGTGGTCGCCACGAGGGCTTCGGCAAGGCGCTCGACCACCTGGTCGGCCAGATCGGCCAGGTCTCGGTCGTCACCCGGCACGGGCAGCGACAGGCCCCAGTGCGGCGTCGTCGCGTCGACCGGGTCGCGCAGGACCACGACGTGCACCGGCTCGGGCTCGACGAGGTCGAGGAAGTCCTCGAGACGGTCACCCAGGGCGTCCTCGGCGACGACCGCGTCGAAGCCCTCGAGCTGGTAGGTCTCGGCGACCGCGAGCGCGGCCGACCACCGCAGCAGCCTCAGTCGCAGCTGCTGCGTGGTCGGTGGCTCGTCCCAGCCCGCCACCGGGCCGGTCGTGACGGCGACCTCGAGGGCCGCCCCGTCGACGACGACGGCCCGCTCGAGCCGCTCGGCGACCGCGCAGGCCAAGGCGGCCCGGTCGTCCGCTCGAGTGCCCGTCACGAGCACGAGCCGGCCGCGCGGGTCGGGAGTCCCGCCGGGGTCGGTGGAGGTCATCCGCCAAGGGCCGCCGTCACGACGTCCTTGGCCTCGGCCTGCACCCGCGCCAGGTGCTCCGGGCCCTGGAACGACTCGGCATAGATCTTGTAGACGTCCTCGGTGCCCGACGGCCGCGCCGCGAACCAGGCGCTCTCGGTGGTCACCTTGAGCCCGCCGATGCGTGCGCCGTTGCCCGGCGCCTCGGTGAGCTTGCCCGTGATCGTCTCTCCTGCAAGGGTCTCGGCCGTCACGTCGTCGGGGGAGAGGGCGGCCAGCTTGGCCTTCTCCTCGCGCGACGCCGCAGCGTCGATGCGGGCGTATGCCGGGTCGCCGTGTCTCGCGGTCAGCTCGGCGTAGTGCTGGCTGGGGGTCTTCCCAGTCGCCGCGAGGATCTCGGAGGCCAGCAGCGCGAGCAGGATCCCGTCCTTGTCGGTGGACCACACGGTGCCGTCCTGGCGCAGGAAGCTGGCGCCGGCGGACTCCTCACCGCCGAACCCGACGGAGCCGTCGAGCAGGCCGGGCACGAACCACTTGAAGCCGACCGGCACCTCGAGCAGGGTGCGGCCCAGGTCGTCCGCGACACGGTCGATCATCGAGGAGGAGACCAGCGTCTTGCCGATGGCCGTCGTCGCCGGCCAGCCGGGGCGGGCGCCGCCGTAGAGGTACTGGATCGCGACGGCGAGGTAGTGGTTGGGGTTCATCAGGCCCGCGTCGGGCGTGACGATGCCGTGCCGGTCGGCGTCGGCGTCGTTGCCCGTGGAGAGGTCGTAGGCGTCCTTGTTGCGGATGAGCGAGGCCATCGCCGACGGCGAGCTGCAGTCCATCCGGATCTTGCCGTCCCAGTCGAGGGTCATGAAGGCCCACTGCGGGTCGACACGCGGGTTGACCACCGTGAGGTCGAGCCCGTGCCGCTCGGCGATCTCGCCCCAGTAGGCCACCGAGGCACCGCCGAGCGGGTCGGCGCCGATGCGGACGCCGGCCTCGCGGACCCGCGCGAGGTCGACGACCTGGGGGAGGTCGTCGACGTAGCTGCCGAGGAAGTCGTAGGCGCCGGCCCGGCCGCGGGCCTGGTCGAACGCGACACGCTTGACCTCCTTGAGGCCGTCGCGGATGAGGTCGTTGGCGCGCTTGGCGATGACCGAGGTGGCGTCGGTGTCGGCGGGGCCGCCGTGCGGCGGGTTGTACTTGAAGCCGCCGTCGGCCGGTGGGTTGTGCGACGGCGTCACGACGATGCCGTCGGCGAGACCGGTTGCGCCCGAGGCCTTCCCGCGGTTGGCCCGCAGGATGGCGTGCGAGACGGCCGGGGTGGGGGTGAACCCGTCGCGGTCGTCGACGAGCACCTGCACGCCGTTGGCGACGAGGACCTCGAGGGCCGAGCGCCACGCCGGCTCGGACAGGCCGTGGGTGTCGCGGCCGATGAAGAGCGGCCCGTCGAAGCCCTGCGAGGCGCGGTAGTCGACGATGGCCTGGGTCGTGGCGAGGATGTGGTCCTCGTTGAAGGCCGTGCGCAGGCTCGACCCGCGGTGGCCCGAGGTGCCGAACGCGACCTGCTGGTCCGGGTCGTCCACGTCGGGGTGCCGGTCGTAGTAGGCGCCGACGAGCGCGTCGACGTCGACGAGGTCCTCTGCCTGGGCCGGCTGGCCGGCGCGGGGGTGCGTCATGACAGGTCTCCGTTCGTGGTCGAGGTGGCGGCCTGGCCCGACGCTCCGGTCGAGCCGAGCTCGGCGTCCGGGTCGGCGGCCGCCTCGGCCATCGAGTCGGCGATGACCTCCGCGCTGACCGGCGGGGACACCTCCTCTGCGGTCCCGATGACGACCTGGCCCGCCGGCTGGTCGACCGGCACGAGCCAGACGGTGGAGAGCCGGGGGACCGTCACGTCGACGGCATACGGCTGGTGGTGCCACGCCTCCTGGCGCGCCTCGAGGACGACGCCGGCGCTGCTCGGGGCGTCGGGATGGTAGCCGGCGGTGTCGAGCACCACCGTCCACCTGCCGCCCCGCGGGAGGCCGATCCGGTAGGACTCCTGGGTGCGACCGCTGAAGTTCATGATGCAGGCCACGACGGGCGCGTCCGTGCTCCGGTCGCCCGTGCCGAAGCGCAGCCACGAGAACGTGTTGTGCGCGGCGTCGTCGGCCTCGAGCCACTCGAACCCGGCTGGGTCGGCGTCGAGCTCCCACAGGGCGCGGTTGCCCTTGTAGATGGCGTTGAGGTCCTTGACGAGGTTGTGCACGCGGTAGTGCAGCGGCTGCTCGAGCAGCCACCAGTCGAGGCTGCGGCCCTCGGACCACTCCGACTCCTGGCCGAACTCGCAGCCCATGAAGAGCAGCTGCTTGCCGGGGTGGCACCACAGGTAGGCGAGGAACGCGCGCAGGGTCGCGACCTGCTCCTCGCGGGTGCCCCGGGACTTGCGCAGCAGCGAGCCCTTGCCGTGGACGACCTCGTCGTGGCTGATGGGCAGCACGAAGTTCTCGTCGAAGGCGTACATGAGCGAGAACGTGAGCTTGCCGTGGTGGTACTTGCGGTAGATGGGCTCCTCGCCGAGGTACTTCAGCGAGTCGTTCATCCACCCCATGTTCCACTTGAAGCCGAAGCCGAGACCGCCCTGGTTGGTGGGCCGCGTGACCCCGGGCCACGTCGTCGACTCCTCGGCGATGGTGACGATGCCGCCGACCCGCTTGTACGCGGTGCCGTTGGTCTCCTTGAGCAGCTCGACGGCCTCGAGGTTCTCGCGGCCACCGTCCTTGTTGGGGACCCACGCACCGGCGTCGCGCGCGTAGTCGAGGTAGAGCATCGAGGCCACGCCGTCGACGCGCAGCCCGTCGACGTGGAACTCCTCGAGCCAGTAGAGGGCGTTGGCGACGAGGAAGTTGCGCACCTCCGGACGGCCGTAGTCGAAGATGTTGGAGCCCCACTCCGGGTGCCATCCCTTGCGGGGGTCCGGGTGCTCGTAGAGCGGCAGGCCGTCGAAGCGGGCGAGCGCCCACTCGTCCGTGGCGAAGTGGCCGGGCACCCAGTCGAGCAGCACGCCGATGCCGGCGCGGTGCAGCTCGTCGACGAGGTAGCGGAAGTCGTCGGGGGTGCCCCACCGCGAGCTCGGGGCGTAGTAGCCGGTGACGTGGTAGCCCCAGGACGGGACGTAGGGGTGCTCCATCACGGGCAGGAACTCGACGTGGGTGAAGCCGAGGTCGCGGACGTAGTTGACGAGGTGCTCGGCCAGGCCGCGGTAGCCCAGGCCCTGGCGCCACGAGCCGAGGTGCACCTCGTAGGTGCTCATCGGGCCCTGGTGCGCGTTGCGGGTGCGGCGCTGCTCCATCCAGTCGCCGTCACGCCACTCGTAGTGCGTCTCGGTGACGATGGCCGCCTGCTTGGGCGCGACCTCGGTCATCCGCGCCATCGGGTCGCTCTTGAGCCGGACGAGCTCGTCGGGGCCGCGGACGGCGAACTGGTAGTTCATCCCCTCCGTGGCTCCGGGCAGGAAGAGCTCCCAGATGCCGCTCTCGCCCAGCGCGCGCATCGGGTGGGTGCGGCGGTCCCAGCCGTTGAAGTCGCCGATGACGTGGACGGCCTTGGCGCGCGGCGCCCAGACCGCGAACGAGACGCCCCAGACCTCGCCGAGCGGGCCGGGGTAGTGGCGCACGTGCGCGCCGAGGACGGACCACAGCTGCTCGTGCCGTCCCTCGTTGATCAGGTGCCGGTCGATCTCGCCGAGCGTCGGCGCGAACCGGTAGGGGTCGTCCTGGACGTGCTCGACACCGTCGCCGTACTCGACGAGCAGGCGGTAGTCGTGCGTCGAGGTGAAGTCGGGCGAGGTCATCGACCAGATGCCCTCGCGGACGTGGTGCAGCTCGACCCGGTCACCGGTGTCGAGGCGGGCCCCGACGCGGGTGGCGAAGGGGCGGAACGCCGTGACGGTGAGCCCGCCCGGTCCGAGGTGCTGGCCGAGCAGGTCGTGCGGCTGGCCGTTGCGGCCCTGGAGGAACGCGGTGATCGCCGCCTCGTCGAGCGAGGGGCCCTGGCTCGTGTCGGTGGTCATGGGGTGCCTTCCTCGGTGGTGAGCCGCTCGACGGCGCCGAGCGGGATGGGCAGCCAGGAGGGCCGGTTGCGCGCCTCGTAGACCACCTCGTAGAGGGCCTTGTCGAGCTCGAGGGCGCGGGTCAGGGTCTGCGCGTCGGCGTCGGGCCGGCCGGCGACCGACGCGTAGCCCTCGAGGAACGCCTCACGGCAGGCCGCCGCCCAGTCCGTCGCGTCGACCGGCGGGTCGGCCAGCGCGACCGAGCCGGCGGCGTAGTCGAAGGAGCGCAGCATGCCGGCCACGTCTCGCGCCGTGAGGTCGGGGCGTACGCGTTCGGCCAGCGGGCGCAGCGGCTCGCCCTCGAAGTCCAGTGCCACCCATCCCCGCTCGGGCACGTCGAGGACCTGGCCGAGGTGGTAGTCGCCGTGGATGCGCTGCAGCGGCGGCCAGTGGACCTCGCCGACGGAGGCGACGACGCGGTCGACGGCTGCGGAGCAGGAGGCGAGCTCCGGCACGAGCGCCACGGCGGCGGCATACCGCTCGCGCATGGAGACGGCGAGGGCCTCGCGGGCCTGCGGCGTGACCTCCTGGGTGCCGAGGGCGTGGGCCAGGGCGGTGTGGATCTGTGCCGTCACGACGCCGAGGTCGCGCGCCCGCGCGGTGAAGTCGGTGCCAGAGGCGGCGGCGACGAGCGCCACGCGCCAGGCGTCCTCGACCCCGGGGATGAACTCCTGCGCGAAGGCGAGGTGCCCCTGCATCGTCGGACCACCCGCGGGGTCGTCCCAGGCGCCCGCCAGGTGGCCGATCGCCATCGGGACCCGGTCGGATCCCTCCTCGGTGAGCGCGGACTGCACGACGACGTCGGGGTTGTCGCCGTCCTGGAGGGTGCGGAAGACCTTGACGATCAGCGGCTCCGCCGGTCCGCCACCGCGCGCCGCCATGCGGCAGATGACGGAGGTGTTGGACTGCTCGCCGCTCAGCACGTTGGACGACGACACGACGCCGTCGACCCGCCCCGTCGAGGACCCGGTGGCCAGCGCGTTGCTGCCCACGGAGGCCTGGGCCTCGTCGGAGACGCGGGCGCCCAGGATCGTCTCCATGAGCTGCGAGACGTAGACGGGGTCGTGGGGTCCGTCGTAGACCCAGCGGGTGCCGAGGACGCTGTGCTCCATGGTGCCGAGCAGGGCGTGCTCGGCCTCCTCGAGCGGGGCGGCGCGGTAGGTGAGCGGGACCTGGTAGACCACGGCGGGGGAGACCGCCTCGTCCGCGAGCAGCAGCGTCTCGCAACCGACCTCGCCCTCGGGGTCCTCGAAGCGGAACCCGCCGACGCGGCGCAGCTTCGGCACGTGGCCCTTGCCGTGGTACCAGCGCTGGCGGGGCATCCACTCGGTCACGAGCTCGGTCTTCGTCGGCGTCAGCGTGGCGTTCTTGTGCACGATGGCCATCAGCGGTTGTCCTCCCCGCCGCGCAGCTGCAGCCAGAAGAAGTCCCGCGACCCGAGCGTCAGGGTGACGCGGCCGTCGTTGGCGACCCACGGGAACCCCTGGCCGCCGAAGAGGTCGATGAGCTGGCGTCCCGACAGGTGCTCCGGCAGCTGGATCGTCGCCGCCTGCGGCCGGCTCGAGAGGTTGTTGACGCAGAGCACCGCCTCGTCGGGGTTGTCGGGGTCACCCGAGAGCACGCGGGTGAAGGCGAGGATCGCGTCGTTGTCCGCCTCGACGACCTGGAACTCGCCGAGCCCGAAGACGGGGTGGCGGCTGCGGACCTGCAGCATGCCGCGCAGCCAGTGCAGCAGCGAGGCCGAGGAGGCCATGTTCGCCTCGACGTTCACGTTGTTGTAGTGGTAGACGAGGCTGCTGATCACGGGCAGGTAGAGCTTGCCCGGGTCGACGCTCGAGAAGCCGGCGTTGCGGTCGGGGGTCCACTGCATCGGCGTGCGCACCGCGTCGCGGTCGGTGAGCCAGATGTTGTCGCCCATGCCGATCTCGTCGCCGTAGTAGAGGCACGGCGAGCCGGGCAGCGAGAGCACGAGCGCGTGGATCAGCTCGATCTCGGGCCTCGAGTTGTCGAGCAGCGGGGCGAGGCGGCGGCGGATGCCGACGTTGGCGCGCATCCGGGGGTCGGGCGCGTACCACCCGTACATCGCTGCCCGCTCCTCCGGCGTGACCATCTCGAGCGTCAGCTCGTCGTGGTTGCGCAGGAAGGTGCCCCACTGCGTGCCCTTCGGGATCGCCGGGGTGTCGGCCAGCACGTCGATGATCGGGTGGGCCTTCTCCTCGCGCAGGGAGTAGAAGAGGCGCGGCATCACCGGGAAGTGGAAGCACATCTGGCACTCCGGCGCCTCCTCGGTGCCGAAGTAGTCGACCACCTCGGCCGGCGGCTGGTTGGCCTCGGCGAGCAGGATGCGGCCGGGATACTCCGCGTCGACCATGGCGCGCAGCCGGGCGAGGAACTCGTGCGTCTGCGGGAGGTTCTCGCAGTTGGTCCCTTCCTCCTCGAAGAGGTAGGGGACTGCGTCGAGCCGGAAGCCGTCGATGCCGAGGTCCATCCAGAACCGGACGATGTCGAACATCGCCTCCTGCACCGCCGGGTTCTCGAAGTTGAGGTCGGGCTGGTGGCTGAAGAAGCGGTGCCAGAAGAACTGCCGGCGCACCGGGTCGAAGGTCCAGTTGGACACCTCGGTGTCGACGAAGATGATGCGGGCGTCGTCGTAGCCGTCGTCCGTGTCGGACCACACGTAGAAGTCGCCGTAGGGCCCGTCGGGCTCGGCGCGGCTCGCCTGGAACCACGGGTGCTGGTCGCTCGTGTGGTTCATGACGAGGTCGGTCACGATGCGGATGCCGCGGGCGTGCGCCTGCGAGACCAGCTCGGTGAACTCCGGCAGCGTTCCGAACTCGGGCAGCACGGCCTTGTAGTCGGAGATGTCGTAGCCGCCGTCGCGCAGCGGCGAGGCGTAGAAGGGCGGCAGCCACAGGCAGTCGACACCGAGCCACTGCAGGTAGTCGAGGCGCTGGATCAGGCCCGTGAAGTCGCCGGCTCCCACCCCCTTGGAGTCGGCGAAGGCGCGGACGAGCACCTCGTAGAAGACGGCCTTCTTGAACCACTGCGGGTCGTGCTTCAGCCCCGGCTGGGAGAGGTTGAGTCCCTGCATGCGGTCAGTGGCTCCTCACGTGGATGATGTGGACGGGTTCGGAGTCCGGCCCGAGACGGACGAAGTTGTCCTGGCGCCACTCCCACGTCTGGTTGGTGATGTGGTCGTGGGCGTCGAAGGTGGACCATGTCGCCATACCCAGCGCCTCCATGTCGAGATGCACCCAGGTCTCACGGCTGGCGTGGGGGTCGAGGTTGGCGACGACGAGGACGGTGTCGCGCTCACCGGTTGCGGCGTCGACGACGCGCGACTTGCTGAAGACGAGGACGTTCTCGTCGTCGGCGGAGTGGAAGCGCAGGTTGCGCAGCCAGCGCAGGGCGGGGTGCCAGCCGCGGATCTCGTTGAGCCGCTTGAGATACCACGCGAGCGAGCGGCTCTCGAGGGGGCCGCCCGGCTCGTAGAGGTACCACTGGCGGTCCTTGTACTCGTACTTCTCGTTGTCGATCTGCTCCTCGGCGCCGGGCCGGGCCACGTGCTCCATGAGCTCGTAGCCGGCGTAGATGCCGTAGGTCGGCGACATCGTCGCGGCCACGGCCGCGCGCAGCTTCCAGGCGGTGGGCCCGCCGTACTGCATGTAGGGCGTGAGGATGTCGTGCGTGGTGGGCCAGAACGACGGGCGCATGTATGCCGCGCCGGTCTCGTCGCCGGCCAGCTCGCGGCCGTACTCCTCGAGCTCCCACCGGGCGTTGCGCCACGCGTAGTAGGTGTAGCTCTGCTGGAAGCCGGCCTTGGCCAGCTCGTGCATCATCGCCGGCTTGGTGAAGGCCTCGGACAGCCAGATCGTCTCGGGGTGCTCCAGCGCGACGTCGGCGATCAGCCACTGCCAGAAGGCGACCGGCTTGGTGTGCGGGTTGTCGACGCGGAAGATGCGGACGCCGTGGTCGAGCCAGACCTGGATGACCCGGCGCACCTCGGCGTAGGCCGCGGCAGGGTCGTTGTCGAAGTTCAGGGGGTAGATGTCCTGGTACTTCTTCGGCGGGTTCTCGGCGTAGGCGATGGAGCCGTCGGCGCGCGTCGTGAAGAGCGACGGGTGGGTCTGCACCCACGGGTGGTCGGGGGAGGCCTGCAGCGCGATGTCGAGGGCCACCTCCAGGCCGTTGCGCCTCGCCTCGGCGACGAAGTGGTCGAAGTCCTCGAAGGTCCCGAGGTCGGGGTGGATCGCGTCGTGCCCACCGTCGGGCGAGCCGATGGCGTAGGGAGATCCGGGGTCGCCGGGCTGCGCCGCCAAGGTGTTGTTGCGCCCCTTGCGAGCCGTCGTGCCGATGGGGTGGATCGGCGTGAGGTAGACGACGTCGAACCCCATCTCGGCGATGGCGGGCAGCCGCTCGGCGGCGGTGCGGAACGTGCCGGACACCCACTCGCCGGTCTTCTCGTCGCGGTGGGCGCCCTCGGAGCGCGGGAAGATCTCGTACCACGCCCCGTAGAGCGCACGCTCGCGCTCGACGTGCAGGGAGTATGCCGGTGAGCTCGACACGAACTCGCGCAGCGGGACCAGCGAGGCGAGGCCCTGGATCTCGGGCGAGGTCGCGGCGCCGAAGCGGTGGGCGGCCGGGCTGCGGTTGTCGCCGAGGGCGACGATGCCCTGGTCGATGGCGGAGGCGTCGACGCCCAGGCCGCGCACCGACTCGGCGAACCGCTCGAGCACGCGGACCCCCTCGGCGCACATGAGGTCCTCGTCGACGCCGGCCGCGATCTTGATGCCGGCGTCGTGGACCCAGGTCGCGTAGGGGTCGGACCAGCCCTCGACGCGGTAGGTCCACCAGCCCTCGCGGTCGGCCACGACGGTGGTCGACCACTCGGACAGGCCCGGGTTGACGCTGTGCATCGCGAAGTAGTGCTCGCCCCCATCGGGGTCGGTCAGGACCGCCGTCGCGTTGACCGCGTCGTGTCCCTCACGGAACACCTTGGCCTTGACGGTGAACTCCTCGCCCACCACGGACTTGGCCGGGCGCCGGCCGCAGTCGACGAGCGGGCGGACGTCGCTGACGGGGATGCGGCCCATCGGGAGCGCGCCACCCGGCATACCCTCTACGGTCGGTGGGGTGCTCACGGGGTGGGCGGGAGCCAGGTGCACGGCTCCGGCCTCGGTGTCGTCGACGAACGCGGTGTCTGCTGTCGGGGTGGCATCCGCACGCTTGGGGGCGGCGTTGCGCACTCGGGTTGGCCTGCTGGGACGAGACTTCTTCGCTGAGCCGGTCACCCGTCGACCGTATCGAACATGCGGCGCATAAGGCATGAGGCGTTCGCCCGCGGTCCGGTGGGTGAAACCTCGCTGCAAGATCTGCAAGAAGCCGTCATCGCGCCCTCTATGCTGTCGCCTTGTGAAGGCCATCCGACGCTTCAGCGTCCGTACCGTTCTGCCGAGCCGCATCGAAGGACTCGGCGTCCTCGCGAGCAACCTCCGCTGGTCCTGGCACCCGCCGACCCGCGACCTGTTCGAGAGCATCAGCCCCCGCAAGTGGGCCCAGGCGGGCGAGGACCCTGTCAAGCTCCTCTCCCGCCTCTCCTCCGACGAGCTCGCCGCTCTCGCCGCCGACGACGAGTTCGTCGCGAACGTCGTGCGCGCCAACGAGGACCTCCACCACTACCTCACCGACGAGCGCTGGTACCAGTCCTGGAGTCGTGAGCAGGAGGCCGCCGGCAAGGCCGCGCCCGCCGCGATCGCCTACTTCAGCCCCGAGTTCGGCATCACCTCCGTGCTGCCCCAGTACTCCGGCGGGCTCGGCATCCTCGCCGGCGACCACCTCAAGTCCGCGTCCGACCTCGGCGTGCCGATCGTCGGCGTCGGCCTCTTCTACAAGACCGGCTACTTCAAGCAGTCCCTCAACCGCGACGGCTGGCAGGTCGAGACCTACCCCGTCCTCGACCCCGACGGCCTGCCCCTGTCGCTGCTGCGCGAGGACGACGGCACGCCCGCGGTCGTGACCGTCAACCTGCCCGCCGGCCGCCAGCTGCACGCCCACGTCTGGAAGGCGCAGGTCGGCCGCGTCCCGCTGCTGCTGCTCGACTCCGACGTGCCCGGCAACGACGAGCAGACCCGCAAGGTCACCGAGTCCCTCTACGGCGGCGGAGGCGACACCCGCCTCGAGCAGGAGCTGCTCCTCGGCATCGGCGGCGTGCGTGCGCTGCGCCTCTGGTCGCGCCTGTCCGGCGCACCGACGCCGGAGGTCTACCACACCAACGAGGGTCACGCCGGCTTCCTCGGCGTCGAGCGCATCACCGAGCTCGTCCGCGACCACGGCCTGACCTTCGACGAGGCCCTCGAGGCCGTGCGCGCGGCGACCGTGTTCACCACGCACACCCCCGTCCCGGCCGGCATCGACCGTTTCGACGCCGCCAAGATCAACCTCTTCTTCGGCGGCGCCAACGCCATCCCCGGCGTGCCCGTCGAGCGGCTCCTCGCCCTGGGCGCCGAGGACTACGAGGGCGGCCAGCCCGGCATCTTCAACATGGCCGTCATGGGCCTGCGCCTCGCACAGCGCGCCAACGGCGTCTCCCAGCTGCACGGTGTCGTCAGCCGCGAGATGTTCGACGGCCTGTGGCCGGGCTTCGACGACGACGAGGTGCCGATCACCAGCATCACCAACGGTGTCCACGCCCCGACGTGGGTCGACCGTGCCGTCTACGACGTGGCCCGCAAGCACCTCGGCACCGCCGACATCGCGGGGCAGGACGCCTGGAACCGCATCGACGAGGTGCCGGCTGACGCCGTCTGGTCCACCAAGCGTGAGATGCGCGAGAAGCTCGTCGCGGACGTCCGTCGCCGCGTGCGCTCCTCGTGGCACAAGCGCGGCGCGAGCGACGCCGAGCTCGGCTGGGTCGAGGACGTCCTCGACCCGGACGTGCTCACGATCGGCTTCGCCCGGCGCGTGCCCACCTACAAGCGCCTGACGTTGATGCTGCGTGACCCCCAGCGCCTCAAGGCGCTGCTGCTGCACCCGACCCGTCCGGTCCAGCTCGTGATCGCCGGCAAGTCGCATCCCGCCGACGAGACCGGCAAGCGCCTCATCCAGGAGATGGTCCGGTTCGCCGACGACCCCGAGGTGCGCCACCGCATCGTCTTCCTGCCCAACTACGACATCGCCATGGCCCAGCACCTCTACCCGGGCTGCGACGTCTGGCTCAACAACCCCCTGCGCCCGTTCGAGGCGTGCGGCACCTCGGGCATGAAGGCCGCCCTCAACGGCGGGCTCAACCTCTCGATCCTCGACGGCTGGTGGGACGAGTGGTTCGACGGCCGCAACGGCTGGGCGATCCCGACCGCCGACGGTGTCGAGGACGCCGACCGGCGTGACGACATCGAGGCCTCCGCGCTCTACGACCTCATCGAGCACGACGTCGCGGCGAAGTTCTACGACCGCGACGCCGCCGGCCTGCCGCAGGGCTGGATCGCGATGATGACCCACACCCTCAAGACGCTGGGCCCGAAGGTGCTGGCGAGCCGCATGGTCGAGGACTACACCGGGAAGCTCTACAGCCCGGCCGCCGGTGCGGGGCGCTCGGTGGGTGCCTCCGACTTCGCCGGCGCCAAGGACCTCGCCGCCTACAAGGCCAAGGTCCACGCCGCGTGGCCCAAGGTCAAGGTCGAGCACGTCGAGCCCTCCGGGCTGTCGGACTCACCGCAGATCGGGGACGTCCTCGACCTGCGCGCCTACGTCTCGCTCGACGGGCTGACCCCGGACGACGTCGACGTCCAGCTCGTGCACGGGCACGTCACCGAGGGCGACGAGCTCTGGGGCACCGAGGTCGCGCCGCTGCAGCTCGTCGAGTCCTACGAGGACGGCCGGCACCAGTTCGCCGGCTCGCAGCCGCTGCGTCGCACCGGCTCGTTCGGCTACAGCGTCCGGGTCGTGCCCAAGCACGCCGGGCTCGCCAGCGCCGCCGAGCTGGGGCTCGCGCGCAACGCCTGACACCTCACCACGACCGAGAGCCCGGACCCGCGTGGGTCCGGGCTCTCGGCACACCTCCGGGGTGCGCGCCGAGCGGTGTGGCGGCGCTGCGCCGGCCGCGTGTCAGCCGGGCCCGAGGGCGCGCCAGACGCGCATGGAGGCCGACTCCATGGGCACGGTCGTGCCCGGGTCGGCGAGCTCCGCGGCGCACGTGGGGCGCTCGTCGACGCTGTCCCAGAGCAGCTGGTACGCCGTGACGCCCGGCGCCCGGGGGAGGGTGACGTCGACCGGCCAGGCCCACCCGTTCACGACGAGCAGCACCGAGTCCTGGCCGAGCGCGGTGCCGTTGTAGAGCGCCTGCAGGACGTTGAGGCCCGGACCGTCCCAACGGGGCCCCACGGGCTGGCCGTCGGCCGCGAACCAGGCCAGGTCGGTGGATCCGTCGGCATCCACCTGCCTTCCGGAGAAGAACGCCCGCCGGCGCAGCACCGGGTGCTCGCGGCGCAGCCGCGCGAGGTGACGGGTGGTCTCCAGGAGGTCCTCCTGCCAGGGCTCGAGGTCCCACGACGTCCAGCTCGTCTCGTTGTCCTGGCAGTAGGGGTTGTTGTTGCCGCCCTGGCTGCGGCCCAGCTCGTCGCCGGCGTTCAGCATCGGCACGCCGGTCGAGAGCAGCAGCGTCCCGAGCAGGTTGCGCATCGACCGCCGCCGGGCGGCGGCGACCTCGGCGATGTCGGTGGGGCCCTCGATGCCGTGGTTCCACGACCGGTTGTCGTTGGAGCCGTCGGTCCCGCTGTGGCCGTTCGCCGCGTTGTGCTTCGTGTCGTATGCCGTGAGGTCGGCCAGCGTGAAGCCGTCGTGGGCGGTGACGAAGTTGACCGAGGCGATGGTGCCGCGGTCGTGGCCGTCGAAGAGGTCCTGCGAGCCGGCCAGGCGGGTGGCGAGCTCGCGGACGCCGTGACCGACGCCGCCCGCGGTGGAGGCGGCGAGGTCGCGCAGCCAGAAGGTGCGCGTGGCGTCGCGGTAGCGGTCGTTCCACTCCGAGAAGGGCGGCGGGAACTGACCGGTGCGCCAGCCGTGGATGCCGAGGTCCCACGGCTCGGCGACGAGCTTGGTGCGGGAGAGCACCGGGTCGGTGCGCAGGGCGACGAGGAACGGGTGGTCGCGGTCGTAGCCGTCGTCCTTGCCCCGGCCGAGCGCCACGGCCAGGTCGAAGCGGAAGCCGTCGACGTGGCACTCCTGCACCCAGTAGCGCAGCGAGTCCAGCACCATGCGCGCGACGACCGGGTGCGTCAGGTCGAGCGTGTTGCCGCACCCGGTGACGTCGACGTCGCGTCCGCGCCCGTCGAGGCGGTAGTAGGCCCGCTGGTCCAGGCCACGCCACGACAGGGTCAGGTCCTCGCGCGAGTTCTCGGCCGTGTGGTTGTAGACGACGTCGAGCAGGACCTCGATGCCGGCTGCGTGCAGGTCCCTGACCATCGTCTTGAACTCGTCGAGCACACCCTGCGGGTCGGCGGTCGAGGCGTAGGCCGCGTGGGGCGCGAAGAAGCCCAGGGTGTTGTAGCCCCAGTGGTTGCGCAGCCCGCGCTGCACGAGGTCGGGCTCGTGGGTGAAGGTGTGGACCGGCAGCAGCTCGACGGCGGTCACGCCGAGGCCCTGCAGGTGCTCGACGAAGGCGGGGTGGGCCAGTCCGGCATACGTCCCGCGCAGGTGCTCGGGGACGCCGGGGTGCAGCTTCGTCGCGTTCTTGACGTGGACCTCGTAGACGAGCGACTCGGTGAGGGAGTGGCGTGGCGGCTCGTCCGTGCCCCAGTCGAACTCGTCCTCGACGACGACGCAGCGCGGCATGTACGGCGCCGAGTCGCGCTCGTCGCGCACCCACAGGTCGCCGCGCAGGTCGTCGCCGACCCGGTGGCCGTAGAGCGCGGGGTCGAGCCGCACCTCGCCCTCGACCGCCCGGGCGTACGGGTCGAGGAGCAGCTTGTCCGGGTTGTGCAGCAGGGACCGGTCCGGATCCCACTCGCCGTCGACGCGGAAGCCGTAGCGCTGGCCGGGCCCCACGTCCGGCACGACGTCGTACCACGTGCCGTACGCGTGGTGCCGGAGCGGCAGCCGCCGCTCCGTGACGGAGCCGTCGGGCCCGGTGTCGAAGAGGCACACCTCCACGCCCCTCGCGTGCCCCGCGTAGACGGCGAACTGCGCTCCCTCGCCTGTCAGGTGGACGCCCGGCTCCGGAGGCAGATCGGGCATCGCGGGAGGGGATGGGCACATGTGTCCGAGCGTACGGGTGGCCGGGCGCGACCGCCCGGATCGACCTCTCGGCGCGGGCTGGTTACGGTTGACGCATGACCGATCCGACTTCGCTGCCCAACTTCATGCCGAGCGCCCCCGACGCCGCTCCGAACGGCGTTCCCGCGAGCGACACGCCGGTGCGCGACCGCATCCTCGACGTCCTCAAGGGCCTCGGCATCGACGCGAGCGTCGACGGCGACGGCGACCTCGAGTTCGCCATCGTCGACGACCAGGGCACGAGCACCACCCTCTTCGCCCGCATCGCCGAGGGCGACCTGGCCCTCGTGCGCTTCTTCGGCCAGTGGCAGCTCGCCGAGCCCGTCTCGCCCGACCGCAACGAGCGCCTCGCCCGCTGCAACGACCTGACCATGCAGCTCAACCTCGTCAAGCTCTCGCTCGTCCAGGAGAGCCTCGTCGTCTCCGCCGAGCACGTCATCACCCCGAACGCCGACCTCGACATCCTCGTGCCGCTGTCGGTCAACCACATCCTCCAGAGCGTCGGCTTCTTCTTCCAGTCCTGGCTGCCCATGGACGACGCGCCTGCCGGCACGCCCGGCGACGCCTGATGGGCGAGTTCGTCCGGCTCGAGGTCGAGGACGGCGTCGGCACGATCCGCCTCGACCGGCCGAAGATGAACGCCCTCAACGTCCAGGTCCAGGAGGAGATCCGCGAGGCCGCCCTCGAGGCGTCCACGCGCACCGACGTCAAGGCCGTCATCGTCTACGGCGGTGAGCGGGTGTTCGCCGCGGGCGCCGACATCAAGGAGATGCAGTCCATGTCGTACACCGACATGGTCGAGCGCTCCGGACCGCTCACGAGCTCCATCAGCGCCGTCGCGCGGATCCCCAAGCCGGTCATCGCCGCCATCACCGGCTACGCCTTGGGCGGCGGGTGCGAGCTCGCGCTGGCCTGCGACTTCCGCGTCGTCGCCGACGACGCCAAGCTCGGCCAGCCCGAGATCCTGCTCGGCATCATCCCGGGCGCCGGTGGCACGCAACGGCTCTCGCGCCTCGTCGGATCCTCGCGGGCCAAGGAGATCATCTTCAGCGGTCGCTTCGTCGACGCGCAGGAGGCGCTGGCCATCGGGCTGGCCGACAAGGTCGTGCCCGCCGCCGACGTCTACACCGCCTCCCGCCAGTGGGCCTCGACGTTCGTGGGAGCCGCGTCGTACGCCGTCCGCGCCGCCAAGGAGGCCGTCGACCGCGGCCTCGAGGTCGACCTCGAGACCGGTCTCGAGATCGAGCGGATGCTCTTCGCCTCCCTCTTCGCGACGAGGGACCGCGAGATCGGCATGACCTCGTTCGTCGAGCAGGGCCCGGGCAAGGCGCAGTTCGAGGGTCGCTGAGCCCCATGGGTGAGCCGCTGGACGTCCTCGTGTTCTACTCGCCGGTCGAGTCGACCGAGGACGTCCTGGCGGCCCTCTTCGCCGCGGGGGCGGGCGCCGTCGGCGACTACACCGAGTGCGCCTGGCGGGTCGAGGGCTCGGGACAGTTCCGCCCCGGGCCCGGCGCCGACCCCGCGATCGGCGCCGTCGGCGCGCTCGAGCGCCTGCCCGAGCACCGGGTCGAGGTGACCCTTCCGCGCACCGCCCGCGCCCGCGTCGTCGCGGCACTGCGGGCGGTGCACCCGTACGAGGAGCCCGCCTTCCACGTCATCGAGACCGCCGAGGTCGACCCCGGCTGACCCTCACCACACCGGGTCGGACGTCTTTGTCGCAGAGCCGGGCCGACGGCATACGCCATCGCCCTGGTGGTGAGCGTCACGCCCGCGGCGTGCGGACTAAGCGGGCGCTCAGTGAGAGGATGGTCGGCAGTGCCGGGGCGACCTCCGGCAGCTCCCACGAGCACCACCACCAGCAACGGAAGAGGACGTTCACCCATGAACATCGTCGTCTGTGTCAAGTACGTGCCGGACGCACAGGCCGAGCGCACGTTCAACGCATCTGACAACACGACCGACCGCGAGAACGTCGACGGCCTGCTGTCCGAGCTCGACGAGTACGCGGTCGAGGAGGCCCTGAAGATCGTCGAGGCGGGCGAGGGCGAGGTGACCGTCCTGACCGTCGGCCCCGACGCCGCGGCCGACGCCATCAAGAAGGCGCTGCAGATGGGCGCCCACAAGGGCGTGCACGTCAGCGACGAGGCCATCCACGGATCCGACGCCGTCGCCACCTCGCTCGTCCTCGCCGAGGCCGTCAAGAAGCTGGGTGACGTCGACCTCGTCATGACCGGCATGGCCTCGACCGACGGCACGATGGGTGTCGTCCCCGCCATGCTGGCCGAGCGCCTCGGCCTGCCGGCCGTGACCTTCGCCTCCGAGCTGAGCGTCGACGGCGGTGTCGCCACGATCCGCCGCGACGGCGACGCCTCCACCCAGACGATCACGGCGACGCTGCCGGCCCTCGTGTCAGTCACCGACCAGATCAACGAGCCGCGCTACCCCTCGTTCAAGGGGATCATGGCGGCCAAGAAGAAGCCGGTCGAGCAGTGGAGCCTCGCCGACCTCGGCATCGACCCCGCGCAGGTCGGTCTCGACGCCGCGTGGACGAAGGTCGACTCCTTCGCCGCCCGCCCGCCGCGCACGCAGGGCGAGATCGTCGCCGACGAGGGCGACGGCGGCAGCAGGCTCGCCGCCTTCCTCACCGAGCGCAAGTTCGTCTGACTTCCTCTTGACCTTTCCAGCCAGCAAAGGAGATCCGCACCATGGCTGAAGTACTCGTGCTCGTCGACCACGTCGAGGGCAAGGTCCGCAAGACCACGGCCGAGCTGCTGACGATCGCCCGTCGCCTCGGTGAGCCGTCCGCCGTCTTCGTCGGCACCGGGTTCGACACGGCCAAGGAGGCCCTCGCCCGCTTCGGCGCCGAGAAGGTCTACCGCGTCGAGTCCCCGGAGGTGCTCGAGCACCTCGTCGTGCCCCAGGCCGAGCTGCTCGCACAGCTCGTCTCCGAGAAGTCCCCGGCAGCGGTCCTGCTGCCCTCCTCGCCCGAGGGCAAGGAGATCGCCGCCCGCCTCGCGGTCAAGACGGAGTCGGGCCTGATCACCGACGCCGTCGACGTCCATGCCGCCGACGGTGGTGTCGCGACGACGCAGTCGGTGTTCGCCGGCTCCTACACCGTCTCGGCGACCGTCACGAAGGGCACGCCCATCGTCGCGGTCAAGCCCAACTCGGCCACCCCGGAGGAGGCGGCGGCGGCCGCCGCCGACGAGGTCCTCGACTTCACGCCGTCCGAGGCGGCCAAGGGCGCGCGGATCACCGAGTCCAAGCCCAAGCAGGCCACCGGGCGTCCCGAGCTGACCGAGGCCGCGATCGTGGTCTCCGGCGGCCGCGGCACGGCCGGCGACTTCTCCAAGGTCGAGGAGTTCGCCGACAGCCTCGGTGCCGCGGTGGGCGCCTCCCGCGCGGCCGTCGACGCCGGCTGGTACCCGCACACCTCGCAGGTCGGCCAGACCGGCAAGCAGGTCAGCCCGCAGCTCTACGTCGCGTGCGGCATCTCGGGCGCGATCCAGCACCGCGCCGGCATGCAGACGTCCAAGACGATCGTGGCCGTCAACAAGGACAACGAGGCCCCGATCTTCGAGCTCGTCGACTTCGGTGTCGTGGGTGACCTGTTCTCGGTCCTGCCGCAGGCGACCGAGGCCATCAAGGCCGCCAAGGACTGAACCACCTGCCTCGCCAGGGGTCCTTCCCGGTCCCCGGCACGGCGCGCGACAGCGGCCCCCGACCACTCGGTCGGGGGCCGCTTCATGTTCCCGTTCCCGTCCCCTCGGCAGTTGGGAGCCCTGCGCCGGCGGCCTAGAATCACCCGGTGACCGTCTACCTCGACCATGCGGCGACGACGCCGATGCTCCCCGCTGCCCTCGCGGCGATGACGGAGCGGCTCGCGGTCGTGGGCAACCCCTCCTCGCTGCACCGCACCGGCCGGGAGGCGCGGCGCGTCGTCGAGGAGTCCCGCGAGAAGATCGCGCGCTGCCTCGGCGCCCGCCCCTCCGAGGTGGTCTTCACCTCCGGGGGCACCGAGTCCGACAACCTCGCGATCAAGGGCACCTTCTGGGCCCGTCGCGACCGCGACCCGGCGCGCGTGCGGCTGCTCGTCGGGGCCACCGAGCACCACGCCGTGCTCGACTGCATCGACTTCCTCGTCGCGCACGAGGGCGCCAAGGTCACCTGGCTCGAGTGCACGTCCGAGGGCGTCGTCGAGCCGGCGACGGTGCGCGCCGCCATCGAGGCCGACCCCGACTCGGTCGCGCTCGTGTCGGTGATGTGGGCCAACAACGAGGTCGGGGCCGTCCAGGACGTCCGGGCCATCTCCGAGGTCGCCCACGAGTACTCCGTGCCCTTCCACACCGACGCCGTCCAGGCGGCCGGTCACCTGCCGGTCGACTTCGCCGCGAGCGGCGCCGACCTCATGTCCGTGACCGCCCACAAGCTCGGCGGCCCCATCGGCGTGGGCGCCCTCGTCGTGCGGCGGGACGCGACCCTCGTCCCGCTGACCCACGGCGGAGGGCAGGAGCGCCAGGTCCGGTCGGGCACCCTCGACACACCGGCCATCGCCGGTTTCGCCCAGGCCGTCGTGGAGGCGACCGCCCACCTGGCCGCCGAGGCGGCCCGGCTCGTCGCCCTCCGTGACGACCTCATCGAGCGGGCCATGGCTCTCGCGCCCGACATCCGCCCCTCCGGCGTCTGGCACCGAGGTGACGCCTCCTCACGCCTTCCCGGCAACGTGCACCTGCTCGTACCCGGCTGCGACGGCGACTCCCTGCTCTACCTCCTCGACGCGGCCGGCATCTCCTGCTCGACCGGGTCAGCGTGCCAGGCCGGAGTGCCGCAGCCGAGCCACGTCCTGCTGGCCATGGGGGTGGCCGAGAGCGACGCGCGCGGTGCCCTCCGCGTGACCCTCGGGCACACGTCCACGCAGGACGACGTCGACGCGTTCATCGAGGCGCTCCCCGCGGCCATCGAGCGCGCCCGACGCGCCCGGGAGGCGACCGCCTCGTGAGGGTCGTCGCAGCGATGAGCGGTGGCGTCGACTCGGCCGTGGCCGCCGCCCGCATGCTCGACGCCGGCCACGAGGTCGTCGGGGTGCACCTCGCCCTGAGCCAGAGCGCCGCGACCCTGCGCGAGTCCGCCCGCGGCTGCTGCACCATCGAGGACGCCGGGGACGCCCGCCGGGTCGCCGACGTGCTCGGCATCCCCTTCTACGTCTGGGACATGGCGGCGCGCTTCCAGCGCGACGTCGTCGAGGACTTCCGCGCCGAGTACGCCGCCGGCCGCACCCCCAACCCGTGCCTGCGCTGCAACGAGAAGATCAAGTTCGCCGCCCTGCTCGACAAGGCCCTGGCCCTGGGGTTCGACGCCGTCGCCACCGGGCACTACGCCCGCGTCGTCGAGGCCACCGGCGCCGACGGCGGAGTGCGTCGCGAGCTGCACCGGGCCGTCGACGCGGCCAAGGACCAGAGCTACGTGCTCGGCGTCCTCGACGCCGAGCAGCTGGCGCGCTCGTTCTTCCCGCTCGGCGACACGACGAAGCCGGAGATCCGGCGCGAGGCGGCCGAGCGGGGCTTCTACGTCGCGAACAAGCCCGACAGCCACGACATCTGCTTCATTCCCGACGGCGACACCCGCGGCTGGCTGACGCGCCAGCTCGGCGCGAAGCCGGGGGAGATCGTCGACAGCGACGGAACCGTCCTCGGAGAGCACCAGGGAGCCTTCGCGTACACCGTCGGGCAGCGCCGCGGCCTGGCCCTCGGCAGGCCTGCTTCCGACGGACAGCCCCGATACGTCGTGGAGGTGCGCCCGGAGGCCAACCAGGTCGTCGTCGGTACGGCCGACCTGCTCGGCGTCAACGCGATCACGGGCGACCACGCCCGGTGGTGCGGTCCCGCCCCCGACGGCGTCGTGCACGTCGGCGCCCAGGTGCGCGCCCACGGAGAGGAGTATGCGGCCACGGCGTGGGCCGACGGCGACCGGGTCGAGGTCCGCCTCGACAGCCGCATCCGCGGCGTGGCCCCGGGCCAGTCCGTGGTGCTCTACGACGGCACGCGGGTCGTCGGGTCGGCGACCATCGCCGCTGCCCGCCTCGACCGGGAGCGCGTCCCCTGACGGGGAGACCTACGCACGTCAGAGCGCGGAGCGCGTCCACGTGAGGACGCGGGCCGTTGGCCCGAACCCCAGCCCCCGGTAGAGCCGCCGGGGTCCGGGGTAGTCGTCGTCGCCCCGCGGCGTCACCTGGGCGATCCGCCCACCCGCCTCGCGGAGCGCGTGCAGGGCGGCGAGCGTCACGGCGCCGGCCAGGCCCCGGCCCCGGTGCCCCGGGACGCAGCCGACGGGCTCGACGAGCCCGACACCCGTGGCGGGGTCGAGCCACGCCAGCGCCGAGGCGACCATCTCGCCCTGTTCGTCGACGGCGACCCAGTCGAGGTCGAGGCGGTACGGCCACGCCCGCATGAGCTGCCGGTAGGCCGCGGCGTCCACCCGCGAGGGGGCCACATCAGACCACGCACGGGCGTGGACGCCGGCCCTCGCCGCAGCCTCGCCGGCCTGCACGGGCCGGAACGCGTACCCCGGGACGTGGGGGACGGGCGAGATGGCGTCCAGCCGCAGGACGTGGTGGGTGAAGAAGGGGGCCCCGGGCTCCGGTTCGAACCCCGCGGCGGCCAGGGCGCGCTCGACGGCTGCGTCGCCCTCGACCACCATGACGGACTGCTCCTCGGCGTCGCTCCACTCCTCGAACCACTCGACGACCAGGGCCGCCACCTCGGGACAGGCGGAGTCGACCTGCAGCTCGAGCCAGTCGGGCGCCTCGGCCCACCCGAAGCCGGTCACCGCGCCGTCCCGGGTCCACACCGCGACGGCCTCCCCGTCGTCGAGGGCCTCGGGGTCGACGGGGCGGTAGTAGCGGCTCCACGCCAGCTGGCCCGGGTGGAAGCGGCTCGTCGGCGACCAAGTCCGGGAGCACAGGTCCTGCATCGCCCGCAGGTCCGCGGGGCCGGAGAAGTCGTGGCGCTGCACGGGCGCCACGCTACCTGCGAGAGCAGGCGCCTAGGCTGGCGCGGTGACCCTCGCAACCGGCATCGGCTCCTGGCCCGGCACCTCCGTGCGCGACGCCCTCGCGCAGGTGCGTGAGCTGCTCGACGGGCAGCTGCCCTACCTGCCCGAGCTGCCTGCGCGCGGCCCGGGTGCCGACATGGTGGGGCGCACGACGGGCCTGCTCGTGGAGCTGCCCGTCGACCTGCAGCCGACCGGGTGGCGACTCGTCGACCGCCCCGGCAAGGACGCCGCCCGCACCGCCGCCCTGTGGCGTGAGGACCTCGACGAGCTCGCCGAGGCGTTCGACGGCCACGTCGGGCCGCTCAAGCTCCAGGTCGTCGGCCCGTGGACGCTGGCGGCCAACCTCTGGCTCACGCGCGGGGAGCGCGTCGTGGTCGATCCGGGCGCGTGCCGCGACCTCGTCGACTCGCTCGCCGAGGGCGTACGCGTGCACGTGGCGGCCGTCCGCCGGCTCGTGCCCGGCGCGCAGGTCGTGCTGCAGGTGGACGAGCCGAGCCTGCCGACGGTGCTGGCCGGGCGGCTGCCCACGGTGTCCGGCTTCGGCCGGCTGCCCAGCCTCGACCCCCAGGTCGCCGCGGCCGGCCTCACGACGGTCCTGCAGGCACACGACGGCGACACGGTGGTCCACTGCTGTGCGGCGAACCCGCCCCTCCCGCTGCTGCGCGGGGTGCACCCGTCGGCGCTCTCGCTCGACACCTCGCTCCTGCGCCCCCGCGAGTGGGAGGGCATCGCCGTGGCGGTGGAGGACGGCATACGGCTCCACGCCGGGGCGGTGCCCACCGACGGCAGCCGCACGCGGCCGCAGGAGCTCGCGGGCCCGCTCGTCGACGCCTGGCGTCGCACGGGACTGGCGCCGGCAGGGCTGACCGAGGTGGTCGTGACGCCGGCCTGCGGCCTCGGCACGGTCGCGCTGCACGTCGCGCGGGCGGTTCAGCGGGCGGCCGTCGAGACGGCCGCCGAGCTGGGGGAGCGCAGCGCCGCCTGACAAGGCCTCACGACGTCTCGTGACGCCTCGTGGTGTTCCGGTCAGAGCGCGGAGCCGGCCGCCCACAGGGTCGGGCTGAGGTTCCAGTCGGCGTAGCCGTTGCCCATGGTCATGGGGCGGTCGGTGCCGGTGGTCTCCACGACGTCGCCGATCGTGACGTTGTCGTAGAGCCAGCCGGCGTTGGGCTCGCTCATGCCGGTGCAGCCGTGGCTGACGTTGCGGTGCCCCTGGTCCGCGACCGACCACGGCGCCGAGTGCAGGAACTCACCCGAGTTGGTGACGCGCATCGCGTACTTCACCTTGGTGTCGGCGTAGTAGTTCGGGTCGTCCTTCTTCAGGCCGATGGTCTCGGCCTTCATGGTGATGTTGGTCTGCTTGTCCATGATCACCTTGACGCCCGAGCGGGTGATGAAGCCGGGACGACCACCGGTGACCGGGATGCGGCGCGCGAGCTTGCCGTTGATCATGACGTCCATCTGGTCGGTCTTGAGGTTGACCTTGGCGATGACCGAGCGGCCGATCGTGAAGTCGGCCGTGCGCGACATCTGGCCCCAACGGCCGCCGCCGGCGGGGACGCCGTTGAGGTCGGCCTCTACGTGCACCTTGGTGCCCGGCTTCCAGTACGCCCTGGGGCGCCAGTGCGCCTCCTGCGAGCTCAGCCAGTACCAGGAGCCGGCCTGGGCGGGGGTGGACGTGACCTTCATCTGCTTCTCGAAGGCCGCCTTGTCCTTGACCGGCAGGTCGAAGCGGACGACGACCGGCATGCCGATTCCGACGGTTCCGCCGTCGCGTGGGGACACCGCGACGTAGACCTGCTGGTTGAGCGTGAGGTCGACGGTGCGGAAGGTCTGCGTCGTCTCGGTGGTCTTGCCGTCGGCGTCCTTGGCCTCCATCGCCAGGGTGTACTTCACTCCCGGCTCGAGCAGGTCTCCGGCGGTCCACGTGCCGCCGTCGAGCTTGCCCTCGACCGCGACGCGGTTGCCCTTCTTGCTCACGTAGGACAAGGAGGCGTTGGTCAGGGTGCCCTTCTCGGCCGAGGCGGTCACGCGGGTGTCGACGGGCACGTCGTTCGCGTCGTCGCCGGGCGTGGTCTTGAAGGCCACGGACGCCGTGGTCGGCGACGCTGTCCCCGACTCGGTGCCGGAGCCGCTCGCCCCGGCCGTCGCAGACGTGCCCGGCTTGCCGCTGTCGGCAGGAGCGCCGGAGCTGCAGGCCGTGACGCCGAGCATGGCCAGGACGGCCATACCCGAGAGCGCGGCGGAACGGATGCTGGACTTCACGCGTGTATACCCTTCGCAGACGCAGCGCCCGGAGCCCCGGGCGGGACAGGGTGGGTAGGGCGCGGCTCGTCGGTGGTGACCCCGATCCAGTGTCACCGATTCAGGGCAATACTCCAAAACTCACGGCGCGTGCAACGTGTGGCGTGTCGCGCTGGTCAGGGAGCCTCGACCGGCCGCACCTCGCGGCGCAGGATCTTGCCCGTGGGGCCCTTCGGCAGCTCGTCGAGGAGCCAGATCCGCCGGGGGTACTTGTAGGCGGCAAGCCGTTCCTTGACGTAGGTCTGGACGTCCTCGAGCGTCGAGGTGGACCCCGGCCGGAGCACGACCGCCGCGCCGACCTCCTCGCCCATGAGCTCGTCGGGCACGCCGACCACGGCGGCCTCGAGCACGTCGGGGTGGGTGTAGAGGACCTCCTCCACCTCGCGCGGGTAGATGTTCATCCCGCCTCGGATGATCATGTCCTTCTTGCGGTCGACGATCGTGAAGTAGCCCTCGTCGTCGACGGTGGCGAGGTCACCGGAGCGGAACCAGCCGTCGGGGATGGCCTCCCGGGTGGCCTCGGGCCGGTTCCAGTAGCCCTTCATGATGTTCTCGCCGCGGATGGCGATCTCACCGATCCCGCCGGGAGGCGTGTCGGAGCCGTCGACGTCGACGAGCTTCATCTCGCAGCCGGGGATCGCTCGGCCGATGGTGCCCGGCTTGGTCGGCTTGTCGGGCATGTTGAAGGAGGCCACGGGCGAGGTCTCGGACAGGCCGTAGCCCTCGAGGATCTGGCACCCGAACTTCTTCTCGAACGCCGACATGACGGCCTCGGGCATCGCGGACCCGCCGGACACGCAGGTGCGCAGGCTGCTCGTGTCGGCCTGGCCCGCGTTCGGGTGGTTGAGGATCGCGGCATACATGGTCGGGACGCCCTGGAAGATCGTCACGCGGTCGCGCCCGAACATCTCGATGGCCTTGGCCGGGTCGAACCGGGGCAGGAGCGTGAGCGTGCAGCCACGCTGGACCGAGGTGTTGAGCCCGCACGTCAGGCCGAAGACGTGGAAGAGCGGCAGGCAGCCCATGATGACGTCGTCCTCGGTGATCTGCATGATGTCCGAGGCCGAGCGCTCGGCGTTGCGGTGCAGGTTGAAGTGGGTGAGCTCGGCGCCCTTGGGCTTGCCGGTGGTGCCGCTCGTGTAGAGGATGACCGCCGTGTCGTGGTCGGCGCGGTCCACGGGCTCGAGGACCGCGGAGCCCGAGGACTCGCTCGCGTCGAACTGGCCCTCGGCGGGTCCCATCGGCCCGCAGACGACCAGTCGCGTGCCGGTCTCGGCGGCGGCCTTGGCCGCCTCGTCGGCGAAGTCGGGCCACACGAAGCTGAAGCGGGCGCCGCTGTCCTCGTAGAAGTACTGGATCTCGCCGGCCTTGAGCAGCGGGTTCATCGGCACCACGATGCCGCCGGCCAGCAGGGTGCCGTAGAAGGCCACCGGGTAGGCCGGGACGTTGGGGAGGATGAGCGAGACGCGGTCGCCGGCCCGGAGGCCCGCGGCCTGCAGCTGGGCCGCCACGGTCGCCGCCGCACGGTGCAGCGCCGACCAGGTCACCTCGGCCGAGTCGAGCCGGATGCCGACCTTGTCGGGCACGCGGGCCGCGGTGGCGGCGAGGTTGGCGGCGAGGTTGGTCATCTCTGCTCCTTTGCAGCGGACGGGTCGTGCGGGTGCGGGCTGCATCCAGTGGGACCGGCGGGCTCCGGGCCATTGTTACCGCTGGGTCGCCTCCTGAACAGGTGCGCGACACGGGCCCGGGAAGATGTGAGGCGACGCACGGTCGGAGGTGGCTGGCAGGATGAGCGCGTGAGCGAGACGACCGCCCCTGCGCCCGCCCCCGAGCCCGTCACCGACGACGTCCCGACGGAGGTCCACCAGGAGTGGGCCGACCTGGCCGAGCAGGCGACCACGGCCCAGTTCGCCTATCACGTCAAGGACGCGCCGACGATCAGCGACGGCGAGTACGACCAGATCATGCGGCGCCTCAACGCGATCGAGGAGGCCTACCCCTCGCTGCGCACGCCGCAGAGCCCGACCCAGAACGTCGGCGGGGCCGCCTTCGCCACCGGGTTCGAGACCGTCGACCACGTCGAGCGGATGCTGAGCCTCGACAACGCCTTCTCGTTCGAGGAGCTGCGCACCTGGGCCGAGCGGGTCGAGCGGGAGGTGGGCACCGGGGCCCACTACCTCACCGAGCTCAAGATCGACGGGCTCGCGATCAACCTGCTCTACGAGAAGGGCCGCCTCGTGCGGGCGCTCACCCGCGGCGACGGGCGCACCGGTGAGGACGTCACCCACAACGTCCGCACGATCGAGGGCATCCCGGAGCGGCTGTCGGGCGACGAGGTCCCCGAGCTCGTCGAGGTGCGCGGCGAGGTGTTCTTCCCGACCGCCGCCTTCGCCGACCTCAACGCGAGCCTCGTCGAGGCGGGCAAGGCGCCGTTCGCCAACCCGCGCAACGCGGCCGCGGGCTCGCTGCGCCAGAAGGACCCCAAGGTGACGGCCAGCCGGCCGCTGCGCATGCTCGTGCACGGGATCGGGGCCCGCCGCGGCTTCGACGTCGAGCGCCAGAGCGAGGCGTATGCCGTCCTGCGGGCCTGGGGGCTGCCCACCTCCGACGAGGTCCGCGTCCTGCCCGACATCGCCGCCGTCGAGGAGTTCGTGACCTACCACGGTGAGCACCGGCACGACCGTGCCCACGAGATCGACGGCATCGTCGTCAAGGTCGACGAGGTGCCGCTGCAGCGCCAGCTCGGCGCGACCTCCCGGGCGCCCCGCTGGGCCATCGCGTTCAAGTACCCGCCCGAGGAGGTCAACACCAAGCTCCTCGACATCCGCGTCAACGTCGGTCGCACCGGTCGGGTCACGCCCTACGGCGTCATGCAGCCGGTCGTCGTGGCGGGCTCGACCGTGGAGCAGGCAACCCTGCACAACGCGTACGAGGTGGCTCGCAAGGGCGTGCTCATCGGCGACACGGTCGTGCTGCGCAAGGCCGGCGACGTCATCCCCGAGATCGTCGGCCCGGTCGTCGACCTGCGTGACGGCAGCGAGCGCGAGTTCGTCATGCCGACCGTGTGCCCGGCCTGTGGCACGCCGCTCGCCCCGGAGAAGGAGGGCGACAAGGACATCCGCTGCCCCAACACGCGCTCCTGCCCGAGCCAGCTGCGCGAGCGGGTGTTCGCACTCGCGTCCCGCGGCGGTCTCGACATCGAGGCGCTCGGCTGGGAGGGGTCCATCGCCCTGCTCGACTCCGGCATCGTCACCGACGAGGGCGACCTCTTCGCCCCGCCGGAGGACGGCCCGCACGCGGGGGAGTACGGCATCACCCGCGAGAAGCTGGCGCGGGTGCCGCTCTACACGCGCGCGGCCAAGAAGACCGACCCCGCCGACCGGGTCGTCGACGGCCGCGTGCTCTCCGCCGGTGGCGAGACGCTGCTCGCCGAGCTCGAGAAGGCCAAGAGCCAGCCGCTGTGGCGGGTCCTCGTCGCTCTCTCGATCCGCCACGTCGGGCCGACGGCCGCGCGGGCGCTCGCGACGCACTTCGGGTCGATGGAGGCCATCAGGGCCGCATCGACGGAGGAGCTGGCCCAGGCCGAGGGCGTGGGCGGCGTCATCGCCGAGGCGGTGACCGCCTGGTTCGAGGTCGACTGGCACCGCGAGATCGTGCGCAAGTGGGCCGACGCCGGCGTCCGGATGGCCGACGAGGTCGACGAGTCGGTGGAGCGCACCCTCGAGGGCAAGACGGTCGTCGTCACCGGCTCGCTCGAGGGCTTCTCGCGCGACGAGACCAAGGAAGCCATCATCAGCCGCGGCGGCAAGGCGTCCGGGTCGGTGTCGAGGAAGACCGACTACGTCGTCGTCGGCGCCAACGCCGGGACGAAGGCTGCCAAGGCCGAGGAGCTCGGCCTGACCGTCCTCGACGAGGAGGGCTTCCGCCGGCTGCTCGAGACCGGCTCGCCGGACTGACCGCCTCGACGTCCCCGCTGCCCGGCGGTTGTCGGGGTGTGTGTGCGGGGCCCACTCGGGAGCCCCAGGTGTGTGAGCCAGCACCGTCATTTCGTGCTGCCGCCTCCCTAGAGTCTGCGTAGTCGACCCAGCGGGTCGGCCCCGCTCACCGCAGCGCGACGCACGAGGAGGTGCAGGTCTTGACGGCTACGCCCATGCTCGAGACCAGGGCCCTGACCAAGGAGTTCCGCGGCTTCCGTGCCGTGTCGGAGGTCGATCTCACCGTTGCCAGCGGCACGGTGCACGCCCTCGTCGGCCCCAACGGTGCCGGCAAGACGACGCTCTTCAACCTGCTCACCGGCTTCCTCACCCCCAGCTCGGGCACGGTGCTCTTCGACGGGCACGACATCACCGGCCGCGCCCCCGAGCAGATCGCCCCGCTCGGCATCGCCCGCTCCTTCCAGATCACCAGCCTCTTCGAGGCGATGACCCTGCGCGAGCACCTCGAGCTGGCGCTCGCCGGCCCCACCGGACTGGGCCGGCAGTGGTGGCGCTCGGTGACGCGGATGGCGAGGTTCAAGGAGCGGGCGATGGAGCTGCTCGAGCAGGTCGGGCTCGCCGACAAGGCGCAGGTGCCCGCGTCGTCGCTCGCCTACGGCCAGAAGCGCGCGCTCGAGCTGGCCATCGCCATGGCGCTCGACCCCAAGCTGCTGCTCCTCGACGAGCCGACCGCGGGGATGGGCATCGAGGACGTCGACCGCACCATCGCTCTCGTCAAGCAGCTCGCCGCCGGCCGCACCGTGGTCTTCGTCGACCACAACATGCACGTCGTCGGCTCGCTCGCCGACCGCGTCACCGTGCTGCAGTCCGGCTATGTGCTCGCGGAGGGGCCCTACGAGCAGGTGCGGACCGACGAGCGGGTCATCACGGCATACCTCGGAGCAGCCCATGAGTGACGACACCCGCACGGCCGGCTCGACCGACCTGACGACGGGCGCCCTTGCGACACAGTCCCGCTCGCGCATGCTCGAGGTCTCCGGGCTGTCCGCCTGGTACGGCGAGGCCCGCGTCCTGACCGACGTCAGCATCGACGTCGCGCCCGGCGAGGTGGTCACGCTGGTCGGACGCAACGGCGCGGGCAAGACGACCCTGCTGCGGTCGGTCATGGGCCTGCACCGACAGACGGAGGGCAGCGTCGGCTTCGACGGGACCGACCTCGCCAAGCGCTCCGCGGACGCACGAGCCCGGGCCGGCATCGGCTGGGTCCCCGACGACCGCGGGATCTACTCGAGCCTCACCGTCGCCGAGAACCTCCTGCTGCCACCGGTCGTGCACGCCGACGCCTGGCCGCTCGAGCGGGTCTACGAGTTCTTCCCGGTCCTGCACGAGCGCCGCGACTTCCCCGGCACCCGGCTCTCCGGCGGCGAGCAGCAGATGCTGGCCATGGCCCGGGTCCTGCGGATGGGCTCGCGCCTGCTGCTCCTCGACGAGCCGAGCGAGGGCCTGGCCCCCGTCATCGTGTCGCGCATCGGGGAGATCATCCGCGAGATCAAGGGCCACGGGGTCGCCGTCCTGCTCGTCGAGCAGAACGTCAAGTTCGCCTCGACCGTGGCCGACCGGCACTACCTGCTCGCCCAGGGCAGGGTCGTCGAGCACCTCGGCAACGAGGACTTCCGCGCCCGTGAGGGCGAGCTGCTCACCTACCTCGGCATGTAGCCGCCGTCCCGCCCCGCACGCCCACCGGCACCCGGGGCCACCCGTCCTCCACGCCACGGCCCGGACTCACCACGCCCCGGACCACGGCGCACACCACCACACCCGTCACATCTCGTCACCACACCCCAGGAGGGGACATGCGTAGCAGGACAGTCCAGGGCACCGTCGCCATCGCGGCGAGCGCGTCGCTCGCGCTCGCCGCGTGCGGAGGGGCCGGCGGCCCGCAGTCCGGCGGCTCGACCAAGCTGACCGACGACAAGGTCGTCATCGGCCTGCTCAACGACCAGTCGGGCGTCTACAAGGACCTGTCCGGCCCCAACTCGGCGGTCGCGATCCAGATGGCCATCGACGACTACAAGGCCAAGTACGGCGAGAAGGCGGTCGCCAAGGACATCGAGATCGTCCAGGCCGACCACCAGAACAAGGCGGACATCGCCAACTCCAAGGCGCAGGAGATGTACGACCGGCAGAAGGCCGACGTCATCCTCGACGTGCCCAACTCCGCCGCCGCCCTCGCCGTCGCCACGCAGGCGAAGAACAAGAAGAAGCTCTACATCAACATCGGTGCCGGCACGACGGCCCTGACCGGTGCCAAGTGCAACAAGTACACCTTCCACTGGGCCTACAACACCGCGGTCCTCGCCCGCGGCACCGCCGGCACGATCACGAAGCAGGGCGGGACGAGCTGGAACATCGTCTACCCCGACTACGCCTTCGGCCAGGACATGAACAAGTCCTTCACCAAGGAGATCACGGCCGCCGGCGGCACGGTCGGGCAGTCGATCGCCTCGCCCTTCCCGAGCGACAACTTCGCCACCTTCATCACCAAGGCCGGCGAGGGCAACCCCAAGGTCATCGGCACGATGCACGCCGGTGGCGACCTCATCAACTTCGTCAAGCAGTTCAACCAGAGCCCGCTCAAGGGCAAGGTGCAGCTCGCCGTCGGCCTGATGTTCATCACCGACATCCACACGCTCGGCGTCGACCAGTTCGCCGGCACCCAGTTCACCGACCCGTGGTACTGGAACTTCGACGCGCAGAACAAGAAGTGGGCCGACCGCTTCAAGGAGAAGACGAACACCCGGCCGTCCTTCGCGCACGCCGCCAACTACTCGGCCGCGATGAACTACCTCGAGGCGGTCCAGGCGGCCGGCACGGACGACTCGGACGCCGTCGTCGCCAAGCTCGAGGGCAAGAAGGTCGACGACGTCTTCCTGCGCAACGGTGAGATCCGCAAGGCCGACCACGCCGTCATCCACGACGTCTACCTCGCCAAGGTCAAGAGCTCGGCCCCCGAGGACTGGGACTACGAGGACATCGTCAAGACGATCCCCGCGGCCGAGGCGTACGGCGCGGCCAACCCCGCCTGCTCGATGAGCTGACCCCGGCCCCGCTGCAGGGCGGGTATGCCGTCCGGTCGCTTCCCGGCGACGCGACCGGACGGCATACCCCGGGCTCACCCGCCCCGCAGCCGGACCGCCCCGATCGACCGCGAACCGAACGAGAGACATGAGCGCATTCATCCAGTACACCTTCCAGGGGCTGGCGGCAGGCGGCTTCTACGCGCTGTCGGCCCTGGGCCTGGCCGTCATCTTCGGCGTGCTCGGTGTCGTCAACTTCTCGCACGGCGCCTGCTACATGCTCGGCGCCGTCATCTCCGCGGTGCTCCTCGCCGAGCTGCACGCCGGCTTCTGGGTGGCGCTCGTGGTGGTCCCGATCCTCATGTTCGGCTTCGGGGTGCTGATGGAGCGGCTCCTCGTGCGCTGGCTCCTCGCGCTCGACCCGCTGTACAACTTCCTGCTGACCTTCGGCCTCACCCTGATCCTCGTCGAGGCGGTCAAGCAGCGCTACGGCGTGTCCGGCCTGCCCTACGAGGTGCCGGCCGGGCTGGGCGGGCAGGTCACCATCGGCAGCGTCAACCTGTCGGTCTACGCGATCTTCGCGTGCGTCTTCTCCGTCCTCGTCTGCGCGGCCGTGGGCCTGCTGCTGACGAGGACCCGGATCGGCATGATCGTGCGCGCTGCGACCGAGGCGCCCGAACGCACCCGGGCGCTCGGGATCAACGTGGGCCGATGGGTCACCCCGGTCTTCGGCTTCGGCATCGCCCTGGCCGGCCTCGCCGGCGTCCTGGCCGCGCCGACCCGCGCCATCACCGCCGAGATGGGCAGCAACTTCATCATCATCCTCTTCGCCGTCGTCGTCATCGGCGGCCTCGGCTCCATCCTCGGCGCGGTGGTCGCCGGCTTCCTCGTCGGCCTCGTCGAGGCCTACGGCGTGGCCTACGCCCCCGCCTACGCCCAGATCGTCATCTTCGTGCTGATGGCGGTCGTCGTCCTCGTCCGGCCCTCGGGGCTCTTCGGACGGGAGGAGGTCGCATGAGCGAGCAGCTGACCGCCAAGGTCGACGTCGACCTGGCCCAACCCTCGATCCTGTCGCGGCGCAACCCGCTGCGCTACGTCCTGCTGCTCGGGGGCCTCGTGGTCCTCGTGCTGCTGCCGTACTGGGTCTACCCACCCGTCGCGATGGACATCCTGTGCTGGGGCCTCTTCGCGATCAGCGTCGACCTGCTGCTGGGGTTCACCGGGCTGCTGAGCTTCGGCCACGCTGCGTTCTGGGGCGGCTCGGCGTACTGCACCGGCCTGATCGCGACGCACTGGGGCGTCCCGTTCCCGGTCGCGGTCCTCGGCGGGGCGGTCTTCGCGATGGTCATCGCGTGGCCGATCGGCTACCTGTCGGTGCGGCGCACGGGCATCTACTTCGCCATGGTGACGCTGGCCTTCGCACAGATGCTCTACTTCGTGGCCAACCAGGCGCGCGACCTCACCGGCGGCGAGAACGGGCTGCAGGGCATCCCGAGGAACTTCTTCGGCATCGAGCCGGTCGAGACCGACCCCTTCTACTTCTACTACGCCGGTGCGGTGATCATCGTGCTCGGCATCCTGCTCGCCTGGCGGGTCGTCAACTCGCCCTTCGGTCGGGTGCTGACGGCCGTACGCGACAACCCGGCGCGCGCCCGGGCGCTCGGCTACGACGTGGAGCGGTACAAGATCACCGCCTTCGTCATCTCGGCCGGCCTGGCCGGCCTCGCGGGCGGCGTCTTCGCGGTCAGCCACCAGTTCGCGTCGCTGCAGGAGCTGATGTGGACCACGTCGGGCAAGGTCGTGCTCGTCACGGTCCTCGGCGGGATCGGCACCCTCTGGGGTGGGCTCGTCGGGGCGGGGGTCGTCGTGACGCTGGAGGACTATCTCGCCAGCTCGGGGTTCGAGGGGATCGGCCTGATCACCGGCGCGATCTTCGTGGTGATCGTCCTGCTCTTCCGGCACGGGATCTGGGGCACGGCACGCAACGTGCTGCGCCGCTACGTGATCGGGCGCCGGAGCCGGCCGCGCGACTGAGCGGACGCCGGGGTCTCAGGGGGTGAGGACTCGTCGGGCGATGCGCCCGACGACGAGCCACGCGACGGCACCGAGGCCCCAGTTGGTCAGGGCGTTCTTGACGGCGGCGCCGTCGCCCATGAACTGCTTGATGCCCGCCGTGCGGCTGAAGACGCCGAGGTCGGCCCAGTCGGCGGCGTGCAGCACCCCCTGCACGAGCGCGTTGTGGGTGTTGGCGCCGACGGCGATGAGTGCCGTGCCCAGCAGCAGGGCCGCGGCGGCCAGCAGGCAGACCAGCCAGACCGCCTCGCCGAGCATCGTGCGCAGGCGCCGGACACCCGCCCCGGTGAGGCTGAGGGCCCGCCGGGCGCCGGCGCGCACGTCGGGGGCGCGCCGCGCCGGCGCGGCAGCGTCGGCCTTGGCGGAGGCCCGGTCGCCGGGTGTGGCGGGCGGCTGGCTCGGTGTCGCAGACGGTGCTGTCGACGGTGTTGCAGAGGGTGTTGCAGACGGTGCTGCGGAGGGCTCGCCGGCCGGCGTCGAGGGCGCGGCGGTCGAGGGGGTGGCCTGGCTCGTCATCGAGGGGTCTCCTTGCGCGGTTCGTGGATCCGCAGTGCACAACGAGCCACACCCGGCTCAGGACACGGCCGTGCGCGCACGAGTTCCCACGGGCCCGGATACCCGGTCGGGCCGCCGCGGCCGGGCCCATAGACTGGCCCCCATGTCCTCCCTGTCCCGTGACGACGTGGCCCACCTGGCTGGTCTGGCCCGCATCGACCTGTCCGAGGCCGAGCTCGACCGCATGGTCGGCGAGCTCGCGGTCATCCTCGACTCGGTCGCCAAGGTCCAGCAGGCTGCGACCGAGGGGGTCGCCCCCATGTCGCACCCGATGCCGCTGACCAACGTGACCCGTCCCGACGTGGTCCGGCCCAGCCTCGGCGCCGAGGCGGTCCTCGCCGGCGCCCCCGAGGCCGAGCAGCAGCGCTTCTCCGTGCCGCGCATCCTCGACGAGGACTGAGCGACGCCGAAGCCCGCGTATGCCGCGTCGCCGGGCACCCGGCATACCCCCTCCGCCCGTGACGGGCACCCCGAGATCCTTTGTCGCCGCTACGAATCGAAGGCACCGACGTGACCGACCTGCCAACCGACCTGACGAGGGCCACCGCCGCCGAGCTGGCCGACTCCCTCGCGAGCAAGACGATCAGCTCCGTGGAGGTGACCCAGGCGCACCTCGACCGGATCGCCGCCGTGGACGGGCAGGTGCACTCCTACCTCCACGTCGACACCGACGGTGCCCTCGCGCAGGCCCGGGCGGTCGACCGGCGACGCCAGGCCGGCGAGAGCCTCGGCGCGCTCGCCGGTGTGCCGATCGCCGTCAAGGACGTCATGACGACCAAGGGCGTCCCGACGACGTGCGGCAGCCGTATCCTCGAGGGCTGGATCCCGCCCTACGACGCGACCGTCGTGACGAAGCTGCGCGAGGCCGGCCTGCCCATCCTCGGCAAGACGAACATGGACGAGTTCGCGATGGGCTCGTCCACCGAGCACTCCGCGTACGGCCCCTCCCGCAACCCGTGGGACTTGGGCCGCATCCCCGGCGGTTCGGGTGGTGGCTCGAGCTCGGTCCTCGCCTCGTTCCAGGCGCCGCTCGCGACGGGCACCGACACCGGCGGCTCGATCCGCCAGCCCGCCGCCGTCACGGCGACCGTCGGCACCAAGCCGACCTACGGCGGGGTCTCCCGCTACGGCCTCGTGGCCCTCGCGAGCTCGCTCGACCAGGCCGGCCCGTGCGGCCGCACCGTGCTCGACACCGCGCTGCTCCACGCCGTCATGGCCGGCCACGACCCGATGGACTCGACGTCCATCGACGCGCCGGTGCCGCCCGTCGTCGAGGCGGCCCGCGCCGCCGACGTGCGGGGGATGAGGATCGGCGTCGTCAAGGAGCTCGGCGGCGAGGGCTACCAGCCGGGCGTGCGCACCCGCTTCGACGAGTCGGTCGCCCTGCTCGAGGAGCTCGGTGCCGAGGTCGTCGAGGTCAGCTGCCCCAACTTCGACTACGCCCTCGCGGCCTACTACCTCATCCTCCCCAGCGAGGCCTCCAGCAACCTCGCCAAGTTCGACGCCATGCGCTACGGCCTGCGGGTGCTGCCCGAGGGCGTCGACGCTCCCAGCGCGGAGCAGGTGATGGCGGCCACGCGCGACGCCGGCTTCGGCGACGAGGTCAAGCGCCGCATCATCCTCGGCACGTACGCGCTGAGCTCGGGCTACTACGACGCGTACTACGGCTCGGCCCAGAAGGTCCGCACGCTCATCGCCCAGGACTTCGCCAACGCGTACGAGAAGGTCGACGTGCTCGTCAGCCCGACGGCGCCGACGACGGCGTTCCGGCTCGGCGACAAGCTCGAGGACCCGATGGCGATGTACCTCAACGACATCGCGACCATCCCGGCCAACCTCGCCGGCGTCCCGGGCATGTCCATCCCGTCCGGCCTCGCCGACGAGGACGGGCTGCCGGCGGGCATCCAGATCCTCGCCCCCGCGATGAAGGACGAGCGGCTCTACGCCGTCGGCGCCGCCCTGGAGGCCGCCCTCGTCGACCGCTGGGGTGGCCCGATCCTCGACCGCGCGCCCGACCTGGGTGGCGCCGCTGCTGCGAAGGGAGCCTGAGATGACCACCGTCGCCAGTGACGCGGTCATGGACTACGACGAGGCCATGGCCAGGTTCGACCCGGTCATGGGACTCGAGGTCCACGTCGAGCTGCACACCGCGACCAAGATGTTCTGCGGGTGCCCGACCGAGTTCGGCGCCGAGCCCAACTCGCAGGTGTGCCCGGTCTGCCTCGGCCTGCCCGGAGCCCTGCCCGTCGTCAACGAGAAGGCCGTCGAGTCGGCCATCCGGATCGGCCTGGCCCTCAACTGCGAGATCGCCGAGTGGTGCCGCTTCGCCCGGAAGAACTACTTCTACCCGGACATGCCGAAGAACTTCCAGACGTCGCAGTACGACGAGCCGATCGCCTACGAGGGCTACCTCGACGTCGAGCTCGAGGACGGCAGCACCTACCGCGTCGAGATCGAGCGCGCGCACATGGAGGAGGACACCGGCAAGTCGCTGCACATCGGCGGCGCGACCGGGCGCATCCACGGCGCCGACCACTCGCTCGTCGACTACAACCGCGCCGGCATCCCGCTCATCGAGATCGTCACCAAGCCGATGGTCGGGGCGGGGGAGCGAGCGCCCGAGGTCGCCAAGGCGTACGTCTCGGCGCTGCGTGACCTGCTGCGCGCCCTCGACGTCAGCGACGTCCGCATGGAGCAGGGCTCGATGCGCTGCGACGCCAACGTGTCGCTGCGCCCGCGCGTCGGTGAGCCGACGAGCGCCGAGCAGCTGACCGTGCCGCTCGGCACCCGCACCGAGACGAAGAACGTCAACTCCCTGCGCTCGGTCGAGCGGGCCGTGCGCTACGAGATCTCGCGGCACGCCGCGATCCTCGACGCCGGCGGCTCGATCCTGCAGGAGACCCGCCACTGGCACGAGGACACCGGCATCACGACGTCGGGCCGCGTCAAGTCCGACGCCGAGGACTACCGCTACTTCCCCGAGCCCGACCTCGTGCCGGTCGCTCCGACGCGCGAGACGGTGGAGGCGCTGCGCGCAACGCTGCCGGAGCCTCCCGGTCTGCGCCGCCGCCGGCTCCAGTCCGACTGGGGCTACAGCGACCTCGAGATGCGCGACGTCGTCAACGCCGGCGCCGTCCAGCTCATCGAGGAGACCGTGGCGGCGGGCGCGAGCCCGGCAGCCGCCCGGAAGTGGTGGCTCGGTGAGCCGTCACGCCGCGCCAACGCCGAGGGCCAGGACATCGTCACGTATGCCGCCGGGCTCGGCCTCACGCCGGCGCACATCGCCGAGCTCGACGGTCTCGTCGTCTCGGGGCGGCTCAACGACTCGCTCGCGCGGCAGGTGCTCGACGGCGTCCTCGCCGGCGAGGGCACCCCGACGGCGGTCGCCGACGCCCGCGGCCTCGAGCTCGTCCAGGACGACGGGGCCCTCGAGGCGGCCGTCGACCAGGTCATCGAGGCCAACCCCGACGTGGCGGCGAAGATCCGCGACGGCAAGGTGCAGGCCGCGGGGGCGCTCATCGGCCAGGTGATGAAGCAGATGAAGGGCCAGGCCGACGCCGGCAAGGCCCGCGAGCTCATCCTCGCCAAGCTGCAGTAACCGTCGAAAGGCCACTTCTGGTCGCCTGCTGACAGTCGAAAGGCCACTTCTCGTCGCGAGAAGTGGCCTCTCGACCTGGCCGACGCGACAAGACGTGGCCTTTGGACGTGGCGGAGGCGACAAGACGTGGCCTCTCGACGTGGCCGAGGCGACAAGACGTGGCCTCTCGACGTGGCCGAGGCGTCAAGACGTGGCCTCTCGACGTGGCCGAGGCGTCAAGACGTGGCCTCTCGACGGTTGAGGGACAGGCGGGGCCCGGACGTCGCGGTGGTCAGCCGGCGCCGACGGCCGCCAGCGGGAGCGAGATCAGCCGGTCCTGGCGGTCGTTGTTGCTCGTCGTGATCCACACGCGGTCACCGACGAACCGGATGTCGCGGACGCGGCCGTACTTACCCTGCAGGTAGCGGGATGGACGGCCGGCCGTGCCGTTCGCGTCGATGGGCACCCGCCACACCGACTGGCCGCGGAGGGCGGCCAGGTAGACGGCGCCGTCGGGGCCGACGGCGATGCCGCTCGGCGACATCTCGGAGGGGGACCACTGCGCGACGGGGTCGACGTAGTCCGGCTTGCCGGCGCGGCCCTCGACCAGCGGCCAGCCGTAGTTCCTGCCGGCCTGGATGAGGTTGAGCTCGTCGTAGGTGTCCTGGCCGAACTCGCTGGCCCACATGCGGCCTCGCTTGTCCCAGGCCAGTCCCTGGACGTTGCGGTGGCCGTAGGACCAGATGGGAGACCCGCCGAAGGGGTTGCCCGGGGCAGGGTTGCCGTCAGGGGTGATGCGCAGGATCTTGCCGCCCAGGGAGCTGAGGTTCTGCGACAGGGACGTGTCGCCCCCCTCGCCGGTGCCGACGTAGAGGAAGCCGTCCGGGCCGAAGGCGATGCGACCGCCGTTGTGGTAGCGCCCGCGGGGGATGCCGGAGAAGACGACGACCGGGTCGCCGATGGTCCCGTCACGCCACGGCACGGCAGCGATCCGGTTGTCGCTGTCGGTCGAGTAGTAGGCGTAGAACACCGGGTCGGCGTCGAAGTCCGGGGGAACGGCGAGCCCGAGCAGGCCGCCCTCGCCCTCGGTGCGCGAGATCGGCAGCCTCCCGGCGACGGTGGGCCGGCCCCCGGTCCCCGGCTCGGGCACGTGGTAGATCCGGCCGGTGTTGCGCTCGCTGACCAGGGCGCTGCCGTCGGGGAGGACCGCCACCGACCAGGCGATGTCGAGGCTGCCGAGAAGCGTGACCGGTCCGGCCGGCTCCGGAGCCGGCCGGACCGGTGGCCGGCTCTCGGTGGTGGGCCGGCGTGCCGGCGGTGTCTCGGCCCCGGTGGCGGACGGCGTGCCCGCGGTCGTCGCGGAGCTCGTGGTCGACCCGGGTGCGGCGCCCGTCGACGCACCCGTGCCGCCGCTCGTCGGCGTGGCCGTGGCTTGCCCGACCGGGGTGCTCGTCGTCGCCGTCACCGACGGCGATCCCGAGGAGCACGCCGAGGCGAGGACGGCGACGACGGCTGCGCCTGCGAGGGCGCGGCGGGTCGATCGGGGGACGGGCGGCATACCTCATTGTGTCCCACGTCGGGCGCGGTGGCGCGGCGCGTCGGGCGCGGTGGCGCGGCGCGTCGGGCGCGGTGGCGCCGTGCGTCAGGCGCCCCGGCGCTCGAGCGTCTCCAGCAGCTCGTCCCGGACCTCCGGGTGCACGACGTCGGCCGCGACGACGCGCCTGGCCGCGGTGAGGTCCCCGCTGAAGGCGCGGAAGAGGAGCAGGAGGTCGATGTCGTGGTCGGGCCTCTCGACGAGGACCTCCGCGCCGACGCGGACGACCCCGGGTGTGACGACGGAGAGGTAGGCGCCGGTGCGGCCCTCCTGCGTGAACCGCCGCACCCAGCGGGGCTCGTCCATGTGCGCCGCGAAGGTGCGACAGGGGATGCGGGGCACCTCGACGCGCAGCACGACGTCGTCGATGCGCCAGACCTCGCCGACGAGCGCGTGGGTCATCTCGACGCCGACGGTCGTGATGTTCTCGCCGAAGCCGCCGGGCCGGATGGACCGGCCGATCTGCTCCTCCCAGAACTGCTGGTCCTCGCGCGGGTAGGCGTAGACCGCCTGCAATGAGCCGCCGTGGTGCTTGGGGTTGCCGATCTCGTCACCGACGACCCCGCTGCCGAGCCCGCCGCGCTTCGGCCCCGGCTCGCGCACCTCGAAGGAGTCGACGGGCTGCTTGTCGATGGCCGTGGCGCGGCCGCCACCGGGCGGGGCGGTGCGCCGTCCGGAGGCGAGCGACAGGATGCGGGGCTGGCTGGTCACGGCGGCGAGCCTAGCCGCGACTCGCGCGAGCCGGCCCGGCCTTTTCGGGCGGCCTCGTTAGCGTGGGGCCATGAGCGCCACTCCTCTCGTCGTCTCCGTGCCCGAACCCGAGTACGCGCAGGCGCTCGGTGACCTCGACGGCCTGGACGTCGTCGTGTGGGACATGGAGCAGCCGCACCCGCGCGGCGCCGAGATCCGCCTTGCGGTCGTGCCCTACATGACGAAGCTGCGTCTGGCGGACGTCGTCGAGGGGCTGGAGGCGCTGGAGGTGGTCCAGCTCCAGAGCGCCGGTTACGAGCAGTTCGTCGACGGGCTGCCGGACGGCGTAACGCTGTGCAACGCCGCTGGCGTCCATGACGCCTCCACGGCCGAGCTGGCCCTCACCCTGACGCTCGCCTCCATCCGAGACATCCCGGAGTTCGTTGCGGCTCAGGCTCGCTCGCGGTGGGAGCCGCTGCGGCTGCGCACGGCACTCGCGGACCGCCGGGTGCTCGTCCTCGGGTACGGGCAGATCGGACGGGCGATCGCCGGCCGCTTCGCGCCCTTCGAGGTGAGCCTCACCGCCGTCGCCTCGCGAGCGCGGGACGGCGACGAGCTCGTGCCCCGGGTCCACGGCATCGACGAGCTGCCGGAGCTGCTGCCGCACCACGACGTCGTGGTGGTCATCGTGCCCCTGACCGACGCGACGCGCGGCCTCCTCGACGCCGCCATGCTGGGCCGTATGCCGGACGGCGCGCTGCTCGTGAACGTGGCCCGTGGTCCCGTGGTCGACACCCAGGCCCTCGTCGCCGAGTGCGCCTCGGGCCGGCTGCGGGCCGCGCTGGACGTCACCGACCCCGAGCCCCTCCCGGCGGACCACCCGCTCTGGACGACGCCGGGGGTCCTCGTCACCCCGCACGTCGGGGGAGCGACCGACGCGATGCGCCCGCGGGCCATGGCGCTCGTCCGGCGGCAGGTCGAGGCAGTCCTCGCCGGGCAGCCGGTCGGAAACGCCGTCGCCGGACCCTTGTCGCACGCAGGACGATAGTGGACACTGTCAACATGACCGAGACCATCGTCGCGATCGGCACCCGCAAGGGGCTGTGGATCGCCCGCAGCGCCGACCGTCGGGACTGGACCCTGGAAGGCCCGCACTTCCTCATGAGCGAGGTCGCCTCGGTGGCGGTCGACACCCGCGAGGGGCGCTCCACCGTGCTCGCCGGCGTCAAGTCGTGGCACTGGGGTCCGACCGTCCAGGTCTCCACCGACGGCGGGCGCAGCTGGACCGAGAGTGCCGAGCGCGCCCTGTCCTTCCCCACCGACACCGACACGGCGCTCGAGCGGGTCTGGCAGCTGACCCCCGACCCCAACGACGCCGACGTCGTCTGGGCGGGCGTCGAGCCCCACGCCCTCTTCCGCAGCACCGACCGCGGCGACAGCTACGAGCTCGTCCGCGGGCTGTGGGAGCACCCGCACCGGCCCCGGTGGGAGCCCGGCTTCGGCGGTGGCGCGGTCCACACGATCGTCCCCGAGCCCGGCCACCCGGAGAACCTCCTCGTCGCGATGAGCGCCGGCGGCGTCTACCGCTCCGGCGACGGCGGTCAGAGCTGGGCTCCGAGCAACCCCGGGATCCGGGCCTACTTCATGCCCGACAACGAGTACCCCGAGTTCGGGCAGTGCGTGCATAAGGTGGCCCGTGCGCAGGCGGACGGCGCGCTCTACGCGCAGAACCACAAGGGCGTCTACCGCTCCGACGACAACGGCGGCACCTGGGAGTCGATCGCCGACGGCCTGCCCACCGACTTCGGCTTCGCGATCCTCGCCCACCCGCGCCGCCCCGGCGTCGTGTGGAACATCCCGGTCCAGGACGACGGCGAGCGCATCCCGCCGGGCGCCCAGCTGCAGGTCCAGCGCTCCGACGACGGTGGCGCGCACTGGCGGATGCAGGCGAAGGGCCTGCCGAGCGAGAGCTTCACGTGCGTCCTGCGCGACGCGGCCTCGCTCGACGACGCCGACCCCGTCGGCGTCTACCTCGGCACCCGCAACGGCGACGTGTTCGCGTCGGCCGACGAGGGAGAGACCTTCACGCGCATCGCCACCCAGCTGCCCGACGTGCTCGTCGTGCGCGCCGCCCAGCTGGCCTGAGGGACAGGGGCTTCCGTATGCCGTCCGCTCCCGTTCGCGTGATCCTGCCGGGCATGCTGCGCGACCTCGTCGGCGGCCTGTCGGAGATCGAGGTCGAGTCGCCCACCGAGTCGCAGACGGTCGCCGAGCTGCTCGACCGGGCGTTCTCCGACCACCGCATCCTCGACGGCAAGGTCCGCGACGAGCGAGGCCAGATCCGCCGGCACGTCAAGGTCTTCGTCAACGGCGAGGACGCCACGCGCGGCGCCGGTGTCGGGGCCCCCGTGCCTGCCGGGGCGCGCGTCCACATCATCAACGCCGTCTCCGGCGGCTGAAGCCACTCAGCCGCCGAGGCCGAGCAGGATCGGCAGCACCGTCCGCTCGAGCTGCCCGACGCCGATCGCCCGCGGTTCGATGAGCCGCTGGGTCATCGAGCCCTGTGCGAGCGCGATGGCAGCACGGACGAACAGCTCGGTCGGCATCGGCAGTGCGAGTCCCTGGCGTGCGACCGCCTCGTCGACGACGGCGACCAGCTCGTCGCGGACCCGGCGCTGCTGGGCGGCCCAGGCGCGCCGGGCGTGGGCGTCGCGGATGGCGTGCAGGGTGAACTCGGTGGTCAGCACCAGCCAGCGCTCCTGGCTGCGGCTGTCGTCCGCGAGAGCGGCGAAGACGTCCCGGAGCAGCTCGTCGGCGTCCGCGTGGGCGCGCTTGCTGGCGTGGCGGATGCGGTCCACCAGGGCCTCCGAGTGGCGGCGGGAGAGCTCGACGACGAGGTCGTCCTTCGAGCTGAAGTTGGAGTAGAACGCCCCGCGGGTGAACCCGGCGCGCTCGCAGATCTCCTCGACCGTCGCGCCGTGGAAGCCCCGCTCGGCGAAGACCTCGCTGGCAGCCTCGAGCACGCGGTCACGTGTGGCCTGACGGCGCGCGGTGACACGTGGTGGCGCGGGAGCGGCGACTCTGCTGGACGGCATACGCCAAGGATACGCCCTCGAATTGAATACATCGTTGTATCGGATGCATACTCGTATCGTGACTGTTCTCGAGGTGCACCCCTCCGACTCGCCCGACGTGTGGAGCGTCGTCGTCGACGACGTCAGCGTGGCCGGCACCCACGAGCCCTTCGTCGAAGGGGTGGCCTTCACTGCTCCCGCCGGTGAGGTCACGCTCGTCGCGACCGACCCCGGCCTCCCGCAGGTCGCCCTCGCCCTGGCCATCGGCGGGCGTGTCGAGCTGCTGCGCGGCCGTGTCGCCTTCGGCGGGGTCACCGACCGCGCCGAGCTGCAGCGGTGCACCCGCCTCGTCGACGTCGCCGACGTCACGTCGCCGGAGGAGGCCATCACGGTGCGTGCGGTCGTGCAGGAGGAGCTGGCCCTGGCGGAGCAGCCGGCGTCGCGGGCCGCCGTGGCCGCGTTCCTCGCGGAGCGCGACCTGGCCGACCGGGCGGGCCGGCCGTGGGGCCGGCTGCCGGCCGCGGTGCGCACGAGCCTCCTGCTCGAGCTCGGCGCCCTGCACCCGCACGTGCGCATCCTCGTCCTCTCCGGACCGGACCGGCACGGCGGCGACCCGGCGCCCTGGCTCGAGACCTGCCACCGCCTCGCGGCGACCGGCCTGGCCGTCATCGTCCTCACCACTGCTGCCACCGTCTCGGCGCTCTCGACCCTCGCGGTCGCGCCGGCGGTCTCGAAGGAGTCCCTGGCATGAACCCCGTCCGTCTCGCGGTGGCCGAGCTGCGCCGCCTCACCAGCTCGCGGCTGGCGCGTCTCGCCCTCGCCGCCCTCGTGCTCATCCCGACGCTCTACGGCGGGCTCTACCTCTACGCCAACCACGACCCCTACGGCGCGTTCCCCCAGGTGCCGGCCGCGGTCGTCAGCGACGACGCCGGCACGACGCTCGGCACGGGGGAGAAGCTCCAGGTCGGAGGGCAGGTGGCCGACCACCTCGTGGAGTCGAAGTCGTTCGACTGGCACCACGTGTCGCACGCCGAGGCGATGCGCGGCGTCGACGACGGGACCTACTCGTTCGCCGTCATCCTGCCGCGCAGCTTCTCGGCCGACCTCGCCTCGACAGCCGAGTTCAAGCCCCGCCAGGCCACCGTCGTGCTCGAGACCAACGACGCCAACAACTACATGACCTCGATGATCGGCAACCAGGTGATCAAGCAGGTCACGGCCTCGGTCGCCAGCCAGGTCAGCGAGACCGCCGCGAGCAGGCTGCTGCTCGGGTTCAGCCAGGTGCACAGCCAGCTCGTCAAGGCGGTGGACGGCTCCGAGCAGCTGCGGGCCGGCGCGGCCAAGGCCGACAGCGGTGCACACCAGCTGGCGAGCGGCGCCACCAGCCTCGCGGGTGGCCTGCACGACCTGGCCGCCGGCGCCGAGCGGCTCGACGCCGGGATCGGTCGGGCGGCCGCCGGTGCCGACGACCTCCAGGCGGGCGCAGCGCAGCTCGCGAGCGGGCTCGGCACCCTCCAGGCCCGCACGGCGAGCCTCCCCGCCCAGACGGCCAGGCTGGCCGACGGCGCCGAGCAGGTCGCCGCGGGCAACCGCACCGTCGCCGGCTACGGGGCCAAGGCCGCGGCCGCGTCCACGGACCTCAAGCAGCGCATCACGGCCGACCGCAGCTCCTTCATCGCCCAGCTGCGGGCACAGGGGATCACCGACGCGCAGCTGGCCGTCGTCGAGTCGCGTCTCGACACCATCGACGGCTACGTCAACCGTGCCGACACGACCATCCAGTCCGCCTCCGGCGACCTCACCCGGCTGTCCACGGGGGCCGACCAGGTGGCCGCCGGTGCGCGGACCCTCGCGAACGCCACGCCCGCCCTGACCGAGGGCATCGCCTCGGCGCACTCGGGAGCGGTCCGGCTGCGCGACGGCGCGGGCACCCTCGCCGGCGGCCTCGACACGCTGCAGGGCGGCGCGGCCCAGCTGTCCACCGGCGCGGACAGGGCCGCGGCCGGCGGCGACTCGCTCGCCAAGGGCGCCTCGTCGCTCGCCTCCGGCCTCGACTCGCTGACCAAGGGAGCAGGCGACCTCCATGCCGGGCTCGTCAAGGGCCGTGACTCCGTGCCCGACCCGAGCGACGCGCAGCGCAAGGCGATGGCCCAGACCATCGGCAACCCGGTGGGGGTGTCCACCGGCTCGCTCTCCTCGGCCGGCTCGTACGGTGCAGGCCTCGCCCCGCTCTTCATGAGCCTCGCGCTCTGGATCGGCGCCTACGTCCTCTTCCTCTTCGTGCGGCCGCTGTCGACCCGGGCGCTCGCGACCAGCCAGCGCTCGATCCGCACCGCCGTCGGCGGCTGGCTCGCCCCGGCCCTCGTCGGCCTCGTCCAGGTGGCGGCGCTCGTGCTCGTCGTCGGCAGGGGCGTCGACATCCGCATCGCCCACCCGGTCCTCGCGTTCCTCTTCCTGTGCTTCACGTCCATGACCTTCGTGGCGATCCTGCACGCGCTCGCGTCGCGGTTCGGGGCGGTCGGCAAGTTCCTCGGCCTGGTCTTCATGGTCGTCCAGCTCGTCAGTGCGGGAGGCACCTTCCCGTGGCAGACCCTGCCCGGGCCCCTCCAGGCGATCCACCACGTCGTACCGATGAGCTACGCCGTCGACGGCCTGCGCCGGCTGCTCTACGGCGCCGACCTCGGACCCGTGATGGGCTCGCTGGGGGTCCTCACGGCATACCTCCTCGGGGCCCTTGCGGTCTCGACGGTGGCCGCGCGTCGGTCGCGGATGTGGACCCCGAAGCGCATCAAGCCCGAGCTGAGCCTCTGACCCCCGCTGCTGACAACCAGGCGGCAGCAGAGCATGCTCGGAGCATGAGCAGCGCGTCCAAGGAGAAGACCCTCATCCTCATGCGGCACGCCAAGGCCGAGGAGGGGCACGGGAAGCCGGACCACGACCGCGAGCTCGCGCCGCGTGGGCGCCGGGATGCGCGGGCGGCCGGCAAGTGGCTCCACCAGGAGGGGCTGGTGCCCGACCTCGTCATCTGCTCCACCGCCGAGCGCACCCGCCAGACGTGGGAGGAGGCGTGCCACGGCGGTGCCCACACCGAGTTCGTGGAGTTCCGCCGCAGCGTCTACGTCGGAGGGTCGGAGCAGACGCTCGAGACGGTGCGCGAGGACGGGGGCGACACCACCACGGTGCTCGTCGTCGGCCACAACCCGACCATGGCACAGCTGACGAGCCTGCTCGCCGACGGGGAGGGCTCCCGGGAGGCGCACGAGGCGCTGGGCCGGGGGTTCGTCACGAGCGGGCTGGCGGTCCTGCGCTACGCGGGGGAGTGGGCCGACATCGACCTCGGCACGTGCGAGCTCCTGCGCTTCCACGTCAGCCGGGGCCACGAGGACTGAGCGCGCCGAGCACGCTGCCGTCGGCGACCACGAACTGAGATGCGGCGTCCACCCAGCGGACACGCGGTCCTATGCTGCAAGCATGACGCAGACGCCTGACATCAAGCCCCGCAGCCGCGACGTCACCGACGGTCTCGAGAAGACCGCCGCGCGGGGGATGCTCCGGGCCGTCGGCCTCGGCGACGACGACTTCGCCAAGCCGCAGATCGGCGTCGCCAGCTCGTGGAACGAGATCACCCCGTGCAACCTCTCCCTCGACCGGCTCGCCAAGGCCGTCAAGGACGGCGTGCACGCGGGCGGCGGATACCCGCTGGAGTTCGGCACCATCTCGGTGTCCGACGGCATCTCGATGGGCCACGAGGGCATGCACTTCAGCCTCGTCTCGCGCGAGATCATCGCCGACTCGGTCGAGACCGTCATGAACGCCGAGCGCCTCGACGGCTCCGTGCTGCTCGCCGGCTGCGACAAGTCGCTGCCCGGCATGCTCATGGCGGCCGCTCGCCTCGACCTGGCGTCCGTGTTCCTGTATGCCGGCACGATCCTCCCGGGAGTCGCCAAGCTCTCCGACGGCACGGAGAAGGAGGTCACGATCATCGACGCCTTCGAGGCCGTCGGCGCGTGCAACGCGGGCCTCATGTCGCGCGAGGACGTCGACGCCATCGAGCGCGCCATCTGCCCGGGCGAGGGTGCCTGCGGCGGCTTCTACACCGCCAACACGATGGCCGCCGTGGCCGAGGCGATCGGGATGTCGATGCCCGGCTCGGCAGCGCCGCCGGCGACGGACCGCCGCCGCGACATGTACGCCCGCAAGTCCGGCGAGGCCGTCGTCGAGCTGCTCCGCCGCGGCATCACCGCGCGCGACATCATGACCAAGCCGGCCTTCGAGAACGCCATCGCCGTCGTCATGGCCTTCGGTGGCTCGACCAACGCCGTGCTCCACCTGCTGGCGATCGCCAACGAGGCCGACGTCGACCTGACCATCGACGACTTCCGCCGCATCGGGGCCAAGGTGCCGCACCTGGCCGACGTCAAGCCCTTCGGCAGCTTCGTCATGAAGGACATCGACCACATCGGCGGCATCCCGGTCGTCATGAAGACGCTGCTCGAGGCCGGCCTGCTCGACGGTGACTGCCTCACCGTGACCGGCAGGACCATGGCCGAGAACCTCGAGGAGATCAACCCGCCGCACATCGACGGCCGCGTCATCCGCGAGATGTCGACGCCGATCCACAAGACCGGGGGCCTGACGATCCTCAAGGGCTCGCTCGCCCCCGAGGGTGCGGTCGTGAAGTCGGCCGGCTTCGACGAGTCGGTCTTCGAGGGCACCGCCCGCGTCTTCGACGGTGAGCGCGCCGCGATGGACGCGGTCGAGGAGGGCTCGCTGAAGAAGAACGACGTCGTCGTCATCCGCTACGAGGGGCCCAAGGGCGGCCCGGGCATGCGCGAGATGCTCGCCGTCACCGGCGCCATCAAGGGCGCGGGCCTCGGCAAGGACGTCCTGCTGCTGACCGACGGCCGGTTCTCCGGCGGCACGACCGGACTCTGCGTGGGGCACGTCGCGCCCGAGGCCGTCGACGAGGGCCCGATCGCGTTCGTGCGGGACGGCGACACCATCCGCCTCGACGTCGCCAGCGGCACGCTCGACCTGCTGGTCGACGAGGAGGAGATGGGCCGCCGCCGCGCCGAGGGCGTCACCCACCCCGAGCCGAAGTACACCCGCGGCGTGCTCGCGAAGTACCGCAAGCTCGTCGGCAGCGCGAGCGGCGGCGCCGTCTGCGGCTGAGCGCCACCGGCTCGCCGGCGGTGGGCCCTGCCATCCCACCCGTGCGGCGACGTCCCCGGGAGGGCGTATGCCGTGTGGCCGGCCTCAGCGGCCTGCGTCCCGGAAGGCCCGGGGCGTCACACCCGTGCGCTCGCGGAACCTGCGGATCAGGTGCCGCTCGTCGCTGAAGCCGGTCGCCGCGGCGATGTCGCGCACACCCAGCCCGGTGTGCACGAGCAGGTCGGTCGCGGCCTCGAGCCGGCGCGCCGCACGGTGGGCATAGGGGCTCGTGCCCGTCTCGGCGCGGAACCGGCGACGCCAGGTCTCGTACGGCATGCCCGTCTCGGCCGCCACGGCGCGCAGGTCGAGGGTCTCGCCGAGGTCCGATCCCAGGCGCTCGACCGAGTGCTCCAGCCATCGGCGGTGGTCGTCTCCTCGGTGTGCCCGGGTCGTGGCGGCGGCCCTGCCGGCAGCCTCGGCCTCGAGCAGCGCCGAGAGCAGGTCCACCGCCTCGGCGTCGCGACCCTCCACGTCCGTGGGCCGCGCCCGCTCCCCGAAGGCGGCGAACCGGTGCCTCCACCGGGCGACCGGCAGCCCGTGCACCAGTGGTCGTCCGGGGGAGAGCGCCCCGCGGCGCCGGGCCAGCTCGAACACCGCCCCGTCGAACACGACGAAGAGCTCGTCCCATCCGTCGGGGTCCGCGCCGTACCAGTGCGGGTGTCCCGGGTGGACGACCACGAGCGTCCCCGGCCGGATGCGCTCGTCGTGCGCGCTGTCGCGATAGCGGCCCGTCCCCGCCGTGACGAAGGTCAGGCCCCAGGTCGGGTGGCGTCGGCTCGTTCCCGGCGGTAGGCCGCTGCCTCTGGGGATCCGGCCGGCGACGAGCACCTCGCCGAGCCGTCCGGCCGGGACGCGCCGCATCGCCGCAGGGGGTGTCGGGGGTGTCGAGGCTGTCGAGGCTGTCGCCATGGCGCCATCGAACCAGAACGTTCCCCTCCGACCACCACCTCCGGGGTGGGGCATCCCGCCGGCTGCTGGACTGTGCGGACCGACGACCGCTCGAGTCGTTCACGATCCACGGAGGACGAACGCGCACATGCCCACCGACACGCTGCCCGAGCTGGCCACGGCATACCCCGTCACCGACACGCAGGTGCAGTCCTACCGCACGCACGGCTTCGTCCGCCTGCGGCAGGTCGCGACGGTGCAGGAGGCCGCGGCCCATCGTCCCGGCATCGCTGCCGCGGTCGAGCGGCTCAGCACCGAGACGAGGCCCCTCGCAGAGCGCGACAGCTATGGCATGGCGTTCCTGCAGGTGATGAACCTCTGGCGACACGACCCGGGCGTGGCCCGCTTCGCGATGGCCTCGCGTTTCGCCGGTGTCGCTGCGCGGCTGCTCGGCGTGCCGAGGGTCCGGCTCTACCACGACCAGGCCCTCTTCAAGGAGCCCGGCGGCGGCTACACGCCCTGGCACCAGGACGCGATGTACTGGCCCCTCGACGGGTCCCGCTGCCTGACCATGTGGATGCCGCTCGTCGACATCACGCCGGCCCACGGTGGCCTCGCCTTCGCCGCGGGGAGCCACGTCGACGGCCCACTCAGCGACATCGGCATCTCGGACGCCTCGGAGGAGCACTTCGACCGACTCCTCGCCGAGCGCGGCCTCGCCGTCGACGAGCCGGTCGCCATGCAGGCCGGCGACGCGTCCTTCCACTCCGGGTGGACGGTGCACAAGGCCCTCGGCAACACCTCGGACCGGATGCGCGAGGTCATGACCGTCATCTGGTTCGCCGACGGTCTGACGGTGCAGGAGCCCGCCAACCCGGCCCAGGCGAACGACCTGCGGAGCTGGCTGCCCGGCCTGGCACCGGGAGAGGTCGCCGCATCCCCGACCAACCCGGTCGTCGGCGGCCAGCCGTCCTAGCGCCCCCGGTCAGGTTCGTCACCGTCGACGGCGTCGGCGGCCCAGTGCCGCCACACCGAGGTCACCTGCATGCCCACCTTCTCGTAGAGGCCGAGGGCGCCGGTGCGGGAGTCGGTGGACAGCTCCGACCGCTCGCCCCCGTGCGCGCGCCCGACCTCGAAGGCGTCGACGAGCAGTGCGCGAGCCAGCCCCCTGCCGCGCTGGTCGCGACGCACGGCGAGCTTGTCGACGTAGGCGCAGCCGCTCGACACGATGACGAACGCCATGCCGACGACCTCGTCGTCGGGGCCCACCATGAGCCGCAGCTGCCAGGGCTCGTAGCCGGGCCGCCGGGAGACGGTGGCCGCCCACTCCTCGAAGCTCGCCCGCGGACGCTCGGACCACTCGAGGAAGGCGTCCTCGTTGACGGTCCACGCGGCGCGGAGGTCCGCGTCGTCGCGGGGTTCGCGGACGGCATACCCCTGCGGGATGGGCTGGGGCGTGATCGCCGTGCCGGCGGGCAGCTCGAGGACCCACGACGTCCACAGCGTGCGGTAGCCGAGGGCGGCCAGCAGCCGCTCGCCGGGGGAGTCTCCCGGAACGGGCTGTCCCACGAGGGTGCCGCCGTCTCGAGCCGCGACGCGACGCGTCCACCGCGACAGGGCGGTCCCGATGCCGCGGCCGCGGTAGCGGGGGTCGACCGCCGCGTCGGCCCAGCGCCCCTTGTAGACCTCCGCGTACGCGACCAGCCGGTCCTCGTCGAGGACGCCGACCGACTGCGCGGCCAGGTCGAAGGCCGGTCGCTGCCAGTCCCCGACGATGTCCGCCTCCTCGATGAGGACGGTGCCGACGTCGTGCTGCTCGCATCCGGCCATGAGCGCGGTGACCGCCGCGGCGTCGCTGCGGGCCAGGGGCCGGACCGTGAGGCTGCCCACATCGTCAGGCAGCTCGAGGGCGATCTGCACGGAGGCCCGGGCAGAATCCGGGGAAGAGGCGCCGGTCGCGGTCATGGCGGCAGTCTCCTGAGGCGTACGGCACAGGACAACCGACTTTCGTGCCGGAAAACGGCAGTGACACCACGTGAGACGGCGATGCCACATGTTGAGACGGCAGAGACGGTCGATTGACACCGTTCGGGGTTGGTAGCACGGTTGTCACGTGGCCCGAATCCTCGTACTTCCCTAGCGCGCCGACCAGCCCCAACGGTCAGCGCGCTCCCTTCCGTCCCCCGCGGGACAGAAGGGTTTTTTTGTGGGTGGATTCGGCCCAGCCGGTAGGACGACGAAGTGCTCGAGACAAGGAAGACATCGTGAGCGACACCACGAAGCAGGCGCCCTCGCCGGCTGACGTGGCCTCCCTGGCCCGTCCCCGACCCTCGGCTGACGCCAAGCCGGTCCAGCCGGCCGCGGCCGTCACGCCGGCCCGCGAGGTCACGGGGGCGCAGTCGCTCGTACTCTCCCTCGAGGCCATCGGCTGCGACACGGTCTTCGGCATCCCGGGCGGCGCGATCCTGCCTGCCTACGACCCGATGCTCGACTCCAAGAAGGTCCGTCACATCCTCGTGCGCCACGAGCAGGGCGCAGGCCACGCGGCCGAGGGCTACGCCTCGGCGACCGGAAAGGTCGGCGTCTGCATGGCGACCTCCGGGCCCGGCGCCACCAACCTCGTGACGCCGATCGCCGACGCGCACATGGACTCCGTGCCGATCGTCGCCATCACCGGCCAGGTGGCGAGCGGGGCCATCGGCACCGACGCCTTCCAGGAGGCCGACATCCGCGGCATCACGATGCCGATCACCAAGCACAACTACCTCGTCACCGACCCGGCGAAGATCCCGCAGGCGATCGCCGAGGCCTTCCACATCGCCTCGACCGGCCGGCCCGGGCCCGTGCTCGTGGACATCAGCAAGGACGCGCTGCAGGCGACGACGACGTTCAGCTGGCCGCCGGCGATCGACCTGCCCGGCTACCGTCCGGTGACCCGGCCGCACGGCAAGCAGATCCGCGAGGCCTCGCGCCTGATGGCGGCGGCCGAGCGCCCGGTGCTCTACGTCGGCGGCGGCGTCGTCCGGGCACGGGCGAGCGAGGCGCTGCGCCGGCTCGTCGAGCTCACCGGCATACCCGTCGTCACGACCCTCATGGCCCGCGGCACGGTGCCCGACAGCGAGCCGCTCAACCTCGGCATGCCCGGCATGCACGGCACCGTGGCCGCCGTCACGGGGCTCCAGAAGTCCGACCTCATCATCGCGCTCGGCGCCCGCTTCGACGACCGCGTCACGGGCCAGCTGTCGACGTTCGCCCCGGATGCCAAGGTGATCCACGCCGACATCGACCCGGCCGAGATCTCCAAGAACCGCATCGCCGACGTGCCGATCGTCGGCGACGTGGGCGAGGTCATCCACGACCTCATCGAGCAGGTCACGATCGACCGTGCAGCCGCCGACGCCGCCGGCACCCCCGGCAGCTGGGACTACGACGCCTGGCGCGCCCGGGTGGCGGAGTGGAAGCGGACCTTCCCGCTGGGCTACACCGACAGCGAGGACGGCACCCTGTCGCCGCAGTACGTCATCGAGCGCATCGGTGCACTCTCGGGACCCGACGCGACCTACGTGGCGGGCGTCGGGCAGCACCAGATGTGGGCGGCGCAGTTCGTGCAGTACGAACGGCCCAACGCCTGGCTCAACTCGGGCGGCCTCGGCACGATGGGCTACTCCGTCCCGGCGGCCATGGGCGCCAAGGTCGCCGAGCCCGAGCGCACCGTGTGGGCCATCGACGGCGACGGCTGCTTCCAGATGACCAACCAGGAGCTCGCGACCTGCGTCATCAACAACATCCCGATCAAGGTCGCCGTCATCAACAACAGCTCGCTCGGCATGGTGCGGCAGTGGCAGACGCTCTTCTACGACGAGCGATACTCCAACACCAACCTGCAGCCCCTCGAGCAGCGGGTGCCCGACTTCGTCAAGCTCGCCGACGCGTACGGCTGCCTCGGCCTGCGTGCCGAGACGCCCGAGGAGGTCGACGCCGCCATCAAGACGGCACTGGAGACCAACGACCGCCCGGTCGTCATCGACTTCATCGTGCACCGGGACGCGATGGTGTGGCCGATGGTCCCGGCGGGCGTCAGCAACGACATGATCCAGGCCGCGCGCCACGAGGCGCCGGTCTGGGAGCGGGAGGACTGAGCATGAGCAAGCACACCCTGTCGGTGCTCGTCGAGGACAAGCCCGGCGTCCTGACCCGCGTCGCCGCGCTCTTCTCGCGCCGGGGCTTCAACATCGACTCGCTGGCAGTCGGCCCCACCGAGCTCGCCGAGATCTCGCGCATCACCGTCGTCGTCGAGGTCGAGGGCGCCGCCCTCGAGCAGGTGACGAAGCAGCTCAACAAGCTGATCGAGGTGCTCAAGGTCGTCGAGCTCGAACCGCACGCGTCGGTCCAGCGCGAGATCCTGCTCGTCAAGGTCCGCGCCGACCCGGCGACCCGCAGCCAGGTCATCGACACCATCCAGCTCTTCAAGGCCAAGGTCGTCGACGTGACCACCGACGCCGTGGTCATCGAGGCCACCGGCACGTCCGAGAAGCTGCGCGCGCTGCTCGACGTCCTCGAGCCGTTCGGGATCAGGGAGCTCGTCCAGTCCGGCATGGTCGCCCTCGGGCGCGGCTCGCGGTCGATCACCGACCGCAGCCTGCGCAGCGCCTGAGCGACCACCCGTCCGATCCGCCAGACCCGCCAGACCCACCAGACCCACCGCACACCGCAACCGAAGGAGAAGGCCACCATGGCCGAGATGTTCTACGACGACGACGCCGACCTGTCCGTCATCCAGGGCAAGAAGGTCGCCGTCATCGGCTACGGCAGCCAGGGCCACGCCCACGCGCTCAACCTGCGCGACTCGGGCGTCGACGTGCGCGTCGGGCTCGCCGAGGGCAGCAAGAGCCGTGCGAAGGCCGAGGCCGAGGGCCTGACGGTCGCCTCCGTCGCGGACGCCGTCAAGGAGGCCGACCTCGTCGTGATCCTCACGCCCGACCAGGTGCAGCGGACGGTCTACGCGGGCGACATCCAGCCCAACCTCAAGGACGGCGCCGCCCTGCTCTTCGGGCACGGCTTCAACATCCGCTTCGGCTACATCAAGCCCGAGCCCGACGCCGACGTCCTCATGGTCGCCCCCAAGGGTCCCGGCCACATCGTGCGCCGCGAGTTCGTCGACGGCCGTGGGGTGCCCGTGCTCCTCGCCGTCGAGCAGGACGCCTCCGGCACGGCCTGGGACCTCGCCAAGGCGTACGGCAAGGCGATCGGCGGCCTGCGTGCGGGGGGCATCAAGACGACGTTCACCGAGGAGACGGAGACCGACCTCTTCGGCGAGCAGGCCGTCCTCTGCGGTGGCGCCAGCCAGCTCGTCATGTACGGCTTCGAGACCCTCGTCGAGGCGGGCTACCAGCCCGAGGTCGCCTACTTCGAGTGCCTGCACGAGCTCAAGCTCATCGTCGACCTCATGATCGAGGGCGGCATCGCCAAGCAGCGCTGGTCGGTCTCCGACACGGCCGAGTACGGCGACTACGTCTCGGGTCCGCGCGTCATCGACCCGCACGTCAAGGAGAACATGAAGGCGGTGCTCGGCGACATCCAGAACGGCACCTTCGCCAAGCGCTTCATCGACGACCAGGACGCCGGCGCCCCCGAGTTCAAGGCGTTGCGCGAGAAGGGTGCCCAGCACCCGATCGAGGCGACCGGGCGCGAGCTGCGCAAGCTCATGGCGTGGGTCAAGCAGACCGACGAGGACTACGTCGAGGGCTCGGCCGCGCGCTGACCTCCGCCACCGTGGAGCGGCCGGCGTCCCGT
>NZ_BAAAPU010000003.1:315756-468691 GCF_039531305.1 Terrabacter lapilli
CGCGTAGGTCGGTGCCGTCGGAGCCGTAGGCGTCCTCCACCGCTCAGCGGCCGGTGAGCCGTGGCGGCTGGGTGGCCAGCCACTCCGCGAACGTGTGGCCGCCGAGGTCGGCAGTGCCCGGTGCCGGGACGTTGCGGCTCTCGGCGAAGGCGCGCAGCAGACGGCCCACCGGCGGGACGTGCAGGGCCCTCGGGGCCGAGGCACCCCGGTGGGCGCGCACGAGCCGCGCCAGCTCGACGAGCGGGAGGACCTCGGGGCCGGCGAGGTCCCGAGCGCGCTGGTATGCCGCAGGGCGTGGGCCCGTCGCCAGCTCGGCCAGCCGCGCGGCCACGAAGTCGGTGTCGACCGGCTGGAAGGCCATGTCGCCGACGGTGAAGGTCACCGGCCCCTTCGTCAGGCTTCGCGCGAAGAAGGCTGCGAGGGAGTGGAACTGGGTGGCTCGCAGGACGCTGGCCGGGCCGCCGGCATCCGCGATGCCCTGCTCGGCGCGCAGCTTGCGACGGTAGTACGCCATGGGGTGGTCGTCGATGCCGACGATGGAGATGTGCACGAGATGCACGCCCCGGGCGGCCGCCGCGTCGGCCAGGCGCCTGGTGCCGTAGACGGTGACGGTGTCCTGCTGAGACGGGTCGTCGGCGCAGTGCACGACCGCGTCGGCGCCGACGAGTGCTGCGTCGAGGCCCGCACCGGTCGCCAGGTCGACCCCGGAGCGGCGGCTGGCCGAGACCGCCTGGTGACCGCCCGCCTCCAGTCGGCGCACGACGCGCGACCCGAGGTCGCCCGCGCCGCCGGTCACCACGATTCGCATGCCCCAAGACTGGCTGCTGCCTTCCCCCCGCGCAACGACCTGCCGCGGCCATGGCCAGCGCCTAGACTCGCCGACGGCACAGCGCGGTGCCCAGACGGCCGGCGCCCGGGGTGCGTGCGGCCGGCACCCGTCCGGAAGGAGTCGCAGTGAGCAAGCCCGTCGTCCTCATCGCCGAAGAGCTCTCGCCGGCCACGATCGAGGCGCTGGGGCCGGACTTCGAGGTGCGTGCCGTCGACGGCGCCGCCCGCGACGAGCTGCTCCCCGCCCTCGCGGACGTCGACGCGGTGCTCATCCGTTCGGCGACGAGGATGGATGCAGAGGCGATCGCCGCCGGCCGGCGGCTCAAGGTCATCGCGCGCGCCGGCGTCGGCCTCGACAACGTCGACGTCCAGGCGGCCACGCAGGCGGGCGTCATGGTCGTCAACGCGCCCACCTCCAACATCACCTCCGCCGCGGAGCTGGCCGTGGGCCTGCTCCTCGCGACGGCCCGCAACATCGCGCCCGCCAACCAGGCGCTCAAGGGTGGGGCGTGGGAGCGCAGCCAGTACTCCGGGGTGGAGCTGCTCGACAAGACCGTCGGCATCATCGGGCTCGGCCGCATCGGCGCCCTCGTCGCCGAGCGACTCAAGGGCTTCGGCGTGCGGATCCTCGCCCACGACCCGTACGCCTCGCCCGCCAAGGCCGGCCAGCTCGGGGCCCAGCTCGTCACCCTCGACGAGCTGCTGACCCAGTCGGACTTCATCACCATCCACCTGCCGAAGACGCCGGAGACCCTGGGACTTCTCGACGAGGAGGCCCTGTCGAAGGTCAAGCCGTCGGTGCGCATCGTCAACGCCGCCCGCGGTGGCATCGTCGACGAGGCCGCGCTCGCCCGGGCGCTCGCCGAGGGACGGGTCGCCGGTGCCGGCATCGACGTCTTCGCCAGGGAGCCCACCACCGAGTCGCCACTCTTCGCCTTCGAGTCGGTCGTCGTGACGCCCCACCTCGGCGCCTCCACCCTCGAGGCGCAGGAGAAGGCGGGCATCGCCGTGGCGCGGTCGGTGCGCCAGGCCCTTAGGGGCGAGCTGGTCCCCGACGCCGTCAACGTCTCCAGCGGCTTCATCGCCGAGGAGGTCCGGCCGGGCATCCCGCTCGTCGAGAAGCTCGGCCGCATCTTCACGGCCGTGGCCGGCGGGGTCCCGGCCCAGCTCGACGTCGAGGTCCGCGGCGAGATCACGGCCCATGACGTCAGCGTGTGGAAGGTGGTCGCGCTCAAGGGATTGTTCACCGACGTCGTCGAGGACCCCGTGACCTACGTCAACGCCCCGGTGTTCGCGGAGCAGCGCGGTTGCGTCGTGCGGCTCCTCACCGACCCGGACCCCGGCGACTTCCGCAACGTCACGACGCTGCGCGGAACGCTCGCCGACGGCACGATCGTGTCGGTCTCGGGCACCCTGACCGGCCGCAACCTCGTCGAGAAGCTCGTCGGCGTGGGCGACCACGACCTCGAGGTCCCGATCTCGGAGCACATGCTCGTCTTCGAGTACACCGACCGGCCCGGCATCATCGGCGCCGTCGGCCGCATCCTCGGCGATGCCGGCATCAACATCGGCGGCATGCAGGTCTCCCGGCACGAGGACCGCGCCATCGGCGTGCTGAGCGTCGACAGCGACGTCCCGGCCGCCCTGGCCGCCCAGCTGTCCGAGACGATCGACGCCAAGACCTTCTCGGTGGTCGACCTGCAGGACTGACGCGAGGCGCAGCAGCCGGACACGCGGCATACGCACCCTGGTCGGTGTCCGGGTCTTTGGACCCTGCCGTCACGCGCGCGTCGGTGGCACGGTCGAAGGGTGAGCACCCCTGTCATCCGGTGCGAAGGCGTCACGAAGCGGTTCGGCGCGACCGAGGCCCTGCACGGGGTCGACCTCGTGGTCGAGCAGGGTGAGGTCTTCGGCTACCTCGGTCCCAACGGGGCCGGCAAGACCACGACCCTGCGCATCCTCATGGGCCTGACCCGGGCCACGACCGGTCGCGTCGAGCTGTTCGGGCTCGACGCGTGGCGCCGGCGCGACGAGCTGCACCGGAGGGTCGGCTACGTGCCGGGCGACGTCTCGCTCTACCCGCGGCTCACCGGGCAGGACCACGTCGACTACCTCGGTCACCTCCACGGGCTGGGACGCCCTGCCGACGCCGTCGAGCTGGCGAAGCGGCTGGAGCTCGACCTCGCCAGGCCCACCCGCCAGCTGTCCCGGGGCAACCGCCAGAAGCTCGCCCTCGTCCTCGCGCTCATGACCCGCCCCGAGCTGCTCGTGCTCGACGAGCCGTCGAGCGGGCTCGACCCGCTCGTGCAGCGGGAGTTCCACGCCCTTCTCGCCGACCACGTCACTCAGGGCGGCTCGGTGCTGCTCAGCTCCCACGTCCTCAGCGAGGTACAGCGCGTGGCGACCCGGATCGGCGTCCTGAGCGCCGGCCGGGTGGTCGCGGTCGAGGAGCTCGACGCCCTGCGAGCCAAGTCGCTCCACCACGTCGAGGTGCAGTTCGACGGGGAGGTGCAGGCTGCGGCGTTCTCGACGGTGCCCGGTGTCCGCGACGTCCGCCTCGAGGACCACGTGCTGCACTGCGACGCGCCCCAGGCCTCGCTCGACCCGCTCCTCAAGCGGATCGCGAGGTACCCGGTGGTCGACCTCTCGTGCACGGAGGCCGAGCTCGAGGAGACCTTCATGGCGTACTACGCCGCGTCGAGCGAAGGAGGCTCCGATGCTGCATGACGTCCTGCGCAAGACGCTGCACGACCAGCGGCGCTCCTACCCGGCCTGGTGCGTGGCGATCCTGCTCCTCGTCGCCATGTACGTCGCGCTGTGGCCCAGCATCAAGGGACAGCCGTCGATGCAGGACTTCCTGGCGCAGATGCCCGAGGCGTTCCGCAACCTCTTCGCCATGGCGGGTGCCGACATGTCGACCCCGGTGGGCTACATCCAGATCGAGCTGCTCTCCTTCATGGGACCCGTCCTCGTCCTGCTGTATGCCGTCAGCGCCGGTTCCGCCGCCGTGGCGGGGGAGGAGGACCGGCGCACCCTCGACCTGCTCCTCACCACCCCCGTCACCCGCTCGCGCGTCGTCGTCGACAAGGCGCTCGCCATGGTGGTCGGGACGTTGGGGCTCACGGCACTGCTCGGTGTCGCCCTCGTCGCCGAGGGGAGGCTGGCCGGGATGGACCTGCCCGCCGGCAACGTCGCCGCCGCCATGCTGCACCTGGCCCTCCTGGGACTGGTCTTCGGCTCCCTGTCGCTCGCCATCGGCGCCGCCACCGGGCGCCTTGGCGCCAGCCGCGGCGTGCCGGTCGGCGTGGCCGTGCTGGCCTACGTCGTCAACGGCCTCGGCGGCCTGGTCGACTGGCTCTCCCCGTTCCAGAAGGTCTCGCCCTTCTACCAGTACGGCGCCCACGACCCGCTGCGCAACGGCGTCTCGTGGCCCGCGGTCGGCGTCGCCGTCGCGACGGTGGTGGTGCTCGTGGCGGTGGCCGTCGTCGGCTTCGACCGCCGCGACGTCGCCTCGTGACCGCGTGACCGGGAGCGGCGTCAGCCGACGGGGCGCTCGCCGGCAGGTCTCTCGTCGGTCCGCTCATCGAGGTGCTCGAGGTCCTCGGACCCCGCGACGACCTGCTCCTGGCGGGCGGGCGTCTGCCTGTCCGGAACCCGGGGTCCGGGGGACTGGCTGTCGGCAGCCCGATCCTCGGGCTCCAGCTCCTCGGGTCCCTGGTTCTCGGGTCCCTGGTTCTCGGGTCCCTGGTTCTCGGGGCCCTCGTTCTCGGGTCCCTGGTTCTCGGGGCCCTGGTTTTCGGGAACCTCCAGGTCCGCGAGCTCCGGCACGAGCTCGTGGCGCTTGCTGAAGGTGTCGACGATCGCCAGCGCGACGGCGGCGATCGGGATGCCGATCAGCGCGCCGATGGGACCGAAGAGGGCTGCCCCGGCGATGACGGAACCGAGGGCCACCGCCGGGTGGACGTCCATGGTGCGGCGGCTGATGCGAGGCGTGAAGACGTAGTTCTCGAGCTGCTGGTAGACGGTGGCGAAGGCCGCGATCCACAGCGCGTTGACCGGCCGGTCGAGCAGCGCGAAGAGCGCCGGCAGCGCGACGCCGATGTAGGTGCCGATCGTCGGGATGAACTGGCCCACGATGCCGGCGAAGACACCGAGCGGGAGCCAGAACGGCACGTCGATGAACCAGAAGAAGGCTGCGTGGAAGATGGACGACAGCGTGGCGAGCACGACCTTGGAGACGACGTAGCCGCCGGTCTTCTCCACCGAGATGGTCCAGACGGTGATGAACACGCGCTGGTAGCGCTGAGGCAGCCACGAGCCGATGGTCTGGCGCAGCCGGGGGCTGTCGGCCGAGAAGTAGTACGTGAAGACGAGGATCGTCAGGGCGTCGAAGAGGAAGGTCAGGACCGAGCCGAAGATCCCGATGATGCCTCCGCCGTACTTGCCGGCGAGCTCGCCGAGCTTGTCCGGCGTCAGGACCAGCGCCCGCTGGATCTGCGACAGGTCGAAGCTGGTGCCGAAGCTGGAGTTGACCCAGTTGATGGCGGAGGTGATGGCCGCAGGCAGCTGGGCCCCGAGCTCGGACAGCTGGGAGACGAACACCTGGCCGAACATCTCGGCCAGGCCCACGAAGCCGAGCACCATCGCGAGCATCGAGAGGCCGGTGGCGAGGCCGCGCCGCATGCCTCTCTTGCTGAGCCAGAGCACGACCGGTTCGAGGGCGATGGACAGCAGCCACGCGAGCAGCAGCAGGAACAGGAAGCTGCCCATCGCGTCGAAGGCCCACGTCGCCACGGCGAGCAGGATGATCCCGCCGATGACCGTGGCGGTGACCCGGCGGGCGTTGCCCGGGGTGATGGCGATCCATCGGGCCTGCTCGTCGAACGGCACCCCTGGCACGGCGTGGCTGGGGTGACCGGTCCGGGGGTGCGCCGGATCGGTCGGTGGGTCGACGTTCTCGTCGACGTGCTCGGCGCTCACGGTTCGAGCCTACGAGCCCGGACCCCCGCATCGCGGGATGCGACAGACGCGGCGCGGGCTGCCTCTGCGCGCAACAAGATCTGCGGTGTTTTCGTGGACACGGCGTCTCATCTTGTGGAAACCCCCCTGTACCCGCAGGTAGCCCGGCGTAGCGTGAAACGCATGACGCTGCAGGTCGTACTCATTCTCCGCCGCGGCGAGTCCAGGTAGTCAGCACCCTCGCCGCGGAGATCCCGCGCACCCCTCGTGCTGACCGGCTCGCCCACCCGGGCTCGAGCCACCTGAGACCACCCGAACGTTCGCAAGCGAAAGACGTGATTCCCATGAGCGAAGACGCAAAGGCCGCCCGGCAGGCACTGCAGGAGTCGATGGACCTGCGCGACCAGGGCCACGCCGAGGGCTGAGCCCGACGACCACGAGAGCCCCCGCCGTCCCGGCGGGGGCTCTCGTGTCTTCCATTTCCTGAGACGCTGATCCCACATCACAAGACGGGTCCTAGGCTGACGGCATGGCAGAGACGCAGCCCAGGGACGCCTACTCGATCGCCGTCATCGGCGGTGACGGCATCGGTCCGGAGGTGGTGGCGGAGGGCCTCAAGGTCCTCGACGCGGTCACCGGCCAGGGTGGTCCGAAGTTCGCGACCACGGACTACGACCTCGGTGCCCGTCGCTGGCACGCCACCGGTGAGACGCTGCCCGACTCGGTCCTCGAGGAGCTACGCGGCCACGACGCGATCCTGCTCGGCGCCATCGGTGACCCCAGCGTGCCGAGCGGCGTGCTCGAGCGGGGCGTGCTGCTGCCGCTGCGCTTCGCCCTCGACCACTACGTCAACCTGCGACCGGCCAAGCTCTTCCCCGGTGTCGCCAGCCCGCTCGACGTCGCACGCGTCGCCCCGGACGGCATCGACTTCGTCGTCGTCCGCGAGGGCACCGAGGGCCCCTACACCGGTAACGGCGGCGCACTGCGGGTCGGCACCCCTGCCGAGATCGCCACCGAGGTCAGCGTCAACACCCGCTTCGGGGTCGAGCGCGTCGTGCGCGACGCCTTCGCCCGAGCGGCTGCCCGCCCGCGCAAGCACCTCACGCTCGTGCACAAGCACAACGTCCTGACCTATGCCGGCCACCTGTGGCGGCGCACCGTCGAGGAGGTCGGCGTCGAGTTCCCGGAGGTGGAGACCGCCTACCAGCACGTCGACGCCGCGACGATCTTCCTGGCCACCGACCCCGGCCGCTTCGACGTCATCGTCACCGACAACCTCTTCGGCGACATCATCACCGACATCGCCGCTGCCATCGCCGGCGGCATCGGCCTCGCAGCCTCGGGCAACATCAACCCCGCCCGCACCACCCCGAGCATGTTCGAGCCCGTCCACGGCTCGGCCCCCGACATCGCGGGACAGTCCAAGGCCGACCCGACGGCCGCGATCCTCTCGGTCGGCATGCTGCTGGCACACCTCGGCCTCGACGCCGAGGCCGAGCGGGTCGACGCCGCCGTGGCGGCCGACCTGGCCGAACGCGGGACCGCCGCCCGGAGCACCACCGCCGTCGGCGACGCGATCGCCGACCGGCTCTGACACCGCGCCACACGGCATACGCCCGGCCCTCCCACCGGCGCGGGCGAGGCGTTCGTACGCGCGGCGCACCACGCGTACGCCGCCCTCGTCCGCGAACGGTGCCCGGCTACGTCGTCTCACCATGTGGGCGATAGCCTGACACCGGATCACCGCTGATTTTCGCTCTGGAGGTTTGTCATGACCCAGCTGTCCTTCGAGGTCACCCGCCGCGACGACCTCACCCCGCCCGAGCGGATCGCCGAGATCCTCGAGAACCCCGGCTTCGGCAAGACCTTCACCGACCACATGGTCGTCGCAACGTGGACGGCCGACGGTGGCTGGGGGGACGCCAAGGTCAAGCCCTACGGCCCCTTCCAGCTCGACCCTGCCGCCGCCGTCCTGCACTACGCGCAGGAGATCTTCGAGGGCATGAAGGCCTACCGCCACGCGGACGGCTCGATCTGGACCTTCCGCCCGGAGGCCAACGCCGCCCGCTTCGCCCGGTCCGCCCGGCGTCTCGCGCTGCCGGTGCTGCCCGAGGACGACTTCGTCGAGTCGCTGCGGCAGCTCGTGTCCGTCGACCAGGACTGGGTGCCCGCCGGCGACGCGGGGGAGAAGAGCCTCTACCTGCGCCCGTTCATGTTCGCGTCCGAGGCCTTCCTCGGGGTGCGGCCCGCCCAGGAGGTGACCTACTCGGTCATCGCGTCCCCGGCCGGTTCGTACTTCTCCGGCGGCCTCAAGCCGGTCACCCTCTGGATCTCCACCGACTACGCCCGGGCGGGGGAGGGCGGCACCGGCGCGGCCAAGTGCGGCGGCAACTACGCCAGCTCGCTCGCCGGCCAGCTCGAGGGCATCGAGCACGGCTGCGACCAGGCGGTGTTCCTCGACTCCTCGACGCACACGTACATCGAGGAGCTGGGCGGCATGAACCTCTTCCTCGTCACCAAGGACGGGCGCATCATCACCCCCGAGCTCACCGGCACCATCCTCGAGGGCGTCACCCGCAGCTCGATCCTCGAGATCGCCAAGGAGCTCGACCTCGAGCCCGAGGAGCGCCGCATCCCGATCGAGGAGTGGAAGCAGGGCGCCGCCAACGGCGACATCGTCGAGATCTTCGCCTGCGGCACCGCTGCCGTCGTGACCCCCGTCGGCGAGCTGCGCTGGGCCGGCGGCTCGGTCGACCACCGCCGCGACGGGCACGAGGACCGCTACGCCGAGGCCATCCGCAAGCGGCTGCTCGACATCCAGTACGGCCGCGTCGAGGACTCGCACGGCTGGCTGACCCGGCTCGTCTGAGGGGCGTCCCGGTGGGCGTCGGCCCCCTGGCTCACGGGGTCCGGTGGGGTCCCGCCGATGGTCCGCGCCCCCGTCTGGTCGCCTCGGACCTCGACGGGACCCTGCTGCGCACCGACGGCTCCGTCTCGCAGCGCACCGTCGCGGCCTGGACGGCCGCCGCGCAGGCAGGGATCGAGACCGTGCTCGTCACGGCCCGACCGCCGCGGTGGCTGCACGACCTCCAGGACGTCGTCGGGCCGCGGGGGATCGCGATCTGCGGCAACGGCGCGTTCGTCTACGAGGTGGCGACGCGCCGCCTCGTCGAGACCCACTGCTTCGAGCCAGGCGCCGTCGAGGAGCTCGTGGCCGACCTGCGCCGCGCGGTGCCGTCGGTGGCCTTCGCCGCCGAGCGTGCCACGGGGCCGTTCGTCGCCGACGACTATCCCGACCCGCACCGCGACCGGGGTGCCGACCGCTCGGTGCGGGGCTCGTGGCGCGAGGTCGGGACCGAGCCGGTCGGGAAGCTGCTCGCGCTCGCCCCCGACGTGCCGGTGGAGGAGTTCCTCGTGACGGTCGAGGAGGTGCTCGGGGACCGCGGGCACCTGCACTTCTCCGGCGCGCACGGGCTCGCCGAGATCAACGCCCCGGGCGTGACCAAGGCCGCCGGCCTCGAGCGCTGGGCGACCCGGCTGGGCGTGGCACCGACCGAGGTCTGGGCGTTCGGCGACATGCCCAACGACCTGCCGATGCTCTCCTGGGCCGGGGTCGGCTGGGCCGTCGCAAGCGGGCACGAGTCGGTGCGCCGCGCCGCCGACAGGGAGTGCCCGGCAAACGACGACGACGGAGTGGCCCAGGTGCTGGAGGCGCTCCTCGGCGCGCGGAGGTGAAAAGGTTGGTCCGCAGCGTGCGCGGGCCGCCACGGAGGAGCGCTGCGACGCCACCTCCGCGCTCCTGCATGGACTCTCGGATAGGACACTGCACATGGCACCAGCACCGACCCTCACGCTCGAGCGGCTCCGCGCCGAGATCGAGGCGGGCGACATCGACACGGTGGTCGTCGCCTTCACCGACATGCAGGGCCGCCTGCAGGGCAAGCGCCTGCACGGCCACTACTTCCTCGACCACGTGCTCACCGACGGCACGGAGGGGTGCAACTACCTGCTCGCGGTCGACGTCGACATGAACACCGTCGACGGCTACGCGATCTCCTCGTGGGAGCGCGGCTACGGCGACGTGTTCTTCGACCTCGACCTGACGACACTGCGGCGCACACCAGGCAGCCGCCACTCCGCGACGGTCCAGTGCGACCTCACCTGGCTCGACGGCAGCGGTCCTGTCGTCCAGTCACCTCGGTCGGTGCTCAAGAAGCAGGTGGACCGTGCAGCGTCGATGGGGATGAGTGCGCACTGCGGCACCGAGCTCGAGTTCATGGTGTTCCAGGAGTCGTACGAGCAGGCGTGGGACGCGGGCTACACGGGCCTGACGCCTGCCAACCGCTACAACGTCGACTACTCCATCCTCGGCGGCGACCGCGTCGAGCCGCTGCTGCGCGAGATCCGCAACGAGATGTATGCCGCCGGCGCCGTCGTCGAGAGCGCGAAGGGGGAGTGCAACCGGGGCCAGCACGAGATCGGGTTCCTCTTCGACACGGCGGTGCGCACCTGCGACAACCACGTCGTCTACCGCAACGCGGCCAAGGAGATCGCCTCGCACCACGGCCGGTCCCTGACCTTCATGGCGAAGTTCGACGAGCGCGAGGGCAGCTCGTGCCACATCCACCTCTCGCTGCGCGGGGTCGACGGCGAAGCCGTCTTCGCCGACGAGGCCCGCCCGAACGGGCACAGCGTCCTCTTCGAGCACTTCCTCGCCGGCATCCTGGCGACGCAGCGCGACCTGACCTACTTCTACGCGCCGAACATCAACTCCTACAAGCGTTTCGCCTCCGCCAGCTTCGCCCCGACGACGGTCGCCTGGGGGCGGGACAACCGCACCTGCGCGTTGCGCGTCGTCGGCCACGGCCCCGCGCTGCGGGTCGAGAACCGGGTCGGCGGCGGCGACCTCAACCCCTACCTGGCCGTGGCGGCGATGCTCGCCGGCGGGCTGCACGGCATCGAGAACGAGCTGCCCCTCGAGCCGGCACTCGAGGGCAACGCCTACACCTGCGACAAGCCGCGCGTGCCCTCGACGCTGCAGGAGGCGCGCGACCTGCTCGCAGCCTCCAGCATCGCCCGGGGCGCCCTCGGCGACGAGGTCGTCGACCACTACGTCAACGCCGCCGACGTCGAGATCACGGCCTTCAACGCCGCCGTCACCGACTGGGAGCGCAGGAGAGGATTCGAGCGACTGTGACCACCACCGGCACCGCCAGCCAGAGCCACGACGTCGTCAACCCGGCGACCGAGGAGGTCGTCCGCACGGTCGAGCTCGCCTCGCTCGAGCAGGCAGACGCCGCGATCGGCCGTGCGGCGCAGGCGGCTCCCGCCTGGCGCGCCGTCAGCCCGGCCGACCGTGCGATGCTGCTGCGCCGTTTCTCGGACCTCGTGGGCGAGCACCAGGAGGAGCTGGCCCTCCTCGAGGTGCAGAACGCCGGCCACACCATCGGAAACGCGCGGTGGGAGGCGGGCAACGTCCGCGACGTCCTCGCCTACTACGCCGGGGCGCCCGAGCGGAACTTCGGCCGGCAGATCCCCGTCGCGGGCGGCATCGACGTGACCTTCCGCGAGCCGCTCGGGGTCGTGGGCGTCATCGTGCCGTGGAACTTCCCCATGCCGATCGCGGGCTGGGGCCTCGCGCCGGCCCTCGCTGCCGGCAACACGGTCGTCCTCAAGCCGGCCGAGCTGACCCCGCTGACGGCGGTGCGCCTCGGGGAGCTGGCGCTCGAGGCCGGCATCCCCGAGGGGGTGTTCACCGTCGTTCCCGGCAAGGGCTCAGTCGTGGGGGAGCGCTTCGTCACGCATCCCGACGTGCGCAAGGTCTGTTTCACCGGGTCGACGGCGGTCGGCCGGCGGATCATGCGCGGCGCCGCCGACCAGGTCAAGCGGGTCACGCTCGAGCTGGGCGGGAAGAGCGCCAATCTCGTCTTCGCCGACTCCGACCTCGAGCTCGCCGCGGCGCGCGCCCCCTACGGCGTCTTCGACAACGCCGGCCAGGACTGCTGCGCCCGCAGCCGCATCCTCGTCGAGCGCAGCGTCTTCGACACCTTCATGGAGCGCTTCGAGACGGCCGTGCGCGGGGTCGTCGTCACCGACCCCCGCGACGAGACGGCCGAGATGGGACCGCTCATCAGCGCCGGCCAGCGCGACCGGGTGCGCTCCTACGTCGAGGACGCCACTGAGGAGGTGGAGGTCGCCTTCCGCGGTGAGGCTCCCGACGGCCCCGGCTTCTGGTACCCCGCCACCGTGGTCCTGCCGAGGTCGACGAACGACCGGGTCTGGCAGGAGGAGGTCTTCGGCCCCGTCGTGGCGGTCATGCCCTTCGACGACGAGGCCGACGCGGTCGCCAAGGCCAACGACACGGCATACGGCCTCTCGGGGTCCATCTGGACGCGGGACATCGCCCGTGGCCTGCGCGTCGCCCGCGCCGTGGAGGCCGGCAACCTCTCGGTCAACTCGCACAGCAGCGTGCGCTACTCCACGCCGTTCGGGGGCTTCAAGCAGAGCGGGATCGGGCGCGAGCTCGGGCCCGACGCGCTCGAGGCCTTCACCGAGGTCAAGAACGTCTTCATCTCCACCGACTGACGCTCCCACATCCGCATTCACTCAGAAGCACCGGGCTGGAAGGACATTCACATGGCAGGCAGGCTCGACGGCAAGGTCGCGGTCGTCACCGGCGGGTGCTCGGGCATCGGCCTGGCGACCGTGCGACGGTTCGCCGAGGAAGGTGCCAGGGTCGTGATCGGTGACCTCGACGAGGCGAACGGGCCGCGCATCGCCGCCGAGGTCGGCGGCACCTTCGTGCGGGTCGACGTCGTCAGCAAGGAGGACGTCGACGCGCTCTTCCGGACGGCCAAGGAGACCTACGGCTCGGTCGACATCGCCTTCAACAACGCCGGCATCAGCCCGCCCGAGGACGACTCGATCCTCGACACCGACCTCGACGCCTGGCGCCGGGTGCAGGAGGTCAACCTCACGTCGGTCTACCTCTGCTGCAAGGCCGTCCTGCCCTACATGCTCGAGCAGGGCAGGGGCTCGATCATCAACACCGCCTCGTTCGTGGCCGTCATGGGAGCCGCGACCTCGCAGATCTCCTACAGCGCCAGCAAGGGTGGTGTGCTGTCGATGTCGCGTGAGCTCGGCGTGCAGTTCGCCCGGCAGGGCGTGCGGGTCAACGCCCTCTGCCCGGGTCCGGTCAACACGCCGCTGCTGCAGGAGCTCTTCGCCAAGGACGAGGAGCGGGCCGCCCGTCGGCTCGTCCACGTGCCGATGGGCCGGTTCGGCGAGCCGGAGGAGATGGCCAACGCGGTGCTGTTCCTCGCCTCCGACGAGTCGAGCTTCATCACCGCGTCGACGTTCCTCGTCGACGGCGGCATCTCCGGCGCCTACGTCACACCGCTCTGAGAGTCGGGTAGGGCACCTGCATGGGCCGTCCCGTCATCGGCATCACCGCCTACGTCGAGCGCGCGTCGTGGGGCCACTGGGTCGACGTGCCCGGGGCGCTGATACCGCACCGCTACGTGCGTCACGTCGAGGACGCCGGCGCGCTCGCCGTCGTCATCCCCCCGCGGGAGGACGCCGACGAGGAGACCGCCCGCGAGATCCTCGAGCGGCTCGACGGCATCGTCCTGGCGGGAGGCGTCGACGTGGCCCCGGAGCTGTACGCCGACGAGCGCCACGCCTCCGTGCAGGCCTCCCGCCCCGACCGTGACTCGACCGAGCTGGCGTTCGCCCGTGCGACGGCGGGGACCGACCTGCCGGTGCTCGGGATCTGCCGCGGGATGCAGGTCATGGCCGTCGCGGCCGGTGGCCGGCTCGAGCAGCATCTGCCCGACCGCGTCGGCCACGACGAGCATTCGCCGGCGCCCGCGACGTACGGCAGCCACCCCGTGCGGACGGTGGCCGGGACCCGCCTCGCGGGCATCCTCGGTGAGGAGGTCGACGTGCCGAGCTACCACCACCAGTCGGTGCTCACCCACCCCGGCTACGCGGCCAGCGCGTGGGCCGACGACGGCACGCTCGAGGCGATGGAGGACCCGGACGCGTTCTTCCGGCTCGCGGTCCAGTGGCACCCCGAGGTGGGCACCGACCCGCGTCTGTTCGTGGCCCTGGTCGCAGCCGCACGCGTACGCGCCGAGCGGCGGTCCCCGCGTGGGTGAGCTGGATCGGCCCCGGCCCCCTCAGGCCGCTACGGCGGTCGCGCGCGACGCTCCCTCGCGCCCGGTCGTCGCGGTGTCGGCCCACGAGGAGCAGGTGGTGCGCCCGGGGGAGCGGGGCGCCTCCTCCGTCCGGCTCGCCGGCAGTCGCTACGTCGACGCGCTCTCCCGGGTCGGGGCCGTGGCCGTGCTCGTCCCGGCCGTGCAGGACCTCGACGAGCGGACGGCGCGGCGGATCGTCGGCTCGGTCGACGCGCTGGTGCTGACCGGCGGCGGAGACGTGGCCGGCCGGTGGTTCGGCGAGCCGGACCACCCCGCCATCGGGCCGGTCGACGCCGCTCGTGACGTGACGGAGCTGGGCCTGGCCGAGGCCGCCCTCGCGGACGGCGTGCCGGTGCTCGGTGTCTGCCGCGGCATGCAGGTGCTGGCCGTGGCCGCCGGGGGCTCGGTCGAGCAGCACCTGCCGGACCGGCTCGGGCAGGACGACCACCGCGGCGGCGCGGCGCCGGACGGCCTGCACCGGCACGACGTGGCCACGGTCGTCGGGAGCCGGGCCCGGGGACTGCTGGGGCCCTCGTTCACGGCGCGGTGCCACCACCACCAGGGCGTCGGCCGGCTCGGCCCGTTCGTGGCCTCGGCCTGGTCGGCCGACGGTGTCTGCGAGGTGATCGAGCTGGCTGGCGGTCGGAGCCCCTTCGCGATCGGCATCCAGTCGCACCCCGAGACGGTGCCCGACGACCGCCTCTTCGCCGCGCTCGTCGCGGCAGCCGCAACGGATCGGGCGCGGGCGGTGTCCTGAGGGCATGGGAGAAACCGTCGTGCGTGCGGCAGCCGCTGCAGCGGCCGTCGTGGTGCTCGCTGCGTGCGGCGGCACCACCGTCAGCTGCGGAGCGTGTCCGGGCCCGCTGTGGCTCACCGTGCGACGCGCACCGTCCACCGTCCCCGGGCCCCCGGCCTCGGGTGTCGGGAGCGGCCCGACGGCGGGCATGAGCGCATCCTCGAGCGCTTCTTCGGGCGCGGCTCCGGCGTCCGTACGCGTCTGCGTCGCCGGGCTGCCGTGCGAGGAGAAGGAGTGGGACGAGGGCGACACGGTCTACCTCCACCCGCCACGCGACGTCCGGCCCTCGGACCTCGACGGCCGCGTCGTCCGGGTGACCGTCCGCGGATCGGGCGTCGAGCTGACCGGAGTCGGCGCCCTGGTGTTCCACGACGGTGCGGACGGCCCGTGCTCCTGCTCCTACTCGACGGCCGAGGTGCAGGTCGGCGGGTGAGCCGGCCCGCGGGACGACGGTCCCAGCATCCGGACCAGGTGTTTCGGTGAGGTTTCGCCGGCCCTACATTGACGAGCGTGACGCCGTACCTCGTGCCCACCCGCACGCTCATTATCGACTAGCGCGACGAGAGACCCTCGTCGCGCAGACCTCCCGCACCCCGGGGGGTCTTTTTGTTTCCCGAACCACCGTGACGGAGACGCGGCCGACGCCACACCCCGGCGCAGGCGGCACCCCGGCCCACCGGCCCGATGACGAGCACCGAGACGACGCACCCGGAGCCATCCCCGAGATCGAGGACAATGAAGGTCATGGAAGCGCTGCACGTCTACGACACCACCCTGCGCGACGGCGCCCAGCAGGAGGGCCTCAACCTGTCGGTGTCTGACAAGCTCGCCATCGCCGGCCTGCTCGACGACCTCGGGGTCGACTTCATCGAGGGAGGCTGGCCCGGGGCCAACCCGAAGGACACCGAGTTCTTCGAGCGCGCCAGGGCCGAGCTGCACCTGCGCCACGCGACGCTCGCCGCCTTCGGGGCCACCCGGCGGGCGGGGGGCGTCGCGGCGCGCGACCCCCTCGTGCAGGCCCTCGTCGACTCCGGCGCCTCGGTCGTGTGCCTCGTCGCCAAGTCCCACACCGGACACGTCGAGCGGGCCCTGCGCACGACGCTCGACGAGAACCTCGAGATGGTGCACGACACGGTGACCCACCTCGTGGGGCAGGGCCGTCGGGTCTTCGTCGACTGCGAGCACTTCTTCGACGGGTGGCGCCTCGACCGCGACTACGCCCTGTCCGTCGTGCGCACCGCGCACGACGCCGGCGCCGAGGTCGTGGTGCTCTGCGACACGAACGGCGGCATGCTCCCGCACCAGGTCGAGGAGGTCGTCGCCGACGTCATCGCCTCCACCGGCGCTCGCATCGGGGCCCACTGCCACAACGACACCGGGTGCGCCGCAGCCAACTCCGTCGCCGCGGTGCGCGCCGGAGCCACCCACGTGCAGGGCACGGTCAACGGCTACGGCGAGCGCACCGGCAACGCCGACCTCGTCACCGTCGCGGCCAACCTGCAGCTCAAGCTGGGCCTGGACGCGCTCGACCCAGAGGCTCTGCGCCTGGCCACCCACATCGCGCACGCCATCAGCGAGGTGACCAACGTCCCCGCCTACAGCCGGCAGCCCTACGTCGGGGCCAGCGCCTTCGCCCACAAGGCGGGGCTCCACGCGAGCGCCCTCAAGGTCGACCCGGACCTCTACCAGCACCTCGACCCCGCGCTCGTGGGCAACGGGATGCGCACCCTGGTCTCCGACATGGCGGGCCGCGCGAGCATCGAGCTCAAGGCGCGGGAGGCGGGCCTCGACGTCTCCGACCGCCCCGACCTCGTCGCCTCCGTCCTTGCCGAGGTCAAGGAGCTCGAGCTGCGCGGCTGGACCTTCGACGCCGCCGACGCCACGGTCGAGCTGATGCTCCGCGAGGCGCTCGACCCCGGCTGCACCGACTACTTCGAGGTCGAGTCCTGGCGGGTCATCACCGACTCGTCGGGGGAGGGCGATGCCACCTCCGAGGCGACCGTCAAGCTGCGCGCCGCGGGCGCGCGCCTCATCGCCACCGGCGAGGGCAACGGGCCGGTCAACGCCCTCGACCACGCCCTGCGCGAGGCGCTCGCCCGCGCCTACCCCGAGATCGAGAAGCTCGAGCTCATCGACTTCAAGGTCCGCATCCTCGACGCCTCCCACGGCACCGACGCCGTGACCCGCGTCCTCATCGAGACCTCCGACGGCGAGACGTCGTGGGACACCATCGGGGTCGCCGGCTCGATCCTCGCCGCGTCATGGCGGGCGCTGACCGACGGCATCGTCCACGGGCTGCTCCGTCAGGGTGTGCCGAGGCGCTGAGCCACCCCCGGCAGCCACGTCGGCCCGGCCGCCCGGAACGCCTCCGGGTCCAGGCTCGGCGCCCCGAGGGGGACCGCGCCGAGCAGACCCTCCGGCAGCCCGCCGAGGTAGTCGCGGTTCGTCGTCTCAATGATCCCCGGCTCGTCCGGCCACGCGCCGACGACCACGCCGAGTTGACGAATACCGCGGTGTCGCAAGGCTTCTCGCGTCAGCATGGTGTGGTTGAGGGTGCCCAGTGCGCTGCGCGCCACCACGAGGACGCCCGCGTCGGGCAGGGCCGTCGCCAGGTCGGCGAGGGTCTCCGCAGCCTCGGTCAGCTCCACGAGCAGCCCGCCCGCGCCTTCGACGACGACGACGTCGTGGTGTGCCGCGAGGTCGGTGACAGCTCCCACGTGATCGGCCAGGGTCGGGAGAGTCGTGTCCTCGAGGGCCGCCGCCGGCCGTGGGGCCATCGGGGCACGCAGCCGCACGCCCTCCGACGTCGCCACGCCGGTCAACCGTGCGACCTCGGCCATGTCGCCCGGCTCCCCGGGCGCCACCCCGGTCTGGGTGGGCTTGTATGCCGTCACGCGCAGTCCCGCGGCACGTACCGTCGCGACGACCGCCGCCGTGACGACCGTCTTGCCCACCTCGGTGTCCGTGCCGGTGACGACGACCACGTGGGGCAGGGGGCGGCTAGTCATCGGCCACGCGTCGCACGACGGCCAGGGGTGCCTGCGGCCGCGGGCTCGGAATGCTCTCGGAGACCGCGGTCGGCGCAAGGCCGCGGGCAGAGGAGGGAGCGTCCCCTGCCCGCGGCCTCCCGACGGTACCCGCCGCGCGCGCGGGCTCGAACACCCCGGCCCGGCGGGCCACCAGCTGCGCTGCCTCATGGAGCGCAGGACCCGAGAAGTCGGCGCGCGCGGTGACGCGCAGACGAGAGATGCCGTCGGGCACGCTCGGCGGCCGGAAGCAGCCGACGAGCACGCCCTCGGCGCGCAGGTCGAGGGCCGCGGAGAGCGCCGCCTCGGGCGAGGGCATCGGGAGCGACTGGACCGCGCCGGCTGCCTGCTCGATCCCGCAGATGGCGGCGATGGTCCTGGCGTTGGAGTTCACGGCGGCGGCCAGCGACGGGTCGTCGGCCACGAGGTCGGCGGCGGCGCAGGCGGCGGCGGCCGAGGCGGGAGCGAGGCCGGTGTCGAAGATGAAGCTGCGCGCGGTGTTGACCAGGTGGTGCCGGATCGCGGTCGAGCCGAGCACGGCGCCGCCCTGCGAGCCGAGCGCCTTCGAGAGCGTGAGCGTGATGACGAGGTCCCGGGCGCCGGCCAGGCCCAGCTCGTGGACCAGCCCGCGTCCCTGGCCTGCCACACCGATGCCGTGGGCCTCGTCGACGACGAGCAGGGCGTCGTGGCGGTGGCACACCTCGAGCAGCTCGCGCAGGGGCGCGGCGTCGCCGAGGACCGAGTAGATCGACTCGACCGCGACGACGACCCGGTGGCCGGCTCTGGTGGTGAGCTCACGGTCGAGCGCGGCGGCGTCGTTGTGGGGGAACGTCGCATAGGGCACGCGGGACATGCGGGCCGCGTCGTGCAGCGAGGCGTGGGCGTGGGCGTCGAGGAGGATCTGGGAGCCGCGCCCACTGAGCGCCGTCAGGGCGCCGAGGTTGGCGGCATACCCGGTGGAGAAGGCCAGGGCGGCCGGCTGGCCGGTGAGCCGGCACAGCGAGGCCTCGAGGTCGCGGTGGACCAGCAGCGTGCCGGTGACGAGGCGGCTGGCGGTGGCCGAGGCGCCGTAGCGCGCGAGCGCCTCGTGGGCCGCGACCACGATCCGCGGGTCACGCGAGAGGCCGAGGTAGTCGTTGGAGGCGAGGTCGATCGGATCCCGGTTCCGGGCGTCCGGCCCACCGAGGCGCAGCACCGCGTCGAAGCGGTCGATGCCCCGCTGTCTGCGCAGCTCGTCCCGCTCCCTGAGCCAGGCGTCCCAGCCGCTCACCCGTGCACCTCCGCGACGGCCCCGACGATGCCCTCCCCGATGACTCGCACGTCGTCGTCACCGCAGACGTACGGCGGCATCGTGTAGACGAGGTCACGGAACGGGCGGACCCACACCCCGCGGCGCAGGGCGGCCGCCGTGACGCGGCCGACGTCGACGGCCGAGGTGAGCTGGACGACGCCCACCGCACCGAGGGTGCGGACGTCGGCCACGCAGGAGAGGCCCGCAGCGGGGGCCAGCTGCTCGGCAAGGACGCGCCCGACGCGCGGGACGTCCTCCTTCCAGCTGCTCTCGACGAGCTCCACGGAGGCGTTCGCGACCGCACACGCCAGCGGGTTGGCCATGAACGTGGGCCCGTGGAGCAGGGCCCGGAACTGGGACCGGGTGATCGCCTCCCCGACCTGGCGCGTCATGAGGACCGCTGCGAGGGAGAGGTATCCGCCCGTGAGGGCCTTGCCCACGCACATGACGTCGGGGGCCACGTCAGCCCACTCGGAGGCGAAGAGGCGACCGGTGCGCCCGAAGCCGGTGGCGATCTCGTCGACGACGAGGAGCAGCCCGTGGTCGTCGGCGACCTCGCGCAGCACGCGCAGGCAGGCGGGGTGGTAGACGTGCATGCCGCCCGCACCCTGGAGGACCGGCTCCACGACGACGGCGGCCAGCTCGTCGGTGTGGGCTCCGGCGAGGGTCCGCACCTCGTCGGCCCAGGCCTCGAGCGCGAGCTCGTCCGTCTCCCAACGGTGCTCGCCGTGCACCGTCATGCGCAAGCGTGCGCCCGGCGGCCGGGGGGCGAAGACCTGGCGTGCCAGCGCCCCGGGGAAGGCCGAGTGCATGCCGTCCACCGGGTCGCACACGCTCATGGCGGCGAAGGTGTCACCGTGGTAGCCGCCACGCACCGTCAGGAAGCGTTGCCGGCGCGGCCGGCCGCGCGCCGCCTGGTACTGCAGCGACAGCTTGAGGGCCACCTCCACCGACACCGAGCCGGAGTCCGCGAAGAAGACGTGCGACATGGGCCCGGGGGCGATCGCGGTGAGGCGCTCGGCGAGGCTGACGGCCGGCTCGTGCGTCAGGCCGCCGAACATGACGTGGCTGAAGCGGTCCAGCTGGTCGTGGGCGGCGGCGTCGAGGACGGGGTTGCGGTAGCCGTGGACGGCGCACCACCACGAGGCCATCGCGTCGACGGCCTCGTGCTGGGAACCGTCGGGGGCCGTCACGGTCAGGTGGACGCCCGAGGCACCCTCGACGGCATACGGCTGCGGTCCGTCGAGCGGCGCGTACGGGTGCCAGACGAGCCCGCGGTCGCGGGCCGCGAGCGGCGACCCGACCGGGTCAGGCATTGGCGGGAAGGTCCGTGCCGGCCCCGCGGCGGCGCTTGGCCGGGTCACGCGTCGTCACGGGACGCGTCGCCTCTTCCGGGGCTCCCAGGCCCTCCGCGGCGCCGAGGACGACGAAGCCGTTGTCCCGGATGAGCTCGAGGTCCGCCTCGGCCGCCTGGCCCTCGGACGTGAGGTAGTCGCCGAGGAAGATCGAGTTGGCGACGTGGAGGGCGAGGCCCTGCAGCGAGCGCAGGTGCATCTCCCGGCCTCCCGCGATGCGGATCTCCTTGTCGGGGCAGACGAAGCGGGCCATGGCGAGGATGCGCAGGCAGCGCCCGGGGGAGAGGTCCCACGTGCCCTCGAGAGGCGTCCCGTCGAAGGGCATGAGGAAGTTGACGGGGATGGAGTCGGAGCCCAGGTCGCGCAGCGCGAACAGCGCCTCGACGAGCTGCTCGTCGCTCTCGCCGAGCCCGGCGATGAGTCCCGAGCACGGCGACAGCCCGGCTGCCTTCGCGCGTTCCACGGTGTCGACGCGGTCGGCGTACGTGTGGCTCGTGACGATCTCGTCGTGGTGCGACTCCGCCGTGTTGACGTTGTGGTTGTAGGCGTCGACGCCCGCAGCGCGCAGGCGCTCGGCCTGGCCGTCCTTGAGCAGGCCCAGGCAGGCGCACACCTCGACGCCGGGGTGCTCGTCCTTGAGCGCGCCCACCATCCCGGCGACGCGTTCGACGTCGCGGTCGGTCGGTCCGCGGCCGCTGGAGACCATGCAGATCCGGGTCGCGCCGCCGCGCAGGCCGGCGGCCGCCTGCTCGATGGCCTCGTCCGGCTTGAGCCACGTGTACGTGAGGATGTCCGCCTGCGACCCCAGCCGCTGCGAGCAGTAGTGGCAGTCCTCGGGACAGAGCCCGGACTTGAGGTTGACGAGGTAGTTGACCTTCACCGTGTTGCCGAAGTGCTTGCGCCGCAGGCGTGCTGCGGCCGCCACGACGTCGAGCAGCTCGTCGTCGCTCGCGCGCAGGACGTCGAGCGCGTCCTCCACGCCGACCGGCGTCCCGGCCTGCACCGCGTCGGCGAGGTCGTCGAACCGGCTCGTCATGCCATCTCCTTGCGCAGAGGTGTTGAACGGTGTTCAACTGAACAGCGTTCAGTATGCCGAGCCGATACGCTCGGCTGTCAACACGAGGTCCACAAGGGCCCCTAGGGGTGGGAGCGGGAGTGGCACTCAGCCGGGACCAGGTCGTCGCGACCGCGGTCGACCTGCTGCGCCGCTACGGCCTCGGCGACCTGACGATGCGGCGGCTCGCGCGCGAGCTCGGTGTGGCGCCGGGGGCCCTCTACTGGCACGTGGCCAACAAGCAGGAGCTCCTCGTGCACGTGGCCGACGCCCTGCTGTCCGAGATCCCGCCGCCCCCTGTCGGGCAGCCGCCCGCCGAGGCGCTCGCCGGCCTGTCCGTCGGGGTTCGCGACGCCCTCGTGCAGGTGCCCGACGCGGCCGACGTCGTCGGCCTGGCGTATGCCGTCCGGCCCGGCGCCACCCGCGCGCTGCGTGACCTCGCCGGTCTCGTCCACGACGTCGGGGTCCCGGCGTCGGAGCGCGACGAGGTGGCGGCGCTGGTCGTGCACCAGATTCTGGGATCGGTTGCAGGACAGCACAACCGGCGCTTGGCCGCGCTTGCAGACCCCGACCTGCCCCCTCCGGACGCCGCTGCCGAGGCCAAGGCCTTCGAGGTCGGCCTGGCCGTGATCCTGCGAGGCCTGGTGCGCTCTCGCTGAGGCTTGCGGAAGTGCGGCAGAGGGCTGTGGCGCCCTCCGGGATGGCGGGGGTCGCGGCACAGGTGGCGTTGCCCCGTCGGGAGTCGCCGGTGCAGGGCGCCGCGCACGTGCGGCTCGCGCTAGGACACGCCGGCGCAGCCACCCGCATACGGCACCGTCCCGGCGCGGTGGGCACGAGCCCTGCTCACGCCGGAGAACCGGTGCGGCGACGGCCGTCGTGACGCGGACACCGACGGGCCACACCTACACCTCGTCGGCCCGTAGCTGCGCGATGGGACCTGGTCGATCGCCCTGATCAGGCGGGCACGCAGCTCCTGGCCGCGGACGGAGAAGGCGCGCTGCTCGGCGGCGTACTGCGCCCTTCCTTCGGGCGTGTCGATCCGCACCGGTTCGCAGCCGAGCCCGCGCAGGTCGTCGGGCGCAGCTCGCGTGTCGAGGGACCGGACTGCCGATGAGCGAGCGGTCAACGCGGGTCGCTCAACAGCGTCTCTGCACGACCGGCTAGGACGGCATGTAGGCGTCGGCGGGCGGCATCCCGTCGCGCCGCTCCGCCGCGAGACGGAGGGTCAGGTGGGGCCGCTGAAGTGCACTTCAGCACACAAAGCGGACTCTGGCACGCACGGCTGCGGCAGCGCCGGAAGAATCTTGCTGAAGATCCAGGGATGGCTGTCGATCCGGCGGCAGAGTGTTCGTCGTCGCTAGTGACGGAGCCGGACAGGCCGGCCCGCGACCCAGTGCAGGAGGCAGTCCCATGGCCAAGTACGCGATCCTCATCTACGACGACCCGACCGTCTACGCGAACATGTCGCCCGAGGCGTGGGGCGCGCTGGTCGACGCGCACAGCACGTTCACCAAGCAGGTCTTCGAACTCGGTGGGTCCCTCGCGGGCGGTGAGGCGCTCGCGCCCACGACGACGGCCACCACGGTCAAGGGTGGAGGCACGGTGACGGACGGCCCGTTCGTCGAGACCAAGGAGGCCCTCGGCGGCTTCTACGTCGTCGAAGCGCGCGATCTCGACCACGCCGTCGAGATCGCCAAGCTGTGCCCGGCCCCCGGCGGCGGCGTCGAGGTTCGCCCGGTCGTGGACCCGACGACGAACCCGTTCTGATCGCTCCCAGCGACGAGCCGACCGTGTCCGCCATGCAGGCGGACGCGGTCGCTGCCGCGCTGGCGCAGGCCCACCGCTCCGAGTGGGCCTTCGTGCTGTCCGCCACGGTGCGCGTCGCGGGCGACCTGGACGTCGCGGAGGAGTGCGCGCAGGAGGCGTACGTCAGCGCGCTGCAGGCCTGGACCCGGGACGGCGTCCCCGAGCGGCCCGGCGCGTGGCTGACCACGGCGGCTCGGAACAAGGCGCTGGACCGGTTGCGTCGCGAGGTCACGCTCCGGCGCAAGCTGCCGCTGCTCGTGGAGCCGGCGACCGTCGATCCGCACGACCCGGCCGATCTGGACTCGCCCGACGCCGCGGTGCCGGACGACCGGCTCCGACTGGTGTTCACCTGCTGCCACCCCACCCTCGCCCCAGAGGCCCGCGTCGCCCTCACCCTGCGCCTGGTCTGCGGCGTTCCCACGCCCGACGTCGCCCGGGCCTTCCTGGTGTCCGAGCCGACGATGGCGGCACGGATCACCCGGGCCAAGAAGAAGATCTCCGAAGCGCGGATCCCCTACCGGGTTCCGGGCCGGGCGGAGCTGCCCGAGCGCCTGGACAGCGTGCTCACCGCCGTCCACCTGCTCTTCAGCACCGGCCACACGGCCGTCGAGGGGAACTCGCTCGTCCGTGAGGAGCTCTGCGACCGGGCCCTGCACCTCGCGCGCACCCTCGCCGCGCTGCTCCCCGAGCAGGCCGAGACCCGCGGCCTGCTGGGCCTGCTGCTCCTGACCGACGCGCGCCGGGCCACCCGGACCGACGAGCACGGCCGGCTGCTCCTGCTCGCCGACCAGGACCGGACGCGCTGGGACCAGCGCGCGATTCTGGAGGGGCTCACGGTGACGGCCGGGGCGCTGGCGTCCGGCCCACCGGGGCGGTTCACCCTGCAGGCGGCGATCGCCGGCGTGCACGCGGTGGCGCCGTCCTTGGAGCAGACCGACTGGCCGCGCGTCGTGCACCTCTACGACCGGCTGCTGGCGGTGTGGAACACCCCGGTGGTCGCGCTCAACCGGGCCGCCGCCGTGGCGTTCGCCGACGGTCCGGCCGCCGCCCTGCCGCTCCTCGACGAGCTGGCGACCGATCCCCGGCTCGCCGAGTACCCCTACCTTCCCGCCACCCGCGCCGACCTGCTGCGCCGTCTCGGCGACGCCGCCGGCGCAGCTCAGTCGTACCGGCGCGCGATGGAGCTCACGGCGAACGCCGCGGAGCGCGCCTTCCTGGAGCAGCGCCTGGCCGAGGTCAGCCGCGCCGCCGGCGCAGAGCCCGCGCCCGGCTGAGGACGGCGGGCTCGGCCGCCGCCACCGCCGCCGCAACGATGAACAAGAAGGCCTCTCTGGGCCTACGTGCCACTTGACCGTTCATTGTTCGGATCAGCGCACCGCGCACGCTTGTCGTGGGTTTGATTCGCCCGGGAAGTCCGACCTGCCCGGGCTGCCGTACCGGGCTGAGCGGGTCCGGTTCAGTGCTCGGGCTTGCGCCAGATCGACACGTGGCTCGGGCTGGCCGAGGTGAAGGGCGACCGGCTCCAGTCGGCCCACCGTGACTCAAGCTCAAGCCCGGCCAGTTGCGCCATCAGGTCACACTCTGGCGCCCAGAGGTAGCGGAACCTGCCGCTGCCGTAGCGCACGGACCCGTCAGGTTGCGGACGGTAGTGGTGCGACATGCACTCCTGGGAGGCCAGGTCGTAGGTGTCGAACACGAGGTGCCCGTTGGTTTCGAACTGAACGGGGGCCAGGTGCAGGTCAGGTGCCATGCGCTGTAGCTGGGGAACCCACAGCTCGATGAGGAAGCGGCCACCCGGGCGAAGGTGGCGTGCCGCGTTGCGGAAGCAGGCGACCTGTTCGGCCTGGGTCCGCAGATTTGAGATGGTGTTGAAGACGAGGAAGACCAACGAGTAGTTGCCCACGTCCGGTGCGGTGGCCGTTGCCATGTCACCGACCACCACTGGCAGGCGCCCAGGTGGCATCTTCTCGCGAAGCTTTGCCGTCATGTGCGGGGACAACTCGATGCCGGCGACGTCAAGGCCACGATTCACGAGCGGGACCGTGATGCGTCCTGTGCCCGAAGCGAACTCGAGCACTTTGCCCGCGTGCGCCAGTTCCGCCAGCACATCGAGCATCGGATTCAGCACCTCGGGCGTCGAGACGCTGACGTTGTCTTCGTCGTATCGCTGGGCATCGGTCTCGTCGTACAGGTCGCTGGACGTCACCCCCACAGGGTGGAGTGAAGCTCGGCGCCCCGCAACGAGATATGTGGGCCTCGAAACACCCACACCGAGCACGGGTAGAAACCGGTGGGACAGTTCCCAAGGGCCTTCCTCAAGGCGTGGGAGTGGCCGTCAGTCGGACTGACTCGACTGATGCTCGCGCCCGTTGTCGAACTGCCGATCGAGGTACTCGCCGGGCAGAAGCCCGCTGCGACGAAAGAGCGAGAACACCTCGCACCCGTGCCCCGGCTTCATCGCCGGCGCGTAGGCCTGGCTCATCCCCAGCACCTTGCCTCCCACGTCGTCGACGTAGTGCTCACACTCGTCCTTCGTCATCGCGCTGGGCAAGCCTGGCGTGATGACGTTCAGGCCTCCAGCTGCCGACTCCGTGACGTTGGGCCGAGAATGGGGAGCCACGCGAGGATGCTCAAGCCCAAGGCCACCGCGCCGATCCACACGTCAGCCCGACACGAGCTGTCCCGGACGTGTAGCTGTGGCTGAAACCTTGCCGACCATTTCGGTGGCGACGGATCGAGGTCCGCTCATGGCGCCATCTGGGCCCGCCGCTCCGACGATCGTCTGCTGTCGGCGCCCTCTGCTTGGTTTGATCTCCATGAACTCGTCAAGGAGGACACTCGTGACCGGACCCGGAGCCCTGACCCGCCCCATCGACCTCACACCGGCACACCGGTGGGGTGAGGACCTCGCAGTGCCGGTGGGGCTGGGGGGCAACACGTTCGGCCGCACGACCGACGCCGCCGCATCCCACCGGGTCCTCGACGCTTTCGCCGAAGCCGGAGGCGTACTGATCGACACCGCCGACACCTACTCCGACGGAGCATCAGAGGCGATCCTTGGCGACTGGATGCGGCAACGGAAGAACCGCGACCAGGTAGTCGTGTCGACAAAGGGCGGCAACCACCGCTTTCGAGGGACTGTCCGCGACCACCGTGACCGCCGCAGCCGACGAGTCGCTGCGTCGACTGGGCACCGACTACATCGACCTGTACTTCGCGCACTACCAGGACGACCGGACGCCGATCGAGGAGAGTGCGGCAGCGTTCGACGCCTTGGTCCGCGCCGGCAAGATCCGGGCCATCGGACTGTCGAACTTCACCGCCGATGCGGTCCTCGAGTGGATCGACACGGCTAGCCGCAACGGCCTCGCCGCACCAGTGGCGCTCCAACCGCACTACAGCCTGGTCCATCGGCAACCGTTCGAGACGGAGTTCGCGCCGCTTGCGAGCGAGGCCGGTCTCGCGGTGCTTCCCTACCGTGCACTCGGCGGCGGATTCCTGTCGGGCAAGTACCGCACCGAGGCCGATACCGAGGACCGAGCCAGGGGAGCCGGGGTCCGACCTCTGCTCACCCCCGAGGGACTCCGCCTGCTCGACACCATCGACGCGATCGCTCACGAGCATCACGTCCAGGCCGCCACCATCGCCCTGGCGTGGCTGATGCACCAACCGACCGTCACGGCACCGTTGACCTCTGCCACCTCCGGCGCGCAGCTCCACGACCTCCTGGCAGCGCCGGCCATCACACTGGACGACTCACAGATCACCCGCCTCGACACCGCAGCCGATGAGCTCGCATAGACGGCGGCGTCCTGGCCAGCTCGCTGCAAGGCTGGGAGGCGGATCACCGGTGCAAACGCACGAAAGTGCCGCGTCGGCCCGCATCTGCCGGGTCTGACCGCGGACCGGGCGCATCAGGGTTGGTCGGCTTCGACCCAGGTTCAGATCAGGGGCTGCAGATCGATCACGACCGGACATCCGTGGCCGGGGAACCGCACGACGAAGTCGACGCAGTCGGCGACGTCTTCGGGCTGGAGGAGCTCTTCGGGCCGTTCCTGCCCTTCCCGGGAGGCCAGGCCGCCTCCGGCGGCGACCAGACCGGGTGACACCAGGCTCACCCGCACTCCGTGTCGCTTGACGTCCAGGAATGTCGCCGCGGCCAGGGCGGCCAACCCGTGCTTGCTTGCCACGTATGCCGCGTTGTTCGGGAAGACTCGGTGCGCCGCTCCCGAGCCGACGTAGACCAACGTGCTCGGGGTGGACCGGCGCAGGCGCGTGAGGACGCGAGGAGTGAGCCGCGCGGCAGCAGTCAGGTTGGTGTCGATGAGGTCGCCCCACGTTTCCGGGTCAGCCTCGTCGGCGGGCGCCCAGTCGAAGAGACCCACGGCGTAGACAACGACCCGCAATGGTCCGACGGATGTTTCGTCGAGCGGCTGCAGGGCCCTGACGACGGCAGCGTCGTCACGCACGTCAACGACGTCTGTGCTGACACGGTGCGCATTCCGCCCAGCCAAGCCGGCCAGTCGGGTCCGAGATCTTCCCCAGCCGGTGACGAAGTAGCCGTTGTCGACCAGTCTGCGCGAGATCGCCGCGCCGATCTCGCTGGTGGCTCCGACGACCAGTGCGTGCCCTGATGTCATGGAGCGAGTCTTGCGTACAGGGGCACAAACCGGACGGACGCACATCCGGGGTCGAGGGCGCCCCCATGCCGCGAAGGGCTCGGTCCCGAATCCGACACCGCCCCCTCGACGTCGGCGGTCACTTCTTGCGGATGCTGGCACGCGTCGCCGGAATCGTCTGCCGAACCCGATCACCACTCGGAACGCGCGGGGCTTCAGCTGTGGCCGTACCGGGGACGCGGACGTCCAGACCATGCCGCTCGCGGGACGAACGTCCGACCATGCCCCGATGTGCACGTCACGCGGTTCGTCTCGCTCGAGCGTCTCCGCTACTGACCCTGCGTTCCTGCTTGCAGTGGGCGGCCAAAGGCGCGTCGGACCTGGATGAAGGGTCCGCTATCGCCGGGCGAGTGACCATGGCCGGTGTTGCCGTCGCTACGAGCTCGCGCCTCCCGGGCGCGCCGCTCGTCGAGGTCAGAGGCGCGTCCAGGGTGGCGTTGGCGCCGGTCGTAGGCCATCGCCAGGGCCAATCCCACCGTGCCGCCAAGCTGTCGACACTGCGGCTATGAAGCAGGGCTCCCCCCAGCCCGTCCTCCGCTCCCGAACATGGCGAGCCCGTTGTTCGGCGCAGTGGCGCGGGACGTCACTTCAGCTCCTGTCCTCGGTACGCCACTCCGACCACTGCTGGGCACCGCCAAGGACGTTCACCGGACCTGCCGCCGAGCGTTCGTGCCGATGTCCCGCGGCCGCGCGACAGGCTGGCGCAGCGAGTGAGGGCGTTCCGCCCCTCGCGCACGCTCAGCGCCGGTCACACGTGAAGGGCCACCCTCCCGGTCCCGGTCATGCAACGATCGGGTTGCGACTCGAAGGTCGGACGTGGTCCGGCACGACGGACGCTGAAAGCAAGCAGTGGAGGCGTCATGGTGGAACCGGTCGGTTCGTTCGAGGGGATGGACGGCGCGAGCTTGGTAGCGGTTCTGGACAGCCTCCCCGAGCTGGTCGCGTTCTGGGATCGCGACGAACGGTGCCTCTTCGCGAACGCGGCTGCTGCGGCGGCGCTCGGGCGTTCGGCCGAGGGGCTGCGGGGAGTTCCGCTCGTGGACGTTCTCGGGACCCATACCGCGAGGCTCGTGCGCTCCCGGTTCTTGAACGCCCTGGAGGGCGTCGGCTCTGAGCGGGAACGGGCGATGTTTGACGGCGAGGGTGCGCTGCGGCACTACCGCACCATCTGCGTCCCGGTCCGCGTCGACGCGGGGGTCATCGGCGTCGCGGTCGTGCTGGTCGACATCACCGAGGAGCTGAACGCGCAAGCGGAGGTCGCCCGCGACAGCCTGCGTGCCGCCCGGCTCACCGAGCGGCACCGGCTCATGGTGGCCGCCGGCAGCGAAGTGATGTGCCGGCTCCGCCGGGCCTTGGACCAGCTGCAGGCGCCGAGCCCTGGTGACGATCCGGAAGCCCACCTCCACCGGCTGGCTGAGGAGCTGCGCAGCTGCACCCGCCGGCTCCGCGAGGGCACCCGGGCGCCGCCCCCGGCCTCGGAGGACGGCATGGCCTCGACCACGGTGTCGACCACGGTGTCGACCACGGCGCCGAGCACGGTCTCGACCTCTCCCTTGTCCGTCGACCGGCAAGACTCGGACGGGCGGCTGTTGTCCGCCTCGTCCGCGCAGGCGTACCCCCGTCCGGGGGCGGGTGACCGGGCAGCGGGTCTCGAGGCCGAGGTCTTCGCGCTGCTGGACCAGCTGCCGGTCGTCGTCACGGTATGGGACCGGACACGATCGCTTCGCTACGCCAACCGGGCCGCGAAGGCGGTCCTGGCCAAGTGGGGCATCACGAGAGCGACAGGCCGGCGCCTGGAGCAGATCGTCAGCGAGGACTTCCTCCTGGTGCACGAGGCGTACGCCGCGGGCGTCCTGCGCGGCAGGACCCAGTCGTTCCACCGGTGTCAGAAGAGCCCGGACGGGCAGGAGCACCACTTCCAGGTTCGCTACGTGCCACGAATCGACGACGGCGAGGTGATCGGCGCCTTCGCGTACGCCTGCGACATCACCGACGCCATGAAGGCCGGCGAGGAGCTCATCGCGGCCCGGTCGGCATACGCAGCCCTGCAGGAGCGGCAGGCCATCGAGGACCGCCTTCACGCGTCCGTCCTCCAGGAGCTCTTTGCGGCAGCGATGCTTCTGGACGCCGCTGCGCGCTCCGGGGACGACCTGCAGGCTCGCGTCGAGGAGTCCAAGAGGTACCTGCAGACGGCTCTGGACGGGTTGAGTCAGCTCTCCTAGCGTCGCACGCGCCACGAGCGTCGGGACGGTGTGGCCCGGCGCGACGCAACTGCGGGCACAGCATGTCCCGCCTGAGACTTCTGTCAGCCCCTCGTCGGCCCGAAGCGCTGGCCCCAAACGTCCGGACGTGCCGCGTTGCGCGATCAGGTCGATTCTCGAGCCGATTGCATGATCTCGTCGCAGGCAGTGATCAAGCGTTCTCGCAGCACCTGACCGCGTCGGGCGAAGGCGCGCTGCTCGGCGGCATACTGCGCCTTCCCTTCGGGCGTCTCGATCCGCACCGGTTCGTAGCCGAGCTCGCGCAGGTCGTAGGGCGCGGCTCGCATGTCGAGGGACCGGATGTCGCGGGCCAGCTCGAAGCAGTCCATGACGAGCTCGCTCGGAACCACCGGCACGAGCTTGTGCGCCCACTTGTAGAGGTCCATCCCGGCGTGCAGGCAGCCAGGCTGCTCGAGGTCCGGCTGGCTCTCGCGCGTCGGCCTCAGCGCGTTGCGAGGCGCCGCGTCCGGCGTGAAGAACCGGAAGGCGTCGAAGTGCGAGCACGCCACCTGGTGGCTCTCGACCACCGCGTCGGTGCCCGAGGCGCCGAGCCGTAGCGGCCAGCCGGAGTGCCGCACGTCCGAGGCATCGAGCCGGTAGACCATCGCCCACTCGTGCAGGCCGAAGCAGCCGAAGCGCGCCGGCCGCCCGGCCGTGCGCACCAGCAGCTCGCGGACGAACCGGAGCGTGTCGCCGCGCGCGGACAGGAACGCGTCCACGTCGACGAAGACCCGGCCGCCGGCGACCGCGTAGAACCGCCAGCCGGAGTGCGGCGCCGTGTCAGCGCCGCTCAGCGCCGTCCCGGCCCCCGGGTGCCAGCGACGCAGCTGCGCCGGCTTGAAGGAGTAGTAGGTGAAGAGGAAGTCCTCCACCGGCTGCTTGCGATGGTCACGTCGTCGGGCCAGATGGGCGGCAGTCGCGGAGTCGACCCGCGCCTCGTGCGTCGCCGTCCGCTCCCGCCACTCGGCCTCACCCATCACGTGCACCCGACGAGGGTAGGCGAGGAGCGCAGCCGTCCCGCAATCTTCCGCTGGCGCGAACGCCGCCGCCGCCAACGCCGCCGCCGCCAACGCCGCCGCCGCCAACGCCGCCAACGCCGCCGCGAACGCCGCCACGAGCGCCGCCACCACGAACGCCGGCCCGCGAGACGACCACGGCGGGGCCGCACGGCATACGCTCGGTCCCGTGCTCCCCGCCGAGTGGTACCTCAGCGCCCACGAGAGGGGCAACCCGTCGACGCGGCTCGACCGCCGTCACGCCGACGGGCGGGCCTGGACCGAGGGCAACCTCGTCACGCCGCTGATCCACGGCAAGGCCTACTTCTCCGCCCTGGCCGAACGCGTCCCGCAGATGGGCCGAGGCGACCTGCTGCTCTTCGTCGACTGGCGCGGTGACCCCGACGAGCGGTTGACCGGCGAGCCCGGCAGCGAGGTCGCCTCGCTCTTCGCCGAGGCCGCCCGTCGAGGCGTCGACGTCCGTGGCCTGGTCTGGCGCTCGCACTGGGACAAGCTCGCCTTCTCCGCCGACGAGAACCGGCACCTCGGCGAGGACATCAACGCCGCCGGCGGCGAGTGCGTCCTCGACATGCGGGTGCGCCTCGGCGGCTCGCACCACCAGAAGTTCGTCGTGCTGCGCCACCCCGGCCGGCCCGAGCGCGACATCGCCTTCCTCGGCGGGATCGACCTGTGCCACAGCCGCCGTGACGACTCGACCCACGCCGGGGACCCGCAGCCACAGAGCATGGCCAAGGTCTACGGTCCCCGGCCGCCCTGGCACGACGTCCAGCTCGCGCTGACCGGGCCCGTGGTGGGCGATGTCGAGACAGTCTTCCGGGAGCGGTGGGACGACCCCCAGGCCCTGAGCCGGTCACCGATCCGCCGCACTCTCGACAAGGTGCGGGGCGACCGCCCGCCCCGTCGCCCGCTGCCCCCGCAGCAGCCGGATCCGGCGCCGACCGGCCCGCACCCGGTCCAGCTGCTCCGCACCTACGGCCACCGCCTCGGCGGCTACCCGTTCGCACCCCGGGGCGAGCGGAGCGTCGCGCGCGCCTACGCCAAGGCCTTCGCCAACGCCCGGCACCTGATCTACCTGGAGGACCAGTACCTCTGGTCCTCCGAGGTGACGGCACTGATCCTCGCGGCCCTCCGCCGCGCGCCGGACCTGCGCTTCGTCGCCGTCCTGCCGCACCAGCCCGACCAGGACGGCACCCTCAGCCACGCCCCGAACCTCGTGAGCCGGGCCAGGCTGCTCGAGCGGCTGCACGCCGCGGCGCCGGGCCGTGTCGCGGCCTACGGCATCGAGAACGCCGACGGCACACCGGTCTACGTCCACGCCAAGGTCTGCGTCGTCGACGACCAGTGGGTGACCGTGGGCTCGGACAACTTCAACCGGCGGTCGTGGACCCACGACTCGGAGCTGTCGGCCGCCGTCGCCCACCCGGCCTTCGCGCGGGACCTGCGCCAGGAGCTCGCGCGGGAGCACCTCGGCACCGACACGGATCTCGCGCTCGAGGACCACTTCGACGCGTATGCCGCGGGCGCCGAGGCCCTGGCCCGCTGGCACCGCGCCCCGGCCGGTTCACCTCGGCCCGCGGGTCGGCTGCGCCCCGTCGACCGGCCCGAGCAGAGCCGGCTCACCCGGCTGTGGGCGGACCCGCTCTACCGTTTCGTCTACGACCCCGACGGGCGTCCGCTGGACCTGCGCCTGCGCCGGACCTTCTGACCCTGCAGCAGGCCTCCGTCGTAGGGTGGGGCGCGTGCGCATCGCGAGGTACACGACCGGGGACGACCAGGCATACGGCATCGTCCAGGGCGACCCCGGCAGCGAGGTCATCACGCCGCTCGCCGGAGACCCCCTCTACGTCGGGCTCCAGCCCAGCGGGCAGCCGCCCGTCATGCTCGAGGACGTGCGCCTGCTGGCGCCGGTCATCCCGCGCTCGAAGATCGTGGCGATCGGCAAGAACTACGCCGACCACGCCAAGGAGATGGGCGGTGAGGCGCCGGCCGAGCCGATGATGTTCTTCAAGCCCAACACCTCCGTCGTCGGCCCGTTCGACCCGGTGGTGCTGCCCGCGGGGAGCAGCGAGGTCTCCTACGAGGGCGAGCTGGCGGTCGTCATCAAGACCATCACCAAGGGCGTCAAGGCCGAGAACGCCGCCGAGTGCATCTACGGCTACACGATCGCCAACGACGTCACGGCGCGCGACTGGCAGCGCAGCGACGGCCAGTGGGCCCGGGCCAAGGGCTTCGACACTAGCTGCCCGCTGGGCCCCTGGGTCGAGACCGAGCTCGACCCGGCAGACCTCGCGATCGTCACGACGCTCGACGGCGAGGTCAAGCAGGACGGCACGACCGCCGACATGGTCCACGGCATCTCCGCGATCATCGAGTACGCGTCGGCGGCCTTCACGCTCCTGCCCGGCGACGTCATCCTCACCGGCACACCCGCGGGCGTCGGCCTCGTGGAGGCGGGGCAGCAGGTCACCGTCGACATCTCCGGCATCGGCTCGCTCACCAACACCTTCGTCCGCCGCTGAGCCCGGCCGCCGCTAGGGTCGAGTCATGAGCAACGACGACACGAACACCGCCGCCGAAGCCCCTGACACGACGCAGGAGACGGGCTACGTCGGTCGCCACGCGCGGCCCGGCGCGCCCGACCAGGGCCCCGACGAGGACACCTCCTACGACGCCAAGCACGACGACATCGAGGGCCCTCCCGGCTCAGTGCAGCGCTGACCCTCGGCGCGCCCCGCCTGCCGACGACGTCGCCCCGCCACGCGGCCGGGCGGCGTCGTCGCGTCCCGGCCGCCGCGGAGCGCCCACGAAGGCGCCCACTAGGCTGGGGCGCACCATGAGCGACAACAGCACCAGCACCGGTATGCCGTCTTCCCCCGCGAGCTCCGCATCACCCGACACGCTCGACCCGACACAGGTCGAGGTCCGCACCGGGGTGAGCACCGAGCACGAGCGGCGCGTCTCCACCTCCGACGGCTCCGGCCCCGTGCGCACCCGCGTGGCCCCGTCGCCGACGGGCGACCCGCACGTGGGCACGGCCTACATGTCGCTCTTCAACCTCGCCTTCACCCGCCAGCAGGGTGGCCAGTTCGTCCTGCGCGTCGAGGACACCGACCGGGTGCGCTTCCGCGAGGACTCCGAGGCGCAGCTCTACGACACCCTCGCGTGGCTCGGCCTGCATTGGGACGAGGGCCCGGACATCGGCGGCCCCTTCGCCCCCTACCGCCAGTCCGAGCGGCTCGACACCTACCGCCCGTACGTCGAGCAGCTCATCGAGGCCGGCCACGCGTACTACTGCTGGTGCTCGCGAGAGCGCCTCGACCACATGCGCGAGGTGCAGCAGAAGACGAAGCAGCCGACCGGCTACGACCGCCTCTGCGTCGGCAAGACGCGCGAGGAGCGGGCTGCGCTGCCCGGCTTCACCGAGACGCCCGTGGTGCGGATGCTCATCCCCGACGACGTGCCGCTCGTCTTCGACGACGTCATCCGCGGCAAGATCTCGGCCCCGCGCCCCGACGACCAGGTGATCCTCAAGGCCGACGGCTTCCCGACCTACCACCTGGCCGTCGTCGTCGACGACCACCTCATGGGCATCACCCACGTCGTGCGCGGCGAGGAGTGGATCAGCTCCACACCGAAGCACGTCCTGCTCTACCGCTGGCTCGGCCTCGAGCCGCCGAAGTTCGCGCACATGCCGCTGCTGCGCAACACCGACAAGTCCAAGATCTCCAAGCGCAAGAACCCGGCTGCCCGCCTCACCTGGTTCCGCGAGCAGGGCTACCTGCCCGAGGCGCTCGTGAACTTCCTTGCGCTGCTTGCCTACCCGCCGCAGCAGGACGCCGAGGGAGCCGACGTGGAGGTCTTCACCTTCGAGGACTTCAGCCGGACGTTCGACTGGGCCAAGGTCAACCCGATCGGCCCGATCTTCGACCTGAAGAAGCTCGACTGGCTCAACGGCGTCTACATCCGCTCGCTCGAGCCCGGCGAGTTCGCCGCCCGCCTGCTGCCCTACCTCGTCGCCGAGGGCGTCCTCGGCGAGACGCAGTCCCTCGGGGAGCTGGCCCGGCTCAAGGCCATCGCCGAGCTCATCCAGACCCGGATCGCGCTGCTCACCGAGGCGCCGGCCCTCGTGCGGCCCTTCTTCGTCGCCGACGACGAGCTCGTCATCGACGACGACGCCCGGGCCCAGCTCAAGGACGACGCCCCGGCGGTGCTCGACGCCGCCCTGAAGGTGCTCGGCGACATCGACGACCAGGGGACCGGCCTGCTCGGCAGCGGCGGCGACTGGAACGCCGCCCGCATCGAGGAGTCACTGCGCTTCGCGATCGTCGAGGGGCTCGGGATCAAGCCGCGCTTCGCCTTCGGTCCGCTGCGCACGGCGGTGTCGGGCGCTCGCATCTCCCCGCCGCTCTTCGAGTCGATGGAGATCCTGGGCAAGACCTCCACGCTCGCCCGCCTGCGCTCGCTGCGCGACTCGCTCTGAGGACGCCTGCGTGGAGGGCGCTCTCTGGCCACTGCACGGCATACGGCTGCGCACGGTCGACCTCGACCTCCGCGTGATGACCGAGGGGGACCTCTCGACGCTCCTGACGCTGCTGCCCGACGACCTGCAGATGAACCCGCACGCCACGAGGTATGCCGGCCTGGACGACCGCGCCAACCGGCGCGCCGTCCTGGCGCAGGGCTACTGGCGCGCCCTCGGCATGTGGTCGCCGGACGACTGGGCCCTGCCGTTCGTCGTCAGGACGGCCGCACCGGAAGGCGGGGACGACTCCGGCGCTTCGCCGAGCCGACTCGGCTCGCCGGGGACGGTCCTCGGCGTCCAGTGGCTCGAGGGTCCCGACTGGCGCGCCGACCGGACCGTCGACTCGTCGTCCTGGCTCGTGCCCGGTGCGCGCGGACGGGGCCTGGGCACGCAGATGCGCGCGGCGGTGCTGGCCCTCGCCTTCGGCCCGCTCGGCGCCGAGGCGGCCATCAGCTCGGCAGTCGTCGACAACGGCGCCTCCCTCGGGGTGTCGCGCGCCCTGGGCTACCGCGACACCCACCGCTCCGTCCTCGAGCACTCGGGGGAGACGCTGCAGCACGTCCGCCTGGAGCGGGCGGCGTGGGACGCCTCCGGCCGGGCGCAGGGGATCGCGGTCGAAGGCGTGGGGCCCGCGTTGCCCTACTTCGGCCTCGAGGCGCACGAGGCGGGGGAGTGAGCCTCGTGTCCCTGGAGCGCGTGTTCGCGGGCGCCCGCGCGCTGCTCCTCGACGTCGACGACACCATCGTGGACACCCGGGGTGCCATGGTGGCAGCCGGCGCCCGGGCGGCCGCGGCCCTGTGGCCCGACCGGCCGGGGGAGCACCACGCCATGGCGCAGCGCTACTACGACGACCCGCAACGCTGGTTCCCCCGCTACGCCTCGGGCGAGGTCCCGTTCGAGCGGATGCGTGCCGGCCGCCTCGAGGAGGTGGCCACGGCGTTCGGGCTCGGCCTCCCCGCCGAGGGCCATGTGGCCTTCGAGGAGGCGTACGCGCCCGCCTGCCGCAGCTGCTGTCCGCGGCAGCGCGGGAGGAGCTCCCCGTCGGCCTGCTCACCAACTCCGCGCACGCGCCGACCATGGTCAAGCTCGAGGCGCTCGGTCTCGTCGACCGCTTCGACGTCGTCGTGACGACCGACACCCTCGGCTTCGGCAAGCCCGACCCGCGCGTCTACCTCGAGGCCTGCCGGCTGCTCGGGGGCGAGCCGCACGCCGTGGTCTGCATCGGCGACAGCCTCGCGTGGGACGTCCTCGGCGCCGAGGCAGCCGGGCTGCGGGCCGTGTGGCTCGACCGAGGAGGTCGCGGGGCGACCGAGGAGGTGGCGTCCGTGCGCGACCTCCACGAGGTGACCGCGGCACTCGATGGCCGATTTGGGTCACCGCCCAGTCACCGGTAGTATTCCCATTCGGTTCACCCCGTAGGGGCCGCAAGGCGCCGCTCGGAGTGAAACCCCTTGGGGTATGGTGTAATTGGCAACACTACGGTTTCTGGTTCCGTCATTCTAGGTTCGAGTCCTGGTACCCCAGCTCTGGTCCACGGCAACGTGGTCCGATTCGGAGAAATCCCGCCTTCACGGTAAGGTTTCTTCTCGTGCCGAGTCCGCTCGGTACCGCTCACGGCCCCGTTGTGTAGCGGCCTAGCACGCCGCCCTCTCAAGGCGGTAGCGCGGGTTCGAATCCCGTCGGGGCTACGTGATGCTCGCAGGAGCAGACGAAGGCCCCGGTCCCTCACGGACCGGGGTCTTCGTGCATCTCGGGGTCGGGCACACCGGCGGCGACCTATCCTGACGGTCATCAGGGGTCACTGACCGAGGAGCCGTCGGCATGACCGCACCGGGCGCCGCCGCCGCTGTCACCGCCAGCCGACGCCACGTGTCCTGGCACGTCGGTCTCGGGGCTCCGCACCGCGTCCTCGACACGACGTTCTCCGGCGTCGGCCTGACGATGGCGGCCTGGTTCTTCGCGCTGTCGCTGCTGCCGTCGCTGCTGCCCCGGGCTCCTCTCGTCCAAGGCATCGTCTCCGGGGTCACCGTGATGATCGGCTACGGCCTCGGCGCCGCCGCCCAGGCCATCTGGCGCTACCTCGGCATCCCCTCCGTCCCCGGGCGCGCCCACCGCATCCTCGTCGCGATCTTCGTCGGGCTGGGCCTGTGGGCCGCCGTCTTCACCGGGTGGCGACAGGTCGGCTGGCAGAACGAGATCCGCACCCTCTACGGCATGGAGCCCGCGTCACCGAGCGTCTGGCCGGTCATCATCGCGGTGACGGCGGCGCTGGCGGTCCTCATCCTCGTCGTGGCCCGTGGTCTCCGGCTGCTCTTCGACACGGTCTTCCGGTGGCTCGGGCGGCTGCTTCCCCGGCGCATCGCCGTCGTCGTCGGCCTCGCGCTGCTCCTGACGCTGCTGTGGTCCCTGCTGACGGGCGTGCTCGTCAACGGCTTCTTCACGGTGGCCAACAACATCTTCGCACCGCGCGACAGCGTGGTCGCGGCCGACATGCACCGACCCGTCGCGGCGGAGCGGTCCGGCTCCCCTCAGTCGCTCTCCCCCTGGGGGCTGCTCGGCCGGCAGGGACGCTACTTCGTCGGGGGTGGGCCGTCGGTGGCCGAGCTCGACGCCGTCAACGGGGGCGGGGCCAAGGAACCCATCCGGGTCTATGCGGGCCTGAAGTCCGCCGACACCGTGCAGGGCCGCGCCGACCTCGTGCTCGAGGAGCTCAAGCGCACCGGGGCCTTCCAGCGCAAGGTCCTCGTCGTCGCCACGACGACGGGCACCGGCTTCCTCGACCAGAACGGCACCGACCCCCTCGAGTTCCTCTGGAACGGCGACACCGCCATCGCGGGCGTGCAGTACTCCTACCTCCCCTCGTGGATCTCGCTGCTCGCCGACCAGGACGCCGTGCGCGAGACCTCGCGCGTCGTCTTCGACACCGTGCACCAGTACTGGTCCACGCTCCCGGCGGCGAGCCGGCCCCGGCTCTACCTCTACGGCCTGTCCTTGGGGTCCTTGGGCGTCGAGAGCATCCTCAGCTCGGTGAACGTCATCAACGAGCCGATCGACGGGGCCCTGATGGTGGGGCCGCCGTTCGTCAACGAGCTGCACTCCCGGATCACGGCGCAGCGCGAACCGGGCAGTCCGGCATACCTGCCGATCTACGAGGAGGGGCGCACGGTGCGCTTCACCGCCGAGGAGAACGGGCTCTACCGCGGCGCGGCGCCCTGGGGCCCGACCCGCCTCGTCTACCTCCAGCACGCCAGCGACCCCATCGTCTTCTTCTCGCCCACCCTCGCCTTCACCTCCCCGGAGTGGCTCGCCAACGGGGAGCGGGGGCCCGACGTGTCGCCGCGGATGGGCTGGTTCCCGCTCGTGACCATGTGGCAGGTCCTCCTCGACCTGCCCGGCGCCGGCAGCATCCCGTGGGGATACGGGCACCTCTACACCGTCAGCGCCAACCTCGAGTCGTGGGTGGGCGTCACGAACCCGCCCGGGTGGACGGCGGCCAGGACGGCGCACCTGGCGACCGTGCTCGAGAAGCGGCCCTACCGGGACGACTGAGCGGCATCCCGACGGGTGCGCAGGCCGGCCCGGGCCACGTCGCGCAACGACGCGTCGGGAAGGTAGGCGGACGTCAGGGCCAGGCCGATGCGCGGCAGGGCCGCCTCGTCCGTGAAGACGAGGTAGACCGGCTCGTGGCGGGGACGGAACTTCTGCTTGAAGATCTCGAGCGAGCGGAAGCCGTACAGGGGCTCCATCGCCTGCCCGAGCTGGTCCAGCAGGCGCTCGAGGGTGGCGCCCTCCGCGGTCGAGTCGCCCGCGTGCGCGAGCGGGGCGCCGGAGAGGGAGGCCAGCGACGCGCCCTGGTCGCGGAACGACAGGCAGGCGCTCGCAATGAGGAACTCGGTCACCGGGCGGAACCCGTCGGGAAGCCGGCGCATCAGGTCGAGCGTCCACCCCCGGACCTCGCCGCCGGGGGAGTGGACCGGGAGCCAGGACGTGACCCCGTGGACCTTCCCGGCCTCGTCGACGGCGAGCCCGACCACCGTCTCGGGGTCGAGCGCCTCGTCGACGCCACCGAGGGTGAAGCCCATCTCCGGCAGCCCCTTGTCGGACACCCACAGCTCGGACAGGGCCCGCACCTGGGAGACGAGGTGCCTCGGCATCTGTGCGAGACGACCCTCGCGGTACGTGACGCCCTCCTTGGCCGCCCGGTTGAGGGCGGTGCGCACGCTCTGCCACGACTTGCCCTTGAAGTCGAGCTGCGCCAGGTCGATCACCGCCTCCTGGGCCACGAGAAGCGCCCGCCGGTGGTGCCGGGTGCCCCAGTCGGCGACCTCCTGCGTCACGGAGAAGAAGCAGACCTGCAGCCCGCGTGCGTCCTGCTCGTCGGCGAAGGCCTGCAGCACCGCCGCACGAGCGGTCGCGTCGGCCCCCACGGGGTCGCCCAGGGCGATGGCCGCCCCGCGGTGAACCTGGTAGGCGACGTAGCCGAGCGGCTCACTGCCTGGCCCCCGGTGGATGAACCAGCGGTTGCCGGGCCACGTGCCCATCCACGACATGGTGGTGCCGCCGTGCGTCTCGAGCAGGGTCACGGCGGTGTCCCGGTCCGAGTCGGTCGCGTGGGCGCGGGCCTGCGCCCGCGACCCCGCCCGGAACGCGGACCGGCCGACCACCAGCACCGACAGCTGCAGCAGCCACAGGAGCAGGTCCACGGCGAGCTGCGGCACGGACGAGACCACCTGGCCGTCGGCGCCCAGCTCGTCGGGCGCCAGGAGCTGCAGGGTGAGCAGCACGGCGGCGGAGGCGACCGCCGCCACCGACAGCGCGACGGCGATGCCCCAGGTCCGGTGCGAGCCCTTGCTGAGGCCCCACGCCAGGGCCAACGAGATCGCCGCGCCGACGAGCACGCCGAACGCGTCGGCGTCCCTGGTGGTGGCCCCGAGGGGGCCGTCGGAGGGCGTGACGTAGAGCAGCACCCGGACCGCGGCGAGCACCACGAAGAGCGTCGAGGCGACGATGCGCCACTCGTGTCGGGTGAAGGTCGGCAGGGCGGGACGGGGCCGGCGCCCCACGAGCAGAGGCCCGATCACGAGGCCGGTCACGACGGCGAAGAGGTGCTCGAGGTCCCAGAGGAGCCCGACGTAGAGCAGGGCCAGAACGGCGTAGAGCACCAGGACCAGGCGCAGACGCCCACGCCACGGCGGTCGGAGCGTCGCGGTGGCCGCGGCGCAGGCGCACAGCGCGCCGGCGCTGAACCCGACGTCGAGCACGGCTGCGGTGCGGCCGGCCCAGTCCCACGAGGTGCTGGTGAGGCCGAGCAGCACCAGCGCCGCGGCCAGCACACCGACGAGGTGGCCGCCCACGGACGCCACGGCGACCCGCCCGGTGCCGAGGCGCAGCTCCGACCAGCCGATGAGGAGCAACGCGCCGCCGGCCACGGGGACGTACTGGGCGGGGACCAGCGCGAAGAAGGCACCGGTGAACAAGGTCCACCAGCGGCCCTCCTGCAGCGCCGGCAGGCCGTAGGCCACGCTGTCGAGCAGCTCACGGTCGCGCAGCGGGGACCAGAGCGACTGCGTGGCGGCACCGACGACGACCATGGCCCCGACCACGGCCAGCGTGAACGGGATGCGTCCGAGCAGGCGGCCCGCCCGGGCCAGCGGCGGTGGCAGCACCGCGCCCGGGCCCGGAGGAACGCGCACCGACGTCGACATGCGCCCGCCCCTACCTCTCGGTGGACCCCTGCCTCCTCTGGAGGGATGCTAACGGGCGCCGGCGCGTCCCGTCCGGAGGTCAGCCCAGCTCGCGCAGCCCCGGTAGCACGTCGGCCGAGAACTGGTCGAGGAACCGCGCCTGGTCGTGGCCCGGCGCGTGGAACACCACGTGGTCGAAACCCCAGTCGACGTACTGGCGCACCGCGTCCACGGCCTCGGCCGGGTCGCTCGTGACGATCCAGCGCTTGGCGATCTCCTCGTCGGACAGCTCGTCGGCGAGGCGCTCCATCTCGACCGGGTCGTCGACTCCGTGCTTCTGCTCCGCCGTGAGGGACAGGGGAGCCCAGAACCGCACGTTGTGCAGCGCCTGCTCCGGGTCACGGTCGTAGGAGAGCTTGATCTCGACCATCCGGTCGATGTCGTCGCGGGGGCGGCCGGACTTCTCGAGCCCCTCGTCGACCGCCGGGAGCAGCTTGTCCTCGTAGAGCTCCCGGCCCTTCCCCGAGGTGCAGATGAACCCGTCACCCGACCTGCCGGCATACCGCGCCACGAGCGGGCCACCCGCAGCGACGTAGACGGGGATGGGCTGGTCGGGGCGGTCGTAGACGGTCGCGGCGTGGGTGCGGTAGTAGTCACCCTCGAAGTCGACCCGCTCCTCGGTCCACAGCCTGCGCATCAGCGTCACCGCCTCGCGCAGCCGCGCGAACCGCTCCTTGAACTCGGGCCACGGCGACCCCGCGGCACCGACGGCGACCTCGTTGAGCGCCTCGCCCGTGCCGATGCCGAGGACGATGCGTCCGGGGTTGAGGGCCCCGAGGGTGCCGAAGGCCTGCGCCACGACCGCGGGGTTGTAGCGGAAGGTCGGCGTCATGACCGACGTGCCGAGCTGGATGCGCTCGGTGCGCTCGCCGACCGCGGCAAGCCAGCTCATCGCGAACGGGGCGTGCCCCTGCTGGTGGCGCCACGGCTGGAAGTGGTCGGAGATGAAGGCGGAGTCGAGCCCGACCTCCTCGGCCTGTGCGGCATACGTGACGAGGTCGCGCGGACCGAACTGCTCTGCGGACGCCTTCCAACCAACCTTGAGCACACCGACTCCTTCGGGCCGTGGGGAGTGAACCCCGCCAGCCTACGTCCGGGCGCCGGGAGCCCGATCAGCCGTGCGTCGGCCGAGCGTCAGCGGTGCGTCACCAGTGGACGACCACCTTGTCGCCGATCCGCACCTCGTCGTAGAGCCGGACCAGCAGCGACTTGTCGCGCACGTTGATGCAGCCGTGGGACGCGCCGGCGTAGCCGAGGCGGGCGAAGTTCGACGAGTAGTGCACCGCCTGGCCGCCGGAGAAGAACATGGAGTACGGCATGGGCGTGTGGTAGAGGTTCGAGATGACGTCGACCTGCTTCTTGTAGACCGGGAAGACCCCCTCACGCGTGGGCAGCTCGTCGCTGCCGAAGCGCACGTCGAAGCCGTACTGCGGCACCCCGTCGACCACCCAGGTGAGCATCCGGGTCGTCTTGCTGACGCACATCACCCGCCCGGTGAGACACCGCGGGTCGACGTCCCAGGCGGCGTTCTGCGGCTTGGCCTCCACCGGCTTCGGCTTGACGTTGGCCAGCTCGTCGGCGGTGGGCAGGTGCGTCATCGAGACGAGCCGGTCCCAGGTGACCTCGTCGAGGGTGCCGGTGGCCTCGAAGCCGCGCTTGGCCTGGAAGCCCCGGACCGCTGTGGTCGTCGGCGAGCGGTAGCGGTCGTCGACATCACCGGAGAACCAGCCGATCTGGCGCAGCCGCGCCTGCAGGGCACGCACTCGGGGGCCGGTGTCGCCGGCCCGCAGGAGGACGACCGGCGCGGGCTTCGGGGGCGTCGCCGTGGCCGTGGCCGTGGGCGCTGCGGATGACGTATGCGTGGTGCTGGGAGGGGCGGTCGGGCTCGCCTCGGGCGTCGTGTCGGTCGCAGGCGTGGTCGCGGGGTCCGTGGCAGTCGAGGTCGCGCTCGGGCTGGCGCTCGAGGCGCTGGGCGTCGCGCCCACCCGGGTCGCCGCTGCTCCCAGGCCCTGGTCGGGGCCGCAGGCCGTGGTCGTGGCCACGAGGGCGACCGAGGTGGTGAGGAGGGTCCCGAGGAGCAGCGCGCGGCGCCGTCCCCCTGCCGTCCGGAGCGGTGAGGTGGCTGCCTGCATCGTGACCCCTTGTCTGAGACGAGACGTGCCGTGCGTCGGTGCACTGCACAGAGGGTGACGCGGCGAGGGCCCCGGTGGTTGTCAGAGCGAGCCAGGACCGGCCGATCGTGACCGATCCGTTGTGCTTCGCCCGTCTGACACCACCTCCCGACGCCGTTGTCGGAAGGCGGCGGACCAGGGGAGAGGGGTCAGGCGTTCTGCTGCTGCTGTTGCTGCTGCTGCATCGCGTGGTGCCGGCGGAGCACCTCGGTGAGCTTGTTGGCGCCGGCGACGACCGTCGCCGCGTGCAGGCGGCCCGGCTGGCGCGAGAGGCGCTCGATGGGTCCGGAGATGGACACGGCGGCGACGACGCGACCGGACGGTCCGCGTACGGGGGCCGACACCGAGGCGACGCCGGGCTCGCGCTCGGCCACGCTCTGGGCCCAGCCGCGACGGCGGACGCCCGACAGGGCCGTGGCGGTGAAGGCCGCACCCTGCAGCCCGCGGTGGAGGCGGTCGGGCTCCTCCCAGGCGAGCAGGACCTGGGCCGCCGATCCGGCGAGCATCGAGAGGGTGGCGCCGACCGGGATCGAGTCGCGAAGGCCGACGGGCCGCTCGGCGGCCGCGACGCAGATGCGCTGGTCGCCCTGGCGGCGGAAGAGCTGCGCGCTCTCGTTGGTGTGGTCGCGCAGGGCTCCGAGCACGGGACCGGCTGCCGCGAGCAGTCGGTCCTCGCCCGCAGCCGATGCGAGCTCACCGAGGCGCGGACCCAGCACGAAGCGTCCCTGCATGTCGCGGGAGACGAGGCGGTGGTGCTCGAGAGCCACCGCCAGGCGGTGGGCCGTCGGACGCGCGAGGCCGGTCGCCCCAACGAGCTGCGCGAGGGTGGCCGGACCGGCCTCGAGGGCGCCGAGCACCGTGGCGGCCTTGTCGAGAACCCCGACCCCAGAAGAGTTGTCCATGCACTGATATTGACGTCTCAGGGTCTGAGACGTCAAGCCACCGCGCTGCCGAAAGGTCCACGCTGGCCGAAGAGCGCTGTCGCCACCGGGTCCTCGATGGCGCACGCGCTCGACTCAGGGATCGCCGCCGCGGAGGGAAGTCAGAGGAAGTCATGGCAGGGACACTGGCCGAGAAGGTCTGGGACGCACACGTCGTCCGTCGCGCCGAGGGAGAGCCGGACCTGCTCTACATCGACCTCCACCTCCTGCACGAGGTGACGAGCCCGCAGGCCTTCGACGGCCTTCGGCTCGCCGGCCGCGGCGTGCGCCGACCCGACCTCACGCTCGCCACGGAGGACCACAACGTCCCCACCACGCCGGGGCCCATCACCGACCCGGTCTCCAGGGTCCAGGTCGAGACGCTGCGCCGCAACTGCGAGGAGTTCGGCGTGCGGCTCTATCCCATGGGCGACGCGGACCAGGGCATCGTGCACGTCGTCGGTCCCCAGCTCGGCCTCACGCAGCCGGGCATGACGGTGGTCTGCGGCGACAGCCACACCTCGACGCACGGGGCCTTCGGGGCTCTGGCCTTCGGCATCGGCACCTCCGAGGTCGAGCACGTGCTGGCCACGCAGACCCTGCCGCTCAAGCCCTTCCGCACCCTCGCGGTCAACGTCCGCGGGGCGCTGCCCGACGGTGTCACGGCCAAGGACGTCGTCCTGGCCGTCATCGCCAAGATCGGCACCGGCGGCGGCCAGGGCTACGTCATCGAGTACCGCGGCGAGGCCATCGAGGCCCTGTCGATGGAGGCCCGGATGACGGTGTGCAACATGTCGATCGAGGCCGGCGCCCGCGCCGGCATGATCGCCCCGGACCAGACGACCTTCGACTACCTTCAGGGCCGCCCGCACGCCCCGACCGGCGCCGACTGGGACGCGGCCGTCGCCGAGTGGACCGCGCTGCGCACCGACGACGACGCAGTCTTCGACGCGGAGGTCGACATCGACGCCTCGTCGCTGACGCCGTTCGTCACGTGGGGCACCAACCCCGGGCAGGGCCTGCCGCTCTCCGCCTCCGTGCCGGACCCCGAGGAGTTCGCCGACGAGAGCGAGCGCCTCGCCGCCGCCAACGCCCTGGCCTACATGGGCCTCGAGCCCGGAACGCGGCTGCGCGACATCAGGGTCGACACGGTCTTCGTCGGCTCGTGCACCAACGGCCGCATCGAGGACCTCCGCGCGGCCGCGGCCGTGGTGCAGGGCCACCGCGTCGCGGACGGCGTGCGCATGCTCGTCGTGCCCGGCTCGGCCAAGGTCCGCCTGCAGGCCGAGTCCGAGGGCCTCGACAAGGTGTTCACCGAGGCCGGCGCCGAGTGGCGCCTGCCCGGCTGCTCCATGTGCCTGGGGATGAACCCCGACACCCTCGCCCCCGGCGAGCGCAGCGCGTCGACCTCCAACCGCAACTTCGAGGGCCGCCAGGGCAAGGGCGGGCGCACCCACCTCGTCAGCCCGCTCGTGGCGGCGGCGACCGCCGTGCGCGGCACGCTGTCGAGCCCTGCCGACCTCGACACCGCCGACCAGCCGGGCGAGCTCGCGTCCGCCACCACCGGAGAGGCCTGAGCCATGGAGAAGTTCGAGACGCACACCGGCGTGGGCGTGCCGCTGCGCCGCAGCAACGTCGACACCGACCAGATCATCCCGGCCGAGTACCTCAAGCGCGTCACGCGTACCGGCTTCGAGGACGGGCTCTTCGCCGCCTGGCGCAAGGACGAGTCGTTCGTCCTCAACAACCCGGTGTACGCCCATGGCTCGGTCCTCGTCGCAGGGCCGGACTTCGGGACCGGCTCGAGCCGCGAGCACGCCGTCTGGGCCCTGATGAACTACGGCTTCCGGGTCGTCATCAGCTCGCGCTTCGCCGACATCTTCCGCGGCAACAGCGGCAAGCAGGGCCTGCTCACCGCGATCGTCGCCCAGGACGACGTCGAGCTGATCTGGAAGCACCTCGAGAACAACCCCGGGGCCGAGATCACGGTCGACCTCGTCGGCCGGACGGTCCGTGCCGGGGAGATCGTCGCGCCCTTCGAGATCGACGACTACACGCGCTGGCGGCTCCTCGAGGGTCTCGACGACATCGGACTGACCCTCCGACACGAGGACCTCGTCGCCGATTTCGAGGGGCGTCGGCCGGCCCACAAGCCGGTGACCACGCTGGCCTGACCCGGCGGCTGCTCCTCGGCGCGAGCAGGATTCATACGAGCGGATCCCGTTGCACTGCAACGGGATCCGCTCGTATACGTGTCCGATGACGGGGTTCTGACTGATGCCCGACCAGCCTCTCCGGGCCCGGCTCGGAGCCGTCAAACACCTTGCGACACAACGAAAGACCCCGAAACCGGTGATGGACGCGCCTCGAGAGTCGGCCTACCGTCAGGAGGTAGCCGGACCTGATCCGGACCCACCGTCGGGTCGCCTGACGCCGACAGTCCTCTGGAGGGGAAGACGTGAACAAGGCAGAACTGATCGACGCGCTCGAGACCAGGCTCGGCAGCAAGAAGGTCGCCTCCGATGCCCTGGAGGCATTCCTCGACGTCGTCATCCGCGAGGTCGCCAAGGGCGGCAAGGTGGGCATCACGGGCTTCGGCACCTTCGAGCGGGCCGACCGTGCGGCGCGCACCGGCCGCAACCCGAAGACGGGCGACACCGTCAGGATCAAGAAGACCAGGGTCCCCAAGTTCCGCTCGGGCACCAACTTCAAGGAGATCGTCTCCGGCGCCAAGAAGCTCTCGAAGACGGAGTCGGCCGCCTCCCGCGCCTCCGCAGGGTCCTCGGCAGCCGCCGGGACCAGGTCGGGCGCCACGAAGACGGCATCGAGGGGCACGGCGAAGACGGCGACCTCCAAGACCGCCGCCAGGAGCAGCGCGGCCAAGACGGCCGCACGGGGCGCCGGCACGACTGCCACCAAGTCGGCGGCCAGGAAGACGACCGCGAAGCCGGCTGCCACCAAGGCCGCCCCGGCGTCGCGGGCGACCGGCAGGACCGCCGCCGCCAGGACGACGGCGACCAAGGCCACCCCGGCCAAGCGCGCGAGCACGACCAAGGCGGCCACGACTAAGGCCACCACGAGGTCGGCAGCCACCAAGGCCACCACCACGAAGGCCACCACCGCGAAGGCGGCCACGACCAAGGCAGCGAGCAAGGCAACCAGCAAGGCGACGAGCAAGACCGCCCCGACCAAGCGCGCGACCACCGCCAAGGCGGCGCCGGCGAGCAAGTCCGCCGCCAAGACGGCGTCCGCGGGCACGACGGCCGCCAAGAAGACCACCGCCAGGAAGACGGCGAGGAAGAGCGCCGCTCGCTGACCCGCACGCCCTCCGCCTGGGGCGACGAACCAGCTGCCAGACGGGCCCGGCCGAAGCGGCCGGGCCCGTCTCGCTGCGCGGTCAGCCGATCGTCTGCCCGGGACCGATCCCGACGATGCGCAGGGCAATGACGAGGTCGTCCACGACGTCGACCGTGAGCCGCTGCCCGACCCGCAGCAGGCGCAGGCCGCTGCCGTCGAGAGCCGGCGCCTCGAAGCGCAGCTCCACGCCGTCGTCGCGCAGCACGCTGCCCGTGCGCGTCTCGGGATCGAAGCGGTGGACCGTCGCCTGCATGCTCCTGATCCAACCAGACGCCCGGTGCTCGAGCACGGCTCGCGTGGCGGGGCCCAGGCCCACGCGCCGCGCCTGCGAGAGGCTTCGGGCGTCATCGACGTCGGTGCGCAGCCGGGGGAGCGGCAGGTCGAGACGCACCGCCCCGTCCGCCGCGTGACGTGCTGCACTGTCGGGCCCGAAGCGCGGGTGGAAGTCCCGCCCGCAACGCAGCACGGTCCCGGTGCCGTCCGCGTCGGGCACGAAGGACTGACGGAGCACGGCCGCCGCCTCCAGCGCGGTGCGCAGCGAGGAGGCGTCGAGTGCCGGCAGGTCGCCGAGCAGGGCCGCCACCTGGGCACCTGCGCCGGCATGCCGCATACCCGCGCAGACGGCGTCGTTGAGCCCGCTGCCCGGGTCCGGGACGACGTGCACGCCGCGCGCGCGCCAGGTGGACCCGAGTCCCACGTCCGCGGTGACGAGCACCAGCCGCTCCGGCCCGACGGCCTCGGCCGCCGCCGTCAGCGTGTCGGTGGCGATGGCGGCGCTGAGCCGGGCCCGGTCCGAGCCGACCGCGCGCGTGAGCCGGGACTTGCCGTGGGCCGTGTCCTTGACGGGGACGACGACGTGCCAGGCGGGGTCCGGTCGGGCGGGGGAGGAGGTCGACATGCTGGCGATATCGTCGCACTCGCCGCCCCGCTGCTCGACACCGCGCCATGGGGTGGACAAGATGAAGGCCAGCCACGCCGACCGGTGTGCGCACGACGAGGAGGACGCAACACGTGACTGTCGGCGCACGCAAGAGGCAGCTGCCCCTGGCCTACCGGTTGGTGGCGCTGGTCCTGCGTCCCGTGCTGATGCGGATCACCAGGCGCGACTGGCGCGGGCTCGAGAACATCCCCGCCGAGGGCGGTTTCGTCGTCTCGCCCAACCACATCTCCTACGTCGATCCGCTCGTCTTCGCGCACTTCATGTTCGACACCGGGCGGGAGGCCTACTTCCTGGGCAAGGAGAGCCTCTTCACGATCCCGGGTGTCGGCTGGGTGCTGCGCAAGTGCGGCCAGATCCCGGTCTACCGCAACTCGCTCGCCGCGGCCGACGCGTACCGTGCTGCCGTCGAGGGTGTCCGGCAGGGCAAGGCCGTCGGAATCTTCCCGGAGGGCACCATCACCCGCGACCCGGACCTGTGGCCGATGCGCGGCAAGACCGGCGCCGCCCGCGTCGCCCTCGAGACCCGCTGCCCGCTCATCCCGGTGGCGCAGTGGGGTGCCCAGGAGATCCTCTCGCCGTACGGCCACCGGCCCTCGCTCTTCCCGCGCAAGACGATGAGGATGTACGCCGGTCCGCCGGTCGACCTGTCCGACCTCTACGACCGCCCCATCGACACCAAGGTGCTGCGCGAGGCCACCGACCGGCTGATGGACCGCATCACCGAGCTGCTCGAGGTCCTCCGCGAGGAGAAGCACCCCGCCGAACGGTTCGACCCGCGCCGCCACGGGGTCCCCGAGATCGGGAACCCCGTGCGCCACGACGACATCGGCCGCGCCCGGCGCCCCGTCGAGCCCGGCGACCAGGACGCCTCGTGACGACGCGTGTGGCCGTCATGGGCAGCGGCAACTGGGGGACCGCCTTCTCGATGATCCTCGCCGACGCCGGCTGCACGGTGACGATGTGGGCCCGGCGCCCGGAGGTGGCCGACGCGGTCAACGCGGGCTGCAACGAGGCGTACCTCCCCGAGCTGCGTCTCCCGCCGGCCGTGCGGGCGACCGTCGACGCGGCGGAGGCGCTGCAGGGCGCCGACATCGTCGTGCTGGCCGTGCCGTCCCAGACGCTGCGCGACAACCTGGTCCGGTGGGGCGGCTCGATCCCCGGCGGGGCGCCGGTCGTCTCGCTGCTCAAGGGCGTCGAGCTCGGCACGACGATGCGGATGAGCCAGGTCATCGCGCAGGCGGCCGGCGTCGAGGCCGAGCGCATCGTCGTGGTGTCGGGCCCCAACCTGGCCCACGAGATCGCACTGCGGCAGCCGGCCGGTGGAGTGGTTGCATGCCGTGACATGGCCACCGCGGAGCTCGTGGCGGCCGCCTGCGCGACGCCGTGGTTCCGCCCCTACACCGACACCGACGTCATCGGCGCCGAGGTGTGCGGCGCGACGAAGAACGTCGTCGCCCTCGCCTCGGGCATGGCCGAGGGCCTGGGTTTCGGCGACAACACCAAGGCCACGATCATCACGCGTGGGCTGGCCGAGACGACCCGCCTGGGCCTGGCCCTCGGCGCCGACCCGCAGACCTTCATGGGGCTCGCCGGCGTCGGCGACCTCATCGCCACGTGCATGTCGCCGCTGTCGCGCAACCACAGCTTCGGCGTGCGCCTCGGCCGCGGCCTCACGGTCGCGGAGGCGACTGCCGAGCTGCGCACGACGACGGAGGGGGTCAAGTCGTGCGAGTCGATCTTCACCCTCGCCCAGCAGCACGACGTCGACATGCCGATCTGCGAGCAGGTCGTGGCCGTCATCCGCGACGGGCACCCGGCCCGCGAGGTCGGTCCGCGCCTGATGTCCCGTGACCTCAAGGCGGAGAAGCGCTGAGGGCGTATGCCGTCCGCTCCCCTAGGGGTGTGACGGGTAGGCGTGCACGACGGCCCTCGTGAGCCGGGGCGTCGTGCGCACGAGGTCGGCCTCGGCCCGGTGCGCCACGGCGTGGGCGTCGACCAGCGACGTGGCGGCGTGGACGTCGAGCTCCGCCTCGGCGTGGATCTCGTGACCGATCCAGCGCATCCGCACGCTGCGCACCCCCGTGACGCCGGGGACCTCGGCGAGCGTGGACTCGGCCGCCTCGACGAGGCCGGGGTCGACGCCGTCCATGAGACGGCGCAGCACGTCGCGGGCCGCGGTGCGCAGGACCAGGGCGATCGCGACGGTGATGGCGAGGCCCACCACCGGGTCGGCCCAGCCCCAGCCGAGCGCGACACCGCCGGCGCCCACCAGGACCGCGAGCGACGTGAAGCCGTCGGTGCGCGCGTGGTGCCCGTCGGCCACGAGGGCGGCGGACCCGATGGCCCGGCCCTCGCGGATGCGGAACACCGCCACGGTCTCGTTGCCGATGAACCCCACCAGCCCGGCCAGCGCCACCCACCCGAGGTCGGCCACGGGAGCCGGGTGCAGGAGCCGGTCGACGGCCTCCCACCCGGCCAGCACCGCGGACAGGGCGATCATGGCGATGACGAAGAGCCCGGCCAGGTCCTCGGCCCGCCCGTAGCCGTAGGTGTAGCGGCGGGTTGCTGCGCGCCGGCCCAGCGCGAAGGCGATCCACAGCGGGACGGCCGTCAGGGCGTCCGAGAAGTTGTGGATGGTGTCGGCGAGCAGGGCCACCGAGCCGGAGACGGAGACAACCGCGAGCTGGGCGATCGCGGTGATGCCCAGCACGAGGAGGCTGATCTTGACCGCGCGGATGCCGCGGGCGCTCGTCTCGAGCGCCGAGTCGATGGAGTCGGCGGTGTCGTGCGAGTGCGGGGTCACGGCGTGACGGAGCCTGCCCCAGAGTCCGTTCGCGTGGTCATGCGCGTGGTCGTGCGCGTGGTCGTGCGCGTGGTCGTGGTCTTTGGGGTGGTCGTGGCCCTGCTCGTGGCCGTGGAGGCGCGCGCTCATCGCGCCGCGCCCCTGTGGCTCGGCCGGACGGGAGTCACGACGGCGTGTGCCGGGCTGGTGGGCCGGTGGTGGGCAGGCATGCCGTCGTATGCGTGCTCGGCGTTGTGGACCGCATCGCGCACGAGGCTCGCGATGTGGTCGTTCTCGATGCGGTAGTAGACGTGCGTCCCCTCGCGGCGGGTGCGCACGATGCGGGCCATCCGCAGCTTGGCCAGGTGCTGGGAGACGGAGGGGGCCGGTTTGCCCACCGCGTCGGCGAGCTCGTTGACGGACAGCTCGCCGTCGTGCAGGGCCCACAGCAGCCGGACACGGGTGCCGTCGGCCAGCATGCGGAAGGTCTCGACGGCCAGCTCGACCTGCTCGTGCGGGAGGGCGAGATCTCCTCCCTGCATGTCTGCGTGCATGCGCAGATGCTAAGCCATCCCGGTGTCGGTCCGGTGACCGCCCCGGGGCCGGCGCCGAGGGCGGCCTGCTACGCCGCGGGGGCGAGCACCCGGTCGACGACGGGGAGCGCCCGGCCTCGGTGCACCAGCCAGGTGAGGGGTCGTGCCACGAGCAGCCAGCCCACGCCTGCGACGAACGCACCGAGCGCGAGCCCGGCGACGACGTCGTCGGGGTAGTGGGCGCCGACGTACACGCGTACGGCCGCCATGAGCAGGGCCGCCACCGCCGCGACGGCGCCGAGCCGTCGTGACACGAGGAGGAGTCCCACGGCGGCGGCCCCGGCCATCACGGAGTGGTCGGAGGGGAAGGACCAGTCGGTCGACCGGTCGACGAGCACGAGGATCCCGGGATGGGCGGCATACGGTCGACGTTCGGCCACGAGGGAGGCGACCGGCTGGTTCACTGCGACGGCCAGCAGGGTCCCGAGCCCGGCCCAGACGGCGGCAGCGAGCTCGCGGTCGCCGGAGCTGCGGCGCTGCCACACGCCCACGAGCAGGAGCGCCGCGAACACCACGAGGCCGTACTTGGCGTACGCGACGGCGGGGGCGTGCAGCCAGGGGGTCGCGCGCGCGAAGTCGTTGACGCGCAGGAACAGCGTGGTGCTGAGGTCGAGCAGGTTGCTCACGGGCGGAGTCCTTAGGCAGCAGACGGCGACGACCGCAGCTCGCCTGCGGTCGGGCCAGCATCCCGGACGGATCTGAGGGAAATCTCAGAGAGCGGGCTCAGGCCGCGCGCAGTGCCTGGTCGAGGTCGGCCCAGAGGTCCTCGACGTGCTCGATGCCGACCGAGAGCCGCAGCAGGTTGACCGGCACCTCCCGCGACTCGGACGGGTGGCGGCGGCGGCGCTCGACCTGGGACTCCACCCCGCCCAGGCTCGTCGAGTGCAGCCACACCCGGGTCGCCGCGCAGACGCGCTCCGCCGCAGCCTCGTCACCCGCGACGTCGACGGACAGGATGGCGCCGGCGCCGGCGTAGCGGACGCGCTCGACCGACGGGTGCTCCGCGAGACGGCGGGCGAGCTCGGCGGCGCTCGCGCTCGCCCGCTCGAACCGCACCGAGAGCGTCCGAAGCCCGCGCAGGGCCAGGTAGACCTCGAGCGGCCCCGCGATGGCCCCGTGCAGGGTGCGGTGGCGACGCAGCCGCTCGCCCAGGCCCCGGCCGCGGTCGGTGTCGGCGACGACCGTCGCGCCGAGCACGACGTCGCTGTGGCCGGAGAGGTACTTGGTGACCGAGTGCACGACGACATCGGCACCCAGCGAGAGCGGGCGGCACAGCAGCGGCGTCGAGAGGGTGTTGTCGACGACGCTCGTCACGCCGAGCTCGCGCGAGCGGGTCAGGACGACGTCGAGCTCCGTGACATCCATCAGCGGGTTGGTGGGCGACTCGAGCCAGAGCAGGTCGGCCGAGTCCAGGGCGGCGAGGAAGCCGGCCGTGTCGGTGGCGTGCACGCGTACGACGGCGCCGCCGGCCTCCTCGTGCGCCGCCAGCAGGTCGGCGGTGCCGTTGTAGGTGGTGTCGGGGGCGACGACCGTCCCGCCGGCCGGGAGGAGCGACAGGGCCGCCGAGATGGCGCCCATGCCCGACGCGTGCACGAGGGCGACGCCGCCCTCCAGCCCGCCGAGGGCCTCCTCGAACGCGTTCCACGTCGGGTTGCCCGACCGGGCGTAGTTGACGGCGCCGTCGGCGGCGTACGTCGACGTGAGCTCGACCGGGACGTTCACCGACGCACCGGGCGAACGCTCCGGCCGCCCGGACGCCACGAGGAACGTCTCGACGTGCAGCTGCTGCGAATCCTTGTCCCTGACCACGCCGTCAGCGTACGAGGGGCTGCTGACGGCCTTCGATAGAGTCTCGTCTGATGACCACGGACCAGCCCCAGCCCGACCAGCCGAGCCGCCGCCCGCGCGTCGCCATCGTCTTCGGAGGACGCTCCTCGGAGCACGCCGTCTCCTGCTCGACGGCCGCGAGCGTCCTGCGCTCCATCGACCGCGACAAGTACGACGTCGTGCCCGTGGGCATCGCCCGCGACGGTCACTGGGTGCTCGTCGCCGACGACCCCGAGCCGCTGCGGCTCCTGCCCGGACAGACCCCCGAGGTCGACGGTGGCGGTGCGTCCGTCGTCGTCCCGCTCAGCACCGGGGACCGGTCGCTGACGGTCCTCGAGCCGGGGCAGCCGCCCCGTGCGCTCGGTGACGTCGACGTCGTCTTCCCGCTCCTGCACGGCCCGTTCGGCGAGGACGGCACGATCCAGGGCCTGCTCGACCTGGCGGACGTGCGCTACGTCGGCTCCGGCGTCACCGCCTCGGCCGTCATGATGGACAAGGCGATGATGAAGGTCGTCTTCGAGTCCGCCGGCCTCAAGGTCGGTCCCTACGTCGTCATCACCGACCGCGACTGGAACCGCGACCCGGCGGCCGCCCTGGCCCGGGTCGAGCCGCTCGGTTGGCCGGTGTTCGTCAAGCCCGCCCGTGCAGGCTCGAGCATGGGGATCTCCAGGGTCGAGGACGCGTCCGGGCTGCGCGCCGCCGTCGAGGCGGCCCGCGAGCACGACCCCAAGGTGGTCGTCGAGGCCGCGGTGGTCGGCCGGGAGATCGAGTGCGGCGTCCTCGACGGGCACGGCACGGACGCGCCGCGCACGAGCGAGCTCGGTGAGGCCGTCGTGGTGGCCAACCACACGTTCTACGACTTCGAGGCCAAGTACCTCGCGGAGAACGACGTCCGCCTCGACTGCCCGGCCGACGTGCCGACGGCGGTGGCGGACCGGATCCGCGAGATGTCGGTGCTCGCCTTCGAGGCGGCGGGGTGCGAGGGCCTGGCACGCGTCGACTTCTTCTACACGCCCTCGGGCGACGTCGTCATCAACGAGATCAACACGATGCCCGGTTTCACCCCGCACTCGATGTACCCGCGGATGTGGGCGGCCTCCGGGCTCGGCTACGCCGACCTCATCGACGACCTGATCTCCCTGGCGCTCGAGCGACGCACCGGGCTGCGCTGAGCCCGGGCACCCGGCGCCGCAGACGTCAGGAGCAGTGCCGACCGTTCGTCGGCAGCGCCTTCGCCGCGGCGGTGAAGGCCGGCAGCAGCAGCGGGACCGGGCCGTAGGCGCCGGGCGCCAGGACCTCGATGGCCGGGTTGCGCCCGAACGTCGTCGCCTTCGAGCCGTCGCTGAGCGGGCGCACGACCCAGTCCACGCCGTCCACCGTGACGCAGCTGTCGGTCGTGGGCCCGAGGGCCTCGAGCCCGCACCGGGCGAACATCGCCGGGTCGCCCCAGGCGGCCACCGAGGCGTCCTCCGGTTGGGTGGTGACCCGCGCGTGACCGCTCACCGTCGCGGGCCACGCCACCGACCGGCACACAGTCGCGGTCGACTCGGGGGCCAGCGCGACCTCGGGCGCGCGGTTGCAGGCGGACAGCACGACGGCGGCGCAGAGGAGCGCCGCCGTCGTGGGGAACGAGCGTGGGTTCAGGTCGACCTCAGACGTGGACGACCGTGCAGGTCAGGGTGCGCGTGATGCCGGGGACGTCCTGCAGCTTGGCGATGACCAGGCGGCCGAGGTCGTCGACGTTGGAGGCCTCGACGCGCGCGATGACGTCGTAGGGGCCGGTGACGTCCTCGGCGAGGGTCACCCCGGAGATCCCCGCAATCTGCTCCGCCACGCTGGCGGCCTTGCCGACTTCGGTCTGGATCAGGATGTAGGCCTGGACCACATGTCACCTCACTGTGTGTCGATCGTTGGTCGGTCGCTCGTGACGCACACTCGCGGGCTGCGGCAGCACGACCGGTCGGAACGGCAGGCCCCAGTGTGACTGCGGCCGTGCCTGACGCTACCTTGCCATGGGGCTCCACGTCCCGTCGGACACCAAGGCCCGAGGCGGGCCGACGACCGGAAGGGTGTGTGGCCCGTGTCGAACGCGCGGCGGTCCGAGCGCGGGCCGATGATGACGGGTGGCACGCCGCTCCGCTCCCTGGACGAGGAGGAGCTGCTGGGGCACATCTTCCCCGCCTTCCCGCCCGGCGCCGACCTCGTCGTGGCACCGGGTGACGACGCGGCGGTGCTGCGCACGTCCGACCGCACCATCGCCACCACCGACACCGTCGTGCTCGGGCGCGACTGGCTGGACGCCTGGTCGTCCGGGGCCGACATCGGCCACAAGGTCGTGGCGCAGAACCTCGCCGACGTGGCCGCCATGGGAGGCGTGCCGACCGGTGTGCTCGTCACGCTCGTGGCCGACCCGGAGCTGTCGCTCGAGTGGGTCCTCGACCACGTGCGTGGCCTGGCGGAGGTGTGCACGGCCGCCGGGGTGGCGGTGCTCGGTGGTGACCTGTCCTCCGCGCCGCCCGGAGTGGTCATGGTCTCGGTCACCGCCCTCGGCCGACTCGACGGCGAGCCCGTGCTGCGCTCCGGCGCGCGCCCCGGTGACGTCCTCGCGGTCCACGGCTCACTCGGCCTCGCCGACGCGGGCCTGCGGCTGCTGCAGGCCGACGCGCCCGACCGGCTGCCCGAGGCCACGGAGCGCCAGCGTCGCCCCGAGCCGCCGCTGGCGGCCGGGCCACAGGCGGCAGCGGGCGGGGCCACCGCCATGCTCGACGTCAGCGACGGGCTGCTGCGTGACGGCGGGCGCATCGCGCGGGCGAGCCGGGTCGTCCTCGACCTCGACCTGTCGGCGCTCGTGCCCGACGTCGACGCGCTCGCGGACGTGCTGGGGGCCGAGCAGGCGCTCGACTGCGTCCTGGCCGGGGGAGAGGAGCACTCGCTCCTGGCCACCTTCCCGGCCGGCGTGCTCCCGGCCGGATGGCGCGCCATCGGCACCGTGCGTGCGGTGCGGGACGACGAGGCGCCGGCCATCCTCGTCGGCGGGCGCGTCGTCACCCACACCGGCTGGGACCACTTCCGCGCGACCTGAGTCCGCACGGAGCGCCGGTCGAGGCATGCCGGCGCGCCGGGTTGCGAGGTCCCACCTCGACCCAGCGTGGTGCTCGTCGGGTCGAGGTATGCCGTCGCGCCGGGTCGCGAGGTCCAGCCTCGAGCCGTCGCAGCGGGGTACGAGAAAGGCCGGCCCCGACGGGACCGGCCTTCTACGTGTGCTGAGAGGTCAGCGTGCGACCTTGCCGGCCTTGAGGCACGAGGTGCAGACGTTGACTCGCTTGGGCGTCACACCGCCCACCAGCGTCCGAACGCGCTGGATGTTGGGGTTCCAGCGGCGCTTGGTGCGGCGGTGCGAGTGCGAGATGTTGTGACCGAAGCTCGGTCCCTTGCCGCAGACGTCGCAGTTGGCAGCCACGGGTATCTCCTGAAGTTCGATGTCGATGAAGTGCAACGCTCCACCACCGGTTCGGGGCAGACGCACGAGGGCGTGCGTCACCCCGCAGTGCGCGGGGGGAACCGGTCAAGAGTAGCCGACGAGCCGCGCGGACGACAAAACGGCGGGAGCGGCTCCCCAGCTGCCCTCACGCGAAGGCGCGGGCCGCGTCGACGAGCGGGCCGGCATACGACGGGCCGTGCGACGCGGCGTGCACGGCGAGCGGGTGCAGCTGGTGGAGCGGGACCAGGTCGCGCCAGCCGCGCTCGAGGCCGGCGGCCTCGTCGTAGGCCGCGGTGATCCGGTCCAGGCCCGAGCAGCCGAAGAGCTCCAGCATCGCCACGTCGGTGAGGCCGTGGCCACCGTGCGCGGCCGGGTCGATCAGGACGGCGCCGTCCGTCGTGAAGACGACGTTGCCCGCCCACAGGTCGCCGTGGACGCGGGCCGGAGGCCGGTCGTCGTCGAAGTCGCCCGCGACCAGGCGGTCGCAGACGCGGTCGACCACACGGGCGCCGGCCGCGTCGAGGTGACCGCGGTCGAGCGCCCGACGCACGAAGGGCCGCACCCGCTGCTCGGCGTAGAAGACGCCCCACGTCCTGGACGGGTCGTTGCTCTGCGGCTGGCGCCCGATCCACGCGTCGCCGCTCCAGCCCTGCGGAGGAGCACCGAAGGCGGGTGCGCCGGCGGCGTGGGTCCGGGCCAGGGCCAGCCCGAGGGCCTCGGCGTGCGCAGCGGTCGGGTGCGAGGGGTGCAGCCGCTCGAGGTCGATGTGGTGCGGCCCGACGTCGAGGACCCGGACCACCCTCGCGCCGCCGTGCGCCTCGGCCTCGCCGAGCCACCGCAGCCCCGCGGCCTCCGCCTCGAAGAAGCCGGCCGGGGCGTCGTGCCTGGTCTTCCGGTGTCGTCGGTCGAGGTGGGTCACGGGCCCAACGTAACCGCCCGGCGCCCGGTGCCGGTGGTGCGTGGTCCGGGTGCGCGGTCGGCTGGGAGGGTCGCATGCGACCGTCGGGACGAGGCGCTAGCCTGCCGAGCATCGGCGAGCCCGATGTCCAGCACCACGAGTAGGAGGACAGATGCCCGGCGCAGAGCCGTCGACCGACGGACCCCTGGCCGTGCTCGACCTCGCCGCCATCCGCCGCTGGGCAGCCCTCACCCGGTCGCTGCTCGCGGCCCGTCGCACCGAGATCGACGCCCTCAACGTCTTCCCCGTGCCCGACGGCGACACCGGGACCAACCTCTACCTGACCTTCGACGGCGCGGCCGAGCGGACGCTCGGCGAGGTGGACGTCACGACCGCCGACCGGCTGCTCGCCGTCTTCGCCCGCCACCTGCTCTGGACGGCGCGGGGCAACTCCGGGGTCATCCTCAGCCAGCTCGCGCGGGGCCTCGCGGAGGGCTGTGCAGGCACGCCAGACATCGACGCCCGGGCCCTGGCCGCGGGGCTGCGTCGCGCAGAGGTGCGGGCCCGCCAGGCCGTGGCCGACCCGCAGGAGGGCACCATCCTGACCGTGGCCACCGCCATGGCCGACGCGGCCGCGCACGCCGTCGAGGACGCCGGCGCCACCGTGCACGCGGTCGCTCGGGCAGCGGTGGAGGCCTCCCGGGTTGCGCTGGAGCACACTCCTGAGCAGCTCGAGGTCCTGGCCCGCGCCGGGGTCGTCGACGCGGGCGGGGCCGGCCTGGTCGCCCTCCTGGAGTGCCTCGAGCAGGTGTGCGCGGGACACGCCGGACAGACGGGGGCCGGCGCCTCGGGTCGCGCGGCGCGCCGGCGTGCCGATCCCGCACGCCCGGCCCCGCACGGTGCCACGCCATCGCACGACGACGGCGCCACTGGGCGCAGCACGACGCCGGAGTTCGAGGTCATGTACCTCCTGCGCGACTCGGACGACGCGGCGGTCGACGTCCTGCGGGGCAGGCTCGTCGAGCTCGGCGACTCCGTGCTCGTGGTGGGCGCGGACGGCGAGTGGAACATCCACGCCCACGTCGACGACGCCGGCGCCGCCGTCGAGGCCGGGATCGACGCGGGACGGCCCCATCGGGTGCGCATCACGGCCCTGACCCACGCCCGTCCCGAGCGGCGCAGCGGCCGACTGACCGGTGCGCCGGGCGCCGCTGAGCGGCACCCAGCGGGCATCGTGGCGTGCGCAGCCGGCCAGGGGCTCCGCGCTCTCTTCGAGGAGGTCGGCGCGCTCGTGGTCGGTTCCGGCCCCGGGCGGCGCGCCTCCACCGGCACGCTCATCGACGCCATCCGCGAGCAGCACGAGCGCGGCGCCGAGGGCGTCATCGTCCTGCCCAACGACGGCGACACGCTCCTCGCGGCCGCAGCAGCCGTTCGTGCGGCCTCGGACGAGGGCATCGAGTCGCACCTCGTCCACGTGCGCACGGCCGTGCAGGGGCTCGCGGCGCTCGCCGTCTTCGAGCCCGCGGCCACCGCGGCCGCCAACGTCCTCGCCATGCAGGCGGCCGCCTCGGCGACCCGGCACGGAGCCGTCACGGTCGCCAACCGGGCGGCACTGACCAGCGGGGGTCCCTGCGAGGAGGGCGATGTCCTGGGCGTCGTCGACGGTGACGTCGTCGTCGTCGGCACGGACCAGCTGTCCGTGACCCGCGACGTGGTGCACCGGCTGCTGGCGAGCGGCGGCGAGCTCGTCACCGTGGTGGCCGGCACGGGTGCTCCGGGGGGGCTCGTGGAGGCGGTGACCGACGAGGCGCGCCGCTCGCACCACGGCGTCGAAGTCTCCCTCGTGGAGGGCGGTCAGGACGTCTACCCGGTGCTGCTGGGGGTGGAGTGAGGTGCCGGTGCTCACCGAGGACTCGCCACTGACCAAGCTCGTCAAGAAGAACGAGGCGGAGCAGCTCGCGCGCAACAAGGGCCTCGTCAGCGTGGCCGACCTCTTCGAGTTCGTGCCCCGCCGCTACGTGCGTCCGGGACACCTGACCGACCTCTCGTCGCTCCACGTGGGCGAGGACGTCCTCGTCGTGGCCGAGGTCAAGAAGGCCACGACCCGACCCATGCGCAACCGTCGCGGCAAGATGCTGACCGTCGTCATCGGCGACGACCTGGGCAACGAGCTCGACGTGACGTTCTTCAGCGCCTACGGCCACGAGGGCAAGCTCGCCCCGGGGGTCCGTGGCTTCTTCGTGGGTCAGGTGGGTGCCTACGGCCGCCGCCTGCAGCTGACGCACCCCGAGTACGAGCTGATCGACGACGACGAGAAGGGCGACGCGGCGGTCGAGTTCTACCGGACCCACCGCGTGCCGGTCTACTCGACGACCGGCAAGCTCAACTCCCTCAAGATGAGGCGCCTGGTCTACCAGGCGCTCGACTCGGTCGACCGCATCCGCGAGCCCGTGCCGGACGACATCCGCGCGTCGCGGGGGCTGATCGACCGTTCAGCGGCGCTCGAGCTGGTCCACCGCCCAGCCGTCGACGAGCAGCCCGCCCGCGGCCTCGACCGCCTCAAGTACGACGAGGCGTTCGTCCTGCAGACGATCCTGGCCCAGCGACGCAAGGCCGCCGAGTCCGAGCTCGCCACACCGAGACCGCCGCGCCCGGGTGGGTTGCTCGCGGCCTTCGACGCCCGGCTGCCCTTCGAGCTCACCGCCGGGCAGCGCGAGATCGGCGAGGTGCTCACCGCCGAGCTCGCGTCGGACCGCCCCATGCATCGCCTGCTGCAAGGCGAGGTCGGCTCCGGCAAGACCGTCGTGGCCCTGCGGGCCATGCTCGCTGCCATCGACGCGGGCGGCCAGGCGGCCCTGCTCGCGCCCACGGAGGTGCTGGCGGCGCAGCACCACCGGTCGATCACCGCGATGCTGGGCGACCTCGCCCAGGGCGGGATGCTCGGCGGCGCCGAGTTCGGCACCACGGTCGCGCTGCTGACCGGCAGCCAGAGCGCAGCGGCGCGCCGCCGGTCCCTGCTCGACGCCGCCTCCGGCGAGGCCGGCATCGTCGTCGGGACCCACGCGCTCATCCAGAAGCACGTCCAGTTCGCCGACCTCGCACTGGTCGTCGTCGACGAGCAGCACCGCTTCGGGGTCGAGCAGCGTGACGCCCTGCGGGAGAAGGGCATCCGGCCGCCCCACGTCCTCGTCATGACCGCGACCCCGATCCCGCGCACCGTGGCCATGACCGTCTTCGGCGACATGGAGACATCGACCCTGCGAGAGCTGCCCCGCGGCCGCTCGCCGATCTCGACCCATGTCGTCGACGCCAACCGGCCCGGCTGGGTCGACCGCACGTGGGCGCGCGTCGCCGAGGAGGTCGCGGCGGGACACCAGGCATACGTCGTCTGTCCCCGGATCGGCGACGTCGACGACGAGCCGGGAGCCACCTCGCGGGACAGCTCCGACGAGGACGCCGGCTGGGAGGCGCACTGGGACGGTGAGGGTGACGACGACCAGAGCGGCGCGGAGGAGGGGCCGACGCGAGAGCTCACCGGCGTCTACGCGATGCTCAGCACCCTCCGCGCGACCCCGGCCCTCGAGGGTGTCCGCATCGGCGTGCTGCACGGGCGGCTCGACCCGGACGTCAAGGACGCCACCATGCGCGCGTTCGCGGCAGGGGAGATCGACGTGCTCGTCGCCACGACGGTCATCGAGGTCGGGGTCGACGTGCCCAACGCGTCGGTCATGGTCGTCGTCGACGCCGACCGCTTCGGCATCTCCCAGCTGCACCAGCTCCGTGGTCGAGTCGGCCGCGGCTCGGTGCCCGGCCTCTGCCTGCTCATGACCAGCGACCCGGGTGAGCGGGCGATGGAGCGCCTCGACCAGGTCGCCGCCACGACCGACGGCTTCGAGCTCGCCCGCGCCGACCTGATGCTGCGCCGCGAGGGCGACGTCCTCGGGGCCCGCCAGAGCGGCCGGGCCAACTCCGTGCGCCACCTGCGCCTCGGCCGTGTTGAGGACGAGCAGATCATCGCCGACGCCCGCGAGGACGCCTTCGCGCTCGTCGAGCACGACCCGCAGCTGCGGGCGCACCCGGCGCTCGCCGCAGCCGTCGCGATGCGGCTCGACGAGGAGCAGGCGGCATGGCTGGAGCGCGGCTGACGTGACCCGCATCATCAGCGGCAGCGCCGGCGGTCGCCGCCTCCAGACGCCCTCCGGCTCCTCCACCCGCCCGACGTCCGACCGGGTCAGGGAGGCGCTCTTCAGCCGTCTGGAGCACCGCGGCCTCCTCGACGGCACCAACGTGCTCGACCTCTACGCCGGCTCCGGCGCCCTCGGTCTCGAGGCCGCCAGCCGCGGCGCAGCCCTCGTACTGCTCGTCGAGTCGCACAAGGCGGCCGCCAAGGTCATCCGCGCCAACGTCGCCGTGGTCGGCCACCGCGCCGTACGCGTCCTCGCCGACACCGTCGAGCGTGCCGTGGCAGCCGGGCCCCCCGGGGACGTCCGCATGCACCTCGTCCTCATCGACCCGCCCTACGACGTCAGCGAGGAGGCCCTCGCCGCGGTCCTCGCCGGCCTCGTCGAGCACGGGTGGCTCGCAGAGGACGCGGTCGTCGTCGTCGAGCGCTCGACCCGCTCCCCGCAGCCGACGTGGCCCGAGGGCCTCGAGCTGTCGGGGGAGAAGCGCTACGGCGAGACAGCGGTCTGGTTCGCCGAGCCGCCACCGAGTGACGTCGTCGCGTGAGCCTGCCCCGGCCGGCTGGGCACGGACGGTAGGTTGGCCGCGTGACGAGCCCCGCGCGCCGGTGTGTCTGCCCCGGCTCCTACGACCCGCTCACCAATGGCCATGTCGACGTGGTGACCCGGGCCAGCAGGCTCTTCGACGAGGTCGTCGTCGCCATCCTGCACAACCCCAGCAAGCAGGGGACGTTCACCGTCGACGAGCGGGTGGCCCTCCTCGAGCAGTCGGTCGGCCACCTGCCCAACATCCGCATCGGGGCCTGGGCCGCCACGCTCGTCGTCGACGTCTGCCGCGAGGTGGGGGCCGCGAGCATGGTCAAGGGCCTGCGCGGCGGCACCGACTTCGCCTACGAGCTGCCCATGGCGACCATGAACCACCACCTCAGCGGCGTCGAGACCCTCTTCATCCCGGCGGACCCGGCGCTGCAGCACGTCTCCAGCTCGCTCATCAAGGAGGTCGTGCGCTACGGCGGCGATGTCAGCGGTCTGGTCCCCGACGCCGTCCTGACGGCCCTGCGCGACCGTCTGGGCTGATTTGGGCGCACGGCGCCCCTCTAGTAGCCTTGGAGGTCGGTCCACGTCCGTCTTGGCGCGGGCCGAATCCTCTACTGTGCGCAGGAGTCATGGACCGTCCCGATCCCCGTTCCCCCCTGGTGCTCGACACCAGGGAGCTCGTTCGGCGACCGGGCACGATGCAGGAGCTCTCGCGCACGGTGACGTTGCCCGACGACCTCGGCACCGACGTCATCTCGATCAAGGCCGGCCAGCCGGTCCAGGTCGAGGTGCGCCTGGAGTCCGTCGTCGAAGGTGTCCTCGTCACGGGTTCGGTCAGCGGCACGGCGACCGGCGCATGCGTGCGGTGCCTGGACCCCCTCGAGCAACACGCCGAGGGGACCTTCCAGGAGCTGTTCGCCTACGCCGACCGGGCGGCGCACCACCACGAGGTGGGAGCCGACTCGGACGAGGACGAGGTGTACGAGCTGGTCGGTGACCTCATCGACCTCGAGCCCGTGCTCCGGGACGCTGTCGTGCCGACGCTGCCGTTCCAACCGGTGTGCCGGCCGGACTGCCCGGGGTTGTGTTCCGAGTGTGGGATGCACCTCGCGGAGGACCCGGACCATCATCATGAAGTGATCGACCCGAGGTGGTCGTCCCTCAGCGGACTGCTGGGGACCGACCCGCAAGAGAAGAGGAACTGACGTGGCTGTCCCGAAGCGGAAGATGTCGCGCTCCAACACCCGTTCGCGTCGCGCGAACTGGAAGGCAACGCCGACGACGCTCTCCACGTGCCCCCAGTGCGGTGCGGCCAACCAGCCGCACATCGCGTGCCCGTCGTGCGGCACGTACAAGGGCCGTCACTACGCCGCTGCCGAGCGCACCGAGCACCAGGCCTGATCACCCAGTGAGCAGCCCCGTGAGCGAAGTTGGCGCTGGGGGTGTTCCGGCGGTGCCGCAGCGGCCCGTCGATGCTCTGATCGCCCACCTCAAGGAGGTGGTCGGCCAGGACATCGACGAGCCGCTGCTCCTGCGTGCCCTGACGCACCGGTCCTACGCCTACGAGAACGGCGGACTGCCCAACAACGAGCGCCTCGAGTTCCTCGGCGACTCGGTGCTGGGACTCGTCGTCACCGAGTCGCTCTACCGCGAGCACCCCGACCTCGCCGAGGGCCAGCTGGCCAAGCTGCGCGCCGCCGTCGTCAACATGCGCGCCCTGGCCGACGTCGCGCGCACCTTCGACCTGGGCCAGTACGTCATGCTCGGCAAGGGCGAGGAGGCCACGGGCGGACGCGACAAGGCGTCGATCCTGGCCGACACGCTCGAGGCGCTGATCGGCACCGTGTTCCTCTCGACCGACATCGACCTGGCCGCACGCTTCGTGCACCACCACTTCGACGCGATCATCGAGGAGGCGGCCACCCTCGGCGCCGGCCTCGACTGGAAGACGAGCCTGCAGGAGATGGCCGCCGGCTTCGCGCTCGGCTCGCCCGAGTACCGCGTGGCGGAGCAGGGGCCCGACCACGAGAAGGAGTTCCACGCCCGGGTCGTCGTCGGCGAGGAGGTCCTCGGCGAGGGCCACGGGCGCTCGAAGAAGGAAGCCGAGCAGAAGGCCGCCAAGGAGGCCTGGCACGCGCTGGACGGGCGCCGTGGCGCCGGCCACGCCGCGGCCGGGTCCAACGGCGCTGCCGGGGCTGGGTCCAACGGCGCTACCGCTGCCGGCCCGAGCGCCTGAGCCCACGTGCCGGAGCTGCCCGAGGTCGAGGTGGTGCGCCGCGGCCTCGAGGAGCACGTGGTCGGGCGGCACGTCTCGCGTGCCCGGATCACCGGCGTACGCGTGGCCCGGCGACACGACGCCGGCCCGGAGGACCTCGCCCAGCGCCTGCATGACGTCACGGTCACCGCGGCCTCGCGTCGCGGGAAGTACCTCTGGCTCGCCCTCGACGGCGAGGACGCGCTCATCGTCCATCTCGGGATGAGCGGCCAGATGCTCGTGGAGCCGGCCGACGCCCCGCTCGAGAAGCACTGCCATGCCCGCTTCGACTTCGACGACGGCGGCCCGCAGCTGCGCTTCGTCGACCAGCGCACCTTCGGCGGGCTGGCCCTGTCGCCCCTGCGACCCGACGGCATCCCGGAGTCGGTGGCCCACATCGCCCCCGACCCGTTCGAGCCGGTCTACGACCAGGCCGCGGTCGTGCGCCGGATGAAGCAGCGCGACAGCGCCGTCAAGCGTGCCCTGCTCGACCAGACCCTCGTCTCAGGGATCGGCAACATCTACGCCGACGAGGCGCTGTGGCGGGCGAAGGTGCACGGCGAGCGGCTCTGCTCCTCGCTGACCAGGCCCACGCTCGCCCGCATCCTCGACCACGCACGTGAGGTCATGGCCGAGGCGCTGGGCCAGGGCGGCACGAGCTTCGATGCGCTCTACGTCAACGTCAACGGGGCCAGCGGCTACTTCGACCGCTCGCTCCACGCATACGGTCGCGCGGGGACCCCCTGCGACCGGTGCGGTGCCATCATGCGTCGCGAGCAGTTCATGAACCGCTCGTCGTTCTCCTGCCCCGTGTGCCAGCCGCGCCCGAGACGCCGCAACCCGTCCTGACCGTCGCGACGACGGGGGACGGGCTGCGGGTCGTGTCCGTGTGGCGGGCTCAGTGTCCCGTCGGGCGGCGCTTGGGCGCGGGCCGCGTGGGGTCGACGGCGGCAGGCTCGACGTGCTCGGGCACGATGATCGGTCTGACCCGGGCCCAGATGATGAAGACCGCGCTGATGAGGAGCAGGACGATCCCGGCATACAGGTTGGCGTTGACGTTGCCCGTCCGGTCGTACGCCTTGTCGCCGAAGATCCCGAGCAGCGTGAGGATCACGCCGTAGAGGCCGAGCAGGGCGCCGATGAAGTTGCGGATGTCGAAGGCGCCCGCCGTGTGCTGCCGGCCCTGCTTCTCGCTGGGGGCAGGGGCATCGAGGTCGTGGTGGTCACTCATGTCGAGGCTCCTGTCAGAACAAGAAGTTGAGGATGATGACGAGGGCGAGCGAGACGCCCGCGAGCGGCAGCGTGCGCCGGTACCAGGGGAGCCGGTGCTCCTCCGGGTCGATGAGGTCCTCCCGCGGTGTCTCCGAGTAGACGAGGCCGCGCAGTTCGCGCGAGGTCTTGGGCTCGGTCATGAGCGACACGACGATGCTCAGCAGGATGTCGACGACGAAGGCTGCCGACGCGGCGACGAAGGCCGCACCCTGCCCCTTGAGCGGGATGACCCCGAGGCTGGCGGACCCGAAGGCGTCCTCGCTGAGGAAGGCGACCAGCACGGCCGAGAGCGTTCCGGCCGAGAGGCCGACCCAGCCGGCAGTGGCGGTCATCCGCTTCCAGAACATGCCGAGGATGAACGTGGCGAAGAGCGGGGCGTTGAAGAACCCGAACAGCGTCTGGAGGTAGTCCATGATGTTGCTGAACGAGCTCGCCACGATCGCCGTGAAGATCGCGATGACCGTCGCGCCGACCGTCGCGAGACGACCGATGCGCAGGTAGTAGTCGTCGCTGTGGTCCTTGCGGATGTAGCGCTGCCACAGGTCGTAGCTGAACACGGTGTTGAACGCCGAGATGTTGGCGGCCATGCCGGCCATGAACGCGGCGAGCAGACCGGCGATCGCCACGCCGAGCAGGCCGTTGGGCAGGATGTCGCGCATCAGCAGCAGCAGGGAGTCGTTGTACTTGACCCCCTCGCCGGATGCGCCCCCGGGCGGCGACCCGCCGGCCTTGAGCTGGCCGATCTCCTTGACGAGGACCGCGGCGATCATGCCCGGCACGATGACGATGAAGGGCACGAACATCTTGGGGAACGAGCCGATGATCGGCGTCTTGCGAGCGGCCGAGATCGAGTTGGAGGCCATGGCGCGCTGGACCTCGACGAAGTTCGTCGTCCAGTAGCCGAAGGACAGCACGAAGCCGAGGCCGAAGACGATGCCGACGACCGACCAGAACGGGGAGTCGAAGCCGGAGAGCGCCTGGCCGGGCCACGAGTGCAGCTGCTGCTCGGCAGACGGCACCTTTGCCGCCGCGGCCGCGGGCGTGGACGCGAACTCGGTGATCTTGTCCTTCAGGCCCTGCACGCCGCCGACGCGGTGGAGCCCGATGAGGGTCAGCGGCAGCAGGGCCGCGACGATGACGAAGAACTGCAGGACCTCGTTGTAGATGGCGGCCGAGAGGCCGCCGAGGGTGATGTAGGACAGCACGATCGCCGCCGCGACGAGCAGCGTCACCCACAGGGGCCAGCCGAGCAGGGCGTGCACGATCGAGCCCAGCAGGTAGAGGTTGACGCCGGCGATGAGCAGCTGGGCGAACGCGAAGCTGATGGCGTTGACGAGGTGGGCGCCCGTGCCGAAGCGGCGGAACATGAACTCGGGCACCGAGCGCACCTTCGAGCCGTAGTAGAAGGGCATCATCACCACGCCGAGGAAGAGCATGGCGGGGATGGCCCCGACCCAGAAGTAGTGGACGGCCGAGATGCCGAGCTGGGCCCCGTTGGCCGACATGCCCATGATCTCGACGGCTCCGAGGTTCGCCGAGATGAAGGCCAACCCGGTGACCCACGCCGGGAGCGACCGGCCGGAGAGGAAGAAGTCGATGGAGTCGGACACCGACCGCCGCGCCATGACCCCGATGCCGAGGACGAAGACGAAGTAGAGCGCGATGATGACGTAGTCGACGGGGTTGGCGTTGATCAGGGTTCCCGCGGTGGGCAGACCCGCCAGTGCGTGCATGCGATCAGTCCCTTCGTTGGGCGACGACCCACGCTAGCGCAGGGCGCCGGATCGGGCGCGTCAGCGCGACCGGGGGTCGGCCGTCGGGGTGAGAAGCCGTTTCAGCGGCACCGTGACGTCTGCCGCGGCGTCGGCATCGATGGTCATACCCTTCTCCAGCGCTCGTTTCACGGTGAGGTAGTCGGAAGGGACGTTCACCGACTCGACGGCCACGAGCAGCCCGTCGCGGTAGCTCAGGAGCGAGAAGCGCTCTGCCGCAACGTCGCCCCGCACCACCTGCCGGTCGGCTCCTTGAGGGAGCCCCGCCATCTGGAGGTGGAGGTCTCCCTGGTCGCTCCAGAACCAGGGCACGCGGTCGTATGCCGCCGGGTGGCCTGCCAGGGTCGCAGCCGCGGAGCGTGCCTGGTCGGTGGCGTGCGCCACGCTCTCGAGGCGGGTGAGCCCGGGCACCCCGCGACCGAAGGGGTTGGGACCGACGGCGCAGTCGCCGGCGGCGACGGTGGCACCGTCCGAGGTGAGCGCATACGCGTCGACGACGACGCCGCGAGGGTCCACGAGCAGTCCGAGCTGCGCCGCGAGCTCGGTGCGCGGGACGACGCCGATCCCGACCACGACGACGTCGGCCGCGATCGTCTGGCCGTTCGTGAGCTCGACTCCCGCCGCCCGACCGTCGTCGACGACGACGCGTACCGCGCCGGTGTGCAGCAGGAGGCGCGTGCCGCGGCGCTCGTGCGCTTCGCGGACGGCGTCGGACAGTGCGGGGCTGACGGCGCGGTCGAGGAGGCGGTCGGCCACCTCGACGACGGTCACGTCGGCGCCGAGGGCTCGGGCGCCCGCCGCGATCTCCAGCCCGATGAAGCCTCCGCCCACGACGACGACCTCACGGGCGGCGCGCAGCTCGGGTGCGAGGCGGTCGGCATCGGCGAGGGTTCGGACCGAGTGCAGCCCGGGGAGCCAGCCGTCCGGCGGGAGCGGGGTGTCGGCAGCCTCGGCCGCACCCGTCGCGGGCAGCAACCGGTTCGTGGCGCCCGTGGTCAGGGCCAGGCGGTCGAACTCGATGCAGCGGCCCGAGGTCGTCGTGGCGCTGCCGCCGGCGCGGTCGCGCTCGACGGCGACCACGGCGTCGCCGGTCACCAGCTCGACGCCGAGGTCGGCGAACCAGCCGGCGTCGTGGAAGACCAGGGACGGACGGTCGTGCTCGCCGCGCAGGTAGCCCTTCGACAGCGGTGGCCGCTCGTAGGGCGGCTCTGGCTCGTCGCCGACGAGGACCACGGGGCCGGTGTCGCCGAGCTCGCGCAGGGCCGTCACGAGGGAGATGGCGGCCTGCCCGGCCCCGACGACAAGGGTCCTCGCCGCCTGCTCCTGGGTCATGCCCTCACCCTAGGGTGGCCCCATGACGTGGTCGCCAGCGAACCCCGAGTCGGTCTTCACCTACGGCGCTCCGGCGCTGAAGTTCGGCGCCGGGGCCGCGGACGAGATCGGCCACGACCTGCTGGCCCTCGGCGCGCGCCGGGTGCTCGTCGTCACCGACGCCGGGGTGCTGGCGACGGGATGGCCCGAGCGGGTCGCCGAGGGGATCCGCGGCTCCGGCCTCGAGGCCGTGGTGCACGACTCGGCGCACGTGGAGCCGACGGACGCGAGCCTCGTGGCGGCCGCCGACCGGGCCCGGGCCGACGGCCCGTTCGACGGCTACGTGGCCGTGGGCGGCGGGTCGTCCATCGACACCGCGAAGGCCGTCGACCTGCTGCTCAGCGACGGCGGCGACCTCATGGACTACGTCAACGCCCCCGTCGGGGCGGGGCGCGCTCCGAGCCGGCCGCTGGCACCCCTCGTCGCGGTGCCCACGACGACGGGCACCGGTGCCGAGAGCACGACGATCTGCGTCCTCGACGTGCTCGCGCTCAAGGTCAAGACCGGCATCAGCCACGTCCGGCTCCGGCCGAGCCTGGCGGTCGTCGACCCCCGCCTCACGGCCTCCCAGCCGTCGGGCGTCACCGCGAGCGCCGGCATGGACATCCTGTGCCACGCGCTCGAGAGCTGGACCGCACGGCCGTTCGCGAGCTACGAGCGCAAGCAGCCGGGGGAGCGGGTGCCCTACTGCGGCAGCAACCCGATCTCCGACATGTGGTCCGAGCGGGCGATGTCACTGCTCGCCAAGGCGTTCCGCACGGCTGTGCGCGACGGCTCCGACGAGGGCGCCCGCGGGGACATGGCGCTCGCGGCGACGTTCGCCGGCCTCGGCTTCGGCAACGCCGGGGTCCACGTGCCGCACGCCAACGCGTACCCCATCGCCGGACGCGTCCGGGACTTCCACCCGGAGGGCTACCCGCACGACGAGCCGATGGTGCCGCACGGCATGGCCGTCGCCCTGACGGCGCCCGAGGCGTTCCGGTGGACCTTCGAGGCCGACCCCGAGCGGCACCTCGCGGCCGCCCGGCTGCTCGACCCGGAGCACGGGCCGCGGTGGGCCGCCGAGCCCCGCGACGTGCTGCCGGGCGTCCTCGCGGACCTGCTGCGCGACATCGGCATGCCCAACGGCCTGCACGCCGTCGGCTACGGGGAGGGCGACGTGGACGACCTCGTCGAGGGGGCCCTGAAGCAGCAGCGTCTGCTCGCCACGAGCCCGCGTGAGGTGGGCGCGGGCGACCTCGCCGGCATCGTGACCCGCTCCCTGCAGCTCTGGGACTAGCGGTTCGGCACCGGCAGGTGGGTGGCGGCATACAGTGCCGTCTGTGACGACCCAGCCGACCCACCTGCCCCTTCCCCTCCAGAGCGACTGGCTCGACTGGGTCGGCGAGCGAGGAGAGCAGCAGCTCGCCCTCGCGCGCTCGCTCGTCGAGGGCCTGCGCAGCGACCCGCCGGCAGGGGCGCTGGAGGTGCTGCGCGTGTGGAACGACGCGCAGACGGCCCTGTCCAACGCCGCCTCGATCGGGTCCCTCTTCTCCGAGGTGCATCCCGACGCGACCGTGCGCGAGCGTGCGGAGTCGGTGGCCCAGCAGGTGCAGAAGCTCGACACCGACCTCGGCCTCGACACGAGGCTGTATGCCGTGCTGTCCGCTCTCGACCCCAGCGGGCTCGACGCCGACGCCGCCCGCGTCCTCGAGCGCACGCTGCGTGACTTCCACCGCTCGGGCGTCGACCAGGACGAGGCGACCCGGGACCGGCTGCGCGAGCTGAGCGAGCGCGAGATCCTGCTCAGCCAGGAGTTCAGCAAGAACATCCGCGAGGACGTGCGCAGCATCCGCGTCACCCCGGACCGGCTCGCGGGCCTGCCGCAGGACTGGGTGGACGCGCACCCCGTCGACGAGGACGGCCTCGTCACGGTGACGACCGACTACCCCGACGTCGTGCCGTTCCGGACCTTCGCCCACGACGCGCAGGCCCGCCGTGACCTCGCGACCGAGTTCCTCACGATCGCCTGGCCGGCCAACGACCGGGTGCTGCAGGACATCTTCGCCGCGCGGCGCGAGCACGCCGCGCTGCTCGGCTACGCGTCGTGGGCCGATTTCGACGCCGAGGTCAAGATGATCCGCACCGGCGCGGCCATCGCCGAGTTCATCGACCGCATCACCGAGCTGTCGACGGCCAGCGCCGAGCGCGACAAGAAGGTGCTGCTCGAGCGCCTGCGCCGCGACCGCCCGGACGCCACCGACATCGACGGGGCCGACGTGCCCTACTACTCCGAGCTGGTGCGCAAGGAGGACCTCGCGGTCGACGCCCAGCAGGTGCGCACCTACTTCCCCTTCGAGTCGGTCCGCCAGGGCCTGCTCGACGTGACCGGCCGGCTCTTCGGTCTCGAGTGGACCCCGGTGCCTGCCGAGGACGCCCGGACGTGGCACGAGGAGGTCGCGACCTACGACGTCTCCTTCGAGGGCGAGCGGATCGGCCGCATCCACCTCGACCTGCACCCGCGCGAGGGGAAGTACAAGCACGCGGCGCAGTTCGACCTCGTGCGCGGGGTCGCCGGCACGCAGCTGCCCGAGGGGGTGCTCGTCTGCAACTTCGGCCGCGGCCTCATGGAGCACGACGAGGTGGTGACGCTCTTCCACGAGTTCGGCCACCTCGTGCACCACGTCCTCGCCGGTCGCACCGAGTGGGTGCGCTTCTCCGGCGTCGCGACCGAGTGGGACTTCGTCGAGGCGCCGAGCCAGATGCTCGAGGAGTGGGCCTGGGACCCGGAGGTCCTGGCGACCTTCGCGCGCAACGCCGCCGGCGACACGATCCCCGCCGAGCTCGTCGAGGCCATGCGCCGCGCCGACGACTTCGGCAAGGGCTACGACGCGCGCACGCAGATGTTCTACGCGGCGCTGTCCTACGACTTCCACGTGCACCGGACCGACGACCTGACCGCCCGCCTGCGCGAGCTGATGGGCCGCTACTCCGTCTTCCCGTACCTCGAGGGCACGCACATGCAGTGCCACTTCGGCCACCTCGACGGCTACAGCTCGGCCTACTACACCTACATGTGGTCGCTGGTCATCGCCAAGGACATGTTCTCCGCGTTCGACCGCGGCGACCTCTTCGACCCGGAGGTGGCCGGGGCCTACCGCGACAAGGTGCTCGCCCAGGGGGGCCGCCGCGACGCCGCCGACCTCGTCGAGGACTTCCTCGGGCGTCCCTACACCTTCGACGCGTATGCCGCCTGGCTGGCCGAGTGACCGGCTGTGAGGGTGTGGTCGTCACCGCGCTGATGACCTACCCCGTGAAGTCACTCGCCGGCGTGTCCGCGCAGGAGGCAGCCGTCGGGGAGCGGGGCCTGCACGGCGACCGGCGGTGGGCGGTCGTCGACGAGGACGGCGCCCAGGTCACGGCGCGCGAGGAGCACGCGCTGCTGGGGCTGCGGGCCGAGCCCCTCGCGGGCGGCGCGATCCACCTGTCGGCGGACGGCGCGGAGCCGCTCGAGGTCGCCGTGCCGTCCGAAGCGGCGCCGGTGCCGGTTCGCTTCTCCGGGCAGGGGACGGCCCGGCCCGCAGGCGCCCGTGCCGACGCCTGGCTGACCGCACGGGTCGGCCGCTCCCTGCGGCTCGTGTGGCAGGACGACGACACCCGCCGACCGATCCGGCCGGAGATGGGCGGCCGGGCCGGGGACGTCAACTCGCTGTCGGACGCCGCGCCCCTGCACCTGACGTCGGAGGCGTCGCTGCGCCGGCTCGGCGACTGGCTGCTCGAGACCGCCCTGGAGCGCGGCGAGGAGCCGGGGGCGGCAGTGGGTCACGACCGGTTCCGGCCGAACGTGGTGGTGGCGGGCGGCGAGCCGTTCGCCGAGGACGCCTGGTCGTCGGTGAGCATCGGCGACGTGGCGTTCCGGGCCACGATGGTGTGCGACCGGTGCGTCATGACGACGATCGACCGCAGCGACCTGCGCAGCGGCAAGGAGCCGATCCGCACGCTGGCCCGCCACCGGAAGTGGGACGGGGCGACGTGGTTCGGCATCCGGCTGACGCCGGTGCTGCCGCTCGCACCCGGTGCCACCGTTCGCGTCGGGGACGAGGTCGTCGCGCGCTGAGCCCGTGCGTCAAGCGTCACAGTCGAACCGCCCCTCGGGTCGGCGGCTCCGGCACGACACTGGTGGCATGAGGGCACGTGGCCCCCGTGAGCGCCTGCTGGTGGCGGTCCGTGGCCCGGGGAGGCTGACATGTTCGCCCTGCTCCTCGTCCTCGTCGTCGTCCTCGTCGGTTTGACGGTGTGGGGTTCGCGCCGAGCCCTCTCCCGCGACGCCGCCCGCGTGTCGGACGGTGCGTCGATCCGCCGCTTCTTCACCTACCTCCTGCTCTTCTCGCTGCTCATGCTGTGGGCAACGGGCCTCGCCGCCCTGCTCGGGAGGGTGGTGGACGTCGGGCGCCCCGGGGAGCTCTCCGGCGAGTCGCTGGCCCAGAGCACGGCATACGTCCTCGTCGGGCTCCCGCTGTACGCGGTCGTCGCGGCCTGGACCCGCGCGCGGATGCAGGCGGACCCCGAGGAGTCCCGGTCACGCGGCTGGACGCTCTACGTCACGGCTGCCTCGTTCGTCGCCCTCGTGGCGACCGTGCTGGCGATCCAGGGCACCATCACCTGGGCCCTGGGGGCTCCCGGCGACGACGGCCCGCAGTTCGGCGAGATGGTCGTCTGGGGCACGGTGTGGCTGGCGCACCGCTGGGTGGAGCACCGCCTGGTCGGGGGCCGTGTGCTGACCAGGGCCGGCTTCCTCGGCGCCGTCCTCGGTCTCGGAGTCACGTCCGTGGGCGCGGTCATGGCGCTGGGGCACGTCGTCGGGAGCCTGGTCTCGGTGCCGGTGGCGGAGACGACCGAGGGCCCGTCACTGCTGCAGACCGGGGTGGCGACCCTGGTGTCGGGTCTCGTCGCGTGGGTCGTCTCGTGGGTGCTGCCCTCGGCCCGGCTCCAGCGCAGCACGCTCTGGCACGTCTACGTCCTCATCTTCGGGGTCGCCGGGGGACTGCTCACCGCCGTCGTCGGAGCGAGCGTCTCGCTCGACCGGGTCGTGCTGTGGTTGCTGCGCGGCACGAGCGCCGGCTCCTCGAGCGCCGACCTGGAGGGCCTGCCCGTCGCGCTCGCAGCCGTGGTGGTCGGGGGAGCGGTGTGGCTCTACCACCGGACCGTGCTTCGCCTGAGCGAGGAGCACGGACGCACGGAGGTCCGCCGGGCCTACGACTACCTCCTCGCGGGCGTGGGTCTCGTCGCCGCCGCCGTGGGCGTCATGATGCTGGTGGTGGCAGGGCTGGAGGCCCTGCTCGCTGCATCGGTCTCGCCCGCGGAGGAGGCAGATGCCCTCGGAACCGTCGTCGCCGCAGCGACCCTCCTCGTGGTGGGCGCCCCGGTCTGGTGGCTGTTCTGGCGCCGGGTCAGCACCGCCGTGGAGGCCGATCCGGTCGGGGAGCGCCGCTCGCGGACCCGGCGCGCCTACGTCTTCCTGCTCTTCGGGATCGCCGCTCTGGCCGCGGTCGTGGCCCTGCTCACCGGCGTCGTCACCGTCCTCCAGGACGTCTTCGCCTCCCTGCTGGGCGCGCAGACGTTGTATGCGGTGCGCTACCCGATCGGCGTCCTCGTCACGGCGGCGCTGGTGGCCGGCTACCACTGGACGGTGCTGCGCGCCGACCGCGCCGTGCTGGCCGGCGAGGAGCACGGCCCCCGGTACGTCCTGCTCGTGGGGCCGCCGGATCCCGACGTCGCCCAGGTCCTGCACCGCAGGACCGGTGGCTCCGTGAGCCTGCTGACGCGCACCGACACCCCGCCCACGTCCTGGCCGATGGAGGAGCTGGAGCAGCTGCTCGCGGCGATCCCGGACGCCGCCGGCGTCGTGGTGCTCGCCGACGACCGAGGACTTCACGCCATCCCGGTGTCGGCCCCCTGACACCGGCGCGGGACCGGGCCTCGGGTCAGGGGATCGGCAGATCCTTCAGGACGACCTTCTTGCCGGTCCGGCGCTCGGAGAGGTCGGCCAGGGCCTGGCGCACCGTCTTGGAGAAGAGGTGCGCACCGATGATCGTGGGGTGGATGCGGTCGGACTGCACCTGGTCGGGGTGGGCGCGGATCGCGTCGGCCCAGTCGGCGACCACGACGTTGGGGCGACCGCGGGCCACGAGCTCGAGCGTCGCGTTGTCGGTGTCGACCCGGGCGAAGGGCGCCATGATGTTGACGAGGACGACCATGCGCTTGGGGCCCAGCGTGTCGAGCACCTGCTTGACGGCGTCCTCGTCGACCCCGGCGTTGGTGCCGAAGGCGAGGATGACCGCCCTCCGGTTGTCCGCGCCACGGGCCCGCACCTGGGCCAGGCCGTCGGACCACCGCCGGTTGGACTTCGCGTCGATGCGGATGCCGGGGAAGTAGTAGCGCAGCGCCTGCAGGCTCCCGACCATGATCGAGTCGCCGTAGGCGTCGATCTCGGGCCCGCTGGGCATCGTGAAGGACGCCTTGACGGCGGACGGGGAGCTGCCGGTGGGCGGCGTCGACGGCTGGGCGACGCCGGACCTGCCGGGCGCGGCGGAGGAAGCCTCCGGCGCGGCGCCCGACGGGGCGACGGTGGGCGCCTGGTCGGCGGCCGCCTCGTTCTGCGCGAGCATCTGCGCGGTCTGGCTCTGCTCGGGAGCGGTGAGCACGATCAGGCCCGTCGCGACGACCAGCACCGCCAGGACCACGGCGACGACGCGCTTCCCGCGCACCGTCAGCTCGGAGATGCCGCGTCCCAGGGCCACCGCGACGCCGCGGAAGCCGAGGGTGCGGAACGGGGTCTCGACGAAGCGGAAGGTGAGGTCGGCCAGGGCGAGCGTCACGAGCACGCACCACAGCCGCGTCAGCAGGTGCGGGACCGTGCCGGGCGCGGAGGGGTTGTCGAGGGCCACGAGCAGGATGACCGGCCAGTGCCAGAGGTAGATGGAGTACGACCGGGCACCCACCCAGGCGAGGGCAGGGTGACGCATCGCCCGCGAGACCAGGCCCGGGCCGCCCGGCCGCCGCTCGACCACGCCCATGACGAGCACGGCCGTGGCGAGCGAGGCCAGGACGATCCCACCCCGGAAGGTCCACGCCGACTGCTCGTCGAGGAGGGCCATCTCGGCGACGAGGACCGCGAGGGCGAACGGGACCGCATACGCCCCGAACCGCCCCCAGCGGGAGGGTGCCACCAGGGGTGCCAGGCGCGGGCTCGCCCACGCGAAGGCGAGCGCCGCCCCGGCCATGAGTCCCATGACGTGGGTGTCGGTGCCGTAGTAGACGCGCGTGCCGTCTGTGCCCGGCGTGAACATCGTCGCCATCAGCAGCGACGACGCCAGCCCCACGGCGACGGCTGCACCGACCCGCACGCGGCTCGAGAAGGCCAGCAGGGCCAGGGTCAGCAGCGGCCACAGCAGGTAGAACTGCTCCTCGACCGCGAGCGACCAGAAGTTCATGAACAGCTGCGGCGCGGTCTGGTCGAAGTAGCTCGTGCCGGCGGTGATCTCGAGCCAGTTCGTCGAGAACGTCAGTGCGCCGACGATCTCGCGGCCGATGTCGACGAGGAGGTCCTGGCTGACGGCGCGGGCGATGAGCACGCTGGTGACGACGCACAGCACCAGCGCGGGCAGCAGCCGGCGTGCGCGCCGCACCCAGAACCGGGAGAGGGCGATCCGGCCCGTCCGGTCGCGCTCGCGCACGAGCAGGGTCGTGATGAGGAAGCCCGAGACGACGAAGAAGACGTCGACGCCGAGGAAACCGCCCGGCAGCCACGAGGCGTTGAGGTGGTAGACGAGGACGGCCACGATGGCGACGGCCCGCAGCCCGTCGAGCCCCTCGATGCGTCCCGGTCGACCTGGCCCACCCGGAGAACCCGGTGCCTCGGACGGTGCACGACCGGATCGGGGAGTGGCCCCCGTGGCCGTCTCGGCGGTCTGACGAGTGCCAGCCGCCCGTGAAATCGCCGACGTCGACACGTCGCTCCTTCCGTGGGCCTCGGTGCGTGGAGTCACCGCTGTGCCTGCAGCGAGCATAGTTACGGGCGGGGACGGGGTCGCGGCGCCACGCGGCATACGGTGTGGGGATGGAGGAAGCGGATCAGGGCGCCACGGGCGAGGCCCCGGGCGGGGCCTCGGGTGCGGCTTCGGGTCCGGCCTCGGGTCCGGGGGAGACCGTGCGCGTGACGATGTTCGTGCGCGGCATGGTGCAGGGCGTCGGGTTCCGCTGGTGGACCCGTGCGCGTGCCCTGGAGCTCGGTCTCGTCGGCCATGCGCGCAACACCTTCGACGGGCGCGTCGAGGTGGTGGCCCAGGGCAGCCCCGACGCCGTGGCGGCCCTCGAGTCGCTGCTCAGGGAGTCCCCGTCGACGAGGCGACGGCCAGGGCACGTCGAGAGCCTCGTCGTGCAGCCCGGCGTCCCGAAGGACGGAACCGTGGGCTTCGTCGAACGCTGAGCGACCTACCCTGACCCGGTGAGCGATGAGCCGCTGAGCGACGTGACCGAGGTCCCTGCCGAGCTGGCCCGGCTGCGCAGCAGCATCGACAACATCGACGCGGCGCTCGTGCACCTGCTCGCCGAGCGCTTCAAGTGCACGCAGCAGGTGGGTCGGCTCAAGGCGGAGCAGCACCTGCCGCCCGCGGACCCGCAGCGCGAGGAGCAGCAGATCGCGCGGCTGCGGGCCCTGGCCGACAGCGCGGGCCTGGACCCCGTCTTCGCGGAGGCGTTCCTGAACTTCATCATCGCCGAGGTCATCCACCACCACGAGCGCATCGCCAGCGGCGACGCGTAGCGACGGTGCCCGGCGCTCACCAGAGCGTGGCCTCCTGGCGCACGTCGAGGGCGGCGTCGTAGGCCGCAGCCTCCGCGTCCGAGGAGAAGCCGCCCGCCTCGCGGGTCAGGTCGCCCGCTGTGGGGAGGGTGCGCGGGTCCGCCCGGGAGCCCGGCTCCCACAGCCGGCTGCGCTTCACCGCGCGGGCGCACTGGAAGTAGACGCGCTCGACCGTCACGACGAGCACCGACGCGGGGCGGGCGCCCCGCACCTCGTGCCGCGCCAGCTCCTCGGGGTCGGTCGAGATGACGGCCGTGCCACGCACACGGAGCTCCTCGCCGAGGCCGGGGACGAGGAAGAGCAGCCCGACGCGCGGGTCGGCGACGACGTTGCGCAGCGTGTCGAGGCGGTTGTTGCCCCGACGGTCCGGGATGACGAGGGTCCGTTCGTCGCGGACCACGACGAACCCGGGTCGGTCGCCACGCGGCGACTGGTCGAGGCCCCCGTCGCCGACCGTGGCCACGACGACGAACGGCGCCGCCGCGATGATCCGGGCCTGGCCGGGAGTGATCGTCGCCGACTCCTTCGCGAGCGAGTTCGGCGCCGGGGCGGTCGGATAGACCTCGAGCAGCCGCTCGAGCGAGGTGACGACGTGCTCGTCGGGTGCGTGCGGCTGGGTCTGCGGCTCGTCCACCGGACCACGGTATGCCGCCCGCTCCCGACAGGTGCGCACGCTCGCCTCCGAGGTGTGGGGCTCCACGGCTAGTACGCTGACCGGGATCGCTGGCGGGCTGGGAAAAGGACTAATCGGGTCGTGTACGTCAAGAGCCTCACCCTGAAGGGCTTCAAGTCCTTCGCCTCCGCGACCCACATGCGCCTCGAGCCGGGCATCACCTGCATCGTCGGCCCCAACGGTTCCGGAAAGAGCAACGTCGTCGACGCGCTCGCCTGGGTCATGGGCGAGCAGGGTGCGAAGTCCCTGCGCGGCGGCAAGATGGAGGACGTCATCTTCGCCGGGACGGCCGGGCGGGCGCCGCTCGGTCGGGCCGAGGTGGCCCTCACCATCGACAACACCGACGGCGCGCTGCCGATCGACTACACCGAGGTGACGATCTCGCGCACGATGTTCCGCAACGGCGGGTCGGAGTACGCGATCAACGGCACGCCCTGCCGCCTGCTCGACGTGCAGGAGCTGCTCTCCGACAGCGGCATCGGCCGCGAGATGCACGTCATCGTCGGTCAGGGCCAGCTCGACACCGTCCTGAGGGCCACCCCCGAGGAGCGTCGCGGCTTCATCGAGGAGGCGGCCGGCGTCCTCAAGCACCGCAAGCGCAAGGAACGCGCGCTGCGCAAGCTCGAGACGATGGAGGCCAACCTCACGCGCGTGCAGGACCTGACCGGTGAGATCCGCCGCCAGCTCGGGCCGCTCGGGCGGCAGGCCGAGACGGCCCGCAAGGCCGCCGTCATCCAGACCGACGCCCGTGACGCCCGGCTGCGCCTGCTCGCCGACGACCTCGTGCAGCTGACCTCGACCCTCGAGCAGGAGGTCGCCGACGAGTCGGCCCTCATCGAGCGACGCTCCGAGGTCGAGGAGTCCATCGCCGGCCTCGCCGAGCGGCTCGCCACCCTCGAGGCCGCGGCCGAGGCGGCCCGGCCCGCGCTCACCCGCGCGCAGGACGAGTACGTCTCGCTCGGGCGCCTGGTGGAGCGGATGGCCTCCACGCGCTCCCTCGCCGCCGAACGCGTACGCCTGCTCAGCGAGGACGACGAGCCCGAGGCCGCCGGCCAGGGCCGCGACCCGGAGCAGCTGCGGGCCCAGGCCGCCGAGGTGCGCGAGCAGGAGGCATTCCTGCTGGAGGAGATCGCCGAGGCCAAGGCCGCCCTCGAGGAGGCGGTCCTCGGGCGCACGGACGCCGAGCGCAGCCACGCCGAGGAGATCGCGCGCCTGCAGCGCGAGGTCCGCGCGGCCGCCGACCGCCGTGAGGGCCTGGCCAAGCTGGGCGGCCAGGTCGGCGCCCGGGCCTCCCGCATCGAGGCGCGGGAGGCCGAGGTGGGACGCCTGCGCAGCACCATCGAGGCCGCCCAGGCCCGCGCTGCCGAGGCCGAGCGCGAGTTCTCCCGGCTCGAGGCCGGCGTCGCCCAGGACGAGGAGGGCGAGGAGGGCCTCGACACCGCCTACGAGGAGGCTGCCGCGCGGCTCGAGGCCGCCGAGGCCGAGCTCTCGCGCTGGAAGGAGGCGGAGGCTGCCGCGGAGCGCGCCCGCACCACCGCAGCCGCCCGCGTCGAGGCGCTCGGCCTGAGCCTGCGCCGCAAGGACGGCGCGGCTGCGCTGCTCGCGACCGCCGACGAGGGCCACGAGATCCTCGGCTCCGTCGCCTCCCTCGTCACCGTCGAGCCGGGCCTGGAGAACGCCGTCGCCGCCGCGCTCGGCTCGGCCGCCGAGGCTCTCGCCGTCGGTTCGCTGGACGCCGCGGCCGCGGCGCTGGACACCCTGCGCGACGGCGACCACGGGCGCGCGAGCCTGCTCGTGGCCGAGTCGGCCACCACGCTCGACCACGAGGCCTGGCCCGCCCTCGCAGAGGGAGCCCGGTGGGCCCGCGACGTCGTCCAGTGCCCCGACACCGTGCGCCCGGCGGTGGACCAGGTCCTCGACCGCGTCGCGCTCGTCGCGGACACGCAGCAGGCCACGGCGCTGCTTCGCACCCACCCCGGCGTCACTGCCGTGACCCAGGGTGGTGACGTGTACGCGCCGGGCACCGTCCGCGGCGGCAGCACGAGCGCGCCCAGCCTGCTCCAGCTGCAGGCGGCGCTCGACGACGCGCAGGACGCCATTGCGCGAGCCACCCGCGAGGGGGAGGAGGCGCGCTTCCGGGTCGCGGGGGCCGAGGCCGCCCGTGACGAGCTGGCGGACGCCGTGGAGGCGGCGCTCGAGCGCCTCAACGAGAGCGACGCCCGGATGGCCGCCATCGCCGAGAAGCTCGGCTCTCTCGGCCAGACCCTGCGGGCTGCGCGGGCCGAGGTCGAGCGCACCGAGAAGGCCATCTCCGACGCCACCGAGGCCCTCGAGAGCGACCGGGCCGAGCATGCCTCACTGCTCGAGCGGCTCGAGGCCGCGAGCGGCGAGGGCGACTTCGCCGAGGAGCCCTCGACCGAGGAGCGCGACCGTCTCGAGGCCCTGGCGCGTGAGGCCCGCGCCACCGAGACGGACCTGCGTCTGGGACTGCGCACCCGGGAGGAGCGCGCCCGCGCCCTCAAGGACCGCGCGGACGCCCTGGAGCGTGGCGCCCGGCACGAGGAGGAGGCGCGCCAGCGCCTCGCCGAGCGGCAGGCCCGCCGTCGACGCGAGGCCGCCGTGGCGGAGGCCGTGCGCACCGCGGCGACGTGGGCGCACGAGCTGCTCGTCGACTGGGCCGAGCAGGCCGGCCGTGCCCGGGCGGCGGGGGAGGCCGAGCGCACCGAGCGCGACGCCGAGCTCGCCGTGGTCCGCCGCGACATCGCGACGCTGCAGGCCGAGCTGCGCGAGCTCACCGACACCGTGCACCGCGACGAGGTGGCGCGGACCCAGCAGCGGCTGCGCATCGAGCAGCTCGAGACCAAGGCGGTCGAGGAGCTCGGGATCGCGCCCGCCGACCTCGTGGAGGAGTACGGCCCGCACCAGCCGGTCCCGGCCGTGCCCGACCCCGACGCCGACCCGGACGCGCCCCAGCCCGAGCCCGTGCCCTTCGTGCGTGAGGCCCAGGAGAAGCGGTTGCGCCAGGCCGAGCGCAAGCTCAGCGCCCTCGGTCGCATCAACCCGCTCGCGCTCGAGGAGTTCAGCGCGCTGGAGGAGCGGCACAAGTTCCTCACCGAGCAGCTCGAGGACCTCAAGAACAGCAAGCGCGACCTGCTCGACATCGTCAAGGAGGTCGACGAGCGCGTCGAGCGCGTCTTCGCGGAGGCCTTCGAGGACACCGCGGTCCAGTTCGAGCGGGTCTTCCAGCGGCTCTTCCCCGGCGGCGAGGGACGGCTGGTGCTCACCGACCCCTCCAACATGCTGACCACCGGCCTCGAGGTCGAGGCGCGCCCGCCGGGCAAGAAGATCAAGCGGCTCTCGTTGCTCTCCGGCGGCGAGCGCTCGCTCGTGGCCGTCGCACTGCTCGTGGCGATCTTCAAGGCCCGGCCCTCGCCCTTCTACATCATGGACGAGGTCGAGGCGGCACTCGATGACGCCAACCTCGGCCGGCTCATCACGCTCTTCGAGGAGCTGCGCGACAGCTCGCAGCTCATCGTGATCACGCACCAGAAGAAGACGATGGAGATCGCCGACGCGCTCTACGGCGTCAGCATGCGCGGCGACGGGGTGACGACGGTCGTGTCCCAGCGCCTGCGCGACGTCGCCGACCGCCCCGCCTGAGCACCGGCACACAGGCTCCGCTCGTGCTCGGCCCCCGGCCGTCTCGTGGTTCACGAGGCGGCCATGGCAGCGTTGCCAAATCGTCACGCGTCGAGGTTTGCGTCACACCAGTCACATCAGTCACTCTTCTCACATGGTCTTCCTCGTCATCTCGATGCTCGTCGTCACCGGACTCGGTGTCGCGGTCGTCGGTGTCGTCGCGGTGCCCGCGCGCCGCGGCGGCCGGGACCTGCTCACCGCCAAGGGGGAAGGGGTGGCCCGCTCGGCACGACGCCGTGCGAGCACCCTCGGTCGACCGCGTACGCGCACGCCGTAGCGACGGACCGCCTGCCCACCTCCTCGGCCACCGGTGACAACCGGTGGCCGAGCCGCGTCCGCGGGCCCTCTGGCCGCCCCGTCCCGGGCCCCTCACGGCCGTCGGGCGCCTTCCGGCGCCGTGGTTGGATGGCCGGGTGGACACAGTCTTGATCTACGTCATCGTCGGCGTCATCGTCCTGCTCGGAGCCATCGCCTACGGCGTCAGCCTCATCGGTGGACGGCGCCGGACGGTCGAGCGCGAGGCGCCGCCCGCCCACCCCGGTCTTCCCGCCGAGGACCTCGACCGGCAGCCGCCCGGTGACTCCACCGACACCGTGGCGCCGCCCGAGCGCCCCGGCGCGCAGGCCACCGTCGAGGTCGTGCCGGAGCCGGAGGTGGCGCCCGCGCCGCCCCAGCCGACGATCGAGCGCCCCGCGTCCGCGCGGGGACGTCTGCAGCGGCTGCGCGCCCGCCTGGCCCGGTCCAACTCCTCGATCGGCCAGGGCCTGCTCGCCCTGCTGTCGCGCGGCAAGCTCGACGAGGAGACGTGGGAGGAGGTCGAGGACACGCTCATCTCCTCCGACCTCGGCGTCGAGGCCACGATGGAGCTCGTCGAGTCGCTGCGCACCCGCGTCAAGGTCGACGGCGCCACCGACGAGGCCACGGTGCGCGGCTGGCTCCGCGAGGACCTGCTGGCGCTCGTCCAGCCCGAGATGGACCGCCGCATCACGAGCACCCGGGTCGGCGACCGCCCCGCCGTGATCCTCGTCGTCGGGGTCAACGGCACCGGCAAGACGACGACCGTCGGCAAGCTCGCCCGCGTGCTCGTCGCCGAGGACCGCGAGGTGCTCCTCGGCGCGGCCGACACCTTCCGTGCCGCCGCGGCCGACCAGCTCGAGACCTGGGGCGCGCGTGTCGGCGTCCCCACCGTGCGCTCCGACAAGGACGGCGCGGACCCCGCGGCCGTGGCCTTCGACGCCGTCAAGGCCGGCATCGAGGAGGAGGTCGACGTCGTCATCATCGACACCGCCGGCCGCCTGCACAACAAGGTCGGCCTCATGGACGAGCTCGGCAAGGTCAAGCGCGTCATCGAGAAGCAGAGCGAGATCGACGAGGTGCTGCTCGTCCTCGACGCCACCACCGGGCAGAACGGCCTGCAGCAGGCCAAGGTCTTCTCCCAGGCGGTGGACGTCACGGGCATCGTGCTGACCAAGCTCGACGGCACGGCCAAGGGCGGCATCGTCGTGGCGGTCCAGCGCCAGCTCGGCGTCCCGGTCAAGCTCGTCGGCCTCGGCGAGGGACCCGACGACCTCGCCCCCTTCGACCCCGAGGCCTTCGTCGACGCCATCGTCATGTGAGCCGACCTGCTCGACGAGCAGCGATCCGAGGAGCACGTACGCCGCAGGGCGTACGTGCTCCTCGGCGTTCGATGGGTGGGCAGCCCATCCACGATCCGGACGGCCACGGTGGGCGAAACCATCCGCTAACACCGTGCCCGTGTTGTTGACACGGCCGTAACACAGGGCGTGATCGGTGGAAATTCCTCCTGTCCACTCTTCTCGGCATGAGCGCACTTACCTACGTGACGGCAGACGCGCCGTTCACCGACAGCGGGAACACCGCGTGGGTCCTGGCAGCGGCCGCCCTGGTCCTGTTCATGACCCCCGGTCTCGCCCTCTTCTACGGCGGCATGGTCCGCACCAAGAGCGTCCTCAACATGATGATGATGTCGTTCATCACGATGGGCACGGTCGGCACGGTGTGGATCCTCTGGGGTTACAGCGAGACGTTCGGCCCGGACCTCGGCGGCGGCCTCCTGGGCAACCCCTTCACGCACTTCGGCCTCAGCGGGGTCCTCGACCAGATCTACGGCTTCGTCCCGGCTGACGCCGCGAAGGGCACGGCAGCGGCCGGCGGCATCCCTGCCACCGCCTTCGTCGCCTTCCAGGTCGTCTTCGCGATCATCGCCGTGGCCCTGGTCTCCGGCGCCATCGCCGACCGCGCGAAGTTCAGCACCTGGACGATCTTCACCGTCATCTGGGCCACCCTCGTCTACTTCCCCGCGGCCCACTGGGTGTTCGCGTTCAACGGCTACGCCGCCGAGACGGGTGGCTGGATCGCCAACAAGGCCGAGGGGCTCTTCCTCGGGGGCGCGGGCGCCTACGACTTCGCCGGAGGCACGGCCATCCACATCAACGCGGGAGCGGCGGGCCTCGCCCTCGCCCTGGTCCTCGGCAAGCGGGTCGGCTTCCGGCGCGACCCGATGCGCCCGCACAACCTGACGCTCGTCATGATCGGCGCGGGCATCCTGTGGTTCGGCTGGTTCGGCTTCAACGCGGGCTCCGCGCTCGGGGCCGGGGTCCAGGCGGCCGGCGTCTGGGTCAACACCCTCGCCGCCACGGCCACGGCCATGCTGGGCTGGCTGCTCACCGAGAAGCTGCGCGACGGCCACGCCACGTCCCTCGGCGCCGCCTCGGGCGTCGTTGCCGGCCTCGTCGCGATCACCCCCGCCTGCGCCACCGTGTCCCCCATCGGCGCCCTCGTCGTCGGCCTGCTCGCCGGTGTCGGCTGCGCCCTGGCCGTGGGCCTGAAGTTCCGGTTCGGCTTCGACGACAGCCTCGACGTCGTCGGCGTGCACCTCGTCGGTGGTCTCATCGGCACCCTGCTCATCGGCTTCCTCGCCACCAAGGGGAGCCCGACGGGTGCGGCCGGCCTGGACGTCAACGAGGGCCTCCTCTACGGCGGCGGCGCCTCGCAGCTGCTGGCCCAGGTCGAGGGCGCGCTGTCGGTCCTGGTCTTCTCCTTCGTCGTCACCTACCTCATCGGTGTCGTGCTCCACAAGACGATCGGCTTCCGGGTCTCGAAGGAGGACGAGGTCAGCGGCATCGACCTGGCCGAGCACGCCGAGACCGGGTACGACTTCGGTTCGCTCGGTGGGTCCCGGACCGGCGTGCTCGCGGGCCACACGGCCTCCGCACCGGCCGCGCCCCCCGGAGCCACCGCGTCCACCCCGTCCGCCGACAAGGCACCCAAGGAAGAGGCCTCCGCATGAAGCTCATCACCGCCATCATCAAGCCGCATCAGCTCGACGAGGTGAAGGAGGCCCTCGAGGCCTTCGGAGTGGCCGGCATGACCATCAGCGAGGCCAGCGGCTACGGCCGCCAGCGCGGACACAGCGAGGTCTACCGCGGAGCCGAGTACACCGTGGACTTCGTGCCCAAGGTGCGCCTCGAGGTCCTCGTCGACGACATCGACGCCCCGGACGTCCTCGAGGTGATCCTCAAGGCGGCCCAGACCGGGCGCATCGGCGACGGGAAGATCTGGTCGGTCCCGGTCGACGAGGTGGTGCGGGTCCGCACCGGCGAGCGCGGGGTCTCGGCCCTCTGAGGGCCCGGGCGCCCGAGCCACCACCCGCAGCTGCAGCTCGGCCGGCCACCCGCCGGCCGGCCGAGCAGGCCGAGCAGCCGAGCAGCCGAGCAGCCGAGCACGACAAGAGATGACGACGAGGGGACGGCGAGAGCTGACATGACGGACGTGACCACCATGCGCCTGGACCTCGCCGGCACCCGCACCTTCGCGACGCCCGGCGCCGGCCAGACCCGGCGCCGGGCGCTCGCCGAGTTCGGGTTCGGCTGGCTGCAGGAGCTGTGGCGCGACGCGTGCGCCGGGCGTCGCCACGAGGGGGTCGCGCTCGCCGCGGTCGGCTCCCTCGCCCGTGGGGACAGTGGTCCGCTCAGCGACTACGACCTCGTCCTCGTGCACCACCCCCGGGGCCTGTCCGGCAAGGAGGTCGGCGCCTTCGCCGACAAGCTCTGGTACCCGATCTGGGACGCCGGCGTCCGCCTCGACCACAGCGTCCGCACCGTCGCCGACTGCAGGGCCGTCGCGTCGGACGACCTCTCGGCCGCCGTCGGGCTGCTCGACCTGACCCACGTGGCCGGAGACGCCGACGTCGTGAACGCCGCCCGGTCCACCGTGGCCCATGACTGGCGCGCCAACGCCCGTACCCGGCTCGCCGAGATCCAGGAGTCGGTCGTGCAGCGCCACGCCCGCCAGGGTGACCTCGCCCATCTCGTCGAGCCCGACCTGAAGGAGGCGCACGGGGGGCTGCGCGACATGTCGGTCCTGCGGGCCCTGACTTCGGCCTGGCTGACGGACCGGCCGCACGGGGAGGTCGACGACGCGTACGAGCGCATCCTCGACGTGCGCGACGCCATCCACGTGGTGACCGGCCGCGGCCGCGACCGGCTCACCCGCGAGGACCAGGACGCGTGCGCCGCCCTGCTCGGCTACCCGGACGCGGACGACCTCCTCACCGACCTCTCCACCTCCGCCCGCACGATCGCGTATGCCGTCGACGGCACCCTGCGCCGGGCCATGCAGTCCCAGCGCGCCCGCACGCTCCGCGTGGGCCCCCGTCGCCCGCAGCTGGCCCCGCTCGGCTACGGCCTCTACCGGCACGACGGCGAGGCGGTCCTCGGGCCGTCGGCCGACCTGACGTCCGACCCGGTCATCCCGTTGCGCGCGGCCGTCGTGGCGGCCCGGGGCGGCATACCGCTGTCGCCGACGACCCTGCGCAACCTCGCCGCCAGCGCTCCCACGCTGCCGGAGCCGTGGCCCGAGGTGGCGCGCAACCTGTTCGCCGACCTGCTCGCGACCGGCCCCGGGCTGGTCACGGTGTGGGAGGGCCTGGACCTCGCCGGCGTCGTCGAGCGGTGGATCCCCGAGTGGCGAGCCGTGCGCAGCCGGCCGCAGCGCAACGCCGTGCACCGCCACACCGTCGACCGCCACCTCGTCGAGACCGTCGTCGCAACCAGCGGGATGGTCCGAGACGTGGCTCGCCCCGACCTGCTGATGCTCGCCGCGGTGCTGCACGACATCGGCAAGGTCGCCGGCTCCCGCGACCACTCCGCGACCGGGGCCCGACTCGCCGACACCGCGCTGCAGCGGATGGGCGTCCCGGACGCCGACCGGCAGACCGTCGTCCGGCTCGTGCGCGAGCACCTGACCCTCGTCGAGCTCGCAACGCGCCGCGACCCCGAGGACCCGGCCACGATCGCCGCCCTGTCCGAGGCCGTCGACGGCTCCGTGACGACGCTCGACCTGCTGCGTGCCCTGACCGAGGCCGACGCCTCCGCCGCCGGGCCGAAGGCGTGGAGCGACTGGCGCGCCGGCCTGGTGCAGCGCCTCTACCAGACCTGCCGGGCGACCCTGGCCGCCCGGACCCCCGAGGAGAGGGCCCTCGTCGTGGAACCCACCGACGCCCTGGCGCTGTCCGACGACGCCCTGGAGCGCGTCGCGTCCGGCGACGCCTACGTCACTGTCACCTCGCTCGGCGGGGCGCACCGGCTCGACATCGTCGACCGTGACCGTGCGGGCCTCTTCGCCGACACCGCCGGCCTGCTGGCTGCGCACGGCTTCGTCGTGCGCTCGGCCATCGTCCGCACCGTCGACGGCCTCGCCGTCAACGAGTGGTGGGTCGACTCCCCGGGCGGGGAGACGCCGCTGCCCGACGTCATCGCCCGGGACCTGCGGCGGGTGGCGGGCGGAGACCGCTCACCGCTCGGCCGGCTGCAGCGCCGCCGGTCCGCGGCGGTGCGCAGCCCCGGCTCCGGCTCGGTCGACTCGACGCGGGCGATGGTCATCACCAGCGCCTCCGACACCGCCACCGTCATCGAGGTGCGGGCCACCGACCGGCCGGGCCTGCTGCAGGACATCGGGATCACGCTCGCCCGCGCGTCCCTCTCGGTGCGCTCCGCGCACATCGCCACGTATGCCGGCCAGACCCTGGACACCTTCTACGTGACCGAGTTCGGGGGCGGCCAGCTCGCGCCGGCACGCGCCGCGCAGGCCGTGGCGATGATCATCGACACCTGCGACGCCGCCTGAGGAGGCGGCCGTCGCGGGGCCGGTGCACATCAGTCGAGGAGGCCGGCCTCGTGCAGATAAACCAGGACGAGCCGGTTTGCGGCCGACACGCGGTGGCCGTCGGCGACCGTCAGCCAGGCGATCTCCTCGATCTCGCTCGAGGGGACGAGCTCGCCGCGGTGCTCCGCCGTGTAGCAGGTCAGGCGCACCGGCCGTCCGTCCGGGCGGGTGTCGGCGGGCGCCTCGAAGGTCCCGACGTGTACGGCCGTCGCCGGGTCGATGGCGACCGCCAGCTCCTCCTCGATCTCGCGCGCGAGGGTCTGCGTGTCGCTCTCGCCCGGCTCGCGCTTGCCGCCCGGCAGGTAGAAGAGCTCGCGGCCGGCGCTGCGGGCCACGAGCAGTCGCCGGTCCACGACCTGGACCCAGGCGACCTTGTCGACGAAGGGTGGCGGGGTGGGGACGGGGCTGGCACTGGGGTCGCTCACCCACGCGACCCTACGTGCCGGCATACGGGCGAAGGGGCGGCGAGTCGGAGGTGCCCCGTGGAACGGATAACCTTGCCGGGTGTTTGCATCCCTGTCTGACCGCCTGACCGCGACGTTCAAGAACCTCCGTGGCAAGGGCCGGCTCTCGGAGTCCGACGTCAACTCGACGATCCGCGACATCCGCCTCGCCCTGCTCGACGCCGACGTCGCCCTGCCCGTCGTCAAGCGGTTCACCAGCGCGGTGCGCGAGCGCGCCCTCGGGGCCGAGGTCAGCCAGGCGCTCAACCCCGCCCAGCAGGTCGTCAAGATCGTGCAGGAGGAGCTCGTCGCCATCCTCGGCGGGCAGACGCGCACCATCCGCTTCGCCAAGCAGCCACCGACCGTCATCATGCTCGCCGGCCTGCAGGGCTCGGGCAAGACGACCTTCGCCGGCAAGCTCGGCAAGTGGCTCAAGGACCAGGGCCACACGCCGCTCCTCGTCGCCGCCGACCTGCAGCGCCCCAACGCCGTCACCCAGCTCGAGGTCGTCGGCGAGCGCGCCGGCATCCCCGTCTTCGCGCCCGAGCGCGGGAACATGGGCGGCCACGACGCCGTCCTCGACTCCGGCGAGGGCACCCGCTCCTTCGGCGACCCGGTGGCCGTGTCGCAGATGGGCATCGAGCAGGCCCGCGCCAAGCAGTACGACGTCGTCATCGTCGACACTGCCGGCCGCCTCGCCGTCGACGCCAACCTGATGCAGCAGGCGTCCGACATCCGCGCCGCCATCTCGCCCGACGAGGTGCTCTTCGTCCTCGACGCCATGATCGGCCAGGCCGCCGTCGAGACGGCCCAGGCCTTCCACGAGGGCGTGGCGTTCACCGGTGTCGTGCTCTCCAAGCTCGACGGCGACGCCCGCGGTGGCGCGGCCCTGTCGGTCGCCGAGATCACGGGCGAGCCGATCATGTTCGCCTCCACCGGTGAGAAGGTCACCGACATCGAGGTGTTCCACCCCGACCGCATGGCCAGCCGCATCCTCGACATGGGCGACGTCCTGACGCTCATCGAGCAGGCCGAGAAGGCCTTCGACAAGCGCCAGGCCGACGAGATGGCGCGCAAGTTCCTCGCGGAGGAGGACTTCACCTTCGAGGACTTCCTCCAGCAGATGAACGCCATCAAGAAGATGGGCTCGCTGAAGTCGATGCTCAAGATGATGCCGGGCATGCAGGGGATGCGTGAGCAGCTCGACGCCTTCGACGACCGCGAGTTCGACCGCGTCGAGGCCATGGTCCGCTCGATGACGCCGTTCGAGCGCACGCACCCCAAGCAGATCAACGGCTCGCGCCGCGCCCGCATCGCCAAGGGCTCCGGCGTCACCGTCACCGAGGTCAACCAGCTGCTCGAGCGCTTCGGCCAGGCGCAGAAGATGATGAAGTCGATGGCGCGCGGCGGTGGCGGCGGCATCCCCGGGATGCCGGGCATCCCGGGCTCGGGCAAGCGCGGCAAGCAGCAGCCCCAGCGCAGGAAGAGCAAGAGCGGCAACCCCGCCAAGCGGGCCGCCGAGGAGCGCGCCGCCGCACAGAAGGCGGCAGCCGGACGGGCCTCGGCGAGCGCCTTCGGCGCCCCGGCCGCGGGTCAGGAGGACGGCGACCCGCTGGCCGGGTTCGACCCCTCGAACCTGCCCAAGGGCTTCGAGAAGTTCCTCGGTAAGAGCTAGGCCCGTTTTGAGCGTGTTTCGTGCTTGGTGATGGGGACGTTAGCACAGCACAGCGCATCTACCCAAGGAAATGTTAATCTCACGGGCATGTCGGATGCTGAGCTGACCGTCCCAGACCTGCGCGAGCTGGCCGAGTCATGGGCCGTGTCGCTGCGCGCCTCGGGGAAGTCCCGCGAGACGATCCGCGTCTACCTGCGCAACGTGGGGCAGTTCCTCACGTTCTGTGAGTCGGTGGACCTGGCGCCGATGTCACGGCGCACGATGGACGCCTTCCTGGCCGACCTGCTCGACCGCGGCCGTGAAGGCTCGACCGCCAGAGGCCGGCTCACGGCTGTGAAGCAGTTCACCAAGTGGCTCGCCTCGGTCAACGAGCTCGACGTGGACCCGTTCCTGGGTGTCGCTCCACCGACGATGGACACGAAGCTCGTGCATCCCTTAAGCGATGAGCAGATACGTGGCCTGCTGGCGACATGCAGAACCCCGAAAGGTGCCACCCGAGAGCGACAGTTCCTCGACGTACGCGACGAGGCCCTGATCCGCCTCATGGTGGAGACGGGTCTGCGAGCGGGAGAGGTGCTGGCTCTGACAGTTGACGACGTGCACTGGACTGCCGACCCGCCGTTTGTGGAAGTGCACAAGTCGAAGGCCCGCCGCGGCCGGCGTGCCCCATTCAGCGCACAAGCCGCAGTGGCCATCGGCGCCTACGTCCGCGCCAGACGCCGTCAGTCGTTGGCGTCCTCGCCCTCGTTCTGGTTGGGCGCTCGACGGAACGTCCTTGCGTATGCCGGCCTGTATGACGCCCTGGAGCGTCGCGCCCTGGCTGCTGGGATCGAAGGCTTCCACCCGCACCGCATGCGCCACACGGCCGCTCATCGGTGGCTGGCCGCCGGCGGCTCCGAGGGCGGTCTCATGAGCGTGGCCGGCTGGAGTCGGCCCGACATGCTCATGCGGTACACCCGAGCTCGAGCCGAGCAGCGGGCTGCCGAAGAGGCTGCCCGGCTCAACCTGGGGGAACTTTAGTCCAATATATGAGATTTTTCCTTGACAGGCGCACTGCCACGGCTGCGAAGTACAACGTTGTGATTTAATCGATACCACAACAGAATACCGAGTGCTCAGTGTCCCCCGAACGTCCGGGAAGCCCGAGGCCCATAAAGAGGACCAGCCACCGTTAGGTGGCCGGCCAAGGAGTCCGGAACTAGGGGAGATCTCGCTTCGGCGAGACGCCAAAGAGGCCTAGCGGTCCTAGACCGCTTGGGGTGGGTAGCCACTGAGAACTGACGGGAGTACCACCCCCCGCCGGGTTCGAGGAGTCGCAGATCGACTCTCTCGCGCTCGGCGTTCGTGCGTCTAGGGACTCCCAGATGAACCAAAGTGAACGGTCTCTCCTTGGCCGTGTCATGGCCCACTCGTCGTGGGCCAACACCGTGGACCGCAGTGCCCGCACCGCGCCCGCCCGCGCCGCCTTGGATGCCAAGTTCCTGGCCCAGGCCGAGGGCGACCCCGAGCGAGCCGAACATCTACGTAAGGCGCACTTCGCCCGGCTGGCGCTGAAGTCGGCTCAGGCTCGTCGCAAGGCCCGCGAGGCCACCGAGGCCGCACAGGCTGCCGAGGCAGAGCTGTCAGCCATGGGTGGTGAGTCGGCCTGATGCTGGACAAGCGAAACCCCGAGGCGGGCGACCTCGGGGTAAAGAATCTCGCTGCTGGCAAGCCGCTCGATCACCCTCACTGTACCGCAATGGCGTCCCAGCAGCCTTGGGCGGCCGGCCGGCCACTGACCGACTACACCGGCCCCGAGTTCGTCGCCTTCTCCGAGGGCTACGCGTCCGGATATGTCGCCGGCGTCGAGCGCGGCCGCCAGCTCGCGGACGACGAGGCGGCAGCCCTCTGGCGCAACGCTGCCCGCGTCGTGCACACGCTCGCCAACGTCCCCACGCATGACGAGCTCGAGCGTATCCGCCGTGACTACTCGGCGCGGCGGTCGGCATGATGCGCGTCTACATCTACGACGGCACCGACCCCAGGCACGTCCTCGTGCGTGGCCCGGTGGGCGACTCACTCCGAGCCGCACATGTGCCAGCCCTCTGGAGCAACCGCTCCCGCGGATGGTGGCTGCGCCGTGAGCGCGTGGCCGACGTCCTCGCCCAGCTCGACCGGCAGGGCTACGACGTCCGGCCCCGGCGCGGTGATGCCCGATGAGCGACTACTACGACGGCCCCGTGCCGGACCCCTTCGAACCACCGCACTACGGCGCCGACCTGCTCGACGAGGTCGAGGCGATGCTGTCTCGGTTCGTGGCCTTCCCGTCCGAGGAGACGCGCGTGGCCACGGTCCTGTGGATCGCACACGCGCACAGTGTCGACGCCTTCGAGACGACACCGCGCCTCGCCTTCCTCTCGCCCGAGCCGGGCAGTGGCAAGACTCGCGCCCTCGAGATCGTCGAAATGTTGGTCCCCAACCCCGTCCTGACGGTGAACGCGACTCCCGCCTATCTGATTCGACGGCTCGCAGACGAGAACCGGCCAACGCTCCTGTTCGACGAGATCGACACCGTATTTGGCCCCAAGGCCAAGTCGGACAACGAAGAGGTCCGCGGCCTGATCAACTCCGGATACCGCCGCGGCGCGACCTCTGGCCGATGTGTCATCAAGGGCAAAAGTGTTGAGGTCGAGGACTTCCCGTCCTTCGCGGCCGTAGCCCTGGCCGGCCTTGACGATCTGCCGGACACCATCGCAACGCGCGCCGTCCTCGTCAGGATGCGACGTCGGGCACCGCACGAGCGAGTGCAGCCCTACCGCCGCCGCGTCCATGAGACCCCGGGCCACGAGCTGCGCGACCGGCTCGCCTCGTGGGTGCACTCTCGGTACTCGGAGCTCGAGGGCGCATGGCCCGAGCTTCCCGCAGGCATCGAGGACCGCGACGCCGACGTGTGGGAACCGCTCATCGCGATAGCCGACGCGGCTGGGCGCGAGTGGCCCGACCGAGCGAGGGTTTCGGCGGTTTCGCTGGTTTCGCTTTCCCGGCAGGAGAGAGGCGGGCTTGGCATCCGACTGCTGGCCGACATTCGCCGCGTGTTCGAGGGCGCCGAGCACATGGGCACCGACGAACTTCTCGACGCACTGCATCGGCTCGACGAGGCGCCGTGGGACGACCTCAAGGGCAAGCCGCTCGACGCCCGCGGCCTCGCGTTCCGTCTGGGCAAGTACGGCATCGGCCCCAGGCAGCTCAAGGCCATCAACCGCAAGGGCTACCGACGAGACGACCTCGCGGACGCCTGGAGCCGCTACCTCCCTGTCGTTTCACATGACCTAGGAGGGGGGGTAACCCAAGATACCCCTTGGGGTATCACGCACCCGGAGGACGTGGCCTCTCTCCCTCAATGGGGAAGGGAAACCCCCGAAACCAGCGAAACCCGACCGTTCCCCCTCGTGTCGGGCCCCGGCCGTTGTCCCGGCTGCGGATTCCATGTCGCCACCCAAGGCCATCGCGCGGGCTGCGAGGCGGCAGCATGACCGCCGCGCCGAGCGTCACCCCGTACGCCGTGGTGCCGAACCCCCAGCGTTCCGGCTGGGTCATGGTGTGGGTCTGCTGCCCGCACTGCGGTCAGACGCATGTCCACGGTGGCCCGAGTGCTGACTACACCGGCCATAGGTCTGCCGACTGTGGCGCGACGCTCGGTTACCACGTCCGAGTGGCCGTGGTGGATGTCGCGCCCAAGTGCCCCGTTTGTGGCGGCAGCCTCCGCCCCGGCGTGACCGTGCATCCCTCCTGCCAGCGAGGCGCCCCATGAGCGCCCACGAAGCCCTCGCTAGAGCTCTCGAGGACGCCGCCGACGCCGGTCTGCGCATCCCCTGCGCCGGCTCGGACGACTGGATCTCAGAGGACCCCAACACGCGCACCCAAGCCGCCCGCCGATGCGACGGCTGCCCGTGCATCACCGAGTGCGCCGCCGCCGCCGACGAGACCAGAGAGCGGTTCGGCGTCTGGGCCGGCCGCGACCGATCCCCACAACCCCCCAAGACCAAGAAGGACACAGCAGCATGAGCAAGCAACCTGACCCCTGGCGTTCCCTCACCGGCGAGATTGTCGCCCTCAAACGCCGCGTGGACGACCTCGCGCGTCGCTCGCCGTACACCGGAACCGGCATGGCCCCCAACGGCGACAACGGCCTGACTGTCGACGGCGACCTCAACATCGCGGACGTCGGCCGGCTGTCGTTCCCTGCGGGTGGCTCGATGCTCGCCAACGACCTGCAGGGCCGGCAGTACGCCTACCTTGGCGGATATGTGACCAATGGCTTCGGCATGACGCTGACCCGCCTCAATGGGCAGCCCGCGCTCGTGTTCGCCGACGACGACACGCTGCTCGAGGCCGTGCAACGGCTGCGCCTGTTCGACTCCAACGGCAAGCCCCTCATCACCGAGGACAGCACCGGAAGCGGCGCCGCGTGGCCCCTCGCGCCGATCCCCTTCTCGGGCATGTCGTGGGCCACCTGGGATAACAACACCACCACCGGATGGGTCACCGTCGCAAGCGCCCTGACCTACAAGAGCAGCGCCCGCCTGTACGCCGTCGCGAACCACATCGCAGACGGCACAGCGGCAGGGGAAGTGCGCCTGCTCGCCAACGGCTCCCAGCTCGGACCGACCGCGACCGTCGCCAACCTCGCCATGGGACAGACCACCTTCGGCACACCCGCCGCGCTCCCCGGCGCCATCGGTGACCCCATCACCCTCGAGCTGCAGGCCCGCAACACCAGCGGCAGCGGCAAGACCTACGCCCGCATCACCACCGCCATGCAGTGGCCGAGCGCCTGACAGGAGAACACCCGATGAGCACCGACTACCTCCCCCCGATTCCGGCCCCCGAGCCGCCCATCTCCGACTACGCGCCGCCCGCCATCGACCGCGACCTGCGCAACCTCGACCCGATGCCAACTGTCGAGCAGCAGCCCGCGCCGACCACCCAGCCGAGCGAGGAGGTCCCGCCCCGTGCCATCTGAGCCCGAGCAGGTCCGCGGCGTCCCCGTGCCCCGATTCATCCACGAGCCCGACTGCACCCGCCCACTGTCGCGGATGAGCTGGCGCATCGGGGAGGAGGGTGACCGCCTCTGGAAGTGCCACGCCTGCGGCCGATTCAAGGTCGAGGACACCCGAGCCGAGACCGAAGCAGCCACAGCCGCAGCAGAGCAGCGCCTACAGCGCCGCGGGTACGTCTGCCGGCCGCACTACGCCCAGGTCAATTGGCAAGGCGCCGGCTGCCAGCGCTGCGCCGCCGAGATAGCGATGAGCAAGGCCCAGCGCCGCAGCCGGCGCACCGAAGCAGCCACCGAATGGTGACCCCTCGCACAACCCCCAAGACAACCCCCAGCCCCACCCAAGGAGCACCCACAGCATGAACACCACCGACCGCACCAAGGCCCTGTTCGCAGCCGTCGAGAACGGCCACTACACCCTGCCCGCCCGCCTCACGAAGATGCGCACCGGACTCCAAGCACTCTGGCAGCACCAGCTCGACCCCAGCCCCGACGAGTCCGACACCCACGCCCGCCTCGTCCTCGAGATGGCCGACGCTGCCGAGGCCGGACGCCCCCTGCCCGACGTCACCACACTCGAAGCCACTCGCGCCGCCCAGCGTGCGCACGCCGACGCCGTGAGCGTCACCCTGGCAGCCGCAGACGCCCTGCTCAACCGCCTCAACGCCGCCACCGCCGACGCCGCCGAGGAGATCATCACCGAACACCTGCGGCCCAGGTTCGACGCTGCTCTCGCCGCCCTCACCGACGCATGCGCCATCACCGGCAAGTACGCCGACGACCCCGCCGCAGCGCTCTCGGCACCGGCCAAGGACCGCGCCGCATTCGTGGCCGTCACCGAGCACATCGGCGTGCTGGACGTCCTCTACGGCGCGCGCCGCGTCCTCACCGACCTGGGCGCCCGACCCGCCCTCGACACCGAGGGAGAGTTCGCCTCGATCCGCAACATGGACGAGCTGTGGCCACGCGCCACCCGGCAGTACGCCTCGCGCCCCTGGGGGCAGGGAGCGGACGGCACGAAGTGGCTCATCCGCAACGGCGGCCATCTCTGGCTGCCCACCCCCGACGAGCAGGACGCACGCTTCGAGCAGGTCTACGGCGAAGCCCAGCGCGCCGCAGCCGCCCGCCACCAGATCGCCTCAGCGATGCGCGGCGGATTCGGCGCCACGCCGGCCTACGCCACCCAGCCCGGGCCGGCAGCCCCGCCCGTGAACCGCAGCGCCCAGTACGCCGGCGCAATGGGACTCGACGTCAGCGCCGACTGACCAACCAACAACGCCCGGGCTGGGCGTGAACGCCACCCACACCTACGCGCGAGTGTGGGAGCGATGGCAGCGAGGGTCGAGTCACGACCTCCTGGTCCCCGAAGACCTGCCAGCGCCCAGCCCGGACCCACCCGGCCGGGGGTCCTCGAGCAGCCCTCGACGGACCCCTCGTCGGCATAGGTCCGCTAACACACACAGAGAGTCAGAGGGAGCAACCCACATGGCAGGCGAGCACCGCCTCAAAGCCAACGGCCACCGATACCGCGAAGCCAAAGCCCGGTTCGTCCGCAACGCCGAACCGTGGTGCGGCATCTGCGGCGCCGAGGTAGACAAGACCCTCAAGTGGCCCCACCCCGACAGCCCATCAGTCGACCACGTCATCCCGCTGGCCAAGGGCGGAGACGCGATGGACACCAAGGCGTGGCAGCTCGCGCACCTCCACTGCAACCGCGACAAGTCCGACCGCCTCGACTACGGACAGCCAACCGCATGCCCCATGCTGCACTGCCCACCCGGACCGGCCACGCCTGAATGCCCCTACGGTCCGGGCTTCCACTGGCCCAAGCCGACAGTCCGACTCGCATGGTGAAGGGGTGGGGAGGCACCCCCAGTCGAGCGCCACGGACCACTCGTCGGCATAGGTCCGCTTTCTCTCTCCACGCGTTTCTGAGGCGGCTAGTCGGCCTCGTCCGGCCGAAGCTCCTGCACTGAATGGACGATCTGCCCCGCTAGCGCCACCGCTTGGTCGTCGCTCAACCGGTAGTCGGCGACGAAGTTGCCGTTTTGACGGAAGGACAGTGACACCTGACCGTCAGCCGCCTCTGCCTTCATGTCGAACCATGGCACAACGGCGCCGCGCATCTGTGTCTCGTCGCGGAAGGTGACCCACTGGCCTTCGGTTGCAGCTGACGAACTCATCCCATCCGAGGCCTGATGTGGCGCAGCCCGCTCCGTGGGGGGCTGGGCGGGCTGCGCCAAGGTGCCCCAAACGGCGCCGGGGGATGCCGCTTAGGGCGTGAGTGCGCCCGACCGAGACAGGGGAGGCTCAGCGGGCGCGACAGCGAGAATGCCAGATCGCTAAGACCCCTGTCCATATGAGGCGGGCTGGTAGTCGTCGGAGACTTCGCCGGTCTGGCTGACACCGACAACGGGCGCGATTGGCCGGAGATCGGCCCAGGTGACACCTCGGGTATCACCTGGGCGTCAGCAAGTCGCTAGTAGCCGACGACCTCCGGTCAGGTGTAGGGGCCCCTACACATGACGGCGGCTCGCGACCTCGATGCAGGTGTAACGATGTGACACCTGACTTCGACATCGAGACCGGCGAAGTCACCGACGCCCCCCATATGAGAGCAGAGCAACACCCCCGCCCGGGGGTGGTCGGGGGTGCGCCACTCGCCGCTTACCCCCCGCTCACGCGGCGATGCAGGTCGAGGGAAGTGCAAGGTATGCGTCCCGGTCTAGTGCGCGAAGTTTCCTGTGAATCGCGTCGAATGCGTTGTGGGAACTGCCATCCGTCTGTCAGCGTGTTCTCAGGTAGGGGACGTCATCGCGTGGGCAGGCGATGGCCGTGGCGGCGCCTCTAGAGGTGTGGGATTGAGGCGCCGCCAGCGCCGCCCAAAACGGCGCACTGCCAAGCTCCCTGGAGGGATGAGTCCTGGCAGCCGCTGCATCTACACCCTTAGGGCGTTGACTAGCCCATCCTCGCCGGACGTCTCTTTCCCTGTGGGCCTTTTCCGAGATCTTTGCCGAACACGGATGAGCGCGGGCCGCCGATCGAACGGACAAGACAACGCCCCGACCGACAGGGGAGGCGGTCGAGGCGTTGCGGACGTCAGACTACTTGGAGACGTGGGCGTCCGGGTGCCTGGGTGACGTCGAAGGCCGGCGAGACGAGCACGGACACCGGCACACCGACAGCCTCGCTAACGACTGCGAGTGTGTCCATCGTCATGGGGCGGTCGGTATTGGCGAGCAGGGCCGCCATGTTGTCGCCGAATGCACGCGCCATCCGCTGCAAGTCGTCGCTCACCGGCCCGCCCGATCGGCACGCTTGGCTGCCAAGGACGCCTCGACATCGGGGAACAGTGACGTGCTGAGGCCGCACTGCCCGGCCCCGTTGCACTCCTGACCTGTCAGGCGCATCCAGAGCGCGTGCTGCCCCTTTGCGCGGTCGGGGAGGATGCAGACGTCGACAGCGCATCGGTCGCGCTTGAGTCGTCGAGTGGCGTATCTGGGTGTGGTGTGCGAGACACTAATGGTCATGATCGTTTCTCCTCGGTAACAGGTTGATTCGGTTCTAGGCCCCCGAGCCGACGCTTCCTCGTCGGCCGGGGCCGTTTTCTTCATACCTCACAAGTCGGGCACCACGGCGCAGACCCGCGAGCGGGGCAGGGGTGTGGCGAACCCCCCCAAAGGCCGACCCGGCTTGTTCGCTCCCAGCCACGACTCATGGCCTCACCGCGAGTGGCGGCAAGGCTGGCCGTCGACTCACGGGCTGCCGTCGACTGCTGGCCTGTGAGCGTTCCTCGCCGGTTCGAGGAACGGGGGTCGATTCCCGGGTGCGTCGTCTGTTTTGGTGTCGCGGCTAGGGCACTGTCCGACGCCGCGTGAAGCGTGGCCCGCTAGTCCATGGCCCCTGCCTCTCGCAGTGCCGCCTTGGAGCGCTTAGCCGCCCTCAGGGCGGCCGCTTCCTCGAGCAGCGCGGGCAGGCAGCCGCAGGCGTGGCGGGCGTCGTGATGGTGCCCGATGCATCGGTCGTCGGGGCATCCGCACGTGTCGCCGGACCATGTGCCATCGGTAGACCATTCGCCGATCCACTCGCGCGGCGTGATGCCAGCCGAGCTGAGTGCCGCTAGTGCGTCGCGGCCGAGGGTGGTCATCGGCGAGCACCGCTCAAGCCGTAGATACACGCGACCACAGTCGATGGGATGAGTAGGACTGTGCCGATTGAGCGTCCGGCCTCGCTGAGTACGTCTAGGATCGTGCCCACGGTGAACCCCTCTCAGGTTGGTTCGTCGTCAGGCCCTCGGACGCGCCAACGTCGCGGGGGCCGCCTCGTCTAACCGAGGAGATTGCACTCCACAGCGCTCCGTCATTGGCCGCCTTGTGAGGGTGTCCCGCACAGCGCTAGATGCTGCGTATTCGAGAAGTTCCTCGGCAAGAGCTGACCTCCGGGCCGTCGGAGTGTGACCCCCGGCACCATCCCTCACGGCGCCTGCGCGCGTCGGCCACCAGAGGGACCATGGAGGGAGGACAGGGGACTGCTCACACCCCGAAGAAGGTGGCCCTCCATGACCACAACCACCCGAACTGACGCCGTCCTCGCTCCAGCGGACGGCGGCGCCACGGCGCCGGCGGAGCCGACCTCGGAGACGACCCCGGAGACGACCCCGGCGAAGACCCCGGCGAAGACCCAGGAGAAGAAGCGGCACTGGGCGATCCCCGTCGTCGTGGGCGCCGTCGCCTTCGGCGCGGGTGCCGCCGTCGGCTCCAGCCTGACGTGGCGGTTCTCCGTCTGGTGGAAGCCGAGCTGACGACACGGACGTCGACGTTCCCTCGGTCGTCGAGGTGACGGACCACGTATGCCGCCGGGCCCGACCGGGCGCGGCGGCACACGTCAGCGTGGCTGCGCCCTTCGACCTCAGCCGCAGGGCTCTGGGCCGCCGCAAAACGGGACGAGCCGGGAGGGATCCGGCGGCGCGCTCCTGACGTCGTAGGCCCGTCGCGACGAGGCGTCGCGGCCACCACGCCGCTGAGGAGACGCGTACCCGCATGCCCATGACCCGCAAGTCCGCCGCCGTCACGGTGGGCGCCGTGGCGCTCGCCTCGCTCGGCATCTACGCGGCCGCGCAGGACGATGACAACGACTACGCCGGGGTCTGCGTCGACCAGGCCACCCAGACCCGCATCTCCGACGACCGGTGCGACGACCACCACTCGGCCGGCTTCCACGGCGGGCACGGCTGGTACTTCGTGCCACGCGGGGTGGCGGCCCCCGCGATCGGCAGCCGCATCTCCGGCGGGTCCTTCGCGGCGCCCCCGTCGAGCAGGTCGTGGGGGACCGGCTTCCGGTCGGAGGGCGGCGTGGTCACCCGCGGCGGCTTCTCCGGCCACGGCTTCTCCGTCGGGGGCTGAGGGTGGACCGCCTTCCCAGCCGGCCGCGTCCCGACTGGCTGCGCACCGTCGAGCAGCAGGGGCTGACGTATGCCGTCGACCGGGCAGAGGACGGCGCCGCCGTCCCGTACTGGGACGAGTCGGCCTGCTACGAGCTGACCGAGTCCGACGTCGAGGTGCTCGAGCGGGCCACCGGCGACCTGCACCGGATGGCCGTCGCGGCCGTCCACCGGATGGCCCACGACCCCGAGATCGTCGCCCGGCACGGACTGCCGGACGGGGCAGGCGCGTGGCTCGCCGGGTCCCTCGCCGACCCGCAGGCAACGTCCGTCTACGGCCGGTTCGACCTCGCCTGGGACGGCGACGGCCCCCCGAAGCTGCTCGAGTACAACGCCGACACGCCGGCCGGCCTGGTCGAGGCGGCCGTGAGCCAGTGGTTCTGGCTGGAGGACCTGCACCCCGACCACGACCAGTGGAACCTGCTGCACGAGCGGCTCGTGGAGGGCTGGCGCCGGATGCGGGCGCGCACGGGAGTCGAGGTCGTGCACTTCGCCGTGGGCCAGGACGAGCCGACCGAGGACTGGGCCACGGTCGCCTACCTGCGCGACACCGCGCAGGAGGCCGGTCTGGTGGCGCTCGGCATCACGATGGAGGACATCGGCTGGCACCACGGGCAGCGCCGCTTCGTCGACGTGCACGGCGCGCCGATCACGCACTGCTTCAAGATGTATCCCACCGAGTGGATGCTCGACTCGCCCTTCGGCGCCTACCTGCTCGGGGGCGCCTCGACGACCCAGTGGATCGAGCCGCCGTGGAAGCTGCTCGCCGGGTCCAAGGCGCTGCTGCCCGTGCTCTGGGAGATGTTCCCCGGCCACCCCAACCTGCTGCCGGCGTACTTCGACCACCCGCACGGCCTGACGGCATACGCCTCGAAGCCGCTCTTCGGGTGGGAGGGCGACGGCGTCGACGTCGTGGGCCCCGACGGCGAGGAGCGCTCGCCACGGCTGCGCACCGCCGGGCAGCAACGGGTGTACCAGCAGTACACCCCGCTGCCCGACTTCGACGGCAACCGTCCGGTCCTCGGCACCTGGGTGGTCGACGGCAAGCCGGCCGGTCTCGGCATCCGCGAGTCGACCAACCTCGTCACGAACACCGGCGCCCGGTTCGTGCCGCACCGCATGCTGGCGCCCCGCTCAAGCGCCGAGCAGGTCGCGACCTGGGTCGCCGAGCCCTGACCCGTGGGGCCGACCCACCCACGTCACCACCCGAGCCCCACGCCTGCCTTCTCCCTTTGCCCTCTCCCTCTGCCCTCTCCCTTCGACCCTGGAGCCTGCACATGGACCTGCTCGTCCACACCGGATACGCCCTCGTCTACGCCGTGGTCGGCATCGCCGTCCTCGGGCTCGGGTACGCCGCGCTCGACCTGCTGACCCCCGGACACCTCGGCGCGCACATCTGGACCGAGCGCTCGCTCAACGCCGCCGTCGTGCTCGCCTCCGGGTTCCTCGGCCTCGGGGGGATCGTCTTCGCCGCGATCTGGGCCAACGGCTCGGGCTCCCTGGGTGAGGCGCTCGGCTGGACCGTCGTCTTCGGCCTGCTCGGCGTCGTGCTGCAGGCGGTGGCCTTCCGGCTGCTCGACCTCGTGACGCCCGGCGACCTGGCCGAGGTCGTGACCCAGCGCGAGTTCCACCCGGCCGCGCTCGTCGCGGCGGCGGCGCAGCTGGCCGTCTCGCTCGTGGTCATCGCCTCCATCGCCTGAGCCGTCTCGCGCCGCTCCCGCACGTCGCCACGGGAGACGCGCATCGCGGACGTTAGGGTCGGACGCATGAGTGCACCGGTGCTCCATGTCCGCGGTCGGGTGCTGGTCGGTCCGGACGACGTCGTCGACGAGCTCTGGGTCATCGGGGGCCGGGTGTCCTTCACCCCGCCGGCCGACGCCGCCGACGTGCAGACCCTAGAGGGATGGGTGCTGCCCGGCCTCGTCGACGCGCACTGCCACGTCGGCCTCGGGCCGCACGGCGAGGTGCCGCGGGAGGAGGCCGAGCAGCAGGCCCTCACCGACCGCGACCGTGGCACGTTGCTCATCCGCGACGCCGGCCAGCCCGGTGACACCCGCTGGGTCGACGAGCGCGAGGACCTGCCGAAGATCATCCGGGCCGGCCGCCACATCGCCCGCACCCGCCGCTACATCCGCAACTTCGCCCACGAGGTCGAGGAGGACGAGCTCGAGCGCCACGTGCGGCTGGAGGCCCACCGCGGCGACGGCTGGGTCAAGCTCGTCGGCGACTGGATCGACCGTGACGTGGGCGACCTGGCGCCGAGCTGGTCGCAGCAGGCCGTCGCCGCCGCCATCGCCGCGGCGCACGAGGAGGGTGTCCGGGTGACGGCGCACTGCTTCGGCGAGCAGTCGCTGCGTGACCTGGCGGCCGCCGGCATCGACTGCATCGAGCACGCGACCGGCCTGCAAGAGGACTCCATCGACACCTTCGCAGCCCAGGGCATCGCCATCGTGCCCACCCTCGTCAACATCGCGCAGTTCCCCGCCCTGGCGGCGCCGGCGCAGGAGAGGTTCCCCGACTACCACAAGCACATGCTCGACCTGCACGAACGCCGCTACGCCACGGTCGGCGCGGCACACGAGGCCGGCGTGGCGATCTACGTCGGCACCGACGCCGGCGGCAGCCTGCCGCACGGCCTGGTCGCGCAGGAGATGGTCGAGCTGACGAAGGCGGGCCTGACGAACACCGAGGTCGTGTCCGCCGCCACCTGGGGCGCCCGGGAGTGGCTCGGACGACCGGGCATCGCCGAGGGCGAGGATGCCGACCTCGTCGTCCTCGCCGCGGACCCGCGCGCCGACGTCACGACCGTCGCGGACCCGCTGGGGGTCGTCCTGCGAGGCCGAGTTGTCGCCTGACGCCCTGCCTCCGTCGGTGGGTCCGGAGCGCCCGCTCACGGCACTGGGGGAGCGCGTCGAGGTGCGCCCGCCGTGTGCCGACGACATCCCCGCGTATGCCGCTGCCGTGACGCTGTCGGAACGGCGGCTCGCCGACTTCGCGATCCCGAACCCCCACAACCTCCCGACCGTCCTCGAGAACCAGTCGCCGACGTACCGCACGTTCATGGTCCTGGCCCTGGACCCCGAGGGCTCCCACGGCCTCGTCGGCCGGGTCAACGTGGCCAACGTCGTCGAGGGTGCCTTCCGCAGCGCCACCGTCGGCTACGACTCCTACGACCCGTACGCCGGTCGCGGCCTCTTCGCGGAGGGCCTGCGGCTCGTGCTCGACCTCGTCTTCGAGGAGCCGCCGCACGGCATGGGCCTGCACCGCCTCGAGGCCAACATCCAGCCGGCCAACCACCGCTCGGCCGGCCTGGTGCGGTCGCTCGGCTTCGTCCACGAGGGCTTCTCCCGCGACTTCCTGCACCTGCCGGGCCCCGACGGCCGGCGTGACTGGCGCGACCACGACCGCTACACGATGCTCTCGAGCGACTGGCCGGCGGCCCCCTACCACCTGTACGCACCCCGACGCTTCGCCTGCGTCGTCCACCGCGCCGGGGGCTACGGCGGCACCGGCCTCGGTGCTGCCGTCGCCGCCGAGCTGGGGGTCCCGCTCTTCTCCTCCACCGTCGTCGAGAACACGGAGGCCCTCTTCGACCTGCTGCGCTCCTCACCCGTCGGGGGCGTGCTCGAGTGCGGGCTGACGGGGCCGGCCCTGCGCATGGGCCTGGCCCGGGCCGGTTTCGACCCGTCGGTCGTACCGGTCCTCGACGGGGCGTTCGACGTGCCGAAGCGCGACGTCGTGCGCCACGCCCTCGCGGTCCGGGCGGCGTTCGCCCGAGGGAGCTCACGGCATACGCCCTAGGCAGTCGACGGCCCGCTCCGTGGGCCGTCACCTGCCCCGGCTGGTCGGAGCACTGCCCGGCGTCTGGCAGAATGGAGGGCTGTACCCGTCCGGCCCCCTCTCGGCTGGACCGGACGCCTACACACCGAGCGTCGGCACCCCGGCTGAACCCAGCCGGTCTCGCCGCGCTCACGACTGTTTGAGGAGACCGCCACAGTGGCTGTCAAGATCCGCCTGAAGCGCATGGGCAAGATCCGTGCACCGTTCTACCGCGTCGTCGTCATGGACTCGCGCACCAAGCGCGACGGCCGTGCGATCGAGGAGATCGGCAAGTACCACCCCACCGAGCAGCCGTCGCTCATCGACATCGACATCGAGCGCGCGCACTACTGGCTGAGCCAGGGTGCGCAGCCGACCGAGGCCGTCGCGGCCCTCATCAAGGTCGTCGACGAGGGCAAGCTCCAGACCAAGGAGCCGAAGACCTCGAAGAAGGACCTCTACGAGGCGGCCGTCGCCGCCGCCGGTGGCAAGAGCGACGCGGGCACCGACAGCCCGGCTCCGCGCAAGAAGGCTGCCAAGAAGGCCGAGCCGAAGGCCGACGAGCAGACCGAGGCCCCGGCCGAGGCCTCCGCCGAGGCCGGCGCAGACGAGTCCGCGAAGGCCGAGGCCTGAGCATGCTCGAGGAGGCGCTCGAGCACCTCGTCAAGGGCATCGTCGACCACGACGAGGACGTCGTCGTGCGCCGCAAGGAGCTGCGCCGCGGTGAGCTGCTCGAGGTCCGGGTCCACCCCGACGACCTCGGCCGCGTCATCGGCCGTTCCGGCCGCACGGCGAGCGCCCTGCGCACGGTCGTCGGCGCCCTCGCGGGCAACAACAACGTACGCGTCGACATCGTCGACACCGACCGCGTGCGCTGAGCGCCGAGGGCTCACGGAGACACGCCGACGAGCCGTCAGAGAGTGACCGCCAGGGGCGCCCCGGACTTCCGGGGCGCCCCTGTTCGCGTGTCCGGACCCGTTCACGACCTGAGAGGATTCGGCCCATGAACGTCGTCCTTGCCCGCATCGGCAAACCCCACGGCCTGCGCGGAGAGGTCACCGTCCAGCTGCACACCGACGACCCCGAGGTGCGCTTCGCCGTCGGCACCGTCGTCGCCACCGAGGCGGACCCGGGGTCCGGCGTGCCCAAGGCCCTGACCATCGCCGGCACGCGGGTGCACCGTGGCATCTGGCTGCTCACCTTCGAGGAGATCCCCGACCGAACGGGCGCGGAGAGCCTGCGCGGCACCCGGCTCGTGCTGCCCGAGGCGGCCCCGACCCCCGAGGAGGAGGCGTTCTACGAGGAGGACCTCGTGGGCCTCGAGGTCCGCGACACCAGCGGGGAGCGGGTCGGCACCGTGAGCGGGTTGGAGATCGGCCCGGCGCAGGACCGCCTCGTCGTCACGCTGACCGACGGCGTCACGGCATACGTGCCCTTCGTCAGGCGGATCGTGCCGACGGTCGCCGAGGACCACGTGGTCGTCGACCCGCCGCCCGGCCTCTTCGACCTCTACCGCGAGGGCTCCGAGTGACGACGGGACACGTCCATGCGGCTCGAGCCGCCATGCGCCTCGACGTCGTCACGATCTTCCCCGACTACCTCACCCCGCTCGACCTCTCGCTCATCGGCAAGGCGCGCGAGGACGGCCTGCTCGACGTCCGGATCCACGACCTGCGCGACTTCACCCACGACCGCCACCGCACGGTCGACGACACCCCCTACGGCGGGGGAGCGGGCATGGTCATGAAGCCGCAGCCGTGGGCCGAGGCGCTCGACCACGTGCTGGCCCTCGACAACCCGTCGGGTGCCAAGCCGCGCCTGCTCGTACCCGGCCCGGGCGGGCGCCCCTTCACGCAGGCCCTGGCCCGCGAGCTCGCGCTGGAGCCGTGGCTGGCGTTCGCCTGCGGCCGCTACGAGGGGATCGACGAGCGCGTCTACGACCACGCCCGTGAGGACCTCGGCCTCGAGGTGTCGGTCGTCAGCCTCGGCGACTACGTCCTCAACGGCGGCGAGGTCGCCGTCCTGGCCATGGTGGAGGCCATCGGGCGGCTGATCCCGGGCGTCATCGGCAACGCCGAGTCGCTCGTCGAGGAGTCGCACGAGGACGGCCTGCTCGAGTACCCCATCTACACCAAGCCCAGCTCGTGGAACGGCCGCGATGTGCCGTCGGTGCTGCTCTCGGGCAACCACGGCGCCATCGCGCAGTGGCGACACGAGCAGCGCCTCGCCCGCACGGCCGCGCGTCGCCCGGACCTGCTCCACGCCTCGCACGCCGGCGGTGCCGACGGCGGCGACCTGGAGATCGCGGCCGCGACCCCGGGCGACGTGCCGGAGCTGGCCGTCCTCCTCCTGGCCTGCGCGGCGCGGGAGGCCGGCGCCGCGGGCACCTCGGGGACCCCCGACGCCCACGCGAGCGTCGACGACGTCCGGGCGTCCCTCGACACGTCGATCACCTGGGTCGCCCGCAGCGGCGGCCGGCTCGTGGGCGCCGTCCGCACCCCGCGCTCGCCGTCCCCGGACGGCGAGTGGGCCATCAGCCGACTCTGTGTCGCCCCCGACCTCGAGGGTCGCGGACTGGATCGACGACTCGTCGAGCAGGCCGAGGCCGCTGCGCCGGACGGCACGCGCAGCGTCACGCTGCACCTGGGGTCGGGTCGCCCCGAGGCGCTCAAGGCGTACCGGAAGGCCGGCTACCGCCCCGCCGACGGTTCGTCCTCCCTGCCGGGCACGGTCACGCTGGTCAAGCGCCGCCGCTGAGCTGCGGCCCGACCCACGGCCTGGCGATCTCGCGCGTCTCGGGGATGCGGTCTCGGCGGGCCGGCGGCGTCAGGAGACGAGCGCGACGTCGAGGTCCGCCGGGAGAAGGCGGCGCCGACGGATCAGCTCGGCCTGCACGCTCGCGGTGATCGACTGGGTGGCCATGATGGCGAAGAGCACGAGGACCTGGGCGGTCGCGGCCTGCACGGCGCTGCCACCGCCGAGCATCACCCCGATGAAGGCCCCGGGGAGGGTGACGACTCCCGAGGTGCGCACCTGGTCGAGGCTCGGGACGATCCCCTCGGGCACGCGTCGGGCGATGATCTCGTCGATCGCCTGGTCGGAGGTGAGGCCGAGCGACAGGCACGCCTCGTACTGGCCGTGCTCCTCGCGCAGGGCCGCGAAGGTGCGACGCCCCACGAGAGTGTGCACCGTCATGGTGTTGCCGATGACGATGCCCGCGATCGGGATGACCGCGATCCCGGTCAGCGGCACCGCGCCGGTGGCGAGGATGATCGCGACGACCGGCACGACGCCGCACGCCATCGCGGCCGCGGCCCACGGCCAGGTGCCCGGAGCCCCGACCCGCTTGGACGTCGTGGCCACCGCGGTGGCGAACATCGCCCCCACCGCCAGGAAGGAGAGCCACAGGGAGCCGACCACTGCGGTGATGACGAGTGCGACGAGGGTGAGCTGCACGACCGCGCGTCCGCCCGCGAGCACGGACTGCCGTCCGAGGCCGAGCCCGCCGACCCGGTTGGCCGCCACGGTCACCGCGAGGAGGATGATCAGGCAGGCGACGACGGGCCAGCTCGGGGAGACGTCCACGGGGCAACGCTAGGGCACGGCCCGGACCACCTGGGCCACCCGCTGCCGGCGGCGGCCGCCGCCGCCGATTTCGCCGTGGGACGCTTGCTCTGGCAGACTTGCTCCTTGCGTCCGGGACACGACGGCCCCTGCCACAGGGGGAGTCGGGTCACCACCGAGCCGAGCCGGCTCGGCCAGCTCCACCGGTGACTCGACGCGGCCACGCGGACGCACGACCACATACTGGTGACGAGGTGGCCTGTGGCACCCAGGAAAGCGAAGCATCATGCACACGTTTGACGACATCAACGCGGCGTCGCTGCGCTCGGACGTTCCCGAGTTCCGCGCCGGCGACACCCTCAAGGTCCACGTCAAGGTCATCGAGGGCACGCGCTCGCGTGTCCAGGTGTTCCAGGGCGTCGTGATCCGTCGCCACGGTGGCGGCATCGGCGAGACCTTCACGGTCCGCAAGGTCTCCTTCGGTGTCGGCGTCGAGCGCACCTTCCCGGTGCACACCCCGGTCATCGACAAGATCGAGGTCGTCACCCGCGGTGACGTCCGCCGCGCGAAGCTCTACTACCTGCGTGGTCTGCGCGGCAAGGCCGCCAAGATCCGCGAGAAGCGCGAGACCGTCCCGGCCAAGGGCGGCGCCAAGGCCGGCGCCAAGGGCTGACGGCTGCCGACGCAGTCGTCGCACTGACACACGAGGCGCGGTGGACCCCGAGCGGGCCGTCCCGGAGAGCTCCGGTACGACCCCCGAGCGGGGGTCCACCGCGCCTTCGTCGCGCCCGGGCAGGGAAGGCGTGGCGGGGGAGGCCGCCACAGGCGCGGTTGCCGGCGCACCCGGCCCAACCCACTCGCCCGGCCCAACGCGTACGTATGCCGCCGTGCGGCGTCAGCGGTGGCTGCTCGGCCCCGCGCTGCTGCTGCTCGCGATTGTCGTCGTGCGCGCCTTCCTCGTGACACCCTTCGGCATCCCCAGCGGGTCGATGCAGGACACGCTCCTCGTCGGGGACCACATCCTCGTCAGCCGGCTCACGGCGCCCGACGACGTCCGGCGCGGCGACATCATCGTCTTCGACGCCTCCCAGGCCTTCCACCTGCGGGTGCCCGAGCGCGGGCCGCTCCAGACCCTCGTGCAGGCGGTGCAGAGCCTGACCGGCACGGGGCAGCCCACCGACTACGTCAAGCGCGTCATCGGGGTTCCCGGCGACCACGTCCGCTGCTGCTCGGCCGACGGGCGACTGGAGGTCAACGGCGTCGCCGTCACCGAGCCCTACGTCGCTGCGGGACAGCGGCCGAGCGCCGTGACGTTCGACGTGACGGTCCCGCCCGACCGGTTCTGGGTCATGGGCGACAACCGCGGAGCCTCGGCCGACTCCCGCGCCCACCTCGGAGACCCGGGGGGCGGCATGGTGCCCGGGGACGACATCGTCGGCAAGGTATGGGTGCGATACTGGCCGCTCGATCGGCTCGGTCCGGTCGCCGCAGGACCAGTTGCCTCCGTCCCACGAAATGGTGAGTGATGTCGCAGTACACCGGACGCCCGGAAGACCCCACGCGCGGGCGTACCCCTGGCGACATCGACGACGACGACGACTACGACTACGACGAGAAGCCGCGGGGCTTCGGCGGCACGCTGCTGGCCGGGATCAAGGAGCTCGTGATCGTCATCGTCCTGGCGATGGCGCTCTCGTTCGTGGTGAAGACCTGGCTCTTCCAGGCCTTCTACATCCCGTCCGGCTCGATGGAGAACACCCTCGTCAAGGACGACCGGGTCATCGTCAGCAAGCTGACACCTGGACCGTTCGAGCTCAAGCGCGGTGACGTCGTCGTCTTCGAGGATCCCGGGACGCCCACGCCGTGGCTCGGGAGCCTCGGTGACACGCACAGCACGGTCGGCGGGCCGTTCCACGACGCGCTCGTCTTCGTCGGCCTGCTGCCGGAGGACTCGGAGAACCACCTCATCAAGCGCGTCATCGGCCTGCCGGGCGACCACGTCCAGGGCAACGGCGACACCGGAAAGATCAAGGTCAACGGCGTCGAGATCACCGAGCCCTACATCAAGCCGGGCGACTACCCGAGCGAGGGCAAGAAGTTCGACATCACCGTGCCCCAGGGCCGCATCTGGGTCATGGGCGACCACCGCTCCGACTCCTCCGACAGCCGCTGGCACGACGACGGCACCGGGGCCACCGGGTCCGTGCCGATCGACAAGGTCGTCGGGCGCGCCCTGTTCATCGTGTGGCCCATCGAGCACGTGACCTGGCTCGGCGTCCCCGAGCGCACCTTCGGGCAGGTCCCTGCCCCGGCCTCCACCGCGCCGGCCGGGAAGGGCGCGGTCAACCCCGCGCCGACGGGCACGCCGACCGCCTCGGCGACCAAGGCCGCGGCCGGCTGATCGGCGCACCCGGCTCCATGGCACCTGCCGCACCGCCCTCGAAGAAGCCCTCGCTGCGCGTCGAACGGGCGCTGCAGCGCTCCGGACACCGCCTGCTCGCCGGCATGGACGAGGTCGGCCGGGGCGCGCTCGCCGGCCCCGTCAGCGTGGGGGTCGTCGTCATCGACGAGACGGTGCGCTCGGCCCCGGTCGGGGTCAAGGACTCCAAGCTGCTGACCGAAAGGGCACGGACCGCCCTCGTACCGCGCCTGCAGCGCTGGGCGGTCGCCCACGCCGTCGGGCACGCCACCGCCGACGAGATCGACGCCATCGGGATCATGGCCGCCCTGCGGCTCGCCGGCACCCGGGCGCTTGCCGGCCTCGGCGTCGTCCCCGACCTGGTCATCCTCGACGGCAACCACGACTGGCTGACGGACCCGGCGGAGGTGGGGCTCTTCGCCTTCGCCGACGAGTCCGGGCCCACCACGCCGCCGGTCACCACGATGATCAAGGCCGACCTCAAGTGCTCGTCGGTGGCCGCGGCGAGCGTGCTGGCGAAGGTCGAGCGCGACCAGCTGATGGTGGCGCTCTCGGACGAGCACCCGGCATACGGCTGGGCACTGAACAAGGGCTACTCCGCGCCGGAGCACCTCGAGGCGCTCGCGCGCCTCGGGCCGTGCGAGCTGCACCGGCGCTCGTGGCGCCTGCCCGGCGTGTACACCGACGACGCCGTCGAGGTGTTGAATGAGGTGACGGAGGCCTTCGCCCCGGCGCCCACCACGGCAGAGCAGACAGGAACGGCGATCAGGTGAGTTCGGAAGACCTCGAGAAGTACGAGACCGAGATGGAGCTCCAGCTCTACAAGGAGTACCGCGACGTCGTCGGCCTCTTCACCCACGTCGTCGAGACCGAGCGGCGCTTCTACCTCGCCAACTCCGTCGACCTCAAGGTCCGCAACGACGGCGGTGAGGTGTTCTTCGACGTCACCATGGCCGACGCCTGGGTCTGGGACATCTACCGGCCGGCCCGGTTCGTCAAGAACGTGCGCGTCGTGACCTTCAAGGACGTCAACGTCGAGGAGCTGCCCAAGCCCGACATCAAGCTCCCCGAGAACGGCGACTTCACCTGACGCTCCGGCTGACGCCCTGAGCGCGGGTTCGTCCACATCCCCTTCCCGCGAACGTATGCCGTCCACAGCCACCCGCTGAGGTCTGTCCTCGCCGGGAGGCCGCCGGGAGGGTGGTCCGCATGGACCTCTCCACCCGCGCCCTCGGCGACTACGGCGAGCGCCTCGCGTGCCGCTACCTGCTTGCACACGGCCTGACGATCCTCGACCGCAACTGGCGGTGCGTCCGCGGCGAGATCGACGTCGTCGCCGTCGACGGCCGCGAGCTCGTCGTCTGCGAGGTCAAGACACGCACGACCGAGGCCTACGGCGCGCCCTTCGAGGCGGTGACGTGGGCCAAGCAGCGCCGACTGCGCCGGCTCGCCGGCCTGTGGCGTGACGAGCACGACCACCTGGCGCACGGCCTGGCGCTGCGGATCGACGTCATCTCGATCCTGCGGCCCCGCAGCGGCCGGGCCAGCCTCGAGCACCTGCGCGGGGTGTGCTGATGGGCACCGGGCTGGGCCGCACCCGGTCGGTGGGGCTGCGCGGCGTGCTCGGGTTCGTCGTCGACGTCGAGGCGCACGTGACGCCCGGCCTGCCGGGGTTCGCCATCAGCGGGCTCGGCGACTCCGCGGTCAAGCAGTCCTCCGACCGCATCAAGGCGGCGGCCGCCCTCATCGAGAAGATGCCGGTCAGCCAACGGCGGGTCACGGTCAACCTCTCCCCGGCCGGGGAGCGCAAGGTCGGAACCGGTTTCGACCTCGGCATCTTCGTCGCGGTCGCGGCCGCCCTGGAGCTCGTGCGGGTCGGCGTGGTTCGCGACGTCGTGCACATCGGGGAGGTCGGGCTCGACGGGACCGTGCGGCCGGTGCCGGGGGTCCTCCCTCTCGTCCGTGCGGCCGCGCTGGCCGGCGTGCGCCACGTCGTCGTCCCGGTCGCCAACGCCGGGGAGGCCCGCCTCGTGTCCGGGGTTGCCGTGCACCCGGTCGCCGACGTGGTCGAGCTCGTGCGGCGCTATGACGCGTTGGGCAGGGGTCGCCCGGTTGAGGAGGTCCCGGTCCCGCCCGTCGTGCCACCCGAGCCGCCGCCGGTCCGAGACCTCAGCGAGGTGGTGGGTCAGGCCGATGCGAAGCTCGCCCTCGAGATCGCCGCCGCCGGCGGTCATCACCTGCTGCTCGCCGGGCCCCCGGGGGCCGGCAAGACGATGCTCGCCGAGAGACTGCCCGGCCTGCTGCCGGCGCTCGACGAGGCCGCCTCGATGGAGGTCACGGCGATCCACTCCGTGCTCGGCGCCCTCGGGGACGGCGAGGAGGTGCGGCTCATCTCGCGCCCGCCGTTCGTCGCGCCGCACCACGGTGCCTCGCAGGCGGCCGTCATCGGGGGCGGGACCGGCCGGATCCGGCCGGGCGCGATCACCCAGGCCCACCGGGGCGTGCTGTTCCTGGACGAGACACCGGAGTTCGACAAGGCCGTGCTGCAGTCGCTGCGCACGCCGCTCGAACGCGGGTCGGTGTCCATCGCCCGCGCACAGGAGACCGTGACCTTCCCCGCCCGGTTCCAGCTCGTCCTGGCGGCCAACCCGTGCCCCTGCGGCAACGGGTGGGGCAAGGGTCTGGACTGCACGTGCACACCGATGATGCGCCGGTCCTACTTCGGGAAGCTGAGCGGGCCGTTGCTCGACCGCGTCGACCTGCAGGTCCACGTGCAGCCGCCCGGGCTGTCCATGGCCGGGGCCGCCGCGGGCGAGTCGACGGCCGCGGTCGCAGCTCGGGTGGCAGGGGCGCGCCGCGCCCAGGGGGAGCGCTGGCGCGAGGTGCTCGAGACATGCCGCGGAGTCAACGCCGACGTTCCCGGCTCCGTCCTGCGGGGTCGGCCGTGGCGGCTGCCCGGTTCGGCCACGGCGAGCCTCGACCGGTCCCTAGAGAGCGGTGCGCTCAGCCTCCGAGGTTACGACCGGACGCTGCGGTGCGCCTGGACGATCGCGGACGTCATGGGGCTGCAGCGCCCCGGCCGCGAGGAGGTCGACCTCGCACTGTCGCTGCGGCACCGGGCGGGGATGGCGGCATGAGGCACGCGACCAGCCAGGCCGAGGACACCAAGGACACCAAGGACAAGACCGCGGACTCCTGGAAGGGGAGGTGCAGCATGGACGCTGACCGGTTCGCGAGGGCGGCGCTGTCGCGGCTCGCGGAGCCTTGCGACAGGGAGGTGCGCACGCTCCTGGACGAGGTGGGTGCGCCCGAAGCGGTGGCGAGGATCCGTGCCGGTCGTGGCACCCTGGGCCGGTTCCGGCCGAGGGTGGCCTCGCTCGACACGGAGCGTGACCTGGACATCGCGGCCAAGGTCGGGGCGCGCGTGGTCGTCCCGGGCGACGACGAGTGGCCCGAGCGGCTCGGCAGCATCCCGGTGCCGCCGTACTGCCTCTGGGTGCGAGGGCCACTCGACCTCGCCGAGACGGTCGAGCGCTCGGTGGCCGTCGTGGGTTCACGGACGGCGACCGCTTACGGCGAGCAGGTCGCGGCCGACCTCGCGGCGGGTCTGGCCCAGCGCGGGTGGTCGGTGGTGTCCGGCGCCGCGTTCGGCATCGACGGGAGCGCCCATCGCGGTGCGCTCGCGGTCGACGGTGCCACCGTCGCAGTGCTGGCGGGCGGCGTGGAGCGGCCCTATCCCTCGGCCCACGCCACCCTCATCGCGCGGATCGCACGCGACGGGCTCGTGGTCTCCGAGGTGGCGCCGGGCTCGGCTCCCATGAAGTCCCGGTTCCTCGCTCGCAACCGCCTGATCGCCGGGATGACCCGGGGCACGGTGGTGGTGGAGGCCGACCTGCGTTCGGGCTCGCGCAACACCGTCAAGCATGCGATCGACGCGGGCCGCAACGTCGGTGCCGTGCCCGGGCCGATCACCTCGATGACCTCCTCCGGCTGCCACCAGGAGATCCGTGACGGGCGTGCGGTGCTCGTGACCTCCGCCAGTGAGGTCATCGACCTCGTCGGCGACCTGGGTGACGACGCCTGCGAGCCCGCTCGAGGTCCGGTGCTTCCGGAGGACGCCCTCCCGTCTCTCGACGCGTCGGTGCTCGAGGCCGTGCCCTTCCGGTCGGCGCTACCGCTCGATGCCATCGTGCGATCCGCGGCGCAGTCACCCCTGGCCGTCCGAGCCGCCCTCGGCCGGCTCGAACGCCTGGGGCTCGTGACCGAGTCGGCCGGTACGTGGCGCAAGCGTCCGCAACGGCGCCTGACGGCAGCACGTTGACCCACGGGGTCCGGGCCATCCCACGGTCGGGGCTTGCCAACGTCGCACCACTTTGCGATGGTGCGCAAGTGACGGATGTGACGAAGCGCGAGGAGGAAGCCGCCGTGCTCGAACGGCACGCGGAGCTGCTCCACGCCTTCTCCCGCCACCTGGGCGCCGAACGGGGCCGGTCGCAGCACACGCGCCGTGCCTACCTCGGCGATATCCGGCACCTGCTGGCCTTCGCCGGGGAGCAGGGCATCCAGCAGATCGATGAGCTGCGCATCGGCGACCTGCGCTCCTGGCTCGGGGCGCAGGCCGACGCCGGGGCGGCACGGGCGACCATCGCCCGCCGCGCCGCCTCCGCGCGGACCTTCCTGCGCTGGGCCGAGCACACCGGGCGCATCGCGGCCGACCCCTCGCTGCGCCTCGTGGCCCCGAAGCGGCAGGCTCACCTGCCCGAGGTGCTGCGCCAGGGCGAGGCGACCGCGCTGCTCGACCTCGCTGCCGTCCGCGCCGATGACGACGACCCCATCCACGTGCGTGACCGCGCGATGCTGGAGCTGCTCTACGCCAGCGGGATCCGTGTCGGTGAGCTCGCCGCGCTCGACATCGACGATGTCGACCGCTCCCAGGACGTCGTCCGCGTCATGGGCAAGGGATCCAAGGAGCGCATCGTCCCCTTCGGCGCCCCGGCACGACGGGCCATCGAGGCGTGGCTCGCCGTCCGCCCCCGGCTCGTGGGTGAGCACTCCGGCCCCGCGCTCTTCCTCGGCCGCCGCGGACGCCGCGTCGACACCCGCCAGGTGCGCTCCGCCGTGCACGAGCTGCTCTCCCACCTGCCGGACGCGCCCGACCTGGGCCCGCACGGGCTTCGCCACAGCGCCGCGACGCACCTGCTCGAGGGAGGCGCCGACCTGCGCATGGTGCAGGAGATCCTCGGGCACGCGAGTCTCGCCACGACGCAGATCTACACCCACGTCTCCGTCGACCGGCTGCGGCGCAGCTACGAGCAGGCCCACCCCCGCGCCTGAGACCGCGCCGCCTTGGCGCTCAGGGAACCGGGAGCAGGACCACCCCGGCACGACCGACGAGCGCGAGCGGGTCCAGGTAGGTCTCGCCGCGCAGCACGCCCCAGTGCAGGCACGTGCGCGGAGCGCAGTGCCCGGGCGTCGCGGCCACGGCACCGATGCCCCGTCCACGCGAGACGGCGGCGCCCACCGGCACCACCGCGACCACCGGTTCGAAGGTGCTGCGCAGGCCGCCATCGTGGGAGACGACGACGACCGACCGTCCGGCGACGACGCCGGTCCAGGTGACCCGGCCGTCGGTCGGGGCGAGCACCGACTGACCCACAGCTGCCGCGAGGTCGACGCCACGGTGACCCGGCAGCCACGGCTGGTCCGGCCGGTCGAAGCGCCGCGCCACCTCGGGACGAGGGTCCAGCGGCCAGCTCCAGCGCGCCGAGGCCGTGCCCGTCGCCACCGCGGTGCCGCTCGGACCGGAGGGCGCGAGGACACCGGCCGGTATGACAGCTGTCGTCACCGACGTGGCAGCCAGCACCGCGGCGAGGACTCCCGAACCGATCGTCATGTGCCCAGCGTCGGCGCCTGCGGCCGCCCCGAGGCTCTTCGGCGCCGTGGCTGTGGACAACCGTCGAGGCCGGCCCCGGGATGTGGACGGCCGGCCGTGCCGATCACTGCACGGGCTGGGGGTTCTGCCGGCCGGCCGCGGCGAGGCGACGGCTCGCCTCGACGAGGACGTCGTCACGCTTGCAGAAGGCGAACCGCACCAGGGTGCGCGCCGCTTCCTGGTCGTCGTGGAAGACCGAGACCGGCACGCCGACGACGCCGGCCAGCCCAGGCAGCCGGCGCGCGAACTCCAGCCCGTCCACCGCCCCGAGCGGCGCGGCGTCCGCGATCACGAAGTAGGTGCCTGCCGGCCGGGACACCTCCAGCCCCGACGCGGCGAGTGCCGAGCACAGCAGGTCGCGCTTGGCCTGCAGCGAGTTGCGCAGGCCGGCATACACGTCGTCGCCCAGCCCGAGCGCCACGGCGACGGCCGGCTGGAAGGGCCCCGAGGCGACGTACGTCAGGAACTGCTTGACCGTCCGGGCCGCCCTGACGGCCTCGGCCGGGCCCGAGAGCCAGCCGACCTTCCACCCCGTCGCGGAGAAGGTCTTGCCGGCCGAGCTGATCGTGATGGTGCGCTCGAACATGCCGGGCAACGTCGCCATCGGCACGTGCTCGGCCCCGTCGAAGACGAGGTGCTCGTAGACCTCGTCGGTCACCACCCAGGCGTCGTGCTCGCGCGCGAGCTCGGCGACGAGCTCGAGCTCGGACCGGCTGAAGACCTTGCCGGTGGGGTTGTGCGGCGTGTTGAGCAGCACGAGGCGGGTCCTCGAGGAGAAGGCCGCCCGCAGGGACGCCTCGTCGACGGCGAAGTCGGGGAAGCGCAGCACCGAGGTGCGGCGGGTGGCCCCGGCGAGGGCGATCGTGGCGGCATACGAGTCGTAGTAGGGCTCGAAGGTGACGACCTCGTCGCCCGGCTCGCACAGGGCGAGGACGACCGAGGCGATCGCCTCGGTGGCGCCCGCGGTGACGAGGACCTGCGACGAGGGGTCGAGCGTCAGCCCGTAGAAGCGTTCCTGGTGCGCGGCGACCGCCTGCAGCAGCTCCGGCACGCCGGGGCCCGGCGGGTACTGGTTGCGGCCGCCGTCGATGGCCGCCTTCGCCGCCTCGAGCATCTCGCGGGGTCCGTCCGTGTCGGGGAAGCCCTGCCCCAGGTTGATGCTGCCGGTGCGCTGCGCGAGTGCCGACATCTCGGCGAAGATCGTGGTGCCGAAGGGCTGCATCCGGGAGATCAGCGGCGTCCTCATGGCCCGAGCGTAGCCACGGCGCCGCCGAACCCGGCGACCGGACAGGGAAGATCCCACCCGGTCAGGGGTCCGGGTGGGATCTCCACCGACTCCATCGCTGCAGGCCGACCGGGCGTTACATGCCGGCGCCGAGGCCGCAGCCGGTGATGCGGTACAGCGTGTACTGGCCGTCGGTCCGCACGGCCTCGACGCCGTCGACCTTCGCGAGGTCCTTCAGCCCCGAGGACCGCTCCGGCTTGTCGAGCCAGTAGACGTGGCTGGAGTCGATGGCCCACCGGACGTCGTTGCGGGCCAGTGCCTCGCACACGTCCGGGCGGTGGGCCATGTCGTCGAATCCCGTGCCGATGACGATCCCGTCGCCCGCCGGGGGGATCGGGATGGAGCGGTAGAGGGTCCGGGTGCCGAAGAGCGGCCACATCAGGGGCGAGCCGTTCTCGGGGCGTCCGACGAGGCCCTGCCCGGGCGGGATGAGGGCGGCGAGCCTGGCCAGGGACGCCTGGGCATCGCGCGACAGGATGACCTTGCTCGGGTCGGCCGGGCGGAAGAAGTCGGCCAGCATCTGCTCGCGGGTGCCTCCGTTGAGGCCGAGCGTGAGCACCGGGATCGTCAGGGCGCCGAGCAGCGCGGCGGCGACCGGGCGGCGACCGAGCGCCGGCACCCGGCCCGCCAGCTCACGCACCGCCGGCGCGGCGGCGGCCACGAGCACGACCCCGGGCACGGCAGCCAAGGAGGCCAGGCGGATCTTGTCGTTGTACCAGTAGCCGGTCACCAGCGCCGTCCACGACATCGTCGAGGACGCGGACAGGACGTAGAGCACGACGCAGGCGAGCCACATGGCCACGACCGGGAGCGCAGCCCGGGCGCGGAGGGCGATCCAGCCGATGCCGAGGACCATGAGCACCACCAGTCCCCAGAGGACGTCCGAGATGAGCACCCGACCGCCGACGACCTCGACGAGCGCGGCCCACACCGAGACCTTGTCCTTCCACTCGTAGGACTGCGTCGAGGCCAGCAGGGCCGAGACCGTGGGGGCGACCACGAGTCCGACCACGACGGCGACAGCCACTGTTGCGAGGTCGCGCACCACGACGCGCCACGCGAGGTGCCCCATGAGTCCTGCGCGCACCCGGGCCGTGATGAACCACGTGAGCGCGAAGACGAGGAGGGCCACGAGGGCGTTGGGCTGGATGAGTGCCAGGCCCGGGAGGGCGGCCGCGAAGGCCAGCCACTGCCCGACCCGTCTCGATCGCGCGGCCTGCAGCATGAGGGCGAGGGCCCCCGGGGTCAGCGCGGTCGCCATGAGGTTGGGCCAGAGCACGCCCCACCCCAGGAGGGCGGTCGGGAAGGCGATGAAGGCCGCGGAGGCCAGCCCGGCGGCATACGTCACGAGACGGGAGGTGCCCAGGGCGTGTCGGACGAGCGCCACGCAGCCGATCGGCCACACCACTGCGGCCAGCAGGACCGTGGCGACGTTGGTGCCCGGGAGCACGTCCGCGCTGCCGGTCAGCAGGCTCGTCCCCACCCAGACGTGGAACCCGCTGGGGTAGAGGGTCGGGTTGGCGATGGAGAAGTTGCCGCTCTCGAGGAACGTCTTGATGCGGCTCAGGTGGAACACCGCGTCCGGGGAGTCGACGAGCTCGTCGGGCCGCCCGATCGAGGGCAGGATCGTCGCCAGGGCGAGCACGGCGCCGATCGCGATGGCCAGGGCGGCATCGGGCTGCGGTCGTCCGAGCAGGCGTCGGGCGGGATGCAGCTCGGTGTCGTGGTGCCCGAAGAGCCGGCGGGCCACCCAGGCCACGACGAACGAGACGGCCGTCACGGCGGCGAGCGGGACCAGCCCCCAGCGCACGCCCAGGGGCTGGGCCACGGTTGCGAAAGCGGTGATCAGCCCGGTGGAGACGGCGGGGGAGACGGCGAGCGCCTCCAGGCCCCGGGCCCCGAGGGCCCGGACGACGAGCCAGCCGGGGAGGAAGAGCACGACCGTGAGGACGACGAAGGTCGGGATCGCGTCCACCCAGTGAGCCATGCGGGCCATTGTGTCCGGTCACCGCGATTTCTCCACGACCCGGGTCAGCCCGTAGCATGGTCTGAGGTCACGTGTGCCTGCGCGCACGCGACCGTAATTCGCGCGTCTTCTGCCGGTCCGCCGGACCGGGTCGCACCACGGCAGTCCCCAACCCTCGCGGTGGGGCGGGGTGCGTCAGGCGCCAGGAGTGAGGTCGTACGCCGCCCGCCGGGTCACGTGCTCCACGTGTCCGCGAGCGTCGGCCGCCCACGCACAACTGACAACAACGACACAAGGGAGAACACGGCAATGGCCGTCGTCACCATGCGCCAGCTCCTCGAGAGCGGCGTCCACTTCGGGCACCAGACCCGACGCTGGAACCCGAAGATGAAGCGCTTCATCATGACCGAGCGCAACGGCATCTACATCATCGACCTGCAGCAGTCGCTGACGTACATCAACAACGCCTACGAGTTCGTCAAGGAGACCGTCGCCCACGGCGGCACCATCCTCTTCGTCGGCACCAAGAAGCAGGCCCAGGAGCCCGTCGCCGAGCAGGCGACCCGCGTCGGCATGCCGTACGTCAACCACCGCTGGCTCGGTGGCATGCTCACCAACTTCCAGACGATCTCCAAGCGCCTCACGCGCCTCAAGGAGCTCGAGGAGCTCAACTTCGACGACGTGGCCGGCTCCGGCTACACGAAGAAGGAGCTGCTCATCCTCAAGCGCGAGAAGGACAAGCTCGAGAAGACCCTCGGTGGCATCCGCTCGATGTCCAAGGTGCCCTCGGCCGTCTGGATCGTCGACACCAAGAAGGAGCACCTCGCGGTCGACGAGGCGCGCAAGCTCGGCCTCCCGGTCATCGCGATCCTCGACACCAACTGCGACCCCGACGAGGTCGACTACAAGATCCCCGGCAACGACGACGCGATCCGCTCCGTCACGCTGCTGACGCGGGTCATCGCCGACGCCGTGGCCGACGGCCTGGTCCAGCGCTCGTCCGGCAAGACCGGCTCCGACGTGCAGGCCGAGGAGCCCCTGGCCGAGTGGGAGCGCGAGCTCTACGCCGAGGCTGCTGCTGCCACCGAGACGCCCGTCGAGACGCCCTCGCCCGAGGTCGCCGCCGAGATCGCGGTCGACGCCCCCGCCGAGACCGCCGCCGAGACCGCCGCCGAGGCGCCGGCCGAGGCGCCGGCTGCTGACGCGACGGCCGGTGCCGAGCAGGCCTGAGCCTGCCGCTCCGACCGCCTCAGCACCCAGCACCAATCTCCACTGACGAAAAGAGCGATACAGAGCATGGCGAACTACACCGCCGCTGACATCAAGGCGCTGCGCGAGCAGACCGGCGCCGGAATGATGGACGTCAAGAAGGCCCTCGACGAGGCCGGCGGCGACCGCGCCAAGGCCGTCGAGGTCCTTCGCGTCAAGGGCCTCAAGGGCGTGACGAAGCGTGAGGGCCGCTCGGCCTCCAACGGCCTCGTGACCGCCCAGGCCGGCGACGGCGTCGGCACGCTGGTCGAGGTCAACTGCGAGACCGACTTCGTCGCCAAGGGTGAGAAGTTCATCGCCCTCGCCGACCAGGTCCTCGCGCAGGCCGTGGCCTCCGGTGCCACCGACGCCGACTCGCTCCTCAAGAGCACGCTCGGCGACGGCAAGACCGTCCAGGAGCTGCTCGACGAGGCCAACGCGACCATCGGCGAGAAGATCGAGGTCCGCCGGGTCGCCCGCCTCGAGGGCGAGAAGGTCGTCTCCTACCTCCACAAGACGAGCCCCGACCTGCCCGCGCAGATCGGTGTCCTCGTGGCCCTGGAGGGCGGCGACGAGACCGTCGGTCGCGACGTCGCGATGCACATCGCGGCCTTCAGCCCGACGGTCCTCTCGCGCGAGGAGGTCCCGGCCGAGACGGTCGAGAACGAGCGCCGCGTCGCCGAGGCCACGGCCAAGGAGGAGGGCAAGCCCGAGGCCGCCCTTCCCCGCATCGTCGAGGGTCGCGTCAACGGCTTCTTCAAGGAGAACGTCCTGCTCGAGCAGGCCTTCGCCAAGGACGCCAAGAAGACGGTCGGCAAGGTGCTCGAGGAGGGCGGCGCCAAGGCGACCTCCTTCGCGCGCTTCCGCGTCGGCCAGTGAGGTCCTGACCTCCAGCACGACCACGTATGCCGGTCGCCCCAGTCGGGGCGGCCGGCATCGTCGCGTCCGGGGCCACCTTCCCCGTGCGGGAGGCGCTCGTGTCTACGAGGTCACACCGTTGGTGTCGGCTGGTTCACAGCGCCGCGGATACCCATAGGGGTACCGTCGGAGCATGACCACCACCACGAAGTCCCTCGTGGTCCTGGGAGCGGGCACGGCCGGCACCATGGTCGTCAACAAGTTGAGGCACCGTCTCCCCGCCAGCGAGTGGCGCATCACCGTCGTCGACAAGGACGACGTCCACGACTACCAGCCGGGCTACCTCTTCCTGCCTTTCGGGCTCATCGAGCCCGAGCAGGTCAGGCGCAGCCGGCACGCCCTCATCGCCGACGGCGTCGAGCTCGTCCTCGGCGACGTCGACCGGGTGGACCCGCAGACCCGTGAGGTCTCGCTCGTCGACGGGCGCACCCTCGGCTACGACGAGCTCGTCATCGCCTCGGGCACGGCCCCGCGGCCGGACCAGACGCCGGGCATGCTGGGCCCCGAGTGGCACCGCAGTGTCGGCGAGTTCTACACCTACGAGGGCGCTCTGGCGCTGCGCGAGGCGCTGGCCGGCTTCTCCGGCGGCCGGCTGGTCGTGCACATCACCGAGATGCCGATCAAGTGCCCGGTGGCGCCGCTCGAGTTCACCTTCCTGGCGGACGACCACCTGCGCCGGCGTGGCTTGCGCGACCGGACCGAGATCGTCTACGTGACCCCGCTCGACGGCGCCTTCACCAAGCCGGTCGCGAGCCGGGAGCTCGGCCACCTGCTGGCCGACAAGGGCATCACCCTCGAGACGGACTTCATGGTCGAGCACGTCGACCAGGAGCGCCGCGTGCTCGTCTCCTACGACGAGCGCGAGGTGGCCTACGACCAGCTCGTCACGATCCCGCTCAACATGGGCGCGGACTTCGTCGCCCGCTCCGGCCTGGGTGACGAGCTCAACTACGTCCCCGTCGACAAGCACACCCTCCAGTCGACCGAGCACCCCTCGATCTTCGTCCTGGGCGACGCGAGCAACATCCCGACGTCCAAGGCCGGGTCGGTCGCCCACTTCTCGGTCGAGGTCTTCGTGGAGAACTTCCTCGAGCACGTCTCCGGGCGGCGCATGACCCACTCGTTCGACGGCCACGCGAACTGCTTCGTCGAGTCCGGCGGTGGCAAGGCGATGCTCCTCGACTTCAACTACGAGACCGAGCCACTGACCGGCACCTTCCCCCTGCCGGTCGTGGGCCCGATGACCCTGCTCAAGCAGTCGCGGGCCAACCACCTCGGCAAGCTCGCGTTCCGCCACATCTACTGGAACCTCCTGCTCCCCGGACGACCTCTCGGCCTGCCCGCGCAGATGTCGATGGCGGGGAAGGTCCCCGCCGCCTAACCGCAGACAAGGAGCGGCACCATGCCCACCACGACGATCGCCGGCCATGCCGTCGAGGTCAACGACGAGGGCTTCCTCGCCCATCCCGACCAGTGGTCGGACGAGCTCGGGGGAGAGCTCGCGAGACTCATCGGGATCGAGCTGACGGACGACCACTGGACGCTCGTCCACTTCCTGCGCGAGGACTACTCCCGCCAGGGCGAGACCCCGACGCTCCGCCGCGTCAGCACCCAGACCGGGACACCGGTCAAGTCCATCTTCGCGCTCTTCCCGGGCAAGCCCGCCAAGAAGATGGCCTACGTCGCCGGGCTGCCCAAGCCGAAGGGATGTGTGTGATGACCACACCGACCGTCCAGGACCCGACCACCGCCCCGCTCGTGCCGTCCTTCGACACGCCGGCGTCCGAGGGGCGCAAGCTCGCCATCATCTGCAGCAAGGGCAACCTCGACATGGCCTACCCGGGCCTGATCCTGGCCAATGCCGCCCTCGGTGAGGGGGTGGAGACGCACCTGTTCTTCACCTTCTGGGGCTTCGACATGATCAACAAGAAGACCTCCGGTGAGCTGAAGTTCACGATGCTAGGCAACACGGCCACCCACATGCCCCAGGGCCTCGGCGGGATCCCCGGCATGACTCATCTCGCGACCTCCCAGATGAAGAAGTCGATCGCCGAGCTCGACATCCCCGAGGTGCCGGAGTTCCTCGACCAGATCGTCGCCTCGGGCGGCCACCTGTGGGCCTGTCGCATGTCCGCCGACATGCAGCACCTGACCGAGGCAGACCTGCGCGACGACGTCGAGGGCATCATCTCGGCCTCCGACTTCATCGAGCTGACCGAGGGCGCCCAGCTGCTGTTCATCTGAGTCGCCCGCCCGAACCGGTCTTCACAGGATCTCCACACGTCGCACCCTCGTCTGCCCCACGCGCGCTCCTACGCTCGTGGACATGACACAGGGGTATGCCGCAGGGTCGCCGCGCAGCGCCGGGCCGACGGGCAGCGCGAGGCCGACGCTGCTCGTCGTCGAGGACGACCAGACGATCAACCAGGCGCTGACCGATCGCCTTGTCGCCGAGGGCTTCCGGGTCGTCCAGGCCTTCGACGGTCCGGGCGCCGTCTCCGCGCACGAGCAGCACGCGCCCGACCTCGTGCTCCTCGACCTCATGCTGCCCGGCTTCGACGGGCTCGAGGTGTGCCGGCGCATCCACGCGGCCCGTCCCGTCCCGGTGCTCATGCTCACCGCCCGGGCCGACGAGACCGACCTGCTCGTCGGGCTCGGCGTCGGCGCCGACGACTACGTGACGAAGCCCTTCCGCATGCGCGAGGTCGTGGCCCGCGTCCGGGCCCTGCTGCGCCGTGTCGACCGCGCCCGGGAGATGTCCGCCGAGCACCCACCAGTGCTGGTCGCCGGCGACCTCACCGTCGACCGTGGTGCCCGTCGGGTCGCCGTCCGCGGGAGCGAGGTCCACCTCACGCCGCTCGAGTTCGACCTGCTGCTGGCCCTGGCGGGGGAGCCGGGCTCCGTGCGAGCGCGCGACGCGCTGATGCGGGAGGTGTGGGGGTGGGCCGACGCCGGGGGCACGCGGACCCTCGACAGCCACGTGAAGTCGCTGCGCGCGAAGATCGGGGCCGGCAGGGTGCGCACGGTCCACGGTGTCGGCTACGCCCTGGAGACCCGGCCCTTCGCAGACGGCTCGCCGCGTGGCGGGGCGGAGGACACCGAGCCGGTGACGAGCTCGCCGGCGACCCTGCCGGGGGAGGACCGGTGAACCCCGACCGGCCCCTGGACGGGGTCCGCTCGATCAAGGCCAAGCTCGGCCTGCTCGTCGCCGCCAGCATCGTGGCGGCTGCGCTCGTGTCGACCGTCGGTGACCGGGCCGGGGTGCCCGGCTGGTTCACCCTCCCGGTGACCGTCGCGGCCGCGCTCGGGGTCACGCAGTGGCTGGCGCGGGGCATGACCTCGCCACTGCGCGAGATGACGGCTGCAGCGGCCAGGATGGCGACCGGCGACTACTCGAGGCGCGTCACGGCCACGTCCGCCGACGAGGTCGGCATCCTCGCCCACGCCTTCAACACCATGGCAGCGGACCTCGCCGGAGCCGACTCCCAGCGCCGGCAGCTCGTGGCGACCGTCTCGCACGAGCTGCGCACGCCCCTGGCGGCCCAGCAGGCCTTGCTCGAGAACCTCGTCGACGGGGTGGTGCGTCCCGACGACGCGGTGCTGCGGACGGCGCTCGCCCAGGCCGAGCGCCTGGGCACCCTCGTCGGCGACCTGCTCGACCTCAGCAGGGTCGACGGGGGGCGTACGCCGCTCGCCCTGGCGGGTGTCGACGTGCGCGAGCTCGTGCAGGCCGCGGTCGCCGAGGCGGGCGTGTCCCGTCGCGGGACCGTCCACGACGTCGACGTGCCCCCGGGCCTGTCCGTCACCGCGGACGCCGCCCGCCTCGCCCAGCTGCTGGCCAACCTGCTCGACAACGCCGATCGGCACAGCCCGCCCGGGGGTCGGGTCACCGTCAGCGCCGGCCCGGACGGGCCCGACCGGTGGTGGCTCCAGGTGGCCGACGAGGGAGAGGGCATCCCCGCCGAGCACGCGGAGCGCATCTTCGACCGCTTCGGCTCAGGCGATGACTCCGGCGGCGGCACGGGTATCGGCCTGGCCATCGCGAGCTGGGTCTGCGAGCTGCACGGCGGCTCGATCGCGTCCGTCCCACCAGCGGCGGGGGAGCACGGGGCTCGGCTCCGTGCCGTGCTGCCCCGCTCACCGCGCCCCACGACCTCGCCTGCCGAGGAGCCCGACCACCAGGAGTCCACCGTGCCCCCGCCCCCAACCACCCCACCCGGCCGGCCCGACACCGTCGCCGGCCACTCCGCCCCGAACTCACCCGCCGCCCGAGTGAGCTCGCCTGCGCAACCGCGCTCGGCGGCATACGCGAGCGTCCCGGCAGCGCCCCCGGGGCCCGTCGTGGACTCGCTCTTCGGCGACCTCTGGCCCGAGGCCGGACTGGCCCCCCAGGTGCGGCTGCTGCTGTTGTGCGCGGGAGTCGGCGCCCTGTCGGCGGTCGTGCTGCCCTACCGCAACATCGGCCTCGCGCTCTTCGGCGTGCTCGTCCTCGGGGGAGCGGTGCTCTGGCGCACGACTCGCCACCGCGGCTCCCGGTGGACGGCGATGACCGGCGTCCTGTGCGTGGCCCTGGCCTCGCTCTCGGTGCTGCGCGCCGCCGAGTGGCTGACGGTGCTCGCGGTCCTCCTCGGCATCGTGCTGCTCACCACCGCGCTCACCGACGCCAGGCGGCTGCTGCCGCTCCTCGCCGGCGTCGCCTCGTGGCCGCTGGCCGCCGTCCGGGGCCTGCCGCTGCTGGGCCGCACGGTCGCCGCCACGAGCAGGATCCACGTGCTGTGGCCCGTCGTGCGCACCGCCGCGGTCTCGCTCGTGGCGCTCGTCGTCTTCGGGGGCCTGTTCGCCTCGGGCGACGCCGTGTTCGGGTCCTGGGCAGGGGCGCTCGTGCCGCACCTCGCGTGGGACAGCCTCACCTTCCGCACCTTCGTCGGGTTCGTCATGGGCGGGGCGCTGCTGGCGGCGGCGTACGTCGCCCTCAACCCCCCGAAGGTCGAGCGGGTGGTGCTCCCCGAGGGCCGGCCGGTCGTCCGCGCCTGGGAGTGGCTCGTGCCCGTCGGCCTCGTCGTCGCCGTCTTCGTCGCCTTCGTGGTGGCGCAGGCCGCCGCGCTCTTCGGTGGGCACGACTACGTCCAGCGGACCACCGGCCTGACGTATGCCGAGTACGTGCACCAGGGCTTCGGCCAGCTCACGGCAGCCACGATCCTGACCCTCGCGACGGTGGCCGTCGCCGTCCGCAAGGCGCCACGGTGGAGCTCGCGCGACCGGCTCTGGCTGCGGGTGGCCCTCGGCGCCCTCTGCGCGCTGACGCTCGTCGTCGTCGCCTCGGCGCTGCACCGGATGGACCTCTACCAGCAGGCATACGGCTTCACCGTGCTGCGCGTGCTCGTCGACGCGTTCGAGCTGTGGCTGGGCCTGCTCGTCGTCCTCGTCCTCGTGGCGGGCGTCCGGCTCTCGGGGTGGTGGCTCCCACGGGCCGCCCTGGCGTCGGCCGCCGTGCTCGTCCTCGTCGGCGGTCTGGCCGACCCGGAGGCATGGGTCGCCCAGCGCAACCTCGACCGCTACTCGGCGACCGGGAAGGTGGACCTCGACTACCTCGGGTCGCTCGGCCCGGACGCGACGCCCGTGATCGCCGCCGGGCTGCCCGACGCGCTGGCCTCGTGCCTGCTCCGGACGGCGACCCCCGCCGCGCCGGACGACGTCCTGGGCTGGAACCTCGGCCGCTCCCGGGCCGCGCACGCGGCAGCCGGGGTGGCGGCGCAGGACCCCGCCGCGTGGAGACGTGGCTGGGTGGCCCAGGCCGGCGCTGACCGTGACCGTCGCTGCGGCAGGATGGCGGGGTGCGTCGCGACATCGCCGAGCTGTTCGAGCTCGACCCCGCCCTGACCCATCTCAACCACGGCGCCTTCGGGGCGGTCCCGCGTTCGGTGCGCGAGGCGCAGGACCGTGCCCGCGTGCGCATCGAGCGCGCGCCGATGCGCGCCTTCCGCGACGAGCTGCCGGCCCAGCTCGCCGAGGCGCGGGAGGCGGCCGCCCGCTTCCTCGGTCTGCCGCCCCACTCCACCGCCCTGGTGCGCAACGTGACCGAGGCTGTCGCCGTGGTGGCGCAGGGCCTGGGCATCGGCCCCGGTGACGAGGTCGTCGTCAGCAACCACGGCTACCTCACCGCCGGCTGGTCGGTGGAGGCCAGGGGTGCCCGGCTGCGCACCGCGGTGTTCGCTCTCGACGCCGAGCCAGACGACGCCGTGGCCGCCTTCGCGCAGTCCGTAACCGACCGGACCCGTCTGGTGGTCGTCGACCAGATCACCTCGCCGACGGCGCTGGTGCTGCCCGTGGCGGCGGTGGCGGCGGCCGTGGCACCCGTCCCGGTCCTCGTCGACGCGGCCCACGTGCCCGGGTCGCTGCCCGGTCTCGACGTCGAGTCCCTCGGCGTCGCCTTCTGGGCCGGCAACCTCCACAAGTGGGCGTACGCGCCTCGCGCGGCCGCCGCGCTGTGGGCCGCGCCGCAGCACCGGGAGTCGCTGCGTCCGCTCGTCACCTCGTGGAGCCACGGGCTGCCCTATCCCGAGCGCTTCGACCTGCAGGGCACCGTCGACCACTCCGCCTGCCTGGGCATCCCCGACGGACTCACCGCCTGGGAGCAGCTCGGCGGGTGGGTCCAGGTCGAGCGCAACGCCGAGCTGCTGCAGCACGGGGCCCGGCTGGTGCGGACGGCGCTGGGCACGCCCGACCCGCTGGGCGGCATACCCTCGGCCCACTGCCTGCGGCTCGTCGCCCTCCCGGAGGGCGTGGCCACGACCACGGAGTCCGCCGAGGCCCTGTGGCAGCGGCTCTACGCGGCGGGGTTCGTCGTGCCGCCGGTCGCCTTCGGCGGGCGCGGCTACCTGCGCCTGGCCGCGGCGCCCTACAACGACGAGGACGACTACGCGCGCCTGGCAGCTGCCCTGCCGGCGCTCCTCGAAGGCTGACCGCCCGACAGGCCGGCGTCCCCCTCGATGCGGCCGATGGCCCGGGGATGTGGAAAGATCGACCGACCGCCGGAACGCTGCCCACGAGGAGGCCCTGCGCCATGACCGATGCCCAGACGACCCCCTTCCACCGGGTCCTGCTCAAGCTCTCGGGTGAGGTGTTCGGCGGTGGCCGCATCGGCCTGGACCCGGCCGTCGTGTCCGGGATCGCCAAGCAGATCGCCGAGGCCGTGCACCAGGGCGTCGAGGTCGCCGTCGTCATCGGCGGTGGCAACTTCTTCCGCGGCGCCGAGCTGCAGCAGCGCGGGATGGACCGCACCCGCGCCGACTACATGGGCATGCTCGGCACCGTCATGAACTGCCTCGCCCTGCAGGACTTCCTCGAGAAGGAGGACGTCGAGACGCGGGTGCAGTCCGCGATCGCGATGCAGCAGGTCGCCGAGCCCTACATCCCGCGCCGCGCGATCCGCCACCTCGAGAAGCACCGCGTCGTCATCTTCGGTGCCGGTGCGGGCATGCCGTTCTTCTCCACCGACACGGTCAGCGCCCAGCGGGCGCTGGAGATCAAGTGCGACGCCGTCCTCATCGCCAAGAACGGCGTCGACGGCGTCTACGACTCCGACCCACGCACCAACCCCGACGCCAAGAAGCTCGACACGCTCACCTTCAACGACGCCATCGCCGAGGGGCTCAAGGTCGTCGACGCGGCCGCCTTCAGCCTCTGCATGGAGAACAAGCTGCCGATGGTCGTCTTCGGCATGGAGGGTGCGGGAAACATCACGCGCGCCCTGCTCGGTGAGAAGATCGGCACGCTGGTCACCAACGCCTGAGGCCGGCCACTGCGCCCTGTCGCGGACGATCCGCGAGCGGCACCGCACACGAGCACGACCTGGCACGACCGAGCACGACCACGAACGAACGAGGGACGAGGAAACCGGAGAGCCATGATCGAAGAGACGATGTTCGAGGCCGAGGAGAAGATGGACAAGGCCGTCGAGGTCCTCAAGGAGGACTTCGCGGGCATCCGCACCGGCCGCGCCAACCCGGGGCTGTTCAACAAGCTGACGGTCGAGTACTACGGCGCCCCGACCCCGCTGCAGCAGCTGGCCTCCTTCCAGAACCCCGAGCCGCGCACCATCCTCGTCATCCCCTTCGACAAGTCGGCCATCCACGCCATCGAGCGCGCGATCCGCGACTCCGACCTCGGTGTCAACCCGAGCAGCGACGGCAACCAGATCCGCTGCGTCATGCCCGAGCTGACCGAGGAGCGCCGGCGCGAGTACATCAAGCTCGCCAACCACAAGGCCGAGGAGGCGCGCGTCTCGGTGCGCAACATCCGTCGCAAGGCCAAGACCGACCTCGACCGGCTCGTCAAGGACGGCGAGGTGGGCGAGGACGACGGCACGCGGGCCGAGAAGGAGCTCGACGGGCTGACCAAGAAGCACACCGACCTCGTCGACACCCTCGTCAAGGCCAAGGAGACCGAGCTGCTCGAGGTGTGACCTCGGTGCTCGACCCGAAGATGACGACCGACCAGCCGTCGGAGCCCGTGGATCCGACGCGGGCACCGGCCCCCACGACCGAGAGCCCGGACGGCGATCGCACCGACGGCGATGGCACCGCAGGTGCAGGCCCCCTCGAACCCGTGCCCTACGACCCGAGCCTCGACGAGCTGGCCGGGCTGCCCCCCGAGGTGGTCCTCGAGAAGAAGCAGAGCCGGGCCGGGCGCAACCTGCCGGCGGCGATCGGCGTGGGCGTGGGCCTCGGCGTCCTCATCATCGCGACCCTGCTCGTCCGCAAGGAGTCCTTCCTCGTCCTCGTCGCTCTCGCGGTGGGCATCGGCCTGTGGGAGCTGCGTGCCGCCCTGCGCCACGCAGCCGTCGAGGCGCCGCTGGTCCCGCCGCTCGTGGGGATGGCCGCGATGCTGTGGGCCGCCTACGCCCACGGCCCCGCCGCCCTCGTCGTGGCCTGGGCCCTGACGGGCCTCGCCGTCGTGCTGTGGCGCGGAGCGGGCCGCCTCGAGGGCGCCGGCCGCGACGCCCTCGGCGGCATCTTCATCTCCACCTACCCGAGCTTCCTCGTCGGCTTCGCCGCCCTGCTGCTGGCGCCGCCGGACGGCGTCGGCCGGATGTTCGTCTTCCTCATCACCACCGTGTGCAGCGACGTCGGGGGGTATGCCGCAGGCGTCCTCTTCGGCAAGCACCCCATGGCGCCCACCATCAGTCCCAAGAAGTCCTGGGAGGGCTTCGGCGGCTCGGTGGTGCTGTGCGTCGTGGGTGGCTCGCTCAGCGTCCACCTCCTGCTCGACCACTCCTGGGTGATCGGCGTGGCGCTGGGCATCGGGGTCGCCATCGCCGCCACGATCGGCGACCTGATGGAGTCGCTCATCAAGCGCGACCTCGGGATCAAGGACATGTCCAACGTCCTGCCCGGCCACGGGGGAGTCATGGACCGGCTCGACTCGCTCGTCGTCGTGGCGCCCATCGTCTGGGCGGTGCTGACCCTGCTGGCCGCCAAACCGGTCTGAGCGTGTCGTCCTCTCCCTTCGGGCAGTCCGGTCGGGTCGCCCTCGTCACCGGCGCCGGCAGCCCCGACGGCATCGGCCTGGCGACCGCCCGGCTGCTCGGGCGCCTCGGCGCGACCGTCGTGGTCGCCGCCACCACCGACCGGGTGCACGACCGTGTCGCCGAGCTGCAGCGAGAGGGCGTGACGGCCAGCGCCCACGTCGGGGACCTGACCGACGAGTCGGTCGCCGAGGCCCTCGTCGAGGGCTGCGTGCGGCGCCACGGCCGCCTCGACGTGGTCGTCAACAACGCCGGCATGACCAGCGCGAGCGACTCCGACGCGCTCGGCGGCGACCTGCCGGCGACCGACCCCGACCGCTGGCACCGCTCGCTGGCACGCAACCACGACACGGCATACCTCGTCAGCCGGGCCGCGCTGCCGCACCTGCGCGCCTCGGGGACCGGTCGGCTCGTGCAGGTCAGCAGCGTCACCGGTGGCCTGATGGCCATGCGGGCCGAGGTCGCCTACGCCACGGCCAAGGCGGGGCTGCTGGGCCTGACCCGCGCCCTGGCCGTCGACGAGGCCGTGCACGGCTTGACGGTCAACGCCGTCGCACCAGGCTGGGTCGCGACAGGCTCGCAGACGGCCGACGAGGCCGAGGAGGGGCGCGCCACCCCGGTGGGCCGCTCCGGCACCGCGGACGAGGTGGCCGCGGCCATCGCCTTCCTCGCCAGCCGCGAGTCGTCCTACGTCACGGGCCAGGTCCTCGTCGTCGACGGCGGCAACGGGGTGGCGGAGCAGCGGGCCCGTCGGTGACCGGCCCGTTTTGACTCGGCCTGAGACACTGGAGGGGAGATGACTGAGACTCCCGCCCCCGCCCCCGAGCCGGCGCCCACCGGACAGCCCGTCGTGCTGCCCGAGCCGACGACGACCCGCCCCCAGCCGGGTCAGCTGACCTTCACGGCCCCCCGGCGCGGCAAGCCGCCGCGCCACCTGGCCGACTTCACGCCCGCCGAGCGCAAGGAGGCCGTCGAGTCGCTGGGTCACAAGGGCTTCCGGGCCAAGCAGCTCTCGACGCACTACTTCGAGCGGCTCGAGGACGACCCCGAGCAGATGACCGACCTGCCCAAGGCGGTCCGCTCCGAGCTCGTCGCCGACCTGCTCCCCACGCTGCTGACACCCGTCGTCGAGCGCGTGGCCGACGACGGTCAGACGATGAAGTACGCGTGGCGCCTGCACGACGGCGCCATCGTCGAGTCGGTGCTCATGCGCTACCCCAACCGCGTCACGATCTGCATCTCCAGCCAGGCCGGCTGCGGCATGAACTGCCCCTTCTGCGCGACCGGCCAGGCCGGCCTGACGCGCAACCTGTCGGCGGCCGAGATCGTCGAGCAGGTCGTGTGGGCGGCACGCGCGCTGCGCCGCGGTGAGCTCGCCGGTGGCAGTGACGAGGACCGGGAGGCGCCGCTGCGGGTCAGCAACGTGGTCTTCATGGGCATGGGTGAGGCCCTCGCCAACTACAAGGCCTCGATCGGCGCGATCCGTCGCCTGACCGACGCCGCGCCCGACGGCCTCGGCATGTCGGCGCGCGGCATCACCATGTCCACCGTCGGCCTCGTGCCGGGCATCGACAAGCTGACGGCCGAGGGCATCCCGGTCACGCTGGCGCTGTCGCTGCACGCACCCGACGACGAGCTGCGCAACGAGCTCGTACCGATCAACACCCGCTGGTCCGTCGACGAGGCGCTCGACGCGGCCTTCCGCTACTACGAGACCACCGGACGCCGGGTCTCGATCGAGTACGCCCTGATCCGCGACATCAACGACCAGGGCTGGCGCGCCGACCTGCTCGGTGAGAAGCTCGCCCGCCGCGGAAAGGGTTGGGTGCACGTCAACCCCATCCCGCTCAACCCGACGCCGGGGTCCAAGTGGACCGCCTCGCGGCCCGGGGTCGAGCAGAACTTCGTCGAGCGCCTACGCGCCCACGGCATCCCGACGACCATCCGCGACACGCGCGGACAGGACATCGACGGGGCGTGCGGGCAACTCGCTGCCGCCACCGCCTGACCCGCGTAGGCTGGCCAACAGAGGCAGTGCCCCGGCGCGGGCGCTGGTGGAAGGGGCACCGGGCAGGGCGCGGGGGAGAGTTCGCCAGGAGGTAGGCCCATGGTCCAGTCCCTGATCCAGCCCGTCGAGCCCAGCGGCCCGGTCGACTCGTTCGAGCTGAGTGTCGGCGTCCTCGGACGGTCGCTGAAGGAGAACGAGCACCGGCTGCCCCTGCACCCTCGGCACTTCGACCGCATCCCGGCCGCGCTGCGGCGAGGGGTCTTCCTCGAGCACGGCTACGGCGAGCGGTTCGGGGTGGCCGACGACGAGCTCGAACGCTACGTCGGCGGGTTCCGCAGCCGTGAGGAGCTCGTGCAGCAGTGCGACGTCGTCCTCGCGCCCAAGCCCATGCTCGGCGACATCGCGGGACTGCGCATCGGGCAGGTCCTGTGGGGCTGGCCCCACTGCGTGCAGGACACCCAGCTGACCCAGGTGGCCATCGACCGGCAGCTGACCCTCATCGCCTTCGAGGCGATGAACCACTGGAACCGCGACGGCTCCTTCAACCTGCACGTGTTCCACAAGAACAACGAGCTCGCCGGCTACTGCTCGGTGCTGCACGCCCTGCAGCTGGCCGGCATCACAGGCGCGTACGGCCCCCACCGCCGCGCCGTGGTCATCGGCTTCGGTGCGACCGCGCGCGGCGCCGTGACCGCCCTCAACGCCATGGGCGTCGGTGAGGTGGACGTGCTGACGCACCGGCAGCGGGCCGCCGTCGCCGCCCCCATCCACACGGCCCAGATCGTCCACTTCGACACCGACGCCGATGACGCCGGCGGCCGCGTCGGCCACGCCGACACGGAGCACGGCACGGTGGCGCTCGGGGAGTTCCTGACCGAGCACGACATCGTCGTCAACTGCGTGCTGCAGGACACCGATGCACCCTTGCTGTTCATGACCGAGGACGACCTCAAGCGGATGGCCCCGGGCAGCATCGTCATCGACGTCTCGTGCGACGAGGGCATGGGCTTCAGCTGGGCGCGGCCCACGACGTTCGCCGAGCCGACCTTCATGGTGGGTGACCACGTGCTCTACTACGCCGTCGACCACAGCCCCTCCTACCTCTGGGACGCGGCGACGTGGGAGATCAGCGAGGCGCTCCTGCCGTTCCTGCCCGTGGTCATGGGCGGCCCGGCCGCCTGGGACCGCTCGCCGACGATCCGGCGCGCCATCGAGATCCGCGCAGGGGTGGTGCAGAACCCGGCCATCCTGTCGTTCCAAGGACGCTCGCCGACGCACCCGCACCTGCCGCTGGCGACGTGACCTCCCCGCGCCGTATGCCGTGCCGCGGGGCTCAGGCCGGCTCTGCGCGGTAGGTGCGGCGGTAGGCGAGCGGCGACAGTCCCACGGCCGCCGACAGGTGCTGGCGCAGGGACGCGCTCGTGCCGAAGCCCACTGCGGCGGCCACCCGGTCGACGGGCAGGTCGGTCGTCTCGAGCAGGTGCCGGGCGCGGTCGACCCGGGCTCGCACGAGCCACGTGCCTGCCGTCTCCCCGGTCTCCTCGCGGAAGCGCCGGGTGAAGGTTCGGATGCTCATGCCGGCGTGGCGAGCCAGGTCGGCCAGGCCGATCGGTTCGTCGAGATGCTCGATCGCCCACGCGCGGGTGGGTCCGGTGCCCGCCTCGGACGCGTCCGGGACGGGGCGCTCGATGAACTGCGCCTGGCCGCCGGCCCGCCACGGTGCGACGACCGCGCCCCGTGCGACGCGGTTCGCAGCGTCGGTGCCGAGGTCGCTGCGGAGCAGGTGGAGCAGCAGGTCGATGCCCGCCGCGTTGCCGGCCGAGGTGAGGACGTCGCCGTGGTCGACGTAGAGCACGTCGGGGTCGAGGAGCACGGCGGGGAAGTGGCGGCGGAAGAGGTCGGCGTAGACCCAGTGCGTCGTCGCCCTGCGGCCGTCGAGCTTGCCGAGCCCCGCGAGGACGAAGGCTCCGGTGCAGATGGAGACCCACCGTGCGTCGGGCCGGGCTGTGGCGGCGAGCCGGACCAGTGCGTCCGGGAGCTCGCCGCGGCTGACGACGGCGGTGTTGGTGACACCCGGTACGACGACCGTGTCCGCCTGTGCCAGAACGGAGTTCGGGTGGGTGGGCAGCGCGGCATAGCCGGCCGACGTCGTGACCGGGCCGTCGTCGAGCGTGCACATCGACACCTCGTAGGGCGGGGGAGCGCCCGTGCTGCGACCGGGCCAGCCAGGGTCCAGGGCGCCGGCGCTGAGGAAGCGGTGCGGGAGCCCGAGCTCGAAGGCCACGACGCCGTCGAGGGCCAGGACGGCGACGCGGTGCGGGCGCGACGGCACGAGGGTCATGGCCAGATCCTTGCACATCGTGTCCGTCAGGCCACTCGTGGCGCGGTAGGCGAACCGCCAGGCTGGAGCCCGTGAGCCTGACCGACCGCCGCGCGGGCGTCCCCGACGCCGCCTCTCCCGCTCCTGCCAGCACACCGGAACGATCGAGTCACCGGATCCATCCGGCCTGGTGGGTGGCCGTCGTCACCTTCCTGACGATCATCGGCGCAGCCGGCTTCCGCTCCACGCCGGGCGTGCTCATGACGCCGCTCCACGAGGAGTTCGGCTGGCCGATGGGTGTCATCGGAGGGGCCGTGTCGGTCAACCTCATCCTCTTCGGGCTGGCCGCGCCCTTCTCCGCAGCCTTCATGGAGCGCCTCGGCATCCAACGCGTCATCGCAGTAGCGCTCGTCCTGGTGAGCGTCGGGTCGCTGCTGCCGGTGTGGATGACTCAGTCGTGGCAGCTCGTCCTCTGCTGGGGGATCGTCGTCGGGATGGGCACCGGCGCCATGTCGATGGGACTGGTGGCCATCGTCGCGGGACGCTGGTTCGTGGCGCGGCGCGGGCTCGTGACCGGCATCCTCACGGCGGCGGGCGCCACCGGTCAGCTCGTCTTCCTGCCCGTCCTCGCCTGGCTCGCGGGCAACCACGGATGGCGCAGCGCCGCCATCGCCACCTCGACCGCCGCGCTGACGGTCGTGCCCCTCGTGCTGTGGAAGCTGCACGACCACCCGAGCGTCCTCGGCCTGACGGCCTACGGCGCTCCCGCAGGCACCCCCGTGGCGCGTCCGCCCCGGCCGACTGGCCACCCGGTGCACCTGGCCGTCGACACCCTGCGCCACGCGGCTCGCACGCGGGTGTTCTGCCTCCTCGCCGGCAGCTTCGCGGTCTGCGGGGCGTCGACCAACGGTCTCGTCGGCACCCACTTCATCCCTGCCGCCCACGACCACGGTATGCCGACGACGACGGCAGCCGGCCTCCTCGCGCTCGTCGGCGTCTTCGACGTCGTCGGCACGATCTTCTCCGGCTGGCTCACCGACCGTGTCGACGCTCGGATCCTGCTCGCGGCGTACTACACGCTGCGCGGCGGCTCGCTCTTCCTGCTGCCCTCGCTCTTCAGCGACTCGATGCACGTCAACATGCTCGCCTTCGTCCTCTTCTACGGCCTCGACTGGGTCGCGACGGTGCCGCCGACGATCGCCCTGTGCCGCAGCGCCTACGGCGAGCGGGCATCGATCGTCTTCGGCTGGGTCTTCGCGTCGCACCAGCTCGGGGCAGCCGCGGCAGCGCTCGGGGCGGGCCTGGTGCGCGACCACCTGGGCACCTACACGCTGGCCTGGTACGTCGCCGGTGCCCTGTGCCTGGTCGCAGCGGTGATGTGCGTCGCGATCACGACCGCTCGTCTGTCAGATGCGTCACCTCGGCGCAGGGACGCTGGCGCGCCCGACGACTCGGCGGCACAGTGAGCCCATGAGCGACGGCGCTGCGACGGCATACCAGGGCATCTACGACGCCAGCCTGCGGGACCCGGAGGGCTTCTGGCGGGATGCGGCGGCCGCCATCGACTGGGTCAGGCCGCCGGAGCGCATCCTCGACGACTCACGGCCGCCGTTCTACCGGTGGTATCCCGACGCCGAGCTCAACGTCTGCTACAACGCTGTCGACCGGCACGTCCTCGCCGGTCGGGGCGACCAGCCCGCGATCCACTACGACTCACCCGTGACCGGTACGAAGGTCACGCTGACGTATGCCGAGCTGCTCGACCGCGTGTCCCGCTTCGCGGGGGCCCTCGAGGGGCTCGGGGTCGAGAAGGGCGACCGCGTCGTCATCTACATGCCGATGGTGCCCGAGGCGGTCGTCGCGATGCTCGCCTGCGCGCGCCTGGGCGCCGTGCACTCGGTGGTCTTCGGCGGTTTCGCGCCCCAGGAGCTCGCGGCCCGCATCGAGGACGCCGAACCCAAGGTCGTCGTCTCCGCGAGCTGCGGGGTGGAGCCCTCCCGCATCGTCGAGTACAAGCCGATGCTCGACGAGGCGCTGCGCCGCAGCAGCCACACGCCCGAGTCGGTCATCGTCCTTCAGCGTGAGCAGTCTCCGGCCGCGGTGGGCCAGCGCGACACCGACTGGGAGGAGATGACCTGGGACGAGGTGTATGCCGACGCGCCCGCCGCGGAGTGCGCGACGGTCGCAGCCACCGACCCGCTCTACATCCTCTACACCTCGGGCACCACCGGGAAGCCGAAGGGCATCTACCGCGACAGCGGCGGCTACGCCGTGGCGCTGCGCTGGTCGATGGCCAACATCTTCGACGTCGCGCCGGGCGAGACGATGTTCACGGCCAGCGACGTCGGGTGGGTGGTCGGCCACTCCTACATCGTCTACGGCCCGCTGCTGACGGGGGCGACCACGGTGCTCTACGAGGGCAAGCCGGTGGGCACCCCCGACGCGGGCGCCTTCTGGCGCGTCATCGAGGAGTACGGCGCCGTGTGCCTGTTCACGGCTCCCACCGCGTTCCGCGCCATCAAGAAGGAGGACTCGAAGGCCGCCAAGCTCGCCGAGCACGACCTCGAGCGCTTCCGGGCGCTCTTCCTCGCTGGGGAGCGGCTCGACCCCGACACGTACGAGTGGGCCTCCGCGGCCCTGGGCAAGCCCGTCATCGACAACTGGTGGCAGACCGAGACCGGCTGGCCGATCGCCGCCAACCCCAAGGGGATCCAGCTGCTGCCCATCAAGCCGGGATCGCCGACGGTGGCCGTGCCGGGCTACGACGTGCAGGTGCTCGACGGCACGGGCGAGCCGGTCGCGCCCGGCGTCGAGGGCGCGATCTGCATCAAGCTCCCCATGCCGCCCGGGACGCTGCCGACCCTGTGGGGCGACGACGACCGCTACGTCAGCTCCTACCTCTCGGCCTACCCGGGCTACTACCTGACGGGTGACGGCGGCTACCTCGACGAGGACGGCTACCTCTACGTCATGGGCCGCACCGACGACGTCCTCAACGTCGCCGGGCACCGGCTCTCCACGGGCTCGCTCGAGGCAGCGCTCTCGGGCCACGAGGCGGTGGCGGAGTGCGCAGTCATCGGCGTGCACGACGAGCTGAAGGGCCAGGTGCCGCGCGCCCTCGTGGTGCTGAAGTCGGGCATCGACGCCGACGCCGACGGCGACCGCATCAAGAAGGAGCTCGTCGCGCGGGTGCGGGCCGAGGTCGGGCCGGTCGCCGCCCTGCACCAGGTCGACATCGTCGGTGCGCTGCCCAAGACGCGCTCGGGCAAGATCCTGCGCAAGACGATGCGTGAGCTGGCCGACGGCCACACGCCGGCCGTGCCCGCGACGATCGAGGACCCCTCGGTGCTCGAGACCCTGACCCCGGTCCTGCGAAGCGCACCCACCTCCTGACTTCAGAGCCCGCCAGGGGCCTGCGCGCACGTGCGCCATGGCGCGGTTCAGGCCGGGGTCTTGGGGTGACGGGCGGCCGGAAGTGCGCCATGGCGCGGTTGCAGCGCGGTGGTTCAGGCTGCCGTGGCGGGGGAGGGGAGCAGGGTGAGCACGTCCTCGACCCGGTCGACGAGGTGGATCGCCTCGGCCATCGGGCGCCCCGCGGCGATCGCCGTGAGCGCCGGCCACACCGGGACGCGCTCGGTCCAGTGCTCGCGCCCGACGAGCACGAGCGGCGGCAGCGGCTCCTCCCCGGCGGCGTAGTAGAGCGGCGTCACGGCCTGGAAGATCTCCTGAACGGTGCCGGCCGCGCCACCGAGCACGACGATGCCCGCGTCGGACCGGGTGAGCAGCCCCTCCTCCCGGATGGCGTTGGAGAAGTACTTGGCGATGACGTCGCAGAAGACGTTGGGCGGCTCGTGGCCGTAGAACCACGTCGGGATGCCGAGCGAGCGCGCGCTGGGCCCGAGCGTGTCGGTGGGCGCGGGCGGCTCGTCGGCTGTGACCGCGCGCCGGACCGCCAAGGCGGTGTCGGCCCAGGCGGTGACGTCGGGCCGGAACCCCGGCACCGTCGCGATGCGACGCAGCGCCTCCTCGAGCGTCGCCCGGTCGCGGCACAGGGCACCGAGGTTGGCGGCTTCCATGGCACCCGGGCCGCCGCCCGTGGCGACGAGGTGACCCTCGTCGGCGAGAGCGTGACCCAGGCCTGCGGCGCTTGCGTATGCCGCCGAGTCCCGTTGCACCGCATGCCCGCCCATGATCCCGACCACCGAGCGGCCGAAGACGAGCTCGTCGAGCGCGTCGGTGACGGAGTCGTCGTGGATGGCGCGGACCAGGGTGCAGTACGCGTCGGTGCGCAGGCGCGCGTCGAGGGACCACGCATACGTCCTGGCGTCCCGGGTGTGCGGATAGCCCTGCTCCAGTCCGTCGTAGAGGTCGGAGGGGAGGTAGAGCCCGCGCCACGGGTCCACCGGGGCGTCGGCGATGCCGGGGAAGATTATGGCTCCCCGTGCGATGAGCAGCTCGGCGACGGGCACGGGCACCGTCCCGCCGAGGACGACGAGACCGGTGAGGTCGCCGCGCTCGGCCAGCCGGTCGCCGTAGCCGGTGAGGTCGAGGTCCTGCAGCCGCAGCCCGCGCAGGCTCGCGTCAGAGGCGAGGTGGTCGTCCAGCTCGTCGAGCGTCTCGATCTCCATGCGGTCATCCTGCCCGTTCGGGCTGGCCGCGCTGCGGACCCCCTCCCACGCCGGGACCGCCCGCGCTGCAAGGATCACCCCCATGGTCGGGGTGCTGGAGGGGTTCGCGACGATCGCGGTGGTCGTCGCCGTCGGCTGGCTGCTCGCCGACCGCCGGATCCTCGACGACTCGGCCCAGGTCAACCTCTCCCGGCTGGCCTTCTACGTCGCCTCACCGGCGCTGCTGCTCACCGTCATGCAACGCACCTCGCTGCAGCAGGTGCTCTCGACGAACCTCGTGACCTCGCTGACCAGCTTCGTGCTGGTGGTCGGCGTCTACCTGCTGATCGCCCGGCTGCGCTGGGGCGCGGGCACACTCGGCTCGCAGCTCGTCGGTAGCCTCTCCGCGGGCTACGTCAACGCGGGCAACCTCGGCATCCCCATCGCGCTCTACGTCCTCGGCGACGTGGCCTGGGTGGCCCCGACCCTGCTCATGCAGCTGCTCCTCGTCACGCCGGTCTACATGGCGCTCTTCGACAGCGACGCACGCGACGAGCGACCGACCCTCGTCCGCAGCATCGGCCGGATGTTCCGCAACCCGATCACGCTGGGCGCCGTCGCGGGCCTGCTCGTCGCGGTGTTCGACATCCACCTGCCACGGGTCGTCGCGGCCCCGATCGACCTGCTCGGCGCGATGGCGGTGCCGTCGATGCTCGTCGCGTTCGGCATCTCGCTGCGCCGCGGGCCGCGCCCGGCGACCGGGCGCGCGGCGGAGCAGGTGTGGACCGTGGTCGCGCTCAAGACGCTCGTGATGCCGGCCATCGCCTTCGGCGTCGGGCTGGCCCTGGGGCTGCGCGGGCAGGCCCTCTTCGCCGTGGTCGTGACCGCAGCACTGCCGACCGCGCAGAACATCTTCACGTATGCCGTCCGCTACCGCCGCGAGGTCAACCTGGCGCGCGATGCCATCTTCGTCAGCACCTTCGCATCCGTGCCCGTCATCCTCGGCATCGCGGCGCTCTTCCACGGCTTCGCCGGCGTCTGAGGTCGACGGTCTCAGCCCCAGTTGGCCGCCTGGGTGAGGCAGAAGGGGTGGCCGCTCGGGTCCAGAAGCACGCGCCAGGTCTCACCGGGCTGCTCGTCGGGCAGGGTGGCGCCGGCCGCCACGCAGTCGGCCGCGGCCGAGTCGAGGTCGTCGACGGCCAGGTCGAGGTGGAACTGCTTGGTACCGCGCTCGTTCGGCCACGTGGGCGGCTCGTGGTCCTCGACCAGCCCGAGACCGAGTGCGACACCGAAGGGGCCGGTGAGCATGGCGTACTCGTCCTGCACGTGCGCCACCTCCCAGCCGAGCACGGTCGACCAGAAGGCGGCGTCGCGCCGGGCGTCGGAGCTGTCGAGGGTGATCATCTTGGGGGCGGCGATCGCCATGGCGCGGGCCTTTCGTCGGGGAACGGTGACAGGCCAAGCGTGCCCGCGTGCGCCGGCCGTGTCTTGGACAATCCCGACAGGGCCCGGGCCCGGTGGGCCCGGGCCGCCGCGGGCCCTCAGAAGCCGCCGAAGTCGCTCCCGCCGAAGTCTCCGCCGCCGAAGTCGCCCCCGCCGAAGTCACCGCCGCCGAAGTCACCGAAGTCGGAGCCGCCGGCCAGGTCCGAGCCGCCGTCCACGGAGCTGTTGTCGTTGAAGCTCCCGGCGTCCTGAGCCCCGCCGGCGTCTCCCGGGTCACCAGACCCGGAGTCGCCCCCGTCGCCCGCACCGTCGCCGTCAGCAGCACCGTCGCCGCCGTTGTCGCCGGCCTCGTGGGCCTCGGGCGAGGAGTCGAAGCCGTCGAGCATCATGTCGGCCAGCGCCGATCCCACGACGACGCCGGCGATGGTCCCGAGCATGGAGCCGGCGAACATCCCGCCCATCCCCATGCCACCCATGCCACCCATGCCACCGAAGCGGCCCCCGCCGAAGGCGCCCTGGAGGTAGCCGGGTCGGCTCATCTCGGCCCGGGTCGCGCTGCGAGCGAGGTCGGCGGGCTGGTCGGTGCGAGGGCGCTCGTTCTCGGGCAGGTCCTCGGTCAGGCGCTGGAGCACCATCTGCCGCTGCTCGGGGGAGAGCTTGCCGAAGGCCTCGGCGTGCACCCGCTCGATGTCCTCGGGGTCGGCGGTGCGCAGGAGGTACCGGTAGCGGGCGATGGCCCGCTCGTCCTCGCTGGACGCGCCTCCGCGCGGTGGCGGAACGGCGTAGGGCTGGCCGGTGGGCGGCTGCTGGGGCTGCTGCGGGCGTTGCTGCTGCAGCGGCTCGCGGCCCAGCAACCTGTCGAGGAATCCCATGTCGTGCTCCTTGTGCGTCGGCGTCGCAGTCATCGGACACCTACCCCAACGAACGGCTCGACCGAGCGTTCCGGTGCCCACCGGGCGCAGGGATCGTGAGGACGCGTTCAGGCCGGGTGCAGGCCGGGTGCAGGCCGAGTGCAGGCCGGGTGCAGGCCGAGTGCAGGCCGAGTGGCAGACGGCGGCCGTGATCTTCGACACACTAGGGGAACGTGGACCGGGACTCGGCCGATGCGGGGGGCGCCGGCCGCGGTCAGGACGGGAGATGGCGCCGTGACCGTTCCGGTCCGGCGAGAGCGAAGGGTGGGGGGACATGCACAGGCGAAGGAAGATGCTCGTCGCGCTCCTGTCGGCGCCGGGCGTGGTGCTGGCGATGCTGCTGCCTGCGGGCCCGGCATCGGCCATGGGGAAGGTGGTGTGCGACGTGTCCGGGCAGCCGACCGTGTCGGTCGCCTCGTACGACCCGATCGTCAATCACAACGGCACGGGCGCGGCGCACGAGCACCAGCTGTTCGGGAACATCGCGTGGCTCTCGCTGCCCAACCCGAACACGTCGAACTACGCGGACCTGGTGGGCCGGACGAACAACTGCCGGAAGGTGCTGGGCCTGGCGTACTCGGCGGACTCGGCGGCCTACTGGACGCCGACGCTGCGGTACGTCTCCGGGCCGAACGCCGGCCAGCTGGTGCCGGCGCAGCAGTTCACGGCGTACTACCGGGCGGCGTCCGGGGACGACTTCGGTGCGGCTCGGGCGATCCCGGCCGACACGCGGCTGATCGGGACCGAGTACAACTGGACGTGCGGGCAGAACTCGGGTGCGCGCTCGACGCCGGTCCAGAGCATCCCCGACTGCTCGGGTCTGCCGGGCACGCCGGGGCGGACGCTGACGGCGCACATCGACTTCCCGTCGTGCTGGGACGGGGTCCCGCCGAGCCACCCGACGAGTCAGTACGGTGACACGAGGGACAACGCGCACTACGCGTACCGGGTGGGACGGTCGTGCCCGGCGGGATTCCCGATCGGTGTGGCCGAGCTGCGGGAGACGGTGCAGTTCGCGTACGCCGGGACGGGTGCCGACGTGGCGCTGTCGTCGGACGCTCCGATGGGCACGAGCGACGGCCGGTCGCTGCACGGCGACTTCTGGCAGACGTGGTCGCAGCAGGACTTCGAGACCTTCCTCCAGAGGTGCGTCGTGGACCGGAGCGCGTTCAGCTCCTCGGGCTGCCAGCCCTGACGTGCGTCGGGTCAGAGGTGGTTCTCGGCCTCCACGAGGACCGACCGGAGGCGCGACTCGATGTCGTCGAACTGCTCGGGTCCCATGATCAGCGGCGGCGCGAGCTGGATCACGGGGTCGCCGCGGTCGTCGGCCCGGCAGTAGAGGCCGGCGTCGAAGAGCGCCTTGGAGAGGAAGCCGCGCAGCAGGCGCTCGGACTCGGCGTCGTCGAACGTCTCGCGGGTGGCCTTGTCCTTGACGAGCTCGATGCCGTAGAAGTAGCCCGCGCCGCGGACGTCGCCGACCAGGGGCAGGTCGAGGAGCTTGTCCAGGGTCGCCTTGAAGACCGGGGCGTTGGTCTTGACGCGGTCGTTGAGGCCCTCGCGCTCGAAGATGTCGAGGTTGGCCATCGCGACGGCCGCGGAGACCGGGTGACCGCCGAAGGTGTAACCGTGCGGGAAGTAGGTCGTGCCGTGCCGGAACGGCTCGAAGAGGCGGTCGCTCGCGATCATCGCGCCGATGGGGGAGTAGCCGCTCGTCATGCCCTTGGCGCACGTGATGATGTCGGGCACGTAGCCGAAGTCGTCGCACGCGAACATCGAGCCGATGCGGCCGAAGGAGCAGATGACCTCGTCGGACACCAGGAGCACGTCGTACTCGTCGCAGATCTCGCGGACCCGCTCGAAGTAGCCGGCCGGCGGCGGGAAGCAGCCGCCGGAGTTCTGCACCGGCTCGAGGAAGACGGCGGCGACGGTGTCGGGACCCTCGAACTCGATCGCCTCGGCGATGCGGTCGGCAGCCCAGCGGCCGAACGCCTTCTCGTCGTCGCGCAGGTGCTCGGGGGCGCGGTACATGTTGGTGTTGGGCACCTTGTGCGCGCCCGGCACGAGCGGCTCGAACATCTCCTTGGCCGCGGGGATGCCGGTGATCGACAGGGCGCCCTGCGGGGTGCCGTGGTAGGCGACCGCGCGGGAGATGACCTTGTGCTTGGTCGGCTTGCCGGTCAGCTTGTAGTACTGCTTGGCCAGCTTCCACGCGGTCTCGACGGCCTCGCCGCCGCCGGTGGTGAAGAAGACCCGGTTGAGGTCGCCGGGGGCGTGGCCGGCGAGGCGTTCGGCGAGCTCGATCGCCTTGGGGTGCGCGTAGCTCCACAGCGGGAAGAAGGCGAGCTCCTTGGCCTGCTTGGCCGCCGCCTCCGCGAGCTCCTCGCGGCCGTGGCCGGCCTGGACGACGAAGAGCCCCGCGAGCCCGTCGATGTACTCGTTGCCGCGGTCGTCCCAGATCTGCCACCCGCGGCCCTTGGTGATGATGGGGACCGAGTGGCCCATCCCTCCGTCGCCGGGGTCCTCGAAGACCGAGTGGCGCGTGAAGTGCATCCACAGGTGGTCGCGCGCGGCCTCGGAGTGGAGGGTGCCCGCGGGCGTTCGGTGGTCCGAGGTGGGTTCCCAGACGTCGTTCGGATTGGTGGTCATCGCGTACCCCAGTTGTAGAGCTGTTTGTTGAGTTTCAGGTAGACGAACGTCTCGGTGGCCGTGACGCCCGGGAGTGCTCGGATGCGGGTCGTGAGCAGCTCGAGCAGGTGGTTGTCGTCCTCGCAGACGACCTCGGCCAGTACGTCGAAGCTGCCTGCCGTCGTGACGACGTAGGCGACCTCGTCCATCTCTGTCAGGGCCTCGGCGACCGGGGTGATGTCCCCGGACACGCGCAGCCCCACCATCGCCTGGCGCTGGAACCCGACCTGCAGCGGATCGGTGACCGCGACGATCTGCATGACGTCGGCATCGAGGAGGCGCTGCACGCGCTGGCGCACGGCGGCCTCCGACAGCCCCACGTGCTGGGCGATGGATGCATAGGACTTGCGGCCGTCGTGCTGGAGCAGCTCGATGATGGTCTTGCTGACCTCGTCCAGGTTGACCGAGGGTCTTCGGGTTCCGTCACCCCCGTTGTTGGCCACGCCTCGGATGGTCGTCATGCGCCGATACTGACCTGTGGAACGCGATGTTGGCAAGTGGCTCCGCAACGGATTCCGAAGTTTTTTCTCGACAACCCTTCCTGATTGCGAAGGTGTGTGTTTAGCATTCCGGCATGACTTCGCAGCCGCGCCAGCTCCGCAACTTCATCGGTGGCCAGTACGTCGACCCCGAGGGCGACGCGACCACCGACATCGTCGACCCCTCGACCGCGCAGGTGGTCGCCAAGGCGCCGGTCAGCTCGCAGGCCGACGTCGACCGGGCGTACGCCGCCGCCGCGAAGGCGTTCGAGACGTGGGGCGACACGACCCCGAGCGAGCGGCAGGCTGCCCTGCTGAAGTTCGCCGACGCCATCGAGGCCCGCGCCGGCGACTTCATCCGCCTCGAGTCCGAGAACACCGGCAAGCCGCACGCCCTCACCGAGAGCGAGGAGGTGCCGCCGATGCTCGACCAGCTGCGCTTCTTCGCCGGCGCGGCACGGGTGCTCGAGGGCAAGTCGGCGGGCGAGTACATGAAGGGCCACACCTCGTTCGTGCGCCGCGAGCCGATCGGCGTCGTGGGCCAGGTGACCCCGTGGAACTACCCGATGATGATGGCGATGTGGAAGATCGGCCCGGCGCTCGCCGCCGGCAACACGATCGTCCTCAAGCCCTCCGACACCACGCCCGAGACCACGCTGCTGCTCGCCGAGCTCGCGTCCGAGTTCCTGCCCGAGGGCACCTTCAACGTCATCACCGGCGACCGCGAGACGGGTCGCATGCTCGTCGAGCACCCGACGCCCGCCCTCGTCGCCATCACGGGGTCCGTGCGCGCCGGCATGCAGGTCGCGCAGAGCGCCTCGCGCGACCTCAAGCGCGTGCACCTCGAGCTCGGCGGCAAGGCACCGGTCGTCGTCTTCGACGACGCAGACCTCGAGGCCGCCGTCGAGGGCATCGCCGTCGGCGGCTACTTCAACGCCGGCCAGGACTGCACGGCTGCCACGCGCGTGCTCGCCGGCCCACGCATCCACGACGACTTCGTCGCCGCGCTCGCCGACTACGCCAAGGGCTCCGCCAAGGTCGGTATGCCGGACGACCCGGACGCGCTCTTCGGCCCGGTCAACAACCCCAACCAGGTCGCCCACGTGTCGGGCATGATCGACCGTCTCCCCGACCACGCCCAGGTCGTGGCCGGCGGGCGCCGTGCCGACGGCCTCGGCGAGGGCTACTTCTTCGAGCCGACCGTCCTCGCGGGCCTGCGCCAGGACGACGAGCAGATCCAGAGCGAGATCTTCGGACCGGTCATCACCGTGCAGCAGTTCACCGACGAGAACGAGGCGCTCGCGTGGGCCAACGGCGTGCAGTACGGCCTCGCCTCGTCCGTGTGGACGAAGGACTTCGGGCGCGCCATGCGGATGAGCCGCAAGCTCGACTTCGGCTGCGTGTGGATCAACACGCACATCCCGATCGTTGCAGAGATGCCACACGGCGGGTTCAAGCACTCGGGCTACGGCAAGGACCTCTCGATGTACGGGCTCGAGGACTACACCCGCATCAAGCACGTCATGGCCAACATCGAGTCCTGACGCGCGGCGGGCTCGCGAGCCCGCCGCTTCCTCGACCAGCACCATCCCGGGTCAGCGTCGACACCTCCACACGACCCCTTCGAACCCTGGAGCCACTGAGATGAACGACAAGAGCTTCGACACCGGCGACCCGCACCTGCGCGCCGCCCTCCTGCGCGGTCTGGTGTCGCGCCGCTCGGCGATGATGGGCGCTGCCGGCATCGGGGCCGCCGCGTTCCTCGCGGCCTGCGGCTCGGCAGGCAAGAACCCGTCGACCGGAGCCGGGGGCAGCGGCACCGCCGCGGCCAAGACCGCAGCGGCCGCGCAGGACATGTCGGACACCGAGAAGGTGATCAACTGGTCGAACTGGCCGGCGTACATCGACGTCGACGACAAGACCAAGGCCCGGCCGACGCTGGAGGCCTTCACCAAGGCGACCGGGATCAAGGTCAACTACACCGAGGACTACAACGACAACGACGAGTTCTACGCCAAGGTGCGTCCCCTGCTCGAGGCCGGCAGCGACACCGGCCGCGACGTGTGGTGCAGCACCGACTGGATGGTCGCTCGGCTCATCCGCAACGGCTACGTCCAGAAGCTCGACATGGCCAACATCCCCAACCACGTCAACCTGCAGGACTCGCTCAAGCAGGTGACATTCGACCCGGGCCGCCAGTACTCGCTTCCGTGGCAGAGCGGTTTCGCGGGTATCGCCTTCAACCCCAAGGCAACCGGGGGCAAGAAGGTCGAGTCGGTCGACCAGCTCCTCACCGACCCCAGCCTCAAGGGCAAGGTCACGCTGCTGACCGAGATGCGCGACACGGTGGGCCTGGTGCTGATGGCGATGGGCAAGAAGATCGAGAGCTTCACCGACGCCGACTTCGACGCCGCGATGGCCGAGCTGCAGAAGGCCAAGGACGCCGGCCAGATCAAGGGCTTCACCGGCAACGACTACACCAAGCCGCTGGCCTCCGGCGACACCGCCGCCTGCTTCGCGTGGACGGGCGACGTGGTTCAGCTGCGGGCGGACAACCCCAGCCTCGGCTACGCCCTCCCGCAGACCGGGTGCACGCTGTGGTCCGACAACTTCGTCATCCCGGCGCTCGCGAAGCACAAGAAGAACGCCGAGCGCCTCATCAACTACTACTACGACCCGAAGGTCATGGCGCAGGTCGTCGACTACGTCAACTACATCTCGGTCGTCAAGGGCGCGCAGGCGATCCTCGCCAAGCAGGACCCCTCCGTCTCGAGCAACGAGCTGATCTTCCCGTCCGCCGAGACGCTGTCGCGCGCACACGTCTTCCGCGGCCTCACGGCCGAGGAGGAGACCAAGTACAACAAGAAGTTCCAGGCGCTGGTGACCGGCTGATGGCCGAGCGCACGAGCGGAGACCTGGTCCTCTCCGCGGTCACCAAGACCTACGACACGTTCACGGCGGTCGACAACATCGACCTGACCATCCCCCAGGGCTCGTTCTTCGCCCTCCTCGGGCCGTCCGGCTGCGGCAAGACGACGACGCTGCGCATGGTCGCGGGCCTCGAGCAGCCGACGGTGGGCAGCATCTCCATCGGCGCCCGGGACATCACCGCGACGAAGCCCTACCAGCGCAACGTCAACACGGTCTTCCAGAACTACGCCCTGTTCCCGCACCTCGACATCCTCGAGAACGTCGCGTTCGGCCTGAAGCGACGGGGCGTGCGGGACTGGAAGGCCAAGGCGATGGAGGCCCTCGAGCTCGTCGAGCTCGCGCAGGTGGCGAGGAAGAAGCCGACGCAGCTCTCGGGCGGCATGCAGCAGCGCGTCGCCCTCGCCCGTGCCGTCGTCAACCGCCCCGACGTGCTGCTGCTCGACGAGCCGCTCGGGGCGCTGGACCTCAAGCTGCGCCGCCAGATGCAGATCGAGCTCAAGCGCATCCAGCAGGAGGTCGGCCTCACCTTCGTCCACGTCACCCACGACCAGGAGGAGGCCATGACCATGGCCGACACCATCGCGGTGATGAACGCCGGGCGCCTCCAGCAGGTCGGTGACCCGGGCACGCTCTACGAGAAGCCGCAGTCGACCTTCGCGGCGAACTTCCTCGGCCAGTCCAACCTGCTCCGGGCCACGGTGAGCGGCGTGTCCGGCGAGATGGCCTCCCTGGACGTGCACGGCATACCCATGGCACTCCCCGCGTCGTCGCTGCCGGGCAGCGGTGCCGAGCTGTGGCTCGGCATCCGACCCGAGAAGGTCCGCCTCCTCGGTGACTCATCCGACACGACCGGGCTCAACACGCTCAAGGGCGAGGTCACCGACGTGTCCTTCCTCGGCGTCGCGACGCAGTACCTCGTCGCGATGCCGTGGGGCCGGGAGCTGACGGTGGTCCAGCAGAACGACGGTATGCCGCGTGCCGCCCTGGGCACCAACGTCACCCTCGGGTGGGTGCCCGAGAACAGCTTCGCGCTCGACGCCTCGCAGGACGCCGACGCCGGGGTCGACAGCGTCGAGGACGAGTGACATGGCCGTCTCCACCCTCACCGGGGCGCCGGTGACCGCACCCCGGCGCGCTCGTCGTCGGGGTGCCGCGGTGCCCTACCTGCTGCTGATCCCCGGGATGCTCTGGCTCGTCGTCTTCTTCGTCCTGCCGATGATCTCGCTCGGCTCGCAGTCGCTGCAGACCGGGGACGTCGACAACGGCTACACGATGACGTGGAACTTCGCGACGTACGTCGACGCGCTGTCCACGTACTGGCCGCAGATGCTGCGCTCGCTCGTCTACGCCGGGGTGGCAACCCTGGCGACGCTCGCGCTCGGCTACCCGCTGGCGTGGTTCATCGCGCACCGCTCGGGGAAGTACAAGAACTTCCTCCTCGTCCTGGTCATCGCCCCGTTCTTCACCTCGTTCCTGATCAGGACGCTGGCCTGGCAGACGATCCTCGGCGACCAGGGCCTGCTCGCGGAGGTGGCGCTGCGGACCCACACCAGCTGGCTGCTCTCCGGGTTCAAGGAGGCGCTCAAGACGGTCGGACTCATCAACAACGACCAGCTGCTCTTCTCGCCGTTCGCCGTGATCTGCGGCCTGACCTACAACTTCCTGCCGTTCATGGTGCTGCCGCTCTACTCCAACCTCGAGCGACTCGACCACCGTCTGGTCGAGGCGGCCGGCGACCTCTACGCCTCGCCCTTCCAGGCGTTCCGCCGGGTCATCTGGCCGCTGTCGCTGCCGGGCGTGGTCGCCGGCACCCTGCTGACCTTCATCCCCGCCACCGGTGACTACATCAACTCGGTGCTCCTGGGCAGCACCCGCACCGTCATGATCGGGCAGGTCATCGACGCGCAGTTCCTGCGGGTCCTCGACTACCCGACGGCGGCGGCGCTGAGCTTCATCCTGATGCTGGTGATCGTGGCCCTCGTCGTGACCTACGTGCGCCGGGCCGGGACCGAGGAGCTGGTCTGAGATGGCATGGCTGAGACGCAACCTCGTGATCATCATCGGGATCCTCGTGATGGTCTACATCCTGCTCCCGAACCTCGTCGTCATCGTCTTCTCGTTCAACAAGCCCGTGGGCCGCTACAACTACCAGTGGAACGAGTTCTCGCTCGATGCCTGGACCAACGTCTGCGGCGTGCCGGGCATGTGCCAGTCGGTGGGCCTCAGCCTGCAGATCGGGCTCATCGCCTCGCTGACGGCGGCGGTCCTCGGCACCATGGTGGCGTTCGCGTTGGGGCGCTACCGCTTCCGCGGGCGCTCGGGCACCAACCTGCTGATCTTCCTGCCGATGGCCACGCCCGAGGTCGTCATGGGCTCGAGCCTGCTCACGCTCTTCATCGCCATGGGCATCCCGACCGGCCGCACGACGATCCTCATCGCGCACATCATGTTCTGCCTGTCGTTCGTCATCGTCACGGTCAAGGCCCGCGTCGCCTCGCTGGACCCGCGCCTCGAGCAGGCGGCGGCCGACCTCTACGCCAACGAGCTGCAGACCTTCCTCAAGGTGACGTTTCCCCTGGTGCTCCCGGGCATCGCTGCCGGTGCGCTCCTCGCCTTCTCGCTGTCGTTCGACGACTACATCATCACCAACTTTAACGCGAGCCCCTCCTCGGTCACGTTCCCGATGTACGTCTGGGGCGCCGCGCAACGCGGAACTCCCGTGCAGATCAACGTGATCGGGACCGTCATGTTCCTCGGGGCGCTCGTCGTCGTGGTCACCGGCCAGCTGCTGAGCGGCCGCCGCTCCCGCAGGGTGGCGTGAGCCGTGCGGGTGCTGATGGTCGGCTCCGGCGGGGTCGGTGACGCAGCGGCGCGCATCGCCGCGGAGCGCGACTTCTTCGACCGCTGGGTCGTCGCCGACCACGACGCCGCCCGTGCCGAGCGCACGGTGGCCGCCGTGGTCGAGCGCCACCCGGGGGAGAGCCGTTTCG
>NZ_BAAAPU010000003.1:468781-531537 GCF_039531305.1 Terrabacter lapilli
CCCGGGGGAGAGCCGTTTCGTCGCGGCCCGCGTCGACGCGTCCGACGCCGCGGCCGTCACGGCGCTCGCCCGGGAGCACGAGGCGACACACGTCCTCAACGCCGTCGACCCCAAGTTCACGATGTCCGTCTTCGGGGGCGCTCGCGCGGCCGGGGCCGACTACCTCGACATGGCGATGAGCCTCTCGCGTCCCCACCCGGAGCAGCCGTATGCCGTCACCGGGGTGAAGCTCGGCGACGAGCAGTTCGCGGTGGCAGGGGAGTGGGAGGCCGAGGGGCGGCTCGCGCTCGTCGGCATCGGGGTCGAGCCGGGGCTCTCCGACGTGTTCGCCCGCTACGCCGCCGACCACCTCTTCTCGGACATCGACGAGCTCGGAACGCGCGACGGCGCGAACCTCGTGGTGCACGACGACGAGGGCAACGAGATCTTCGCCCCGAGCTTCTCGATGTGGACCACGATCGAGGAGTGCCTCAACCCTCCGGTCGTCTGGGAGAAGGAGCGGGGCTGGTTCACCACCCCGCCGTTCAGCGAGCCGGAGGTCTTCGAGTTCCCGCAGGGCATCGGTCCGGTCGAGTGCGTCAACGTCGAGCACGAGGAGGTCCTCCTCATGCCGCGCTGGGTCGACGCCCGGCGGGTCACCTTCAAGTACGGCCTCGGGGACGAGTTCATCACCGTCCTCAAGGTCCTGCACTCCCTGGGCCTCGACCGCACCGAGCCGGTCACGGTCAAGGGTGTCGCCGTCTCGCCCCGCGACGTCGTCGCCGCGGTGCTCCCCGACCCGGCCACCATCGGGCCCCGGATGACCGGCAAGACCTGCGCGGGCCTCTTCGTCACCGGCACCGGGAAGGACGGCCGGCCCCGGCGCACGTACCTCCACCACGTCGTCGACAACGCCGACACGATGGCGGCCTACGGCGCCCAGTGCGTCGTGTGGCAGACCGCGCTCAACCCCGTCATCGCCCTCGAGCTGCTCGCCCGGGGCACGTGGAAGGGCGCCGGCGTCCTCGGGCCCGAGGCGTTCGACGCCGTGCCCTTCCTCGACCTGCTGGCCGCGCCCAGGCCGGAGGGCTACGGCTCCCCGTGGGGAATGGACGAACGCTGAGCGAGGGCACTGCTCCCGGCGGCCCGCGCCGCCGGGCCCAGGAGGCCGACGATGACGACCACGACGACAGGAATAGGGTTTCAGGCATGGCAACGGTGACGCAGGAGTCAGTGCTCGAGTCGGTCCCGAAGGGGCTGCTGATCGCAGGTCAGTGGCGTGACGCGAGCGGGGGCAGGACCCTCGCGGTCGACGACCCGGCCACCGGGGAGGTCCTCACCCACGTGGCCGACGCCAGCGTCGAGGACGGCAAGGCGGCCCTGGACGCGGCGGTCGCCGCGCAGGCGGCCTGGGCCCGCACGGCACCGCGCGACCGTGCCGAGATCCTCCGGGCGGCCTACGAGAAGATCACCGAGCGCGCCGACGAGTTCGCCATGCTCATGACGCTCGAGATGGGCAAGACGCTCGCCGAGTCGCGCGGCGAGGTCGCCTACGGCAGCGAGTTCTTCCGGTGGTTCTCCGAGGAGGCGGTCCGCATCGGCGGCCGCTACGCGACCTCTCCCAACGGCGCCACACGCCTGATGACGATGAAGCAGCCGGTCGGCCCGGTGCTGATGATCACCCCGTGGAACTTCCCCCTCGCCATGGGCACCCGCAAGATCGGCCCGGCCATCGCCGCCGGCTGCACCATGGTCGTCAAGCCCGCCAGCCAGACCCCGCTGACGATGCTCGCCCTCGCCGACCTGCTGCGGGAGGTCGGCCTGCCCGACGGCGTCCTCAACGTCGTCACCACGAGCAGCACCGGCGAGGTCATGGAGCCGCTCATCCGCGACCCACGCCTGCGCAAGCTGACCTTCACCGGCTCCACGCCGGTCGGCCGCAAGCTCATGGAGCAGGCCTCCGAGCAGATCCTGCGCGTCTCGATGGAGCTCGGCGGCAACGCGCCCTTCCTCGTCTTCGGCGACGCCGACGTCGACAAGGCCGTCACCGGCGCGATGCTGGCCAAGATGCGCAACATGGGCGAGGCCTGCACGGCCGCCAACCGCTTCTACGTGCACGAGTCGATCGCCGAGGAGTTCTCGGCCGAGCTCGGCAAGCGGATGGGGGCGCTGACCCTGGGCCGTGGCACCGAGGAGGGCGTCGACGTCGGCCCACTCGTCGACGAGAAGTCCCGCGACAAGGTCTCCGCGCTCGTGGACGACGCCGTCGGGAAGGGCGCCCGAGTCGTCGTCGGCGGGTCCGCCCGCGAGGGCGCCGGCTGGTTCTACGAGCCGACGGTGCTCACCGACGTGCCGGAGGACGCCGACCTCACCCGTGAGGAGATCTTCGGCCCCGTGGCCCCGGTCTCGACCTTCACCACCGACGAGGAGGCGGTACGGATGGCCAACGACACCGAGTACGGCCTGGTCGCCTACGTCTTCACCAACGACCTCACGCGCGCCATCACGGTCTCCGAGGCGCTCGAGTTCGGCATGGTCGGCGTCAACCAGGGCATCGTCTCCAACCCGGCCGCGCCCTTCGGCGGCGTCAAGGCGTCGGGGGTCGGGCGCGAGGGCGGCTTCGAGGGCATCGACGAGTACCTCGAGACCAAGTACGTCGGCATCGCTCTCTGACCCCAGGGGGGCATTTCGGACAATGCGGGAACCGGCCTCGGGCCCAGCACCCGTTGTGGTGCAATCGGCGCATGGGGACACCAGACGGTCATCGTGATGCGGGGCCACTGCGGCCCCTGGACGCGCTGCTGAGCGAGACCGACGAGGTCCTGCGACGCGGCACACCTGCCGGAGCCCGGGTCTGGTCGACCGGCTTCCCGGTGCTGGACGCCGTGCTCACCGGGGGCCTGCGGTCGGGCGAGCTCGTGCTCCTCGGCGGCCCCGCGGGCCACGGGAAGACCACGCTCGGGATGCAGGTCGCACGCAACGCCGTGGCCGCCGGCGCCAGCGCCCTCGTCTTCTCCTTCGAGCACGAGAGCCACACCCTCCTCGAGCGCCTCATCTCTCTCGAGGCCGCCGAGGCCGACCCGGGGGAGGTGGCGGGCGTCATCGACGTACGGCGCGTCCTCGAGACCGCCGACCGGGGCGAGTCGCTGCAGTCGCTCCTCGGCGGGTTGCGCGGAGGCGCCCAGGCGTACGCCGCGCTCGCCGGCTACGGCGACCGGCTGCAGATCCACGAGTCCTCGGGCGTCACGACCACGCTCGAGCGGGTCCGCGAGGCGGTCGCCAGGGTGACGGAGACGACCGGCCAGGCGCCGCTCGTGCTGCTCGACTACATCCAGAAGGTGCCGGTCGACCGGCGTGGGGAGGACGAGAGGGTCACCGCGGCGGCCGAGGGGCTCAAGGACCTCGCCCTGTCCGCACGAGTGCCCGTCGTCGCGATCTCCGCCGCCGACAAGGACGCTCTCGCCTCCGGCCACCGCATGCGCGCCAAGGACCTGCGCGGGTCGTCCGCGCTCGCCTTCGAGGCGGACGTCGTCCTCATCGTCAACGACAAGGTCGACGTCGTCTCGCGCGAGCACCTCCTCTACAACCTCGGCAACATCGAGCGCTTCCGCGCCTGGTCGGTGGTCAGCATCGAGAAGAACCGCCACGGCAAGGCCCACGTCGAGCTCGAGTTCGCCAAGGACTTCGAGCACGGGCGCTTCGACCGGGAGGGCAAGGAGGTCAACGAGCGCCTCATCGACGACCGCGTCTTCGTCTCCTGAGCTCCGAGGGCGTATGCCGTCCCGCGGCGCACCCCGCGCCCGCGCGGTCAAGCGGCGGTCGGCGTGACGGCATACGGCACTGTCGCCCGGCGGTCGCTAGCGGGTGACGACGGTGACGTTGAGGTCACCGCGCTCGTCGGCCACCTGCTCGAGGATGTCGACGACGGTCTCGTAGGTCACGCGGTCCCGCTCGCGCAGTCTCGCCGCGTGGTCCCAGACGAGCTCGATCGGTTCGTCGTCGGAGGGGTCGAGGTCCCTGAGGGCGTCGAGGAGGGCGTCCCAGTTGCGACCGAACCAGTCCGGGAGCGCGAGGTCCCGCGCGAAGGCGTCGAGGACGCTCTCCTTGTCCTCGCCGCCCGAGACGATGCGGACGTCGCGACCCAGCCACCGCAGCTGCTCGATGTGGTCGTCCGGCTCGCTGTGCCTGCCGAGGAACGTCGTCATGTCCCCTCCCGGATGCGGCTGAACGAGGCGTAGTGGTCGGCGGTCCAGTACTTCTCACCGCTGCCGCCCGTGATGATGCGGCGGGCACCACGATCGGCGGATCCCGGTGTCACGACGGTGAACTCGCGGTAGTAGCCGTGCGGCTCCGCCGGCAGCAGCCGCTCGCGGTCGGCGAAGGTCTGGTTGTCGCTGCGCGGGTAGGGGAAGGGCCCGCCGGCGCGGATCAGCGCGAGCGTGTGGCGCGCCTCGGGCGGAAGGACCGACTCGGCGACCCAGGGCGCCCCGGAGACGGGATCCGTGCGCCCGCCGTCACCGGCGGAGGCGTGAGGGGCCGGGCCCGTCGAGGCGGCGGCGACGCTGCCGGCGGAGGGCTGGGGCGCCGTGGGGGCCTGCGAAGCCCGTACGACCAGCCAGGCGAGGACGACGACGACGACGGCGAGCACGGACAGCGCCGCCTGCCGTGACCCGCGTGTCCTCACCCGGCCATTGTGCCGCGCGGGCGCAATGCCGCGAATCTCCTGACGCGTCCGGCCTTCGGCGGCAGACTCTCGGGCGTGAGCCTTCTGCGCGGGCTGTTCGGGGACCGGGCCGGCCGTCGCTCCGAGCCGGCGCCGGCCGTCGTCGTGCGCGACGTGGGTCACCGCGTCTTCGTCGAGCGCGCGCCGCAGGAGGTCTGGCCACACCTCGTGGCGCCGGGTGCGGGCGCGGAGCTCGGGGTCGACTGCGTCCGCGTCGTGCCGCTGCAGCCGCCGGAGCTCGTCGCGGTGTGGCGGCGTCCCAACGGGCGGCTCTGGGCCGGCCTCAGCACCCTCGTCGACCTCGAGCCGGGGGTGCGCGTCGTCTCCCGTTCGCAGGACGGCGGCGCCGACCTCACCCTCACCACGACCCTGGAACCGCTCGACGGCGGATGTGTCGTCGCGCAGCAGCTGTCCGGCCTGGCGCCGACCGACCCGGGCGCCGACTTCGCCCGGGCCTGGCTGGCGCGCGCGCTGCTCGGGCTGAAGGCCGACGTCGAAGGCATCCCGCGCGGGCGGACCCGGGGTCCGGCCTCCGACGGGCCGGCGGACGACGCGGCCACAGACTCCCTCATCGGCCATGGCGGGACGTCGGGGGGCGCCCGCGCGGTCGTGCCGGTGCACCAGACGGTGTCGGTCGACGTCGGGGTCCCGCCCGAGCGGCTGTGGGAGGTGCTGCGGCAGCCGTCCTCGGAGCAGCTGCTCAAGCCGTCGCTGCAGCAGGTGGTGCGGCTGGACCTCGCCGACGAGCCGGGGCGAGAGCACGTGGTCGCCGTCCACCGCCGCGACGACGGCCGACGTGCCGTCTCGGTGTCGCTCGTCGTCGAGGCCACGGCACCGGCGCGGACCGTCGAGCGTGACCTCACCTCGGCGCACGAGGCGGACGTCGTCACCACCATCGAGCCGGGCGAGCTGGGGGCGCGCCTCACCGAGACCGTCACCGGCTGGCTGCCGGCCGGTGACGGCCGCGTCGTGGACGCATCGGCGCTCGCGGGGCTCATCCGGGCCCGGCTGTCCGTCGTCAAGAGCCTCGCCGAGGCCCCCGAGGTCGCGCCGCGGCGGGACCCGCGGACCGGCTTCCTGCCACCCGGCCAGCCGGCGAACCGGGTGGCGGACCCGGGCCCGGCCCCGGACCCGGCCCCGGACCCGGCTCGGGACCGGGTTCCGGACCTGCCTCCGCCGGTCCCGGCCGCGGTGCCGTCGAGCGTGCTGCTGCCGCCCCCGCACGTCGCGGCGCCGGCGGCGGGCTACGACCTCGGGCCCTGGCCGACCTGGGGCGACGGCGGCTTCTCGACCGAGACCGACCTGCTCTGGTGGTGAGTGGGCGGCGCGGAGCGGCCCTGCCTGATCGAGCACGAGCGAACCCATCCGGCCGTCGGTGCCCGGCGCTAGCGTCGGAGGATGTTGGAGACACCCGAGGAGACGGCAGCCCTTCAGGCGCTGCTCGACGCGTCCCACGCGCGGGCGACCGGCCACCTGCGCGGCATCATCAACGACGAGCGCACCCTCACCGCCGAGCAGCTCGTCGCCCTGCTGACCGGCGTGAAGGTCCTGTCGGTCGCCACGGTCACCGCGTCCGGCGAGCCGCGCATCAGCGCCCTCGACGGCCACTTCCTGCACGGCACGTGGACCTTCGGCACGTCGGGCACCTCGGCCAAGGCCAGGCACCTCGAGCGCCGGCCGGCCGTCAGCGTCGCCCACATCGACGGCGAGGAGCTCGCGGTCTTCAGCCACGGCTACGCCGAGCTCATCGAGCCCGGTCCCGGACGCGACGAGGTCGATGCCCACTGGACGGCTCACTACGGCAGCAGCCCCTTCTCCTGGGGCGACGACATCCGGATGTACCGCCTGCGCATGACCTGGGCGGTCTCCTACGCGTTCCGGCGCGAGGAGCTGCTCCGCGAGAGAGGCGTCACGACGTAGCGGCCGCCGCTGCGCAAGAATGCCGGGCGTGACACTCACCTCGGCGCGTCCCCGCCGCATCGTCCTGCTGGGCTCCACCGGATCCATCGGCACCCAGGCGATCGACCTCGTGCAGCGCAACCGCGACCGCTTCGAGGTCGTCGGCCTCTCCGCCGGCTCCAACCTGGGCCTGCTCGCCGAGCAGGCCGTCGCCCTGCGCGTGCCGGTGGTCGCGGCGGCGAGCGCGACGCAGGAGAGCCTGGCCCGGGCGGTCGCCGACGCAGCCGACGCAGCCGGCGTGACGGCATACGACCCCGAGCTGCTCGTCGGGCCCGAGGCGAGCACGACGCTCGCCGGCCGCGACGCCGACGTCGTCGTCAACGGCATCACGGGCGCGATCGGGCTCGAGCCGACGCTGGCCGCCCTGCGCGCCGGGACCACGCTCGCCCTGGCCAACAAGGAGTCGCTCATCATCGGCGGCCCGCTCGTCAGGGCGCTCGCCGCACCGGGCCAGATCGTCCCGGTCGACTCCGAGCACAGCGCCATCGCGCAGTGCCTGCGGGGCGGCCGCGTCGAGGAGGTGCGGCGGCTCGTCGTCACCGCCAGCGGGGGTCCGTTCCGCGGCCGCAGCCGGGCCGAGCTCGCCGACGTGACACCCGAGCAGGCGCTCGCCCACCCGAACTTCTCGATGGGCCGGGTCATCACGACCAACTCCGCGACGCTCGTCAACAAGGGGCTCGAGGTCATCGAGGCCCACCTGCTCTTCGACATCCCGTTCGAGCGCATCGACGTCGTCGTGCACCCGCAGCAGATGATCCACTCGATGGTCGAGTTCGTCGACGGCTCGACGATCGCCCAGGCAGGCCCGCCCCGGATGCTCGTGCCCATCGCCCTGGGCCTGAGCTGGCCCGAGCGCATCGCCGACGCCGACGTGCCCGTCGACTGGACCAGGGCGCAGTCGTGGGACTTCGAGCCGCTCGACGACGACGCCTTCCCGGCCGTCGCCCTCGCGCGCCGGGTGGGGGAGGCGGGCGGCACGTGGCCGGCCGTCTACAACGCCGCCAACGAGGTCGCCGTCGACGCCTTCCACGACGGCCGGATCGGCTTCGTCGACATCGTCGACACCGTGGCCCGGGTCGTCGACGCGTATGCCGCCGAGCCCGCCTCGCGGGTGCGTGACCTCACGCTCGACGACGTGCGGGCCGCCGACGCCTGGGCCCGGGCCGGCGCCGGACGCGCCCTCTGAGGTCACAGAGCGCCCATTGGCGCATCGAACCGGGATCACAGGAAGTGGATGTGACAATGGGCAGGTGCTGTTCTTCCTAGGGGTCCTGGTCGTCGTCGTTGGCGTGGCGCTCAGCATCGCGCTGCACGAGATCGGCCACCTCGTGCCGGCGAAGAGGTTCGGGGTCAAGGTCACCCAGTACATGGTCGGTTTCGGACCGACGGTGTGGTCCCGCAAGCGGGGCGAGACCGAGTACGGCATCAAGGCCATCCCGCTCGGCGGCTACGTCCGGATGATCGGCATGCTCCCACCGCGCCCCGGCGACAAGCCCGGTGAGCTGCGCACGCTCTCGACCGGCCGGTTCAGCCAGATGGTCGACCAGGCCCGGGCCGACTCCATGGAGGAGGTCAAGCCGGGCGACGAGGACCGCGTCTTCTACAGGCTGAGCCCGGGCAAGAAGATCGTCATCATGCTCGGCGGCCCGCTGATGAACCTCCTCATCGCAGCCGTGCTGCTGACGGGCGTCATCACGCTCTACGGCCTGCCGCAGGTCGCCCCCAAGGTCGGCCTGCTCTCGCCCTGCGTGCCGCAGAGCGCCCCGACCCTCCAGGTGCCGCAGCCGCAGTGCAAGCCGGGAGACCCGGTGGCCCCCGCCAAGGCCGCGGGCCTGCAGGAGCGCGACCGGATCCTGTCGGTCGACGGCAGGCCGATCAGCTCCTGGGACGAGGTCACGGCCGCGATCCGCGACAGCAAGGGCCAGCCGATGACATGGGTGGTCCAGCGCGGCGACCAGAAGGTCAGCATCTCCATCAAGCCCGCCGTCATCGAGCGGGCCACCTACGACGCCAAGGGCAACCCCGTCGCCAAGGACGGCAAGCCCGTCCTCGCGCCGGTGGGCTTCGCCGGCATCACGCCCGGGCAGGAGCTCGTCCGGACCCCGATCACGCAGGCGCCCGGCTTCGTCTGGGACCGTGTCGTGGACACCGCCTCGATCATCGTCAACATCCCGCAGAAGATGGCAGGCGTCTTCCAGGCGGCCTTCGGCTCGCAGGAGCGCGACCCCAACGGGCCGATCTCCGTGGTCGGCGTCGGGCGCATCGGCGGCGAGGTCGCCGCACTCGACATCCCGGCTGACGAGGGCGGCAACTGGCTCAAGCTCGCCCAGCTCATCCTGCTCATCGCCTCGCTCAACCTCGCGCTCTTCGTCTTCAACCTCATCCCGCTCCTCCCGCTCGACGGGGGCCACGTGGCAGGAGCCGTCTGGGAGGCGGTGAAGCGCGGCTGGGCGCGGCTGCGCCACCGGCCCGACCCCGGCTACGTCGACGTCGCCAAGGGACTGCCCATCGCCTACGGCATGTCGCTCGTGCTGATCACGATGTCGGTGCTGCTCATCTACGCCGACATCGTCAAGCCGATCAAGCTCTTCGGCTGAGCCCGAGGCCCGGGGGAGCGCCCCTCGGGAACCGCGGTGCGCCGGGACATAATGGCTGCATGAGCGTCTCCCTCGGTATGCCGTCCGCACCCCCGCCGGTCCTCGCCCCCCGGCGCCAGACCCGCCAGATCCAGGTCGGCAAGGTGGGCGTGGGCAGCGACTTCCCGGTGTCGGTGCAGTCGATGACCACGACGCCGACGACCGACATCAACGCGACGCTGCAGCAGATCGCCGAGCTGACGGCCGCAGGGTGCGACATCGTGCGCGTGGCGTGCCCGAGCCAGGACGACGCCGAAGCCCTTCCGGCGATCGCGCGCAAGAGCCAGATCCCGGTCATCGCCGACATCCACTTCCAGCCGAAGTACGTCTTCGCGGCCATCGACGCGGGGTGTGCGGGCGTGCGCGTCAACCCCGGGAACATCCGCCAGTTCGACGACCAGGTCAAGGAGATCGCCCGCGCGGCCAGGGACGCCGGCGTCTCCATCCGCATCGGCGTCAACGCCGGGAGCCTGGACCGGCGGCTGCTGGCCAAGTACGGCAAGGCCACGCCCGAGGCGCTCGTCGAGTCGGCCGTCTGGGAGGCCGGGCTCTTCGAGGAGCACGACTTCCACGACTTCAAGATCTCGGTCAAGCACAACGACCCCGTCGTCATGGTCCGCGCCTACGAGCTGCTCGCCGAGCGCGGCGACTGGCCGCTGCACCTCGGTGTCACCGAGGCCGGCCCCGCCTTCCAGGGCACGATCAAGTCGGCGACGGCCTTCGGGGCGCTGCTCTCGCGCGGCATCGGCGACACGATCCGGGTCTCCCTCTCGGCCCCGCCCGTCGAGGAGGTCAAGGTCGGCATCCAGATCCTGCAGAGCCTCAACCTGCGCCCGCGCAAGCTCGAGATCGTCTCGTGCCCGTCGTGCGGCCGTGCACAGGTCGACGTCTACACCCTCGCCGACCAGGTCACCGCGGGTCTCGAGGGCATGACCGTGCCGCTGCGCGTGGCCGTCATGGGCTGCGTCGTCAACGGTCCGGGCGAGGCCCGCGAGGCCGACCTCGGCGTGGCCTCCGGCAACGGCAAGGGCCAGATCTTCGTCAAGGGCGAGGTCATCAAGACCGTGCCCGAGGCGCAGATCGTCGAGACCCTCATCGAGGAGGCCATGCGCCTCGCCGAGGAGATGGGCGAGCCGGTCGACGACGAGTCCGCCGGGGCCCCCAGCGTCACCGTCGGCTGAGGTGCGCCCGCCCGTCCCGTCGAGCCGACGCTTCGCCGTCCTGCGCGAGCTCGCGCGCCAGGTCGTCGCCCTGGGGCCGGGGGAGAGGGTCGCCGTGGCGGTCGACGGGGTCGACGGCGCCGGCAAGACGGTGCTCGCCGACCAGCTCACCGAGGTCATCGCCGGGCTCGAGGTCCCGCGCCACGTCGTGCGGGTCTCCATCGACGGCTTCCACCGGCCCCGGGCGCAGCGGGTCGCCCGGGGCCGTGGTCCGGAGACCTTCTACGAGGACTCCTACGACTACGACGCGTTCCGTCGTGCGGTGATCCAGCCCTTCCGCCGCGGCGAGCCCGTCATCCCTGCGGTCAACGACGTGGACGCCGACCGGCCGGTCCGTCCCGAGCCGGTCGCCGTCCGCGCCGACACGGTCCTCCTCGTCGACGGGATCTTCCTCCAGCGCCCCGAGCTCGTCGACGTGTGGGACGCCGCCGTCTTCGTCGACGTCCCCTTCGCGGTGTCGGTGCCGCGCGGCAACGGGCGCTTCCCGGGGGACCACGACGCCGACCCCGAGTCGGAGTCCAACCTGCGCTACGTGGGGGGCCAGCGGCTCTACCTGGCAGCCGCCGAGCCTCGCTCGCGGGCGACCTGGGTGCTCGACAACACCGACCTGGCGGAGCCGGTGCTGCACGCGCGTCGCTGTGCCGGCCGTACGCGTACAGCTCCCCAGCGGCCGGGAATGTCCGGGTGAGCCCCTTCGGTGCACCGGCGTGGGGCGCGCCAAGGTGACACCCAGCCTGCGGGCAGGCAGTCTGGGGAGGTGCTTCGCCAACGGCTTCCCGTGCGGCCGCTCTCCGCGGCCGACCACGATGTCGCGCTCGCCCTCTGTGCGCGCGACCGGGTGGCGAACGCCTTCGTCGCGGCGCGCATCCTCGAGGGGTCCCTGCGGTCGTCCCCCGGAGCGCTGCTCGGCCACTGGACCGACGGGCAGCTGCGTGGTCTGGCGTGGGTGAGCGCCAACGTCGTGCCGGTCGAGCTCGACGACGAGGGTGTGGCCGCGGTGGCGTCGCGGATCATGCGCATGCGGCGCCAGTGCGCCTCCATCTTCGGCCCGAGCGCGCAGGTGGCCGGGCTCTGGGAGCTCCTCGGCCCGAGCTGGGGCCCCGCTCGTGCCATCCGCACCCGCCAGCCGCTCCTGACGACGACCACCCGGCCTTCGTCGCTGGGTCTGGCCCTCGAGTCCGACATCCGTCCCGCGCGTCTCGACGAGGTCGAGCTCGTGCTGCCCGCGGCGGCGCACATGTTCACCGAGGAGATCGGCTACCCGCCCTACTTCGGCTCCGACCGCGGCTACCGCGCGAGCATCGCCGCTCTCATCCGGGCCGGGCACACCTTCGTCAAGGTCGAGGACGGCGAGGTCGTGTTCAAGGCCGACGTCGGCTCCCTGGCACTGGGGTGCGCCCAGGTCCAGGGCGTCTGGCTGCACCCGCGCCTGCGAGGCCGAGGGCTCTCGGTGCCCGCGATGGCGAGCGTCGTCGAGCAGGTGCTCGACGGCCTGGCCGACGAGGTGTCGCTCTACGTCAACGACTTCAACGCGCCCGCACGAGCGACGTACGACCGCTGCGGGTTCCACGAGGTCGGCTCGTTCACCACCGTCCTGCTCTGAGGCACCGCCGCCCTAGGGTGGGGTCATGAAGCCCGAGACGAATGCACCGCTGGGCAAGGACGCCGTCGCGCTGGCCGCCCTCTTCCTCGTGTCGGGCACCCTGCACCTCGTCCGCCCTCGCATCTTCGAGCCGATCGTCCCCAAGCAGCTGCCGGCACACCGGGCCCTGGTGTACGCCTCTGGCGCAGCCGAGCTCGCCTGCGCTGCAACGATGTTCGTGCCTCGCACGCGGCGTGCCGCGGGAATCGCCTCTGCCGTCCTCCTCGTCGCCGTCTTCCCGGCCAACGTCGCCATGGCGACGGGCGCCAAGCGTCGCCTCGACCGCCACCCGTCCGACCCGCGCCGTCGCGGCTACCTCGCCGCGACCGTGCTCCGGCTCCCCTTGCAGTGGCCGATGATCCGCACCGCGCTGCGGGCAGGGGGCGTCATCGCCCGAAGGTGATGCTGATGCTGTCGCCGACACGGCGGTAGCCCATCGCCGAGTAGATGGCGTTGGACGTCGGGTTGGCCAGGTCGGTGTAGAGCATGCACATCTCACCCGCGTCCATCCGGGCCGCACTGAGCGCCGCCACGACACCGCTGGCGTAGCCGCGCCCGCGCAGCTCCGGCGGTGTCCACACGCCCGAGATCCGGGTGACGCCGCCGCTCGCCGGCGAGGCGTACGCCATCGAGACCGGTTCTCCCGCGTCCTCCCACAGGCCGACGCGGCCGTCGGCGAGGTGCCGCGTCAGCGGTGGTGCGGCGCGGCCGGCGCCCTCGATCGCGTCGAAGAACTGCTGGTGCCAGCCGTCGAGGAGGAGGGTGTCGGCGGCGGTGGCGACGCGGAACCGGCCCGGCACCTCGAACGGCACCCGGGGCCGAGCCGGGAGGTCGTAGCGGCCCTGCCGCATGGCCACCGCGGCCGTCGCCCCGGTGCGCGCCGTCCATTCCTGGGCAAAGGCCTCCGCCGCAGCCCGCTCGCCGCCGACCCCCGGGAGGTCGTCCCCCGCCTCGGCGAGGAGGGCCGCGAGGTCGCGCGCCTCGTCGCTCGTGGCCAGTGCGACGTGCAGCGGGTGGGGCGGCGTGTGCATGAAGGCGGCAACGACCTCGCCCGAGGGCGTGGAGCCGGCCCACCAGCGCGGGTGGGCGTAGCGACCAGGGTCCGTAACCAGTGACTGCGTCACGCTCGCGACGACGCTGAGGGCCTCCGGCTCGCGCTGGACCAGCGGGGCGAAGCGGGTCAGGGCGTCTGCCGGGTCGGTGAGGAGGGTGAACGCGCAGGCGGCGGGCGACATACGGCAACTGTGGCAAACGGGGCACCGCCGCCGCGAGCCGTTTGCGGCCCCCGGCCGATCAGACGCGTGCCAGCAGCTCGGCGTGCGTCATCGCGAACCACGCGTCGGGGTGACCCGACCACGCCTGCCAGGCCGCGCTGATGTCCTCGAGCTCCTCGCGCGTCGCGAGACCCCGCTGGAGCGCCTGCGTCGCGAACGTCGACTCGAGCGCCCTGCGCGCCCAGACCCCGCCCCACCACCTGCACTGCTCGGGCGTCGCGTACGTCCAGAGCGACGCCGAGGGGGTCAGGTGCCCGAGCCCGGCGGCGTGCGCCCACGCCACGAGGTGGCGTCCGGCGTCGGGCTCGGCGTGGTTGAGCCGTGCGAGCCGCCGGTAGAGGTCGAGCCAGCGCGTCATGCCCGCCGAGGCCGGGTGCCACACCATCGAGTCGTAGTCGACGTCCCGCACCGCGACGAGGCCACCCGGGCGCGCCACCCGCGCCATCTCGCTCAGGGCACCGACCGGGTCGGCAAGGTGCTGGAGCACCTGGTGGGCGTGGACGACGTCGAAGGACGCGGCGGCATACGGCAGGGCCATGACGTCGGCCCGCTGGAACTGCGTCCGCTCGTCGCCGCGCGCAGCCGCGTTGCGGCGGGCCTCCACGAGGGGGCCCTCGACGTTCTCGATGCCGACGACGACGCCCGCGGGGCCGACCGCCTCCGCGAGGTCCAGAGTTATCGTGCCCGGCCCGCAGCCGACGTCGAGCACCCGCAGGCCGTCGCGGAGGTGGGGGAGCAGGTAGGCCGCGGAGTCCGCGGCGGTCCGCGCCCCGTGCGAGGCGAGGACGCTCGCATGGTGCCCGTGCAGGTAGACGTCGCCCATGCCGGGACCGTACGCCGCGGGCGGGCTCGGGCGTCCGCGCGTCCGGCACGCGACCGCCGACACGACCCCTGGCGCAAACACCTCGCGAGCCGGCCCGTGGACCCGGATATCCTTCCGAGGTTCCGCAACACCTTCCGCACCACGCTCGAGCGATAGCCCCACGAGGAGTCCCGGTGGCCCTGCACATGTCGTCCCTGTTCCTGCGAACCCTTCGCGAGGACCCGGCGGACGCAGAGGTCCCGAGCCACAGGCTCCTCGTGCGTGCCGGCTACGTGCGCCGCGTCAGCCCCGGCGTCTACACGTGGCTGCCCCTCGGCCTGCGGGTGCTGCGCAACGTCGAGCGGATCGTCCGCGAGGAGATGGACGCCATCGGCGCCCAGGAGCTGCTCTTCCCCGCCCTGCTGCCCAAGGAGCCCTTCGAGGCCACGGGACGCTGGACCGAGTACGGCGACAACATCTTCCGGCTGCAGGACCGCAAGGGCGCCGACCACCTGCTCGGGCCGACGCACGAGGAGATGTTCACCCTCGCGGTCAAGGACCTCTTCAGCTCCTACAAGGACCTGCCGCTGTCGATCTACCAGATCCAGACGAAGTTCCGCGACGAGGCGCGTCCCCGGGCCGGTGTGCTCCGCGGCCGCGAGTTCGTCATGAAGGACAGCTACTCGTTCGACGTCGACGCCGCGGGCCTCGACAAGAGCTACCAGCTGCACCGCGAGGCCTACGTCCGCATCTTCGACCGCCTCGGCTTCCACTACGTCATCGTCGAGGCGATGGCCGGCGCCATGGGCGGCAGCAAGAGCGAGGAGTTCCTCGCGACCGCCGAGGTCGGCGAGGACACCTACGTCCACTGCACGAGCTGCGGGTATGCCGCCAACGTCGAGGCCGTACGCGTGCCCGCCCCCAGCCCGGTCGGCTGGGACGGCGTCCCGGCCGCGCACGCGGAGGACACCCCCGACACCCCCACCATCGAGACGCTCGTCGCACACCTCAACGAGCGCTTCCCGCGCGAGGACCGACCCTGGGCGGCCGGCGACACGTTGAAGAACGTCGTCGTCATGCTCGTGCACCCCGACGGCACGCGGGAGCCGCTGGCCATCGGCGTGCCCGGCGACCGTGAGGTCGACGAGAAGCGCCTCGGCGCGCAGGTCGAGCCGGCGGAGGTCGAGGCCTTCACCGAGACCGACTTCGCCGCCAACCCGGCGCTCGTCAAGGGCTACATCGGACCCGGTGCGCTGGGCCTCGAGGGCACCAGCGGCATCCGCTACCTGCTCGACCCCCGCGTCGCCGAGGGCACCCGCTGGGTCACCGGCGCGAACGTCGCCGGCCAGCACGTCATCGACCTCGTCGCCGGTCGCGACTTCACCGCCGACGGCACGATCGAGGCCGCCGAGGTGCGCCCCGGCGACCCGTGCCCGAGCTGCGACCACACGCTCTCCGCGGCGCGCGGCATCGAGATGGGCCACGTCTTCCAGCTCGGCACCAAGTACGCCGAGGCGCTCGACCTCAAGGTGCTCGACCAGAACGGCAAGCTCGTCACCGTCGTCATGGGCTCCTACGGCGTCGGCGTCTCGCGGGCCGTCGCCTGTGTCGTCGAGGGCAACCACGACGAGTCGGGCATCATCTGGCCGCGGGAGCTCGCCCCGGCCGACGTGCACATCGTCGCCGCCGGCAAGGACGACGCCCTCTTCGTCAAGGCCGAGGAGATCGCCCGCGAGCTCGAGGCGCAGGGCCTGAAGGTCCTCGTCGACGACCGCAAGGGCGTGAGCCCCGGCGTGAAGTTCAAGGACTCCGAGCTCATCGGCATCCCGACGATCCTCGTCATCGGCCGAGGCCTGGCCGGCGGCACGGTGGAGATCAAGGACCGCCGCAGCGGCGAGCGCCGTGAGGTCGCCGTGGACGACGTCGTGCCGGCCCTCGTCGCCGAGGTGACGGCAGAGGTCGAGCGCTCGTGACCGCATCAGCACGCCCGGTCGAGGCGGTGGTCTTCGACTGGGGCGGCACGCTGACGCCGTGGCACGAGGTCGACCTGCCGCAGCAGTGGCGGGTCTTCGCTCGCACCGTCCACGGCCTCCCGGTCGAGGACCCGGACATGCCCGTCGAGGACCTGGCCGAGGCCGACTCCCTGGCGATGCGCATCCACGAAGCCGAGGAGCGGGCCTGGCGCCGCGGCCGCGAGACGCACGAGAGCGCGTCGCTCGCCGCCATCCTCGAGGAGGCGGGCGTCGACCCGGCGCACGACCGGCACCACCTGGCGCTGGCCGCGTACCAGCGGTTCTGGGAGCCGCACACGCACACCGACGAGCAGGTGCGCCCGCTCTGGGAGTCGCTGCGCCGCAGGGGGATCCGCATCGGTGTCCTCTCCAACACCATCTGGACCCGCGACTACCACCGTGAGGTCTTCGAACGCGACGGCGTCCTCCACCTGCTCGACGCCGACGTCTACTCGTCCGAGATCCACGTGGTCAAGCCGCACCCGGACGCGTTCCGGAGTGCCTGCGACGCCCTCGGTGTCGCCCCCGAGAACGCCGTCTACGTGGGCGACCGGCTCTTCGAGGACGTCCACGGGCCGCACCAGGTCGGGATGCGGGCGATCCTCGTACCGCACTCCGACATCCCGGCCGGGCAGCGGACGGCCGTGGTCGCGCGCCCGGACGCCGTCGCGGACGAGCTGCTCGACGTCGCCGGCATCGTGGCGCTCTGGAACCACGAGGCGCGGACCGACGAGGCCGACGACGCCGACGATGCGGACGCCGGGGCGCCGTCGGACTCGGAGGCCATGGCGGTCGACCGGGCGTGAGCGACCCCACGCTCACGACCCTCGGTTTCCTCGCAGCCGCAGCCTTCGTCGCCGGATGGATCGACGCCGTCGTCGGCGGAGGAGGGCTCGTCCAGCTCCCGGCCCTGCTTGTCGGGCTGCCCGGCGCGCTGCCCGCCCAGCTGCTCGCGACGAACAAGTTCGGCTCGATCTTCGGGACAGCGACGAGCTCGGTGACCTTCTACCGGCGCGTCAGGCCCGACCTGCGCACCGCGCTGCCCATGGCGGCGGTCGCCTACCTCGGCTCGATCGGCGGCGCTCTCGTCGGGCTGCACATCCCCAAGTCGGCGTTCAACCCGATCATCCTCGTGCTGCTCGTCCTCGTCGGCGCCTACACGCTGTTCAAGCCCGACCTCGGCAGGGAGTCGATCCGCCGGTTCCACGGGGCGCGGCACACGGTGCTCGCGATGCTGACCGGCTTCGTCATCGGCGGCTACGACGGCGCGCTCGGCCCGGGCACCGGCAGCTTCCTCGTCTTCACGCTCGTGGGCCTGCTCGGCTACAACTTCCTCGAGGCCAGCGCCAAGGCCAAGATCGCCAACTTCGCCACGAACCTCGGCGCTCTGACCGTCTTCGCCCCGATGGGGCTGGTGATCCTGAAGGTCGGCGTCGTCATCGCCGGTGCCAACCTGCTCGGGGGCTACGTCGGCGCACGCACCGCCGTGGCCCGCGGCAGCGGCTTCGTCCGGGCCTTCTTCGTCGCCATCGTCAGCGCCTTCATCGTCAAGATCGGCGGCAGCCTCCTCGGCTGGTGGCCGTAGCGCACGCCGGCCACCCGGCATGCGCGGTCCACCCTCTTTCGGAAAGGGCGCCGGAGGCCGGTCGAGGCGCGGTCGCGCTGGGCTCGCCCCGACAGGCCCCCCGCCTCATACGACAGTACGAACCGGGCCACAGCACATGCACAGCATCGCGCTCGACTCTGAGTGCCATGACCTCACTCGTGCTCCCCGACAGCCGTGGCCGCACGGCTCCCGCGGCCACGCGGCACCGGGGCCTGGCGCCGACCCCTCGCTGGTGGAGGGACGCCTCCGCCGTCTTCGCCTGGGGCGTCAGCCTCTTCGTCGTGGCCCTCTGGGTCGCCGGCGGAGGCCTGACCGCGTTCGGCTCGCTGGGCGAGGGCGTCACGAACATCGGTCGCCTCGCCGGCCTCGTGGCGTCGGTGCTGATGCTCCTGCAGGTGCTCCTCATGGCCCGCATCCCTCTGGTCGAGCAGGCCTGGGGACAGGACGAGCTCGCCCGGGTGCACCGCGTCGTCGGCTTCACCTCGTTCAACCTCATGGTCGCCCACATCGTGCTGGTCACCGTGGGCTACAGCGCCGGAACCGACCTGGGCATCGTCGCCACGTTCGTGGACCAGGTGCTGCACTCGCCCGGCATGCTGCTCGCGCTCGCCGGCAGCGTCGCCCTCGTCATGGTGGTCGTCACCTCGGTCAAGAAGGCGCGGGCGCGCCTGCGCTACGAGTCCTGGCACCTGCTCCACCTCTACGCCTACCTCGGCGCGGGCCTGGCCCTGCCGCACCAGCTCTGGACCGGCCAGGACTTCAAGTCGAGCACCGTCGCCGCGGTCTTCTGGTGGGGGCTGTACGCGTTCGCCCTCGTGTCTGTGCTCGTCTACCGGGTGGGCCTTCCCGTCGTGCGCTCCGCGCGGCACCGCCTCGTCGTCACCGAGGTGGTGCAGGAGTCGCCGACCGTCACGTCCGTCGTGATGCGCGGCCGCCGTCTCGACCGCCTGCCCGTCCGGGCCGGCCAGTTCTTCCAGTGGCGCTTCCTCGACGGCTCCGGCTGGTCCAGGGGCAACCCGTACTCGCTCTCGGCGGCGCCCGACGGGCGGTCGCTGCGGATCACCGCCGAGGCCGTCGGCGACTCCAGCGCTCGGCTCGCCGGTCTGCGTCCGGGGACGAAGGTGATGGTCGAGGGGCCGTACGGCCGGCTCCACACCGGGGTCCGCACCGCTGGCAAGACGGTCCTCATCGCCGCCGGCATCGGCATCACGCCGCTGCGCGCGATCCTCGAGGAGCTGCCCGCCGCCCCCGACGGTGTCGTCGTCATCTACCGCGTCGGCAGCCAGTCCGACATCGTCCTGGCGGACGAGCTGCTCGACCTGACCCGCGCCAAGGGTGGGCGGGTCGTGGCGGTCGTCGGCCACCGCAACCGCGAGCGGGACAGCTGGCTGCCCGTCGAAGCTGGGCACCTCGGCGACGCCGAGGCGCTGCGACGGATCGTTCCCGACATCGCCGAGCGAGACGTCTACGTCTGCGGCAACCCGGGCTGGATGGACACGGTCATCGCAGCCGCGCACGAGGCCGGCGTGCCGCCGCAGGCGGTCCACCACGAGCGCTTCACGTACTGAGTCCGCACGTCTGCACCCGTCACGAACCCTTTCCACGAATCGAGCCCCACCATGCGTCGCATCGTCCTCTGGGCCATGAGCACCCTGACCGTGCTCGTCCTGCTCTTCAGCTACAACACCTCCCGCAGCTCGACCGCCATCGTGGCGGCCGAGAGCCGCCAGGTCACCACGACGAGCAAGAGCTCCGACAGCACCGGCTCCTCCTCGGGCTCGTCGGCGGCCTCGTCCGCCGACTCCGCCGGCCAGGACCCGACCGCGCCGTCCGGCTCGTCGTCGGGCTCCTCGTCGGCCACGTCCTCGTCCAGCAGCTCGAGCACGGCCAAGACGTACTCGGGCGACGCGATCATGACCCGCTACGGCAACGTGCAGGTGCAGATCACCGTCAAGGACGGCAATATCACCGCGGCCGACGTGCTCCAGGTGCCGATGAGCGACCGGCACGACGAGATGATCAACTCGATGGCCGTGCCGGTCTACAACCAGGAGGCCGTGAGCGCGCAGTCGGCGCAGATCGACGTCGTCTCCGGCGCCACCTACACCTGGCAGGGCTACACCCAGTCGCTGCAGTCGGCCATCGACCAGGCGCACCTCTGAGCCCGCCGGGCCCAGCGGACCGAACCGGACCCGGAGCAGAGCATGAGCAGCCCCCTCGACGGCCCCGTCAACGTGCCGACCAAACCCCAGCTCGCGCCCGTGCCTGCGCGCCGGGCCTGGGTGGAGCAGATCATGGGCATCCCGATCTCGATCCACCTTCGCGGCGGCCAGGTGGAGGGCGCCAAGGCCCAGCAGGCGGTCGCGCAGGCCTTCGCGATGCTGCGGGAGATGGACCAGATCTTCTCCACCTACCGTGCGGACTCCGACCTCATGCGCCTGCGCCGTGAGGAGGTGCCGATCTCCGGGTGCAGCCCGCTCCTCGAGGAGGCGCTGCGGATCGGCCAGGAGGCGGAGGCCGCCACCCGGGGCGCCTTCACCACGCTGCTGCCGACCGGCGACGGTGACCTGGCCTTCGACCCCACCGGTCTCGTCAAGGGCTGGGCCGTCGACCGTGCCTCGGCGCCGCTGCTCGAGCTCGAGCGGGTCTCGTTCTGCATCAACGCCGGCGGCGACGTGCTCGTCGGTGCGCACCCGAGCCTGCCGGCCACCGGACCCGACGCGATCGTGTGGCGCGTGGGCGTCGAGGATCCCCTCGACCGCCGGCGGATCGGCCACACCCTCACCCTGGTCCGCGGTGCGGTGGCCACCTCCGGGACGGCGGCCCGCGGGGCACACCTCTACGACCCCGCATCGGGCGAGATGGTCGGGCGTCCGGGTTCCGTGACGGTGACCGGGCCCACCCTGCTGTGGGCCGACATCTGGGCAACGGCCCTCTTCGTCGGCTCGGCCGACACCCGTGAGGCCTTCGCCGCCCACGCGGCCGGCTACACCTCGACCACGCTCTGAGCCGAGCCCGGTGCGACGGCGGGCCTGACCTCCGAGTCGGTCGCGCGACGGGAAGGCTTGCAGGTTTCTTGAGCAAACCGTGCGCCCAAGCGGGGTGGGCCCTTGCAATCGCCGCGGCAGAGTTGTCCCTGTCAGCAGGACCGGTGGGGGAACCGCCTGCTGACGAAGACCTTCGGGCGAGAGCCCGCCGATCCGTGGGGGCGTCATGACCAGCAGCACTCGCATTGACCCTGCAGTGCCGGTGCGCGGTCACGACAGCCTCCACGGACGGCGGGCCCACTCGAGGATCTCGGTGGGGGGAGGGAACCGGAGCGGGGCGGAACAGCTGGTGGGAGGCTGGTCCGCCCCGCTCCGTTTGACCGCAGCCCTGGCAGCCCTGGCAGCCCTGGCAGCCCAGGCAGCCGAAGCAGGCCGGGCACCCGAGGCGCCACGGCCGGGCCGAGGGCACTGAGCCGGCCATGAACGCCGACGAGCGCATGCGTGGCAGACGAGCCGGGCGAGTGAGCGGCTGCTCCGGCCGGGCGACCGCCGGCACCCAGGCGCCCCCGGACCAGCTCGACCCCGCGGCGCTGAGCCGCCTGGCGTGCGAGCTCGAGAGCGAGGACCTCGCCCGCTCCATCGCCGGTACCTACCTTCGGATGCTCGAGACGCGCCTGGCTCGCGCCAGCTCCGCCCTCGCCCGGCGCGACGAGGCCGCGGCCATGGACGTGCTGCTCAGCCTGCGGGTCTCGTCGGCGACGGTGGGCCTGGTGGTCCTCGAGGCCGCCGTGCTGCACGTCATCGACGCCGTGCGCCGCGGTGAGCTCGATCTGGCCCGCGAACGGGGCAGCTCCCTGCTCGGCCTCGCCGACGGCGCCCGCTGCGCGCTCCGGTCGCACCTCGAGCGCCCGGTCCTGTCGGCCCTCGCCTAGCTCCCGGCGCCGCAGGTCTTCAGCGACTCTCCGACGACTGTCCAGCGACCGGAGCGGCGCTCAGAACGCGTCCGGCTCCTCCATGCGGTAGCCGACGCCACGCACCGTGCGGATCGGCGCCCGCATGCCCGCGGGGCCGAGTCGCGTGAGCTTGCGACGCAGGTTGCCCACGTGCACCTCGACGAGGTGCTCCTCGGACCACCCGGGCCCCCACAGGCTCTCGAGCAGCACCGCGCGGGACCAGACGCGCCGCGGCGCGCTGAGCAGCGTCGCGAGCAGGTCGAACTCGGTGCGGGTGAGGTCGGCCTCCTGGCTGTCGACCGTGGCGACCCGGCCCTCGGGGTCGACCGTGATGCGGCCGTGGCGCACGAGCGCGGGCCCCGCATCCAACGTCGACATGGCGGTCGACGTGGCCGTCGACGTGGCGGCCACCGGTTGCATCGCCGCAGCGGACGAGCCGTTGGCGCCGTCGCCCGGCGCGGACACGGAAGGGCTGGTGCCGTTGGTGCGAGGCCGGCGGAACATCGCGTTGACCCGAGCCTGGAGCTCGCGCGGGCTGAACGGCTTGGTGAGGTAGTCGTCGGCGCCGATCTCGAGCCCCATGAGTCGGTCGATCTCGTCGGTGCGGGCACTGATCATGACGACGTAGGCCTGGCTGACGTCGCGGACGCGGCGGCAGACCTCGATGCCATCGAGGTCGGGCAGGCCCAGATCGAGGGTGACGAGGTCGGGGTCCTGCGACACGACGAGCTCGAGGCCCGCCTGTCCGGAGGCGGCCGCGGCCACCTCGAACCCCTGCATGGTCAGGCTGTGGGTGATGAGCTCACGGATGTCGTCGTCGTCCTCGACGACGACGGCGGTGCGGGCGGGGCTCATCATGCCGTGATTGTTGCAGAATGCGCGGCTTGCGCCGGCCAGATCGGGATAGTCGGCAGGTCGCCGCGCCCCAGGTGGCGAGATCTTCGCCTTCAGGCGTCGAGCTGGGCCGCCAGCGCCTCGGGTGTGGTGGCCGGCAGGTCGCAGACCATCCCGCGGCAGACGTAGGCCGCGGCCCGACCCTCCACGAGGGGACGGTCGGCGAGGAGCGGGGAACCTGGGGCGTCGGGCTCCCCGCGGACCACGACGAGGCCGGGGCTGGGGGAGCGACGGGCCACGCGTTCCAGCGCGTCTGCCTCCTCGCCCCGCCCGACCACGGCGACCTGCAGAGGGCCGGCCACGAGGGCCTCCGCGACCGCCAGCGACCAGCCTCCGAAGCGCGGCTCCCGCACGGCGAGTCCGAGGCCCGCAGCCGTCGCGCGGGCGCCGTCGTCCAGGGCCCGCGCGTCGCCGGTCACCGCACCCAGGGTGACCAGCGCGCCGGCGAGCGCGGACTGCCCGGCCGGCTCGGCGTTGTCGGCTGCGCTGCGCGGGCGCAGGTAGAGCGACTCGGCGCCCGACGCGGTGTCGTGGAACCCGCCGTCGTCGGCGGCGAACGCCCGTGCGGCGTCCAGCACGTGGCGCGCCGCGTCGAGCCAGGTCGTCTCACCCGTCACCTGGTGGAGGACGAGCAGCCCCTCGGCGAGGTTGCCGTGGTCGTCGGCCACCGCCCGCGCGGACCCGACGGCTCCGGCCCGCGAGGCGCGTCGCAGCTCGGCCGCCACCAGGTGCACCTCGAGCAGGTGGGATGCGCACCGGCGCGCCGCCTCCACCCAGTCGGGGCGCTCGAACGCGGCGCCGGCTCCCGCGAGGGCCGAGACCGCCAGTCCGTTCCACGACGTGACCACCTTGTCGTCGCGGCCCGGTTGCGGGCGGTCTGCGCGAGCCGCGAGCAGGCGCGACCGCACCCCCTGGAACCACGAGAGGTCCGTCGGGTCGGCGGGCAGCTGCAGCGTCGAGGCCCCGTGCTCGAAGGTGCCCTCGTCGGTGACGACGAACAGCTCCGCGGCCTGCTCGGCGTCGTCGCCGAGGACGTCGCGCAGCTGCGCCGGCGTCCACGCGTACGTCAGTCCCTCGACCCCGGCGGCATCGGCGTCGAGCGACGAGGCGAAGCCACCCTCCGGGGTGCCGAGGTCGCGCAGCAGGAAGGTCGCCGTCTCCCTGACGATCCGCTCGGCGAGCGGGTCACGGGTCACCTTCCACCACGTCGTGTACGCGCGCAGCAGCAGGGCGTTGTCGTAGAGCATCTTCTCGAAGTGCGGCACCACCCAGCGGGCGTCGACCGCGTAGCGGGCGAAGCCGCCCCCGAGCTGGTCGTACATGCCGCTGCGGGCCATAGCCTCCAGCGTGCGACTGGCCATCTCGAGGGAGGTCGCCTCGCCCGTGCGCGCGTGGTGGCGCAGCAGGAATTCCAGCACCATCGACGGCGGGAACTTCGGGGCCCCGCCGAAACCGCCTGCCACGGCGTCGAACTCACGCGCCAGCCGCTCCACGGCGCTCGACAGCGCGCCCGGCTCGACGGCATACGGGGTCGGCGGCTGCAGGGCACCGGCGAGGGTGGTGGCGATGTGCGTGCCCGAGGCCCGCACCTCATGCTCACGGGTGCGCCACGCCTCGTCGAGCGCGGCCAGCACGCGCAGGAAGTGGTCCCGCGGGAAGTAGGTGCCGCAGAAGAACGGCTCGCCCTCGGGCGTGAGGAAGACCGTCATCGGCCAGCCGCCGTGCCCCGTCGTCGCGGTGACGGCCGACATGTACGCGGCGTCGATGTCGGGACGCTCCTCGCGGTCGACCTTCACCGACACGAACCGCTCGTTGAGGACCGCCGCCACCGTCTCGTCCTCGAACGACTCGTGGGCCATGACGTGGCACCAGTGGCAGGCGGCGTAGCCGACCGAGAGCAGGACGGGCACGTTGCGCCGGCGCGCTTCCGCGAAGGCCTCCTCGCCCCACTCCTGCCAGTGGACCGGGTTGTCGCGGTGCTGCAGCAGGTAGGGGCTCGTGGCCTCGGCGAGACGGTTGGTCATGGGGACACTCTCTCCCGGCTCCGGCGGTCGGCGCGGACCTCCTGCCCGTACCCAGTGGCGGCAGCCGCCTCAGGCGGGACGGGCGGGGGAGCCGATGCGCTCGCCCATGCGCACGGTGGCGCCCAGCGCGAGCTCCTCGATGGTGCCCGCCTCCTGCGAGCACACGAGCACGACCGTGGACCCGAACTCGAAGTGCCCGAGGGCGTCCCCGGCCCCGAGGTGCACCGGCGGGTCGTAGCGGCGGCGCTGGAGCTCACGGCGCCGGGCGTTGGTGTGCAGGTCGTCGAAGACGAGCCGCGTCATGCCCACCATCGTCGCCCCCACCGCCACGACCGCGAGGTGGCCGCCGCCGGCGGCGTCGAGCTCGACGACGATGCGCTCGTTGGCCGCGAAGAGGTTGGCGACGCTGGCGACCGCCGCGACGTTGACGGGCCACAGCTCGCCCGGGATGTAGCTGGCCGCGGTGACGTCGCCGGCGAGCGGCACGTGGATGCGGTGGTAGTCCTTGGGGGAGAGGTAGAGCGTGGTGTACGTGCCGCCCTCGAACCGGTCGGCGAGCTCGCGGTCGCCGAGCAGGGCGGTCAGCGAGTAGTCGCGTCCCTTCGCCTGCACGAGCGTGTCTGCCTGCACCACGCCGTAGGCCCCGACGGTCGCGTCGACGGGGGAGACGATCGCCGCTGCAGCCACCGGGCGCAGCCCCGGCTTGAGCGTGCGGGTGAAGAAGGCGTTGAGCGTCGGGTACTCCTCGAGCGGCAGGGCTGCCTCCTCCGGCCGCGCCCCGAAGACCCGGCTGTAGCCCCGGTGCACGCGCGCGCGCAGGGGCCGGGGGATGGGCCGCGTGGCGACCCACCCGGCGCCCCGGCTCAGGGCGTGCTTGGGGAGCACGGACAGCAGGAGGATGAGGAGTCGTCCGAGCACCTGAGGACCCTAACAAGGTCGCCGAGCACGTATGCCGCCGCGCCGCCTGCCGTCACGCGGCTGACTTCAGGCGGCTGGTCTCAGGCCGCGGGGGCGACGTCGGAGCGCGCCGTCACGAGGGACTCCCAGCGGATGCGCCTGGCCCGCCACGTGAAGATCAGCAGCTTGGCCAGCTCCTCCACGACGCGGGCGACGAAGATCCCGACGTAGCCCAGGGGAGTGTGCAGGCCGAGCAGCACGGCGAGCGGCAGCCCGACGACGAATGCGCTGACGGCGTCGCCCATGATGACGCCGCGCACGTCGTTGGCGCTGGGCAGGACACCCGCGCCCACGATCATGTTGCGCACCTTGACGACCTGGAAGGCGGCGTTGACGAGGATGCCGACCCCGGCCATCGTGCGCACGTCGCGGCCGGCCTCCCCGAAGAGCACGTCGAGCAGCAGCACCGAGGCCGCGAAGAGCACCCCGAAGACCGCCGCGGTGCCAAGGCCCGCCCGGGTCAGCCGGCGGACCCAGGCCGTGGCGTCGTGGATGTCGCCACGGCCCACCGAGCGGCCCACGAGGGTGGTGGTGGCGCTCATCAGCCCGATGCTGCCGACGATGAAGACGCCCTCCATGGTGGTGACGATCTGCGCTGCCGCGAGGGCCTCGTCGCCGAGCTTCTGGAAGACCACGTTGTAGAGGAAGGTCCCCACGGTCCAGAACAGCTCCGTGACGCCCAGCGGCAGCGCGAGGACGACGAGCGGGACGATGACCGCGCGCCACTGTCGCACGGAGTCGGGCAGGCTCCAGCCGACCACACCGCGCCGGCCGAGCGTCATGCCGAGGAGGATGAGCGACTTGGCCACGGCCGTGACGAGCGTCGCCCAGCCGGCGCCCGCGACGCCCAGCGAGGGCAGCGGCCCGACGCCTTCGACGAGGGAGTACGCGATCGCGGAGTTCGCGACGACGGTGACCATCGTGGCGATCATCGGGCTCGTGGGTCGGCCGGCCGAGCGCAGGACGCCGGAGAGGATCGCGCTGAGCATGACCGGGAGCGTGGCCAGGACGGTGAGGCGGAAGTAGTCGGTGCCCACGGCGGCGACCGAGGGGGACGCGCCGACGAGGGAGAGCAGGTGGTCGGCGAAGAACCACGGCACGACGGACACGACCAGGCCCAGCGCGCCCGCGACGAGGAGGGCCGCGGTGACGGTGTGGTCGAGCTCGCTCCGGCGCCCGGCGCCGTGCGCGCGGGCGACGAGGATGCTGACGGAGGTCCCGAAGCACCCGAGGGTGACGGCCAGGATGAAGGTCAGGCTGTTGGAGAACCCCACCGCCGCGATGGCGGTGGCCCCGAGGCCGCCCACGACGATCTGGTTGACGAAGTTGAGCACGAGCATGAGGACGAACTCCATGCTGACCGGCACGGCGATGCGCGCGATCTCACGGGCGGGCGTGGGCTCGGGGGTGTCCGGGCGGGGGCCACGGAGCGTGGGCATGGCGAGGCGAGGCATGCAGGCGTCTTTCGGGCGAACGAGGCGGGGGTGCCGGACAAGGCTAGGGCGTGGAGGACCCTGGGTCGAAACGATTTGATCCGGCGCCGCATTCCCGCCTTCCGGTGCTCGTCGTCAGTCGTTCATCGCCTTGATGATCATCACCGCCAGGCTGATGCGGTCGTGGGTCGCCTGGTCGTCGCGGCCGCCGGAGAGGCGCTCTGCCGCGTCGACCGCGTTGTCGGCCTCGCGCACGATGGTCCACGCCCTCGCCCGGGCCTCGTCGATACCGGCGCGCTCGCAGATGATCTCGAGCCGCCGACGCAGCGACCACCGCACCTGCGAGCCGGTGCCGAGCTCGTCGGCGCGGTTCCACAGGGCCGGCGCCACCTCGAACGCAGGGTCGCCCGACATCGGCTTGGGGTCGATGGCCAGCCACGGGGAGCGGTAGGCGCCCAGCACGTTCGTGTAGTGCAGGTCGGTGTGCAGCAGGCGGTCCTCGCCCGCGGAGCGGTCGGCCAGCTCGGCCGCCAGCGCCGCGGCTTGGTCGAGGTAGCGCCGGGGGAGCGCGGCGGGTGCCTCGCGGAGCTCCCGTGCCTGCCGGAGGGCGTATGCCGTCAGGCTCGGGACACGCGGGTGTGCCGGGGCGCGCAGCACGGCGAGCAGGTCGCCGATCACACCGCAGGCGTCGTCGATGTCGACCCGCGTGAGGTCGCGCTGGTGCAGCCGCTCGAGGAGCATCGCGAAGCGGGCGGGGTCGGCCCGGACGAGCCGGACCGCGCCGCGGCCGTTCCAGGTCTGCAGCGCGAGGTGCTCGGTGGCCGCCTCGGGGTGGGGCCAGGTGATCTTGAGGATGCCTTCTCCGCTGACGCCGACCACGTCGCGTCCGGCACCGAGCAGGCGCACGGGGATGGCCACGGCGCAGACCCCGCTGGCCGGCCTCCCGATGGGCTCGAGCTCCCACTCGGCCAGCAGGTCGGTGATGAGCCCCGGGAGGTCGTCGATCCAGTCCTCGCCCGACACGTAGCCGTCGGCCTCGTAGCCGCTCACCTCCTGCGCGAAGAAGGCGGGGATGAGGTCGTACATCGGGTCGTAGCTCAAGGGGTCGCTCCCGGGAAGGCGGTCAGTGGCAGGCCCCAGCCGACGGCTTGGGCCTGGATGCGCGCACTCCAGTGCGCGGTGTCCTCGAGCGAGGCCGCCGTGGCATCCGCACGGAGAGAGGCTGCGGCCGCGTCCACCGCCGCGGACAGGGTGTCGGTGGCGAGGCGTCGCGCCGCCGGTGGCGTCGTCACGGCGTAGGGCAGCGACCACCCGGCGGGCTCCGTCGGGGTCGTCCCGGCCACGGCGTCCTGAAGGTGCGTGAGCTGGGCCAGGGTGGCCTCGGCCGCGCGGCGCTGGGCGCCGGTGCTCTGGGCGGCGACCACCTCGAAGGCGTACGCGAGGGCCTCGGTGCGGGCCATGAGGTCGGGGCGTGCGCGGCTGGGAGCAGGTGCCGGCGGCTCCGCGCCGAGCAGCAGCGCCGCTGCCAGACGCTCGGCGTAGGCGGTCGCCAGGAGCTGACGGGTGGCCGGTGTGGCGGTCGCCAGCGCGTCCCAGTCGTCGCGCCGGAGGGAGTCGAGCATCAGCTGTCCCAGCGCCTCGGGGGTGCGTGGCCGGCTGCCGGCAGCGGTGGTGGGGGACGGGGTTCCCGTGGCCGGAGACTCGGTCTCGGAGGGGGACGGGGCTGCGGACGCGGTGCCGGTCGGGGTCGCCGCGACCGCGGAGTCGATGACCGCGGTGGGCACTCCGGCGTTCGTCAGCCGGCCGCGCAGCGTGCGGAGCTGTTGGTCGGCGAGCGACTGCACCTGCTGCACGAGAGCGGCCCGGCTCCCGGTGGGCACCTCGCCCGCCGCCCGCGCCAGACGGCTGAGACGGGCGATGGCGGCAAGGAGCACGGCCTCGTCCGGTGCCGGACGGCGGGTCGGCACCGGTGGAGGAGGCGGAGGAGTGTCGACGCGCAGGCCGTGGTCGACCAGGACCGCGAGACCGGCCGCCGCGCCACCGAGCAGGAGCAGCCGGCGTGTGGGACGTCCACCGCCACCGCCTGCCCGTGACCCGAGCACACGGGTGTCGCCGTCCATGGCGAGATCTTCGCACGCGCCCGGCTGTCCGCGACGACCCCGATGCGCCGATAGAGTGGTGCGCACGCGGTGGCGGCACCGCCCTTCGGGGTGTCGCACCGGAGATTCGAGAAGAGCAGGAGGCGTCGACGCATGAGCACGGCCCAGGAGATCAGAGCGACGCTCGAGCCCGTGCTCGCGCCCCTCGGGCTCGTCGTCGAGGACGTCTCCGTGTCTCCCGCCGGCAAGCGCCGTCTCGTCCGCGTCCTCGTCGACTCCGACATCAGCGGTGTCGACGAGTCGGACGCGAGGAGCGTCGTCGCACCGCTGTCGCTCGACGCGGTGGCCGACGCGACGCGAGCGGTGAGCGACGAACTCGACGCCAGTGACGTCATGGGCTCGAGCCCCTACGTGCTCGAGGTGTCATCGCCCGGTGTCGGACGCCCGCTGACCTCCCGCGACCAGCTGCGCCGACAGGTGGGCCGCCTCCTCGAGGTCGTCCACCGCGACGGCACGCACACGGGTCGGCTCGTCGAGGTGGGCACCGACTCGCTCACCCTCGAGGTGCCGGCCACCAAGAAGACCCCGGCGCACCCCGTTCAGCTCGACCTCGACGCCGTGCAGCGCGGTGTCGTCCAGGTCGAGTTCAAGCGCTCCGAGGCGGCCACCGAGCCGGGCCTCGACGACACCGACGAACCGGACGACACGTCCGCCCTGGAAGGGGACCACCACTGATGGACATCGACCTCGCAGCCCTGCGCGCCCTGGAACGGGAGCGCGACATCAGCCTCGACGTGCTCATCCCGGCCATCGAGCAGGCGCTCCTCGTCGCCTACCACCGCACCGACGGCAGCCACCGGCTGGCCCGCGTCGAGCTGGACCGCAAGACCGGCCACGTCATCGTGTGGGCGCGTGAGGAGGGCGAGCTGCTGCCCGCCGCCGAGGGCGAGCGCCCCGAGCGCGGCGAGCCCGGCCCGGAGTTCGACGACACCCCCGAGGGCTTCGGCCGCATCGCCGCCTCGACGGCGCGCCAGGTGATCGTGCAGCGCCTGCGCGACCTCGAGGACGAGGCCATCCTCGGCGACTTCAAGGGTCGCGAGGGCGACGTGATCTCCGGGATCATCCAGCAGAGCCAGGACCCCCGCAACGTGCTCGTGGACTTCGGGACCGTCGAGGGGATCCTGCCGCTCGCCGAGCAGGTCCCCGGCGAGCGCTACGTGCACGGCGAGCGGCTGCGCTGCTTCGTCGTCAGCGTCAAGCGCGGGCCCAAGGGGCCCCAGGTGGGCCTGAGCCGCACCCACCCCAACCTCGTGCGCACGCTCTTCAAGTTCGAGGTGCCCGAGATCGCCGACGGCACCGTCGAGATCGCGGCCCTGGCGCGCGAGGCCGGGCACCGCACCAAGATCGCCGTGCACAGCAAGGTCGCGGGCGTCAACGCCAAGGGCGCCTGCATCGGTCCGATGGGTGCGCGCGTGCGGGCCGTCATGACCGAGCTGCGCGGCGAGAAGATCGACATCGTCGACTACTCCGACGACCCGGCCACCTTCGTGGCGGCGGCGCTCTCACCGGCGCGCGTGCAGTCCGTCGAGATCGTCGACGCGGCGGCGCGCACGGCCCGGGTCGTCGTCCCCGACTACCAGCTGAGCCTGGCGATCGGCAAGGAGGGGCAGAACGCCCGCCTGGCCGCCAAGCTCACGGGCTGGCGCATCGACATCCGGCCCGACACCGAGGCGGCCGCGACGCCGGCCGATGGCGGCGGCAGCCGGCCTGCCGACGCCTGAGCCGGCGGCAGGTGGTCCCCGGTGGAGCGGAGAGCGGCGCGGACGCGGTAGACTTGTCTGTGGCCGACCGGACTGGACTCCGTGACGAGCCATTCCGCACCTGTGTGGGATGTCGAGGATCGGATAGCTGGTCGGCCCTGCTGCGAGTGGTCGCGGCGACGGACGAAGGCGCCGGCGACAGCTCGCCGGTCACCCTCCGCCCCGACCCACGGCATCGGCTGCCAGGACGTGGTGCCTGGCTGCACCCGACGTCGGACTGCTTCGAGATGGCGGTCCGCCGCAAGGCGTTCGGACGAGCCCTGCGCCTGCAGGGCGCGGTCGACGTGAGCGCGGTGGCCGAGCACCTGGGCCTCCGGCCCGAGCAGCACGCATCGGTGCCCACCCCGGCAACGGGACGCACCAGATCAGTCAGAGATCAGTCAACGAACCACAAGGCGGGTTGAAACGCTATGAGCACCCGATGAGTACTCAGCGATGAGCAAGCCCCAGCAATAACCCACGGTTCGGCCACATCCTGTTCAGGCCGGACCAGGAACAGGAGAGATGTGGCTAAGGTCCGGGTCTACGAGCTCGCCAAGGAGCTCGGAGTCGAGAGCAAGACACTGCTCGCACATTTGAAGAGCCAGGGAGAGTTCGTCCGGTCGGCGTCGTCGACCATCGAGCCCCCCGTCGTCCGCAAGATCATCGAGACGTTCCCCCGGGACGGCGCGACCGGCGGCGACACCAAGCAGGCGGCGCCCAAGGCCGCCCCCACCGGCGCGACACCCACCGCGCCCCGCAAGCCTGCCCCGGCACCGGCCGCACCCGCGGCCTCGTCGTCGGCCGGCACGGCCACGCCGGCACGTCCGGCAGCGCCCGCCCCGGCGGCTCCCGCCCCGGCGGCTCCGGCGGCCAAGTCGGCCCCCGCCCCCAGCGCTCCGGCGCCGAAGGCTCCGGCTCCCGCCGCTCCCGCCGCTCCCGCCGCGTCGGCTCCCGCCCCCTCGCGGGTGCAGTCCAGCCGTGACGGTGGCCAGCAGACCTCCGGCGTGCCCGCGTCCCCGCGTCCGGCACCCCGTCCCGGTCAGCCGCGTCCCGGCAACAACCCGTTCGCCCCGAGCCAGGGCATGGGCCAGACCCGTGCACCTCGTCCCGGCGGCGACGCCGGTCCGCGTCCGGGCAACAACCCGTTCAGCCCGAGCCAGGGCATGCCGCGGCCGCAGCAGCGTCCCGGTGGTCCCGGCGGCCCTCGTCCCGGCGCTCCCGCCGGCGGCGCGCGCCCCGGTGCCCCGGCAGGCGCTCGTCCCGGTGGTCCCGGCGCCGGTCCGCGTCCGGGCGGTACCCGTCCGAGCCCCGGCATGATGCCGGAGCGCAGCACTGTCGGTCGTCCGGGCCAGCGCCCGGCGGGTGGCCCGGGCCGCGGTGGCCCCGGTGCCGGTGGTCGTGGTGGCTTCGGCGGCGGCCCCGGTGGCGCCCCAGGCGGTCCCGGCCGTGGCGGTTTCGGCGGTCCTCGCGGTGGTGGCGGTGGCCGTGGCTCGACGGCCGGCGCCTTCGGTCGCGGTGGCGGTCGTCCCGTGCGCGGACGCAAGTCCAAGCGCGCGAAGCGCCAGGAGTTCGAGCAGATGCAGGCCCCGAGCCTCGGTGGCGTCACCGTCCCCCGCGGCGACGGCAAGACGACCATCCGCGTGCGTCGCGGCTCGTCGCTGACGGACTTCGCCGACAAGATCAACGCCAACCCGGCATCGCTCGTCACCGTGCTGTTCCACCTCGGTGAGATGGCGACGGCGACGCAGTCCCTCGACGAGGACACCTTCAAGGTGCTCGGCGCCGAGCTCGGCTACGACATCCAGGTCGTGTCCCCGGAGGAGGAGGAGAAGGAGCTCTTCGACGCCTTCAACATCGACCTCGAGACCGGTATCGAGGGCGAGGACGACGAGAACCTCGAGGCCCGTCCGCCCGTCGTCACGGTCGTCGGTCACGTCGACCACGGAAAGACGCGCCTGCTCGACGCCATCCGCAACGAGGACGTCGTCGCGGGCGAGGCCGGCGGCATCACCCAGCACATCGGTGCCTACCAGGTCCACCGTGAGCACGAGGGCGTCGACCGCGCGATCACCTTCATCGACACCCCGGGTCACGAGGCGTTCACCGCCATGCGTGCCCGCGGCGCGAAGGTGACCGACATCGCGATCCTCGTGGTCGCCGCCGACGACGGCGTCATGCCGCAGACGATCGAGGCGCTCAACCACATGCAGGCCGCCGACGTGCCGATCGTCGTGGCCGTCAACAAGATCGACGTCGAGGGTGCCAACCCGGCCAAGGTGCGTCAGCAGCTGACCGAGTACAACCTCATCGCCGAGGAGTACGGCGGCGACACGATGTTCGTCGACGTCTCGGCCCGTCAGGGGCAGAACATCGACGCGCTCCTCGAGGCGGTCCTCCTGACGGCGGACGCGGCGCTCGACCTGCGCGCCAACCCCGACCGCGAGGCCCGGGGTGTCGCGATCGAGGCCAACCTCGACCGTGGTCGCGGTGCCACGGCGACGGTGCTCGTCCAGACCGGAACGCTGCACGTCGGTGACTCGATCGTCGCCGGCTCGGCCCACGGTCGCGTCCGCGCCATGCTCGACGAGCACGGCAAGAACGTCGACGAGGCCGGTCCGTCGCGTCCGGTCCAGGTGCTCGGTCTCTCGTCGGTGCCGCGCGCCGGTGACACGTTCGTCGTGGCGCCGGACGACCGTACGGCCCGCCAGATCGCCGAGCGTCGCGAGGCCGCGGACCGCCAGGCCGTGCTCGCCAAGGCCCGCAAGCGCATCTCGCTCGAGGACCTCAACGAGGCTCTCGCGGCGGGCAAGGTCGAGACCCTCAACCTCATCCTCAAGGGTGACGTGTCGGGTTCGGTCGAGGCGCTCGAGGACGCGCTGCTCAAGATCGACGTCGGCGACGAGGTCGACCTGCGCATCATCGACCGCGGCGTCGGCGCCATCACGATGAACAACATCAACCTCGCGATGGCCTCCAACGCGGTCATCATCGGCTACAACGTCCGGGCCGAGGGCCAGAACGCCGACTACGCCGAGCGCGAGGGCGTCGAGATCCGCTACTACTCGGTGATCTACCAGGCCATCGACGAGGTCGAGGCTGCGCTGAAGGGCATGCTCAAGCCGGAGTACGAGGAGGTCGAGCTCGGCACGGCGGAGATCCGCGAGATCTTCCGTTCGAGCAAGTTCGGCAACATCGCCGGTTCGATCGTGCGCAGCGGCGAGATCAAGCGCGGCTCCAAGGCGCGGATCACCCGCAACGGTGTGGTCGTGTCGGAGAACGTCGAGATCGCCGGTCTGCGTCGCTTCAAGGACGACGTCACGGAGGTCCGCGAGGGCTTCGAGTGCGGTATCAACCTCGGGTCGTACAACGACCTGCAGCTCGGTGACCTCATCGCCACCTACGAGATGCGCGAGAAGCCGCGCGCCTGAGCGCTGGCTGCATCGGCGGCGCCGGTCCCCACGGGGGTCGGCGCCGCCGCCGTCTGCGGGAGCCCTCCGGGCCCCGCGGACGTCGCGGACCGGACTGCGCCCTCCCCGGTGCCCGCGACTAGGGTGATTGCCACTCGGCTCGCCCCACCGAACGCCACACGAAAGCAGAGACAGTCATGGCTGACCCCGCCCGCGCCCGCAAGATCGCCGACCGGATCAAGGTCATCGTCGCCGAGTACCTCGAGTTCCGCGTCAAGGACGAACGCCTGGGCTTCGTCACCATCACCGACGCCCGGGTCACGGGCGACCTGCAGCACGCCTCGGTGTTCTACACCGTCTTCGGCAGCACCGAGGAGCGCCAGGCGACCGCCGACGTGCTCGAGGCCAACAAGGGCCGCATCCGCTCGGCCGTGGGCAAGGGCATCGGCATCCGGCTCACGCCCTCGATCGAGTTCATCGCCGACGCCCTGCCCGAGGGCGCCGCGCACCTCGAGGACCTCGTGGCCCAGACCCGTGCCCGCGACGAGGAGCTGGCCCGGGCCGCCGCGAACGCGAAGCCGGCCGGCGACCCGGACCCGTACCGCAAGCCGGTCGACCGCTCCGACGACGACACCGACGCCGGCACCGACGTCCGCGATCACACCGCTTCCGAGCGGGGCGCCGACGTCGACGCCCGATGAGCGAGGACGTCGGAGGCCTGCTCGTCGTCGACAAGCCGGCCGGCTGGACGAGCCATGACGTGGTCGCCCGTGCCCGCCGCTTCTGCGGCACGCGCCGGGTCGGCCACGCCGGCACCCTCGACCCCATGGCCACGGGGGTTCTCGTGCTCGGGGTCGACCGCGGCACCAAGCTGCTCACCTTCCTCGTCGGCTGCGACAAGTCGTATGTCGCCACGATCCGCCTGGGGGTCGCCACCCTCACCGACGACGCCGAGGGCGAGATGACCCAGACGGTCGGCGTCGCCGACGTGCCCGCCCTCGAGGCGGGCCTGCCGGCCGCGGTGGCGGCCCTGACCGGGACCATCCAGCAGGTGCCGAGCGCGGTCAGCGCCATCAAGGTCAAGGGCGTCCGCAGCTACACCCGCGTGCGCCAGGGCGACACGGTCGAGCTCGCTGCCCGACCCGTGACCGTGAGCCGGTTCGACGTGCTCGCGGTGCGCCCGGGCACGGTCGCCCCGGAGCTCGGGCCGCCCGTCGAGGTCGTCGACGTCGACGTCGAGGTGGACGTGTCGTCCGGGACGTACGTGCGCGCCCTCGCCCGTGACCTCGGCACGGCCCTCGGGGTCGGCGGCCACCTGACGGCCCTGAGGCGTACGCGTGTGGGCCGCTTCGGCCTCGCCGACGCGGTGTCGCTCGACGAGCTGACCGCCACGTCCGAGGCGGAGGGACGTGACGGCATACCCCTGCTTCCCGTCGCGGAGGCGGCGCGCGCGCAGCTGCCCGTGCACGACGTCTCGGCCGAGGAGGCGCGGGCGCTCGGGTACGGCCAGCGCATCCCCAGTGCGGTCGCCGGCGCCGACGCGGTCGCGGCCATCGACCCCCAGGGTCAGCTCGTGGCGGTGCTCGACGAGACCCGCCCCACCGCCCGGGCGAAGGTGGTCTTCGCGCCCGCGCCGGCGAAGGCGTGAGCGGCGTGGGCACGCCGCGCGGCTCGGGCGACGACGCGGCCACTACAGTGGTCGCCGTGCAGCGCTGGTACGGACTCGACGACATCCCGGCCGATCTCGGGCGCACCGTCGTCACCCTCGGCAACTTCGACGGGGTGCACCGCGGACACCGGGAGGTGCTGACGCGCGTCGTCCGCGAGGCCGCCGAGCGCGGTGCCACCCCCGTGGCCGTCACCTTCGAGCCGCACCCGATCGCCGTCCTCTACCCCGACCGGGCGCCGGCCGCGGTCATGTCGCTCGAGCAGCGCCTCGACGCGCTCGAGTCCGTCGGCCTCGGCGCCGTCCTCGTCATCGAGTTCACCCGCGAGTTCGCCCAGCAGACCCCCGAGGAGTTCGTCCGCGGCACGTTCGTCGACGCGCTCGGCGCGTGCGCCGTCGTCGTCGGCAAGGACACCCGCTTCGGGGTCCGCAACTCCGGCGACGTCGAGACGCTGCGCGAGCTCGGTGCGGCGCACGGCTTCGAGGTGATCGCCCTCGAGGACATCGGCGAGGGCTCGGACCAGGTGGCCCGCTGGAGCTCGACGCAGCTACGGGCCGAGCTGCTCGCCGGCAACGTCGCGCACGCCGCCCAGATCCTCGGCCGGCCGCACCGCGTGACCGGCACCGTGGTGCACGGTGACCATCGCGGGCGCGAGCTGGGCTACCCCACCGCCAACCTCTCGCAGGACCACGAGGGCCTCGTCCCGGCCGACGGCGTCTACGCCGGCTGGCTCGTGCGCCTCGACCTCGACCCCGCGGACCTCGACCGGACCCTCCCGGCGGCCGTCTCGGTCGGCAGCAACCCCACCTTCGACGGAGCCCAGCGCCGCGTCGAGGCCTATGTCCTCGACCGCACCGACCTCGACCTCTACGGCGAGCGGGTGGTTGTGGAGTTCGTCTCCCACCTGCGCCCGACGCTGAGGTTCGACTCGATCGAGGCGCTCGTCGACCAGATGGCCGAGGACGTCGCCCGGTGCCGCGAGATCCTCTCCGCCATCGTCCCCTCGTAGCGAGGACCGGCCCGTGACCGCCGGCGGCCGCCCGGCCGTACGCGCACGACGGGCAGAGGCAGAGGGGGCAGCTCGGGCGGGGCTGCGCACCGCCGACCCGGCCTGGCTGCGGCTCGACCTGGGCCTGTTCGTCGGTGCGCTGGGTCTGTCCCTGCTCGGCTGCGTCCTCGTGTGGTCGGCGACCCGGGCCTCCGCCGGCGCCAGCGCGGGCCTCAAGCAGCTCGTCGCGCTGGGGGTCGGCCTCGGCTGCGCGGCCGTGGTGACGCGGCTGGACGTGCGCACGGTCCGCGCCGCCGCCCCGGTCGTCTACGTGCTCGCCGTCCTCGGGCTCGCGGCGGTCGTCTCGCCGCTCGGCTCCACCGTCAACGGCTCGCGCTCCTGGATCCGGCTACCCGGCGGGTTCAGCCTGCAGCCGTCGGAGCTGATGAAGGTCGCCCTCGCGATCGGCCTCGCGATGCTGCTGGCCGACCGCGCCGAGCGCGGCCTGCGCCAGCGCCACCGCGACGTCGTCCTCGCGTGGGTCGTCGCCGGCATACCCGTCCTGCTCGTGCTGGCCCAGCCCGACCTCGGCTCGGCGCTCGTGCTCGTCGCCATGTCGGTGGTCATCGTCGCCTCCGCGGGGGCCCCGGTGCTGTGGACCGTCGGCGTGGTCGCGGCGGGCGTGGCGGCCGTCGCCGCCGCGTTCCTCACGCCGGTGCTCTCGGGCTACCAGCGCAACCGGCTGCGCGCCTTCCTCGACCCGACCCTGGACCCGCAGGGGATCGGCTACCAGACGCGCCAGGTCCGGATCGCGATCGGCTCGGGCGGCCTGACCGGACAGGGGCTGTTCGAGGGACGCCAGACGCAGGGTGGGTTCATCCCGTTCCAGGAGACCGACTTCGTCTTCTCGGTGGCAGGCGAGGAGCTCGGCTTCCTCGGGGCCGGCGGGCTCGTCGTGCTGATCGGCTTCATCGTGGTCCGCTGTCTCGTCGTGGCCAGGCGCGCCGACGCGTTCGGCCGCCTCGTCGCCACCGGGGTCGCGGTGTGGTTCGGCGTGCAGGCGTTCGAGAACGTCGGGATGAACCTCGGCCTCATGCCGGTGACGGGGCTGCCGCTGCCCTTCGTGTCGAGCGGCGGGTCCTCGCTCATCGCCTCCTGGATCGCACTCGGGCTGGTCGGCAACGTCGCCGCGGTCTCGGGGCCTCCGGTGCGCAGGCGCCCGACCCGCTGAGCCCGGGCCCCCGGCACCCGGCGCACCACACGGCATACGGCACGGCAGACGGCGTGCGCAGGGTCACGTTTCGATGTGGAAGGTCGGGCGATGCGTGACTCGGCCCGGGGTTGTTGACATCATCCGGGCATGGCGGTCGCCCGCAGGCGCCGATGACGGGAACCGCAGTGACGAAGGAGTCCACATGCCCCTCCAGGCACTTGCCGACCGCGACGTCGACCACGACGTCCTCGACGGGCGCGCCCCCAGCGTGGGCGCGCTCTTCCGCAACCGGGTGCGGGCCACGCCCGACGCGCCGGCCTACCAGTACTTCGCGGACGGGGCGACGGAGCTGACGACGCTGACCTGGGCGCAGACGCACGAGATCGTCGAGCAGTGGGCGGCCGGGCTGATCAGCCTCGGCGTGCAGCTGGAGGACCGCGTCGCCATCGCCTCCACCACACGGGTCGAGTGGGTCCTCGCCGACCTCGCCGTCATCTGCGCCGGCGGGGCCACCACGACCGTCTACCCGACGACCATCGCCGAGGACGTCGCCTACATCCTCGCCGACTCCGGCAGCGGGATCGTCTTCGCCGAGGACGAGGAGCAGGTCGCCAAGCTGCAGCACGTGCGCTCGCAGGTGCCGGGCGTGCGCCAGGTGGTCGTGCTGTCCGGCGCCGGCAGCGAGGACGGCTGGGTGATCACGACCGACGAGCTCGCCCGGCGCGGACGCGAGTGGCTCGCCGAGACCCCCGACCTCGTCGACTCGCGCATCGACCAGCTGGGTCCCGAGCACCTGGCCGTCGTCATCTACACCTCCGGCACGACCGGCCGCCCCAAGGGCGTGCGCCTGGTGCAGGACAGCGTCGTCTACGAGGGCGCCGTCATCGACGCGCTCGGCACCTTCACCCGCGACGACCTGCAGTTCCTGTGGCTGCCGCTCTCGCACGTCTTCGGCAAGATGCTCCTCGCGACGGGCCTGCAGATCGGCTTCCCGACGGCCGTCGACGGGCGCGTCGACAAGATCGTCGACAACATGGCCGTGGTCCGGCCGACGTTCATGGCCGGGCCGCCGCGCATCTTCGAGAAGGCGCACGGCCGGATCGCGCTGATGTTCGCGGCGGAGACGGGCGTCAAGAAGCGGCTCATCGACTGGGCCCTCGCCGTCGGCGGCGAGATGCGAGACGTCCTGGCGCGCGGTGAGCAGGGCTCGGCGGTGCTGCGGGCCAAGCACGCCCTCGCCGACCGGCTCGTGCTGCACAAGGTGCAGGAGCGCTTCGGCGGGCGGGTCCGCTTCATGATCAGCGGTTCTGCGCCGCTCAACGCCGAGGTCGCCCGGTGGTTCGGGTCGGTGGGGCTGCTCGTCCAGGAGGGCTACGGCCTGACCGAGACGTCGTCCGGCACCACGGTCAACGCACCCGACCACGGCGCGTACCAGTACGGCTCGGTCGGCTGGCCGCTGCCGGGCACCGAGGTCCGCATCGCGGAGGAGGACGGCGAGATCCTCGTCCGGGGGCCCGGCGTCATGCGCGGCTACCACAACAACCCCGAGGCGACGGCCGAGGTGCTCACCGACGACGGCTGGTTCCACACCGGCGACATCGGGCGCATCGACGAGCGCGGCTTCCTCTACGTCACCGACCGCAAGAAGGACGTCTTCAAGACCTCGGGCGGCAAGTACATCGCGCCGGCCGAGATCGAGGCGCGCTTCAAGGGGCTGTGCCCCTTCGTCAGCCAGTTCCTCGTCCACGGCGCCGGCCACAACTACGCGACGGCCCTCGTCACGCTCGACCCGGACGCCGTGGCGGCTTGGGCGCCGACCGTGGGCCTCGAGGGCCGGCCCTACGCCGAGGTGGTGTCCTCGCCGCAGGCGCGGGCGCTCGTGCAGGGCTACATCGACCGGCTCAACGCCGGCCTGAACCGGTGGGAGACGATCAAGAAGTTCACCATCCTCGACCAGGACCTCACGGTCGAGGCCGGTGACCTCACGCCGAGCATGAAGCTGCGCCGCAAGGCCGTCACCGAGAAGCACCGGGCCGAGCTGGAGGCCATGTACGAGTGATCTGGCTCGCTCCGCTCGCCGTGTTCGGCGCGCCGTGACGTCACGCCTTCCCTCCTCGGCTCGCTCGCTGCGCTCGCTTCGCTCGTCAGTCCAGCCGTGACGCGCGCCGAACTATGCGGTTCTCGGCATTTCGGGGGTCCGGTCGCGTCACCGTACGATGGACCAATGCCCGGTGAGTCACTCTTCAACGCCCTCGAGCCCCTGCTGGAGCGGGTCAACAAGCCGATCCAGTACGTCGGGGGGGAGCTCAACTCCACCGTCAAGGACTGGAACGTCGGCGGCTACGGCCCCGGCGGCGAGGAGCTGACGACGCGCTGGGCACTGATGTACCCCGACGCGTACGAGGTGGGCGTGCCCAACCAGGGCGTCATGATCCTCTACGAGGTCCTCAACGAGCGTGACGACGCCCTCGCGGAGCGGACGTATGCCGTGTGGCCCGACATGGAGGCGCAGCTGCGCGAGGCGGGCCTGCCGCAGTTCACCGTCGACGGGCACCGGTCGGTGCGCGACTTCGACCTGTTCGGGCTCAGCTTCTCGACCGAGCTCGGCTACACCAACATGCTGACCGCGCTCGACCTCGCCGGTATCCCGCTGCACTCGGCGGACCGCGGCCTCGAGGACCCGATCGTCGTCGCGGGCGGCCACGCGGCCTTCAACCCCGAGCCGATCGCCTCGTTCATCGACGCCGCCATCGTCGGTGACGGTGAGGAGGCGGTCCTCTCCGTCACCGACATCGTGGGGGAGTGGAAGGCGCAGGGCCGTCCGGGCGGTCGGCGCGAGGTGCTGCTGCGCCTGGCCCGCACCGGCGGCGTCTACGTCCCGGCGTTCTACGACGTGTCCTACCTGCCCGACGGGCGCATCCAGCGGGTGGCACCCTCCGCCGACGCCCCCGGGGTGCCGTGGCGCGTGGCCAAGCACACGGTCATGGACCTCGACGCCTGGCCCTACCCGAAGCAGCCGCTCGTGCCGCTGGCCGAGTCGGTGCACGAGCGGATGTCGGTCGAGATCTTCCGCGGCTGCACCCGCGGCTGCCGCTTCTGCCAGGCCGGCATGATCACCCGCCCAGTGCGCGAGCGCTCGATCACGGGCATCGGCGAGATGGTCGAGCGGGGCCTGGCCGCCACCGGCTTCGAGGAGGTGGGCCTGCTCTCGCTCAGCTCGGCCGACCACTCCGAGATCGCCGACCTGACCAAGGGCCTGGCCGACCGCTACGAAGGCACGCAGACCGGGTTGTCCCTGCCGTCGACGCGGGTCGACGCCTTCAACATCGACCTGGCCAACGAGCTGACCCGCAACGGCCGCCGCTCGGGGCTCACGTTCGCGCCCGAGGGCGGCTCCGAGCGGATCCGCCGGGTCATCAACAAGATGGTGTCCGAGGAGGACCTCATCAACACCGTCGCCGCGGCCTACGGCGCCGGCTGGCGGCAGGTGAAGCTCTACTTCATGTGCGGCCTGCCCACCGAGACCGACGAGGACGTGCTGCAGATCGCCGAGCTCGCCAAGCGGGTCATCGAGACCGGCCGGCAGGTGTCCGGGCGCCGCGACATCCGCTGCACCGTCTCGATCGGCGGGTTCGTGCCCAAGCCGCACACGCCGTTCCAGTGGGCCGCCCAGCTCGGCGTCGAGGAGACCGACGCCCGCCTGCTCAAGCTGCGCGAGGCCATCCGGGCCGACAAGCGCTACGGCTCCTCCATCGGCTTCCGCTACCACGACGGCCAGCCGGGCCTCGTCGAGGGCCTGCTCTCGCGTGGCGACCGCCGGGTCGGCCGGGTCATCGAGGCGGTGTGGCGTGACGGCGGCCGCTTCGACGGCTGGAGCGAGCACTTCTCCTACGAGCGCTGGATGCGCTGCGCCGACGAGGCGCTCGCCGACCTGCCCGTCGACGTCGCCTGGTACACCACGCGCGAGCGCGGCCAGGCCGAGGTCCTGCCCTGGGACCACCTGGACTCCGGCCTCGACAAGGACTGGCTCTGGGAGGACTGGCAGGACGCCCTCGACGAGACCGAGGTCGACGACTGTCGCTGGACCCCGTGCTTCGACTGCGGCGTGTGCCCGCAGATGGGCACCGAGATCGAGATCGGGCCCACCGGCAAGACGCTGCTGCCGCTCACGGTCCTCGGCTCGGGTCGTCAGGACCTGCTCGAGCACCAGCACTGACGCAGGCTCCTCGACCGCCCGGGCCGTATGCCGGGTGCCTGGCCCGCCCGCGCCGGGTGTCCGGGCGGGTGAGGGGCGCCGGTCAGACCGGGTAGCCGACGTGGGCGAGGGCCTGGCGCACGAGGACCCCGTGCGAGCCGGGCATCTCGCCGCGGAACGAGCTGGACGCCGCCTCCTCGGGCGTGACCCACGACAGGTCGAGGGCGTCCTGCTGCGGCCGGCAGTCGCCCATCACGGGGACGATGAAGGCCAGCGACACGGCGTGCTGGCGCGGGTCGTGGAACGGGGTGACCCCCGGCGTCGGGAAGAACTCGGCGACGGTGAACGGCTGCGGCGACAGGGGGATCCGCGGCAGCGCCATGGGGCCGAGGTCGTTCTCGACGTGCCGCACGAGGGCGTCGCGGATGCGCTCGTGGTAGAGCACGCGGCCGCCGACGACCTCCTGGCCGATGCCGCCGTCGCTGTCGGCGCGGAGCAGCAGCCCGAGGTGGGTGACCGTGCCGCGGTCGTCCACCCGGACGGGGATCGCGTGGACGTAGAGGATCGGGAGCCGGTCCCGGGCGCTGTCGAGGTCCTCGCGGCTCAGCCACGCACCTGCCGTGTCCACTTCGCTCATGCGATCATCCTGCCAAACGACCTGCTCGCCGGGACCGCCGGTCCACCGACGGCGCGCCGACGGCATACGACACGCGGGGCCCGGCGCCGCGCACTGCGAGGGGGCGAGGTGCGAACCCGGGCCGGGCGCCCGGTCAGGCTAGACTGGCGCGCACAGGCGTTCGAGCCGTCATCAGCGGCGAGCCTCCGGAAGAACAGAGCGCGAGCTCCCACTAGACCCGGACGGGTGGGCCCGTCACAGCCTTGGACAAGAGTGGCCGTATGCCGTCAGCCCCCCGTGGGCGCGTGCGTGCGGCAAACGGGGTGGTACCGCGGCAACCTCCGGCAGGAGACGTCGTCCTCGTGCAGGCGAGTGACCAACGATGCGACCGCAGGAGACCACGAGCATGACCTACCCCAAGGTCACCACGAACGACGACGACGGCCACCCCGTGGCGGGCGGCGTGCCGTCCAACCCGCGCTTCCCCGAGATCGAGCAGCGGGTCCTGAAGTACTGGGACGAGGACGGCACGTTCATCGCGTCGGTCGAGGGCCGCGACGCCGGCACCGACGGCGACAACGAGTTCGTGTTCTACGACGGGCCGCCCTTCGCCAACGGCCTGCCGCACTACGGCCACCTGCTCACCGGCTACGTCAAGGACATCGTCCCGCGCTACCAGACGATGCGGGGCAAGCGCGTCGAACGCCGCTTCGGGTGGGACACCCACGGCCTGCCCGCCGAGCTCGAGGCGCAGCGCCAGCTGGGCCTGAAGACCAAGCAGGACATCGTCGAGCTCGGCATCGACAGGTTCAACGACGCCTGCCGCAGCTCGGTGCTGAAGTACACCGGCGAGTGGCGCGACTACGTGACCCGCCAGGCCCGCTGGGTCGACTTCGACCACGACTACAAGACGCTCGAGCCCGACTACATGGAGTCGGTCATCTGGGCGTTCAAGCAGCTGCACGACAAGGGCCTGGTCTACGAGGGCTTCCGCGTGCTGCCCTACTGCTGGAACGACCAGACGCCGCTGAGCAACCACGAGCTGCGCATGGACGACGACGTCTACAAGATGCGCCAGGACCCCGCCGTCACGGTGGGTCTGCGCCTCGAGACCGGCGAGCTGGCCCTGGTGTGGACCACCACGCCGTGGACCCTCCCGGCCAACCTCGGCATCATGGTCGGCCCCGACATCGACTACGTCGTTGTCGAGTCCGACGTCACGGGAACGACGGAGCGCTACGTCGTCGGCGAGGCCCGCCTCGCGGCCTACGCCAAGGAGCTCTTCGGTGCCGACGTCGACCGGTCCACGCTCGGGGAGCGCGTCGTCGAGCGCCTCAAGGGCAGCGACCTGGTGGGCCGTGGCTTCACGCCGCCGTTCTCCTACTACGTCGGGCACGAGCGCGCGCACCGCGTCTTCCCGGCCGACTTCGTCACCACCGAGGACGGCACCGGTCTGGTGCACACCGCCGGCGCCTTCGGTGAGGAGGACAAGATCGTCACCGACGCGGCGGGCATCGAACCGGTCATCCCGGTCGGCCCCGACGGCCGCTTCCTCTGGCCGGTCACCGACTACGAGGGCATGCACGTCTTCGACGCCAACGCCCACATCATCGACCACCTCAAGGCCGCCACCCGCGGTGAGGGCGAGACCGGCTCGGTGACGCCCGGGACCGTGCTGCTGCGCCGCGAGACCTACGACCACAGCTACCCGCACTGCTGGCGCTGCCGCGAGCCCCTCATCTACATGGCGGTCTCGTCGTGGTTCGTCGAGGTCACGAAGATCAAGGAGCGCATGCTCGAGCTCAACCAGGAGATCGAGTGGACGCCCTCGCACATCAAGGACGGCCAGTTCGGCAAGTGGCTGGCCAACGCCCGCGACTGGTCCATCTCGCGCAACCGCTTCTGGGGCAGCCCGATCCCGGTGTGGAAGTCCGACAACCCCGAGTTCCCGCGCGTCGACGTCTACGGCTCGTTCGAGGAGCTCGAGCGTGACTTCGGCGTCGAGGTCACCGACCTGCACCGTCCGTTCATCGACAGCCTGACGCGACCCAACCCGGACGACCCGTCGGGCCGATCGACCATGCGCCGCGTCGAGGACGTGCTCGACGTGTGGTTCGACTCCGGCTCGATGAGCTTCGCCCAGGTGCACTACCCGTTCGAGAACGCCGAGTGGTTCGAGCACCACTTCCCGGGCGACTTCATCGTCGAGTACATCGGCCAGACCCGCGGCTGGTTCTACACGCTGCACATCCTGGCCACCGCGCTGTTCGACCGACCCGCCTTCAAGACGTGCGTCAGCCACGGCATCGTCCTGGGCTCCGACGGCCAGAAGATGAGCAAGTCGCTGCGCAACTACCCCGACGTCCGCGAGGTCTTCGACCGCGACGGCGCCGACGCCATGCGGTGGTTCCTCATGAGCAGCCCGATCCTGCGCGGCGGCAACCTCATCGTCACCGAGCAGGGCATCCGTGACGGCGTGCGCCAGGTCATGATCCCGCTGTGGAACGCGTGGTCCTTCTTCGCGCTCTACGCCAACACCGCGCGCGGCGGCGAGGGCTACGAGGCCAGGCGCTCGACCACGTCCACCGACGTGCTCGACCGCTACCTGCTGGCCAAGTTGCGCGAGTTCGTCGGCGACATGACCGGGCAGCTCGACGCGTACGAGATCGCCGCGGCCTGCGACACGATGCGCGGCTTCCTCGACGTGCTGACCAACTGGTACATCCGCCGGTCGCGCGACCGCTTCTGGGGCGGCGAGAGCGAGGAGTCGCTCGCCGCGTTCGACACGCTGTGGACGGCCCTCGAGACGGTGACCCGGGCGACGGCGCCGCTGCTGCCGCTCGTGACCGAGGAGATCTGGCGCGGCCTGACGGGGGAGCGCTCCGTGCACCTCACGGACTACCCGAAGGTCGAGGACCTGCCGGCCGACCACGAGCTCGTCGTCGCCATGGACCGGGCGCGCGAGATCTGCTCGACGGGCTCCAGCCTGCGCAAGGCCCGCGGCCTTCGCGCCCGCCTCCCGCTCGCCGAGCTCACCGTCGTGACGAGCGAGCCGGAGCGCCTCGAGCCGTTCCGCGGCATCATCTCCGACGAGCTCAACGTGAAGGCGCTCACCCTCGTCGACGTCGCCACGGCCAGCGAGTCCGACTTCGGCGTGAGCCAGCGCCTGACCGTCAACGCGCGTGCGGCCGGTCCGCGCCTGGGCCGCGACGTCCAGCTCGCGATCAAGGGCAGCAAGTCCGGCGACTGGTCCGTGTCGGCCGACGGCACCGTGACCTCCGGCGGCCTCTCCCTCGTGGAGGGCGAGTACACCCTGGAGACCGTCGTCGCCGGCGAGTCGGACGGCGCGGGCGCCACCGCCATGCTGCCGTCCGGCGGGTTCGTCGTGCTCGACACCACGGTCACACCCGAGCTGGCCTCCGAGGGCCTGGCCCGCGACCTCGTCCGGGCGGTCCAGCAGGCCCGCCGTGACACGGGTCTGCACGTCAGCGACCGCATCAGCCTGACGGTCCAGGGTGGACCCGAGGTCTTCGAGGCCACGGTCACGCACCGCGACCTCATCGTCGGCGAGACGCTGGCCACGCAGTTCGCCTCCGCCGGGCTCGAGCACCCCCTGCCCGCCGGCCTCGCCGGCACGCCGACGGACGTGGTCGTCGGCGACAACCACCAGGCCAGGATCCTGGTGGTGAAGCGATGACCGCCACGAACCGCGAGGACGAGCTGGAGGCCGCCGACGTGAGCACGACCCCCGAGCACGACACGACCCCGACCACCGCCGGGAGCGGGGAGGTCCTGGTCCGCGGCGCCGTCGGTGACGACCTCGCGGGGGTGCTCTCCGTGGGGCACCGCACGTGGCTGGCGACGTACGAGCCGATCGCCGGCCCCGAGTACGTCGCGATGGGCCTGGCCAAGTGGTGGACGAGCGACGTCGTGACCGACTCGATCCGCAAGGGCCGCACGCTCGTGGCCGTCGAGGGCGACGAGGTCGTCGGTGTCGCGACGTACGGCCACCAGGACGACGCCGTCGTGCTCTGGAAGCTCTACGTGCTGCCCGGACACCACGGCAAGGGCATCGGCACGCGCCTGTTCGAAGCCGTCGTCCGGCGCGCCGTCGAGAGCGAGCACCGGCGACTCACGCTGTCCTACCTCGAGGGCAACGAGCAGGCTGCGCGCTTCTACGCCAAGCACGGCTTCACCGAGACCCACCGCGAGACGCCGGGCTCGGGCCTGCCCGAGAGCGTCTGGATGGCCCGCGACCTGGACGGGGAGGAGCAGGCATGAACGGCCGTCCGGACGCCGCCGCCGTGGAGGCGGCGCGCAACCTCGAGGAGATGAAGCGGATGCGCGAGATCGAGGAGGAGATCCTCGCCCGCGCCCCCGAGAACGACATCGGCCCGTCGCTCGGACGGATCCGCGCCGTCATGGAGCTGGCCGGCGACCCGCAGCGCAGCTACCCCTCGATCCACCTCACCGGCACCAACGGCAAGACCTCCACCAGCCGCATGATCGACTCGATCCTGCGCGAGACCGGGCTCTCGACGGGACGCTTCACGTCGCCCCACCTGCACGACATCCGTGAGCGGATCACCCTGTCGGGCAAGCCCATCCCGCGCGACAAGTTCATCGCCGCCTACGAGGAGATCGCACCGCTCGTCGAGATCGTCGACGCGCGGTCGCTGGAGTCGGGCGGTCGACGGATGAACTTCTTCGAGGTGCTCGTCGCCCTCGCCTACGCGGCCTTCGCGGACGCCCCGGTCGACGTCGCCATCATCGAGGTAGGGCTCGGCGGCTCCTGGGACGCGACGAACGTCATCGACGCGCAGGTCGCCGTCATCACCCCGGTGGACCTCGACCACACCAACCTCCTCGGCAACGACGTCGTGTCGATCGCGGAGGAGAAGAGCGGCATCATCAAGGCCGACTCCGTCACCGTCTCGGGCGTCCAGGACGAGGATGTCGCGCGGGTCCTGCTCGACCGGGTCGAGGAGGTCGGCGGCTCGCGGATCGTCTTCGAGGGCAACGACTTCGGTGTCCTCGCCCGCGAGGTGGCCATCGGGGGCCAGCAGGTCTCCCTCCGCGGGCTCGCGGGGGAGTATGCCGACCTGTTCCTCCCGCTCCACGGCGCGCACCAGGCCAGCAACCTCGCCACCGCCGTCGCCGCTGTCGAGTCGTTCCTCGGGGGCGGCGAGCAGCCGATCGACGCGGAGGTCCTCACCGCCGCCTGTGCCGCGATGACCTCGCCCGGCAGGCTCGAGATCGTCCGCCGGTCGCCGACGGTGCTCGTCGACGCCGCGCACAACCCGCACGGCGCCCGCTCGCTCGTGGCGGCCCTCGAGGAGTCCTTCGCCTTCACCCGCCTGGTGGGCCTCGTCGGCATCGTCGCCGACAAGGACGCGACGGGGATGCTCGAGGTGCTCGAGCCCGTGCTCGACCACGTCGTCATCACCCGCAGCTCGTCGCCGCGGGCCATGCGGCCCGAGCAGCTGGGCGCCCTGGCGGTCGAGCTCTTCGGCGAGTCGCGCGTGACCGTCGTGCGTAACCTGCCCGACGCGCTCGAGCAGGCCGTGACGCTCGCCGAGTCCGACGGCATGGGCGCCGGCGTCATCGCCACCGGGTCGGTGATCACCGCCGCCGAGGTGCGCATGCTGCTCGGCCTCACCGACGTCTGAGGGCGGGCCGGATCGGGGGGCTGCCGGCCACGGCGCCCGGGTGGGCGCCGGGCCACGGGCGTGGTCCGGCGCCACGGGCAGCGCCCGTAGGCTGGCCTGCATGCACCCCCTGGTGAAGCTCGTGCTCATCCTCGTCGTCGTCGTGGTGGCCGTCGTCGTCTGGGGACGTGTCATGGGGCGCAAGGACCCGGACCGCGAGCTGGTGGGCCTGACCGACACCGTCCGGGCGAAGGTGAGCCGCGAGCTGAGTGCCGGGCACAAGATCAACGCCATCAAGATCTACCGCGAGGCCACCGGCGCGCCGCTGGCCGACGCCAAGCGCGCCGTCGACGGCTGGTTCGTGCCGGGGCAGGGCCCGGGCGTGCGCGACGCCGCCGCCTCGTTCACCGAGGGGCGCCTCACCAAGGAGGCCCGGGACCGCATCAGCGAGCTCATCCTGGCCGGGCGACGGTCCGACGCGATGAGCCTCTACGCCGAGGCGACCGGTGCCAGCGGGACCGAGGCGCAGGCGATCATCCGCACCTGGGACACCGCCCAGGACTACTGAGGCAGACCATCACATGCGATCGATCATCTTCTACGGCCGCACCGGCAAGTTCACCTTCCGGATGCTGGCGACCGTCCTCGGTGGCCAGTCCATCTGCATCCTCCTCGGTGCCCTCGTGGCGCGCGCCGTCGCGGCGACCGACCAGGCGAACGGCGCCGGCACGGCATACCTGGTCGTGGGCTTCGGCCTCGGCGCGCTGTGCATCGTCGCCGCGGGACTCATGCGACGCCCGTGGGGCGTGACGCTGGGATGGGTCGTCCAGGCCCTCACCCTGCTCAGCGCGCTCGTCGTGCCGATGATGTTGGTCGTCGGCCTCTTCTTCCTCGCGCTGTGGGTCACCTGCCTCGTCAAGGGCGCCCCCATCGACGCCGAGATGGCCCGTCGCGAAGCCGCGGCGGGGCCTCCTGACCCGGCCGATAGGGTGGACGGGTGACCACCGAACGCTCCCTCGTCCTCGTCAAGCCCGACGGTTTCTCGCGCGGCCTCACCGGAGAGGTCCTGCGCCGCATCGAGGGCAAGGGCTACCGCCTCGCCGCGTTGTCGGTGCTGACCCCCTCACGTGAGCAGCTGGCCGCCCACTACGCCGAGCACGAGGGCAAGCCGTTCTACGAGCCGCTCGTCGAGTTCATGAGCTCCGGCCCGGTGGCCGCGGTCGTCATCGAGGGCCAGGACTGCGTCAAGGGCTTCCGCAGCCTGGCCGGCGCGACCAACCCCACCGACGCGGCGCCCGGCACGATCCGCGGGGACCTCGGGCGCGACTGGGGCACCAAGGTGCAGCAGAACATCGTGCACGGCTCCGACTCCCACGAGTCCGCCACACGCGAGATCGGCATCTGGTTCCCCGATCTGGCGGGCTGATCGGGGCACAATCTGGGCATGACCTCCCGACCCCGGCTGCGCCCGCTCGGGCGTGACCTGGGGATCGACCTCGGCACCGCCAACACCCTGATCCACGTCCGTGGTCAGGGTGTCGTCGTGGAGGAGCCCTCCGTCGTCGCGGTGGACGTCGGCTCCGGACGCCTGGTCGCCGCCGGCACGCGCGCCAAGGAGATGCTCGGACGCGCGCCGGGGACCATCCGGGCCGTGCGCCCGCTGCGTGACGGCGTCGTCTCCGACGCCGACGAGACCGAGCGCATGCTGCGCTGGTTCATCGACCTGGTCGGCGCCTCGCGGCTCGTGCGTCCCCGCATGGTGCTGTGCGTCCCGAGCGAGGTGACGGGCGTCGAACGCCGCGCGCTGGAGGACGCCGCGACCCGGTGCGGTGCGCGCCGCGTCTACATGGTGGAGGAGCCCATGGCGGCCGCCATCGGCGCCGGCCTGCCCGTGCACGAGACGGCCGCGAGCATGGTGGTCGACATCGGCGGCGGCAGCACCGACGTCGCGGTCATCAGCCTCGGCGGCATCGTGACGTCGAGCTCCCTGCGCGTCGCCGGTGACGAGATCGACGAGGCGCTGGTCAGCCACGTCAAGAGCGAGTACTCCCTGCTGCTCGGCGAGCGCAGCGCCGAGGACCTGAAGGTGGCGGTCGGCTCGGTCTTCCCCCTGCGTGAGGAGCTGACCACTCGGCTGCGCGGCCGCGACCTCGTCACCGGGCTGCCGAAGACCGTGCAGGTGGGCTCCGCCGAGGTACGCCGCGCCATCGAGGGGCCGGTCCTGCAGATCATCGAGCTCGTCCGCGCCACGCTCGACGTCTGCCCGCCAGAGCTGGCCGGCGACATCCTCGACCGGGGCATCACCCTCACCGGCGGGGGAGCACTGCTGCGCGGCCTCGACGAGCGGATGCGGCACGAGCTCGGCGTGCCCGTCCAGGTCGCGCAGGACCCGCTCCGTGCCGTCGCCCACGGCGCCGGGCGGTGCGTCGACGACTTCGCCGGCCTCGAGCGCCTCCTCGTCGGGGACCACCGCCTCTAGTCGCATGACCTCCACGTCCCGCCGCCGCCTCCTCGTCGTGCTCGCCTCGCTGACCCTCGTGCTCCTCGTCGCCGACCTGGCCGGCTGGGGCGGTGTCGACGCAGTCCGCCGCGTGGGCGGCCTCGCCCTCGGGCCGGTCCAGCGACTCCTCTCGGCGGCCCCGGGCGCCGACCAGGCCACAGCCGAGCGTGACAACGCCCGCCTGACCGCCCTCGTGGCCGATCAGCAGCACCGCCTCGACGAGCTCGGCCGGCTCGAGAAGCTCCTCGGGTCGAGGTCGGCCGCCGGGCACGCCGTCGTGGCGGCCCTGGTCGTGGCCACCAAGGTGGGCCAGCTCGGGGGCCGCAGCGTGACCCTCGACGTCGGCTCACGGGACGGCGTGCGCGCCGACTCCACCGTGGTGGCGGCGGACGGCCTGGTCGGTCGGGTGGTCGAGGTCTCGCCCTGGACGAGCGACGTGCAGGTGCTCGGCAGCGCGGGCTCGGTCGTGGCGGTGCGCGTCGGGGCGGCCGGCACCCTGGGCACCGTCGCCGCGCCGGCACCCGGGGACTCGCAGGCGCGCCCGCGGGGGACGCTGCGCCTGTCCTTCGTGCAGCCCGCCGCACCGGTCGTCGGTGACCTCGTGCGCACGCTCGGGAGCGTCGACGACACGCCGTATGCCGCGGGCATCGTCGTCGGCACCGTGACCGACGTCGACCCGGACCGGGGCGAGGGCTCCAGAACGGCGACGGTCCGTCCGGCCGTCGACCCCGACGCCATCGACGTCGTCGCCGTCATCCTCCCCTCCACGCGCTCGGCGCCCCGGCCCGCCCCGACAGCCGGAGGCGCTCGGTGAGGCCGACGCTGCTGGGACTTCTGCGGACGGCATACGTCCTCGTCGCGGCGCTGCTCGTGGCCACCGTGCTGCCCAGGCTCGGCGTGGCGGCGCCCCTGGTGCCCGACCTCGTGCTGGTCGGCGTCGTCGCGACGGCGGTCCTGCGCGGTCCGGTCCACGGTGCGCTGGTGGGCCTGCTCGCCGGCTGGGTCGTCGAGCTCGTGCCGCCCGGCGGCAGGCCGCTCGGGCTGACGGCGCTGGTGCTCATGGCCGCCGGCCTGGCCGCCGGGCTCTTCAGGAGCCCGTCGTCGCGCTCGCCCCTGAGGCCGCTGGCCGCGCTGCTCGTCGCAGCGCTGGCCACGGTGGTCGCCCACGTGGCCGCCGCGGTGCTCGCCGACGGCGACGTGGAGCTGCTCGGGACCGCGCGACGGCTCGTGGCCACCATGGTCGCGGGGGCGGTGCTCCTGCCGGCGCTGCTCTCCGTGGACTGCGGGCTCGTACGGCGGAGGCTCGGGTGAGGGGCACCCTGCGCAGCCGGGCGCCTCGTCGGCGTCGCCGGGTAGCGCGGCCCTCGGTGGGTGTCACGGGCGTCGTGCTGGTCCTGCTCGTCACGCTGTTCGGGTTGCTCCTCGGGCGCCTGGGGCAGCTGCAGCTCGTGCAGGGCCCGCAGCTCGCCCGCGCGGCCACGACCGTCAACACCCGAACCGTCACCGACCACGCCCTCCGTGGGCGCATCCTCGACCGGACCGGGCGCCCGCTCGTCGCCAACGCGTTCGAGACCGCCGTGACGGTGCAGCGGTCGGTGCTCGTCGACGCGAAGGACGGTGGCCGCGGCCTCGTCACCCGCGTCGCAGCAGCCCTCGGCCTGCCCTTCGAGCGGCTCTGGGGCAAGACCGCACTGTGCGGCACCGCGGGCGCGCCGCCCGCGCCCGCCTGCTTCAACGGCTCGCCCTACGTCCCGATCCCGCTCGCGACCGGCGTCGACCCCCGACGTGCCCTGACCCTGCTCGAGCAGCCCGAGAAGTTCCCCGGCGTCGGAGTCACGAGCGAGCCCGCCCGCGACTATCCCGAGCCCGAGGGCGCCCTCGCTCCGCACCTGCTCGGCTGGGTCGGCCCGGCCTCCGCCGACCAGGTGGCGGCGGGCAGGGGGAGGATCGACGCGGAGGACGTCGTGGGGCGTGCCGGCCTCGAGGCCCAGTACGACGCCGTCCTGCGAGGCGCCAACGGCGCCACGGTCGTGGCCATCGACCCGCGCGGCATCGTCACGCGCACGGTGAGCACGACCCCGGCGGTCCCGGGCCGCGACGTCGTGACGCACCTCGACGCCCGGCTCCAGGCGCGCACCGAGGCGGCCCTCGCCCGGGCGGTGGGCTCGGCCCGCGCGCAGAAGCTGCCGGCTGACTCCGGCGCTGCCGTCGTGGTCGACGTGACGAGCGGGGCCGTCCTCGCCGCCGCCAGCTATCCCACCTACGACCCGTCGCTCTTCGCCGGCGGCATCAGCAGCAGCGACCTGGCCGGCCTGACCGACGACCGTCGCGGCACGCCGCTGCGGTCGCGGCTGACCAGCGAGACGTTCCCGCCCGCGTCGACCTTCAAGGTCGTGTCGGTGCCGGCGGCGGTCAACGCCGGGGCCGACCTGCACGGCACCTTCGACTGCTCACCGAGCGTGACGATCGGCGGCCACGTCTTCAACAACTACGAGTCGCGGGGCTACGGCCCCATCGACCTGCACAAGACCCTCGTCGTCTCGTGCGACACCGTCTTCTACCGCCTCGCGTATGCCGCGTGGCTGGCTCAGGGCGGCCTGGCCGCTCCCGTCTCGGCCTCGGACCCGTTCGTCGCGATGGCCAGGGCCTTCGGCCTCGGTCGTCGGACCGGGGTCGACCTGCCGGGGGAGGCCGCCGGGCGGGTGCCCGACCGGGCGTGGAAGGAGCAGTACTGGCTCGCCACCCGGGACGAGACGTGCAGGCGGGCGAAGACCGGCTACCCGGAGGTCGCCAGCGGCGACCGGGCGAGGGCCGACTACCTGAAGCGGCTGGCGGTGGAGAACTGCACGGCCGGCTACCAGTACCGGGCGGGCGACGCCGTGAACTTCTCGATCGGCCAGGGCGACACGGCCGTGACGATCCTGCAGATGGCGGGCGTCTATGCCGCCATCGCCAACGGCGGCACGATCTGGCAGCCGCAGGTGGCCGCAGCCTTCCGCACGGCCGGCGGAGCGACGACCCCGATCCCGCCGAAGCGGGTGGCCACCGTCCCGCTGAGGCCCGACGTCGCCGCATACGTCCGTTCTGCCCTGGCAGACGTCACGCGACCGGGCGGCTCGGCGGGCACCGCCTTCCAGGGTTTCCCGATGGAGCGCTACCCCGTCGCGGGCAAGACCGGCACGGGTGAGGTCTTCGGCAAGAAGGCCACCGCGTGGTTCGCCGGCTACGGCCCGACCACGAAGCCGAGGTATGCCGTCGTGGTCGTCGTCGGGCAGGGCGGCTCGGGCTCGAAGGTGGCAGCCCCTGCCGTCCGGCAGATCTTCGATGCGATCCTTGCCCTGGGGCTGTGAGCCCACACCACCTGCTGGCCGACCCGACCGCCTCCACGGGACGCGGCAGCACGGACCGAGAGGCGTGAGGTGGACGACTACCTGCGAAGCGACGCACCCGTCATCGAGGCGCTCGACCGCGCCTGGGACCGCAGCCGGCTCAGCGCCCGCAACCGGCTCGACCGGCTGCGTTCCCGACGGTTCCTCATCGTCCAGTCCGCGGTCGCCGCCGGCGTGGCCTGGTGGCTCGCGACCGACGTCTTCGGCCACCGGACGGCGTTCTTCGCGCCCGTCGTGGCCGTGGTGTGCCTCGGGATGTCCTACGGGCAGCGGCTGCGCCGCGTGTTCGAGGTCGGCGTCGGCGTCGCGGTCGGCGTCTTCACCGCCGACCTCTTCGTCCACTACGCCGGCAGCGGACCGTGGCAGATCACCGCGGTCGTCCTCGTCGCCATGGCGATCTCGACCCTGCTCGACGGCAGTCCGGTCATCGTCACGCAGTCGGCGGTGCAGAGCGCCGTGATCGTCGCCCTCGTGGCCAGCCCCGGCCAGGCCCTGGGCCGGTGGACCGACGCCCTCATCGGTGGCGCCGTCGCCCTCGTCGCGGCCAGCGTCGTCCCGCAGGCTCCGCTGCGACGCCCGCGCGTCGCAGCGGCGCAGGTGGTGCGCAAGATCGGGGAGCTGCTCCGGCGCGCGGCGGAGAGTGCCCGCGAGGGTGACGTCGAGGGCGCCGCGGAGGTGCTGGCATCGGCGCGGGGCACCGAGTCGCTGCTGCGCGAGCTGCGGACCGCAGCGGACGAGGGACTCTCCGTGCTGACCTCGTCACCGTTCAAGCGCCACCACGCGCCCGGCGTCCGCAAGATGGTCGACCTCGTCGAGCCCCTCGACCGTGCGATGCGCAGCACCCGCGTCCTGGTGCGTCGCGTGACGATCGCGGTGGGCCGTGGCGAGTCGATGCCTCCCGGCTACGACCAGCTCCTCCTCGACCTCGCCTCGGCCACGGACGTCATGGGGCGGGCCCTGTCGGAGAACGCCTCGCCCGACGTCGGGCGCTCCGCGCTGCTCGAGGTCGCCGCGGCGACGGGGGAGGTGCCGCGCACGCCGAGCCTCGCGACCGAGACGGTGCTGGCCCAGATCCGGTCGACCGTCGTCGACCTGCTCCAGGTCACGGGCCTCGACGTCGACGCCGCCATCGCCGCCCTCCCTCCGGAGCGTGAGCGCCGCCCCTGACCTCGTCGGGCCGGCGGGGAGACGCACGCAGGGCCGGGTCCGTGCGGACCCGGCCCTGCGGCATACGTGCTCTCCGGTGGGAACCCCGACTACGCGGAGGGCGTGTACTCGTGCGGGCCGACGGCGACCTTCTCGACACGGGGGTCACCGGCGTCGGCGAAGTAGTCGGCAGGGATGGTCTCGTCCCGGCCCTCGTCGGCCTTGACGGCGCGGAAGACGAGCGTCAGCACCGCGGCCACCACGACGTTGATGGCGAAGGCCGTCACCGCGATGTAGCCGAGCTGCCCGACGACCGGCATGTTGGCGATGGAGCCGCCGAAGTGCGGAGTCTGCGGGCTCGCCACGCCGTATGCCGTCCACGTGCCGTAGATCATGCCGACGGCCCAGCCGACGAGCAGGGCGCGGCGGTGGAACCAGCGCGTGTAGAGGTAGAACACCACCGACGGGAACGTCTGGAGGATCCAGATGCCACCGAGGAGCTGGAAGTTGATGGCGTTCTGCTTGTCGAGCGTCAGGACGAAGATAAGCGCGAAGGCCTTGACGACCAGCGAGGTGAGCTTGCTGACCTTCGCCTCCTGCTGCACCGTCGCGTCCGGCTTGATCCACGCCTTGTAGATGTTGCGCGTGAAGGTGTTGGCCGCGGCGATCGACATGATCGCGGCGGGCACGAGCGCGCCGATCGCGATCGCGGCGAAGGCGACGCCGGCGAACCACGAGGGGAAGAAGTCCTCGAAGAGCTGCGGCACGACGAGCTGCGGGTTGGGCTTGCCGTTGAGGCCGATCGGCTTGGTGCCGGCGGCGATGGCCACCCAGCCGAGCAGCGCCAGCAGCCCGAGCAGGAAGGAGTAGGCCGGCAGGATCGAGGCGTTCTTGCGGATCGTGTTGCGGTTCTTGGCCGAGAGGGTCGCCGTGATCGAGTGCGGGTACATGAACAGCGCCATCGCCGAGCCGAGGGCGAGGGTCGCGTACGCCCAGTACTGGCTGGCGTTCGGGATGAAGACGCCGGCAGGCTTGCCCGTCGCCGGGTTGGTCTTGGCCATCTTGCCCTGCGCCGCGTCGAAGACGTGGCCCCACCCGCCGACCTTCGAGGGCAGGTAGATGACCGCCACGATGATGACGAGGTAGATGAGGATGTCCTTGACGAAGGCGATGATCGCCGGCGCGCGCAGCCCTGAGGTGTAGGTGTAGAGCGCGAGGACGAGGAAGGCGATGAAGAGCGGCAGGTCGTTGGCCAGCCAGTTGCCGCCGCCACCGACACCGGCCACCTCGAGCACCGCCTGGATGCCGACGAGCTGCAGCGCGATGTAGGGCATCGTCGCGATGAAGCCGGTGACCGCGACGGCCAGCGTGAGGCTGCGCGAGCCGGAGCGTCCCTGGACGAAGTCGGCCGGGGTCACGTAGCCGTGCCGGTGCGAGACCGACCACATCCGCGACATGAAGACGAAGATGATGGGGTAGAGGACGATCGTGTACGGCACGGCGAAGAAGCCGCTGACGGCGCCGGCCGAGAACATCGCCGCGGGCACCGCGACGAACGTGTAGGCCGTGTAGAGGTCACCGCCGAGCAGGAACCACGTGATCCACGTGCCGAAGGAGCGTCCGCCGAGGCCCCACTCCTCGAGGCTCTCCATGCTGGCCGGGCGACGCCAGCGGGCGGCCCAGAAGCCGGCTCCGGCGACGACGACGAAGAAGAAGACGAGGACGCTGAGCGCCACGACGTTGACGCCGCCGGTGTTGCCGGAGGCGGCCGGGCCCAGGGCCGGGACGAGTGCGCTCATCGGAGGCCGTCCTCTCGCGGGTCGACGCGGTCGTCGTCGAGGAACTCGTCACCCTCGGGGTTCATCGGCACGTGCGGCCGGGCCTTGAGGACGATGCGGTACGCCGAGTAGGTCAGCACCGAGCAGATGACGACCCAGACGAACTGGTACCAGATGAAGAAGGGGAAGCCCGCGACGCGGGGCTCGTCCTTGGCATACGTGCCCACGAGCATCAGGGCGATGATCGGGATGGCCAGGAGCACCGCGGCGAGGGCGAGCAGGCCCTTGTTCGCCGGCGGCGCCTGGTGGCGGTGCGGAGTCGTACTCACGCTGGTGACCTCCGTTGGTCGGGCCGGGGAAGTTCGGCCGTGCGTCGCGGAAACTTACTCCCGCCATAGGGGACGATGTGGACTCCGACACAGCACAATCTGAAGTGAGGTTCAGATCGTGATGTGCGGCCCGACCGCCGTGCTGGGAGCTTCCCGCGCACGGATAGGCTGTCGGACATGGCTGATTTCGATCTCGTTGTGCTCGGTGCCGGTCCTGGTGGCTACGTCGCGGCGATCCGCGCGTCGCAGCTCGGCAAGAAGGTCGCCGTCGTGGAGAAGCAGTACTGGGGTGGGGTGTGCCTCAACGTCGGCTGCATCCCGAGCAAGGCGCTGCTGCGCAACGCCGAGATCGCCCACATCATCACGCACGAGAAGAAGACGTTCGGGATCGAGGGCGACGCCACCATGTCGTACGCCCCGACGCACTCGCGCAGCCGGTCGGTGGCCGACGCCAGCGCCAAGGGCGTGCACTACCTGATGAAGAAGAACAAGATCGAGGAGATCGACGGCTGGGGCACCATCACCTCGGCGACGTCGATGGACGTCGCCCTCAACGACGGCTCGTCGCGCTCGGTCACCTTCGACCACCTCATCATCGCCACCGGCGCGCAGGTCCGCATGCTGCCCGGGATGCAGGTCAGCGACAACGTCGTCACCTACGAGGAGCAGATCCTCGACGCCGACCTGCCCGGCTCGATCGTCATCGGCGGCTCCGGTGCCATCGGCGTCGAGTTCGCCTACGTCATGAAGAACTTCGGGGTCGACGTGACCATCGTCGAGTTCCTCGACCGCATGGTGCCCACCGAGGACCCCGACGTGTCCAAGGAGCTGCTGCGCCAGTACAAGAAGCTCGGCGTCAAGGTCCTGCTGTCCACCGCCGTCAAGAACGTCGAGGACACCGGCTCGGGCGTGCGCGTCACCGTGGCCCCGGCCGCCGGGGGAGACGAGACCGTCCTCGAGGCCGAGAAGTTCCTCGCCGCCTTCGGCTTCGCCCCCCGCACCGAGGGCTACGGCCTCGAGTCGCTCGGGCTGGAGATGACCGAGCGTGGCGCGATCGCGATCGACGGTCGGGGCCGCACGAGCGTGCCCAACGTCTTCGCCATCGGTGACGTCACCGCCAAGCTCATGCTGGCGCACACCGCCGAGGCCATGGGCGTCGTCGCCGCCGAGACCATCGCCGACGCCGAGACGATGGAGCTCAACTACGACATGATCCCGCGGGCGACCTTCTGCCAGCCGCAGATCGCCTCCTTCGGCTACACCGAGGCCCAGGCCAAGGAAAAGGGCCACGAGGTCAAGACGGCCAGCTTCCCGTTCTCGGCCAACGGCAAGGCGCGCGGCATGGCCGAAGGCGTCGGCTTCGTCAAGATCGTCGCCGACGCCGAGCACAACGAGCTGCTCGGCGCCCACATGATCGGGCCCGAGGTCACCGAGCTGCTGCCGGCGCTGACGCTCGCCCAGCAGTGGGACCTCACCGCCGACGAGGTGGCCCGCAACGTCTTCGCCCACCCGACCCTCAGCGAGGCCGTGAAGGAGGCCATCGAGGGCATCGCGGGGCACATGATCAACCTCTGAGTCCCCGCCTGACACACGACGTATGCCGTCCGCTCACCTCGAGCGGACGGCATACGTGCTCTCCGGCCCTTCCGCTCCTCGAACGGGAAGGTGCCGGGACGGCAAGACGCCCCCGCGGGGTCCGCGGGGGCGTCTGGGTGTTGCTGGGTGCTGCGACCGACCGGTACCGATCAGTACCAGTGCTTCCGGCCGCCGATGGCGCGACCCGTCGCGCCGAGGAGGAAGAGCACCGCGCCGATGACGACGAGAATGATGCCGATCGTGGTCAGGATGCTGATCTTGGCGAAGATGCCAATGAGCAGCAGGATGAGGCCGAGAACGATCATGGTGTTCCTTAGCTCCTTCAAATGGGGTCCCCGAGCACCAACACACGTACCCGCAACCATCTCGGGCCGAACGTAGGCAGTGGTCACGAACCGGTCACGCGCGGCCGAGGCGTCGATTAGGGCGGTCCGACCCCCGCTGTTACGCTGGGAGACGCCGTAGATCGGCCGCGGACCGATAGCGCCCAGGTGGACCTGCCCTGGAGCACCGCGCAACGAGATGAGAAGGAGTCGGTCATCCATGCCTTTGGACGCTGACGTGAAGAAGCAGATCATGACCGAGTACGCCACGGTCGAGGGCGACACCGGCTCTCCCGAGGTCCAGATCGCGATGCTGACGCAGCGCATCAAGGACCTGACCGAGCACGCTCGGGCCCACAAGCACGACCACCACAGCCGTCGTGGTCTCCTCCTGCTGGTCGGCCGCCGCAAGCGCATGCTGCGCTACCTCGAGGCCACCGACATCGAGCGCTACCGTTCGCTGATCAAGCGACTCGGCCTGCGTCGATGAGCTCGTGACGAAAGGCGGTCACCGCGTCCCCGCGGAGACCGCCTTTCGTCGTAGGTGCGGTTGGACCGACGCCACGTCGGACGCCGCGCCAGGGCCATCCGGCCCAAGGAAGTAGAAGAAACCACGCACACAACGACGATGTGCGGGGCACATGAGAAAAAGAAAGCGAGGGCCCACATGGAGGGTCCAGACATCACCTTCGCCGAGGCCGTCATCGACAACGGCAGCTTCGGCACCCGCACGGTCCGTTTCGAGACCGGACGCCTGGCCAGGCAGGCCGGCGGCGCCGTGACCGCGTACCTCGACGACGACACGATGCTCCTGTCGACGACGTCCGCAGGCAAGCAGCCGAAGGACCAGTTCGACTTCTTCCCCCTGACGGTCGACGTCGAGGAGCGGATGTACGCCATCGGCAAGATCCCCGGCAGCTTCTTCCGCCGCGAGGGTCGCCCGTCCACCGAGGCCATCCTCACCTGCCGCCTCATCGACCGCCCGCTGCGCCCGACCTTCAAGAAGGGTCTGCGCAACGAGGTCCAGGTCATCATCTCGGTGTTCTCGCTGAACCCCGACCACCAGTACGACGTGCTCGCCATCAACGCGGCCAGCGCCTCGACGCAGATCTCCGGCCTGCCCTTCTCGGGTCCCATCGGTGGCGTGCGCGTCTCGCTCATCGACGGCCAGTGGGTCGCCTTCCCGAACTTCTCCGACATCGAGCGCTCGGTCTTCGACATGGTCGTCGCCGGCCGCGTCGTGTCGGGTCCGGGCGGTGACGACGTCGCGATCATGATGGTCGAGGCCGAGTCCACCGAGTCGACGTGGAACCTCGTCAAGAACGAGGGCAAGCAGGCGCCGACCGAGGAGGTCGTGGCCGAGGGCCTCGAGGCCTCCAAGAAGTTCATCAAGCAGCTCTGCGAGGCCCAGGCCCAGCTCGCTGCCGAGGCCGCCAAGCCGGTCCAGGACTTCCCGATCTTCCTCGACTACGAGGAGGACGTCTACGCCGCGGTCGAGGCCGCCGTCTCCGACGACACCGCCGCCGCCCTCACCATCGCCGGCAAGCAGGAGCGCGAGGAGCGCCTCGACGAGATCAAGGCCGCCGTCAAGGCGCAGCTCGCCGAGCAGTTCGAGGGGCGTGAGAAGGAGGTCTCGGCCGCCTTCCGCTCCGTGCAGAAGAAGCTGATCCGCCAGCGCATCCTGCGCGACAAGGTCCGCATCGACGGTCGTGGCCTCGCCGACATCCGCGCCCTGGGCGCCGAGGTCGAGGTCCTGCCGCGCGTGCACGGCTCGGCGATCTTCGAGCGTGGCGAGACCCAGATCATGGGTGTCACGACGCTCAACATGCTCAAGATGGAGCAGCAGCTCGACACGCTGAGCCCCGTCACGCGCAAGCGCTACATGCACAACTACAACTTCCCGCCCTACAGCACCGGTGAGACCGGCCGCGTCGGTTCGCCGAAGCGCCGCGAGATCGGTCACGGCGCCCTGGCCGAGCGTGCGCTCATGCCGGTCCTGCCGACGCGCGAGGAGTTCCCGTACGCCATCCGTCAGGTGTCCGAGGCCCTCGGCTCCAACGGCTCGACGTCCATGGGCTCGGTGTGTGCCTCCACCCTGTCGCTGCTCAACGCCGGTGTGCCGCTGCGCGCCCCGGTTGCCGGCATCGCGATGGGCCTGGTGTCCGACACCGTCGACGGTGAGACGCAGTACGCCGCGCTCACCGACATCCTCGGTGCCGAGGACGCCTTCGGCGACATGGACTTCAAGGTCGCCGGCACCAAGGAGTTCGTCACGGCCATCCAGCTCGACACCAAGCTCGACGGCATCCCCGCCTCGGTCCTCGGTGGCGCGCTGACGCAGGCCCGCGAGGCGCGACTGCACATCCTCGACGTCATGGCCGAGGCCATCGACGTGCCCGACGAGATGAGCCCGTACGCCCCGCGCATCATCACGGTGAAGGTCCCCGTCGACAAGATCGGTGAGGTCATCGGCCCGAAGGGCAAGATGATCAACCAGATCCAGGACGACACGGGCGCCGACATCTCGATCGAGGACGACGGCACGGTGTTCATCGGTGCGGTCGACGGCCCCTCGGCCGAGGCGGCTCGCGCGGCGATCAACGCCATCGCGAACCCGCAGATGCCCGAGGTCGGCGAGCGCTTCCTCGGCACGGTGGTCAAGACGACGACGTTCGGTGCGTTCGTCTCGCTGCTGCCCGGCAAGGACGGCCTGCTGCACATCTCCGAGGTGCGCAAGCTCGTCGGCGGCAAGCGGATCGACAGCGTCGACGACGTCGTCAAGGTCGGCCAGAAGGTCCAGGTCGAGCTCAAGGAGATCGACCCGCGCGGCAAGCTCAGCCTTGCCGCGGTCCTGCCCGAGGGCGAGGGCGACCAGGCCGGCGAGGCCGCGGGCGACACGGAGCCGGTCGAGGCTCCCGCCGAGGCCTGACCGTCCCGGTCAGCCGACCGCAGCGATCGC
>NZ_BAAAPU010000003.1:531555-870851 GCF_039531305.1 Terrabacter lapilli
TGAGGGGTGGCGGGCCGCTCCGCTGTCTGCGGCGGACGTCATGGGCAGTATGCCGTCGTCGCCGGCTCGTGGTCAGCCTCGTGGTCAGCGCATGTTGCCCGTGTGCCCGAGGGAGAAGCGGCCAGGCTGCGGCCAGACGAGCAGGCCGTGCGGGCTCGCGTCGGTGGGGATCCGCGAGATGAGGTGGCCGTCCCGCGTGTCGATGACGTAGACCTCGGAGCTGTAGCGGCCGCTCAGCCACAGCTGGCTCCCGTCGGCGGTCACGCCACCCATGTCGGGTGTCGCGTGACCGGGGAGCTTCCACATCGCCACGGGTCGGTCGGTCGCGGCGTCGAAGACACTGATCGTCCCGGCGTCCCGGTTGGACACGAAGATGCGTCGCGCGTCCCGGGAGGGGTAGATGCCGTGGGCCCCCATGTCGGTGTGGACGAAGTGGTCGATGCCGAACGTCTTGGCGTCGATGAACCAGACACCGTTGCGCAGCATGTCGGCGACCATGAACCACTTGGCGTCGGGGCTGAGGCGCACGTCCTGGGGCATGGCCGTCGCGCCCCGGGCGAGCTCGTTGCGCGGGCCGCCCATGGGGCTGTTCGGCGGGGTGGCGCCGGGGGTCTTGACCTGGTTGAGGTCGAGCACCTTCTCGACACGGGTGGCGGCGGCGTCGACGACGAGCAGGCGTCCGCTGAACTCGCAGCTGGCGACGAACGTCTTGAGGTCGGCGGTGAAGTCCGCGTGGTTGACGCCGGCGCACGCGGGGACCGGCAGGGACCGCACCAGCTTCATCGTGTGCGCGTCACGCACGTCGATGGCCCGGAACCGGGAGGCCATCACGAGCGCGTACCTGCCGTCGGGTGTGAAGTAGAGGTTGTAGGGGTCACGCACCGGGATGGGCGTGCCCACCGCACCCGTGGCCGGGTCGATCGGCGTGAGGGCGTCGCCCTTGTCGGAGTTGACCCACAGGCGAGTCATGTCCCAGTTGGGCACGACGTGCTCGGGCGAGCTGGGGACGCGCACCCGCTTGATGACCCGTCGGGTGGCGGGGTCGATGATCTGCAGCGTGCCGGCCACCTGGTTGGGCACGTAGACCAGCCGCTTGGCGTGCAGGGCAGCCCCGGTGAGCTCGCCCGCCCCGGTCTGGGCGTAGGGCGCGGCGGTGCCGCCGGTGCCGGTGGTCGGGCTCGCCGTCGTCGCCCGCGCCGCCGGCGTGGTGGTGCTCGGGCTCGAGGTGCCGGCGGTCCGGTTGACGGAGGTCTGGGTCTCCGCACTCGTCTGCGGGCTCGTGCACCCGGCCAGCACGAGGGAGAGCAGGCAGGTGGCGCCCCCGACGAAAGCCACAAAGCGGTGCGGTTTGACCCGATTCATGCCACCAACCTAGTCATCGCAACAGCCTCGAGGGACCGAGATGCGAGACCTCGCAGGATGGTCGGCAGGGCGTCGACGGTCCCGGCGTGACCGAGGTGCAGGCTGACGATCGAGCCGGCCTGGACGCCGGCGAGGGTCCGGGAGGAGACCGCAGCAGCCCCTGGGTCCAGGTAGTCCGAGGGGTCGACGTCGTAGGAGATGCACCGCGCATAGCCGCTGGCCCGCGCAGCCGCACGGATCGTCGGGGTCGAGGTGGGGGTGCCGGAGGGGCGGAAGAGGTAGGGGGAGGACCCGTCGATGGCGGCGACGGCCTTGGCGCCCTTGTCGATCTCGGACGCCGCGGCCGAGGCCGAGAGCCGGGGCATCGTCTGGTGCGACCACGTGTGGTTGCCGAGGTCGTGACCGGCGGCGACGATGGCCCGGCCGAGCTCGGGGTGCTGCGCGAGCCACGTGCCCACGGCGAAGACCGTGACGTGTGCCCCGTGGTCGCGCAGGATCTGGAGCGCGCGGTGCGTGAGCGACGGGTCGCCCGCCCCGTGGAAGGTGAGCGCCACGGCAGGTACCGAGGTGGGGCCTCGCCGCACGTCCGGTCCCGGGGTGCGCAGGATCGCCGGCACCGCAGCGGGAGTCCCGGACGCGGGCGGCGACCCGCCGGGCGACGTCGCGGCGCCACCTCCGGGGGTCGGCGCCCCCGCGGTCGGCGACGTCGAAGGCTGCGTCGGGGCGGCGCCTCGCGAGGAGCCTTGCGATTCGGGGCTGCTCGGCGAGCAGGCGGCGATCCCGAGCCCGACGGCGGAGGCCAGGCCTCCGCCGATGACTGCTCGTCGACCGACAACGGGGTTCTCTTCGGACACGCGGTCATCATTCCCGCCAGATCTGTACTTCGGCTGGGACCACGCCGTGGCCACGCCGCCCAGCAGGACGAGGGTCGGGGGAGTCCGGAGCCCTCGTTAGGCTGGGCCGGTGACTGAGACGACAGCCCGGCCCGCCCGTGAGCTCAAGGTCGCCGTCATCGGCGCGCACGGCCGGATGGGATCCGAGGCGGTGCGGGCGGTCGAGGCAGCGCACGGGCTCTCGCTCGTGGCTGCCCACGGCTCCGGTGACGACCTCGGCGACCTCGGTGGCGCCGACGTCGCGGTGGAGCTCACCGTCCCGGCCGCGTCACCGGGCAACGTGGCGCACTGCGTCGCCCGCGGCGTCCACGTGGTCGTGGGCACCACCGGGTGGGACGAGGCGCGGCTCGAGACCTTGCGGGCCCAGGTGGCCGACGCGCCTGCAGCGGTGACCGGTGGAGCGGTGGGGGTGCTCATCGCACCCAACTTCGCCGTCGGCGCCCTGCTCATGATGTCCTTCGCCGCCAAGGCCGCTCCTTTCTTCGAGTCCGTCGAGGTCATCGAGCTGCACCACCCCGGCAAGGTCGACGCGCCCTCGGGCACGGCGGCCCGCACGGCGGCGATGATCGGCCGGGCCCGCGACGAGGCCGGCTGCGACGCGGTGCCCGACGCGACGACGCACGACCCCGACGGTGCCCGCGGAGCCCGCGTCGACGGCATACCGGTGCACTCCGTTCGTCTGCGCGGGCTCACTGCCCACCAGGAGGTGCTGCTCGGCAACGCCGGCGAGATGCTGACGCTGCGCCACGACTCGTTCGACCGCGGCAGCTTCATGCCGGGAGTCCTCGCGGCGGTCCGTGCCGTCGCCGACCATCCCGGCGTCACGGTCGGTCTTGAGCACTACCTCGGCCTGGCCTGACCCCCGCCGCCCTCCGCCGGAGAACCCTGACGTGGCCATCCCCAAGGTCGTCCTCTTCTACGCCTTCCGACCAATCGCCGACCCCGACGCGCTGCGGCTGTGGCAGCGCGACCTGTGCGAGGGGCTCGGACTTCGCGGCCGGATCCTGCTGTCCCGTCACGGGATCAACGCGACCGTCGGGGGCGACGTGACGGTGCTCAAGACGTACGTCCGCAAGACGCGGGAGTACGCGCCGTTCCGTGGCCTCGACGTGAAGTGGAGCGACGGGACGGGTCTGGACGCCGAGGGCCGCAGCCTCGACTTCCCGCGTCTCGTCGTCAAGGTGCGCGAGGAGATCGTCTCGTTCGGGGTGCCCGACGAGGTCGTGGTCGACGAGGCGGGCGTCGTCGGCGGAGGCACCCGCCTGACGCCCGACGAGCTCGACCGCCTCGTGGCCGAGCGCGGCGACGAGGTCGTGCTCCTCGACGGACGCAATGCCGTCGAGGCGCAGGTGGGCCGGTTCCGCGGGGCGGTCGTGCCCGACGTCCGGCACACGAGCGACTTCGTGCGCGAGCTCGACTCGGGGCGCTGGGACGAGCTCAAGGGCCGGCCCGTCGTGACCTACTGCACCGGCGGCATCCGCTGCGAGGTCCTGACGAGCCTCATGCGCTCGCGCGGGTTCGAGGAGGTCTACCAGCTCGACGGCGGCATCGTGCGCTACGGCGAGCAGCGCGGCGACGGGGGGCTGTGGGAGGGCCGGCTCCACGTCTTCGACGAGCGGATGAGCGTCGCCTTCAGCGACGAGGCCGTGCACTTGGCGACGTGCCACGTCTGTGACGCGCCGACGAGCCGGATGCACAACCGCGAGGACCTGCCGGGGCGTCCGCTCCAGCCCGTCTGCGACGCTCACGCCTGAGGAGGGCTGTGGCTCAGGCCCAGCCCAGCGCGCGCAGGACGGCGGCCGTGGCGGCACCGAGCACGACCACCACGAGGAACGGCGCCCGCAGGAGCAGCGCCACGACCGCGACGGCCACCGCGACCGCCCGAGCGTCGAGGACGAACGCACCGCCCGGGCCGGTGAAGGCCTGCGTCGCCACGAGCGCCGCGAGCAGCGCGATCGGCAGGGCGCCGGTGAGCCGGCGCACCCGCGGCCGCTCCAGCAGGTGAGCGGGCACGAGGTGGCCGGCGAGTTAGGTGCCGAAGGCGATCGCCGCGGCGAGGAGGATGGCGACCCACAGGCTCACCGCTGCACCTCCTTCGGGCTGCGCCAGGCGAGGAGGCACGCCCCGGCCGCAGCCACGACGGGTATGCCGGGTGGCATCGTCGGGGAGAGCACCACCGCCACGACGGCCCCCACCACGGCGATCGCGACCGCGTCCCTGCTGCGCAGCCGGGGCCAGAGCAGCGCCGTGAACGCGGCGCACGCCGCCGCGTCGAGCCCGTAGGTGCGCGGGTCACCGATGAGGTTGCCGATCAGGGCGCCGGCGAGCGTCGTGAGGTTCCACAGGACGAAGACCGTCAGGCCGGTGAGCCAGAAGCCGAGGCGCGAGGTGCGCTCCTCGCCCTGTGCCACCGCCACGGCCGTCGACTCGTCGATGGTCAGGTGGGCGGCAGCCACCCTCCCGGCGCCCCGCACGCCGAGCAGGTGGGTGAGCTCGAGCGCGTAGAGGCCGTTGCGGATGCCGAGCATCGAGGAGGCGGCGATCGCCGCCGGAGCCGCGCCGAGGCCGTTCGCGATGATGCCGACGAAGGCGAACTGCGAGCCGCCGGTGAACATCAGCAGCGACAGGACCATCGCCTGCCACGTGCTGAGCCCGGCCGCGACGGCCAGGGCGCCGAAGCTGATGCCGTAGGCACCGGTGGCGACGCCGACCGACAGGCTCTGGCGCACGACCGCTCGCCGCGCCCCCGGGGCTGCGGCTGCGGTCACCTCGGCTCCGGGCCCCCGTCCGAGGCGGCAGCCGGTGCCGCGTCGGCCGTGTCGGGTGTGTTCGCCGCGCCGGCTGTTACGGGGGCGTCGGCTGTCTCGCCGGCGTCGGCGAGGAGGGCCGACAGGCGCACCTCGGTGGCGGTGCGCCCGTCCTCCGCGACGACGCGCTCGCGGCGCGCGCCGTCGGCCACCATGCCCGCGGAGGTCAGGAAGCCGCGCGTCGTGTCGTCCGTCGCGAGCACCCACGCGGCCAGTTCGGACCGGCCCCGTCCCCGCGCGGTGTCGACCACTGCGTGCAGCAGGCGCGAACCGTGCCCCTGGCGGCGCGCGTCAGGGTGGACGGCCAGGACGATGAGCTCGGCCGTGGCGGCGTCGGTGTCCGCGTCGTCGGAGGCGCCGACCGCGGCGAAACCGACGACCTGCTCGCCCGCGCACGCCACGAGCAGGACACCGTCGCCGGCGTGTTCGCCCTCGAGCGTGGCCCGCCAGGCGTTCGCGAACGGCCGCGGCTCGAAGGAGGCGATGACCTCGGGGGCGAGCACGCCGGCATACGCCTCACGGAAGACGACGGCCTGCACGAGCCCGACCGCGGGGGCGTCGGAGGCGCGGGCGACCCGGACCGACGCATCGGCGACCGGTCCGCGCGCCTGCTCGTGCTCATGCGCATGCTCATGCGGGTGGTCGTGATCGTGCTGGTGGGGCGTCTGCTCGTCGTGGGCCACCCCGGCATCCTCTCAGGCGGCGAGGACGGCTCCCGCCCATCGGCCCACCCCCGGCTTTGGACGCCCCCGGCACCATCTCGCATACTGGACTCATGTATGGCAACGACGTCATCGACCCGACGCAACCGCTGAACGCGGCCGAGACCGACGCGTACGACGCGGCCGCGGCGCACGACGACCAGCGTGACGCGGTCGGCGAGGACTTCGACGCCCTCATCGCGGCGGACCAGCGCATCGAGCCGCGCGACGCGATGCCGGAGAAGTACCGCGAGACGCTGATCCGGCAGATCGCCCAGCACGCGCACTCCGAGATCATCGGCATGCAGCCCGAGGGCAACTGGATCACCCGGGCCCCGTCGCTGCGGCGCAAGGCCATCCTCATCGCCAAGGTGCAGGACGAGGCCGGCCACGGGCTCTACCTCTACTCCGCCGCCGAGACCCTCGGGGTCGACCGCGCCGAGCTGCTCGACCGCCTGCACGACGGCCGGCAGAAGTACTCCTCGATCTTCAACTACCCGACGCTGACGTGGGCCGACTGCGGCGCCATCGGCTGGCTCGTCGACGGCGCGGCGATCATGAACCAGGTGCCGCTGTGCCGCTGCTCCTACGGCCCGTACGCCCGCGCGATGATCCGCGTCTGCAAGGAGGAGTCCTTCCACCAGCGGCAGGGCTTCGAGATCCTCTGGACGCTGATGCGGGGCACCCCCGAGCAGCAGGCCATGGCCCAGGACGCCGCCGACCGCTGGTGGTGGCCCGCGCTGGCGATGTTCGGGCCGCCCGACACGGGGGAGGCCGCCAAGGGCGGCCACACCGAGCAGTCGATGGCCTGGGGCATCAAGCGCTTCAGCAACGACGACCTGCGCCAGAAGTTCGTCGACATGATGGTGCCGCAGGCCGACAAGCTCGGCATCGTGCTGCCCGACCCCGAGCTGCGCTGGAACGAGGAGCGCGGGCACTACGACTTCGGCGAGATCGACTGGGACGAGTTCTGGCGGGTCCTGCGCGGCGACGGCGCCTGCAACGCCGAGCGCATCGCGCACCGCCGCCGCGCCCACGAGGACGGCGCCTGGGTGCGCGAGGCCGCCAACGCGTACGCCGCCAAGCACGCGTCGACCGTCACCGCGACCGGCAGGGAGAGTGCCGCGTGACCGACGCCACCGGGAGCGCGACCGAGAAGAGCTGGCCCCTGTGGGAGGTCTTCGTGCGCGGCAAGCGGGGCCTGTCGCACGTGCACGTCGGCTCGCTGCACGCCCCGGACGCGGAGCTCGCGCTGCGCAACGCCCGTGACCTCTACACCCGCCGCCAGGAGGGCGTGTCGATCTGGGTGGTCAAGGCCGACGACATCACCGCGAGCAGTCCCGCCGAGAAGGACTCGTTCTTCGACCCGGCCGCCGACAAGATCTACCGGCACCCGACCTTCTACGACGTGCCCGAGGATGTCGAGTACCTGTGAGCGACCACCTGACCGACCAGCTGAGCGACGCTCCCGCCGCCGCGGCGAGCCCCACGCAGCCGTATGCCGCCTACCTCGTCGGTCTCGCCGACGACGTGCTCGTCTACGCCCAGCGCCTCGCCGAGTGGATGACCAACGCCCCGCAGATCGAGGAGGACATGGCGCTCGGCAACATCGCGCTCGACCTCCTCGGCCAGGCCCGCGCCCTGTACCCCCACATCGGCGCGATCGACGGGACCGGGCGCGGGGAGGACGACTTCGCGATGCAGCGGGGCGAACGGGACTGGCGCAACGTCCACCTCGTCGAGCAGGAGCGCGGCGACTTCGCCGACGAGATGGCCAGGCTGCTGTGGTTCTCGGCCTACCAGGTGCAGCTGCAGACGGCGCTGGGTCGCTCGACCGACGCGGTCGTGGCGGGCGTCGCGGGCAAGGCACTGAAGGAGGTGCGCTACCACCTCGACCACGCCTCGCTGTGGGTCGTGCGCCTCGGCGACGGCACCGAGGAGTCGCACCGGCGCATGCAGGCGGCGCTCGAGCGCGTGCAGCCATACCTGGCCGAGCTGTTCGACGACGACGAGGCCTCGGTGGTCGCAGCAGACCTGGGGGTCGGCGTGCTGCCCTCGAGCCTGCGCGACGGGGTCGTCGAGCAGGTCTCGCGCGTCGTCATGCAGGCCACGCTGAGCCTGCCGGAGTCGTCGAAGTGGCGGTCCCGCGGTGGGCGGGCCGGCATCCACTCCCGGCCCATGGGCTATCTCCTCGCCGAGCTGCAGCACATCGCGCGCTCTTACCCCGGCGCCACGTGGTGAGCGCGATGGCAGTCGACTCCGCTGTCGCACAGGCCATCTCGCGCATCCCGGACCCGGAGGTCCCCGTCGTCAGCATCGCCGACCTCGGCATCCTCCGGTCGGTCGAGGTCGACGAGCAGGCGCACACGGTTGCCGTCACCATCACGCCCACCTACAGCGGCTGCCCGGCCATGGAGGCCATCGCCTCGCGCATCGCCTTCGAGGCGGACCTGCAGGGGTATGCCGCCGAGATCCGCACCCAGCTGTCGCCCGCCTGGACCACGGACTGGATGACGGACGACGGACGGGAAGCGCTGCGCCGCTTCGGGATCGCGCCTCCGGGCGCCGTGGGACAAGGGGAGTCGCGTGGACCCGTGCCGGTCGGCATCAGCCGCCACGTCGTGACCTGCCCGCACTGCGGGTCCGCCGACACCACCGAGATCAGCCACTTCGGCTCGACCGCGTGCAAGGCCCTGCGCCGCTGCAACGCCTGCCTCGAGCCCTTCGACGAGTTCAAGGCCATCTGAATGACCGACACCACGACCGCGGTCCCTGCCGGCGCGACCGGCACGTCCGGCGCGACCGGCGCGCCCGGCGCGCGTCACCGGGCGCGCTTCCACCCGCTCACCGTCGCCTCCGTCGAGCGGCTCACCGACGAGGCCGTCGCCGTCACGTTCGAGGTGCCCGAGGACCTTGTCGACGAGTTCGCCTTCGAGCCCGGGCAGCACCTGACGCTGCGGGCCACGATCGGCGGCGAGGACGTGCGCCAGTCCTACTCGATCTGCCAGTCCCGTCGCGCCGACCCCACCGGGCGCCGGCTGCGCGTCGCCGCGGCCCGGGTGCCGGAGGGGCGCATGTCGACCTGGCTCAACGACGTCGTGACGGTGGGCGACGTCGTCGACGTCATGACCCCGCAGGGGTCCTTCACGTGCGCGACCCGGCCGGACGGCATACGCCATCACGTCGCCATCGCAGCGGGGTCGGGCATCACGCCGGTGCTCTCGCTGCTCACCTCCGCGCTCGAGGAGGAGCCGGGCTCGCGGGCGACGCTGCTCTTCGGCAACCGCCGCACGAGCTCCATCATGTTCCTCGAGGAGCTCGAGGACCTCAAGAACCGCTTCCCGGGTCGCTTCCACCTCGTCAACGTGCTCTCCCGCGAGGCGCAGGACGTCGAGCTCTTCCACGGCCGCCTCGACCGCGAGCGGCTCTCGGCCATCTTCGGGTCGCTCGTGCCGGTCGGGTCGGTGGACGAGTGGTACCTCTGCGGGCCCTTCGGGATGGTGACCGGTGCGGAGGCGCTGCTCACGGAGCAGGGCGTAGACCCCCGGCACATCCACCACGAGATCTTCCACGTCGACGACGGCACCGAGCCGAAGCGCAAGGTCGTCGTCGTCGACGTCGGTGCGCCGCCCGAGGCGACCGTCACGATCAACCTCGACGGGCGCACCACGGTCATCCCCATGCCGAGCAAGGAGGAGACGATCCTCGACGCGACGCTGCGGGCCCGGCCCGACGCGCCGTACTCGTGCACCGGCGGCGTGTGCGGCACCTGCCGGGCCCGGGTCGTGGCGGGCGAGGTCCGGATGGACCGCAACTACGCCCTCGAGCCCGAGGAGGTCGCGGCCGGGGTCGTGCTGGCCTGCCAGAGCCATCCGGTGACCGACGCGGTCAGCCTCGATTACGACGCCTGAGCATGACCGGCGGGCAGGGCACGCAGAGCTCGAGCCGCCGCGGCCTGCCGGCCAGCTCCCTTCTCGCCTTCGTCCTGCTCGTCGTCGGTGCGACCTGCCTCGCCGTCGGTCTGGGCCTCGCTCCACACGTGCCCGCGGAGGGCCTCAGCGTGAGCTCCGTGCTGGCGGTGCTCCTGGCCGTCGTCGGGCTCGTGCTGATCGGCCTCGGCGTGCGTTCGGCCTGGCGGACCCGCCGCCTCGCTTCGAGGCTGCTCGTAGGGCCCGTCGCCGTCGTCCTCGTCGCGGTGGCCGGGCTGACTCTCGGCCAGGCGGTGGCCGCCACGCTCGGCCCGCACGCACCGCTCGGTGACCGGACCCCGGCGAGCGTGGGACTGCGCTACGAGGACGTGACGGCGCGGACGGCCGACGGGGTGCGGCTCGCCGGGTGGTACGTCCCGTCCACGAACGGCGCTGCCGTCGTGCTCTGCCACGGCTCCGGGTCGACGAGGTCCGACCTGCTCGCGCACGCAGCAGCCCTCTCCAGGCAGGGCTTCGGAGTGCTGCTGCTCGACGCCCGTGGCCATGGCGGCAGTGCGGGCCGGCCGATGGAGTTCGGCTGGTACGGCGATCTGGACCTGCGGGCAGCGGTCGACGTGCTCGCCACCCGCTCCGACGTCAGCCGGGGCCGCATCGGCCTCGTGGGGCTGTCGATGGGCGGCGAGGAGGCCATCGGCGCCCTCGGCAGCGACACTCGCGTCAGGGCGGCCGTCGCTGAGGGCGCGACCAACCGGGTCACGGACGACAAGGCGTGGCTCACCGAGGAGCTGGGTGTGCGCGGGTGGCTCCAGCAGCTGCTCGACCGCCTCACCTACGGCGCCACCGACCTGCTCACACCGGCAGGCCCACCGCCCACCCTCCGGGCGTCCGCGGCCGCCGCGGCACCACGTCCCCTCCTGCTCGTGGCCTCGGCCGGGTCCGCCGACGAGGTCGCGGCCGCCCGCTTCATCGCAGCAGGGTCACCGTCCTCGGTCACGGTGTGGCTCGCTCCCGGCGGGCACACCGGCGCCCTGGCCGCCGCGCCGGAGCAGTGGAGCCGACGGGTGGGCGCCTTCCTCGACGGCGCGCTGGGCGTGGCGCGCTGAGCGCACGGCCGGGCTGTCGCACCCGCGGGCTAGGCTGCGACCGTGCGGCAGTACCTCGACCTCCTCGACCACGTCCTGACCAACGGTCAGGAGAAGTCCGACCGGACCGGCACGGGCACGCTCAGCGTCTTCGGGCACCAGATGCGCTTCGACCTCGCCGACGGCTTCCCGGCCCTGACGACCAAGAGGCTGCACCTGCGCTCGATCATCGGCGAGCTGCTCTGGTTCCTGCGCGGTGACACCAACGTGCGCTGGCTCCAGGAGCGCGGCATCTCCATCTGGGACGAGTGGGCCGACCCCGTCACGGGCGACCTCGGCCCGATCTACGGCTACCAGTGGCGCTCCTGGCCCACGCCCGACGGCCGGCGGGTCGACCAGATCGCCAGGGTCATCGAGCAGATCCGCACCAACCCCGACAGCCGCCGGCTCATCGTCTCGGCCTGGAACGTCGCCGACGTCGACGACATGGCGCTGCCGCCGTGCCACACGATGTTCCAGTTCTACGTCTCGCCGCCCGGGCCCGACGGTCGTCGCCGCCTGTCCTGCCAGCTCTACCAGCGCAGCGCCGACATCTTCCTCGGGGTGCCGTTCAACATCGCCAGCTACGCCCTGCTGACCCAGATGGTCGCCCAGCTCACCGACCTCGAGCCGGGCGAGTTCGTGCACACCCTCGGCGACGCGCACCTCTACCTCAACCACCTCGACCAGGCGCGGCTGCAGCTGACCCGCACGCCGCACCCGCTGCCGACCATGCGGATCAACCCCGCGAAGAAGGCGATCGACGACTTCGACCTCGACGACTTCGAGCTGCTCGACTACGTCGCCGAGCCCGGCATCAAGGCCCCCATCGCCGTCTGAGGCCGACGTCTGGGAGCCTTGGCGCCATGAGTGAGCCGCCCGCGCCGCTGCCCAACGTCGCGATGATCGTCGCCGTCGCACGCAACGGGGTCATCGGCGACGGGCACACGATGCCGTGGCACCTGTCCGAGGACCTCAGGTTCTTCAAGCGCACCACGATGGGCCACCCGATGGTGATGGGCCGGCGCACCTTCGACTCGATGGGTGCCCTGCCCGGCCGCCGGAGCATCGTCATCACGCGCCAGCACGACTGGGGTGCGCCCGGCGTCGAGGTCGCGCACTCCCTGCCGGACGCGCTGGCCATGGTCGCGGGGGACGAGCAGGTCTTCGTCGTCGGCGGGGGAGAGATCTACCGCCAGGCCATGCCGTATGCCGCGCGCCTCCTCGTGACGGAGGTCGACCAGTCGCCGGAGGGCTCGGTCACCTTCCCCCCGATCGACCCGCAGGAGTGGGTCGAGACCGCCCGCGAGCCACGACCCGGCTTCGCCTGGGTCACCTATGAGCGGCGCTCCTGAACCCACGCGACCTCGAGGCCCCGGAAAAAACCCCGGAAGGGGATGTAACGCCCGTCGGGCAGCCGCGATGTAGGAGGCGACGAGGCACTACCCGGACCCCCGAGCGGGTAGTGCCTCGTTCGCATGTCCGGGCCTGGTGCGGCGGGCCGGCCCGGCGCTCCGGCACCGGCTGGTCGGCGTGGGCGGGGGGCCGTGCCCCCCGCGACGGGCGCTAACCTTGGGCCCATGGCTGACGCACCCGCCCTCGGACGTGTCCTCTCGGCGATGGTGACGCCCATGCGCCCCGACGGTTCCGTCGACCTCGACGCCGCCCAGCGGGTCGCAACCCACCTCGTCGACGCCGGGCACGACGGGCTCGTCGTCTCCGGCACCACCGGCGAGTCGCCCACCACCTCGGCCGACGAGAAGGACGCGCTCCTGCGCGCCGTCCTGGAGGCGGTCGGCGACCGGTGCGTCGTCATCGCCGGCGCCGGCAGCAACGACACCGCCAAGAGCGTCGAGTCGGTGGCCCTGGCGCAGAAGGCGGGCGCCCACGCCGTCCTCGCCGTCACCCCGTACTACAACAAGCCGCCGCAGGCCGGTCTCGTCGCACACTTCACGGCACTCGCCGACGCCAGCGACCTGCCCGTCATGGTCTACGACATCCCCGGCCGCTCGGGCATCGCCATCGCCCGCGAGACCTACCTGCGCATCGCCGAGCACGAGCGCATCACCGCCGTCAAGGATGCCCGCGGCGACCTGTGGTTCGCCAGCAGACTCATGCAGGAGACCGGCCTCGACTGGTACTCCGGCGACGACGGGATGAACCTCGCCCACTTCGGCAACGGCGCGGTCGGCTTCGTCGGCGTCACCTCGCAGGTCGCGCCCACGGCATACCGCGAGATGGCCGACGCCGTCGTCGCGGGCCGCTGGGACGACGCCCGCGCCGTGCACCGCCGCCTGGCGCCGCTCGTGGACGCCGTCATGAACGTCACCCAGGGCGCCATCATGGCCAAGGCCGGCCTCGCCGCGCAGGGCCTCATCGACTCGCCCACGGTCCGGCTGCCGCTCGTGCCCGCCGACGAGGAGCAGACCGCCCTCGTGCGCGCCGGCATCTCTGCGGTCGGATGACCGTCCCCACCACCTCTGACCGGAGCCTCCGACAGGCCCGGCAGCACCACCGAACGACAGGACACCTGTGAGCCATCCCCACCCCGAGCTGACCACGCCCCCTGCACTTCCCGACAACGGCCTGCGGGTCGTCGCGCTCGGTGGGCTGGGCGAGGTCGGACGCAACATGGCCGTCCTCGAGACGAAGGGCCGCCTGCTCGTCATCGACTGCGGCGTCCTCTTCCCCGAGGACCACCACCCGGGCGTCGACCTGATCCTGCCGGACTTCAGCTACATCCGTGACCGCCTCGACGACATCGAGGCGATCGTGCTGACCCACGGCCACGAGGACCACATCGGCGCCGTCCCCTACCTGCTCAAGCTCAAGGGCGACATCCCGATCATCGGCTCGACGCTCACGCTGGCTCTCGTCGAGGCCAAGCTCAAGGAGCACCGCATCCGCCCGTACTCCATGGCGGTCAGGGAGGGGCAGCGCGAGCGGCTCGGCGTCTTCGACCTCGAGTTCGTGGCCGTCAACCACTCGATCCCCGACGCGCTCGCCGTCTTCGTGCGCACCGAGGCCGGCACCCTGCTGCACACCGGCGACTTCAAGATGGACCAGCTGCCCCTCGACGGCCGGCTCACCGACCTGCGGGCCTTCGCGCGGCTGGGGGAGGAGGGCGTCGACCTCTTCCTGACCGACTCCACCAACGCCGACGTCCCGGGCTTCACCACCCCCGAGCTCGAGATCGCCCCCGCCATCGACAAGGTGTTCCGGCACGCCGAGCGGCGCATCATCGTCGCCTGCTTCAGCAGCCACGTGCACCGCGTCCAGCAGGTGCTCGACGCCGCCGAGAAGGCCGGCCGGAAGGTCGCCATGGTGGGACGGTCGATGATGCGCAACATGGGCATCGCCGCCGAGCTCGGCTACCTCAAGGTGCCCGACGGCATCCTGGTCGACATCAAGAAGCTCGACGACCTGCGCGACGACGAGGTCGTCCTCATCTGCACCGGGTCCCAGGGCGAGCCGATGGCGGCCCTGTCCCGGATGGCCAACCGCGAGCACCGCATCAACGTCGGCCCCGGCGACACCGTCCTGCTCGCCAGCAGCCTCATCCCCGGCAACGAGAACGCCGTCTACCGCATCATCAACGGCCTCATGCGCCTCGGCGCCAACGTCGTGCACAAGGGCAACGCCAAGGTGCACGTCTCGGGCCACGCCAGCGCCGGCGAGCTGCTCTACTGCTACAACATCGTCAAGCCGCGCAACGTGCTGCCCGTGCACGGCGAGTGGCGCCACATGTATGCCAACGCCCAGCTCGCCATCGCCTCCGGAGTCCCGGCGGACAACGTCGTGCTCGCCGAGGACGGCGTCGTCGTCGACCTCGTCGACGGGCAGGCCGCGATCAGCGGGGTCGTGGACTGCGGCTACGTGTACGTCGACGGCAGCAGCGTCGGGGGCGCCGACGAGGCGCTCCTGAAGGACCGCCGCATCCTGCGCGACGAGGGTTTCATCACGTGCGTCGTCGTGCTCGACGCTGCGACCGGCAAGATCGCGAGCGGTCCCGAGATCACGGCCCGCGGTTTCGTCGAGAACGAGGAGATCTTCCAGCAGGTCATCCCCAAGGTGGAGCGCGCCGTCGAGGAGGCCGTGGCCAACGGCGTCCGCGACGACCAGCAGCTGCAGCAGGTCATCCGGCGGGCCGTCGGCTCCTGGGTCGGGGGCAAGATCCGCCGCCGGCCGATGATCATCCCGGTCGTGCTGCAGGCCTGAGGTGACGGGCGAGGACGCCGACGGCGCCGGGAAGTCCCTGCCCGTCGACCAGCGCGGCGGTCGGCGCGGTGGTCGGCGCGGTGGTCGGCGCGGTGGTCGGCGCGGCGGTTGGCGCCGTGGCTCGGGGCGTGGCGGGCGCCGCTGGCTCGACCTCGCCATCGGCCTCGTCCTGCTCGGGCTCGTCGTGGTCGGCTCGCTGCGCTGGGTCGACTCCACGGCATACCCCGTCGTCGTCCTCCAGACGACCGGTCCCTTCGTCGTCGTGGGCCTCGGCCTGCTCGTGGTCGCCACCCTCCTGCTGCGCAGGTGGTGGATGCTGATCCCCGTCGTCGCCGTCCTCGCGGTGGCGGCCACGGTGGCCGCCCCCGCCTTCCGGGCGACGACCTCGCCGAAGTCCGACGCCGACCTGACGGTGATGGCGGCCAACGTGTGGATCGGCTCGGCCAACGCCGACCAGCTCATGGAGGCCGTCCGCTACCACTCGGTCGACGTGCTGGTCCTCACGGAGGCGACGCCGGCGATGCTGCGCCGCCTCGACGAGGCAGGGGCGGGCGACTACTTCAGCCGGCGCGAGGGTGTGGCCCGCTCGGGCACGTTCACGGGGACGATGGTGCTCTCGCGCTACCCCGTCACGGTGCGCGACCTCGGTGCCGACCCCGCACGCGAGCGCACCCCCAGTGTCGAGCCCGAGCTCGACGTGGCGACGAAGCGGGGCACCGTCCGGCTGAAGGTGGCCCACCCCAGGGCGCCGCTGCCGGGCGACACCGACGAGTGGCGCGCGGGCCTGCGGGCGCTGCAGACGTGGGTGCAGGCGGCCGGGAGTGGTGAGCCGATCGTCCTGGCGGGGGACTTCAACGCCGGATTCGGCCACCCGGGCTTCCGCGACCTCGCCGACGGCCTCGACGACGCCCAGCGCGCCGACGGCCAGGGCTGGGTGCGCACGTGGCCCTTCGCCGGTCAGCGGTTGCCGGCCTACGTCCAGCTCGACCACCTGCTCAGTCGCGGGCTGACGGTGGTCGCCGCCGGGCAGGTGGCGTACAACCACGCCGACCATGCGGCGGTCTGGGCGAGCTACGCCCTGCCGGCCCGCTGACGCCTCCGGGGTCGAGAGCCCGCGGGGCGCCTGACCGGACTCACCAGGGCCGTTCGACCTCGACGTCGCGCGGGTCGGGCCCATCGACGACCCAGCCGGCCTCGGTCCGGGTCCACGTGGCCGCGGTGCCGTGCTCGACCAGTCCGGCCACCGCCGACACGAGGCGGCCGACGCCCTCGACGGTGGTGCCGAGGCCGATGCTGGCCCGCACGGCGGTGTCCGGCCGCTCACCCCACGGGTCCTCGAGCAGCTCGTCGACGAGCAGGTGGGCGCAGAACTTGCCGTCGCGCACACCGATGCCGTGCTCGACCGAGAGCACCTGCGACACGAGGGCCGAGTCCCAGCCGTCGACGGTGAAGGCGACGACGCCGACGCGGTCGCTGTCGTCGCCGAAGATGGAGAGCACCTCGACCCCGGGCACGTCGGCCAGGCCGGACCGCAGCCGGTCGAGCAGGCGCGTCTCGTGGTCCTCGATGGCCTCGGCGTGGCGGCGGATCGTCGCGCAGGCCGCCGCGAGCGCGATGGCACCGATGACGTTCGGGCTGCCGCCCTCGTGCCGGGCCGGGCCGGTCGCCCAGGTGGTGCCCTCCTCGCTCACCGAGCGGGTCGCGCCACCGCCGAAGAGGTAGGGGGTGCCGGCGTCGAGCCAGTCGGAGCGGCCCGCGAGCACGCCGGCTCCGTAGGGCGCATACGTCTTGTGCCCGGAGAAGGCGACGTAGTCCGCGTCCCACGCCGCGAGGTCGATGCGGCGGTGGGCGGAGAGCTGGGCGGCGTCGACGGCGATCCGGGCGCCGTGGGTGTGGGCGAGGCCGGCGAAGCGCGCGACGGGCCAGACCTCGCCGGTGACGTTGGAGGCCGCGGTGATGACGACCAGGCGGTGGCGCGAGGGGTGCTCGGACAGCGCCTCGTCGAGAAGGGCGTACGCGTCGTCGAGCGTCCGTGGCACCGGCAGCCGCACGGTGCGGAACCGGCCCCAGGGCAGCAGGGTGGAGTGGTGCTCGCTGCCGAAGACGAAGACCGTGGTGCGGCTCGGAAGCGCCTTGCCGAGCACGGCCCACGAGTCGGTCGTCGTGCGGGTGAAGACGACCGAGTCGCCCTCCCTGGCACCGACGAACTCGGCGACCTCGGCCCGCGCCTGTTCGTACCACGCGCTCGTCAGGCGCGACGCGAAGCCGGCGCCGCGGTGGACGGACGAGTACGTCTCCAGCGCGCGGTCGACGGCAGCCTTGACCGTCTCGAGCGCCGGCGTGGAGGCCGCGTGGTCGAGGTTCGCGTATGCCGTCTCGCCGCGGAGCGTCGGCACGCGCAGTCCCGCGCCGACGACAGGAGGCAGCGACCGCGCCTCGGGCACGACGTGCAGTGCACGCGTACGGACCGCCGGTGCGGGAGAGCCGCCACACGGCGAGGCCGCCGGGGACGCGGAGGGGCCGGCCGGCGAGGGGAGTGTGTGGGGCGAGGGAAGGACCGACATGTCAGTGCTCCTGGGTCAGGGGACCCACCCGGTGCGGGTCCGCGCTTGCCGACCTCGATCAGGCGAACGGACCGAGGGTGGCCTGGTCGTCACCCGGAGCACCCCACCGCGGAGGAGGGTTGCTGGCCAGCGAGCCGGGGCTTGTCACTGGCACTCATGACCTGCGCAGGACCATAGGCGGGAGATCCAGCGCGTGTCCACCAGACGGGCTGCGCGTGTCGCCATCCGAGACGCCGCGCGTGGCACGGAGCAAGCGGGCCGGGGTCAGCGGGCACGGCGCGCGCGTCGGGCGTCCCGCAGCTCGGCGAGGACGGTGACCCCGGGCTTGTCGTTCATCGACCGCCAGGCGGCGATGCCGGCTGCGCCCATCGCCAGACCGGCGAGGAGGTAGGCGGCCGTCGCCCCCGTGTAGGTCAGGGCCAGGGACGCCACGTCCACGGTGCGGGGGAGGGGAAGTGCCGACTCGATCCCGGCGGCCAGGAGCGGGGCGAGCGCGAGGACGAGCACGAGGACGACGCGGTTGAGGGACTGGACCAGGGCGAAGGTGCGGCCACGCACCTCGTCCTCGACGGTGAGCCCGAGCAGGGTGTAGCCGACGACCCACGCGACGCCGATGACGGCCCCGAGCACCGTCGCGAGCACGAGCGCGACGAGCAGCAGCGGGACGAGGGCGAGGACGAGCAGGAGCACCCCGGCGCTGGTCAGGGCCGCGCCGAAGACACGGGGGCGGGAGAGCCCGGCGAGCAGCCGCGGGCCACCGACGATGCCGGCCGCCATGCCGGTGAAGACGGCGACGAACAGCATCCCGTAGCCCGGGGCGCCGGCGCCCATGTCGGCGACGAAGCTCGTCGCCAGGCCGACCACGAGGCCGCCCGCCGCGAAGGCCCCCAGCATGCCGCCGACGAGGCCGCGCACGAACGGGCGCTCCTTCACCACGAGCAGGCCGTCGGTGATGATCCGCACGACCGACTGGCCGGCGAGGGTCTCCCGCTCCCCACGGGCCGGGAAGGTGAGCCGCCAGACGAGCACTGCGCTGAGCAGGAACGTCGCGCCGTTGACGTACATCGCGAGGAAGATCCCCTCGGCGTCGAGACCCGGCAGGAGGGAGTGCAGGGGAGCGGCGAGCAGCGACAGGCCCGAGAAGGCGAGCGCGGCGACGGGCGCCGTGCCGTAGCTGCCCACGAGACCCAGCTGGTTCGCCAGCTCGAGCCGCTCCGGCGGCACGAGGTTGGGCACGGTCGCGTCCTTGGCGGGGTTCCAGAAGAGCGAGACGCACTCGACGAGCACGACGGAGACGTACATCCACCACAGCGTCCCGACGACCGGGATGGAGACGAAGAGCGCGCAGCGCAGCAGGTCGCCCGTCACCATCGTGAGGCGTCGGTCCAGCCGGTCGGCCACGACGCCGGCGAGGGGGCCGAGGACGACGGCGGGCGCGATGCGCAGGATGAAGACCCCCGACACGGCGAGGTACTGTGCGACCCCACCGGACGCCAGCTCGGCGGCGAAGGCCGTGGTCGCGAGCAGGGCCAGCCAGTCGCCGAAGCTCGAGACCGTGCCTGCGGCGAAGAGGGCGCGGAAGGGCCTGATGCCGAGCAGCGCACGCAGGGCGGGGCCGCCGGACGGCGTGAGGGCCCGGCCCTCGTCGTGTCCGTCGGTCGGTGGCGGCCCCGCGCTCACGCCTCCAGCGTAGGAGCGGCCACCACGTGCTCCCGGCGTTCGGTCGCAGCCGGACGCGGGTGGTGCGCGTGTGACACGTGAGTTCAGCGGTGCGTTGACGTACGGTGCCAGCATGGCGTCACGTCCCTCCACCAGCCAGCGATCGACCACCGCCGCGGCCACCCGTGCCAAGGGGTCGTCCGGCGGTGCCTCGTCGCGCCCCCCGGCCGCTCGTTCCACCCGGCCGGCCCAGCGCAAGCCGGCAGCCCGCAAGCCGGCCGCCAAGGGAGCGTCCAAGGCACGCGGCGGGGGCCTGCCCTTCCCGCTCGGCGCCGTGCGCAACACGTGGATGGGCGTCTCGCACCTGGCCGGCGGCGCGGTGCGCCGCGTCGGCCACAGCGCCGCCGATCTCGAGCCCGAGCACCGCCGTGACGGGATCGGCTTCGCCCTCATCGCCCTCGCCGTGATCGTCGCCGCCCGCGAGTGGTGGGGCGTCGCCGGCACGTTCGGCGACGTGGTGCACGCCGTCTTCGCCGGCACCTTCGGGCGCGTCGCCTACGCCGTCCCACTCGTGCTCCTCGCGCTCGGCCTGCGCATGCTGCGCGCCCCTCAGGACGAGGCGGCCACCAACCGCATCGTGGTCGGCACGATCGCGCTCACCTTCTCCGCCTGCGGCCTGTCCCACCTCGCCGACGGCATCCCCAACCCGCCCGACGGTGCCGACGGCATGCGGGCCGCCGGCGGCATCCTCGGCTTCCTCGCCTCCAGCCCACTGGTCGCAGCCGTCTCGCCGGTCGGGGCGCTGGTGCTGCTCATCCTGCTCGGGATCTTCGGGCTGCTCGTCGTCACGGCCACGCCGGTCGCCATGATCCCCGTCCGGCTGCGCCAGCTGCGCGCCCTCGTCATCCACGACGGTCACGCCGACGACCACGACCACCTGGAGCCCGACGACGCTCCCGCCGCCGCGGTCAAGCGGGCCCGCCGCAAGCCGGTCGACCTTGCCGACCGCGACGGCGACGAGGCCTTCCGCCAAGCCGCGCAGAAGGCGCTCGAGGACGACCAGTCGGCCGGTCCCCGCCCGGGCGAGAAGCGCCCGACCCCTCCCGGCCTCGTCGTCCCGCGTCCGGGCGGCAAGGGCGAGAAGGTCATCGACGCCACCGACCCGAAGACCCTCGGCGCGCCCGACACGAGCAAGGTCGGCCCCAAGGCCGAGCTCATCCCGCCGCCCATGTCCGAGCTGCCCGCTCGCGTGGAGCAGCTCAGCCTCGGCGGCGACATCACCTACCGCCTGCCCGACCAGGCCATGCTCACGCCCGGCGCGCCCCACAAGACGCGCAGCGAGACCAACGACCGCGTCGTCGAGTCGCTGACCAACGTCTTCGACCAGTTCGACATCGACGCGGCCGTCACCGGCTTCACGCGTGGGCCGACGGTCACCCGCTACGAGGTCGAGCTCGGTTCGGGCACCAAGGTCGAGCGCGTCACCGCCCTGTCGAAGAACATCGCGTATGCGGTGGCCTCGGCCGACGTGCGCATCCTCAGCCCCATCCCGGGCAAGTCCGCCATCGGCATCGAGATCCCCAACACCGACCGCGAGAACGTCGCGCTCGGCGACGTGCTGCGCAGCCACACCGCCCGCAGCAACGAGCACCCGATGGTCATGGGTGTGGGCAAGGACGTCGAGGGCGCCTACGTCATCGCCAACCTCGCGAAGATGCCGCACCTGCTCGTCGCCGGCGCGACCGGCTCCGGAAAGTCGAGCTTCGTCAACTCGATGATCACCTCGATCCTCATGCGCGCCACGCCCGAGGAGGTGCGCCTCATCCTCGTGGACCCGAAGCGCGTGGAGCTCACGGCATACGAAGGCATCCCGCACCTCATCACGCCGATCATCACCAACCCGAAGAAGGCCGCGGAGGCGCTCGCCTGGGTCGTCAAGGAGATGGACCAGCGCTACGACGACCTCGCGGCGTTCGGGTTCAAGCACGTCGACGACTTCAACAAGGCGGTGCGCGCCGGCAAGGTCAAGCCGCTGCCCGGCTCCGAGCGGCAGCTGACGACGTACCCGTACCTCCTCGTCGTCGTCGACGAGCTCGCCGACCTCATGATGGTCGCCCCGCGCGACGTCGAGGAGTCGGTCGTGCGCATCACCCAGCTCGCCCGCGCCGCCGGCATCCACCTCGTCCTTGCCACGCAGCGCCCGTCGGTCGACGTCGTCACCGGTCTCATCAAGGCGAACGTGCCCTCGCGCATGGCGTTCGCGACCTCCTCGCTCGCCGACAGCCGCGTCGTCCTCGACCAGCCCGGCGCCGAGAAGCTCATCGGCCAGGGCGACGCGCTCTTCCTGCCGATGGGCGCGAGCAAGCCGATGCGTGTGCAGGGCGCGTGGGTCAACGAGTCGGAGATCCACGAGGTCGTCAAGTTCGTCACGACCCAGCTCAAGCCCAACTACGTCGAGAACGTCACGGTCGCGGCGCCCAAGAAGCAGATCGACGACGACATCGGCGACGACCTCGACGTGCTGCTGCAGGCCACCGAGCTGGTCGTCACGACGCAGTTCGGCTCGACGTCGATGCTCCAGCGCAAGCTGCGCGTCGGGTTCGCCAAGGCCGGGCGCCTCATGGACCTGCTCGAGTCGCGCGGCGTCGTCGGCCCGAGCGAGGGCTCCAAGGCCCGGGACGTCCTCGTGCGCCCCGACGACCTCGAGCAGACGCTCGCGCTGCTGCGCGGCGAGGACGTGCCGCACCCCAACGAGCCGGCCGACGACCTGCCCGAGGTGGCCGAGGTGGCCGAGCCCGTCCAGCCGTATGCCGCCCCGCCCGTCGACATCGAGCCCCCGGAGGTCTCGGCCGGGTACGCCGACGGACCGGGGGAGCCCGAGCAGGAGGCGGCGCCGCAGCGCACCGCCGCGATCGTCGCCGAGCGCGGCGAGCACCGGTTCGACGACGAGACGACCGTGATGCCCACGGCCCGGTGGACGCCGGGAGACATGACGCCGACGGTCGACGAGGACGACGAGGAGTCCGAGGATGCCTGGAACCTCACCGACCGCGGCGGTCGCGAGCGCTACTGACGGCGGCCCAGCGGGCCGAGCAGCCGGAACGAGGCGCAGAACCCACCGCCAGGAGCGGTTCCTGCATCTCGCTCCGGCTGGTCGGCCCTCAGAGGACGAAGCGGTAGCCGAGCCCGGGCTCGGTGATCAGGTGCATGGGGCGACTGGGGTCGCTCTCGAGCTTGCGCCGCAGCTGGTTGGCGTAGACCCGCAGGTAGTTGGACTCGCGGCCGTACGACGGCCCCCACACCTGGCGCAGCAGGTCCTGCTGCGAGACCAGGTGCCCGGGGTTGCGGCACAGGGTCTCGAGCAGCCGCCACTCCGTGGGCGTCAGGCGCACGACCTCACCCTCCACGGTGGCGCGCCGGTCGGCGAAGTCCAGGGTGAACCGGTCGGTCGAGACCGTGCCGATGGCTCGGGTGCCCTCGCTCGAGCGGCGCACCGCGGCCCGGACGCGGGCCAGCAGCTCCTCGACACCGAACGGCTTGGTGACGTAGTCGTCAGCGCCGAGGTCGAGCGCCTCGATCTTGTCGTCCGAGTCGTGCCGCGCTGACAGGACGATGACCGGCACGATCGACGCCCGGCGAACCTGCTGGAGCACCTCGACGCCGTCGATGTCGGGTAGGCCCAGGTCGAGGATGACCACGTCGGGGTCGTCCTCGAGCGCGGCCTGCACCGCGCCGCGGCCGTCGGCCGAGGTGAGCACCTCGTGCCCGTGCCCGCGCAGCGCGATCGAGAGGGTGCGCAGCAGGCGCGGGTCGTCGTCGACGACGAGCACGCGGCTCATGGGGTGTCTCGACCGGCGGCGTCGACGCAGGCGCCGTCCGAGGGCCCCTGCGGGCGCAGCGCCGGTATGCCGTGCTCCACCGTGCCGGTCGGCCTCGTCTCGCCGGCGTCCTGGACGAGGGTGACGTGCTCGACGGGCGCGGCGGGCAGCTCGACGACCATCGTGAGACCGCCGCCTGGGGTGTCCTCGGGCACGAGCGTGCCGTGCATGACGGTCATCAGGCCTCGGGAGACCGCCAGGCCGAGCCCCAGCCCCTCGCCCCGCGGTGAGTCGCCGACGCGCTGGAAGGCCTCGAAGATCCGCTCCTTGTCCTCGTCGGCGACGCCGGGTCCGCGGTCGGCGACGCGCAGCTGGACGGTGTCGTGGATGCGTCCGGCCGTGACACGCACCATGGCGCCTCCGCGGTGGCGCAGCGCGTTCTCGACCACGTTGGCGAGGACCCGGTCGAGCAGGCCGGGATCGGCCCAAACAGGTGGCACGTCGGGGTCGAGTGCGAGCTCGACCTGGGACGGGTCCGAGGTGGTGCGCAGGGCGGTGACCACGGCGTCGACCAGGTCGACTGTCTGCGTGTGCGGACGCACCGCTCCGGTCTGGATGCGGGAGAGGTCGAGGATGTTGCCGATCAGCGAGTCGAGCTGGTCGCTCGACTGCTCGATCGACTCGAGCAGCTCGGCCCGGTCGTCAGGCAGCAGCTCGAAGGTCGTCTGTCGCAGCGTCGACACCGCGGCCTTGATGCTCGCCAGCGGGGTGCGCAGGTCGTGCGAGACGGCGGCGAGCAACGTGGTGCGAGCGGCGTTGTCGCGCGCGAGCCCCACCGCGCGACGGGCCTGTTCGACGAGCTGTTCGCGGCCGTGGAGGATCGCCGCGTGCGCGGCGTACGCGTTGACCACCCGTTGGTCCTCGGCTGCCACGGGGCGACCTTCGAGGAGGAGGTGGACGTCGTCGTCGAGGGCGACGTCGACCGCCCACGACTGCCCGGCCGGGAGCCGGGTGCCCGGGAGGAGCAGGGGGTCCGTCGAGAAGAGGACCTCCCCGGCGACCCCGTTCGGGACGGTGTCGGCGGGGTCGAGGCGGGCGAGCGAGGCCGACCGCATGCCGAGAGCCACACGAGCCCGTTCGAGGACGGCGGGCAACGGTCGCGGCTCGGCGAGCAGATCCCGGCTGAGGGCAGCCAGGGCTGCTGACTCCCGCTCCGCGTCGAGTGCCTGCTCGGTGCGCCGTGCCGCCAGGTTGACCACCGACGACACCGCCACCGCAACGAGGACGAAGACGGCGAGGGCGACCGCGTTCGGAGGGTCGCTGATGGTCAGGGTTCCGACTGGCGCGGTGAAGAACCAGTTGACCACCAGTGATCCCACGACGGCGCAGAAGAGGGCCGGCCAGATGCCACCGATGAGAGCGCACGCCACCGTGAGTGCGAGGTAGAGCAGCAGGTCGAGGGACAGCGCGAGGCCCTGTCGGGTCTCGACGAGCACGACCGTGAGCAGAACGAGCCCGACGAGAGCGAGGCCGAAGCCGCCGACGACCCGGCGTCGCGGCAAGGCCCAGGTGCGCCCGGGCCGCCGGGAGCCATGGCTGATCTTCGAGCCCTCGTGGGTCACGAGGTGCACGTCGATCTCACCGGATGCGTCGGCCACCTCGGACGCGATGCTCGGCCGCAGCGCGTGCTGCCAGCGGCTGCGGCGGCTGACGCCTACGACGATCTGAGTCGCGTTGACGCCCCGCGCGTAGTCGAGGATCGCCGCCGGCACGTCCTGACCGGAGACCTCGTGGAACTCCGCGCCCACGTCCCGGGCGATGCGCCGCAGCCGCGCCAGCGCACCCGGGTCGGTCGTGGAGAGCCCCTCGGACGACCGGACGTGGCAGGCGATGAGGTCACCGCCCGCGGCCCGGGTGGCGATGCGGGCCCCGCGGCGCAGCAGGGTCTCGCTCTCGGGGCCGCCCGTGACCGCGACGACCACCCGCTCGCGAGCCGGCCAGGCGACGGCGATCCCCTCGTCCGCGCGGTAGCGCTCCAGGGCCTCGTCGACGCGGTCGGCGAGCCACAGCAGTGCGATCTCGCGCAGCGCCGAGAGGTTGCCGATCCGGAAGTAGTTCGCGAGGGCGGCGTCGACCTTCTCGGGCGCGTAGACGTTGCCGTGGGCGAGCCTGCGCCGCAAGGCTTGTGGGGTCATGTCGACCAGCTCCACCTGCTCGGCCCGGCGCACCACCTCGTCGGGGACGGTCTCGCGCTGCCGCACCCCGGTGATGGACTCGACGGCGTCGTTGAGCGACTCCAGGTGCTGGATGTTGACCGTCGACAGCACGTCGATGCCCGCCTCCAGGATGGTCTCGACGTCCTGCCAGCGCTTCTCGTGCACCGCCGACCCTGCCTCGGTGGCGGCCGCAGGTCCGGCGCCCGCTCCGGTGGGCTCGTCCGGCACGACGTTGGTGTGGGCCAGCTCGTCGACGAGGACGACCTGTGGTTGCCGCCGCAGCACGGCCTCGACGTCGAGCTCGGTCAGGACGTTGCCGCGGTAGCGCACCCGGCGGCGGGGAAGCATCTCCAGGCCCTCGAGCAGTGCGGCGGTGTGGGCCCGGCCGTGCGTCTCCACGAGGCCGACGACGACGTCGGTGCCGCGCTCGCGACGGCGATGCGCCTCGTCGAGCATGGCGACCGTCTTCCCGACGCCGGGGGCGGCGCCGAGGTAGATCCGCAGGGAGCCCCGTGGGCGGCCGCGCCCGTGGAGCGGGATCGCTGCGGCCTCGGACCGGCCGGGGACCGCCCCGGTCAACGGCTGCGCCGCGCCTGCTGACATGTCTCGATCCTCGCAGGTCAGCCGGCCGCGGGAGCCATGGGAGCGGCGAGCGCGTCGAGGGCCAGGTTGAGCTGGAGCACGTTGACGCGCGGCTGGCCGAGGAAGCCGAGCTGGCGCCCGTACGTGTGGTCGAGGACGAGGGCCCGCACGCGGGCGGGGTCCAGCCCGCGAGCCTTCGCGACCCGCGCGACCTGGCTCGACGCGTACGCCGGCGAGACGTCCGGGTCGAGGCCGCTGGCGGACGCGGTGAGCGCGTCGGCGGGCGCCGTGGCCGGGTCGAGCCGCGAGGTCTGGGCACGTCTGGTGACCTCTGCGGCGAGGGCGCTGCCGGAGAGGTTGGAGCCGCCGCTCGTGTCGCCGGCGTAGCCGCTGGCCGAGGGGCGACCGTGGAACCACTCGTCCCCGTTCCATTGCTGCCCGATCAGGCTCGACCCGATGACCGCGCCATCCACGCGGACGAGGGACCCGGCGGCCTGGTCACGGGCGACAGCCTGCCCGAGACCCCAGACGAGCGCCGGGTAGAGCAGCCCGAGTGCGACGGTGAGGACGAGCATGGCCCGCAGGCCGGCCCAGGACTGCTTGACGAAGGAGTGCATGGTGCCGTTCACGGGGATCACATCATTCCGGGTAGGTGGCTGACGATGAGGTCGAGCAGCTTGATCCCGAGGAACGGGGCCACGATGCCGCCCAACCCGTAGACCCAGATGTTGCGTCGCAGCAGGGCCGTGCTGCCGATGGCCCGATAGCGGACTCCCCTCAGTGACAGGGGGATCAGCGCGATGATGATGAGCGCGTTGAAGATGACCGCGGAGACGATCGCCGACTTCGGCGACGCCAGGCCCATGATGTCCAGGGCGTGCAACCCGGGAAAGATCATCACGAACATCGCCGGGATGATCGCGAAGTACTTCGCGATGTCGTTGGCGATCGAGAACGTCGTCAGCGCGCCACGGGTGATGAGCAGCTGCTTGCCGATCGAGACGATGTCGATGAGCTTGGTCGGGTCGGAGTCGAGGTCGACCATGTTGGCCGCCTCCTTGGCCGCGGACGTGCCCGTGTTCATGGCCACGCCGACGTCGCTCTGGGCAAGGGCAGGTGCGTCGTTGGTGCCGTCGCCGGTCATCGCGATGAGCCGGCCGCCGTGCTGCTCCTGCTTGATCAGGGCCATCTTGTCCTCGGGCGTGGCCTCGGCGAGGTAGTCGTCGACGCCGGCCTCTGCCGCGATGGACCTGGCCGTCAGCGGGTTGTCGCCGGTGATCATGACGGTCTTGATGCCCATGGCTCGCAGCTGCGCGAAGCGCTCCTTCATGCCGGGCTTGACGACGTCCTTGAGGTGGATGACGCCGAGGACCCGCGGCGCCCTCCCCGGCTCGTGGACGGCGACGACAAGGGGCGTGCCCCCTGAGGACGCGATGCCGTCGACCACGGTGGACACGCCGTTCGGCACCTCGCCGCCGTCGCCACGCACCCAGCTCGCGACCGAGTCCGCGGCACCCTTGCGGTATGCCGTCCCGTCCGGGAGGTCGGCACCAGACATACGTGTGGCGGCACTGAACTCCACGAACGTGGCGCCGTCCCGGGGCAGGCGGTCGAAGGCTCCGCGGGTCCCCGGCTCCAGGGCCGTGCCGGCCAGCGCGACGATCGAGCGACCCTCGGGCGTCTCGTCGGCGAGCGAGGAGATGTAGGCGGCCTGCGTGATGTCGGCGCTCGCGTGTCCGGGCACGGCCAGCAGCTCGGTCGCCCGCCGGTTCCCGTAGGTGATGGTGCCGGTCTTGTCGAGGAGCAGCGTCGAGACGTCCCCGGCGGCTTCGACCGCGCGGCCGGACATGGCCAGGACGTTGTGCTGCACCAGCCGGTCCATGCCGGCGATGCCGATGGCCGACAGCAGCGCGCCGATGGTCGTGGGGATGAGGCACACGAGCAGCGCGACGAGCACGACCGGTGACTGGGCCTGCCCGGAGTAGATGGCCATCGGCTGCATCGCCGTGACGGCCAGCAGGAAGATGATGGTCAGGACCGTGAGCAGGATCGTCAGGGCGATCTCGTTGGGGGTCTTCTGCCGCGAGGCCCCCTCGACGAGGGCGATCATCCGGTCGATGAAGGTCTCACCCGGCCGGGTCGTGATGCGCACCACGATGCCGTCGGACAGCACGGTCGTGCCGCCGGTCACGGCACTGCGGTCGCCACCGGACTCGCGGATCACGGGAGCGGACTCACCGGTGATGGCCGACTCGTCGACCGTGGCCATGCCCTCGACGACGTCGCCGTCACCGGGGATGACCTCGTTGGGGCGCACGACCACGACGTCGCCGATGGCGAGGTCGGAGGCCGCGACGGTCTCGACGGAGCCGTCGGGCATCCGGCGCCGCGCCGTGGTCGTCCTGCGGGTGGCCCTGAGCGTGGCGGCCTGCGCCTTGCCGCGGCCCTCCGCGACGGCCTCGGCCATGTTGGCGAAGAGCACCGTCGCCCAGAGCCAGACGGTCACGGCCCACGCGAACCACGACGGGTCGGCGACCGCCTGCACCGTGGTGACCAGCGAGCCGACCCAGACGACGAACATGACCGGGCTGTGCCAGACGTGCCGCGGGTCGAGCTTCACGAGGGCCTGCGGGAAGGTCGTGACGAGCTGCCGCCCGAGCTGAGCGTACGAGGTGCTCGCGCGCCCGGGGCGGATGAGCTCGCCGGTTGCGCCGTCGTGGTGCGGGACCGGGGTGGTGCTGCCGGGCTTCGGGGCAGTGGCGAGGGTCTTGGTCGTGGACGACCGGGTCATGAGAGTGCCTCCGCGAGGGGACCCAGGGCCAGGGCGGGGAAGAAGGTGAGACCGCCGACGATGACGGCGACCCCGACGAACAGGCCGATGAAGGTGGGGGTGTGGGTGGGCAGGGTGCCGGCGGTGACGGGCCTGCGGCGTTGCGCCACCAGGGAACCGGCCAGTGCCAGGACGAGGACGATCGGCACGAACCGGCCGAGGAGCATGCACAGGGCCAGCGTGAGGTTGGTGTACGGGGTGTCGGCGGAGAAGCCTGCGAAGGCGCTGCCGTTGTTGTTGGCAGCCGAGGTGTAGGCATACATCACCTCGGTGAGGCCGTGGGGTCCGGTGGCGAGCATCTGCGACGACACGAGCGGCGCCACGATGCCGATGCCGGTGAAGACGAGGACGAGGAACGGCATGACCAGGACAGCCAGGGCAGTCAGGGTGATCTCGCGGCGCCCGATCTGCTTGCCGAGCAGCTCCGGCGTGCGCCCGACCATGAGCCCGGCGAGGAAGACGGCGAGCACGGCGACGAGCAGGGCGCTGTAGAGGCCCGTCCCCACGCCACCCGGTGACAGCTCACCGAGCATCATGTTGAAGAGCGCGCCACCGCCGCCCAGCGCCGAGAAGCTCTCGTGCATCGAGTCGACCGCGCCGGTCGACGTCGAGGTCGTGCTCGTGGCGAAGAGCGCCGAGGACCACACCCCGAAGCGCAGCTCCTTGCCCTCCATGGCCCCGAGCGGCCCGCCAGCGGCGTGGACCTCGGCCCACGTGACCACGACGAGCATCAGGGTCCACAGGGTCGCCATGAAGCCGAGCACCGTCCAGCCCTGACGCCGGTCACCGACCATGACGCCGTAGGTGCGTGGCAGCGAGAACGGGATGACGAGCAGCAGGAAGATCTGGACGAGGTTCGTCAGGGGCGTCGGGTTCTCGAACGGGTGCGCGGAGTTCGCGTTGAAGTAGCCGCCGCCGTTGGTCCCGAGCTCCTTGATCGCCTCCTGCGAGGCGACGAGGCCGCCCTGAAGGACCTGGTGACCGCCGGAGAGTGTCGTGACGGTCGTCGGCCCGGCGAGGTTCTGGATGGCGCCGCCGAGCAGCAGGACGGCGGCACCCACGACGGCGAGGGGGAGGATGACGCGGAAGAGGCCGCGTGTCAGGTCGACCCAGAAGTTGCCGAGGGTCGAGCCGGTCGAGCGGGCGAGTCCGCGCACCAGTGCCACGGACACGGCAAGGCCGACGGCGGGCGAGGCGAAGTTCTGGACGGTGAGACCGACCGTCTGGACGAACGGTGACGTGCCGGACTCTCCGGCATACGACTGCCAGTTGGTGTTCGTGACGAACGAGACGGCCGTGTTGAGCGCGGTGTCGGCGTTCATGGCGGCGCGGCGGGCGAACGGCAGTACGCCCTGCAGGACGATCATGAGGAACAGCAGCACGACCCCGACGGCGGAGAACGCGAGGACGGCGACGGCATACGTCGACCACCCCTGCTCGGAGGTGGGGTCGACGCGGACGAGACGGTAGACGAGACGCTCTGCACGCCAGTGCTTCTCGTCGGTGAAGACCCTCGCCATCCAGTTGCCGAGTGGGACGTGGACGATCGCGAGGGCCGCGACGAGGACGGCAATGGTGAGCAGCCCGCTGACGGTGTCGCTCATCAGAAGCGGTCCGCGTGCAGGAGGACGTGGACGAGGTAGGCGAGCAGGCTGAGCGCCACGAGTCCCAGGAGGATGTCGGTGACCATGGGACCTTCCTATGTCCGGCGGCCTGGTCTCCCCGGACACTTGACGCCCGGCTGACGGGCCTTGACGGGTTCTTGACGACCGTTGCGCCCCACCCCTGCCGATAGGCTCCGAGACGTGAGTGCGTCGCTGGAGCTCTGGCCGTCATCGCCCCGCGGGTCGGCGCCGTCGCGGCTGGACCGCCTGCGCCGCAAGATCTCCGAGCTGCCGTGCGCCCTGCTGCTCTTCGTCCAGCTCATAGCCCTGGTCGCCTACCCGTTCATCGAGACGCGCGCCGGCGACGTGCGCGAGACCGGCCGGGCGATCTTCGGCATCATCGGGCTGCTCGTGCTCTTCCTCGCCGTCCGGGCGGTGCGGGCGACGCCGGCCCTCACGTGGGTCGCGGTGCTGCTCGGCGGACCCGTGGTGCTGCTCACGATCGCCGAGGCGATCTGGCCGACCGACGACGTGGTCGCCTTCTGGAGCGCCCTGCTGCACGCGCTCTTCTACTTCTACACGGGCTACGCCCTGATCCGTTACATGTTCGCCGACAACTGGGTCACCCGCGACGAGCTGTACGCGACCGGTGCGACGTTCACGGTGGTCGCCTGGGGCTTCGCCTACCTCTACGCCGCTGTCCAGCTCGTCTGGGGCAACTCCTTCACCATCTACGGCGAGACCAACCCGGGCACGCGCACCTGGTTCGAGCTGCTCTACCTCTCGATCACGACGATGACCTCGACCGGGCTGTCCGACATCATCGCCGTCGAGGCGCACGCCCGGGCGTTCGTGCTGCTCCAGCAGATTGCAGGGATGCTCTACGTCGCGCTCGTCGTGGCCCGCCTCGTCGGACTCACGATCGCCCGCTTCCGTCAGTAGGGCGGCCGCGCCACGCCAGGGGTCGTATGCCGGGTGCATCGGCGCGATGACGAGCCGCTGCGGCCGGGTGGTCCCTCTACCGCGGTCGGCCGGTCGGCGCTGTCCACGGGGACCCGACGGCGGCCTGGCCGGCCAGCCACGACGTGACCCGCTCGAGGACCGCCGGCTCGACCGGGCGGCGTACCTCCGTCTTGTAGGCGCGCAGCGACGCCGGACCCGACTGGGTGCGCAGCAGGTGGGAGACGTCCGGGGCGCACCAGGTCTCGACCGGTCCCGGGACGAGGGCCGCGATGGCGTCCAGGTCCGCGGGGTCGACCTGCAGGTCCTTGCTGCCGGTGACGGCCAGCACGGGCACGGTGAGGGCGCGGAGGTCGTGTCGCGGGTCGTGGTCGAGGAACTCGCGGAACCACCTGGCGTTGATCGCGGCGCCTCCGATGCGGGCGACGTCGGTCGTGGTGGAGCGGAGGCGGTCGTGGTTGCGTGACACCTTCGCGACCACGTCGACGCGCAGCAGCTTCAGCAGTGCGCGGACGGGGGCCGGCAGCGTGGGCAGCACGGCGGAGGTCTGCCAGCGCAGCACGGCGTCACCGGGCACCGCGGCCATCGCCAGCAGCACGACCCCGGCGGGGCGCGGCCCGGCGCCCTCTGCGACCAGCCGGGCGCCGACGTGGGCCACGAGCGTGGCCCCCTCGGAGTGTCCGACGAGGAAGAGGTGCGACAGGTCGACCTCGGGGCGTGCGGCCAGCGCGGCATAGGCGGCCGACGCGTCGTCGGCGTTGTCGAAGAGGCCGACCCGCTTCCAGGCGTCCTTCCCCTCGGTGGTGCCGTCACGCAGCAGGCGGCTGCCGCCCACGCCGCGCTTGTCGTAGCGCAGCGACGCGATGCCGGCCTCGGCCAGGGCGTGGGCGAGCTGGCGGGTGGAGTCGATGGCGAGCTTGGGTGCGTTGGAGTCCCGGTCGACGGGGCCGGACCCGCTGACCAGCACGGCAGCGGGGAACGGTCCGGGGCCCGGGGGGACCAGGAGCGTTGCGGCCAGGTCGCGGTCGGGACCGGGGAAGCGCAGCTCCACCGAGCGCGCCGCGCCGCCGGCCCGCACGCTCATCGGGCGGTCCGGATGCGCGTGGCCAGCGCCTCGGCGTCGTCGTCGCCGAGGAGGACGGAGGCGAACTCGTGACCGGTGAGGGTGAGCCGGACGCCGCCCTGGCCGCGAGTCGCGACGACGAACTCCGAGCCGTTGCCGGTCCGCCACGTGCCGACCTTGCGCACGCCCGGCAGGGAGAGGCCCGGCGCACGCAGCCCGTGAGTGGCCGCAAGGGCGTCCGGCACGACGTCGACGGCGGTGACTGCGGCGAGAGGGATGGTCACGTCGCCGTGGAGCCCGGCGACCTTCTCCGCGGGGGTGAGCTCGACGGTGAGCTCGGAGGGGTTCAGGTGTACAGCGCTCATGGTTCACAGTATTCTCATGAGTGAGACCAATGTCAATCATGAGAATGGATAGCCGTGAGGAACCGCCCATGACCTCGGCAGAGCTGTTGCTGCATCCGGTGCGCCTCCGCATCGTGCAGGCCTTCCTCGGCGACCGGACGCTCACCACCGGGGAGGTGCGCGAGCTGTTGCCGGACGTCTCCACCGCGACGCTCTACCGTCAGGTGGCCACCTTGGCGGAAGCGGGCCTGCTCGAGGTCGTCGAGGAGCGGCGCGTGCGAGGCGCCACCGAGCGGACCTACCGGCTCCGCACCGAATCGGCGCACGTCGGCCCCGAGGAGGCCCGCCGCCTGACGCCGGAGGAGCACCGCCAGGCGTTCACCACCTTCGTCGCCGGCGTTCTGGACGACTTCGACCGCTACACCGCGCGGCCGGGGTTCGACCTCGGCGACGACGTCGTCGGCTACCGGAAGGCCGCCCTCTACCTGACCGACGACGAGGTGCTCGCCCTGGTCGACGACCTCAGGGAGGTGGTGTCGCGGCGGATGTCGCTGCCCCCCGCGGGCCGCACCCGGCGCCTGCTGACCACGGTCCTGCTCCCCGACGAGTGACGGAGAGGCCGGCGTCGGCCGGGACCGCTACGGAAGGGTGCTCCCGGCTCTGCCGGGGCGGGGAGAACCCCCACGTCGTTCAGGGGCCTGCCTCGACGATGCGCCGGACCTCGGCGAGGTCGAGGTCGAACGGGCCGATCCTGGTCAGCACCCAGGAGGCGCCGCGGTCGAGCCACGGTGCCGGGTCCTGCGAGGGCAGCAGGTCGAGCACCACGTCGAAGCCCGGATTCGGCCGGTGCCCAGCGAGCGCTGCGGTCACCGCCTCGAGGTCCTCGGGCCGGTCGAGGTCGATGACGAAGAAGCCGTCGTACCGCGCGGCGCGGCGCAGGGGTGCCCGGTTCCCGAACCGGCCCGCGAGCCAGATCGGCACCTCGGGCGCCGGAAGGAACCGCACGTCCCGGGCTGTGTAGTGGGCGCCGGCGTGCGACACCGTCTCACCCGAGAGCAGGGCGGCGAGGACGTCCAGCCCCTCGTCGAGCATCCGGGCCCGGACACGGGGATCCGGCTCGTCGCCGTACGCACTGAACTCGCCGACCCAGTCGTCGCCCAGTCCGAGGCCCAGCACGAACCGGCCGCCCGACAGCACCGCCAGGCTCGCCGCCTGCCGGGCGAGCAGCTGCGGCCGGCGGCGTGCGAGCGGCGTCACCATCGGCCCGACGAGCAGCCGCTCGGTCCGCATCGCGACCGCCGCGCAGCAGGTCCAGACGTCGGCGATCTCGGCGACCCGGTCGCCGTACTGCAGGTGGTCCCAGAGGAAGAAGCCGTCCCAGCCGGCAGCCTCCGCAGCGGCGGCGAGGTCGCCGATGACTCTCGGGTCGGCCAGGGCGTCGAAGGGGGCGACGAAGAGGCCGCGGCGGGTGGTCACGGCGCTCAGCGACCGCCGTCGAGCTCGGCGAAGGTCCGAAGGCTCGGGGCGCGGGTCTGCTGCAGGTCACGCGCCACCGCCTCCACGTCGCGCATGACGCGCAGGGTGTTGCCGCGTACGAGCCCGGCGACCTCGGCCTCCGACCAGGAGCGCTCGAGCAGCGCGGCGACGAGCCGCGGGTAGCCGCTGACGTCCTCCAGGCCGACGGGGAAGGTGTCGGTGCCGTCGTAGTCCCCGCCGATGCCGACGTGGTCGATGCCGGCAACCTCCCGCACGTGCTCGAGGTGCGCCACGACCTGCTCGATGGTGGCGTCGGGCTTCGGGTGCTCCTGCTGCCAGGTTGCGGTGAACCGTCCGAAGGCCTCCCAGTCCCGCGCCTCGACCCCGACCTGCGCGGCCGCGGCGGCGGCCTCGACGCGCCACGCGGCGGTGGCGGGGGAGACGAACTCGGGCACGAAGGTCACCATGCACACGCCGCCGTTGTCCGGGAGCGCCGCCAGCACGTCGTCGGGGACGTTGCGAGGCGTGTCGCACAGGGCCAGCGCCGAGGAGTGGCTGAAGATGACGGGCGCGTCGGTCGTCTCGAGGGCGGCTCGCATCGTCGTCGCCGCCACGTGGCTGAGGTCGACCATCATGCCGAGACGGTTCATCTCGCGGACCACCTCGCGGCCGAACTCGCTCAGGCCACCCACGACCGGGGCGTCGGTCGCCGAGTCGGCCCACGGAGTGTTGTCGTTGTGCGTCAGCGTCAGGTAGCGCACGCCGAGGACGTGCAGCATGCGCAGCGCCCCGAGGGAGCAGCCGATGGAGTGGCCGCCTTCGGCGCCGAGCAGCGAGGCCACGCGCCCCGAGCTCGTGGCCGCCTCCACCTCGTCGGCGGTGCGTGCGAGGGCCAGCCGGTCGGCATACGCCCCGACCATGCGGTGGACGGCGTCGACCTGCTCGAGCGTGGCTGTCACCGCCGAGTCGCCCTGCAGGGTGCTGGGCACGAAGACCGACCAGAACTGGCCGCCGACGCCGCCGTCGGCAAGCCTCGGGAGGTCGGTCTGGGTCGTCGTGAGCCGCTCGGCGATGTCGAGCGCGTCGAAGTCGTAGCCGGTGAGCTCGCGTGCGGCCCAGGGAAGGTCGTTGTGGCCGTCGACGAGCGGATGACTGCTGAGCAGCTCGCGTGCCCTCGTGAGCGCGTCGTCGTGGCCGAGGGGGGCGGTTGCCGGCATGTCGGCCATTGAACACCCCGCCATCTAGAGTGGTCGCATGACCCCTCCACACCCGAGCGCCGACAAGAGCGTCGCACTCGTCACCCTCGGGTGCACGCGCAACGAGGTCGACTCCGAGGAGCTGGCGGGCCGCCTGCTGGCCGAGGGCTGGCGTCTCGTCGACGACGCCGCCGAGGCCGACGTCGCGGTGGTCAACACCTGTGGCTTCGTCGAGCAGGCCAAGAAGGACTCGATCGACGCGCTCCTCGAGGCCTCCGACCTCAAGGGGGAGGGCGGCCGCACGCAGAAGGTCGTCGCGGTCGGGTGCCTCGCCGAGCGCTACGGCAAGGAGCTGGCCGACCAGCTGCCCGAGGCCGACGCGGTCCTCGGCTTCGACTCCTACCGCGACATGAGCGCCCACCTGCAGACCATCCTGGCCGGCGGCAACGTCGAGAGCCACACGCCCGGAGACCGGCGCACCCTGCTCCCGCTCACCCCGGTCGAGCGCCAGCAGGGCGCCGCATCCGTGGCGCTCCCCGGCCACGGCGACACGCAACCCGACCGGCCCGACCTCGCGGACGCCGACGTCCCGATCCCGGCCTCCGGTCCCCGGGTCATCCGCGCCCGCCTCGACGGCCGCCCCTGGGCGCCGCTGAAGATCGCGTCGGGATGCGACCGCCGCTGCTCGTTCTGCGCCATCCCGATGTTCCGTGGCGCCTTCGTGTCGCGCCGCCCGGCCGACATCGTCGCCGAGGGACGCTGGCTCGCCGAGCAGGGCGTCAAGGAGCTCTTCCTCGTCTCCGAGAACTCCACGAGCTACGGCAAGGACCTCGGCGACCTCGCCCTCCTCGAGAAACTGCTCCCCGAGCTGACGGCCATCGAGGGCATCGAGCGGGTCCGCGTCTCCTACCTGCAGCCGGCCGAGATCCGACCCGGCCTGCTGCGCGCCATGGCCGACACGCCGGGCGTCGTGCCCTACTACGACATCTCCTTCCAGCACGCCTCCGAGCCGCTGCTGCGCTCGATGCGCCGCTTCGGCTCACGTGATGCCTTCCTCGACCTGCTCGCGCGCGTCCGCGCCGATGCGCCCGAGGCCGGCATCCGGTGCAACGTCATCGTCGGCTTCCCGGGCGAGACCGAGGCCGACCTCGGCGAGCTCGAGGCCTTCCTCACCGAGGCGCGCCTCGACGTCGTCGGGGTCTTCGGCTACTCCGACGAGGACGGGACCGAGGCCGAGTCGTATGCCGGCCACCTGGCTCCCGAGGTCGTCGCCGAGCGCCTCGACCGCTTCACCCGGCTCGTCGAGGAGCTCAACGCGCAGCGCGCCGAGGAGCGCATCGGCGAGCACGTCGTGGTCCTCGTGGAGGAGATCGACGACGAGGACGGGTCCGTCGTCGGGCGCGCGGCCTTCCAGGGCCCCGACGTCGACGGGGTGACCATCGTGCACGTGCCCGAGGGCGCACCGGTTCCCGCAGTGGGCGACCTCGTGCCGGCCGTCGTCGTCGGCACCGAGGGGATCGACCTGCTCGCGGAGCCGCGATGACGCCGCAGACCTTCCACCGGGGGGAGGGGCCGGCGCCGCGGCCCACGGACTGGAACCTGCCGAACGCCCTGACGGTCCTGCGCTTCCTGCTCGTCCCGGTGTATGCCGTGCTGCTCTTCCAGGACGGCGGCACCCAGCCGTGGTGGCGCTTCTGGGCGTGGGTCGTCTTCGCCGTCGCCGCCGTGACGGACGGCGTCGACGGCAAGCTCGCCCGCCGGCGCGGGGAGATCACCAACTTCGGCAAGGTCGCCGACCCGATCGCCGACAAGGCGCTGACCGGCACCGCCTTCATCGGCCTCTCGGTGCTCGGTGTCGTCTGGTGGTGGGTGACGGTGGTCATCCTCGTCCGCGAGATCGGCATCACGGTGCTGCGCTTCGTCGTGATCCGCCACGGGGTCATGCCGGCGGGCCGCGGCGGCAAGCTGAAGACGATGTTGCAGACGCTCTCGCTGGGCGCGCTGACCTTCCCGCTGTGGGTGCTGCCACTGGGTGGCGCCTGGCTCTTCGTCGCCTACGTCGTCCTGGGCGCCGCCCTCGTCCTGACGGTCGTCACGGGAGTCGACTACGTCTTCAAGGCGGCGCGCCTTCGCGAGACGAGCGAGCGCACGCGGGCTCGCCGAGCCGCCGCGCAGCACGACGACGTCCCCGGCACCACGGGTGAGCCTACCCAGCCCGGACGACCGGCCAACCACGACTGACATGTCCGGCTCGAGCCCCGCGCCCGACGACGAGGCACGCACGCCCGGTGCCCGGCTCGTCTCGGCGCTCACCGGGTCGGGACAGACCGTGGCGTGCGCCGAGTCGCTCACGGCGGGCCTCGTGGCCGCCACCATCGCCGACACCCCCGGAGCCTCGGTGGTGCTCCTCGGCGGCGTCGTGGCCTATGCGGCCGAGGTGAAGACGCTGCTCCTCGACGTCCCCGACGAGCTCATCGCCCGGGTCGGCACGGTCGACCCCGCCGTGGCCGTCGCGATGGCCGAGGGCGTACGCCGTCGGCTCGGGGCCACGTGGGGCCTGTCGACGACCGGGGTGGCCGGCCCGGGGCCGAGCGAGGGCAAGCCCGCGGGCACCGTGCACGTCGCGGTGGCCGGTCCTCGGGGAACAGTGACGCGCCCGCTGCAGTTGAAGGGAACCAGGGCGCAGATCCGCTCTGCGACGGTCGAGGCGGTGCTCCGGCTCGCGGTGGGCCGGGTCGGCGCCACGACCCAAACCCCTGCGCCGCCGTCGCAGGCTCGGGGTACGGTAGGGCTGTCGGGTCACCCCGGCGGTGGCTCCGCTTCCGACCGCACGACGCCCGCGACCTGAAGGAGGACGGCATGACGACACTGTTGCGACGCGAGCTCGGTGACGTCCTGCGCGAGCGCCGGCGCGCCCAGGGCCGGACCCTCCGCGAGGTGTCGGCCACGGCCTCGGTGTCCCTCGGCTACCTCAGCGAGGTCGAGCGTGGCGAGAAGGAGGCCTCCTCCGAGCTGCTGGCCTCGATCTGCGGGGCCCTGCGGCTGCCGTTGTCCGAGGTCCTCGTCGACGTCTCCAACCGGATGGCCGAGAGCGAGGGGCTCGCCCCGACGGTGGCACTCCCGGTGCCGTCGAGCGACGTGGTGTCCGCCTCCGCGGCCTGATCTTCTAGCCTTCTGGGGTGCCGACCCCACCCCCTGCGCTGCAGACCGAGCTCGACGCACGGCTCGACCACGCCATCGCGCGGCGAACCGCCGCAGCCCCGGACGGCGACCACGTCGATCCGGTCGTCTCCGTGTGGCTGGGCGACCTCGACGGTCGCCCCCGCTACGAGCGGGCCGCCCTGGCCCCGCACTATGCCGCCTCGACGATGAAGCTCCCCCTCGTCATCGCCGCCTTCCGGCGAGCGGTGCGCGGCGAGCTGGACCTGGCGTCGCCCGTGCGGGTGACGGGCACCTTCGCCTCGGTCCTGGACGGCTCGTCCTTCGCGCTCGACGAGGCCGACGACCAGGACCCGCAGACCTGGGCCGCGCTCGGGGGCACCCGCACCGTCGCCGAGCTGGCTGAAGCTGCCATCACGCAGTCGAGCAACATCGCCACCAACCTGCTCATCGACGTCGTCGGCCTCGCCGAGGTGGCCGAGGTGCTGCGCGTCGTGGGGTGCTCACCGGCCACGGTCGTCACCCGGGGCATCGAGGACGGGGTCGCCCGTCGGGCCGGCCTCACCAACACCGTGACGGCCTCGGACCTGGGCCTGGTCATGGCCGCCGTCGGTCGGCGTGAGCCGCGGCTCGGCGGCGAGGCGGTGCTCGGGCCCGTCGAGGAGCTGCTGAGCCGACAGGTGCACCTCGACCAGGTCCCCGCCGGCTTGCCGGCCGGGACCCCCACGGCGAGCAAGTCCGGGTGGATCCCCGGGGTCTCGCACGACGTCGCCCTCGTCCGCCCGCACGGTGAGGACCCGTTCGTCCTCGCCGTCTGCACCACCGTCGACCTCGACGAGGCGCCGGCCGCCGCCCTGGTCGCCGAGGTCGCCCGCGAGGTGTGGAGAGCCGAGCACCCGGCAGAAGAGGGACAGCCATGACGACGATCGAGCGGGTCACGACGACGCCCTCGTCGGTCCGGCTGCACACGCCCTTCGTGACGTCGCTCCGTCGCACCGAGACCACCGACACGGTGGTCGTCACCGTCACCGACAGCGACGGGCGCACGGGATGGGGTGAGGCCCCGCAGGTGTGGCAGGTCACGGGGGAGTCCCTGGCGAGTGCCACCGCGTGCATCGAGCTGATGCTCGCGCCGGCCGTGCAGGGCCGCCGCCTCGACGAGCGGGACGACCTCGCGGCCGCTTCCGCGGCCGTCCAGCGCGCCGTGGCCCGCAACTTCGGCGCCAAGGCCGCGGTCGACGCGGCACTGCACGACCTGCTCGCACAGGCGGAGGGCACGTCCGTGGCGTCGGTGCTGACGACCCGGGCGGACGGCATACGTGACGTGCTGACGACCGACGTGACGCTCTCGGCGGGCGCTGCCGACGCCCTCGCCGACACCGCTCGGCGTCGCGTCGCCGAGGGCTTCACCACCCTGAAGATGAAGGTCGGCACCGATGCGAGCACCGACGTGCAGCGCGTGGCCGCCGTCCGCGACGCCGTGGGTCCGGACGTGGCGATCCGCCTCGACGCCAACCAGGGGTGGACCCGCGAGGAGGCCGTGCAGGTGATCCGGGCGCTCGAGGTCGCGGACCTCGGCGTCGAGTTCGTCGAGCAGCCCGTGGTCGCCGAGGACGTCGAGGGTCTCGCGTGGGTGCGCGAGCGCGTCGGCCTGCCGGTCATGGCCGACGAGTCCTGCTACGGGCCCTACGACCTCGAGCGCATCATCCGGCTCGGAGCCGCCGACCTCGTCAACGTCAAGCTCGCCAAGTGCGGATCGCTGACGGTCGGTCGCGACATGCTGCGCCGCGCCCACGACGAGGGCCTGCGCACGATCGTGGGCTCGATGATGGAGAGCCACATCGGCGTGGGAGCAGCGGCCGCGCTCGTCGCCGCCGAGCCCACGACCGAGGTGAGTGACCTCGACGCCGCGTGGTGGTCGGTAGCCTCACCCGTGGTCGGGGGAGTCTCCTACTGCCGCAACGAGATTTACGTCCCGGCGACGGGCGGTTTCGGCATCTCCCGCCTCACGGCCGACGCCTGAGCCGCTCCACCGAGACGACGAAGGGCCCCGCGCGTAGCGGGGCCCTTCGTCGTGCTGTCGTGCTGTCGTGCTGTCGTGCTCAGTCGCCGACGAGCCGGAGGGTGAAGGTGCCCTGGCCGTCGCCGGTTGAGGAGGCGTTGACGCCGACGGCCCGCAGCGACTCGAGGAACGACTTGGCCTCCCCGTGCACGTCGCCCTTGACGACCTCGTCGACCTTGTCGAGGTCGACGAACATCGACAGGTTGGCGTTGCTGACGTCGCCCACGGCGAGCTTGAAGGCGTCGGAGTCGCCGAGCTTGCCGCCGGCCTGGAGGTCGTCGGCGTAGCCGGGCTTGGTGGCGAGGAAGAGCTTGTCGCCGGCGACCCTGTGCGTCAGGGCATCGCTGGGGGCGCCGAGACGCTCCAGCAGACGGCCGACGAGCGCGTCAGCCGCCTTGGCGTCGTCGGAGACCACCTTCGCGCCGATGGTGGGCGTGTCGGGGCCGAAGGTCTGGCCGGGCAGGGCGAGCGTGAACGAGCGGCCGAGGAGGACCGCGAGGTCGTCGGGCAGCTTGACCCCCAGCTGCTGCTCGATCTCGCCGACGACGTCCGACGAGCCCGTTCCCAGGCCCCCGAAGCCCTGGAGCTGCTTCTCGAGGGTCGGCCACGCGTTCTTGACCATCTGGTCGCCGCCCGCGACGCTGAGCGCCGCCATCGTGTTCGCCGGGAGGGAGGCCAGCTCGCTGCCGGAGCCCTTGACGGCCTTCGCCCCGTCGAGACCACGCGAGACGGCAGCGAGCTCGACGTAGTCGGCCTCGAAGCGCAGGGCCATCGCGGTGCGGCCCTTGGCGCTCGCGGCTCCCGGCATCGAGCCCAGGCCGCCCATGCTGCTGCTCATGCCGCTCATCCCGGTCATCCCGGTGAGTGCGCCCAGGCCCGCGGCTCCACCGAGCTTCTCGAGCTCCTTGGCGCCGGTACCCATGTCGAACCAGCCGGACATGACACCCTGCTCGCCGAGGGCGGCCATGTCCTGGGTGAAGGTCGGGTTGGCCGCGAGCGAGCCCTTGTCGACCGCTGCCATCGTCGAGTCGCCGACGCCGGGGGGCGTCACGATCGCGTAGCCGTCCTTCATCCGCACCTCCGAGTCGGAGCTGCCCTTGTCGCAGGCGAAGAGGCGGGTCAGGGTGTCCTTGGCGGCGGAATCGTCCTTGACCTGGATGGCCACGGCGAGGTTGGGGGCCTTCTCGGTGCCGCCGGGTCGGACGGCGACGCCCACGCGGTCACCGAGCCAGGGGGCGATGTCCTTGTCGTAGTCGAACTTGGCGACGCAGTCGTTGCTCGCATCCTTCGAGGCGAGCTCCCACAGCTTCTTTCGCGGGTCGCCGCTGTCGAGGGTGTCCTTGACTTGGGGCAGCTTGCCCAGGAAGCGCACGGCCGCGATCTTCTGCCCGGCTGAAGGGTCGATGTCGAGGCGGAGGTACGCGTACGCGTCGCCCGGCAGCACCTCGGCCGGCTGGGAGCCGCCCCCGCCGAACTTCTGGAAGGCCAGCGCGCCCGCGCCGCCCAGGGCTAGGGCGGCCACGACCGCCCCCACGAGCAGGACGGGACGCCGGCGGCCGGCGGGCCTGTTCGGCTGTGGGTCGTCCGAGAGGGAGACCTCGCCCGGCACGGTCGGGGTCACCCCTGGAGGCAGCGGATAGGTGTAGGGCTGGCTCGCCCCGGAACTGGACTCGGACATGCTGGTGCTCCCCCTGAAGAGTCGGTGCTCCCGCTCCGGCGCGGGACGAATGGACCATACCGGCCGCGGCGGCACTGCGTGTGCGGTTGCGGTGAACCTGCGACGACACGGTGGAGCGTCACGGTTCCCCCCCGCCCGGTGGCAGACTGCTGGGGTGCGGATCAGCCACTTCTGGACCTTGATGGACGACGAGTTCGGCGCGGCGTATGCCGGGTCCCTCGCTCGCGACCACGTGCTCGGCGCGCTGGGCAACCGCACCGTGGTGCAGGCGCTGGCGGACGGCGAGCCGCCGCGCGCGGTGTGGGAGGCGATCTGCGTCGACATGGACGTGCCGCCCGAGCGGCGCCTCGGCCGGGACACCCGCGTCGCTCGCGGCGCGCAGGGCGGCCAGGCGGGACAGGCCGGGCGGTCGAGCCGCTGACGGCGTGTCGGCGCACACTTCGAACACGTGTTCGGTACTGTTGTCCACAGGTCCTGCGCCACCACCCGCATCGTCCACAGGCCGTCTCGTGGTCCACCCGATGTCGGCGCCGGCACCTAACGTCTGACCCGACAGCGAATCTCCATTCCGAGCCGTCGCCCGGGTCGAAGGTAGACGACCGCAGCGCAGACGGCAGTTAGGTGACCGACATGGCATCGGTGCAGGAAAAGGACAAGGACAAGGCCCTCGCCTCGGTGATGGGCCAGATCGAGAAGAGCTACGGCAAGGGCGCGGTGATGCGTCTCGGCGACGACGTCCGGCCGCCCATCGAGGTCATCCCGACCGGCTCGATCGCGCTCGACGTCGCGCTCGGCATCGGGGGCCTGCCGCGCGGTCGCATCATCGAGGTCTACGGCCCGGAGTCCTCGGGCAAGACGACGGTCGCGCTCCACGCGGTCGCCAACGCGCAGCGGGCCGGCGGCATCGCCGCCTTCATCGACGCCGAGCACGCGCTCGACCCCGACTACGCCAAGAAGCTCGGCGTCGACACCGACGCCCTGCTCGTGTCGCAGCCCGACACCGGTGAGCAGGCGCTCGAGATCGCCGACATGCTCATCCGCTCGGGAGCCATCGACATCATCGTCATCGACTCGGTCGCGGCCCTGGTGCCCCGGGCCGAGATCGAGGGCGAGATGGGAGACAGCCACGTCGGCCTCCAGGCGCGCCTGATGAGCCAGGCTCTCCGCAAGCTGACCGGTGCCCTCAACAACACCGGCACCACGGCCATCTTCATCAACCAGCTCCGCGAGAAGATCGGCGTGATGTTCGGTTCGCCCGAGACCACGACCGGTGGCAAGGCGCTGAAGTTCTACGCGTCCGTGCGCCTCGACGTCCGCCGCATCGAGACCCTCAAGGACGGCACCGAGCCGGTCGGCAACCGCACCCGTGTCAAGGTCGTCAAGAACAAGGTGTCCCCGCCCTTCAAGCAGGCCGAGTTCGACATCCTCTACGGCCACGGCATCTCGCGCGAGGGTGGCCTGATCGACATGGGCGTCGAGCACGGCTTCGTCCGCAAGGCCGGCGCCTGGTACACCTACGAGGGCGACCAGCTCGGCCAGGGCAAGGAGAACGCCCGCAACTTCCTCAAGGACAACCCCGACCTCGCCGACGAGATCGAGAAGAAGGTCAAGGAGAAGCTCGGGGTCGGGCCGCGCGTCGACCAGCCCGCCCAGGCCGCGGACGTGCCCGTCGACTTCTGATCATGGGGTTCTCCGAGCAGGAGACCACGCAGGACCGTCTGGCCCGCGCTGCGGCCGCCCTCGCTGAAGCCGAGGTCGTGGCCCGGGCGCGGGCCAGCGGTGTGCCGCGGCCCGAGGCCGACGACCGCCCACCCCCGCGCGACTCGCGCAGGAAGGTCGGCGGCAAGGGCTGGGGCGCCGTCGACCCGGGGGAGCGGCCGGACTGGGCCGTGCCGGAGGGCCCGGAAGAGCTCTCGGGTCCGGTGCCCCCGCCGGACGACATCGCGGCCGAGGCGCCTGACGCCGACGCCGATGCGGTTGCTCGCGCCATCGTCCTGCGCCAGCTCAGCATGGCGCCACGCAGCCGCTCGCAGCTCGAGAGGAAGCTGCGGCAGCGCGGGTGCGACGACGATGTCGCGGCGCGGGTCCTCGACCGGTTCACCGAGGTGGGACTCGTCGACGACGAGGCGTACGCCCAGATGCTGGTGCGTTCCAAGCAGTCCGGCAAGGGCCTTGCTCGCAAGGCGCTCGCCCACGAGCTGCGCAAGCAGGGCATCGACCAGGAGATCGCCGACGAGGCGCTCGGTCAGGTGGGCGCCGGCGACGAGCGCGCGCGTGCGGAGCTGCTCGTCCAGAAGAAGCTGCGGACGATGCGTGGGCTCGATCCCGCCGTCCAGTCCCGCCGTCTCGCCGGGATGCTCGCCCGCAAGGGCTACTCCGGCGAAATCGCGTGGCCCGTCATCCGCGACGCGATCGACGGCCTGCCCGAGCACCGGCGCGACTGAGCGACGCGGCGCCGTCGGCCCCCCGACGCAGCACAAGGGGGCGAGGACCGTGTGGTCCTCACCCCCTGGGTGTCGAGCTGGTTCTGCGTTCGGCTCAGACCTCGGCGGGCACGTTGGCGATGGCCGAGACGTCGAACTCGAGCTTGACCTTCTCGCTGACGAGGACGCCGCCGGTCTCCAGGGCCGCGTTGAAGGACAGGTTCCACTCGGTGCGGTCGATGGTGACCTCGCCCTCGAAGCCGACGCGGGTGTTGCCGAAGGGGTCCTTCGCCGACCCGGTCTCCTCGAAGGGGACGGTCACGGACTTGGTGACGCCGTTGATGGTGAGGTCGCCGGTGATGGCCCACTCGGCGCCGTCGCGCTCGACGTCGGTCGAGACGAAGGTGATCTGCGGGTAGTTGGCGATGTCGAAGAAGTCGGGCGTCTTGAGGTGACCGTCGCGCTGCTCGTTGCCGGTGGTGACGCTGGCGGCCTGGATCGTCACGGTGACGGAGGAGTTGGCGGGGTTCACGGTGTCGACGTGCGCGCTGCCCTCGAACTGCTCGAAGTTGCCGCGGACCTTGGTCACCATCGCGTGGCGGGCCGAGAAGCCGATGCGGGTGTGGCTCGGGTCGATCGTGTAGTCGCCGGAGATGTCCGCGACGGCGACGGAGGGGGTCTCGGTGACGGTCTCGCCCTTGATTCGGTTGAACAGGCCCATGATGAAATCCTTCGGTAGTGATTGAACTTTCAACAACCATGATGAGGGGGAGTTGTTGAACTGTCAAGCAATGGAACGGGCGGGTGGTCGCGGTTATTCCGGGGCCCCTGGGCGCGGCGTCTGCTCTCGTCGTGAGGCGGGCGCAGCGGGTCGTACTCTTGTCGGTGCCATGACATCGCAGACCACCACCCCGACAGCCGTCGACGCCGCGCCGGCGCCCGCCCGGAGCAGGACCTACGACGTGCGCACCCACGGGTGCCAGATGAACGTCCACGACAGCGAGCGCCTCGCCGGTCTGCTCGAGACCGCCGGCTACGTCGACGTCTCGAGCCTCCCGGAGGCGGAGCGGCCGGAGGTCGCCGACGTCGTCGTCTTCAACACCTGCGCCGTGCGCGAGAACGCCGACAACAAGCTCTACGGCAACCTGGGGCAGCTGCGGCCGGCCAAGCAGAAGAACCCCGACATGCAGATCGCCGTCGGCGGCTGCATGGCCCAGAAGGACCGCGGCACGATCGTCCAGCGCGCGCCGTGGGTCGACGTCGTCTTCGGCACCCACAACATCGGGTCGCTGCCCGCCCTGCTCGACCGCGCAGCCCACAACAAGAAGGCCGAGGTCGAGATCCTCGAGAGCCTCGAGGTCTTCCCCTCCACGCTGCCCACCCGGCGTGACTCCGCCTACAGCGCGTGGGTCTCCATCTCGGTGGGCTGCAACAACACCTGCACGTTCTGCATCGTCCCGAGCCTGCGCGGCAAGGAGCAGGACCGCCGGCCCGGTGAGATCCTCGCCGAGATCGAGGCGCTGGTGGCGCAGGGCGTCGTCGAGGTGACGCTGCTCGGCCAGAACGTCAACACCTACGGCGTCGAGTTCGGCGACCGGCTGGCCTTCGGCAAGCTCCTGCGGGCCTGCGGCGAGATCGAGGGGCTCGAGCGCGTGCGGTTCACCAGCCCGCACCCGGCCGCCTTCACCGAGGACGTCATCCTCGCCATGGCCGAGACGCCCAACGTCATGCCGAGCCTGCACATGCCGCTGCAGTCCGGCTCGGACAAGGTGCTCAGGGAGATGCGGCGCTCCTACCGGAGCGCCAAGTTCCTCGGCATCATCGAGAACGTCCGCCGGCACATCCCCGACGCCGCGATCACGACCGACATCATCGTCGGCTTCCCGGGCGAGACCGAGGAGGACTTCCAGGGCACCCTCGACGTCGTCCGCGAGTCCCGCTTCTCCAGCGCCTTCACCTTCCAGTACTCGATCCGCCCGGGGACGCCCGCCGCGACCATGGAGCACCAGGTGCCCAAGGCGGTCGTCCAGGAGCGCTTCGAGCGGCTCATCGCCCTCCAGGAGGAGGTCAGCTGGGCCGGCAACCGGGCCCTCGAGGGCCGTGAGGTCGAGGTGCTCGTCGCGCCGTCCGAGGGCCGCAAGGACGGGGAGACCAAGCGGCTCTCCGGCCGTGCCCGCGACAACCGGCTCGTGCACTTCGCGGTCCCCGAGGGCGCCGAGGTGCCCCGCCCAGGCGACATGGTCACCGTCGAGGTCACCTACGGCGCCCCGCACCACCTCGTCGCCGACTCCGGCGTGCAGGGGGGCACGTATGCCGTCCGGCGCACCCGCGGCGGCGACGCGTGGGCGGCCCTGCAGGACAACCCGCACGGCACCGGCAAGCCGGCGGTCAGCCTCGGGATGCCCTCGATCGGCAGGCCTGCTGCCGCGCCCGTGGCGCAGGGGTGCTCGATCGCCTGAGCCGATTCGGGTCGGTGCGCTCGCTCGTGCTTGACTTGGCGCATGAGCGTGCGCCCCATCGTCATCACCGGTGAGCCCGTCCTGCACCGAGCGGCGGCTCTCGTCACCGAGGTCGACGACGAGCTGCGCACCCTCGTCGAGGACATGTACGAGACCAACGTCGCGGCCAACGGCGTGGGCCTCGCCGCGCCCCAGGTCGGGGTGGGGCTGCGTGTCTTCGTCTGGAAGATGGCCAACGAGGACGGCGTCCCCGAGCAGGGACACGTCATCAACCCGACCGTCACCACCCCTCGCATCCCGCAGGAGCGGCCCAACCCCGACGAGGACACCGAGGGCTGCCTGTCCGTGCCCGGTGAGGCGTTCCCGCTCAAGCGGGCCGACCGCGCGCACGTCGTGGGTGTGGACCTCGACGGCAACCGGGTCGAGTTCGACGCGACGGGCTGGTTCGCCCGCTGCATGCAGCACGAGTACGACCACCTCAACGGCACGCTCTACGTCGACCGCCTCGACGACCGCCAGGCCAAGAAGGCGCGCAAGGCCGTCAAGCGCAACGGCTGGGGCAAGCCGGGGAACTCGTGGCACCCGGGAGTCGACCGCGACCCGTTCGGCCATGACGAGCACGACGACCACGACCAGCACGAGCACGGCAGTGAGCCCGCGTACCAGCGCGGCGGGGACGCCGGCGACCGGCACTCCGACGAGCTCATCGGCTGAGCGCTCGGGCACGTGACGCGTACCTCCCGCACCGGCCGGCCGGCCGTATGCCGTGACGCCTGAACCCGCGAGCAGCTCCCTGGTCGAGCGGGTTCGTCCCGACGAGCCGACCCTGCCGAGCGTGCCGATCGTCGCGGTGGTCGGGCCCACGGCGACGGGCAAGTCCGACCTGGCCCTCGACCTGGCGGGGCGGCTCGGCGGTGAGGTCGTCAACGCCGACGCGATGCAGCTCTACCGGGGCATGGACATCGGCACCGCGAAGCTGCCCGTCGCGCAGCGGCGCGGAATCCCGCACCACGAGCTCGACGTCCTCGAGGTCACCGAGGAGGCGAGCGTGGCTGCCTACCAGGTGGCCGCGCGCGGTCACTTCGCCGACATCGCCGCCCGGGGCCACCGCCCACTCCTCGTCGGCGGGTCGGGCCTCTATGTCCGCGCGGCCCTGGACCGGCTCGAGATCCCCCCGACCGACCCGGACGTCCGCTCCGGCCTGGAGGCCCAGGCGGCTCGCGTCGGTGGCGACGCCCTCCACGCACGGCTGCGGCAGCTCGACCCTGCAGCCGCCGCGGCGATCCTGCCGGGCAACCTGCGGCGGGTGGTGCGCGCCCTCGAGGTCATCGAGCTGACCGGGCGCCCCTTCAGCGCGAGCATGCCGACCCGCGAGCTCGCCTCTCCGGCAGTGATTCTCGGGCTCCGCACCGAGCGCCCCGTCCTCGACGAGCGCATCGCGGGCCGGGTCGACCGCATGTGGGACGACGGGCTCGCGGCCGAGACCGAGACCCTCCTGGCTGCCGGCCTCCGCGAGGGCGTGACCGCCAGCCGCGCGATCGGCTACAGCCAGGCGGTGGCGGTCATCGACGGGAAGCTGAGCGAGAGCGAGGCCCGGGAGGACACCGCCCAGGCGACACGGCGCTACGCCCGGCGCCAGGAGTCGTGGTTCCGTCCCGACCCGCGCATCGTGTGGCTCGACGCCCAGGCCCCCGACCTGCTCGACCGGGCGCTCGCGGCGGTACGCGAGGCGGACGCGGGCCCGCGACACGGCATACCGGAGAATGGGTGACATGACGCGCTTCACGAAGGGCCACGGCACCGAGAACGACTTCGTGCTGGTCCCCGACCTCGAGGGCACCCTCGAGCTCACGCCCGCCCAGGTGCAGCGGATCGCCGACCGGCATGCCGGGCTCGGCGCCGACGGCGTGATCCGCGTCGTGCGCGCGGCGCTGTCGACCGACGAGGCGGTGCGCGCGCAGTCCCGCGAGGCCGAGTGGTTCATGGACTACCGCAACGCGGACGGCTCACTCGCCGAGATGTGCGGCAACGGCACCCGCGTCTTCGCGGACTACCTGCGCCGCGAGGGGCTGGCCTTCGGTCGCCAGTTCACCATCGCCACCCGCGCCGGGACCAAGACCGTCCGCGTCGTGGAGGAGGGGTATGCCGTCGACCTCGGCCCATGGCGCCTCGGCGACGAGCAGGCCGCCCGCCGGGACGGGTTCGACGTCATGGTCCGACCGCGCCACGGCAAGCCGGTCCCGGCCCTGACGGTCGACATGGGCAACCCGCACGCCGTCGTCATGCTCCCCGAGGGCATCGAGCTCGAGCACCTCGACCTGACAGCCGCACCCGAGGTCCAGCCCGACCAGCCCGAGGGGGTCAACGTCGAGTTCGTGCGGGCCGTCGGACCCGGCCACATCGCGATGCGCGTGCACGAGCGCGGCGTCGGGGAGACGAGGTCGTGCGGGACCGGGGCGGCGGCCGCCGCGCTCGCCACGCGCTTCTGGTCGGGCATCGAGGACCTCAGCCCCTGGACCGTCGACGTCCCTGGCGGGCGCCTGACGGTGACCCCGCTGCCCGGCCAGCGGGTCGAGCTGGCCGGACCTGCCGCGCTCGTCGCCGACGGCGACTTCCCGCTCTAGCGGGAGCCTCGCCGGCTGCCGGCTCCCGGCGGTCAGGCGCGGCGCACCTCGAGGATGCGGAACGCCTTGGCCGACGACAGGCGGCGGCACGCCAGGCCCCAGTCCTGGTCGTTGAGCCACTTCTGCAGCGAGTCCGAGCCGAGGTGCCTCTGCACGACGAGGTAGGCGACGCCGTCGTCGGCGAGACGCGGCAGCCACCGCTCGAGAAGGGCGTGGAGCGCCGGCTTGCCCACGTGGATCGGCGGGTTTGACCAGATCGTCGAGAAGCGGACGTCGGCGGGCACCTCGTCGGGCTCGCAGAAGGTCACGTTGCGCACGCCGGCCGCGGTGGCGTTGCGGCGCGCGAGGTCGAGGGCCCGACGGTTGACGTCGACGCCCCACACCCGGGCCTCCGGGGACCGCAGCGCCAGGGTGAGGGAGATCGGGCCCCAGCCACAGCCGATGTCGAGCAGGTCGCCGGTCGCGCTCGGGTCCGGCGCGCCGGCCAGCAGCACGGCGGTCCCCGGGTCGAGCCGGTCGGGGGAGTAGACGCCGCGGGCCGTGGTGAGGCGCAGGCGACGACCCTCGAGGGACACCTCGATGGTGCGGCGCTCCTCGGGCGTGGCCGGGTCTGCGGTGAAGTAGTGGTCGGTCGGCTCGCTCATCACGGGTCACGGTACCGGCCGGGACCCGTGCCACCGGCGTGGCCGCTCGCCGCCGCGGGTATGCCTCAACCGGGCACGGTCGATGGGCACAAACGAGTGGCTCGTGGCGTTGGACCAGTGGGACGATAAGGAGAACATGACCAGCAACCACATGAAGCGCACCAGTGACTCCGCCCGCGCCGCGCGCGACCAGGACCTCTTCGCCACCCGCGCCGAGGCCCTCGCCGCCGAGGCCGACGGGCAGGACACCGCGGTCGCCCTCTACGACGGAGACCAGCTCGACCGCGAGGAACGCGCAGCCCTGCGGCGCGTCCACGGCCTGTCCACCGAGCTCGAGGACATCACCGAGGTCGAGTACCGCCAGCTGCGCCTCGAGCGCGTCGTGCTGGCCGGCGTCTGGACCGACGGCAGCGCCGACGACGCCGAGAACTCCATCCGTGAGCTCGCCGCCCTCGCCGAGACCGCCGGCTCGACGGTGCTCGAGGGCGTCATCCAGCGCCGCCAGCGGCCCGACCCTGCCACCTGGCTCGGCAAGGGCAAGGCCCTGGAGCTGCGCGACGTCGTCGTGGCCGAGGGCGCCGACACCGTCATCTGCGACGGTGAGCTCGCTCCCAGCCAGCGCCGTGCCCTCGAGGACGTCGTCAAGGTCAAGGTCATCGACCGGACCGCGCTGATCCTCGACATCTTCGCCCAGCACGCCAAGAGTCGCGAGGGCCGTGCCCAGGTCGAGCTGGCCCAGCTGCAGTACCTCCTCCCGCGCCTGCGCGGTTGGGGTGACTCGATGTCCCGACAGGCCGGTGGTCGGGTCGCCGGCGGTGAGGGCATCGGTTCCCGTGGCCCCGGTGAGACCAAGATCGAGCTCGACCGCCGTCGCATCAACACGCGCATCGCCAAGCTGCGCCGCGACATCAAGGGCATGAAGACGAGCCGCGACACGCGCCGGCACTCGCGCCAGGCCGGCGGCGTCCCGTCCGTGGCCATCGCCGGCTACACCAACGCCGGCAAGAGCTCGCTGCTCAACCGCCTCACCGGCGCCGGCGTGCTGGTGGAGAACCAGCTCTTCGCGACCCTCGACCCGACGGTGCGCCGCACCGAGACGGCCGACGGCCGCGGCTACACCCTGGCCGACACCGTCGGCTTCGTCCGCAGCCTGCCGCACCAGCTCGTCGAGGCGTTCCGCTCGACGCTGGAGGAGGTCGCCGACTCCGACCTGCTGCTGCACGTGGTCGACGGCTCGCACCCCGACCCGGAGGGCCAGATCACGGCCGTCCGCGAGGTGCTCGCGGAGGTCGGCGGCGACCAGATCAAGGAGATCATCGTCGTCAACAAGGCCGACATCGCGGACCCGGAGGTGCTCGACCGCATCCGGCGCCACGAGCGGCACTGCGTGACGGTGTCGGCACGCACCGGCGCCGGCATCGACGAGCTGCGCTCCCTCGTCGACGAGGAGCTGCCCAAGCCGGACGTCGAGGTGGAGGTGCTCGTGCCGTACGACCGCGGTGACCTCGTCTCGCGCCTGCACGAGGAGGGCGAGATCCTCGAGAGCGAGCACGTGGCGGAGGGCACCCGGGTGCGCGCGAAGGTCACGCCGACCCTGGAGCCCGACCTGGCGGCGTACGCCGTCGTCGCCAGCTGAACCGACAGCACACGGACGGAGGGCCCGCTCGGGCCCTCCGTCCTGCTGTCCGTGCGGTGGGCGAGGATGAGCGCATGGACCTCAGGAGCGCGGGCTCGCCGGTCACGGTGACCGGAGCGGGAGAACCACAGGCACCCGGCGACGTGTGGCTGGCCACCGAACGGGTCGTGCTGCGCCGTCCGCGCGAGGACGACCTCGACGACTACGTGCGCCTGCACACCGACCCCCGCACCTACGCGCACGCCCCCTCGAGCATGCCCGGCCCCGAGCGCTGTCGGGAGCGCCTCGAGGGCGACCTGACCGACTGGGAGCACGACCACCTGGGGTATGCCGCCGTCCGCGACCGCGCGTCGGGCGAGGTCATCGGGTGGGCGGGGCTGCGCCACAAGGACTCGGACCACGGGGCGCTGAACCTCTACTACCGTCTGGCCCACGACCGGCTCGGAGCCGGGCTCGGCCGCGAGATCTCACGGGCCGTCGTCGCCTGGGCGGTGGAGCACCGCCCCGACTCGCTCGTGACCGCCATGGTCGACGGCGTCAACACGGCGTCGCTGCGCACCGCGACCTCGGCCGGGCTCGTGCAGGTGGGCGTGCGCCCGATGCGGGACGAGCCGGACGGCAAGCCGATGGCGTACCTCGAGGCGCCGCGGGTCGACACCGTGCCGCGGGCCGACGTCGACGAGGAGCTGCGGCGGGACGCGCTCGGGCTCTGGGTGCGCGTCAACGACGCCGGCGGCTCGGTCGGCTTCCTGCCGGGTGCCTCACCGCACGAGGTCGGCGCGGCGCTCGACCGGCACCTCGGGGAGGTGCAGGAGGGGCGCTCCGTGCTCTGCGTGCTGCGCGACCCGGACGGCCCGGTGCGCGGCCTCGGCTTCTGGCAGCACTCGCTCGGGTTCCCGTACGAGCACGTCGCCCGGCTGGGGCGGCTCATGGTCGACCCCGCCGCCCAGGGCCGCAACCTCGGACGGATCCTGCTCGGCGGCATGGTCGGCATCGCACGGCGCGAGCTGCCCGAGGTGGAGCTGCTGCGGCTCGACTACCGCGGCGGGCTGGGCCTCGGAGCCTTCTACGCCAAGGCGGGGTGGAGCGAGGTCGGTCGCCTGCCGCGCGGCCTGCGCCTGACCGCGACCGACTACCGCGACGACGTCGCGATGGCCCGCCGGGTCGACGGGCAGCCGCTGGGCTGAGTCGAGCAGCAGGAGCCTGACGTGCCCGACGGCCGTCGGTCCCGACGGCTCCCAGGGTCGACGGGCAGCCGGCTCGAGGCGGCAGGACTCAGGACAGGCCGGTGATCGCGCCGTCCTCGTCGAGGTCGACCCGCTCGGCGTTGGGAGAGCTCGACAGGCCCGGCATGGTCCGCATGTCACCGCAGATCGCGTAGACGTAGCCGGCGCCGACCGCGGCGCGCACCTCGCGCACCGGCATGCGCCAGCCCCGGGGCGCGCCCCGCAGCGTGGGGTCCGACGAGATGGACAGGTGGGTCTTGGCGATCACGACGGGCAGGCCGCCGTAGCCGAGCTTCTCGTAGTCCTGCAGTGCGCGCGCTGCGGCAGGGCTCACGTCGATGCCGTCCGCGCCGTAGACCTGGGTGGCGACCGCCTCGATCTTCTGCTCGAGCGGCAGGTCCAGCGGGTAGAGGAACTCGAAGCTCGTCGGCTCGTGGGCGGCCTCCATGACGACCTGCGCGAGCTCCAGTGCTCCGGCGCCGCCCTCCGCCACGTGCCGCGTGACCGCCGACCGGACGCCGAGCCGGTTGCAGAACCGGCGGATCACCTCGTGCTCCGACGCGTGGTCCGTCGGGAAGGCGTTGACGGCCACGACCGGCAGCACGCCGAACCGGCGGACGATCTCGACGTGCTTGCGCAGGTTCACCAGGCCCGCCTCGACGTCCTCGGGCCGTTCCTCGAGCAACCCGGCGGGCAGCGGCTTGCCGGCGCTCACGGCATACCGCCCGGAGTGGGTCTTGAGGGCTCGCACGGTCGCGACGATGACGGCGACGTCGGGCTTCAGCCCACTCACCCTGCACTTGACGTCGAAGAAGCGCTCGGCGCCCATGTCGGCCCCGAAGCCCGCCTCGGTGATCGCGTAGTCGCTCCCTCGCATGGCGATCAGGTCGGCGGTCACCGAGGAGGTGCCGGTCGCGATGTTGCCGAAGGGGCCGCAGTGGATGATCGCCGGGCCGCCCTCGAGGGTCTGGAGCAGGTTCGGCTTCAAGGCGTCGGCGAGGATGGCGGCCATGGCCCCGGCGGCGCGCAGGTCCTCGGCCGTGACGCTCCTGCCCTGCGTCGTGTAGCCGACGACGATCCGGCCCAGGCGCTCGCGCAGGTCGCGGAGGGAGGTGGCCAGGGTGAGCAGCACCATCACCTCGCTGGCCGCGGTGATGTCGAACCCGGTCTCCCGGGCCACGCCGTCCTGCCGGGCACCGAGTCCGATGACGATGTTGCGCAGGGCGCGGTCGTTGACGTCGAGGACGCGCCGCCAGGTGATGTTGCGGACGTCGATACCGAGCGCGTTGCCGTGGTGCAGGTGGTTGTCAAGCATCGCGGCGAGGAGGTTGTGCGCGGCCGTGACGGCATGGAAGTCGCCGGTGAGGTGCAGGTTGAGCCGCTCCATCGGCACGACCTGGCTGTAACCGCCACCTGCCGCGCCTCCCTTGATGCCGAACGTCGGGCCCATCGACGGCTGCCGCAGCGCCACGACGGCGCGCTTGCCCAGGCGCTGCAGGGCCTGCGCGAGCCCCACCGACGTCGTGGTCTTGCCCTCGCCGAGCGGCGTCGGCGTGACCGCCGTGACGACCACGTACTTCGCCGGGGGACGTGAGCTCGGCTCGTCGAGGACCGCCAGGTCGATCTTGGCGACGTCCCGGCCGTAGGGCTCGAGGTGGTCCGGGCCGACGCAGAGGTCGGCGGCGACCTCGGCAAGCGGACGCAGGGTCGCCGCGTTCGCGATCGCGAGGTCGGTGGGCAGGGGTGCGCTCATGATCCGATGAAACTCCCGTCCGAGCGGGCGCGCCGCACAATCGCCAGATCCCCTTGGTGACCTTCGCCCCAGTTCGTCCTGCGCGGGTCGGCCGGGCGAGAGCCGGCGAGCGGGGGACGGGTGCGACGGGAGACGAGCCGGGCGGCATACGCTGACCCAATGGCCAAGCGACCCGCGCTCGACGACCTCCTCAACGCCGCGGTGTCGGGGGTCGGGGGCGCGACGCGGCCCGGGCAGGTCGCGATGGCGCGGGCCGTCGCGCACGCCATCGACGAGGGGGAGCACCTGCTCGTCCAGGCCGGGACCGGCACCGGCAAGTCGCTCGCCTACCTGGTGCCCGCGGTCGCGCACGCCTTCGAGGCCGGCAAGCCGGCGGTCGTCGCGACGGCGACGCTGGCTCTGCAGGCGCAGATCGTCGACCGCGACATGCCCCGCGTGGCCGACGCGCTCTCGCCGGTCCTGGGGCGTCGCCCCACGTACGCGCTCGTCAAGGGACGGCGCAACTACGTGTGCCTCAACAAGCTCGAGGGCGGGATCCCGGACGACGACGACGGGCTGCTGTCCGTCGGGCAGGTCGACGCGTCCGTGGGCCGGCTCGGCCAGGAGGTCCTGCGGCTGCGCGAGTGGGCCTCCACCACCGACTCGGGCGACCGCGACGAGCTCGTCCCGGGCGTCTCCGAACGCGCGTGGCGACAGGTCTCCGTCTCGGCGCACGAGTGCCTGGGCAGCAAGTGCCCCCTCGTCACCGAGTGCTTCGTCGAGCGGGCGCGCGAGGCGGCCAAGGACGTCGACGTCATCGTCACCAACCACTCCTTCATGGCCATCGACTCGTTCGAGGGCCGCCAGATGCTGCCCGAGCACGACGTGCTCGTCGTCGACGAGGCGCACGAGCTGGTCGACCGCGTCACCGCCACCATCACCGACGAGCTCACCGGCACCATGGTGATGAGCGCGGCGAAGAAGGCCGGGCGCATGTCCGAGAACACCGCACCCCTCGACGAGGCGGGCGAGCTGCTCGCCCAGGCGCTCGAGCCGCTCGAGGAGGGCCGGATGCTCGGCATCCCCGACTCGGTGGGGCTCGCCCTGGCCCGCATCCGCGACACGGCCCGCGCCGTCCAGAGCGACCTCAAGCCGCCGCCCGGGCAAGAGGCAGACGGCGCCCGCCAGGTCGCACGCGCCGCCGTCGACGAGATCCACGAGAACGCCGAGCGCATCCTCGAGGAGCGCGAGCTCGACGTCGTGTGGCTGAGCCGCGACCAGCGCCGCGGACCAGTCCTGCGGGTGGCACCGATGAGCGTGGCGATGCTGGTGCGCGACAAGGTCTTCGACGAGCGCACCGTCGTGCTCACCTCCGCCACCCTCGAGCTCGGCGGCACGTTCGACTCGGTCGCCGGGACCATCGGCCTCCGCGGCGAGGGCGCCCCGACGTGGCAGGGCCTCGACGTCGGCAGCCCCTTCGACTACCCGAAGCAGGCCATCGCCTACGTCGCGGCCCACCTCCCGCCGCCCGGGCGCGACGGCGCGGGTGACGACACCCTCGACGAGATCGAGCAGCTCATCCGCGCGGCCGGCGGTCGCACGCTGGGGCTCTTCTCCTCGATGCGCGCCGCCCAGACGGCGGCGGAGATCATGCGTGCCCGGTTCGGCGACGACATCCCGGTCCTGTGCCAGGGCGAGGACCAGATCACGACGCTCGTGCGCCAGTTCGCCCGCGACCCGCGGACCTGCCTCTTCGGCACCCTCACGCTGTGGCAGGGCGTCGACGTGCCGGGGTCGTCGTGCCAGCTCGTCATCATCGACCGCATCCCGTTCCCGCGCCCCGACGACCCGCTCGCCTCCGCGCGCTCCCAGGCCATCGCGCGGATGGGCGGCAACGGCTTCATGGCGGTCTCGGCCACCCACGCGGCCCTGCGCCTCGCGCAGGGAGCCGGGCGGCTCGTGCGCCGCGCCGACGACCGCGGCGTCGTGGCCTTCCTCGACTCCCGGATGATGACGGCGAGGTATGCCGGCTTCCTGCAGCGCTCGCTGCCGCCCTTCTACCCGACCACCGACAAGAAGATGGTCCTGGCCGCGCTGGCCCGGCTCGACGCGATGGCACCGCCGCCGGTGGAGGTGGAGGAGCCGGCCCTGCGGTCGCTCACCGGCGCCCGCACGGAGGCCGACGGCACGGAGCACCCGCGGCCGGTGGCCGTCGCCCCACCGGCCCCGGTGTCCTCGCGCAGCGCGGTGACGTCCGGGCACGCGTGGACCGACGAGCAGGACGAGGAGCTGCGCGACGCGTCGGAGTCCGGCATGGAGATGGAGGATCTCGTCGACCACTTCGAGCTGCCCGAGCAGGTCATCGCGGCGCGCGTGGAGCAGCTCGGCCTGCGCATCGCCTCCGGCGCGCTGTTCGACTGACGCACCGGCCTGACGTACTCGGCCTGACGCACCGGACTGGCGCATCGGCCTGTCGGACCGGCGTGGCACAGTTGGGCCCATGAGCGACCCGGCCGCGCCCCCCTTCGTCCTCGTGACCGGACCGGAGGGCATCCTCGTCGAGCGGGCCGTGGCCGATGTCCTGCGCGGCGCACAGGAGCAGGACGTGGAGGTCATCCGCATCGACCCCGCGACGTACGAGTCCGGGGCCCTGCAGATGCACGCCAGCCCGTCGCTCTTCGGCGGAGCCAAGACCATCGTCGTGCGCGACCTGCACGAGTCACCCGACGAGCTGCAGCTCGACCTGCTCGCGCTCCTCGCCACCCCTGACCCGGACCTCGGTCTCGTGGTGGCCCACGGGGGCGGCATGAAGGGCAAGAAGGTCCTCGACACGATGCGCAAGGCAGGGGCCCGCGTCATCGAGTGCCCCGCCATCAAGACCGACCGCGACAAGACCGACTTCGTCCTCAAGGAGTTCGCGGGCGCCCGACGCAAGATCACGAGCGAGGGCGTGCGCGCCCTCGTCGAGGCCGTCGGCAAGGACGTGCGCGAGCTCGCGGCGGCGTGCTCCCAGCTCATCTCGGACACCGAGGGCACTGTCGACGACGCCGTCGTCGACACCTACCACGGCGGCAAGGTGGAGGCGACGGGCTTCCGGGTGGCCGACGCCACGGTGGCCGGGCAGTCGGGGGAGGCCCTGCGCCTGCTGCGCCACGCCATCGCGACCGGCGTCGACCCCGTGCCGATCGTCGCTGTCATCGCCTCGCAGCTGCGCCAGCTCATCAAGGTCGGCGCGGCCGGTCGCGGCAGCTCCGCGCAGCTGGCCAAGAGCCTCGGCATGGCACCGTGGCAGATCGACAAGGCCCGCCGCGCCGTCACACACTGGAGCGCCGACGGGCTGGCCATCGCCGTGCAGGCGGTCGCCGCCGCCGACTACGAGGTCAAGGGCGGCGGTCGCGACCCCGTGTATGCCGTCGAGCGGGCGATCCTCACCATCGCCCGGGCCCGCGCCGCGCACTGACGGGAGCGGCCCGGGACGGCGCACGCCGGTTTGGTCGAGCGGTGAGGCCGCTGGTAACTTTGGCCCTTGCGTGCGCGCTCAGGTCGTGCGCGCATGCATGCTCCACCCAGAGCTGCTCACGCAGGGTGTCCCCACGCCCGGTCCCGAGCAGCTTTGCCGCCCTCTAACGGCAACCATCCGACCGAACGAAAGAAACCATCAACGTGGCAAACATCAAGTCGCAGCTCAAGCGCATCAAGACGAACCGCACGCGCACCGAGCGCAACAAGGCCGTCAAGAGCGAGCTTCGCACCTGGGTCCGCAAGGTCCGCGAGGCCACGGCCTCCGGTGACAAGGACGCCGCCGTCGACGCCCTCAAGACCGCCTCGAAGAAGCTCGACAAGGCTGTCTCCAAGGGTGTCATCCACCAGAACCAGGCCGCCAACAAGAAGTCGGCCCTGGCCAAGAAGGTCGCGTCGCTCTGACGCACACGACTGCCTGATCGGGCCCGTCACCTCGTGGTGACGGGCCCGATCTGCGTCAGCCGCGCCGGAGGGCGCGGGCCGCGGCGACGACCTGCTCGTAGCGGTCGCGCGGCAGCACGGCCCCCTCCCGACGGACCTGCTCCGGGTCCACCCGGACGAGGCGGTTGACGCGCACCTCGCTGGGGCGGCCCCGGGAGTCCCAGGCCCCGGTCCCGATGTCGACCCACTCACGACCCGAGCGCCGCTCCTGCTGCTCGTCGAGGTCGTGGTCCTTGCTCGTGAGGGGGAGCCCCACGAGCCACCGGCCCTCGTGGCCGATGACGAGCACGGGCCGGTCCTTGCCCTGGCTGTGGTCCTCCTCGTACGGCACCCAGGTCCACACGATCTCGCCGGGGTCGGGCCGCCCGTCCGGACGCGGGGCGTACGTCGTGTCGGGCAGCCGTGTCGCGTCACCGGGGTAGGGCGTCGCGGACCCCACGCGGTCAGGCGCCGGACGGGTGCGCGGAGGCGTGGAGCGGCGGACGACGCCGCGCAGGCGGCCGAGGAGGTTCCCGAGGGTGGTGGACACGGGAATCACCGTAGTGCTCACCGCCGTTACGGTTGGGGTCCGAGAACGGGTCGACGGCGATCCGAGCCCCAGCCGCCCAGCCGCCCCCCCGGCCGCCCCCCGCCGCCCACGCCGCCTCCGGGCGTCGGCCGCGGGGCCACGCCGACCGACGACCGAACCCGGAGAACCTCCTGTGAGCCCCGCCGCACGCCGCACCACCCTCGCCATCCTCGCGCTCGCGGTCGGCGGCTTCGCCATCGGCACGACCGAGTTCGTGACCATGGGCCTGCTGCCGCAGATCGCCCGGGGGAGCGGGGTCGACATCGCGACCTCCGGCCACTACGTCTCGGCGTACGCCCTCGGCGTGGTCGTCGGTGCCCCCGTCATCGCCGTGGCGGCGGCCAGGGCGCCGCGCAAGGGCCTGCTCATGGGCCTCATGGCCTTCTTCGCCGTGGCGCACCTGGCGATCCTGGCGGCGAACAGCTATCCCTCCGTCATGGCCGCCCGGTTCCTGGCCGGGCTGCCCCACGGCGCCTTCTTCGGCATCGGCTCGGTGGTCGCGGCCTCCCTCGTGTCGCACCAGCGGCGGACCGCCGCCGTCGCCGCCATCCTCGGCGGTCTCGGGGTCGCCAACGTCGTGGGCGTTCCCCTCGCGACGCTGCTCGGCCAACGCTTCTCCTGGCACCTGCCCTACGTGCTCGTCGGCGTCGTCGCGGCCCTGACGGTCGTGGCCATCGCGGTGTTCCTGCCGCACCAGCCACCGAGCGGCGAGGAGTCGATGCGCGCCGAGATGCGGGCGCTGCGACGCGGCCAGGTGTGGCTGGCGCTGCTCATCGGCGTGGTCGGCTTCGGCGGCATGTTCGCGATGTACTCCTTCATCACGCCGACGATGACCGAGCTCGCCGGGCTGGACGAGCGCTACATCCCGTGGGTGCTCGCGGCATACGGCATCGGGATGGTCACCGGCATGGTGCTGAGCGGCCGGGTGGCCAACCGCGTCGGCGTCCTGACGGGGATCATCGGCGCCCTGGCCTCCATCGCGGCCCTGCTCGCCGTCTTCGGCTGGGCCGTCCACCTCCTGTGGCTCGGCGTGGTCATGGTGTTCGTGCTCGGGCTGCTGCCCTCGATCGTCGTGCCGCTGCTGCAGACCCGGCTGATGGACGTCGCGCACGAGGGCCAGTCGCTCGCGGCCGCGCTGAACCACTCGACGCTCAACACCGCGAACGCGCTCGGCGCCTGGCTCGGCTCCGTCGTCCTCGCGGCCGGCTGGGGCTACGGGGCGCCGAGCCTCGTCGGTGCGGGGCTGGCCGTGCTCGGCGTCGGTGTCGCCGTGCTGTCGGCGGTGCTCGAGCGTCGCTCGCACCGGGCTGTCGCCCGGCCCGAAGGCGTCCCTGAGCTCACCGACGCGACCTCCGCCACGAGCAGCTTGTGACGGGGCCCTCACTCGTGGCGGAGTGAGGGCTCACCGGAGGTGGTCGGCAGGGGCACGACGGGTGCGGCGGTCCTGGCCACAGGCGCCGGCGCGCCCTCGGCCAGCGACGGGGCCGTTGACTGGGGGAGCGCCGAAGCGGTCGGCTGGGGGAGCGGGGTGGGCTGGAAGCCGACCATCGCCGGAAGGGCGTACGCGTCGGGCGCGGCCGGCGTCTCCCAGAGCCAGGGCTCCCGGGGCCTCCAGAGCAGCCGTCCGGGGCGCCGCCGGTCGCGCAGGGCGTGGATGCGCCAGAGCAGCGCCGGGTGGCTCGCGAGGGCGTTGACGAGCCACACGAAGAAGCCCGGCTCGGTGACGGCACGGTCTGCCATGGCGTCGACGTCCACCGAGCGGCCGAGGTACTTGCCGCCCGCGAGGGTCGCCATCGCCGAGCGGGCCCCCTCGGGTGCCAGCGCGTGCCCGTAGTTGTCCGCGGTGTACTCCTGGGCGCGGCTCAGGGTGGTGCCGACGAAGGGCACCCACTGCGAGGCGAAGGTGCCGAGGATGCGCCAGTAGCTGACGTGGCCGGCCGCGATGTGGCCCACCTCGTGGGCGATCACGAACCGCAGGGCCTCCGGCTCCCGCGCCGCCCCGCCCACCTCCAGCAGGTCGCTGTTGACGACCACGAAGCGACGGAACCCGTGCCCGGAGGCGGCGGCGTTGATGACCCCGTTGCCGAGCACGACGTAGGCGTCCGGGATGTAGGCCAGGCCCGAGCGGGCCGCGGCGTCGACGAGCATCCCGTAGGCCTCGGGGAACTGGCCGTGGGTCAGCTTGATGCCCGTCAGCCGCTGCTGCGCCCACAGCTGCCCGCGCCCGAACCAGACGACCAGCGGCCCCAGGACCAGGACCACGGCGTACGCGTCGGGTGCGCGCTGCTCCTCGGCGGCGGCGGACAGCTCCGCGACGGCGGCCACGAGCAGGAGCAGCGAGGCGAGGACGGCCACCACGAGCACCAGGATCTCGCGCGGGTGCCGCACGTAGCGGCGCATCGGGACCTGTGACCCGGGAGCGACCGGCAGGACCTGCATGGGTTCGGCGCGCATGCGCGCCATTCTGGGGCATCACCGGCTGCGGCCCGACGTGACGCGCGCGTGCCCGTGCGGCGTCGAGGGTCGGTCCGGGGCGAGGGGTGAGCAGCGCGGCGTCAAACCGTGGGAGACTGTGCTGGCTGCCGCTGCCACGAGCGCGAGAGCGCCGGGCCGCCCGGGTCCCGGGCGCCGGCCCAGTCCAGCTCCAGCACCGTTCCCGTTCCCGACTCTGCGAGGTTCGTCCCACGTGTCGCCCATGGCCCGCTCCGCGTTGGCGCCCAACGCAACGCCGCCGGACCTGATCCGCAACTTCTGCATCATCGCGCACATCGACCACGGCAAGTCGACGCTCGCCGACCGGATGCTGCAGCTGACGGGTGTCGTCGAGGCGCGCGCCATGCGCGCCCAGTACCTCGATCGGATGGACATCGAGCGCGAGCGCGGCATCACGATCAAGAGCCAGGCGGTGCGCATGCCGTGGGAGCTCGACGGGACGACGTATGCGCTCAACATGATCGACACCCCGGGCCACGTCGACTTCACCTACGAGGTGTCCCGCAGCCTCGCCGCCTGCGAGGGAGCGGTCCTCCTCGTCGACGCCGCGCAGGGCATCGAGGCGCAGACCCTCGCGAACCTCTACCTCGCGATGGAGAACGACCTCACCATCATCCCGGTGCTCAACAAGATCGACCTGCCGGCCGCGCAGCCCGAGAAGTACGCGGAGGAGCTCGCCAAGCTCATCGGCGGCGATCCGGAGGACTGCCTGCGCGTGTCCGGCAAGACCGGCGAGGGTGTCGAGCCGCTGCTCGACCAGATCGTCCGTCAGCTGCCGGCCCCGACCGGTGATGCCGACGCTCCGGCGCGAGCCATGATCTTCGACTCGGTCTACGACACCTACCGGGGCGTCGTGACCTACGTCCGCGTCGTCGACGGCAACCTCAACCCGCGCGAGCGCATCGTCATGATGTCGACCCGGGCGACCCACGAGCTGCTCGAGATCGGCGTGATCAGCCCCGAGCCGGTGCCCGGCAAGGGCCTCGGCGTCGGCGAGGTCGGCTACCTCATCACCGGCGTCAAGGACGTGCGCCAGTCCCGTGTCGGCGACACGGTGACCAACGCGAGCAAGCCGGCGACGAAGGACCTCGGCGGCTACCGCGACCCCAAGCCGATGGTCTTCTCCGGCCTCTACCCCATCGACGGCTCGGACTACCCGGACCTGCGCGAGGCCCTCGACAAGCTCAAGCTCAACGACGCGGCCCTCGTCTACGAGCCGGAGACCTCGGCGGCGTTGGGCTTCGGCTTCCGCTGCGGCTTCCTCGGCCTGCTGCACCTCGAGATCGTCCGGGAGCGGCTCGAGCGCGAGTTCGGCCTCGACCTGATCTCCACGCAGCCCAACGTCGTCTACGAGGTCACCATGGACGACGGCAAGCAGATCCACGTCACCAACCCGAGCGAGTTCCCCGAGGGCAAGATCTCCGAGGTGAGCGAGCCGATCGTCCGCGCGACGATCCTCGCTCCCAGCGAGTTCGTCGGCGCCATCATGGAGCTGTGCCAGCAGAAGCGCGGCAACCTGCGCGGCATGGACTACCTGTCCGAGGACCGCGTCGAGATGCGCTACACCCTGCCGCTCGCCGAGATCGTCTTCGACTTCTTCGACCAGCTGAAGTCCCGCACCCGCGGTTACGCCTCGCTCGACTACGAGCCCGACGGCGAGCAGGTGGCCGACCTCGTCAAGGTGCAGATCCTGCTGCAGGGCGAGTCGGTCGACGCGTTCAGCGCGATCGTGCACAAGGACAAGGCGTACGCGTACGGCGTGATGATGGCGGGCAAGCTCAAGGACCTCATCCCGCGCCAGCAGTTCGAGGTGCCGATCCAGGCGGCCATCGGCTCGCGCATCATCGCCCGCGAGAACATCCGCGCCATCCGCAAGGACGTGCTCGCCAAGTGCTACGGCGGTGACATCAGCCGCAAGCGCAAGCTCCTCGAGAAGCAGAAGGAGGGCAAGAAGCGCATGAAGATGGTCGGTCGGGTCGAGGTGCCGCAGGAGGCCTTCGTGGCAGCCCTCTCGAGTGACGGGGACGCCGCCAAGACCAAGAAGTAGCCCTCCCGGCGAGCTCCACGCCTACCGTGGTGGCGTGGAGTGGACCACCGAGGCAGCGGGGCCGCGTGCCGAGCACCACGAGCACGTGCCCGGCCCCGCGCTGTCCCGCTGGGTGCAGCGGGCGGTCGGCTACCGGCTGTCCGGCTTCCCCGCCGGGGTCCACGGCGGTATGCCGTCCGCCACCGTCACGCTGGTCGTGCCCCTCGACGAGCCGCTGACCGTCGCGGACGCCGGCCGCCCGCCCACGGCATACGGCTCGGTCGTCGCGGGCCTGGCCGCGGTTCCCACCCTCATCCACCACGACGGCACCCAGCACGGCGTGCAGCTCGCGCTTCGCCCGGAGGCCACGCGAGCACTGTTCGGGATGCCGACCGGCGAGATCGCGGCCCGGTCGCACGATCTCGTGGATGTGGCCGGTCCGGCGGCCGGTCGGCTCCGGGAACGCCTGCACGAGACCGATGACTGGCCCGGGCGGTTCATGCTGGTGGAGCAGTGGCTGACCGCGCTCCTCGAGGCGGCGCCGCGGGCCGCCGGTCCCGAACCGGAGGTGTGCGAGGCGTGGCGGCTCATCACGCGCAGCGCGGGAGCGCTGCCGATCCGGGAGGTGGCCGCCCGCGTCGGCTGGTCGATGCGACGGCTGCAGGCGCGGTTCGGCAGCGAGTTCGGGGTGAGTCCCAAGACCGCGGCCGTCGTCGCTCGCTTCGAACGGTCGGTGCCGCTCGTGGCGGCTGGTCCGACGTCGCTGGCGGACGTCGCGGTGCGCTGCGGGTGGTCGGACCACGCGCACATGGACCGCGACTGGCGTTCCCTCGCCGGTACCTCCCCGTCCCGCTGGCGCACTGAGGACGTGCTCGCCCATTGAGCCGGGTGCCGAGCGAGCGGAAGGGCGACGCGCATTCGTCCAAGACGAGGCCGGCGCCCCCGGGCGACGATGTCGCCATGGACACGAACATGGACACGAACACGAACACCCGGGCCCCGGAGGGAACCGGCACGACCCGGGACGACGCCACGGCTGCCACCACCGGGGCATCCGGTCGCAGCGACCATAACGTGTGGGTCGGCCTCAGCTATGACGACCCGTTCGCGGCTCGCTCGTGGCTGCGCGGCCTCGGCTTCGTCGACGGTGTGGTCGTCGACGGGGAGTCGCCCGGCGAGATCCGGCACAGCGAGATGCTCTGGCCCGAAGGCGGCCGGGTCATGGTGAGCAGCCGGCAGAAGGCCGACCGGACCTTCGTCTCCGAGGCGGGGGCTGCCACGGTCTACGTGGTGACCGACGACCCGGACGCCGTCTGGGCTCGCGCCGATCGGCTCGGGGCCACGGTGCTGCGCCCCCTCGAGGAGACCGACTACGGGTCGCGCGGCTTCTCCGTCGCGGATCCCGAGGGCACGAGCTGGAGCTTCGGGACGTACGCCGGCTGACCGCCCGTGTGGGCCTGCCTCAGTCGCCGAGGAGCTTGCGGCGCAGCCGGTCGGTGTCGGCCCGGGTCCAGCCCTGGGTGCCGAGCCAGCCGAGCGCACCGCCGTAGCGCTCGTCGAGGGTGGTCAGCAGCAGGCGCATCGTGTCGGTGGTCGGCGACTGCTGCGCCACGGTCTTGTCGCGGAGGTTGGCGGCATACGCCGGCTTGACCCGCAGCCGGTCCATGATGGCCGCGACGCGTTCGGCGCTGGCGGCGTAGTCGGCGATGACGAGCTCGTCGCGGACACCGACGGCCTTGAGGGCCAGGCCCACGACCGTGCCCGTGCGGTCCTTGCCCGCGGCGCAGTGCACGACGACCGCGCCGTCGCTCGAGGCGATGGCGTGCAGCGCGGCCACCACCGAGTCGGGTCGGCTCGCGAGGTAGCTGAGGTAGTGCTCGGACCAGAACTCGTCGTGGCTGCGACGCTGCTCGGGCTCGCCGGGCGACCGGGTCTCGCCCGCGGCGGCGTGGCGGCGCTCGTCGGTCTCCCACGGCAGAGCGCGCTCGGCGGCCGGGATGCCGGACTCGACGCTGTCCTCGCGGTAGAGCGTGTGGTGGTGGTGACGCACGCCGGCGACGGCGCGCAGCGGCCCGTCGCCCTCCTTGGCGACCTCGACGTGCGTGCGCAGGTCGACGACGTCACGGACGCCGAGGCGCGAGACGAGCACCTCGACGGCCTCCGGCGTCAGGTCCTGGAGGTTGTCCGAGCGCAGCAGCCGACGGGGACGGACGGTGTCGCCGTCGGCCGTCACCATCCCTCCGAGGTCGCGCATGTTGACGACGCCGTCGAGCTCGATCCAGTTGGGGCGGTACACCCTTGCACCATATGCGACCGGCGAAAACCGCTTGCAGCGACGCCGTCACAGCCAGATATCTTGACGTCGAGATATCTGCGAGACCGAGGAGCCTGCCGTGACGGCGACGACGCACCCACCGCTCACCCACCGGGGCATCCCGGTCGACCGTGACCTGCGCATCCTCGCGCTCGGCTCGTTCGCCAACCGTTTCGGTGCCGGCGCGGTGCTCACGACGAGCGCGCTCTACTTCACCCGGCAGGTCGGCTTCAGCGCGACCGAGGTGGCGCTCGCCATGTCGGTCTCGGCGATCGTCGGCATCGTCGTCCAGGTCCCGGCCGGACACCTCGGCGACACCCGCGGCCCGCGTGAGGTCCTCACCGCCTTCATGGTCGGGGCCGCCGTCTTCAGCGCGCCGCCGGTCCTCGCGACGACGCCGTGGATGCTGGCCCTCCTGCTCGGCGTGCTCGCCTTCTTCGAGCGCGGGGCCGGCGCCGTCAACCAGGGCGTCATCGCCCAGCTGGCGACGGGTGGTCGCGGGGTGCTCTTCAAGGCCTACCTGCGTGCCGTCACCAACACGGCGCTCGGTCTCGGCTCGGTCTTCGGCGGCGCCGCGCTCGTCATCGACCAGCGGTGGGCCTACGTCGGCGTGTTCCTGCTCAACGCCGTCTTCACCGGCTTCGCCGCCTGGAACTCGACCCGCCTCCCGCACCTGGCTCCGCACACGCGCGCCGAGGGCGAGCCGCGCCTCGCCGTCCTGCGCGACTGGCCCTACGTCGTCATCACGATCATCACCGGGCTCTTCTCGCTGCACTTCTTCGTCATGGAGCTGGGCCTGGCCCTCTACGTCTCCGCACGCACCGCCGCCCCCACGGTGATGGTGGCCGTCCTGCTCATCCTCAACACCGCCGCGGTGGCGCTCTTCCAGGTGCGCCTGTCGCGCCGGGCCGACTCGGTGGAGGCCGGCGCCCGGGCGCTGGTGCGCGGGGCGTGGTGGATCGCCGGGGGCTTCGCCGTCGTGGGGCTCGCCGAGCGGGGCACCCGGTGGGTCGCCGTCGCGGCGCTCGTCACCGGCTCGCTCGTGCACGTCGTGGGCGAGATGATCGGCTCGGGCGGCCAGTGGGGTCTGCAGATGGGGTTGGCGCCGCACGAGCGGCAGGGGCAGTACCAAGGCTTCGCCGGCCTCGGGTTCAGCGTGCTCGCGGTCGTCGCACCGCCGGTCGTCACGTACTTCTGCGTCGACCGGGGAGAGGCCGGCTGGCTCATGCTCGCGGGGTTCATGGTCGTCATCGCGCTCGTCTCGGTCCCCGTGGCCCGCTGGGCCCTGCGCTCGCGCGCCCGCTACGGGGTCACCACGCACTCAGGCTGACCACCACCCCCGCCCCGGCCGTGGACGGGGCACCCCCGCGTGGCTGGGACAATGGAGGTATGCCGCCCTCCGCCCTTCCCGACGGCGACCCCGCGCCCGCGACGGGAGAGCTGCCCGCAGCAGCGCTCGGTGACCTGCGAAGCACCGACCTCGGCATCTACGTCCACGTCCCGTTCTGCACGGTGCGCTGCGGCTACTGCGACTTCAACACCTACACCCTGACCGAGCTCGGGGGTCCCGGCGCGAGCATCGGCATCGACAGCTATGCCGACGCCGCCCTGCGTGAGCTGGACCTGGCCCGAGACGTGCTCGGCCCCGAAGCGCCCACCGTGTCGACGGTGTTCGTCGGCGGAGGCACCCCCACCATGCTGAGGGCCGGCGACCTCGTGAAGGTGCTGGACGGCATACGCGAGCGGTTCGGGCTGGCTCCCGGGGCGGAGGTCACGACCGAGGCCAACCCCGACTCGGTGACACGCGAGTCGCTGCGCGAGCTGGCCGAGGGCGGCTTCACGCGCGTCTCGGTCGGCATGCAGTCGGCGGTGCCCCATGTGCTGCGCACCCTGGAGCGGACGCACGATCCCGACAACGTCGAGCGCGCCGTCTCGGCCGCGAAGGCCGAGGGCCTGCAGGTGAGCGTGGACCTCATCTACGGCACGCCGGGGGAGTCGCTCGAGGACTGGCGCCGCAGCCTCGAGGCAGCGGTCGCGCTCGAGCCCGACCACGTCTCCGCGTACGCGCTCGTGGTCGAGGAGGGCACCAAGCTCGCGGCGCAGGTGCGGCGCGGGCTCGTCGTCCCGCCCGAGGACGACGACGAGGCGGACAAGTACGAGCTCGCCGACGAGGTGCTCACGGGCGCCGGCTACGGCTGGTACGAGGTCAGCAACTGGGCGCGCTCGGAGGCGGCCCGCTGCCGCCACAACATCGCCTACTGGGCGGGCACGAACTGGTGGGGCGTGGGCCCGGGAGCCCACAGCCACGTGGGCGGGGTGCGGTGGTGGAACGTCAAGCACCCGAGCGCGTATGCCGCCCGGCTGGCCTCCGGGCAGTCGCCCGCGCAGGCGCGTGAGTCCCTCACCGACGAGCAGCGCTACGACGAGCGTGTGCTCCTCGGCACACGCCTCGTCGAGGGCCTGCCGGTCTCGGATCTGCGAGGATCGGGACGCAGCGCGGTGGCCGGGCTCATCGCCGACGGGCTCGTCGACGGGACCACCGTCGTGCGGTCCGGCCGGCTGGTGCTGACCCGGCGCGGCCGGCTGCTCGCGGACACCGTGGTGCACCGGCTCCTCGCCGCCTGAGGAGCCGCCGACGAAGGAGAGCCATGACCGAGACGGCGAGCACGACCGCTGGCGTGACGAGTGGGACGAGAGAGCCGGCGGGCGGGACGGCGAGCACGGCTGTCGCCCGGGCGCGGCGGGCGTTCGACAGCGGCGTCACCAAGCCGCGGGCCTGGCGGGAGGCGCAGCTGCGGGCCCTGCGCACGCTCCTGGTCGACCACGAGGCCGAGGTCGCCGAGGCGCTGCACGCCGACCTCGGCAAGAGCGCCACGGAGGCGTGGATCACCGAGACCGGCTTCGTCGTCCGCGAGATCGACCACACCCTGCGCCACCTCAAGGCCTGGACGACGCCGCGCCGGGTCCCGGTGCCGCTGTCCCTCACCCCCGGCCGGGCCAGGGTCGTCCGCGAGCCGCTCGGCGTCGTCCTCGTGATCGCGCCCTGGAACTACCCCGTGCAGCTGTGCCTCGCCCCGATGGTGGGCGCGCTCGCCGCCGGCAACGCCGTCGTGGTCAAGCCGAGCGAGGTCGCCCCTGCCACGTCAGGGCTGCTGGCGCGCCTCGTGCCGCAGTACCTCGACCGGTCGGCGGTGCAGGTCCTCGAGGGTGGCGTTCCCGAGACGACCGCCCTGCTGGCCGAGCGTTTCGACCACATCTTCTACACGGGAAACGGCACCGTCGGGCGGATCGTCCTCGAGGCCGCGGCGCGACACCTCACACCCGTGACGCTCGAGCTGGGCGGCAAGTCACCCGCGTACGTCTCCGACGACGCGGACCTGGAGGTGACGGCGCAACGCCTCGTGTGGGGCAAGTTCACCAACGCCGGCCAGACGTGCGTGGCTCCCGACTACGTCCTCGCGTCCCGCAGGACGCTCGAGGCGCTGAAGCCCCTTCTCGCGCAAGGGATCCAGGCTGCCTTCGGCGACGACCCGGCGCAGTCCGGGGAGTACGGCCGGATCGTCAGCGCGCGGCACTTCGAGCGCCTCACCGCCATGGTGGACCACGACCGGGTCGTCACCGGGGGTCGCTCCGACGCGTCCTCGCGCTACCTGGAGCCGACGGTCGTGGAGGTGGACGACCCCGACGACCCCCGGCAGGTGATCATGAGCGAGGAGATCTTCGGACCCGTCCTGCCGCTGGTGGAGGTCGACGGGCTCGACGCCGCGGTCGACTTCGTCAACCGGCGCGAGAAGCCGCTGGCGCTCTACGTCTTCACCTCCTCCGAGAAGGTGCGCCGGCGCTTCGTCCGCGACACGTCGTCGGGCGCGCTGGCCTTCAACGTGCCGCTGGCCCACCTGGCCGTGCCGGGACTGCCCTTCGGCGGGGTGGGGGCGAGTGGGACCGGGGCCTACCACGGCGAGCACTCCATGGACCTCTTCTCGCACTCCAAGGCCGTGCTCTCCCTGCCGACGCGGCCGGACGGCACCGTCCTGGTGCGGCCGCCGTTCACTGCGGTCAAGGAGCTCGTGGTGCGCACGGTGGCGTTCCCCGGACGACGACGAACGCCGGTCAGGGGCGGCGAATGACAGCCGTGTCATTAGCACATCGAGGAGCCGGAGGGTCGTAAGTCGACTGGCGTGTCGCGTGTGATTTCTGGGAATCAGGGGACTGGGTGACAGATAAGTCCTACATTTCGGGTGCCACCCCACTCGAACCCTGGAGACCGACATGTCCCTCGTCCCCGCTCGCCGGGCCGGCGTCCCGGTTGCGCGTCGGACGCAGCTCCGTCGGCCCGTCGCGCTGCTGCTCACCGTCCTGGCCGCCCTGGCCTCCACGGTGGGGCTGGCCGCCCCGGCCCGCTCCAGCGAGTGGATCGTGCTCTGCACCGGCTACGACCCCTGCCAGAGCGCTGGGTACTCCAACGCCGGGTATCCGGCGAACAGCTCGACGAGCTACTGGCTCCAGTCGACGGGCCACAACTGCACGAACTACGTCGCCTACCGCCTCGTCAAGAACGGCCTGCCCAACACGAGGCCGGCCAGCCTGAGCGGCAACGCGTTGAACTGGGGGCCGGCGTTCCCGGCCCAGACGAACACGAGCCCGGCGGTGGGCGCGGTCGCGTGGTGGGACTCGTCCTTCTCCTCGACCGGGCACGTGGCCTATGTCGAGCAGGTGCTCTCGGCCTCGGACATCATCATCTCGGAGGACAACTGGGGCGGCGACTTCCGCTGGCGCCGGGTGACCCTCACCGGTGGCCGGTGGCCGAACGGCTTCATCCACCTCAAGGACCAGGGCGCCACCGTCGCGTCCGACACGCGGGCATGGCAGGTGACTCCTCCGACGCGTCTGCTCGACACCCGGACCGGGCTCGGTGCGCCGCTGGCGCGGGTCCTGGGCGGCCAGGCGGTCACCGTGCAGGTCGCCGGCCGGGCCGGCGTCCCCTCGAGCGGGGTGGGCGTCGCCCTGCTCAACGTCAACGCCACCTCGCCCGCCGCCGCCGGCTACCTCACGGCCCACGCGAGCGGCACGACGCAGCCGGGCTCGCGGGCGGTGTCCTACGCCGCCGGCGGTGTCACGACCAGCCTCGTGCTCAGCCGCGTGGGGACCGACGGCAAGGTGCGCCTCTACACGTCGGCCACGACCGACCTGTCCGCGGACGTCGTCGGCTGGTCGCCGGCGGGCGGCTACGTCTCCGGAGGCGCTCCCGCCCGGGTCCTCGACACGCGTACCGGCGTCGGGGCTCCCAAGGCGCGGCTGGCCGCGGGAGGGACGCTGACGCTGTCGCTGGCCGGCAAGGCCGGCATACCGACCACCGGCGTGGCGGGCGTGCTGCTGGACGTCTCCGCTGCCGCACCTTCCGCGGAGGGCTGGCTCACGACGTACCCGGCAGGCGTGGCCCGGCCCGGGGCGCCGCAGGTCCACTACGACGCGGTGAACGCGGCCACCGGGCTCGTCGAGGCGCGCGTCGGCACGAACGCCTCCGTGACCATCCACTCCAGCGCCCAGACGGACGTGCTGGTCGACGTGGTGGGCTGGCTGCCCACCGGCGCGGACCAGGTGCCCGTGGGACCGACCCGCGTCCTCGACAGCCAGACCGGGCTCGGCCTGCCCGTCGGACGGGTCGCCGCCGGCCAGGCGCCGGTCGTCCCGGTCGTGGGCAGGGCGGGGGTGCCGGCCAGCGGTGTCCGGGCAGCGGTGCTCACGGTGACGGTGGTGTCGCCCACGGCCGGCGGCTACGTCACCGCCTACCCGAGCGGGTCGAGCGAACCCGCCTACGCCACGGTCAAGTACGCGTCCGGTCGCCCGGTCACGAACACCGTCGTGGTGCCCGTCGGTCTCGACGGAGCCGTTCGCGTCAAGACGTCCGCGGCGGCATACCTGAAGGTGGACGTCCAGGGCTACGTCCGCTGGTGACGTCCGCGGCTCTCTGCGGAAGGGGAGCGCCGGACCGGTGGGGGTGCGGCAGGGGCAGCAGGTGGCGTCGCCGGACGTCGCCTGCTGCTCGCGCGCTCAGGCGCCGGGCTCGGTGACGAAGTCGATGAGCTCCTCGACGCTGGCCAGGAGCGTCGGCTCGAGGTCGGCGTACGTGCGGACGGTGCCGAGGATCCGCTTCCACGCGTTCGCGATGTCGGCCTGCGTGGAGTGGGCCCAGCCGAGCTCGGCGCAGATGCCGTGCTTCCACGACGTGCCCCGGGGGATGACGGGCCACTGCTGCCAGCCGAGCCGCTCGGGGCGCACGGACTGCCAGACGTCGACATAGGGGTGGCCGAGGATCCTGACGTGCTGGCTGAGGCCGGGGAGGGCACGCGCCTGCTCGACGATGCGCGCCTCCTTGGTGCCGGGGACCAGGTGGTCGACGAGCACGCCCATCCGGCGCCCGGGCCCGGGCTGGAACTCGGCGATGATCCCGGCGAGGTCGTCGACGCCGTCCATCAGCTCGACGACGACGCCCTCGACGCGCAGGTCGTCGCCCCACACCTTCTCGACGAGCTCGGCGTCGTGCCGGCCCTCGACGTAGATCCGCGAGCCGCTGGCCACGCGGGCACGCACCCCCTCCACCGCCACGGAGCCGCTGGCCGTCCGTGAGGCCGCCTTCCGGGCGGCGGCCAGCGCCGCGCCGGACGCGGCGGTCGGCGGGGTCAGCGTGACGGGGGCCCCGTCGACGAGGAACCCGGGCCCGAGGGGGAACGCCCGGCTGCGTCCGTGACGGTCCTCGAGGTGGACGACGTGCATGCCGCCCGCCTTCTCGACGCGCACGACGGCCCCCACCCAGCCGGTCTCGACCTCCTCGACGACGAGGTCCGGCTCGGCCGGTACGGGGGTGGAGCGACCGCGCCGTGGGGCACGCCAGTCGCCGCTGAGCACGTCTGATCCGTAACGGTCGATGGGGGACACGAGAAGGGAGGGTATGCCGCCGGGTCCGTCACCGGGCAGCCGCCACGCGGTCGGGGGGTGAGGGAGCGGGGGCGACGGCATACCGTTGGCGGGAGGGCTCCACGGAATCGGAGATCCGGCGGCGACGACGTAGACTTGGCACTCGTCAATCGAGAGTGCCAGACCGCTGCCAGCGCACCGTCCGGCACGTGCGAGAACCGTGAAGGAGGGACGCGATGAGCGAGGACCGCCGGCTGATGGTGCTGCGCGCCATCGTCCAGGACTACGTCCAGACCTCCGAGCCCGTCGGGAGCAAGGCGCTCGTCGAGCGCCACCACCTCGGCGTCAGCGCCGCCACGGTGCGCAACGACATGGCCCTGCTCGAGGAGGAGGGCCTCATCCACGCCCCGCACACCTCCGCCGGGCGCGTGCCCACCGACGCGGGCTACCGCGTGTTCGTCGACCGGCTGAGCGCCGTCAAACCGCTGGGCCCGGGGGAGCGGCGGGCGATCAGCCAGTTCCTCCAGGGCGCCGTCGACCTCGACGACGTCGTCGACCGCACCGTCCGGCTCCTCGCGAGCCTCACCCGCCAGGTCGCGGTGGTGCAGTACCCCTCGCTCAGCCGTTCCACCGTCCGGCACATCGAGCTCGTCCCGCTGGGCGCGACCCACCTGATGGTCGTGCTCATCGTCAACACCGGCCGCGTCGAGCAGCGCGTCGTCGACACGGGCCGTCCCCTCGTGGGCACCGACGGTGAGGCCTTCGTCGCCGCGATGCGCACGCAGGTCAACGAGGTGGCCGCAGGCGTGCCGTTCACCGTCGCGGCCACGCGGTTGCGACGCCTCGTCGAGGAGGCCGACGGTGACAGCGGCTCCGACGGCGGCGACCGCGCCGCCCTCCAGACGGTCGTCTCGGCGCTCGCCGACGCCCTCGTCGAGGAGCGCGAGGAGCGGGTCGTGCTGGCCGGCCAGGCCAACCTCGCCCGGTCGGGCGCCGACTTCCCGCGCACCATCGGTCCCATCCTCGAGGCACTCGAGGAGCACGTGACCCTGCTGCGCCTGCTCGGGCAGCTGGGCGACGACCCCGACCTCGTCTCGGTGCGCATCGGCTCCGAGAACCCCGTCTCCGGCCTGCAGACGACCTCGCTCGTCTCGATGGGGTACGGCTCGGGCAGCGAGCGCGTCGCGAGCCTGGGGGTGCTGGGGCCCACGCGGATGGACTACCCCACGACGATGGCCTCGGTCCGCGCCGTCGCCCGCTACGTCTCCGAGATCCTCGACGCCAACCAGGCCACCTGAGCAGCACCCGCACCACCTCGGCCAGTCCGCCGGTGCTCCGCAGCGCCGGAACCGAAAGCACCACGTACCGAAGGAACCAGCTTGAACGACTACTACGCCGTCCTCGGGGTCTCGCGCGACGCGAGCCAGGAGGAGATCAAGAAGGCCTACCGTCGACTGGCCCGCAAGCTGCACCCCGACGTCAACCCCGGCCCGGAGGCCGAGGAGGAGTTCAAGCGGGTGTCGCAGGCCTACGACGTGCTCTCCGACCCCCAGAAGCGCCAGTCGTTCGACATGGGCGCCGACCCGTTCGCGACCGCCGGCGGCGCGGGTTTCGGTGCAGGCCAGGGCTTCTCCTTCAGCGACGTCATGGACGCCTTCTTCGGCGCCGGTGCGACGGCCGGCTCGCGCGGGCCCCGGTCGCGGGTGCAGCGCGGGCAGGACGCCCTGGTGCGCCTCGACATCGACCTCGCCAAGGCCGTCTTCGGCTCGGAGGAGGAGCTGACGCTCGAGACCGCCGTCGGGTGCACGCGCTGCGACGGCGACGGCGCCGAGCCGGGCACCGGGCGGCAGACCTGCGCGATCTGCCACGGCACCGGTGAGGTCCAGCAGATCCAGCGCAGCTTCCTCGGCCAGGTCATGACCTCGCGACCCTGCGTCAACTGCCAGGGCTTCGGCTCGACGCTCACCGACCCCTGCCACGACTGCTCCGGCGACGGGCGGGTGCGCACGCGCCGCACCCTCAAGCTCAAGGTGCCGGCGGGCGTCGACACCGGCACCCGCATCCAGCTGACCGGCGAGGGCGAGGTCGGTCCGGGCAACGGGCCCAAGGCCGACCTCTACGTCGAGATCCGCGTGCTCAACCACGAGACCTACACCCGCCGCGGCGACGACCTGCACTGCAGCGTCGAGCTCCCCATGGCGGCGGCCGCCCTGGGCACGAGCTTCAAGCTCTCGACCTTCGACGGCATGCAGGACCTCGAGATCAGGCCCGGCACGCAGAGCGGCGACGTGCTGACCCTGCGCGGTCTGGGCGTCACCCACCTGCGCCACGGCGGCCGCGGCGACCTGCTCGTGCACACCACGGTGCAGACGCCGACGCGCCTGACCGAGGAGCAGGAGGAGCTGCTGCGCCAGTTCGCGGCCCTGCGCGGCGAGGACAGCCCGCAGGGACGGCTGACGCCGGCCAACAAGGGGCTCTTCGGCAAGCTGCGCGACGCCTTCAAGGAGAAGTGACCGGCCGGTGAGCGCACGGTGACGCACCAGCTGTTCCTCGGCGACCCCGCGTCGGTCGCCGGGGCCGTGGTCGGTGGATCGCTGCGGCTCGACGGCGACGAGGGCCGCCATGCGGCGACCGTCGTGCGCCTGCGCCCCGGTGAGCGCTGCTTCGTCGCCGACGGCGCCGGACGCCGGGTGCTGCTCGAGGCCACCGAGGTCGACCGCTCGTGGGTTCGCGGGCAGGTGCTCGAGGTGCTCGACGAGCCGGCGCCCGCGCCCCGGTTCGTCCTCGTCCAGGCGCTCGCCAAGGGCGACCGGGACGAGCAGGCGATCGAGGCGGCGACCGAGCTGGGGGTCGACGAGGTCGTGCCCTGGCAGGCCGAGCGGTCCGTCGTCGTGTGGCGCGGCGACCGGGCCGCGAAGTCGCTGGCCAAGTGGGCGGCCGTCGTGACCCGGGCGACCAAGCAGTCCCGCCGGGCCCGGATGCCGGCGACCACCCCCGTCGTCGGGCTCGACGCGCTCGTGGCCCGGGTCCCAGAGGCGTCGCTCACGCTCGTGCTGCACGAGGACGCCACGGAGCCGCTCGCGACCGTCGACCTGCCTGCAGACGGGGACGTGCTCGTCGTCGTCGGTCCCGAGGGCGGCATCGCGCCTCGGGAGATCGACGCGCTCACCGCCGCCGGGGCCCGCCCCGTGCGGCTGGGAGCGACCATCCTGCGCGCCTCCTCCGCCGGCCCCGCGGCCCTGGCCGTCCTCAGCGCCCGCGCCCGCTGGCGCTGACGGCATACGGCCCGGTCCGGGGGCTGGTTCCGGGCCCCCGCGCGGGCCGGTCCGGTCGGTGATGCGGTCAGCGGGCGGTGAACAGCACGCGCTGCTCGGCCATGGTGCTGCCGTCCTTGGGGCTCGTCGCGTAGACGCGCAGGACGTAGTCGCCTGCCGTGAGCGGCTTGGTGGCGAAGGTGTACGCGGCGCGTGCCGGGGCCGACTGCGCCGCGGTCGTGAAGCCGCCGTCGACGCGGGTGCCGCCACGGAGCAGCTCCCACTGGACGGTCCCCTCGAAGACGCTGGCGACACCCTTGACGGTCAGCGGCGCCCCGGCCTTGACGACGGAACCGCGGGCCGGCTCGTCGACCCAGATCGGGGCGAGCACGTCGAGCACGAGCATCGGGTCGCTCGGCCGGGTGTACGAGGAACCGGCAGGGTGGCCCGGGGAGACCTGGGTCCCGCCGTCGGCCAGCTCGAACCGGACCGGCAGCACGCTGCCCAGGGCCGCCTGCACCGTCCACACCAGCTGCTCGGTCGCGAGCGGCTGGGGGTCCTTGGTGCCGGAGGAGAGGCGGACCGCGATGGCGTCCGGTGCCAGTCCCACGGACTGCGCATCCACACCGGTCCAGGCGGAACGGTAGGGCGAGCCGGCCGGCGGCGCTCCCATCGCCAGCCGCAGCGCTGCGAGCGCCCGGGCGGTGTCCGTCGCCGGCGCTGCCACCGGCGTGGGGACGAACTCGCGGAAGAGGCGGACCGGGCCCGTTCCCGCCGCGAGCGGGCCGACGTAGTAGACCGGAACCCCCACGGTGACCGACGCGGCCGGCGGCGCGCTGCTGCCGGGTCCGGTCGCCGACGGCCTCTCGGCGCTCTGCGTCGGGATGCTCGACGGAGCCCCGGACGAGCGGCTCGAGGAAGGAGGCTGTGTCGCCGGGCTCGCGGACGTCCCGGCGACCGTCGGGGCCTGGGTCGCAGGACGGTTGACGGCCCACAGGGTCCCGGCCACGAGCAGCGCGGCAGCGGCGGCCGCAGCGGGCAGCAGCCAGCGTCGGTGCCGGGGCTGCGACACGTCGGAGAATCCGGAGGCGGCAGGCCGGGAGGCGCTCGACGACTCCGCGCGCGCCTCGCCGAGAATCGCCTCCAGCCGCTCGGTGGGGGTGATGGACCGGGCGTCCTCGTCGAGGGCTCGGCGCAGGCGCTCCTCCGTCGGCCGCACGTCGCCGTCGGTCCCCTCTGGCTCGCCCCCGGGCAGGTCGCGGGGTCCCAGACCGTCGTGGTTCATGACAGCTCCTCAGGGTCGATGGTGCGGCGAAGCGTGGCCAGCGCGCGGTGGGCGTGCGTCTTGACGGCACCGGTGGAGATCTCCAGGGCGGCCGCGATCTCGGCCTCCGAGAGGCCCGCGTAGTAGCGCAGCACGAGCACCTCTCGCTGGCGCTGCGGCAGGCCCTGCAGCGCCTCGATGACGGCGGCGCCCTGCAAGGACCCGAGGGCCTCGGCCTCCGCGCTGGCGTGGGACGCCCGCCCCCACGCGTCGGCGGCCGCGGCGTCACGCGCGGTGTGCCGGTCCACGACCACCTGGTGACGCTGGGCGGAGCGGCACCCGTTGACGACGGCCGCACGGAGGTAGCCGACGACGCGCCCACCCTCGCGGACGGAGCCCCAGCTTCGGTGCGTGGCCACGAAGGCGTCCTGGACGACGTCCTCGGCCGCGAGCTGGTCACGCAGCAGCAGCCAGGCCAGCCGCACCAGCCGGTGCCAGTGCGCGTGGTAGAGCTCGGTGATCGCGACGTCGGGGTTGCCGGGCAGGTCGGTGCGCGACACGGAGTCGCCACCCCGTGACCCGGCGGGCAGGGGGTCACCGAGCTGACCGGGCGGCATACCCAACGTTCTCACGCAAAGGAGACGCGCAACGGGAGCCGGCGGTTGACACGCGCGTGCACGTCCTAGGGTGCAGACATGACCTCGCAGACCTCCAGCGACTGCCTCTTCTGCAAGATCGTGGCCGGTGAGATCCCGTCGGACCGGGTCGCCGAGAGCGAGCGGTCCATCGCCTTCCGCGACATCAGCCCCGCAGCCCCGGTCCACGTGCTCGTCGTGCCGCGGCGCCACGAGCCGACCGTGGGGGCGCTCGCGGCGGCCGCGGGCGACGACCTCGCCGACGTCTTCAGGCTCGCGGCCCGGGTGGCCGAGCAGGAGGGCGTCGCCGACGCGCACCGGATGATCGTCAACACCGGCGCCGGCGCCGGGCAGACGATCTTCCACGCCCACGTGCACGTCCTCGGGGGCACCACCTTCACCGAGGGGAGGATGGTGTGAGCGGGCCGGACCCCGCCGCTGACGAGGACGCCGGGGCCGTGACCGAGCCCGCCGCCGGCGAGCCGAAGGGCGCCGAGGCCGACACGAAGGCGGCCGAGCCGGTCGACGACCTGGTCACGACGCACCACACCCTGAAGGTCGGCCGCCGCAGCCTGCGCTACGCCGCGACGACGGGTCGCATCGTGCTGCGCGAGGAGGAGCACAAGGACGGGACCTTCGGGGGCCACAAGGCCCGGGCGGAGCTGTCGCTGACGAGCTACGTGCTCGACGGCGCCGACGCCCGCAGCCGACCGGTCACCTTCGCCTTCAACGGCGGGCCCGGCAGCTCGAGCGTCTGGCTGCACCTGGGCCTGCTCGGCCCCCGGCGGGTCGTGAGCGGCGACGTCGGGACGCTCGAGCCACCGCCCTACGACCTCGTCGACAACCCGGAGTCCCTGCTCGCCGTGAGCGACCTGGTCTTCATCGACCCGATGTCCACCGGCTACTCGCGGGCTGTCGAGGGCGGCAAGCCGGGGGAGTACCACGGCTACCAGAAGGACGTCGAGTCCGTCGCCGAGCTCATTCGCCTCTGGACCTCCCGCAACGGGCGCTGGATGTCGCCGAAGTTCCTCGCCGGCGAGTCCTACGGCACCCTGCGCGGTGCGGCGCTCGCCGAGCACCTGCAGTCGCGCTACGGGATGTACCTCAACGGCCTCATCCTCATCAGCAGCGTCCTCGACCTCAGCTCCGTCGACTTCGAGAACCAGCGCAACGACCGCGCCCACGCCCTCTACCTGCCGACGTATGCCGCCGTCGCCCACTACCACGGCAGGCACGGCCGCCGCTCGCTGCAGGACGTCCTCGAGGAGGCGGAGGCGTACGCAGCCCGCGACTACCCGTGGGTCCTGTCGCGCGGCAACCGGCTCTCTGCCTCCGAGCGGGCCGAGGCGGTGTCCACGATCGCGCGCCTCTCGGGCCTGACCGAGGACTACGTCGACCGGGCCGACCTGCGCATCGAGCACTGGCGCTTCTTCACCGAGCTGCTGCGCGACCGGCGACTGTCGGTCGGCCGCCTCGACGCCCGGTTCACCGGGCCGGCCGCGGCCGCCATCGCCGAGAACATGGACGCCGACCCCTCGCACGACGCCGTGACGGGGGCGTATGCTGCCGCCTGGAACCACTACGTCCGAGACGAGCTCGGCTACCGCAGCGACCTGCACTACGAGCAGATCTCGCGCCTGGTGCACCCCTGGTCGTACAAGGACTTCGAGGGCCGGCCGGTCGACGTGTCCCCGAAGCTCGAGCGCGCCATGCGGCAGAACCCGCACCTGAAGGTGCACATCGCCTACGGCTACTACGACGGCGCCACCCCCCACTTCGCCGCCGAGGACGTCGTCGCCCACCTCCAGCTGCCCGCGGACCGCCTCGCGAACGTCGAGCACGCGTACTACGAGGCCGGGCACATGATGTACGTCCACGAGCCGTCGCGGGTGCGGCAGAGCCGCGATCTGGCCGATTTCGTGGTGAGGAGTGCGAGCCGCGACACGTAGACTCGTGACCACGATGAATGACGCGCAGCCACGACCATCCGAGTCAGACCTCCCCGACGGCAGCCCGCACGTCTCGGGCCCCGTCAGCGCAGACAGCCCCGACAGCCGTGAGCGCCGTGACCGCGGCGAGGGCTCGCCGGTGCTGACGCGGGAGATCCCGCCGCCGATCGAGATGGTGACCCTGCTCGGTCCGCGCGACGAGCTGCTGCGCACGATGGAGCGCCAGTTCCCCCTCGTCGACACCCACGTGCGGGGCAACGAGATGACCTTCACCGGCCCGGCCGGTGAGCTCGGGATCATCGACAGCCTCGTCGACGAGCTGCTCGTCATCGTCGAGACCGGCCAGCCGCTCAACCGCGACGCCGTCGAGCGCTCGATCTCGATGCTGCGCAACCAGACCGTGGAGCGTCCGGCCGACGTGCTGACGATGAACATCGTCAGCAACCGGGGCCGCACCATCCGTCCCAAGACGCTCAACCAGAAGCGCTACGTCGACGCCATCGACCAGCACACCATCGTCTTCGGCATCGGCCCGGCCGGCACCGGCAAGACGTACCTCGCCATGGCCAAGGCCGTCGCGGCCCTGCAGGCCAAGCAGGTCAACCGCATCATCCTGACCCGTCCGGCCGTCGAGGCGGGCGAACGGCTCGGCTTCCTGCCCGGCACGCTCAACGACAAGATCGACCCCTACCTGCGCCCCCTCTACGACGCGCTGCACGACATGGTCTCGCCCGAGACCATCCCGAAGCTGATGGCCTCCGGCACCATCGAGGTGGCGCCGCTGGCCTACATGCGCGGCCGGTCGCTCAACGACGCCTTCATCATCCTCGACGAGGCCCAGAACACCTCGAGCGAGCAGATGAAGATGTTCCTGACCCGCCTCGGCTTCGGCTCCAAGATGGTCGTCACCGGCGACATCACCCAGGTCGACCTCCCCGGCGGCACCCGGTCCGGTCTGCGCATCGTGCGCGACATCCTCGGCGACGTGGACGACATCCACTTCGCCGAGCTCACCTCGCACGACGTCGTACGCCACCGGCTCGTCAGCGCCATCGTCGACGCGTACGACCGCACCGACGCCCGGGACCGCAAGCGCGCCGCGCGTCGCGCTGCAGACTCCGGCCCGGCGGGCCCCGGCTCGGCCAAGCGCCCGGTGAAGCGGGCCGCGCCGAGCAGCGACGCCGACGTGGCGCAGGAGGACCCGGCGTGAGCATCGACGTCCTCAACGAGACCGACCACGTCGTCGACGAGCTCGAGCTGCTGGCCTGCGCCGCCTACGTCATGGAGCAGATGCGGGTGCACCCGCAGGCCGACCTGTGCATCAAGCTCGTCGACGAGGACGCCATGGAGGTCCTCCACGTGCAGTGGATGGACCTGCCCGGGCCGACCGACGTCATGAGCTTCCCCATGGACGAGCTGCGGCCCGGTCGCGAAGGCCAGGAGCCGGAGGAGGGGACGCTCGGCGACATCGTCCTGTGTCCCTCGGTCGCCTCGAAGCAGGCCGCCGAGGCGGGCCACGCGCCCATCGAGGAGATGCTGCTGCTGACGACGCACGGCATCCTGCACCTGCTCGGCTACGACCACGCCGAGCCCGACGAGGAACGCGAGATGTTCGAGCTGCAGCGCCAGCTCCTGCTGACCTTCCTCGCCACGCGCAACCGCCCCAGCGCCTGAGCGCCGGCCCCGACTCGAGAGAACGAGATGCTCCCGCAGTTCGCCCTCCCGGCCCTGATCAGCATCGTCATGGCGTTCCTGCTGTCGGCCGCCGAGGCCGCCATCTTCCGCATGTCCCGCGTGCGAGCCCAGGAGCTCTTCGACGAGGGCCGCTCGGGGGCCAAGTCCCTGGTCACGGTGGTCGGCGACTCGCCGGCGTACCTGTCGGTGATCGCCTTCCTGCGCGTCGTCGCCGAGGCCACCGCCGCCGTGCTCGTCACGCTGGCCGTCTCGGCCAGGCTGGAGTCGACGTGGAGCCGGGCGCTGACGAGCATCGCCATCATGGCGGTCGTCTCCTTCGTCGTCGTCGGGGTCTCCCCCCGCACGCTGGGACGTCAGAACTACGACACGGTCGCGCTGTGGAGCGCCCCCTTCGCCGTCGGGCTGCGGCGTGTCCTCGGGCCGCTGGCCAAGCTCCTGGTCATCCTCGGCAACGCCGTGACACCCGGGAAGGGCTACACCGACGGACCCTTCCAGACCGAGTCCGAGCTGCGTGACCTCGTGGACATGGCCGGCGACTCGGACGTCATCGAGGCCGACGAGCGCGAGATGATCCACTCGGTCTTCGAGCTCGGCGACACGGTGGCCCGGGCGGTCATGGTGCCGCGCACCGACATGGTGACCATCGACGCCGACAAGAGCCTGCGCAGCGCCATGTCGCTCTTCCTGCGCTCTGGCTTCTCCCGCATCCCGGTCATCGGCGAGGACAGCGACGACGTGCGTGGCCTGCTCTACTTCAAGGACGTCGCCCGCCGGCTCAACGCCGCCCCCGAGGACGGGCGCCACCCGGCCACCGAGGTGATGCGACCGATGCACTTCGTGCCGGAGAGCAAGCCCGTCGACGACCTCCTGCGCGAGATGCAGCTCGATCAGAGCCACTTCGCGATCGTCGTCGACGAGTACGGCGGGACCGCCGGGCTCATCACCATCGAGGACATCATCGAGGAGATCGTCGGCGAGATCGCCGACGAGCACGACCGGGAGGCGCCCGGTGTCGAGCAGCTCGAGGACGGCACCCTGCGGGTCCCCGCCTCGATGGACATCGACGACCTGGCCGAGCTCTTCGACGTCTCGATCGACGAGGAGGACGTCGACACCGTCGGCGGCCTCCTCACCAAGGTCATCGGACGCGTGCCGATCGTCGGGTCTTCCGGTACCGTCGCCGGACTGGAGCTGACGGCCGAGCGGATGGCCGGACGCCGCCACCGCGTCGCATCGGTGATCGTGCACCGGGTGCCGGTGCCCGAGGACGACGACGCGCTCACCGAGGCGCACGTGAAGACGGAGGACGCCCATGGGCACTCAGGACGCTGACCCGACGCAGGCCGAGGGCGCCGGCTCGCTGCCGGGCGGCCGCTCGGAGGACTACCGGGCCGGCTTCGCCTGCCTGGTCGGACGGCCCAACGCCGGAAAGTCGACCCTGACCAACGCCCTCGTGGGCCAGAAGGTCGCGATCACCTCGTCGAAGCCCCAGACGACGCGCCACACGATCCGCGGGATCGCGACGACGCCGACGGCGCAGCTGATCCTCGTCGACACCCCGGGCCTGCACAAGCCGCGCACCCTCCTCGGTGAGCGGCTCAACGACCTCGTCCGCGAGACGCTCCTGGAGGTCGACGTCATCGGGTTCTGCCTGCCCGCCGACCAGCGCATCGGCCCCGGTGACACGTTCATCGCCAACGAGCTGAAGGAGCTGCGCTCGGTGCGTCGTCGCCCGGTCGTCGCCATCGCGACGAAGGCCGACGCCGTCGACCGCCAGCGTCTCGCCGAGCACCTCATCGCCATCGACCAGCTGGGGGAGTGGGACGCGATCATCCCGTGCTCGGCCGTCTCCGGCAGCCAGGTCGAGGAGGTCCGCGACGTGCTCGCCTCGTTCCTGCCACGGTCGCCGCAGCTCTACCCCGACGGTGTGCTCACCGACGAGCCCGAGATCGTCATGATCGCCGAGCTGGTCCGGGAGGCCGCTCTCGAGGGCGTGCGCGACGAGCTGCCCCACTCGCTGGCCGTCGTCGTCGAGGAGATGGTCCCGCGGGAAGGCCGTCCCGAGGACAGCCCCCTGCTCGACGTGCGCGTCAACGTCTTCGTCGAGCGGCCGAGCCAGAAGGCGATCGTCATCGGGCGCGGAGGCTCCCGGCTGCGCGAGGTCGGCACCAACGCCCGCAAGGGCATCGAGGCGCTCCTCGGCCAGAAGGTCTACCTCGACCTCCACGTGAAGGTGGCCAAGGACTGGCAGCGGGACCCGAAGCAGCTCCAGCGGCTCGGCTTCTGACGTGAGTCGCTGCTCGTCACCGGTCCGACCAGCCGGAACGACGAGCCAAGACGCGGTCCCAGGCGCAGATCCGGCACTCGTTCCGGCCGCTCGACCCACCCTCGGGGCTGAGGCCGGCATCGTCTACCGTGCCGGGATGAGCAGCCCGATCCAGAGCCGTGTCGGCCAGGTCTTCATCCCCGTCCGCGACATGGGCTCGTCCGTCCAGTGGTATGCCGCCCTGCTCGGTTTCGAGCCCGGCACGGCCTCGCACGACGACACCATCTACGACATCCCCACCGACGGGGACACCCGCCTGGCGCTCGACGCCAACCGGCCCGACTTCGACCCGTCGGGACCGCCGCGGTTCTTCTTCTGGACCGACGACATGGGGGCGACCCTGGAGCACCTGCGTGCGCTGGGCGTCACGATCACCTCGGCCGTCGAGGACATCGGCAGCGTCTTCTTCGTGCAGTTCGAGGACCCGGACGGCAACGCCCTCATGGCCTGCCAGCGGGCCTGACCACGTCGGCCACGAAAAGGTCTCATCATCCGGGCCGACGGTCCCGAGCGGTGGACGAGGAGGGAACGGGCGGCATACGGTGGCTGGGTGCTTGCGGTGAGCCTCCTTCTTCGTCGCCGCGATGAGGCCTGATCCCGGCCCTCCTCGTCGCGGAGTTTCCCGTGTCCGGCCGGACACCGAGCGAGACGCAGACGAAGAGAGTGCAGAGATGATCCACCCCCAGCAGACGTCGGGCATGCCGTTCCAGAAGTACGTCCCCTTCCACGAGCAGATCCCGTTTGAGCTGCCCGACCGCACGTGGCCCACCAAGCGGATCGAGAAGGCCCCGCGCTGGTGCGCGGTCGACCTGCGTGACGGCAACCAGGCGCTCATCGACCCGATGAACTCCGAGCGCAAGCTGCGCATGTTCCAGCTGCTCGTGAAGATGGGCTACAAGGAGATCGAGGTCGGCTTCCCGTCCGCGAGCCAGACCGACTACGACTTCTGCCGCGAGCTCATCGAGGGCGGCCACATCCCGGACGACGTGACGATCCAGGTCCTGACGCAGTGCCGCGACCACCTCATCGAGCGGACCTACGACGCGATCCGCGGCAGCAAGCAGGCGATCGTCCACTTCTACAACTCGACGTCGGCGCTGCAGCGCAAGGTCGTCTTCGGCCTCGACCAGGACGGCATCATCGACATCGCCGTCCAGGGCGCCCGCCTCTGCCGCAAGCTCGAGGAGACGATCCCCGACACGCAGGTCTACTACGAGTACTCGCCGGAGTCCTACACCGGCACCGAGCTCGACTTCGCGATGCGGATCTGCAACGCGGTGATCGACGTCATCGACCCGACGCCTGACCACAAGATGATCGTCAACCTGCCGGCGACCGTGGAGATGGCGACGCCGAACGTCTACGCCGACTCCATCGAGTGGATGATCCGCCACCTCGACCGCCGGGAGTCGATCGTGGTCAGCCTGCACCCGCACAACGACCGCGGCACCGGCGTCGCGGCCGCCGAGCTCGGCTACCTCGCGGGCGCCGACCGCATCGAGGGCTGCCTCTTCGGCAACGGCGAGCGGACGGGCAACGTCTGTCTCGTCACGCTCGGGATGAACCTCTTCAGCCAGGGCGTCGACCCGCAGATCGACTTCAGCGACATCGACGAGGTGCGCCGCACGGTCGAGTACTGCAACCAGCTCCCGGTCGGCGAGCGCCACCCCTACGGCGGCGACCTCGTGTTCACCGCCTTCTCCGGCTCGCACCAGGACGCCATCAAGAAGGGCTTCGAGGCCATGGCAGCCGAAGCCAAGGAGAAGGGCACCAGCATCGACGACCTCGTCTGGGGCGTGCCGTACCTCCCGATCGACCCCCACGACCTGGGCCGGTCCTACGAGGCCGTCGTTCGCGTCAACAGCCAGTCCGGCAAGGGCGGCGTCGCCTACATCATGAAGACCGAGCACCAGATGGACCTGCCGCGCCGGCTGCAGATCGAGTTCTCGGGCGTCGTCCAGCGGGGCGTGGACCAGGACGGCGGCGAGGTGGCACCCGCCGCGCTGTGGGCCACGTTCCAGGACGAGTACCTCCCCGACCCGGCGAGCCCGTGGGGCCGCTTCGAGCTGGTCAACGTCGTCACCGACTCCACCGTCGACGGTGCGAGCACGATGGAGGCGACCATCACCGACGGTGGCGAGCCCGTCACGGTCACCGGCACCGGCAACGGCCCGATCGCGGCGTTCATCGACGCGCTCTCCACGATCGAGGGCACCCCCGACGTACGCGTCCTCGACTACGCGGAGCACGCGCTGTCGGCCGGTGGCGACGCCCGCGCCGCCGCATACGTGGAGTGCGCGGTGGGCGACCGCGTCCTCTGGGGCGTCGGGGTCGACTCCTCGATCGTCACGGCGTCGATCAAGGCGATCGTGTCGGCGGTCAACCGCGCCGAGCGCGACGCCCGCCCCGCCGCCTGACGGGACGCCCGCCCCGGTGGGGTAGCGTCTGGCGACATGGAGTCCCCGGTCGGTCGAGCACTGCTCCGACTGACCGGGGTCTCGCTCGTCGCGGTCCCGCTGGTGGCCCTGGTGGCGCCGCGCCCGGTCAACGTCGGGCACCGCTGGCAGGTGGTCGTGCCGGTCACCGTGACCCTCCTGGTGCTCGCCGTGGTCGCGCGCCTGCCGGCCTGGACGAAGAACCGCCGGCTGCCCCTGGTCGTGTCCGTCGCAGGGGGCGCCGTGGCGACGTTCGTCGGGCTGATGATGCGCTACCACTACGGCTGGGACGCACGCGTCGTCCTCGACATGGCCCGAACCCTGCAGGCGGGTCGACCACTGAGCGCCGCCGACTACGACTACCTGTCGCTGTATCCCAACAACCTGCCGCTCCTGGCCATCGACCGCGCCGGGGTCGCTGTGGCGCACGGTCTCTCGCTGGCGCCGGATGCCGTCCTCATCCCCCTCAACGGGTCCTGCGTCGCCGTGACGCTGTATGCGGTCCACGACCTGGTCGTGCGCGTCGCGGGCCGCGGGCCGTCCCTCGTGGCGCAGCTCGTCACGCTGCTCCTGGTCGGCGCGAGCCCCTGGCTCGCGGTGCCCTACACCGACTTCTACTCGATGCCGTTCGTCGTGGGGGCGGTGGCCCTCGCGGCCAGGGCCCTGTCGCCGGGACCGTTGCCGCGGCGGGTGGGGCTGTGGGTGCTGGCGGTCGTCGCGATGTCGGTCGGCTACGCGATCAAGACGACGCCCGTGGTCATCGCCATCGCGGCCGTGCTGACGGCCGTCGTCGCCATCTTCGACCATGACCTCGCCCCCCGCCGGCGAGCCGGTGTGATCGCCGCCTGCGCGGCCTCCAGCGTCGCGTTCGTCGCTCTGGGTCTGGGACTGTCGACCGGGGCGACCGCTGCGAGCGGCGTCGACGCCGCTCGCATGGACGCGTCGGCGTCACCGCCGCTGATCTGGTGGATCGCGTTGGGCGCGGCCGAGGGACGCACCGCCCAGGGGGAGCCGACCTACGGGGCCTACTCGCAGCCGATGGTGGACGCCCTCGAAGGCCGCACGCCATCCGAGGTGTCGCAGTACTCGGCTGACTTCCTGGCGCAGCGCCGGAGCGAGCGTGGGCTCGGCGGAACGCTCGCGTTCTACGGCGACAAGGCCGCGTGGAACTGGGGCGACGGCATGTTCGGTGCGTGGTGGGAGGGTCTCGACGCGGCGCCGGGTGCGCTGGCGCCGGCCACCGGTCCGACCGGGGCGGTGCACGAGCTCAACGGCTTCCACGGCTGGGCCTACCCGGTGCGGGCCGACCTGACCCAGGCCCTGTGGCTGGCGGTGCTGCTGGTCGCCGGGGGCGGGTTGCTCCGTGCTCCCTACCGCCGCGGCACCGTCCTGCTCGCCGTCTCGGTGCTCGGCATCGCGTCGTTCACCGTGCTGCTTCAAGGCCGGTCGCGCTACCTGTTCGCGTTCGTGCCAGTCGTCGTGGCACTGGCCGCCGTGGCGCACGGGTGGCTGCCACGGCTGCGTCCGTCGACCCGATCGCGTGCGCGCGGGGTCGACCGGACGGACGCGGCTCAGTCGATCGAGTCGGTGAGCACCGCGTCGACGGCGGCGAGCGCCGCAGGGTCGCCGTCGCGGGTGATCTGACCCTCGGCCGGGCGGTTCCACAGCCAGCAGTCGAGGTCGGCCGCCGAGCCGCAGATCTCGGCCACGGCCGCGCCGTCCGGTCCGTCGCTCACGAGGAAGCGCTGCACGTCCACGGCCCTGCCGTCCCAGGTCCCGGTGACGCGGACCGGCGTGACCGTCCACGAGTGCATCGCATCGACGGTGACGACGGTGACCGGCGCCGTGGTCGCGGCGTGGGTGAGGCCCGGTTCGGCCTCGTAGCCGCGCATGATGCGGAGCACCTCGTCGACACCGTCTGCCGCCAGTCGGCAGTCGATCGGCGTGCGGTCCCCGACGGTGAGCTCGGCGTCGAGCCGGTGGACCAGGGCCTCGTGGGCCTGCCGGCGGCGGATGTAGCCGGCCGTCTTGTCGTCGGCCCACATCCACAGCGGGGTCTCGGGTGCCAGCCCGTCCAACGTCCGGTGCAGCCGCTCGCTCGCGCGGTCGAAGAAGTCGAGGAGGCCGACGCGGTCGTCGGGTCGTTGGGTGCGGGACGCGTTCAGGGCGTCCAGCTCGGCAGGGTCGGTGAGCCCGCGCTCGGCGATCTCGCCCCAGAACCACTGCACCTCGCCGAGGTGCCACAGCAGGTCGTCGGCGTCCCAGTCGGGGCAGGTGGGCACGCGCCGGCCGCTCGGGGCCGCGGCGAGCACCTCGCGGAAGCGGGCGGAGTCCGCCGCCAGGTGGTCGAGGAAGGGCAGGGGGCCACCTGGGCGGCTTGACGGCATACGGAGGGCTCCTTCAGCGGACACCGGCGACACGGAACTGGACGGAGATGCGCGGACCCATCGGCTCGGAGGTCTTGGGAACCGCGTGGTCCCACGTGCGTTGGCACGAGCCGCCCATCACGACGAGGTCACCATGTCCGAGCGGGTAGCGCAAGCTCTTGTGGGTGGTGCCGGGGATGGCGCCGCCGTCGCGCGGGCGGAGGGTGAGGGTGCGCGCCGAACCGAGCGAGAGGATCGCCACCATCGTGTCGGTGTCGCGGGAACGCCCGATGCGGTCGCCGTGCCAGGCCACGCTGTCGCGTCCGTCGCGGTAGAGGCACAGCCCCGCCGTCACGAACGGCTCGCCGAGCTCGGGAGCGTAGTGACGGCTCAGGGCCTCGCGCGCCTCGACGAGGATCGGGTGGGGGAGCGTCTCCCCGGCGGCGTAGAACTTCGTGAGGCGGGGGACGTCGACGACCGAGTCGTACATCTGGCGGCGCTCGGCGTGCCAGGGCACCTCGTGCAGCAGCGCAGTGAACAGCTCGTCGCCGGAAGCCAGCCAGCCGGGTCGCACGTCGACCCACGCGCCCCGGGTCAGGCGGTGCCGGGTCAGGCCGGTGCCGACGTCACGCAGGGTCATGGCGTCGGTCAGGTCGAGCAGCGAACCCTGGAGAGAGAGGTCCATGCCGCCACCATACCCCAACGGTCGAACGCCTGTTCGACTGGCGCGTCCGAATGTCGTCGTCTGCCGCCGGCACGGCGCGTGCGGTGCCACGCTGCTCGCGCCACGGTGGAGAATGGACCCATGCCCCTCTACCGTGACGAGGCGATCGTCCTGCGCACCCACAAGCTGGGCGAGGCCGACCGCATCATCACGATGCTGACACGGACCCGGGGCCGGGTCCGCGCGGTCGCCAAGGGGGTGCGGCGCACGAAGTCGCGCTTCGGCTCGCGGCTGGAGCCGGGCATGGTCATCGACGTCCAGTGCTACGAGGGGCGCAACCTCGACACCGTGACCCAGGTCGAGACGCTCGCCCCCTACGGGGACGCGATCGCCCGGGACTACACCGCCTACACGTGTGCGACCTCCATGCTCGAGACCGCGCTGCAGCTCACCGAGGAGCACGAGCCGCAGACCCAGCAGTACCTCCTCCTGGCCGGTGCGCTGCGGTCGCTCGCGGAGCGGGCCCACGACCCCGGACTCGTCCTCGACGCGTACCTGCTGCGATCCCTCGCGGTGGCCGGGTGGGCGCCGAGCTTCGTCGACTGCGCGAGGTGCGGTGCGCCCGGCCCCCACCGCGCGTTCAACGTGCAGGCCGGCGGCGCCGTCTGTTCCGTATGCCGTCCGCCCGGCTCGAGTGCCCCCGCTCCCGAGACCTTCATCCTGCTCGCGTCGCTGCTGACCGGCGACTGGGACGTCGCCGACGCGAGTGACGACCGCTCCCGCAGGCAGGGCAACGGTCTCGTCTCCGCGTTCCTGCAGTGGCACATCGAACGAGGGCTACGCTCGCTGCGTCTCGTCGAGCGCGCCTGACCGCCGCGAGCCGTGAGTCGCCCTCAGTGGCAACCGAACCCGACCCCGACCGACCGGAGAGCCGTGTACGCCAAGCCCTTCCCGCACCCGTCCGGCGCGACGGCGCCCGAGTTCGCGGCTGACCTGCTGCCCAGGCACGTCGCGATCGTCATGGACGGCAACGGCCGCTGGGCCAACGCGCGCGGCCTGCCGCGGACGAAGGGGCACGAGGCGGGCGAGGCCTCGCTCCTCGACGTCGTGGCGGGCGCCATCGAGGTGGGCGTGACGCACCTGTCGGCCTACGCCTTCTCGACGGAGAACTGGCGCCGATCTCCCGACGAGGTGCGCTTCCTCATGGGCTTCAACCGTGACGTCATCCGTCGCCGTCGGGACCAGCTGCACGAGTGGGGCGTTCGGATGCGATGGGTCGGTCGTGCGCCCCGCCTCTGGCGTTCGGTCATCAAGGAGCTGGAGGTCGCGCAGGAGCTGACCCAGCACAACACCGGGCTCACGCTCTACTTCTGCGTCAACTACGGCGGCCGCGCCGAGATCGCCGACGCGGTGCAGCGGATCGCCCACGACGTGAAGGACGGCCGACTGAGACCGGGTTCGGTCGACGAGAGGACGATCAAGCGCTACCTCGACGAGCCGACGATGCCCGACGTCGACCTGTTCGTGCGCAGCTCGGGGGAGCAGCGCACGAGCAACTTCCTGCTGTGGCAGTCGGCGTACGCCGAGATGGTGTTCCAGAACCGGCTGTGGCCCGACTACGACCGCCGCGACCTGTGGGCGGCCATCGAGGAGTACGTCGCGCGCGACCGTCGCTACGGCGGCGCGGTCGACGCTCCGACCAAGGCCTGACGCGAAACCGATCGGTGCCGCGTCAGTCGTCGACGACGGTCACCTCGTACCGGCTTGCCGTGGGCGGGAACCCGGTTTCGAACTTCGCGTTGACGACGGCGAGGCGGTCACCGAAGCGCGCGACCGTGGTGGGCACCTCGAACTTCCGGCTCGTGATCGTCTCGAGGAGACGACCGGAGGACAGACCTTCCGAGAGCCGCCACTCCGACACCTTGTTGGAGAAGTTCTGCACCGCGTAGACCGTGCGTCCCTGGAGCAGGATGCCATCGACGTTCGGCACGCTGACGCCGGTGATGGTCCGGCTGTCACCGGTCACCGGGTCCACGGTGTTGAGCACGGCGGAGTTGGTGTGCGCCACGACGAGCGTGCGCCCGTCGGCGCTCGCCTGGATGCCGTTGTTGTTGAAGCCGGACTTGATGACGGCCGCAGGTCCGTGCAGCCGTAGGGTCCGGGCGGCCCCCAGGCTCCCGTTCCGGCTGACGGGGACGAAGTAGAGCTTGGCCTGTGACGAGTCGGTGAACCAGGCGCCTCTGCTGGTGAGCGCGACGTCGTTGATGACAGAGGTCGCGGTGGTGAGCTGGTAGGCCTTGACGGGCGCCCCCGTGACGAGGTCGTAGACGTAGGCCTAGCCGGTGAAGCCGCCGGCGACGAAGAGCAGGTGATGCGCCCGGTCGACCCGCAGGCCCAGGGCCATCCTGCCCGGAGGTGCCGTGATGAACTTCGAGGCCGTGCCGGTGCGCACGTCGCCGCGGTAGATGTTGCCGGTGAACAGCTCGCCGGCGTAGAACGTGGTCCCCGTCCCGGCCGCGATCCCTTCGGCGGAGTGGGCTCCGGGGAGCACGATCTGCTGAGCCGGCCCGTGCTCCGCCTGTGCGGGAGCCATCCCGAGCACGACGGTGAGGGCACCGGCGAGCAGAGCTGCGAGTCGGGCACGTCTGGCGACAACGGTCATGGGACCACCCCTCGGGTCGTGCCGCACGCGGTCCGTCACCGCTCACGCGGCCTTCCGATCAGGGTCGACCTGTGTCGTGCGCCGCCGCAAGACCACAGAGCGGGACCTAAGGGACCCGTTCCTTCGGGCTGTGACTCTCAGGAGGCGGCGCAGCCGGCACACGTGCCGAAGATCTCGAGGGTGTGCGTGACTGCCGTGAAGCCGTGCTCGCTCGCGACCTTGTCGGCCCACCGCTCGACGGCCGGCCCCTCCACCTCGACGGTGCGGCCGCAGCTGCGGCACACGAGGTGGTGGTGGTGGTGCGTCGAGCACGCGCGGTAGACGGCCTCGCCGTCGTCGGTGCGCAGCACGTCGACGGTGCCGGCCTCGACCATCGACTGCAGCGTCCGGTAGACGGTGGCCAGTCCGACGCCGGCGCCGGCCTCGCGCAGCCGCGCGTGCACCGTCTGGGCCGAGGTGAAGTCGTCGGACCGCTCGAGCAGCTCGGCGACCGCAGCCTGCTGACGGGTCGGCTTGCGTGAGAGGGCCGCAGTCTTGGCGCTGTTGCTGCTGGTCATGGTGTCGGTCCTGTCGTGCTCCGCGAGGCGGCGCTCGCCGGCTCGCTCCCGTCTGGTGACGAGGCGGTGTCGGGTGCCTCGTGGTCGTGGTGGACGCCGTGCTCGTCGTAGTGGCCCTCGTGCGCGGCGTGCAGGTGCCCGTCGTGGAGGTAGTCGACGTGGTCGCCGTGGGTCACCGCCTGGTGCCCGCACTCGACGCCGTGCTCGTGCGCATGCGTCTCGGCGACCGCGTGTCGCCTGCTGCCCGCCCTCGCGGCGATGCCGGTGACGACGGCCGTCACGACGAACAGGGCCACTGCGAGGAGCACGATGGTGCCTCCCGAGGGGGTGTTGAGCGGGTAGGAGAGCGCGACGCCCCCGACGGAGGAGACGAGACCGAGGGCGATGGCCCACCGCAGGCCGCCGCTGAACGAGCGTGCGATCAGCTGGCTGGCGGCGTTCGGCACGATCATGAGGGCGCTGATGAGCAGCAGCCCGACGACCCGCATCGCCACGACCACCGTGGTCGCGGTGAGGACGGCCAGCACGATGTTGAGGGGCAGCACCGGAAGTCCCACGGCGCGGGCGTACTCCTCGTCGTTGGCGACGGCGAAGAGGCGAGGGCGCAGGGCCCAGGTCGTCACGGCGATGACGAGCGCGAGGCCGGCGAAGACGTAGAGGTCGCCGCGCTGCGTCGTGAGGATCGAGCCGAAGAGGTACTTCATGAGGTTGGCCGGCGTGCCGTCGGGCGACTTGCTGATGATGACGACACCGGCCGCGATGCCTCCGTAGAAGATCACGGCCAGCGCGACGTCGCCGTTGGTGCGGCCCTTGGCGCGCAACAGCTCGATGACGACGGCCGCGAGCACGGCCGCGACCAGCGCGGTGAGGACGGGCGCCGCCCCCGTGACGAGGCCGACGGCCACTCCGGCGAGGGCCACATGGCCCATCCCGTCGCCGATGAGAGACAGTCGGCGCTGCACGAGGAAGATGCCGACCATGGGGGCCACGGTCCCCACGAGCAGGGCGGCGATCAGCGCGCGCTGCATGAAGTCGACGGAGAGCATTTCGATCACGGCCTGGCCCCCCTCGAGTGGATGTCGGTGTGGTCGGTGTCGAGCGGCCCGTGCGCCACGGCGTGGTGCGCGTCGAGCTCGAGGTCGTGGTGGTGGCTGTCGTGGTCGTGGTGCACCCGGTCACGGGCGAGCGCGTACTCCTGCGGCGTGCCGTCGAAGGTGATGCGGCCCGTGTCGACGACGACGATCCGCGTCAGCAGGCGCTCGAGCGCGCCGAGCTCGTGGGTGACGATGAGCATGGTGACGCCGCGCTGGATCAGGCGGACGAGGACGTCGGCGAGCACGTGCTGGTTCGCAGCGTCCACACCCGCGGTGGGCTCGTCCATGATGAGCACGTCCGGCTGGCCGGCCAGGGCGCGTGCGATGAGGACCCGGCGCTGCTGGCCCCCCGAGAGGGTGCTGACCTCGGTGGCGGCCCGGTCGGCGAGGCCGACCAGGTCCAGCGCCCGGGCCACGAGCTGACGGTCCGTGGCGCGCAGGCGTCCGAGCCAGCCGATGCGCGGGAGCCTGCCCGTGGCGACGATCTCCTCGGCCGTGGCGCGGACCGAGGCCGAGAGGGTGTGGCGCTGGGGGACGTAGCCGAGGCGGGCGCGCTCGTGCAGGTCCTCGCCCGGCACGCCGAAGAGCTGCACGCTGCCCGAGACCCGTTCGTTGAGCCCGAGGATGCCCTTCATCAGCGTCGACTTGCCGGAGCCGTTGGGGCCCACGATCGCCACGATCTCGCCGCGGTGGACGGTCAAGGACGCGTCGCGCAGGACGGCGCGCTCGCCGTAGCCGAAGGCCGCGTGGCTCAGCTCGATGACGACCTCCTCGCCGGGGGAGTCGATGGTCTTCACGGCGTCGGCGGTCATGAGCACCCCAGCCCCTTCTGCAGCGCGGTGAGGTTGCTGCGCATCACCTCGAAGTAGTCCTTCCCCGCGGACGCGGACGTGATGCCCTCGAGCGGGTCGAGGGTCGCGACCGAGGCGCCCGTCGACCCGGCGACCGTCTCGGCGAAGTGGGGCTCGACGAGGGTCTCCTGGTAGATCGTCGTCACGCCCTGGCTCCGAACGAGGTCGGCGATCTGCTTGAGGCCGGCGCCGCTCGGCTCGGCGTCGGGGGAGACGCCGGTGATGCCGTGCTGCTGCAGGCCGTAGCGCTGGGCGAGGTAGCCGAAGGCCGCGTGGCTCGTGACCAGCACCTTCGACCGGCAGGACGTGAGGCCGGACCGCAGCTGCCCGTCGAGAGCCGTGAGCCTCGCGACGAAGGAGGCGGTGTTTCGGTCGTATGCCGCCGCGTGGGCCGGGTCGTCCCTCGCCAGTCGTGCGCCGATGGCCTTCGCCACCGCCGCGTAGCGCTGGGGGTCGAGCCAGAAGTGCGGGTCGGTCCCGGAGTGGTCGTGGGCGCTGTGCTCCTGCACGGACTCGTCGGCGTGGCCCGACTCCTCGGCCAGGGTCAGGGACAGGTCAGCGGCGTCGGCGACGTCGAGGACCGAGGTGGGCTGGACCTCGGCGATGGCCTCGTCGACGGCGGGTTGGAACCCGTCGGCGTAGACGACGAGCCGCGCCTTGCTCATCCGCGCGATGTCCTGGGGTGCCAGCTCGAGGTCGTGCGGCTCGGTGCCCGGCTTGGTGAGGACGGTGACCGGGACGGCGCCTGCGGTGATCTGCTCCACCGCGAACTGCAGCGGGTAGAACGAGGTGACGACCGCCTCGTCGCTGACGGCCGGCGAGCCCGTGCCCGCGCCGGAGCTGGAGGCGGTGCCGCAGGCGGCGGTCCCGAGCGCCAGGGCAGCGGCGGTCAGCAGTACGGCGCCTCTACTGCGCCGGGAGCGCACACGGGGAGGGGGCATGGCAGCCATCCTCCGCTGAAGTGAGAATGATTGTCAAAACCGTTCTCGCGAACGGGGTTGGCGCTCAGCCGGCGGGGACGATCCCGACGACGGCCACGGCGAGGGCCAGGACCAGCACGGCCAGGCGCATCAGCCGTTCGGGGAGCGTCAGCCGTTGCCAGGTGAGGAAGAGCAGCCAGCCGACGAAGGCGGAGACGACGAGGAAGGCGATGCCGCTCCAGGGGCGTGGTGCGAGGACCCCCACGACGAGCAGGACGACGAGCACGGCCAGCCCGACGGGGCGCGGGACGGTGTTGAGCCGCTCGACCCAGGGGGCGGAGGCGTGCTCGAGACGGGAACGGAAGCTCAGGGCCACGCAACGAGCCTAGGGGACGCGGCGGCATACCCCGGACGCGTGGCAAAGCAGTGGCGCCCGCCCGATAACCTGTGCGGCATGGCCAAGCAGACATCCACCGTGGACACCGTCGTCAGCCTCTGCAAGCGCAGGGGCTTCGTCTTTCCGAGCGGCGACATCTACGGAGGCACGCGGTCCGCCTGGGACTACGGTCCGCTCGGCGTGGAGCTGAAGGAGAACATCCGCCGCCAGTGGTGGAAGGCCATGGTCACGAGCCGCGACGACGTCGTCGGCCTCGACTCCTCGATCATCCTGCCCCGTGAGACGTGGGTCGCCTCCGGCCACGTCGGCACCTTCACCGACCCGCTCGTCGAGTGCCTGAACTGCCACCGCCGCCGCCGCCAGGACCACCTGCAGGAGGCGCTCGCGGAGAAGAAGGGCATCGAGGACCCCGACTCGATCCCGATGACCGAGATCACCTGCCCCGACTGCGGCACCAAGGGCCGGTGGACCGAGCCGCGCGAGTTCAACATGATGCTCAAGACCTACCTCGGCGTCATCGAGGACGAGTCAGGGCTGCACTACCTGCGCCCCGAGACGGCTCAGGGCATCTTCGTCAACTTCAACAACGTCATGCAGGCCTCGCGCAAGAAGCCGCCGTTCGGCATCGCCCAGACCGGCAAGAGCTTCCGCAACGAGATCACGCCCGGCAACTTCATCTTCCGCACCCGCGAGTTCGAGCAGATGGAGATGGAGTTCTTCGTCAAGCCCGGCGAGGACGAGGAGTGGCACCAGTACTGGATCGACGAGCGCACCCGCTGGTACACCGACCTCGGCATCAACCCCGACAACCTGCGCCACTACGAGCACGCCAAGGAGAAGCTCTCGCACTACTCCTCGCGCACCGTCGACATCGAGTACCGCTTCAACTTCGCCGGCTCCGAGTGGGGCGAGCTCGAGGGCATCGCCAACCGCACCGACTTCGACCTGTCGACGCACAGCGAGCACTCGGGCACCGAGCTCGTCTACTTCGACCAGCAGAGCGGTGAGAAGTACACCCCGTACGTCATCGAGCCGGCAGCCGGCCTGTCGCGCTCGCTGATGACCTTCCTCGTCGACGCGTACTCCGAGGACGAGGCGCCCAACACCAAGGGCGGTGTCGACAAGCGCGTCGTGCTGCGCCTCGACCCGCGCCTGGCGCCGGTCAAGGCCGCGGTGCTGCCGCTGTCGCGCAACGCCGACCTGTCCCCGAAGGCACGCGACCTCGCCGCGCAGCTGCGTCGCCACTGGAACGTCGACTTCGACGACGCCGGCGCCATCGGCAAGCGCTACCGCCGCCACGACGAGATCGGCACGCCGTACTGCATCACGGTCGACTTCGACACCCTCGAGGACCACGCGGTGACGATCCGCGAGCGCGACACGATGGCGCAGGAGCGCATCGCGCTCGACCAGGTCGAGGGCTACCTCGCCCAGCGCCTCGTCGGCTGCTGAGGCCGCGGCTCCACCACGCTGACGTATGGCCGTCTGCCCGCCCGGGCAGGCGGCATACGCATGCGGGCGCCGGGTCAGCCGGGCTGCGGGCCCGTGGCGACCGGGCGGGAGGTGTCGCGGATCCACTCGCTCCACGATCCCGGGTAGAGCACCGCGTCGATGCCCAGCTCGGCGAGCGCGAGCATCTCGTGGGCCGCAGTCACCCCCGACCCGCAGTAGACGCCGACGGTCCCGGTGCCGTCTCCTCGACCGTCCGCCACCCGCTGCCAGTGCTCGGCGAGGTCCTTGCGGAAGGTGCCGTCCTCGGCGAGCCAGGCCGAGGTGGGGCTGTTGACCGCCCCCGGGACGTGGCCGGCGACGGGGTCGATGGGCTCGATCTCGCCGGCGTAGCGCTCGGGCGCCCGCGCATCGAGCAGCAGCCCGTTCCGGGCCACCTGTGCGGCCTCCGCCGCGTCGAGGGTCGGCAGCTGTCCGGGACGGACCACGAAGTCGCCGTTCCTGTCGGCGGGCTCCTGCGTCGAGACCGGGAGCCCGGCGGCCAACCAGGCGGCATACCCACCGTCGAGCACGCGGACGTCGGGGACGCCGGCCCAGCGCAGCACCCACCAGGCCCGCGCGGCGGCATACGACTCCTTGGCGTCGTAGACGACGACGCGGCTGCGCTCGGTGATGCCGGCGCGGCGGGCCAGCGCCTCGACCACCGCGGGGTCCGGGAGCGGGTGACGGCCGCCCTCACCCGCCGGGCCGGCGAGCTCGCCGTCGAGGTCGACGAAGAACGCGCCCGGCACGTGGCCGGCGTCGTAGTCGGCCCGGCCGGCGCTGGTGGTGGCGGTCGTGAGGGCCCAGCGGACGTCGAGGACGACGACGCCCTCGATCTCGTGGGCGAGGTCGGCGGCGCTCAGCAGGTGGCTCACCGGCTCATCGTGGCATCCTCGCGCTGTGCGTGCTCACTTGGTCCTCGTCCACGGCTCCCGCCTGGCGAGCAGCCAGTGGGCGCCGCAGGTCGCGCTGCTGCGGGACCACGTCGACCTCACCCTCGTGGACCTGCCGGGACACGGCACCCGCGTCGCCGAGGCCTTCACGCTGGAGCGGTGCGTCGAGGTCATCGACGAGGCGGTCCGCGCCGTCCCGCCCGATGCGCCGGTCGTCCTCGTCGGACACTCGCTCGGCGGCTACGCCGCGATGGCGTATGCCGCAGACCACTCCGACGCGCTCGACGGGCTCGTCCTGGCCGGGGCGAGCGCGACTCCGACCGGCCCGGGTGCTGCCGTCTACCGTGGGGTCGCGGCGCTGACCGACCGGCTCGGTCCCGACCGCATGACGCGGCTCAACGACCGGATCCTGCGCCGGCTCTACCCGGCCGAGCGCATCGAGCCGGTCATCGCGGGCGGCTACTTCTTCGCGCCCACCGCCACCGCCTGGCGAGAGGTCATGACGCGCTGCCGGCCCACGATGCTCGAGCACGTGCACTGCCCCGTCCTGCTGCTCAACGGCCAGTTCGACCAGCTGCGGATCGGGGTGCGGGCCTGCCTCCGCGCGTGTCCCAGCGCTCGCGAGGAGGTGATCCGGCGGGCGGGCCACCTGTCGAACCTCGACCAGCCGGAGGCGTTCGCCGACGCCCTCCTGCGCTTCACCCGAGACGTCCTCGATTCGGCGCCACGCGCGTGATCGGGGACAATCGAGCCCGTGACCGACGTGATGACAGCCCCGACGCAGGCCGGTGAGACCGCCACCGACGACCCCACCGCAGCGGCGGCGGGCGCCGTGCTGCCACCCCTGCGGATCGGCCGCCACGTCATCGAGTCCCCTGTGGTACTGGCCCCGATGGCCGGCATCACGAACCGCGCCTTCCGGCGGCTGTGCCGCGAGTACGGCAACGAGGGCACCGCGCTCGCCTCGAGCAACGGCGCGAGCGGCGCCACGAGCCTCTACGTCAGCGAGATGATCACGACGCGCGCGCTCGTCGAGCGCAGCCCCGAGACGATGCGCCTCATCGAGCACGACCCCGACGAGAACCCGCGCTCGATCCAGCTCTACAGCGTCGACCCGGCCACGGCCAGGGCTGCGGCCCGCATCCTCGTGCAGGAGGACCGCGCCGACCACATCGACCTCAACTTCGGTTGTCCGGTCCCCAAGGTCACGCGCAAGGGCGGGGGCTCTGCGCTGCCGTGGAAGAAGGACCTGTTCAAGGCCATCGTCGGAGCGGTCGTCGAGGAGGGCGCCCGGCGCGACATCCCCGTGACCGTCAAGATGCGCAAGGGCATCGACGACGAGCACCTCACCTTCCTCGACGCCGGCCTGGCCGCCGAGGCGGAGGGCGTCGCGGCGGTCGCGCTGCACGGCCGCACCGCTGCCCAGTCCTACTCCGGCACCGCCGACTGGAGCGCCATCCGGATGCTCAAGCAGGCCGTCACGAGCATCCCGGTCCTCGGCAACGGCGACATCTGGTCGGCCGACGACGCCCTCCGGATGGTGCGCGAGACCGGTTGCGACGGGGTCGTCGTCGGCCGAGGCTGCCTCGGGCGCCCGTGGCTCTTCACCGACCTCGCCGCGGCCTTCGCCGGCACGTCGGCGCGGGTGACGCCCACCCTCGGGGAGGTCGCCGCCACGCTGCGGAAGCACACGGCATACCTGTGTGAGTTCTACGGCGACGAGGAGCGCGCCTGCCGCGACATCCGCAAGCACATCGCCTGGTACCTCAAGGGCTTCCCGGCCGGTTCGACGATCCGCAGCTCCCTGGCGCTCGTCGACTCGATGGCCTCGCTCGAGACGCTGCTCGGGACGCTCGACCCCGACGCGCCCTGGCCCGGCGAGGCGGCAGAGGGCCAGCGCGGCCGTGCGGGCTCGCCGCGCACCGTGGCTCTGCCCGACCGTTGGCTCGAGTCGCGCGAGCTCTCGGAGGAGCACCGTCGCACGATCGCCGAGGCCGAGCTGTCGGTCAGCGGCGGCTGAGCCTCACTTCAGCCACACGGTGAGCGGCCCCAGCCGCTCGCACCCGGCCGCGACCGCTGCGTCGACGGAGTCACCCGCCTCCCAGCCGACCAGGGGCATGTCGCCGACGACCCCGCGCGCGGCCGCGGCGGCCTCGCGCCACGTCCCCGGGACGTCGCCGTCGAGGGCGAAGACGTTGCCGATGCCGGCCACCTCGCCCGTGACGTGCACGACGGCTCCGGCGACCACGGGTGAGGACGGGTCCTCGGACGCGTGGGCGGCGAGGACGTGCACGCCCGGGACCTCGAGCAGCGACGGCCGCAGGATGGCCTCGGCGTCCGGGTCGCTCGCCCAGGCGCGGACCCACGCAGCCATCTCGTCCGGTGTCCCGAGGCGGCGCCACGAGCGTGCGCGCCCGGCGGATGTCGGGACCGACGGGTCGAGCCAGACCCACTCGCCGACGACGAGCCGGGCGAAGTCCTCGAGGGTCAGGTCGAGCCGGGACCACGAGTCCTTGACGGAGCAGCCGTCCGAGTCGTCGATGCGGGCCAGGAGGTCGTACTCGCCCACGTCGGCGGAGAGCGTGACGGCGTCCGGGTAGTAGGGCGGGGTGCGTGTCGCGGCGGACCAGGCGAGGTCGTCGAGCGTCGTCGTCACCCCGTGGGACCGGGCGACGGCGTCGCACCAGAGGGCGTTGTTGCGGGCGGCGAGGACGATGCGGTCGGTCACGCCGGCCATCCTCGCAGCGACGCTGCCGCGTGTCGCCGCCCGGTGGCAGGATCGCCCCATGCACGAGGGCGGCACCGAGGAACGGCCGGCGGTCTTCTTCGACGACGCCGAGGACTTCCGCGCGTGGCTCGAGGTGCACCACGAGAGCGCCACCGAGCTGTGGATGGGACTGCGGAAGAAGCACGTCGAGCAGCGCGGCCTCGAGTGGGCCGAGGCCGTGCGCGAGGCGCTCTGCTTCGGCTGGATCGACTCGATGGTCCAGCGCGTCGACGAGGACACCGTGCGCCAGCGGTGGACGCCACGCAAGCCGGGAAGCACCTGGAGCACCGTCAACATCCGGGCCGTGGAGGAGCTGACCGCGGCCGGGCGGATGCGACCGGCCGGCCTCGCGGCGTTCGACAGGCGGCGCGAGGACCGTTCCGGCGTCTACTCGTACGAGAACGGCGACCTGGCCCTGCCCGAGAGCTACGAGGCCCAGCTGCGGGCCGACGCCCGGGCCTCGGCGTTCTGGGACGCCGCCACGCCGTCGTACCGCAAGGTCGCCACGAGTTGGGTCCTGACGGCCAAGCAGGAGGCGACCCGCGACCGACGGATGGCCGAGCTCGTGCGCGACTGCACGGAGCTGCGGCTCATCAGGATCCAGCGCTACGGCACCGAGCCGGCGTGGGTGCGCCGCCTACGGTCCGAGCTCGGGTGAAGGGCGCCGGTTAGCGCTTGCCCTTCGGCGGGATGATCTCGATGTGGTCCTTGGCCGCCGCCTTGGCGTGCTTGTCGGCCCGCTTCTCCTTCAGCGACTTGGCCTTGGTGGACATGTGGGATCTCGGTGACTTGTCGCCCATGGCGCGCTCCTCCGGTTGGAAGCCTGAGCGGCTCCATCCCTGCAGTATGCGCCTTCCCGGCGGCTCCCGGGTGCGGCGAGCCGGTGGCACCGGTCCGGCCGCCTAGAGTTCCGGTGTGGGATACGAGGGTCGGGACCGTGAGCGCTGGGTCGCGGAGGATCCCGCGCAGAAGCGGGCCGACCGCGACGACTTCGCCCGGGACCGGGCCCGGGTCGTGCACTCCTCCTCGCTGCGCCGGCTGGCCGCCAAGACCCAGGTCCTCGCGCCCGGCCACGACGACTTCGTCCGCAACCGGCTCACCCATTCGCTCGAGGTCGCGCAGATCGGTCGGGAGTTCGGTGCGGCGCTGGGCTGCGACGCCGACGTCGTGGACACGGCCTGCCTCGCCCACGACCTCGGTCACCCGCCCTTCGGCCACAACGGCGAGACGGTGCTCGACGAGATCGCCGCGGGGATAGGGGGCTTCGAGGGGAACGCGCAGACGCTGCGACTGCTGACCCGCCTGGAGGCCAAGCGTTTCCACGCCGACGGGACCTCGGCGGGGCTCAACCTCACCCGTGCGTGCCTCGACGCCGCGACCAAGTACCCGTGGCAGCGAGGCGAGGGACCCTCGGGCACAGGCAAGTTCGGCGTCTACGCCTCGGACCTGCCGGTGTTCGAGTGGATCCGGGAGGGCTCGGTCCCCGGCGCGCCGTGCTTCGAGGCGCAGGTGATGGACTGGTCCGATGACGTCGCCTACTCCGTGCACGACGTGGAGGACGCCATCGCGTCCGGCTGGATCGACCCGCGCGTGCTCCACTCGGACGACCTCGCCGACGTGGTGGAGATCGCCGGCCGCACGTATGCGCCCGACCTGGCGAGCGACGTCCTCGCAGCGGCGCTGGAACGGCTGCTGCAGTCCGGGGCCGTGCCCACGGCGTACGACGGCTCGCGCAGCGACCTCGCGCGCCTCAAGGACATGACCAGCCGGCTCATCGGGCGCTTCGTCCTCTCGGTCGAGGTGGCGACCCGCGAGCGCCACGGCCCCGGACCGCTCTGTCGGTTCGAGGCCGACCTCGTCGTGCCGGACGCCACGCGCGCCGAGTGCTCGGTGCTCAAGGCGGTCGCCAACCACTTCGTGATGACCGCCGAGGAGCGGCTCGCCGTCATGTCGACCCAGCGTGACGTCGTGCGCGACCTCGTGGAGGCGTATGCCGCCGCCCCCGAGGAGCGTCTGGACGTGGCCTTCCGCGCCGACCACGCCGTGGCCGCCGACGACGGCGAGAGGCTGCGCGTGGTGGTCGACCAGGTGGCCTCGCTGACCGACGTGCGCGCCCTGGCCCTCCACAGCCGGTGGTGCCGGTGACGAGCACCCTCGCGCCGACGAACTAGGATCACGGGCAGCGACAGGAGGCAGATGGCGGGGCTGATCAACAGCGAGGACATCGCGGCGGTCAAGGCGCGGTCGTCCATCGAGGACGTCGTGCGCGAGCACGTGACGCTCCGCTCCGCGGGCCCGGGATCGCTCAAGGGCCTGTGCCCCTTCCACGACGAGAAGACCCCGTCGTTCAACATCCGTCCCGCCGTCGGTGCCTGGCACTGCTTCGGCTGCGGCGAGGGCGGCGACGTCATCTCCTTCGTGCAGAAGGTCGACCACCTGAGCTTCTCCGAGGCGGTCGAGCGGCTCGCGCAGAAGCTCGGCATGGAGCTGCGCTACGAGAACGGCGACCGGCCGCGCGAGGAGGGCCTCGGACGGCGCAGCCGGCTCATCGAGGCGCACCGCGTGGCCGAGGAGTACTACACCGAGCTGCTGCTCGGCAGCCAGGCCGCTCGGCAGGGCCGTGACTTCCTCCGGGCGCGCGACTTCAACAGCGAGCACGTCCGGCAGTTCGGCGTCGGCTTCGCGCCGCGCGGCGGTGAGGACCTCGTGCGCCACCTGCGCGCCAAGGGGTTCACCGACGACGAGCTCGTCACCGCAGGTCTGGCCGGCCGTGGTGCGCGCGGGCTCTACGACCGGTTCCGGGGCCGGCTCGTCTGGCCGATCCGCGACATCACCGGTGACACGGTCGGCTTCGGGGCCCGCCGTCTCTTCGACGACGACCGCATCGAGGCGAAGTACCTCAACACCTCCGAGACGCCGATCTACAAGAAGTCGACCGTGCTCTACGGCCTCGACCTGGCGAAGAAGAAGATCTCCCAGGGTCGCCAGGCCGTCGTCGTCGAGGGCTACACCGACGTCATGGCGTGTCACCTGGCCGGTGTGGACACCGCGGTGGCCACGTGCGGCACGGCCTTCGGCGCCGACCACATCAAGACGCTGCGCCGCCTCATGCGCGACGAGGCGGGCCTGGCCCCCGCCAAGGTCATCTTCACCTTCGACGGCGACGCCGCCGGGCAGAAGGCCGCCATGCGCGCCTTCGCCGACGACGAGAAGTGGACCTCGCAGTCCTTCGTGGCGGTGGAGAAGTCCGGCAAGGACCCGTGCGAGCTGCGGCAGGCCGGGGGAGACCCGGCGGTGCAGGCGCTCATCGAGGACGCCGTGCCGATGTTCGAGTTCGCCGCCCGCACGACGATCAAGCGCTTCGACCTCGCGACCGCCGAGGGCCGCATCCAGGCGGTCCGCGCGGTGGCCCCGATCGTCGCCTCGATCCGCGACCGGTCCCTGCAGCCGGAGTACACCCGGGAGGTCGCCGGCATGCTGGGGCTCGACGTGGAGCAGGTGGCCGGCGAGGTCTCGCGCGCCGGGAAGCTCAAGGTCGACGACGACAGCCGTGCCGCCCGCAGCGCGGCGGACGGGCGGGACGGTCACCGCGCCGGTCCCGGCCGGGACCCCTACGAGGAGCACGGTGGCGCCCCGGAGGCCGGCGTCTTCCCGGTCCCCGACCGCCGTGACCCCGTGGTCCTCGCCGAGCGCCAGCTCCTCCAGGTGCTGCTGCAGTTCCCCACCGTGTTCAAGCCGGGCGCGATCGACCTGCTCACGCCCGAGTCCTTCTCCGCGCCGGCGCACCGGGCGGTCTTCGACGGCATCCGGATCGCCCACCACGGAGCCGACAGGGGCAGCACGGGCGCCTGGATCGCGGCCGTGACCGAGAACGCGCCCTCACCCGTCGCCGGCCTCGTCAGCGAGCTGGCCGTCGACACGCTGCCCACTCGGATGGACCCCAACACCGGGCTGCCCACGTCGCGCTACGTCGGTGAGCTCTTCGACCGCGTGCGCACCATCGCCCTGACCCGCCGCATCGCGGACTCGATGAGCGAGATGCGCCGCCTCGACCACGGGGAGACACCGTCCCCGGAGCGCACGCGCGAGCTCGGCATGCAGCTGCAGACGCTGCAGCGCGAGCTGGCCGCGATCAAGGCAGGAATGGGCTGATGGGACTCTTCGACCGCCGGCGCCGACCGGCCCTCCCTGCAGAGGTGCGATCCGCCGTGCCCCTCCATACGGGGGAGCAGGTGCTGGCGTGGGCCCTCGACGAGAGCAGCCGCGCCCACGTCGTCGCGACGACGCACCACCTGGTCCTCGTCGGGGCGGACGGCTCCGTGGGCTGGCGCCGACCGTGGCACGAGGCCGAGGCCGCCACGTGGCAGGGCGAGTCGTCCCTGCTGACCGTCACCTGGGTGGACCACGCGACGCCTTCTCGGTGGCGCATCACCGAGCCGTCGCTGCTGCAGCAGGCGCTGCGTGAGCGTCTGCAGGCCAGCGTCGTGCTGGCCGACGAGTTCCGCACCGCCGGCCGCCGGAAGGTACGCGTCGTCATCCGCCAGGACCTCGCCACGGGAGCCCTGCTGGAGCAGACCATCCCGGGCAGGGGGGCCGACCTCGCCGACCCCGACGTCGCCCGCGAGGCGGCCCAGCGGCTGGCTCGCCTCCGCTCCGAGGTGGGGCTGTGAGCCGGGCGTGACGCGGGGCTCCGGGCGCCACGGTGGGTGCCGACCCCCGATTTAGTGTGGGGCCAGTCCCTTTGCTATGGTTTCCGAGCAGCATTCCCCTGTAGCTCAATTGGCAGAGCAGCCGGCTGTTAACCGGCAGGTTATTGGTTCGAGTCCAATCGGGGGAGCACCGACGAGGAAGGGCCCCGACACCACTGGTGTCGGGGCCCTTCCTCGTGTCGTCGGCGGTCGGTCGGCGCTGGGCCAGCCGGGTGGAGGCGCTGGCTCACCGCACGTTTCGGCGGGGTTCGGCGGGGGACGACGACACCCGCGGGCGCAGTGCCAGCGGGTGTCGTCGGGTGTTCCGGTGGGCGTCAGGCGTCGCGACTGGTGACGCCGCCAGGGACGCCGGGACCGACCTCCGTCACGGCGTCCTCGAGGCCGACCGGGCGCGACCCGCCGCGACGCTTCAGCCGGCGCTCCACGAGGGCCGCCAGCCGGGTCAAAAGGTAGTTGATGACGATGAAGATGGCGGCCGCGACGAGGTACGCCGGGACGGTGTTGGCGTACGCCGACCCCAGCGTCTTGGCGGCGTTGAGCAGCTCGGGGTAGGTGATGACGTAGCCGAGCGCGCTGTCCTTGAGCACCACGACGAGCTGGCCGACGAGGGCCGGCAGCATGGCGGTGAGGGCCTGGGGCAGCTGGATCGAGCGCAGCACCTGCCCGGGCGTGAGGCCGATCGAGAGCCCGGCCTCGCTCTGGCCCTTCGGCAGGCTGAAGACGCCCGAGCGCACGAGCTCGGCGATGACCGAGCCGTTGTAGAGCGTCAGTGCCAGGACGACGGCGGCGAGCGGCGCGTTCTGCGCGGAGACGAGGTCGCTCGTGGCGAAGTAGCCGAAGTAGAAGAAGACCATCATGATCAGCACGGGCACCGAGCGGAAGAACTCCACGATGACGCCCGCCGGGAGGTTGATCCAGCGGCTCGCCGAGAGCCGCGCCATGCCGAAGACGAGGCCGAAGATGCCGGCGAAGACCACCGACAGCGCGGCGGCCTTCAGCGTGCCCCAGAGGCCCGGCAGGAGGTACTGCGTCCAGACGTCGGGGTCGGTCACGAAGGGCGACCACATGTAGCCCTCGAGCTGGTTCGCCTCGCCCATCTTGCGGATGACCAGCCACAGGAGCCCGAGGGCGAGCACGATCCCCACGACGGTGAGGATGGCGTGGCGGCGCCGGGCCTTGGGCCCCGGCGCGTCGAACAGGACGATCTGCGAGCTCATCGCTTCACCGCCAGACGCTGGGAGAGGTGGGTGAACAGCACGCCGATCGGCAGCGTGAGGATGACGAAGCCGAGGGCGAAGAGGAAGAAGGTGGGCAGGCTCGCTCCCTCGTTCTCGGTGATCTTGGCGAGCAGGCCGGCGGACTCCTCCGTGCCGAGGATGACGGCCGCGACCGTCGTGTTCTTGACGAGGGCGATGAGCGTCGACCCGAGCGGGGCGATGGCCCCGCGGAACGCCTGGGGCAGGAGCACCTCGCGCATCGACTGGGAGAAGGTCAGCCCGATGGACCGGGCCGCCTCGGCCTGGCCGGCGGGGACGGTGTTGACGCCGCTGCGCAGCGCCTCGCAGACGAATGCCGCGTGGTAGACGGCCAGCACCACGACGGCCCACAGGTAGGCGTTGCGCGAGAGGTTCGACGAGAGCGTTATCCCGAGGATGAACGACAGGCCGAGGATGCTGAAGACCATCAGCAGGGTCAACGGGGTGTTGCGGAAGATGTTGACGTAGCTCGTGCCCAGCAGACGCAGCGTGCGAACGGGCGACACTCGGAGGATCGCGACCACCGTCCCGATCAGGAGCGCGCCGATCGCCGACAGGACCGACAGCTGGATCGTCACCCAGAAGGCGCCGAGGATGTCGTAGTTGCTGAGGATGTCGCCCATCCATCACCTCTCATGCTGAACCCGGGGTGCGAGGGCCGTCGTGCGGCCCTCGCCCCCCGGGACGGTCGGTCAGGAACAGGCGTCCGGCGTGGGCGGGTTGCCGGTGCCCGGCTTGTAGCCGGCCGGGCCGAGGTTGTTGTCGACCGCCTTCTGCCACGAGCCGTCCGAGACCATCTTCTTGATGGCGTCGGTGATCTTCTGGCACAGGGCCGTGTCGCCCTTCTTGATGCCGATGCCGTACTTCTCCGTGGAGAAGGGCTTGCCGACGACCTTGAGCTTGCCCTTGTACTGGTCCTGCGCGGCGTAGCCGGCGAGGATCGTGTCGTCGGTGGTGAGGGCGTCGATGGCGCCCGAGGCGAGGGCCGCGACGCACTCGGAGTAGGTGCCGAACTCCTGCAGGTTGACGCCGGGGACCTTCTCCTTCACCTTCTGAGCCGAGGTCGAGCCGGTGACCGAGCAGAGCTTCTTGCCGGCTAGCGTGTCGGGTCCGGTGATGGAGTTGTCGTCGCTGCGCACGAGCAGGTCCTGGCCGGCGATGAAGTAGGGCCCGGCGAAGCTCACCTTCTCCTTGCGCTTGTCGGTGATCGAGTACGTCGCCACGACCATGTCGACCTGGCCGGTGGAGATCAGCGTCTCGCGCTGGGCGCTCGGCGCCTGCACCCAGGTGATGTCGCCCTCGCTGGTGCCGAGGGACTTGGCGACGTACTTCGCGACGTCGACGTCCATGCCGGTGAAGTCGCTGCCCTTCTTGAGGCCGAGACCCGGCTGGTCGTACTTGATGCCGATCTTGAGGCCCTTGCCTCCGCTCGAGCTGCTACCCGCCTTGTCGCCGGAGCCGCAGGCGGCCAGCGTCAGTGCGAGCGTGGCAGCGGCTGCGACGGCTCCGAGTCGTCGTGCCTTCATGTGGGTTCCTCCTGGGTGGTGTCCGGCGTGCGCGCGGTGTGCGCGCCGCTCCCTGCCGGTTGGAAAGGGTGGCTCGTCTGGATCTGGTGGCTGGAGTGCTCAGTGGGTGAGGATCTTGCCGAGGAAGTCCTTGGCGCGCTCACTGCGGGGGCTGGTGAAGAACTCCTGCGGGGGGCCGACCTCGACGATCTGGCCGTCGGCCATGAACACGACGCGGTCGGCAGCCTTGCGGGCGAAGCCCATCTCGTGGGTGACGACGATCATGGTCATACCCTCCCGGGCCAGCTCGACCATGACGTCGAGGACCTCGTTGACCATCTCCGGGTCGAGGGCCGAGGTGGGCTCGTCGAAGAGCATCACCTTCGGGCCCATCGCCAGCGAGCGGGCGATCGCCACACGCTGCTGCTGGCCGCCGGAGAGCTGGGCGGGGTACTTGTCGGCCTGCGCCTCCACGCCGACGCGCTTGAGCAGGTCGTTGGCCTGGCGGTCGGCGTCCGCCTTGGACTTCTTGCGGACCTTGACCGGCCCCAGGGTCACGTTCTCGCGGATCGTCTTGTGCGCGAAGAGGTTGAAGGACTGGAACACCATCCCGACGTCCGCGCGCAGCTCCGCCAGGGGCTTGCCCTCCTCGGGCAGCCGCTTCCCGTCGATGGAGATGGTGCCCGACTCGATCGTCTCGAGACGGTTGATGGCCCGGCACAGCGTCGACTTGCCCGAGCCGGAGGGGCCGAGGACGACGACGACCTCACCCTTGCCCACGGTCAGGTTGATGTCGCGCAGCACGTGCAGGTCGCCGAAGTGCTTGTTGACGCCCTCGATGACGACCATGGGGTCTCGAGGCGCCAGCTGCCGGTCCGTTTGTGTCCCGGCGTCGGGTTTCACGTCGTCCATCCGCGCAACCTATCGGTTTCGAGCGGGACGAAGTACCCCCGGGGGCGACCGTGCCCGAATCGTGAGGCCGTGTCCGATCGCGTATGCGTCCGCCGCCGTATGCGTTCGGCCCCCGTGGGCGTGCACGGGGGCCGAACGAAGAGCGGGTCGGTGGCGTCCGGTCGGCTCAGCCTCCGCTGCTGGCCGTGGCGGTCGACGACTTCGGGTCGACGCAGGTGGGGTCGCTCGGGCTGGCCGGACTGCTCGTGCCCGTTGTCGAGGGTGAGCAGGTCGCTGCCGCGGCGGTCGTGGCGACCTCCGTCGCGGTGGTCAGCACCTGGGTGGCCGTCGCCGTCACCGTGGCGGTGGCGGTGGCCGTCGATGTCGGCGCCGCGGAGGTCGAGGTCGGTGCGTCGGGGGTCGGAGCCGGCGCGCTGGTGGTCGTGGCGGGCGGGCTGCTCGTGGTCGACGGGGCGCTCGTCGTGGTCGACGGGGCGCTCGTCGTCGTGGTCGCCGGGCTGGGCGCCACCGTGCTGGCCGGCGTGGTGGTCGGCGCGCTCGGCACCGCCGTGGAGGCCGTCGGGCTCGGCGCGACAGGCGGCTTGGGCGCGGCTGGCGCGCTCGAGGCAGCTGCCACGGCGGGCGCCGCAGAAATCGGTACCACGCTCGCGTCGGCCAGCGGCACGTCTCCGTCCTCGACGGTCTGGATCACGCTTCCGCCGCGGTCGAGCACGAGGGAGGGGACGGCGGCATACGGCACCGATGCGGCCGCGGATGCCGCGAAGCCGAGGTACGGGGCCGGGTCGACGTAACGGTCGTTGATGATGACGTCGAAGTGCAGGTGGCAGCCGGTGGACCAGCCGGTGGTCCCGCTGAGGCCGATGACCTGACCCTGCTTGACCTTCTCGCCCTCGGTGACGAGGAACTGCGACTGGTGGCCGTAGGCCGTCTTGACCGTGGGGGTGTGCTCGATGATCGTGCGCCCGCCCCACGAGGCAGAGACACGGGCGTAGACCACGGTGCCGTCGGCGGCGGCGTGGATGGGCGTGCCACAGGGCGCCGCGAGGTCGATGCCCGTGTGGAACATGGGTCGTCCCAGCAGCGGGTGGATGCGTGGGCCGAACGGTGAGACCTCGTCGCCGGGCACGGGATGGATGAAGAGCGGCACCCCCGTCAGCGGGGACACCAACGCGCCGGCAGTCACGGGTGCCAGGTTGACGGCGGGGAACAGGAAGAGCCCGCCGCCGATGGCGGATGCCAGGACGGACCCGGCGGGTGCGGTGGAACCCGGTGCCGCACCGTCGAGCCCCGCCAGCTGGTCCCGGGCCTCGCCGACCGCCTGGACCGCGTCCTGGACGGCGGCGGGCGACCCGGCGGCCAGGACCACCGACTCGGTCGGCGGCCTGGTCGGGCCGCCGCCGAGGAACGGCAGCATGGCAAAGAGCAGCAGAGCTGCTGCGAACGGGACAAGACGACCACTCATCCTGATGTTCAGGACACGCGGACCACGTCTCTCATCGGCTGTACGCACCTGCGGGCCACCCCCTCGAAGGCGAAACTGTCACCACGAACCTCTCCCGGCAGACACCTCCGCCGTAACCGGACGTGCCCTGCGGTCGCGCGCCCCCACGCGCTCCCCGTCCGGGTCGGCCGGTCCCCTTCACCATATGGGTGGCTCTCGGGCGGAGGGCGCCTTCCGGCGAAAAGCGGACGCGATCAGTGCCGGATGTGACGGATGTGGCACTTTGTCAGCCTCCCGAGAGGTCCAGCGCCACTCGTCCTGGTGCTCCGCCGCGACGAGGCCCTCGTCCTCGGCGCCGCGCGGCCGAGCAGCTGCTTTGTCCGGTTTATCGGATCTGTGCATTGGGCCACCACCGCGGGTGGAGAAGGTGCAGACTAGTCACTGGATGCGCTGCGGCCCCTTCTCGGGAGAAGGGTCGTGTCGCCTCCTCCAGATGGTGCGACCGCTCGCGGTCGACGCGCTCGTGGCCTGCCTCCCACCCCCGGCCCGTGTTGCACCCCCAACGCCGTCTGGATGCTGAAAGGGCCGTGAGCGGACCTCAGGCGCAGACGGCCGGCGGGCCCCCACTCGCCGGCCGTTGGTGGGTGGGCAGGTGAGCGTGAGCGTGGATCGCCCGGCAAGGGCTCCGGTCGCAGCTCCGTCGACGGTCACGAACGTACCGATCAAATGCGCTCCGTCGCGCCGAATACGCGCCCGTGAGCGCCGGGGGCCGATGAGACCAGCCGTTATCCGAATGACCAAGGGTCTGTTGATTGAAACTTGTGCGTCGAACAGCGGGTGCAGAACCGCAGAATGCGTGACATGCCTTCCCGATGTCGTATTCCTATGGCGGCTGGGTGCCTTGTTTCACCACTCGTCATGCGCGTACGGTCGATAAGCAGCCCAATATGGCTGCAGGAGAGAGTGATTCGCGGCTGATCTGCGCTGCGTCCAGCTTCGGCGCTTTTGGCCGTGTTCCCGCCGTATCGGGTGCTCCGGTGCGTCGTCCAGCGCGATCCAGGAAAAGAACTGGTGCTTCGCAAACCTTGTCGAAACACACGAGATCGCGATAATTCCCAAACCTTCAAGGGATAAAAAATGCGCAGAACATTCTTGATCGCCGCCGCCAGTGCGGCACCCGTGCTCCTTGCTTTCGCGGCGGCGTCCGGGTCCCAAGCCGTCGCGGCCGCCCACACCGGTGGCGACCCCTCCGTCTTCTCCACGTCGCTCGACCCGGTCCCCACCAACCGCGTGGATGCCCATGGATCCGCCTCAGTGCGCTTGGTCGGTGACACCGCGTGGGTCACGGTCAGGGTGAGAGGGCTGATCACAGCCCCGCACGCGATGCACATCCACGCCAAGGGCGAGGGCGAGTGCCCGGAGGCCGACGATGCCACCAAGCACAACGGCCGCCGGTCCATGAGCACCACGGACGGCCTCGGGGACTACGGTCCGGTGGGCACCTCCCTGACCACCAGGGGTGACACGAGCCCCGCCAGCGCGCTGGCCATCGCCCGCTTCCCGCAGGTGGGCACGTACACGTACACCCGCAGCATCAAGCTCACCCATGACATGGCCATGGCGGTCCGGCACGAGAACGCCGTCATCGTGGTCCATGGGATCGACTACAACGGCAACAAGAAGTACGACTACGTGCTCGGCGTGAGCGACCTGAGCGCGAGCCTCCCCATGGAGGCCACGGCCCCGGCGCTCTGCGGCCCTCTCGACAGGGTGGGCGACCACTGACCGGGGGCAGCCTGTCCCGACGGCAGCGCCAACCCTCACCGCCACGGCGCTGGTGACCGAATCTCTGGCCCTTGCCTGACTGCATGGGGCAGGAGCGTCTTTCAGGCTACGAGGAGCAACGCCCTCGCCACGCACTGCGTGACGAGGGCGTTTGCGCACTCCTGAGGGTGTCTGTCCGTCGAGTGGGGCAGCAGGGGCTTGAACCCTGGACCGACGGATTATGAGTCCGCTGCTCTGACCGGCTGAGCTACTGCCCCGGAACCGTCGCAGGACGTCGCCCGACGAGGTCGGCACGGAGTCTAGCGAGGCATCGCGCGAGCTCGGATGCCCGGTGAGGGGCGGGGCCGTCGGGAGGGTCGCCGCGCCACCCCCTAGGCTCGCGGGGACCAGACCTGGCCGGTGCGAGGAGGAGACAGCATGAGTGACGGCATCCGGGTTGCCGCGGTCGATGACGTGGAGCCCGGGGAGGCGCTCGTGCTCGACACCGCACTGACGGGCACCGACGAGCCCATCTCGCTCTTCCGCGACGACGACGGCACCTACTACGCGCTGGACGACACCTGCTCGCACGAGGATGCGTCGCTCGCCGAAGGCTGGGTGGAGGCGGGGGAGGTGGAGTGCCCGCTGCACGCGACCCGCTTCTGCCTGGCCGACGGCAGGCCGATGTGCCTGCCTGCGACGAAACCGGTCAGGACCCATCGCGTGGATGTCCGTGGCGACGACGTCTACCTCCACCCGGGCGTACCCGCCACGGCGTGAGCGCCGGCCGGCCCAGCGGCGCGAGCGTCCGGTTCCAAATCGGGGCATTTCGACCCGTGGGGTTGCTGGTGCCGCTGTGCCCCATGGTGCACAATGAGCGGGTGCTCGCCGATGAGCACGTCGTGATCGCTTGGCACCGGGCAGGCCGCCGGGACCGTGAAGAAGCAGGCGTTGGGGAAGACGTCCCTGCAACTTCAGGAGGTTCGGATGTCTGTGGCGATGCCGCGCAGCACGACACGTGGGGTCCTGTTCGTACACGGGGCCCCCGCCCCGCTGTGCCCGCACATCACGTGGGCAGTCGAGGCCGTCCTCGACCAGCAGGTGACGCTCGACTGGATCCCGCAGCCGGCAGCGCCCCGAATGGTGCGCACCGAGCTGGCCTGGTCCGGCGCGCCGGGCACCGGTGCCGCGCTCGCCAGTGCACTGCGCGGCTGGGACGGCCTGCGCTTCGAGGTCACCGAGGACCCCTCACCGGGCTGTGACGGGGCGCGCTGGTCATACACACCCAGCCTCGGGATCCACCACGCCATGACGTCGGCGTCGGGCGACGCCGTCGTCCAGGAGGACCGGCTCCGCGAGGCGATCCTGCGTACGCGTGGGGACGTCGAGGCCCTGCAGGACGAGGTCGACCTGCTGCTCGGCGTGCCGTGGGACGAGGAGCTCGAGGTCTTCCGCTACGCCGGCGACGGCGCGGCCGTCCGCTGGCTGCACAAGGTCGGCTGACCGGCGCCACGGCGCCACGGCCAGACCGCTCGTCGGCGGTGGGAGACGACGAGGGCCCGGGCGGTTCGTGCTCCCGGGCCCTCGTCGCTCACCGACGCGATGCGTGCGGCAGGACCCTGCCTCAGACGCTCCGGACCGCCAGGGCGACGTTGTGGCCGCCGAAGCCGAAGGAGTTGTTGAGGGCCGCGATGTCGCCCTCGGGCAGTCGCTGAGCCTCGCCCGTCACGACGTTGAGGGGGATCTCCGGGTCCTGGTCGTCGAGGTTGATGGTCGCAGGCACGAGCCGGTGGTGGATCGACTGGATGGTGATGACCGCCTCGAGCGCCCCGGCAGCGCCGAGCAGGTGACCGGTCATGGACTTGGTCGCCGTCACCGAGAGGGCCTCGGTGTGGTCGCCGAACGCGCGCTTGATGGCGTTGTACTCGGCTACGTCCCCGACGGGCGTCGAGGTGGCGTGCGCGTTGATGTGGATGATGTCGGTCAGCGACAGGTCGGCCCGCTCGACGGCATACCGCATGGCGCGGGACGCCCCGGAGCCGTTGGGCTCGGGAGCCGTGATGTGGTGCGCGTCGGCGGACATGCCGACGCTCGCGAGCTCGGCGTAGATGCGAGCACCGCGGGCGCGGGCGTGCTCCTCCGACTCGAGGACGATGACGGCCGCCCCCTCACCGAGGACGAAGCCGTCACGGCCGGTGTCGTAGGGACGGGAGGCCTTCTCCGGCTCGTCGTTGCGCGTCGAGAGCGCCTGCATGGCTGCGAAGCCGGCGATCGGCAGAGCGTGCACTGCGGCCTCGGTGCCGCCGGCGACGACGACGTCGGCACGCCCGGTGCGGATCATGTCGATGGCGTAGCCCATGCTCTCGGCACCCGACGCGCACGCGCTGACGGTGGTGTGGGCGCCGGCACGTGCGCCGAGGTCGAGCGAGACCGCGGCGGCCGGGCCGTTGGGCATGAGCATCGGGACGGCGAGCGGGTAGACCCGGCGCGGGCCCTTCTCGCGCAGGTTGTCCCACTGGTCGAGCAGCGTCCACACGCCGCCGATCCCGGAGCCGATGGCCGCGCCGAGGCGCTCGGGGTCGACCTCGGGCTTGCCCGCGTCGGCCCAGGCCTCGCGGGCGGCGATGAGGGCGTACTGGCTGGAGGGGTCGAGACGGCGGGTCTCGACCTTGGTCAGGACCTCGTCGGGCCTGGTGGCGATGGTGGCGGCGAAGGTGACCGGGAGCTCGTACTTGGCGACCCAGTCGAAGTCCATGGGGCGGGCGCCGGACCGGCCGGCGAGCAGGGCCTCCCACGTCTCCGTGGCGGTGCCGCCGAGCGGCGTGGTGGCGCCGAGGCCGGTGACCACGACGCGTCGGTCGCGATTGGACGTCATGGTGACGTGCTCCTCTGGGTGGGGTCGGGTGGTGCGAGGGGTTGGTGGACGGCGATCGGGTGCGGCGGTTCGAGGCTGGCACGAGCGGCTCGTGAGGGCGTCACGCGGCGGCGCCGCCGGCCTGCAGGTCGGCGCCCGGTGGCTCAGTGCTGCCGGGCGCCGACCGGCGTGTCAGGACTGCGCGCCGGCGATGTAGGTGACGGCGTCGCGGACGGTCTTGAGGTTCTTGACCTCGCTGTCCGGGATGCGCACGCCGAACTTCTCCTCGGCGTTGACGACGATCGTCATCATCGAGAGGGAGTCGATGTCGAGGTCCTCGGTGAAGGACTTGTCCATCTCGACGGACGCGGTGTCGAGGCCGGTCTCCTCGTTGACGATCTCGGCAAGACCCTCGAGGATCTCCTGCTCGGACTGAGCCATCTGTCTACTCCTTGTGTGTGGTGTGCGTGGCGGATGTCGTTCCGTGGCCCGAATGACCCGTCGGGACCGGCGGGAGCGTGAAGGCTGCCCGGCTGGGAGGGCTCAGGGCAGCACGACGACCTGGGCGGCATAGACCAGTCCGGCGCCGAAGCCGATCTGGAGGGCGAGACCGCCGCTCGGGATCTCCTTCTCGGCGAGCATGCGCGTCGTGGCGATCGGGATGGAGGCGGCCGAGGTGTTGGCGGTGGTCACGATGTCGCGGGCGACGGGGATGTCGGCCGGCAGCTTGAGCTGCTTGACCATCGCGTCGATGATCCGGATGTTGGCCTGGTGGGGGATGAAGGCGTCGAGGTCGTCGGCCTTGATGCCCGCCTTGTCGATGGCCTGCTGGGCGACGGGCGCCATGCCCCACACGGCCCAGCGGAACACGGTCTGGCCGGCCATCCCGATGGCGGGCCAGACGTTCTTGTCGGCCTGGGCGGACTGCCAGGACTCGCGTACGTCGGTCCACGCCTGCTTCTGGGTGATCGCGTCGCGCTGGGTGCCGTCGGAACCCCACACGGTCGGGCCGATGCCGGGGGTGTCGCTCGGGCCGATGACGCAGGCGCCGGCACCGTCGCCGAAGATGAAGGCGCTGCCGCGGTCGTAGGGGTCGGTGAAGTCGCTCAGCTTCTCGACGCCGACGACGAGGACGTAGTCGGCCGAGCCGCCCTTGACCATGTCGCTCGCCATGGCGACGCCGTAGCAGTAGCCGGCGCACGCAGCGGAGATGTCGATGGCAGGCGCGGTGGAGCCGAGGCGCGAGGCGAGCTCGGGCGCGGCGGCGGGCGTCTGGTACGGGTGCGTCACCGTGGCCACGAGGACGAACCCGATCTGCTCCGGTGCGATGCCGGCGTGCTCGATGGCCTGCCGCGAGGCGGCTTCGGCCATGTCGATGACGCTCTCGTCATCGGCCGCGAAGTGGCGGCTGATGATGCCGGAGCGCTCGCGGATCCACTCGTCGCTCGAGTCGATCTTGTCGACGATCTCGGAGTTCATGACGACGCGCGCGGGACGGTAGGCGCCGACGCCCAGGATCCGCGAGTGGCGCAGGGCGCCGTTGTCGACGAGGGTGCCGGTGCCCTTGGGCGTCGGCACGGTGCTGGGGGAAGTCACGTGAGGCCTTCTCGAGGGTGAGGGTTCAGGTGGGTGGAGCGGCGCTCGGCGAGTGCGACGACGGGGTCACCGCCGCGCAGCACCTGCTTCGAGCGTGCCCCTGCCGGGGCTGCCGCGCCAGTCAGGGGCCGTGCCATCAGGCCGTGTGGGTCTGGACGAGGGTGCGGGCGGCGTCGAGGTCGTCGGGAGTCTTGACGGCGAGCGTCTCGACGCCCTTCATGGCGCGCTTGGCGAGGCCGACCAGGGTGCCGGCCGGGGCCAGCTCGATCAGGCCGGTGACGCCGAGGGCCAGCATCGTCTCCATGCACTGGTCCCAGCGCACCGGGTTGCTCACCTGGCGCACGAGGCGCTGCAGCGCGTCGGGACCGTCGGCCACCGTGGCGCCTTCGGCGTTGGACAGCAGCCGTAGGTGGGGGTTCGCGGGGGTGATGTCTGCCGCGGCGGCTGCCATGGCGTCGACTGCCGGGGCCATGTGCCGGGTGTGGAACGCTCCGGCGACCTGCAGCGGGATGACGCGGGCCTTGGCCGGCGGCGTCTCCCGCAGCGCCTCGAGCTGCTCGAGCGTGCCGGCAGCGACCACCTGCCCGGCGCCGTTGACGTTGGCGGGGGTCAGGCCCTGCGCCTCGAGAGCCGCGAGCACCTCGTCGGGGTCGCCGCCGAGCACCGCGGTCATGCCGGTCGGCGTGACCGCGCTCGCCTTCGCCATGGCGCGACCGCGCGTCGCCACGAGCGAGATCGCCTGCTGGTCGGTCAGCACCCCGGCCAGGGCGGCGGCGGTCAGCTCACCGACCGAGTGGCCGGCGAGCACCGCACCGGTGGCGTCGAGCTCGTCGCGCTCGGGGAACAGGGCCGAGGCGGTCACGAGGCCGGCAGCGACGATGAGCGGCTGCGCGACCGCCGTGTCCTTGATGGTCTCGGCGTCGGACTCGGTGCCGTGCGCGACGAGGTCGTGCCCGGCGGCCTGGCCGAGGGCGGTCAGCTGTTCGCGGACGCCGTCGAGCTCGAGCCACGGGGTGAGGAAGCCGGGGGTCTGGGAGCCCTGTCCGGGGCACACGATCGCTAGCACGACTCCAACCCTTCCTGCTCGAGGTCGCCGACCCCGCCGTCGAATGTCACGAAGTCGTCTCGGATAGTTTGGAGGTTTCCTCCAAGAGCCCGGTGGTGCTGGGCGTGGACAGGCGCGCGAAGGAGCCCCCGGGCGACCCCACCGTCGAGCTCGCGAGCGAGCCGGCGCGTCCGGTTGCGGCGGCGCTCGGCGGCGGAGTGGTACCGGCCCCCGCGAGGCGGCCGAGCGAGAGGCCGACGCGCACCGTCCAGGCCTCCCTGGGGACCGTGAGGTCGTAGCCCGTGGCGTCGCAGATCCGGCCGAGCCGGTAGCGCACGGTGTTCGGGTGCACGAACAGGCTGCGGGCCGTGGCCTCGAGCGCCCCGCCGCTCTCGAGGTATGCCGTCGCGGTCGTGAGCAGGGCTGCGTGGCTCGCCGAGGCGAGCGGTCGGTGGACGCGGTCGACGAGGAGGCGTCGCGCCTGCGGGTCGCCGGCGAGGGCGCGCTCGGCCAGCAAGGCGTCGGACTCGACCACGCGAGGAACCTCGGGCCACGCGGCGGCGGCCGAGAGCCCGCTCAGCGCGGCCCGGGCCGAGCGGCCGGCCGCGAACAGGTGCGGCACCGTGGGCCCGAGCACGATGGGGCCGGGACCGAAGCAGTCGGACACCTCCTCGACCACCCGGAGCGCCTCACGGGTGCCGCCGAGGATCGCGATGAGCCGCGAGCGCTGCACGATGGCAAGGGCTTCCACGCCGTGCTGGCGCACCGAGCGCCGCAGGTCGTCCACCGCCGGCACCGTGCCGCCGACCACGGCGGGGGTGGTGCCGACCACGAACGTGACGTCGGCGACGTCTCCCCACCCCAGGGCGCTGGCGCGGGACTGCATGGAGTCGTCCGCCTCGCCACGCAGCACGCCGTCCACGACGAGCGCCTCGAGGCGGGCGTCCCAGGCGCCTCGGGCCTCGGCGGCCCCGGCGTAGACCTCGGCCGCCGCGAAGGCGATCTCTCGGGAGAAGCGCAGCACGGACTCGCGCAGCAGCTGCTCGTCGCCGGGTCCGGCGAGGCTCTCCACCCGCGACTCCACGACGTCGACGACGGTGCGCACGAGGTCGAGGGTCTGGCGCAGGCTCACCGACCGGGTCAGCTCCTGCGGCGCGTTGGCGAAGATCGAGATGGCCGACGGCGGGTGGCTCTCCTCCTGGTGGAACCACGCGATGAACTGCGAGATCCCCGCCTGGGCCACCAGGCCGACCTGGGAGCGCTCCTCCGCCGACAGCTCGCGGTACCAGCGCAGGTGCTCGTCCATGCGCTGGGAGGCGAGGGTCGCGAGCTCGCCGGCGCTGCGCTCGACGGCCCGTGACGTCGCCTCGCTCGGATGCCGCCGCTGGTCGCTCACCGGGCCAGCCTAGGGCTGGTCGGTCGCAGAGTTTGTATGCCGCTCACAAACGGCCCGCGCGCGGTCGCCCGTCCCGGCTACGCCGGGTGCCTCGGAGGTGCGGCGTTCGGCCAGCCGTGCGGCCAGGTGCCAGGAGTGCGAGCCGCACCGCGCACCTCTGGGGGAGGCGCGCACCCCTGTCTCCGAGGTGCGCTCACCACCCCGATCGAGTCCCGGCGGGCAGATCAGTGCGCCGACAGGACGGCAGTGCGGCCGGCATACGTCCTCGGGCCGTCGAAGTGCGGCAGCGTGTCGGCCAACGTGGGCGCGAAGGTGGCCAGATAGGCGCGAGCGGCGGCGTGGTCGGGGAAGGTGGCGCGGGTCTCGATGTCGCGCTGCACGACGTGCTCGAAGTGACGTCCGAGGACCTCGGCCGCGTTCTCAGAGCTGAACTGCGTGACGAGCGGCTCGCCGCCGGCCGCGCGCAGCAGGTCGGCCAGGTGCTCGCGGCCGTTCGTCGCGACGAAGAGGTGACCGCCCTGCCGCAGCACCCGGCGCAGCTCGGCGAGCGTCCGGTCGAGGTCGGGGACGTGGTAGAGCATCCAGGCAGCGACCGCGCCGTCGAACGAGCCGTCGGCGAAGGGCAGCCGGTCGGCCGGTGCCACCTCGGCGGCGACGCCGAGCGCGCGGGTGGCCTCGACCATGGCGGGGGACAGGTCCGTCGCGACGTAGTCGGTGCCGGGCGCCTCCTCCAGGACGGAACGAGCGAACTTCCCTGTGCCGCAGCCGACCTCGACGACGCGCCGCGCCGCCGACGACACGACGAGCGTCCGCAGCACGTCGACCGGCGACACGCCGTCGGGGCCCGGTCCCCACACGCTCCTGCGTGTCTCCAGCCGGTCGACGCTGGCGTACTGGGTCCCCACGTGCTCACGGTCGGTCATCTCGCGCATCGGTGGACCCTATCGGGGCTACCGGCGCGACGATGCCTTCCCGCGCCGGAAGAGCTCGGCGAGGTGCACCCGACGGCCGGTGATGACCAGCGCCCTGCGGTAGATCGTCGAGGCGAGCCAGATGCAGCCGAGGCAGGCCAGGGCCGTGAGGAGCAGCGAGAGGACGAGCTGGTAGACCGGCACGTCGCCCGCACCCCAGCGGATGGGCATCGTCAGGGGTGCGGTGAGGGGGAAGAGCGACGCGGCGACGCTCCACACCGAGCTCGGGTTGCCCAGGACGACGACGACGCCGAGCAGGTAGCCGGAGATGATCAGCACCGTCACGGGCAGGACGGCGCTGCCGGCCTCGGTCACCTTGTCGACCAGGGCCCCTCCCGCGGCGTAGAGGAAGGCGAAGAGGCTGAAGCCGAGGAAGAACCACGTCAGGGCGAGTGCGACGTCCGGTGCGGCGAGGGCGGGCAGCCACGACGAGCCCGTCGCCGAGGCGCCCACGAGCATCGGGACCGCCAGGACGAGCAGCTGCATCGTGGCGACGGTCGCCACGGACAGCACGGTCCCCACCAGGACCTGGCTCGGTCGCAGGATGGCGAGCAGGACCTCCGAGATGCGCGTCGCCTTCTCCGTCGCGACCGTCATGGCGATGACCTGGCCGCTGAAGAGCAGGGCCAGGTAGAGGACGAGGCCCACCGCGAAGCCGACGTTCGCGCGGCCCTGGTTCTGCGTGGGTGCGACGATCACCTGCTGGGGCGGCCGGATGGAGCCGAGCTGCGACAGCTGGTCGCCGGTGAGACCGAAGCCGGTCAGCATGCGCGCGGTCTCGAGCCGGACGAGGGCCTGGGCGACGATGCCGGGGAAGGCGCCCGCGTTGCGCTCGGCGACGTACATCCGGTTCCCCACGATGCCCACGGTCGCGTCACCGTGCTGCACCGCGTCCTTGACCGCGGCCTCGTCGGCACGTTCGACGTATGCCGTCCGGAAGCCTCCGTCCTTGGCCGCCGCGCTCACCGTCGTGCTCAGCGCCGCAGGGGCGGGCCCCACGGTGGCGAGCGTGTACGTCGCCGGACCGCCGGCGATGAGCTTGGGGACCACGACGGCGGCGATGGACAGCAACAGGAGCAGGAGCGTCACGACCTTGAAGGTCTTGGAGCGCAGCTGCTCGCGCAGCCCACGGCCGTAGACCAGTGCTGTCCCGTGCCACCAGCTCATCGGGCCCTCCCGGGGGTCGCCTCGGCGGCGAGCGCCTGCTCCGCCCCGCCCGTCGTGCGAGCGCCCGCGTCGGGTGTCACCGCCTCGAGGAACAGCTGGGAGAGCGAGGGCAGGTCGAGGCCGAAGTCGTCCACGGGGCCGGCCGCCCGCGCGGCGTCGAGGACCGTCAGGGGGTCCGTGCCGCGGGGGATCGCGATGCGGACCTCGTCGGCCTCCTCGCTGACCACGGTGGCGCCGGGGCAGCGGTCGAGCCAGCGCCGATCGGCGGCATGCACGCTGACGCGCAGCTGGACGCCCGTCGAGGCCGCGCGCAGGGCCGAGAGCGGACCGCGCAGGACGATCCGCCCCTCGTCGACCATGAGGATGTCCTCGCACAGGTTCTGGACCAGGTCGAGCTGGTGGCTCGAGAAGAGCACGGTGCAGCCGGCGCGGGCGCGCTCGCGGAGGCTGTCCGAGAGCTCCGCCACCGCTACCGGGTCGAGCCCCGCGAACGGCTCGTCGAGGACGACGACCTCCGGGTGGTGGACGAGGGCGGTCGCGAGCTGGAGCCGCTGCTGCAGGCCACCCGAGAGCTTGTCGGTGCGCTGGTCCCACCGGTCCGTCAGGCCCAGCTCGTCGAGCAGGCTGCGTGCGCGGATGGTCGCCTCCGTCCTGGACAGCCCGTGGAGCCGGCCGAAGTAGACGACCTGCTCGCCGACCGGCATGCCGGGGTAGAGGCCGCGCTCCTGCGGCATGTATCCCCAGCGCTGCCGCGCCTCGCTGTCGACGGGGCGGCCGTCGTGGCGGATCTCGCCCCTGTCGGGCGCCAGCACCCCGAGCATGATCCGCATGAGGGTGGTCTTGCCCGCGCCGTTGGGCCCGAGCAGACCGGTGAGGACGCCGGGCGAGATCTCGAAGTCGACTCCGGCGAGCGCCACCCGCTCGCTGTAGGAGTACGCCACGTCGCGGACCTCGAGGGCCATGCCTCAACGCTAACCCCGGCCATTCCCGGACACGGGGCGATCGAGGACCCGTGTGACGGGAGCCTTCCGTCGGCGCGGACCGTCGGGCCGCGCCCGACGCTCAGTCGGTGCCGAACTCCATCGCGGCGCGGTCCAACGCGTCGTCCTGCTCGTCGACGTCGATCGCGGCAGGGTTGGCCGAGATCGCGGCTGCGCCGCCCGGGGTGAGCTCGCCGACCAGGTCGTGCGCGTCGGAGCCGAGCAGGCCCTGGGCGGCATACAGCTCGAGCTTGGCGCGCGAGTCGGCGATGTCGAGGTTGCGCATCGTCAGCTGGCCGATGCGGTCGACCGGGCCGAACGCGGCGTCCTCGGTGCGCTCCATCGACAGCTTCTCGGGGTGGTAGCTGAACGCCGGGCCCGAGGTGCTGACGATCGACCAGTCGTCGCCGCGGCGCAGGCGGAGCGTGACCTCGCCGGTGACCGCCGAGGCGACCCAGCGCTGGAGCGACTCGCGCACCATGAGCGACTGCGGGTCCAGCCAGCGGCCCTCGTAGAGAAGGCGGCCGAGCTTGCGGCCCTCGGCGTGGTAGTTGGCGATCGTGTCCTCGTTGTGGATGGCGTTGAGGAGGCGCTCGTAGGTGATGTGCAGCAGCGCCATGGCCGGGGCCTCGTAGATGCCGCGCGACTTCGCCTCGATGATGCGGTTCTCGATCTGGTCGCTCATACCCAGGCCGTGACGGCCACCGATGCGGTTGGCCGCGTCGACGAGGGCGACCGCGTCTGCATACTCCGTGCCGTTGACGGCGACGGGGCGGCCGCGCTCCCAGCGGACCGTGACGTCCTCCGTCTCGATGGCGACGGACGGGTCCCAGAACTTGACGCCCATGATCGGCTCGACGACCTCGATCGACTCGTCGAGGAACTCGAGGGTCTTGGCCTCGTGCGTCGCGCCCCAGATGTTGGCGTCGGTGGAGTACGCCTTCTCCGCGGAGGCGCGGTAGGGCAGGTCGCGCGCCGTGAGCCACTCGGACATCTCGTGCCGGCCACCGAGCTCGGTGACGAAGTCGGCGTCGAGCCACGGCTTGTAGATGCGCAGGCTCGGGTTGGCCATGAGGCCGTAGCGATAGAAGCGCTCGATGTCGTTGCCCTTGAAGGTCGAGCCGTCGCCCCAGATGGAGACGCCGTCCTCCTGCATGGCGCGGACGAGGAGCGTGCCGGTGACCACGCGGCCCAGGGGAGTCGTGTTGAAGTACGTCTTGCCGCCGCTGCGGATGTGGAACGCGCCGCACGCGATGGCCGACAGGCCCTCCTCGACGAGCGCGGCCTTGCAGTCGACGAGGCGGCTGATCTCGGCGCCGTACTGGCCGGCGCGACCGGGGACGGAGTCGATGTCGGGCTCGTCGTACTGGCCCAGGTCCGCCGTGTAGGTGCAGGGCACGGCGCCCTTCTCGCGCATCCACGCGACAGCAACAGAGGTGTCGAGGCCGCCGGAGAAGGCGATGCCGACACGTTCACCGACGGGGAGCGAGGTCAGGACCTTGGACATGAATGTAAGTATATGCATAGGCGCGCATACCTATCCAATCGCCTCCGAGGTCCTGAGGTGCCCGGCACCGGGGATGCGTGTGGCCCGGTCCCAGGAGCGGGACCGGGCCACACGGCATACGTCAGCGGGAGAGGGTCAGCTCTCGCCGCCCGCGTTGCCGGAGGTACCGGCCGTGACGTCGTCGAGGCGGTACTTCTCCGCGGCGCGACGCGGGACGTCGGCGTCGACCTTGCCCTCCTTGGCGAGCAGCTGCAGCGTCCGCACCGCGACCGACGGGCCGTCGATGTGGAAGAAGCGGCGCGCTGCCGGGCGGGTGTCGGAGAAGCCGAAGCCGTCGGCGCCGAGCGAGGCGTAGGTGCCGGGGACCCACTCGCGGATCTGGTCCTGCACGGCCCGCATGTAGTCGGACACGGCCACGACCGGGCCCTCGGTGCCCTGGAGGCACTGCGTCACCCAGGGCACGCGCTTCTCGGCGTCGGGGGAGAGGAACTCCTGCTCGTCGGCGGCCAGGCCGTCGCGGCGCAGCTCGTTCCACGAGGTCACCGACCACACGTCGGCGGCCACGCCCCAGTCGTCGGCGAGCAGCTGCTGCGCCTCGAGCGCCCACGGCACGCCGACGCCCGACCCGAGGATCTGGGCGCGGGCCGGCTCGTGCGTCCAGCCCTCGGTGTTCGCGGGCGCGATCCGGTGCATGCCACGCAGGATGCCCTCGACGTCGACGTCGTCCGGCTCCTTCGGCTGCTGCAGCGGCTCGTTGTAGACGGTGAGGTAGTAGATGACGTTCGACTCCTCGGGCGTCTTGCCCTGGCCGTACATCCGCTCGAGCCCGGCCTGGACGATGTGCGCGATCTCGTACGCGTACGCCGGGTCGTAGTGCACGACGGCCGGGTTGGTCGCGGCCAGCAGCGGGCTGTGCCCGTCGGCGTGCTGCAGTCCCTCACCGGTCAGGGTGGTGCGACCGGCCGTGGCGCCGATGAGGAAGCCGCGGGTCATCTGGTCGGCGGCCGCCCAGATCGAGTCGCCCGTGCGCTGGAAGCCGAACATCGAGTAGAAGACGTAGACCGGGATCATCGGCTGGCCGTGCGTCGCGTAGGACGTGCCGGCAGCCGTGAACGCCGCGACCGAGCCGGCCTCGTTGATGCCGAGGTGCAGGATCTGGCCGCTGACGTTCTCGCGGTAGGCGAGCATCAGCTCGGCGTCGACCGGCGTGTAGTTCTGCCCGTTGGGGTTGTAGATCTTGATCGTCGGGAAGAACGCGTCCATGCCGAACGTCCGCGCCTCGTCGGGGATGATCGGCACGACCCGCTTGCCGAACTCCTTGTCGCGCAGCAGGTCCTTGAGCAGGCGCACGAACGCCATCGTCGTGGCGACCTCCTGCTTGCCCGAGCCCTTCTTGACCTGGGCGTACGCCTCGTCGCCGGGCAGCTTGACCGGCTCGAAGTCGACGCGGCGGCTCGGCAGCGTGCCACCGAGCTTCTGGCGACGGTCGACCGAGTACTTGATGACCTCGCTGTCGGCGCCGGGGTGGTAGTACGGCGGCTGGTAGGGGTTGGCCTCGAGCTGCTCGTCGGTGATCGGGATGCGCAGGCTGTCGCGGAAGGCCTTGAGGTCGTCCAGCGTCATCTTCTTCATCTGGTGCGTGGCGTTGCGGCCGGCGAAGTGCGAGCCCAGGCTGTAGCCCTTGATCGTCTTCGCGAGGATGACGGTCGGCTGGCCGTTGTGCTCGCGCGCCGCCTTGTACGCCGCGTAGACCTTGCGGTAGTCGTGGCCGCCGCGCTTGAGGTCCCACCACACCTGGTCGTCGGTCCAGCTCTCGACCATCTTGGCCGTGCGCGGGTCGCGACCGAAGAAGTGGTCGCGGACGTACTTGCCGTCGTTGGCACGGAAGGTCTGGTAGTCGCCGTCGCTCGTGGTGTTCATGACGTGCACGAGCGCCCCGTCGCGGTCGGCGGCGAGCAGCGGGTCCCACCCACGGCCCCAGATGACCTTGATGACGTTCCAGCCGGCGCCGCGGAAGAACGCCTCGAGCTCCTGGATGATCTTGCCGTTGCCGCGCACCGGGCCGTCGAGCCGCTGCAGGTTGCAGTTGATGACGAAGGTGAGGTTGTCGAGCTCCTCGTTGGCCGCGAGCTGCAGCAGGCCGCGCGACTCGGGCTCGTCCATCTCGCCGTCGCCGAGGAAGGCCCACACGTCCTGCTGGCTGGTGTCCTTGATGCCGCGGTTGTGGAGGTACTTGTTGAACTGCGCCTGGTAGATCGCGTTCATCGGGCCGATGCCCATCGACACCGTCGGGAACTCCCAGTAGTTGGGGAGCAGCCGCGGGTGCGGGTAGGACGGCAGGGCCTCGATCTTGCCGTCGACGAGGTGGCTCTTCTCCTGGCGGAAGCCGTCGAGCTGCGCCTCGGACAGGTGGCCCTCGAGGAAGCTGCGGGCGTACATGCCGGGGGAGGCGTGGCCCTGAAAGTAGATCTGGTCGCCGCCGCCGGGGTGGTCCTTGCCGCGGAAGAAGTGGTTCATGCCCACCTCGTAGAGCGTCGCGGCGCTCGCGTACGTCGAGATGTGGCCGCCGACGCCGATGCCCGGCTGCTGCGCGCGGTGCACCATGACCGCGGCGTTCCACCGGATGTAGCGGCGCATCTCGCGCTCGATCTCCTCGTCACCGGGGAACCACGGTTCGCGCTCGGGCGGGATGGTGTTGATGTAGTCGGTGGCCGTCAGGGACGGGACGCCGACCTGCTGCTGGCGCGCACGCTCGATGAGCTTGAGCATGATGTAGCGCGCCCGCGTCCGGCCCTTCTCGTCGAGGACGGCGTCGAGGGAGTCGATCCACTCCTGCGTCTCGTCCGGGTCGATGTCCGGGAGCTGACTGGGGATCCCGTTGAGGATCGGTCCGGCCTCGGATGCCACGTCGTGGGTCCTTTCTCGTCGCGAGGCGGCGCCCGCGGCCGGTCGGCCACGGCGCTGCACCCATCCATCCTCTACCCAACGGTGGCGGCCGTCACAATTGGGTCCCTCCCGCGGTCCGCTCTGCTACGGCATACGCCCCGCCGGGGTGCGGGCGAGGGAGGGCCGCGAGGGCGTATGCCGTCCGCCTCCTCGGGCGCCCGGGCCTGCGCCTTTGGGCGCGGCGTCTGCATTGTCCCGACCCGAGCCCGCCTTGCGCGATAGCGTCGGAGCCAGTGCACTGATGTCGTGGCACGTACTGCGGCGACAGGGCGCGAGAGCGCCACCAGCCAGCGACGATCGAAGGGACCGGTGACAGTGAGCGAGACCGCGGGAGCGGCGTCCTTCAGCAAGCTCGGATTTGCCAAGGGGCAGGTCATCCAGGAGTTCGGCTATGACGACGACGTCGACGACGACCTGCGGTTCGCTCTCGAGGACGTCATCGGGAGCGAGCTCGAGGACGAGGAGTTCAACGACGGCGCCGACGGGGTGATGATCTGGTACCGCGACGGCGACGACGACCTCGTCGACCTCATGGTCGACGGCCTCACGAAGCTGTTCGACCAGGGCTTCATCGTGCTGCTCACCCCCAAGGCAGGGCGCCCGGGCCACGTGGACGCCAGCGTGGTCGAGGAGGCCGCGTCGACGGCCGGCCTCATCACCGGCGGGCAGGTCAACGTGGCTGCGGACTGGGCGGCCACGCGCCTGATGCCGCCGAAGGGCCCGCGCCGCTGACCGAGCCGCGCGTCGCGGCGTCGTCGAGGGTGCCTGTCGGGGTGCCTGTCGAGGGTGGCGCACGCCCCCGGGCAGTGATGTCACACTTGCCGCCATGACCAACGCGCACCCGACCGACACCGGAGTCCAGGCGTCCGCGCCGCTCCGCGTCGGCGAGCCCGCCCCCGACTTCACCCTGGTCGACCAGTACGGCGTCGACGTCAGCCTGTCGGCGGTGCGCGGCATCAAGAACGCGGTGGTCGTCTTCTACCCCGCGGCGTTCTCGGGGATCTGCCGCGGTGAGCTGCGCGAGATCCGCGACGGGCTCGAGGACTTCCAGGACGGCGACATCCAGGTCTTCGCCATCTCGTGCGACTCCATGTACACGCTGCGCGCGTGGGCCGACGCCGAAGGGCATTTCTTCCCGCTCCTGTCGGACTTCTGGCCGCACGGTGAGGTGGCCCGGCGCTACGGCGTCCTGAACGACGAGGACGGCTTCGCGCTGCGGGGCACCTTCCTCATCGACCGGTCCGGGACCATCGTGTGGACCGAGGTGCGCGACATCGGGCACGGTCGCGACTTCACGGCCTACCGGGAGGCGCTGGCGAGCCTCCGCGCGAGCTCGCCCGATGCCGTAGGCTGACCGCCGCCTGCCGGTGACTCCTGGTCACCCGGCGCATCAGGGGCCTGTAGCTCAGTTGGTAGAGCACCGCGTTTACACCGCGGGTGTCGTCGGTTCGAGCCCGGCCGGGCCCACGTGGACGATCCCGCCCGCGAGCACGAGCACCACGACCTGCGTCTTCGCGACGTCGTCGCGGCGCTCGAGTCGCTCTACCCCCTCGACAGCGCGGCCGACTGGGACCGGGTGGGCCTCGTGACGGGCGACCTCGACCAGCCCGTACGCCGCATCCTCCTTGCCCTCGACCCCACCCTCGCCGTCATCGACGAGGCCCGCGAGTGGGGCGCCGACGTGCTCGTCACGCACCACCCGCTCCTGCTCCGCGGGGTTCACTCGGTCGCGACGACGAGCGCCAAGGGCTCCTCCGTCACCGCGCTCGTGCGCGCCGGGGTGGCGCTCTGGGTGGGTCACACCAACGCCGACGTCGCCGAGCCGGGTGTGTCCACCGTGCTCGCCAACGCCCTCGGCCTGACCGACCAGCGCCCACTCTCCGGTGAGAACGCCGGCCGGGTCGGCGACCTGGCGGCACCCGTGAGCCTGGCCGAGTTCGCCGACGCCGTGGCCGCGGCGCTGCCGGCGACAGCGGGCGGCATCCGCGTCAGCGGCGACCCGGAGGGAACCGTCCGGACGGTCGCCGTGATGGGCGGCACCGGCGACGACCGCTTCGACGACGTGCGGGCCAGCGGCGCCGACGTCTACGTCACCGCCGACCTGCGTCACCACCCGGTCCTCGAGGCCCGCGAGGAGGCACGTGGTGGCCGGCCGTACCTCATCGACGCCGGGCACTGGGCGACCGAGTCGCTGTGGCTCGAGAGCTGCCGGGAGCGCCTGCTGGCGACGCTCGGCGAGCTCGCGGCAGCGACTAGGGTCGAGGCCAGAGTCTCAACCCAGCGCACCGAGCCGTGGACGTTCGTCGTCGGTGCCAATGCCGCGCAGCCCGACCGCGCGGTCCCCCCAACCGGAGGTGTGTCCTGAAAGCCGACCCGTCCCGCCAGTGGCGCCTGCTCGACCTGCAGGCCATCGACACCCGGCTCGACCAGATCAGGCACGCGAAGGCGACGCTGCCCCAGACGCCCGCCCTCGAGGCCGCCCGTCGCGAGCTGCAGACCCTCGAGACGCAGATCGTCAACGCCCGCACGGCCGCCGGCGACGTCCAGCGCGAGCTGACCAAGTCGGACCAGGACGTGCAGCTGGTGCGCGACCGGGCGGCGCGCAACCAGGCCCGCCTCGACGCCGGACACGGCAGCGCCAAGGACCTGCAGGCGCTCCAGCACGAGCTCACCTCGCTGGCCCGGCGGCAGGCCGAGCTCGAGGAGCTCGAGCTCGAGGTGATGGAGCGTGCCGAGACCCTCACGGCGCGCGTCGCCGAGCTCGAGGCCCGCCGTGCCGAGCTGGTCGAGCGCGTGCAGGGGCTCGAGACCGAGCGCGACGCCGCGCTGACGACCCTTGACGCTGAGGCCGCCACGGTGGGTGCGGGGCGGGCCGACATCGTCGCCGGCATCGGTGACGACCTCGCCGCCCTCTACGAGAAGATCCGCGCGAGCAGCGGTGGCCTCGCCGCGGCCGAGCTGCGCCACCGCCGGTGCGGCGGCTGCCGCCTCGAGCTGAACAACGTCGACCTCGACCGCATCCGCAAGGCGCCGGAGGACGAGGTCGTGCGCTGCGAGGAGTGCCGGCGGATCATGATCCGCACGGGAGAGTCCGGCCTGTGAGCGGCCGGTGAGCGCCGCCTCCCGAGGCTCCGCCCGCCGGCTCGTCGTCGAGGCCGACGGTGGCTCCCGCGGCAACCCCGGTGTCGCCGGCTACGGCGCCCTGGTGCGCGACCCCTCCACCGGCCGCGTGCTCGTCGAGCTCGCCGAGCCGCTCGGCACGGCCAGCAACAACGTCGCCGAGTACTCCGGCCTGCTCGCGGGACTGCGGGCGGTGATCGACATCGACCCCGGTGCCGGCGTGCGCGTGAAGATGGACTCCAAGCTCGTCGTGGAGCAGATGTCCGGGCGCTGGAAGATCAAGCACGAGGACATGCGGCGCCTCGCGCTCGAGGCGCGTGAGCTGTGCACGCAGATCTCGCGGGCCGGCGGCAGCGTCGACTTCGAGTGGGTGCCGCGCGAGAAGAACAAGGACGCCGACGCCCTGAGCAACGAGGCCATGGACGGCAAGAGCGTCCACCGCGTCCTCGTCGCGCACGACGCGGGCGACGGGGCCGGCTCCGGCACCCCCGCCGAGCAGCCGGGCGAGCGCGAATCCGGTGAGCCGCGCGGCGGGCCGCTGCGGCTGCTGCTCGTCCAGACCCCCCTCGAGGAGGCGTCCACCTCGAGGATCGTTGCGGCCGTGCGGCGCCTCGTCGGTCCGTCCGCCGCGGTGGTCGGATCCGACGAGATCCTCGCCGGTCGCCTCGCGGGCGAGCTCGCTGCGGCGCTGGGGTCCACCGCCGCGACCTCGCGCGAGTGGTCGGGAGAGGCGCCGGGCGACGGCGTCGACGAGACGGTGCGGACGGCATACCGCTCGCTCGTGGCTCGCGGCGGCACCGTCGTGGCGCTGACGAACCGGCGAGGCGTCCTCTCGGTGCTCAGCGACGTCCTCGGCACCCCGCCCGAGAGGTTCTGGGCGCTGGCGACCGCGCCCGGGAGCCTCACAGCCGTCGAGGTGTGGGAGGACGGTTCCGCCTCAGTCGCTTTCACCAATCGGACCGACCATCTCGCCTGACGGACGCTGTGCGATATTCGGTCCATGAGCTATGCCGGTGACGTGACCCCCGAGCAGGCCTGGACGGCCCTGCGCGACGAGCCCGGTGCGGTGCTCGTCGACGTGCGCACCCGGGCCGAGTGGTCCTACGTGGGATTGCCCGACCTCGCCGAGATCGGCAAGGAGCCGGTCCTCATCGAGTGGCAGACCTACCCCGACGGCCGCGTCAACGACCGCTTCACCGCGCAGCTGGAGGCGGCAGGGGTCGCCAAGGACGCGCCCGTCTACTTCCTGTGCCGCTCCGGCGTGCGATCCGTCTCGGCGGCGACGACGGCCACCCAGCAGGGGTGGTCCCGGTCGCACAACGTCCTGCACGGCTTCGAGGGCCCGCACGACGAGACCCGCCACCGCACCGTCGCCGGCTGGAAGGTCGCGGGCCTGCCGTGGGTGCAGGGATGAGCGCCGAAGCGAACCAGCCGAACGCCGACCCGTCCGAGCGGTCCGGGAGCACCTGGCGACCGGACACCGTCGCGGTGCGAGGCGGCTTGTCCCGCAGCAACTTCGACGAGACGTCGGAGGCCATCTTCCTGACCTCCGGCTACGTCTACCAGACCGCCGAGGACGCCGAGGCCGCGTTCAAGGGCGACGTGGACCGCTTCGTCTACTCCCGCTACGGCAACCCGACGGTCACGATGTTCGAGGAGCGGCTGCGCCAGATCGAGGGCGCGGAGGCGTGCTTCGCCACCGGCTCGGGCATGTCCGCCGTCTTCGTCGCGCTGGCGGCGCTGCTCGGCAAGGGCGACCGCGTGGTGTCCTCGCGCGCGCTCTTCGGGTCGTGCTTCGTCATCCTCGACGAGATCCTGCCCCGGTGGGGCGTCGAGACGGTCTTCGTCGACGGGGCCGACCTCGACCAGTGGCGTGCGGCGCTGTCCGAGCCGACGACCGCCGTCTTCTTCGAGACGCCGAGCAACCCGATGCAGGAGCTCGTCGACATCGCCGCTGTCACCGAGCTGGCGCACGCGGCCGGTGCGAAGGTCGTGGTCGACAACGTCTTCGGCACCCCGGTCTTCTCCAAGCCGCTCGAGCTCGGCGCCGACATCGTCGTCTACTCCGCGACCAAGCACATCGACGGCCAGGGGCGCACCCTCGGCGGCGCGGTGCTCGGCCCCAAGGAGTTCGTCGACGGCCCGGTGCAGAACCTCATGCGCCACACGGGGCCCTCGATGTCGCCGTTCAACGCGTGGGTCCTCGTCAAGGGTCTCGAGACCCTGTCGCTGCGCGTGGAGCGGATGGCCGACAGCGCCCTGGAGGTGGCGCGTTTCCTCGAGTCGCACCCCAAGGTGACGCGCGTCGTGCACCCCTTCCTCGAGTCGCACCCGCAGCACGACCTCGCCAAGCGCCAGATGGCCGCGGGCGGCACCGTCGTCACCTTCGAGCTCGACGGCGGCAAGGACGAGGCCTTCGCGCTCATGAACGCGCTCGAGGTCATCGACATCAGCAACAACCTCGGTGACTCCAAGTCGCTCATCACGCACCCGGCGACGACGACCCACCGGCGGCTCGCCCCGGAGGCCCGCGCGGCCGTCGGCATCACCGACGGGGTCCTTCGCGTCTCCATCGGCCTCGAGGACGTCCGCGACCTCGTCGACGACCTGGCCCGCGCCCTCGGCTGACCTCGCCAGGAGCCTCTCTCCTCGCGGTTCGAGGTGATACCGGTCGCGGAACTCTCCCGGGATCACCTCGAACCCGCAGGAGGTGGCTCCCGATCGAGGTGATACCGGTCGCGGAACTCTGCCGGGATCACCTCGAACCGGCAGGAGGCCCGAGGCTCGATCAGGAGGTCGCGGCGAGGGCGAGGGTCGCTGCGCTGACGGCGAGGACGGCGCAGAGCAGGCCGGTGCGGGCGATCCGGCCGGGTTCGACCGACAGGTCGGCGGAGCGGCAGCGGGAGGCCCACAGCAGGGTGGCCACGGATCCCCACATCGTGACGATCGGCCCGGCGTTGACGCCGACCAGCAGCGCCGCCAGCCGGGTGGCCGAGTCCGTCACGGTGGGCTCGAGCGCGAGGTAGGCGGGCAGGTTGTTGATCGCGTTGGAGGTGAGGGCACCGACGCCGCTGACCCGCAGCAGGGCCACGACGCCGCTGCCGTGCCCCACGACGGTGCGCAGCCACTGCTCGAGGCCCAGCCGAAGGGCGGCGTCGACCACGACGAAGAGCACGCAGATGCCGATCACGGTCAGCCACGGCAGCCGGATGCGGCGGAGCAGCTCGGGGGCGCGCCAGTAGGTCGCGGCCAGGAGGACCACGGCCGCAGGCAGGGCCGCGAGGGCCGGCTGGATGCCGACGACGAACGCCGGCGCGAGCAGCAGGCACACGCCGCCGCTGATCTGCATCAGGAGCCGGTCGTGCGGGGAGGCCGGCGGTGGCGTCGAGTAGGTGAGGCGCAAGTCGCGATGGTGCAGCAGCCACAACACGGCCACCGTGGCGAGGATGGCCGCGAGTGCCGGCCATGCCATCAACCGGATGTAGTCGAGCGTGCCGACGTGGAGCTCCGCAAACGGATGCAGGGCCAGCAGGTTCGTGAGGTTCGAGACCGGCAGCAGCAGGGAGGCGGTGTTGGCCAGCCACAGCGTCGTCATGGCGAAGGGCAGTGCCGGGGCGCGCACCTGGCGCGCCACCGTGATGGCGACCGGCGTCAGCAGCACGGCCGTGGTGTCCAGGCTCAGCAGGACGGTGCAGGCGACGGCGAGCCCGACGATGAGCAGCCACAGCAGCACGACCCTGCCCCTGGCCGCACGCGCCGCCCGGTGGGCCAGGGCATCGAACAGACCGGCGAGGTCGCAGATCTCCGCGACCACCGTGATCGCGACGAGGAAGACCAGGATCGGGGTGACGCGCTCGACGAGCTGGCCGAGGTCCACGACCACCTCAGGGCCTCGGCGTCGTGGCGAGCTGCCACGGACGGCCGGCGCGGACCGGGGCAGTGAGCTCGACCTCGAACCGCCCCGACAGGCGCTCGGCCAGGGCCTCGGGCGTTCGCGGAGCCTCCGCCTGCACGAGCTCCCGCGTCACGAGGCCGCGGGTGTGCTTGGCCATGTGCGAGGCGCCGGGGACGGTGACGTGCACCCAGCGCTCGGCGCGCTCGCCGGTGGGACGCCACACGGAGGCATACGTGCTCGACCGGCAGTCGACGACGAGCTCGCGCGGCTTGACCGACTCCTCGAACGCGGCGGAGACCTCCCGACGCCACTCGTGCGCCAGGTGGCCGACGCCGGGGAGGGCGCTGCAGATGTTGACGCGGTACGCGGGGATGCGGTCCGACAGCCGCAGGGCGCCGAAGAGGGCCGAGACCACGACCACCCACCGGTTCGCGCGTCGCTTGGCGGCGGCGTCGAGGGAGTCGAGGTCGAGCGCCTGGTAGAGCACGCCGCTGTAGACGTGCGAGGCGGTCGCCGTGGGCGCCGTCAGCAGCCGGGTGTTGCGCTCGAGGTCGTCGACGAGGTTGGGGTTGACCTCTAGGCGCGCCGCGGCATCGGGCTCCGTGCTCAGCCGGGCCACCGTCTCGAGGACCGACTCCCGCAGTGGTGTCAGCTCCGGGAAGGACAGCGAGGACAGGTCTAGCGGGCGTCCGCGCCGTGGTGGGAGCTTGCCCTCGGACGGCGGGAGCAGGATGAGCACGGGGGCCAGCCTAGGCAACCAGCCGACCGATGTCCGCTTGCTCCCGCGTGTCGGGACCCGCAGGGAGGACAGGCGCGCCCCCGGGCGGCCCCGTGGCCGCGTGCATAGGGTGGCGCCATGGCCAAGCGACACATCGTCTTCCGCCCGGCAGCGCAGCCCGGCGGGGTGGCACAGCAGCTCGCGGAGCGCTTCGAGGCGGTGCGGCGCGAGTTCGAGGTGCCCGACCGGTTCCCGCCCGACGTGGTGGCCGAGGCGGCCGCTGCCGCCGGTGCGGCGGCGCTCCCGGGGCGGGACGAGACGGCCGTCCCGTTCGTCACCATCGACCCGCCGAGCTCCATGGACCTCGACCAGGCGATGTCGATCGAGCGCCGGGGCGACGGCTACCGCGTCCGCTACGCGATCGCCGACGTGCCGGCGTTCGTGCGGGCCGGGGGAGCGGTCGACGCGGAGGCCCGGCGCCGCGGCCAGACGGTCTACTGCCCCGACGAGCGCGTCCAGCTGCACCCCGCCGAGCTCAGCGAGGGCGCTGCCAGCCTGCTGCCGGACCAGGTGCGGCCGGCCTTCGTCTGGGACATCACGCTCGACGCAGACGGGGAGGGCACAGCCGTCGAGGTCTACCGGGCCCTGGTGCGCAGCGTCCGCCGCTACGACTACGAGCAGGTGCAGAAGGAGGTCGACGCCGGCACGGCCGAGGAGTGCCTCGTGCTGCTCAAGGAGGTCGGCGAGAAGCGCGTGCTGCTCGAGCGCAGGCGTGGCGGCGCGAGTCTCCCGATGCCGGAGCAGGAGGTCGAGGAGGACGAGCACGGCGCCTTCCGCATCTCCTTCCGTCCGGTGCTGGCCGCGGAGGACTGGAACGCCCAGATCTCGCTGCTCACGGGCATGGGGGCGGCAGACCTCATGCTCCGCGGCAAGGTCGGCATCCTGCGCACCATGCCTCCGCCGGAGCCGCGCGACCTCGCCCGTTTCCGCCGACAGGCAGCCGCGGCCGGTGTGTCGTGGCCCGAGGGCCTGGCCTACGGCGAGTTCCTGCGCACGCTGGACCGGACGAACCCGCGGCACCTCGCCCTCATCCACGAGGCGACGTCCCTGTTCCGCGGCGCGGGCTACACCCCGTTCGACGGGACGGCGCCAGAGCAGCCGCTGCACGCGGCCGTCGCCAACCCGTACGCCCACGTCACCGCGCCGCTGCGCCGTCTGGTCGACCGCTTCGGCCTGGTGGTCTGCGAGGCGCTGTGCTCCGGGCAGGAGGTGCCGCAGTGGGTCCGCGAGGCGCTGCCCACGCTGCCCGACCTCATGGCGACCTCCGACCGTCGCACCAACGCGGTCGAGCGCGCGTGCACCGACGCCGTCGAGGCAGCCGAGCTGCGGCCCTACCTCGGGCGCACCCTCGATGCGGTCGTCGTCGACGAGAACGACAAGGGCGTCGTCGTCCAGCTGATCGAGCTCGCCGTCGTGGCGAGGGCGGCCGGGCGCGCCACGACGGGCGAGACCGTCGCCGTACGCGTCGACGCCGCGGACGTCTCCACCGGCTCGCTCACGCTCACGCTGGTCTGACGCCTCCCGCCGTCGAGCGGGTGCGTATGCCGCTGAGCCCGGTGGCCGCGTACGCCCTCGGGCCTCGTGGGTGAGGGGTTCAGGGGGCGGTCGGGCCGGCTTCGGCCGGCGCCGTCGCCGTACCCGAGGCGCCGGCGGGCGCCGGCGTGCCTGACGGGGTCGGCTGGGGGTTCGAGGCCGACGGGGTGACCGTCGTCGGCGGAGGGCTGTCCATCGTCGTGGACGGCGTGATCGTGCCCGTGGGCCCGGTCGCGGCACCGGAGGTCGACGGCGTGGTGCTCGGCGAGGTGGCTCCCGTGTGGGCGGGCGCCGAGCCGCCCGGGGGGCCGGCCGGAGAGCGATCCGGGGCGGGCACACGGCTCAGGGAGGTCCGGGTGCCGAGGTCCGTGCCGGTGACCTGTGCCCCCGTCGTGAGCTGCAGCACGGTGATGACGGCGGCGGCGATGGCGAAGACCGCCGCGGCCATGACCAGCAGCCGCCGCGTGGTGGCCCTGTCGAGCCGCTGCCACCAGCCGGGCCCGCCGGCGTGGTCACGCGGCGTGGCGACCCGCTCGGTCGCCACCTGGACAACGCGGCCGTCGGCGAGCCGGCGCGACCGCACGACGACCACGGCGTCGCGGGCACGCGCCATGGAGTTGGTGTAGACGTTCGCCGCGATGGCCGAGATGACGCTCAGCACGGCGGCGCCGGTGATCGTGCCGACGACGCCGAGCCGCGAGCCGAGCGCCGCAGCGGTCGCGGCAGCCAGGGAGCCGCCGAGCAGCTGGGTCAGTGACAGGTCGAGGAGCTTGGCCTTGGGACGCTGCTCGGTCTGGGTGTCCGGTGGCCCTGGGTGTGTCTCTGGGTCTGGGGGTGGCGCGGAGCCGGTTCTGGGGGTGGTCAGGTCTTCAGCTGGCTGGTGCGTCATGTTCCCGGAGTCGGTTGCGATCGTGTTCGTCCGAGGGACGAACGAACGGGAGCAGGGGATCGTTGCCGTCTGCCCTCTTTGTGACTCAGGCCACCCATCCTACCGTTCTCCGGCCGTGCCGATTCCAGTGTCCGGGCGCCGCGGTGACACACTCGGGAGCGATCACTGGAGGACCATGGACACCACCCTGCACGCAACCCCGCCCGCCGCCGCCCCCGCCGGCCCCCACGCCGTCTCCGGCGACAGCGCGCTGGCCGCGGAGGCCGCCCGCCGGCGTACGTTCGCCGTCATCTCCCACCCCGACGCCGGCAAGTCGACCCTCACCGAGGCCCTGGCGTTGCACGCCCACGCCATCGGCGAGGCCGGCGCCGTGCACGGCAAGGGCAACCGGCGCGGCGTGGTCTCCGACTGGATGGACATGGAGAAGGATCGCGGCATCTCGATCACCTCCGCCGTCCTGCAGTTCGCCTACGACGGCACGGTCGTCAACCTGCTCGACACCCCCGGCCACGCCGACTTCTCCGAGGACACCTACCGCGTGCTCGCTGCCGTCGACGCGGCGGTCATGCTCGTCGACGCAGCCAAGGGCATCGAGCCGCAGACGTTCAAGCTCTTCGAGGTGTGCCGGGCGCGGGGAGTGCCGGTCATCACCGTCGTCAACAAGTGGGACCGTCCCGGTCTCGACGCGCTCGCGATCATGGACGAGCTCTCGACGCGGATCGACCTGCATCCGATGCCGCTCACCTGGCCGGTGGGGGTCGCCGGTGACTTCCACGGCGTGCTCGACTGTGCCACAGGGGACTTCGTGCAGTTCACGCGTACGCCCGGCGGCGCCACCGAGGCCCTCGCGAAACGGATGAGCGCCGCGGAGGCGGAGCGGCTGCTCGGGTCGGTCTGGACGGATGCCGTCGAGGAGTACGACCTGCTGAGGTCCTCCGGCCACGACTACGACCACGAGCTCTTCCTCTCGGGCGCGGCCTCGCCCGTGCTGTTCGGCTCGGCCGTCCTCAACTTCGGGGTACGCCAGCTGCTCGACACGCTCGTGACGCTCGCTCCCGCTCCCGGTGCGCGTCCCGACCAGGCCGGCACACCGCGTCCCGTGACCGCGCCGTTCTCCGGGTTCGTCTTCAAGATCCAGGCCGGGATGGACCGCGCGCACCGCGATCGCCTCGCCTTCGTGCGGGTCTGCTCCGGACAGTTCACCCGGGGCATGGTGGTGACGCACGCGCAGACCGGACGGCCCTTCGCCACCAAGTACGCGCAGAGCGTCTTCGGGCGGGACCGATCGACCCTGGACGAGGCGTTCCCCGGTGACGTCATCGGGCTGGTCAACGCGAACGCGCTGCGGGTCGGTGACACCCTCTTCGCGGAGGAGAAGGTCGCCTTCCCCCGGATCCCGCTCTTCGCCCCCGAGCACTTCGCCGTGGCGCGCGCCGCGGTGACCGGCAAGCAGAAGCAGTTCCGCCGCGGCATCGAGCAGCTCGGCGAGGAGGGCGTCGTGCAGGTGCTCACCTCCGACCGGCGCGGCGCGCAGGCGCCGGTGCTGGCCGCCGTCGGGCCGATGCAGTTCGACGTCGCCAAGCACCGGATGGAGCACGAGTTCGGCGCGCCGATCCGGCTCGAGACGCTCGGCTACTCGGTGGCACGCGCCGTCCCTGCCGCCGTGACGTCCATCGTGGACAGCCGACCCGGCGCCGAGGCACTGGTCCGCGAGGACGGGATGCACGTGGCGGTCTTCGCCGACAAGTGGCGGCTCGCCTCGGTGGAGAAGGACCTGCCCCCCGGCAGCCTCACGCCCATCTTCGGCTGATTCGTCGTGATCGCACCGGTCGGGTCGTCGCTCTCGACGACCGGATGACGCCCCGCACGGCAAAGTCTCAGCCGACATTCCAGCCGCGACACGCCCGGACCCCCTACGGTGGGAAGGTCACCGTCCTGGGAGGGAACGATGTGAGCGCTGTGGTGTCCGACTCTGACGGCGTGACGACCGCCCGGCTCGCCGGCGAGATCGACACGTACACCGTCGCCGAGCTCCGCAGATCCTTCGACGCGATCGAGGTGGGGCCAGGCGGGGCGGTCGTCGTCGACCTGCGAGAGGTCACGTTCCTCGACAGCTCCGGCATCGGAGCCCTCATCGGACTCCACCAGCGCGTCGAGAGCGCACGCGGGCGGCTCCAGCTGCTCTGCACGGGCATGCCGCTGCAGCTGCTGCGGCTGATGGGTCTCGACCAGGTCATCGACGTGGTCGACACGGGCGACTGAAGCGCGCGGGATCGGTCACGCGCTCAGGATGCGGTCCACACCCGACCAACCGGAGCGGACCTCAGGAGACGAGAGACAGGTGCACCCCGACGTGCGTGTGCCTCGGGCGGGAGTCGATGACGAGCCGGTCGCTCAGGCGCTCGGCGATCCAGAGGCCTCGACCGCTCGTGGCGTCGTTGTCAGCGGCGCGCAGCCGGGGAATCGAGCCCGTACCGTCCTCGTCCTCGACGATGAAGATCAGCGAGTCCGCCGTCTCGGCGATGAGCAGGACCCCGTGACCGCCACCGTGCACGATGCTGTTGACGGCGACCTCGTGAACGGCGAGCACGGCGTTGTCCGCACGGTCGGGGATGCGTTCGTGGGCGATCGAGCGCACGACCTCCCGGACGCGACGCAGGTCATCGGGGCCGAACTCGACCCGCCCGATCTCCCTGCAGGCAGGGACCGTTGATCCTGTCACACGTGCATGCTCCCACTTCCGCGCCATCCGTGGGCGTTTGGGGTCACAGCCTGTAAAAATGACCCATGAACGCGCCGTGGCAGACACCCGAGGCGAGCCGTAGCCAGGTCTCGCCCCGGCTCGCGGCGCTGGCCGGGATCGCGGCTCAGGTGGCAGCGGCCACGAAGATGGCAGACCTCACCGAGGTCATCACCGAGCGGGCCTGCCAGGTCATGGGGGCCTCGCGGGCCGTGCTGGCTGTGCGTGACGACGGGGGCAGACGACTGCGCACCATCGCGACGCACGGCGTCAGCACCTCGGAGGCGCAGCAGTGGGCAGAGCTGCTCCTCGAGCAGCGGTCACCGCTCACGGATGCCGTGCGCACCAACCGCGTCGTCAGCATCACCAGTCGCGCGGACCTCGTCGCGCGCTATCCCGAGCTCGACGACGGCTCGGAACGCTCGTCGGTGACCCTGCCCCTCATCTCCCGCTCGACCGGCGAAGCGGTGGGGGCCCTCGGGTTCCGCTTCGACAACCGCGTCGGGCCGGTGGACCCGGACCTGCTCTGGGTCCTCGGCGTCCTCAGCGACGTGTGCGCCCAGACGATGCTGCGGCTCCGGGCCGAGGAGCAGAGCGCCGCCCGGGCCGCCCAGCTCGAGTTCCTCGCCGACGCCTCCCAGGCCCTGGCGGCGTCGCTGGACTATCGGCAGACGCTGCGCCAGGTCGCGTCCCTGGCGGTTCCGACGCATGCCGACTGGTGCTCCGTGCAGATGGTCGACGACGGCGTGCTCCGCACCCTGGCGGTCGCCCACGTCGACCCGGCGAAGGTGCAGCTGGCCAAGGAGCTCGAGACCCGTTGGCCGAACGACCCCGATCGGCCGGGCGGGGCCGGCGACGTGGTGCGCAAGGGTGAGAGCCTGCTCATCGAGACCATCACCGACGAGATGCTCGTGGCCGCCGCGCAGGACGAGGAGCACCTGCGGGTGGCTCGCGAGCTCGGCCTGCAGAGCGCGATGACCGTCCCGCTCATGGCCAAGGACCGGGTGCTCGGCGTGCTGAGCTTCGTCTCGGCCGAGTCCGGCAGGCACTACACCGCGGAAGACGTGGCCTTCGCCGAAGACCTGGGACGCCGAGCCGGGATCGCGATCGACAACGCCGACCTCTACTCCCAGACGCGGCGTGTCGCGTCCGTGCTGCAGGCGACGCTGCTGCCCCAGGACCTGCCCGACCTGCCTGGGTGGCAGATCGGCACCGTCTACCGCCAGGCGGGACGCACCGACGTCGGCGGCGACTACTACGACGTCAGCGGCGGCAGCGGCGGACGCGTGCTCGCGGTGCTGGGTGATGTCATGGGACGGGGAATCGACGCCGCGGTCGCCGGCTCCCAGATGCGAACTGCCGCAAGGATCCTCGCAACCCAGAACCCCGAGCCGGACGCTCTGGCCTGCGCGATGGACCGGCTGATGACGGCCGACCCACCGACCCAGATGGCGTCGAGCGTCTACGTCCTGTTCGACCCGGCGGAGGAGCAGCTCGCGCTCGTCCGCGCCGGGCACCCGCCCCCGCTGCTGGTGCACCAGGGCCAGCCGCGTTTCATCACCGAGAACGGGTCCCCGGTCCACGGCCTCGGCGAGGTGCCCCGGCCGGCAGCGCACACCACCTTCCACGTGGGCGACATCCTGCTCCTCTACACCGACGGCCTCATCGAGCGTCGCACCGAGAGCATCGAGACAGGCATGGCGCGGCTCGAGGCCACCGCCGCCGAGCTGCTCACCGACCTCGGCGACGACGCGGACCTCGACGAGGTGCTCGAGCAGCTCGCCGAGGTCGTCTCGGACCCCGACCGCCACGACGACGTGGCTGTCCTCGCCTTCCGTCGGCTGGTGTGAAGACGTCGTCGGAAGGCGACGCGGCGACGGCTGCGTCGGTGAAGGCGTGGGGCAGCGGGCGCGCCCGGCAGGCGGACGCAGCGGACGGCATACGCCCTCTATGCTGGTCGCGGATGAGTCGGCCAGGCGGTCGCGTCAGGACCTCGGTCCTGCCGAGGAACGTCCGGGCTCCACAGGGCAGGGTGGTGGCCAACAGCCACCCGGGGTGACCCGCGGGACAGTGCCACAGAGAACAGACCGCCGGCGGCCTCGGCAGCCGGTAAGGGTGAAACGGTGGTGTAAGAGACCACCAGCGCTCCAGGTGACTGGAGCGGCTCGGTAAACCCCACCCGGAGCAAGTCCAGACAGCGCACGATCGACGCCCCCGGGCGTTGGGAGACCGGCCCGGTCGAGTGCGCGGGTAGGACGCTCGAGCCGGCCAGCAATGGCCGGCCTAGATGGATGGCCGTCGCCGCGTCTCCGGTAACGGGGTCGTGGAACAGAACCCGGCGTATCGGCCGACTCATCCACCTCTAAGCCTGTGACCTGCGGTTTCGTGTCTCCGGTGTCCCCGTTGGTCCGCAGGATGTCGGCGACTCCGTCGACGGCCACGATGGCGCGCCACGTGGCGCGCGATTCCGCAACGCCGGGGAGCGGCCGGTCGACCGAAATGCTGACGGTGTGGATCAGGCGTCCATGGGTTCGCGAGCGGCACCCTGAGGCTCGAAGGGCGGATCCAGGCGCCGGGTCGAGCTCGTGAGGATCTGAGCGGCAATCCCCTCGGCGACGCGAACGGGCTCGGCTCGCTGGTCCAGGTGTGAGGTGGAGACGGCCCCGTCGTACAGCACCTGCAGCTGGTCCGCCAGCACGTGGGTATCGGCGTAACCCGCTTCCTGTGTGAGCGTGCGGAACTGCTCGTGGAGCCAGTCGCGGAACTGCCGCAGCGCGCGTGCCTCGACTCCGTCGGCCGTGGCCTCGGCGTTGGCGTTGGCGAACGGGCAGCCGTTGTAGGTCGGCGAGGCGGCCGCTTCGGCCAGGGCCTCGAAGATGGCGAGGATCTTCTCGACCGGGTCGGAGAGGCCCTCCTGATGTGCGGCGATCCGCTCGCGGCGCTGCGCGGCGCGGCCCTCGAGGTAGGCGCCGACGAGCTCCTCCTTGCCGGCGAAGTTGTAGAAGAGCGAGCCCTTGGCCACTCCGGCTTCATCGAGCAGTCGGTCGATCCCGACGGCGTGGACGCCCTCTGCGTAGAAGAGCCGGTCGGCGGCGGTCAGGAGCCGCTCTCGGGCGCTGGGTCGACGCGTTGTCATGGGTTCGATGGTATCAGACAGATCTGTCTAACAGGCTCTTGACTTTCTTGGACCGATCTGTCTAACTGGGCTCATGTCCATTAGACAGATCGGTTCAAGGAGTCTCTGATGTCCACCACCACCATGCGTCCCTCGGTCGCCTTCGCCGGCACCGCCGGCATCTTCGCCGTCTTCTTCCTCGCCGCCGGAGCCCCCACGCCGCTGCTCGGGCTGCGCCAGCAGCAGTGGGGGTTCTCCGCGGGGCTGCTCACCATCGCCTTCTCGGTCTATGCGGTGGCCCTGCTGGTGGCCCTGCTGGTCGGCGGTTCGCTCTCGGACCACCTCGGGCGCCGGCCGGTCCTGCTCGGGGCCCTGGTCGTCGAGACGGTCTCGATGGTCGGGTTCCTGCTCGCCCCGTCGATCGGCTGGCTCATCGTGGCCCGCGTGCTGCAGGGTGTCGCGACCGGGCTGGGCACCAGCGCGTTCAGCGCCGCCATCGCCGAGCATGCGCCGGCGCATCTGAAGAAGCTCGCCGGCGGCCTGTCCGCCGCGTCGGTGGCCGGCGGCCTCGGCCTCGGGGCCCTGCTGACAGGCGCGGCGATCCAGCTGACCGACTCGGCCAACACCATCGTCTTCGCGGCCCTGACCGCCCTGATGCTGGCAGCCATCGTCTTCGTCCTGGCCACTCCCGAGACCGGCGTGCGCCGACCCGGCGCCCGACGGTCGCTCGCCCCGACGATCGCGGTGCCCACCGCGGCCCGCGGTGAGTTCCTCGCGAGCATCCCCGTGCACGTGGCCGGGTGGATGTTCCCCGCGTTCTTCCTCGGCCTCTCCCCGGCCGTGCTGCGCCTGCACTTCGGCCTGCACGGCGGCCTCGTCACCGGGTTCACCGCCTTCGTCGGCCCGTTCGCCGCCGCGGTCGCCGGCTTCGTCTTCGCCCGTCACGACCCCCGACGCGGCACGCTCCTCGGCCTCGGCCTGGTCCTGCTCGGCATGATCGTGGTCTTCGCCGGCGTCACGGCGACCGTCCTGCCGCTCGTGTGGGTCGGCGCCCTGCTGGGCGGAGCCGGCTTCGGCGGCACCTTCGGCGGTCAGGTCCGCCTCATCGCACCGCACGCCGGCGCCCACCAGCGCGCCAGCCTCTTCTCCGCCGTCTACACCGTCGCCTACCTCGCCTTCGGCGTCCCCGTCGTCATCGCAGGCCAGCTCGCCCCTCGATGGGGTCTGGTGCCGACCTTCGACTCCTACGCCGCCGTCGTCGTCATCCTGGCCCTGCTCGGGCTCGCCGTGCAGGGCGCCCGGGCCATCCGCCAGGGACAAGAGAGCGAGACCCTCACAGTCCTGTCGTGACTCGACCCGACCCGACAGACCAGCCAGTCATCCCGACCGCACCCGCGGCACACCGCGCGGTCTCCTACCCGCCCGCCGATCCGAGGCAGCCGGCACCAGGCGCCCGACGCACCAACATCCACCGACACCAACCGTGAAATGACCAGGAGAACGACCATGACCACCCTTCCCGACACCGTCACCACCAACACACGCACCACCGTCGACGCGGCCAACCCTGCTGACCCTGCTGACCTGGCCACGGTCCGGCTGCGCCTCGAGGCCGTCGTCGTCCCCGTCGCCGACTACGACCGCGCCAAAGCCTTCTACACCGGCCTGGGCTGGCGGGTGGACGCCGACGTCGACGACCAGGCCGGCTACCGGCTCATGCAGCTGACCCCACCCGGGTCGCAAGCCTCCGTCATCTTCGGCACCCGCGTCACCGCGGCCCCGGCCGGAGCCATCGACGGACTGCTGCTCGTCGTCGACGACATCGAGGAGGCCCGAGCTGCACTACGGTCACGCGGCGTCCAGGTCAGCGACGCCTTCCACGACGCCGGCGGCGGGCTCGCCGGCGGCTTCCACCCCGGCCTCGAGGGCCAGGCCCCAGGCCCGGACCCGGAGCGGCGGTCCTACGCCACCTACGCCTCGTTCCAGGACTCAGAAGGCAACCGATGGGTCCTGCAGGAGATCACCACGCGGCTGCCCGGCCGCCTCTGGGAGACCGATGCTTCCGGATCCGGGTCCGAGCACCTCGAAGAGGACGAGGCCGCCCCCACGAGCGATGTCGACCGCCTCGCTGAGCTGCTGCACGAGACCGCGCAGCACCACGACACCTTCGAGAAGGCAGCGCCCGAGCACGACTGGTGGAACTGGTACGCCCCGTACCTGCACGCGCGCCAGCACGGACTGACCGGCGCCCAGGCGCAACGTCGGGCCGACCAGCACATGGCCGAGCAACACGGCGTCGTCGCCGACCGGCACTGAGTCTCCGGCTCGACGAGCGTGCCCGGCGATCAGCGCCCGCACCGTGCCCACCCCGCGGGTGGGCCGGTGCATGCGCTGAACTGGGCGAACGTCCGCTGTTCGGCACGACCGACTGGCGGCTGCTTGTTGCAGCTACCCAGCACCCGTTCATGGCGAGGCTCGGTTCAGGCGTCCGGGCTGCCGCTCTCTCGTCGGCCGGTCGCCAGCGGGTGTGGCACCCACCCATCGCAGGGCGGTCGGGATCACGACGAATCGGACTGCGTGTGGGCGGAGACGAACCAGTGGAACCTCTCCAACTCGGCGCTCTGCGCCGTCAAGAGGTCGTGCGTTACGGGATCGGCCTCGGCACGATGGGCCGCTGACCGGTGCGCCGTGACGACCCGTCCGTACTCCTGATCCAGGGCAGCGACGTGACGTAGGGCGTCCGCGCGGCCCAAGGGGTACTCGGGGCCTCGGCACCGTCGGACGAGCCCGGCTGCGCGGCCGTCGGGGGAGCCGCCGATGCTCGCGGCTCGGCTGCCGCAGTGGTCGTACGCGACGGCCGGCGCCCTGGGGGGGAAGAAGGGTGCCCGATCACGTGCACGGTTGCTGCGCGGCGCTCTCATCAACGCGGAGGACCTACGTGCGCAGGGCGGCACGCAGCACTGCGGTCGCCTGCGTCATCGCTCCCTGGGCGGCGTCGGTGCCACGAAGGGGGTTGAGACCGACGAAGTCGTGGATGGCGGCCTGATAACGCACAGCAACGACCGGGACCCCGGCTTGCCTCAGCTTGTGGGCGTAGGCCTCTCCCTCGTCCCGCAGCACGTCGGCTTCTCCGACGACGATGAGGGCCGGCGGCAGGCCGGCGAGCTGTTCAACGGTGGCCAGCAGCGGCGACGCCGTGGGTTCGGTGCGCTGCTTCGGGTCGGCGACGTACTGCTCCCAGAACCACAGCATGGTGTCGCGGCGCAGGAAGTAGCCTTCGGCGAACTGATGCGACGACGGCGTGTCGAAGGTGGCGTCGGTGACCGGGTAGAAGAGCACCTGCTGAACAAAGTGCACTCCGCCCCGCTGCTTGGCCAGCAGGGTCGTGGCGGCAGCCATGTTCCCTCCGACGGAGTCGCCGACGATCGCGAAGCGGTCAGTGTCGAAGTTCTGCTCAGTCCCGGCCTTGGTCACCCACTGAGCCACGGCGAAGATCTCCTCGAGCGCGGTGGGGTACTTCGCCTCGGGGGAGAGGCTGTAGTCCGGGAAGACGACCGCGGCATGGCTGCCCACTGCGAGTTCACGCATCAGCCGGTCATGTGTGACCTTGCCGCCGAACACCCAGCCGAGACCGTGGATATGCAGGATCACTGGGAGCGGACCGTGCGCGCCGGGAGGTCGCACCACTCGGATGCTGATGTCCCCCTGGGGGCCGGGAACAGTCAGGTCGCTGACATCGGCGTACGGGGCGACGACCGGTTCCGACTGCAGGGCGTTCAGACCTTCTCGCGTCTCCACGATGGGCCGCTGGTTCGTGAAGGGCGGGTTCGCGTTCGCGTCGGCGAATGCTTGTGCGGCTTGCTCCACGACGACTTTCGCGTCCTCAGTCATAGTCGGCTCCTGGGTGTCTGAAGGGGTCGCTCCGGCCTTCAGCACCCGATAGATGAGTGCGGGACGCCGGGCTCGCCAACAAGGTTCGCCGCGACCAGGCGGCGTCGGCATCGGCCGCATGACTGTTCATCAGGAGCCGACATCGCCCCCCAACACGCTCGAGCAGTCAGCCGGGACCCACGCGGGCGGTCAATGCAGCTGCCGACGCCAGTCGAGCGGAACACGCCCAGAAGGCCCCGGGGTCGGCTGCGTCGCGGGGTGGGACGTGGGCGCGGGCAACGCCGGGCCGGCGAACTCGCGGGCGGTGCGGTAGTCGTAGAACCAGTCCTCTCCCGGCTCGTAGCTCTGGATGACTGGGTGCCCGGTGCTGCGGAAGTGCGCGCTGGCATGCTGGCGGGGGGAGGAGTCGCAGCACCCAATGTGCCCGCAGGCGGTGCACCGACGCAGGTGCAGCCACCACCCGGGTGGGGTGGCCACCTCGCAGTCCCGGCAGCCGTCTCCGCTCGGCGGCGCGTCGAGATTGATGGCGGCGTCGTCACCGGGCGCTGTCTCGTTGGGTTCGGGGCGGTTCATCGGCGCTCCTATCACGGTCTCTTGCTGGTTTCGTATCTCTATCGCAGTACTCCCATGGAGCGCTCGGAATGCCGGTGTGTCCACCCGGTCATCGACTGTCTCGTCGAGTCACACGCAAGGCACACGAGGTGCGTCCGAGCCGCATCCCCGTTCTCATGCGAAGCCAACAGCCGGGTCGCAGGTGGGCCGGGCACATCGAGCACTGAACTGGCCGCGCCGCAGTCGGATGGCGGATGCAAGGCGCCAGGCGGCGCGCGAGTGTTGAGGGGCCGGATCGACCGGCACCCGCCTCGCCCCGACGCCACGTCACATTCAGGGGAGGTGGGATCGAGGTCCATGCCGTCGTCGATGACCAGGAGAGCTTGCATGAAACCGTCTGTCGTCCTCATCCATGGCGCCTTCGCTGACTCCGCGAGTTGGGACGGTGTCGTCGCTGCCCTGCTGGGGCAGGACTATCCCGTGATCGCGTGGGCGAATCCGCTGCGTGGCGTCGCTGCCGATGCCGAACAGCTGACGGCGCTCCTGCGCAGCATCCCGGGCAAGATCGTGCTGGTCGGGCACTCCTACGGGGGCGCCGTCATGACGAACGTCCCGGTCGATGCAGGCGAGGTCACGGGGCTCGTCTTCGTCGCCGGTTTCGCACTCGCACCGGGGGAGAGCTGCGCTGAAGCGTCCTCCCTGGTGAGCGGCGGCACGTTGGGCGACACGCTGCGCACTGTGCCGTTGCCCGGCGGCGGCACCGACGTGTACATCGCGCAAGATCGCTACCACGCTCAGTTCGCGGCCGATCTGTCCGCTGAGGCGTCCGCAACCATGGCCGCGACCCAGCGCCCGATCACCGAGGCGGCACTGTCCGAACCGTCCGGGAGCACGGCCCTGTGGCAGGCCCTGCCCAGCTGGTTCATCTTCGGCGAGCTCGACCACAACATCCCCGCCGGAGCGCACCAGATCATGGCAGACCGGGCGAAAGCCCAGAAGGTGGTGGAGGTCGCCGGCGCATCACACGTCGTGGGCATCTCCCACCCCGACGAGGTCACCGCCATGATCGCCGCCGCCGCGGGGCTCTAGGAGGTATCCATGACAAGGAACCCCGCCGAGGAAGCCACGGGCCACTCGCGCCCGTCTGACGAGCTGGCATCCGCCCTGCAACGCACCGAGGTGCAGCACAGCAGCTCCTCGATCCCGGGGCGCGACATCGTCCAAGTCCTAACCGAGATTCCCGAAGGGGTCGAGTCGGGCTGGCACTTCCACCCCGGGGAGGAGGTCGGCTACATCTTGGCCGGGACCGTGCAGATGCAGATCCGCGGCCGGGACACACTGGTACTCAACGCCGGTGACGGCTTCCTGATCCCGCCCCGGACACCGCACAACGCGTTGGATCTCGGCCCCGGCACGGGGCGGATGCTGTCGACGTACATCGTCGAGTCCGGGGAGCCGGTCGCGACCCTGGTGGAGTGACGTGTCCGTGCACGGCCGTTCCGCCGCCATCCCCAGCGGCGGACCGGCCACAGCGTCGGCGGTCATCCTCACGGTAGACGATGACCCCGAGGTGTCCCGGTCGGTCGCTCGAGACCTGCGCCGACGCTACGGCGGCGACTACCGCATCGTGCGATGCCAGTCCGGTGAGGAAGGACTCACAGCGCTGCGCGAGCTGATGTTGCGTGGGGTGCAGGTGGCCTTGCTCGTCGCGGACTACCGGATGCCGCGGATGTCCGGGATCGAGTTCCTCGAGCAGGCGATGGACCTCGTCCCCTCGGCCCGACGCGTCCTGCTGACCGCCTACGCCGACACCGGTGCTGCCATCGACGCGGTCAACGTCGTCGACCTGGACCACTACCTGCTCAAACCCTGGATCCCTGCGGAAGAGATGCTCTACCCGGTCCTCGACGAGTTGCTGAGTGCCTGGCTGGCCGGAGGGCACAGGGCGCAGGCCGAGCTGCGCGTCGTCGGTCACCAGTGGTGCCGACGGACCGCTGACCTGCGTGACTTCCTGGCCCGTCTCCAGGTCCCCTACCGGTGGTACCCCACGGACCAGCCGGAGGCGCTGCGGCTGCTCGCGGCCACCGGCGCGGACGTGACCGAACTACCGGTCGTCATCACCACAACCGGGCAGGTCATGGTGGCCCCCACGCACACGCAGGTCGCTGAGGCACTCGGTCTGGGCACGGTCCCGTCCGAGTCGGTGTACGACCTGGTGGTCGTGGGCGCTGGACCCGCCGGGCTCGGGGCGGCCGTCTACGGCGCATCCGAGGGCCTGCGTACGCTGCTCGTCGAGCGGACCGCTGCCGGCGGGCAGGCGGGGCAGAGCTCCCGCATCGAGAACTACCTCGGGTTCCCGGACGGGGTCTCCGGGGCGCAGCTGACGCAGCGGGCTCGTCGGCAGGCGCTGAAGTTCGGCGCCGAGGTGGTCACGACCAGGACGGTCGTCGGGCTGCGTGGTGCCGGCTCCCAGCACAGCGTCGTGCTGGATGACGGCGTCAGCGTGGCCGCCCACGCGGTCATTCTGGCGACGGGAGTCTCCTACCGACGCCTCGCCGGTGAGGGCCTGGACGAGCTGACCGGTCGCGGCGTCTACTACGGCGCGAGTCCGCGACAGGCAGAAGACTGCGCAGACAAGGACGTCGTCATCGTGGGGGGCGCCAACTCCGCGGGGCAGGCAGCGGTGCACTTCGCGCGACTCGCCCGGTCGGTGACCATCTTGGTGCGCGCCCCCTCCCTCGAGGCCTCCATGTCCCGTTACCTCGTGGAACAGGTCGAGTCCCTCGAGAACATCACCGTGAGAGCCTGCACCGAGATCGTCTCCGCGCACGGTGAGGAGCACCTGTCATCCGTCACAGTGCGCGACGTCCGCGATGGTCGAGCCGACACCTTGCCGACCGGGTGGCTGTTCGTCTTCATCGGAGCAGAGCCGCACACCGCGTGGCTCGAAGGTGTCGTCGCCCGAGACGGTCACGGCTTCATCCTCGCTGGTCCCGACCTGGGGCACGGCCCACCCGGGAAGCACTCCCCGCCCACGGTCAGACGTCCGGACATGCGGAAGACGGCGGACTCCTCGGCCTTGGCGCCGACAACGATCTGGCCGCTGCCGAGAGCCCCTTACCACTTGGAGACGAGCCTGCCCGGGGTGTTCGTCGCTGGTGACGCGCGCGCGCAGTCCGGCAAACGGGTCGCGTCGGCGGTCGGGGAAGGTGCCATGGCCGTGATGCTGGTTCACCGCTACCTGGCTCAGCAATGAGCACCTCCGCCGGAGAGCACCTCGCGGCGCAGCTCGGCGCCCTACCACTGTTCCGTGGGCTTGCGAAGGCGCATCTCGAGCGTCTGAGCAGCCAAGGGCATGTCGAGCACCGCGAGAGTGGGTGGGTCTACCGCCGAGGAGAACGGGCCCAGTCGTTGTTCATCCTGCTCGACGGGCACATCAGTGTCACCGCCGACGTCGGCGCCGAGGAGGTCGAGGTCTTCCGAACCGACCAGCCCGGCGCCTGCGGCGGGGCCACCCACGCGCACCTCGGGGAGCCGGACAAGCAGGTGTACACCACCTCCATGCGGGCCCTGGGGACGTGCCGGCTTTTCGTGCTCCCTGCCGCCACCCTCGCCGCCGTCATGCGCGAGTGGTTCCCGCTGCCGGTCCACCTGCAAGAGCAGGACCCGGCTGACGTGGTCACAGGTCCAGCCGCTCCGCAGCAGCGCGATCGACTGCTAGCGCTGGGTGCGATGGCCTCGAGCCTGACTCATGAGCTGAACAATCCCTCCGCGGCAGCGCGTGCGGCCGCGGTCGCCCTGACAAACCGAGTTCGGCGCAGCCGCGAATTGCTGGCCCGCCTCGCGGCGACCGCGTCTGCCCCGGAGCAGCTGCGCGCGCTGCTGACCCTGCAGGAGCGGGTGACTCAGACGGCCCTTTCTTCCGCTGGGTTGTCCGGGTTGGAGATCGCAGACCGCCAAGACCAGATGGCGACCTGGCTGGAAGAGCACGGGATCCGCGACGGCTGGGACCTCGCCCCGACCTTCGTCCAAGTCGGCCTCGACACGCCCTTCCTGGACACGGTGGTCACGCAGGCTGGCCCCGCGATGGCCGATGACGCCCTGCGGTGGCTGAACTACGCACTGGAGACGGACCTGCTCCTGCAGGAGATCGATGAGGCCACCGCCCGAATCTCAACGCTGCTCCGGAGTGTCAGCGCGTACGGCCCGACCGGCCGCGATCAACAGCAGCTGCTCGACCTGAACGACCTGCTCGATGCGACGTTGCTGATGTTCCGGCGTCGCCTCGCTGACGGACACGTCCAGCTGGTGCGGGATTACGACCGCAGCGCCCCGCGGGTGACCGGATTCGCCGCCGAGCTGAACCAGGTGTGGACGAACCTCATCGACAACGCTGTGGACGCGCTCGAGGGTGGCGGCACGCTGACGATCAGGACCCGGGGCCACCTCGGTCACGTGAGAATCGAGATCATCGACGACGGGCCCGGCATCCCAGCGGACATCCGTGCTCAGGTCTTCGACCCCTTCTTCAGCACGAAGCCGATCGGGGAAGGCACCGGGATCGGCTTGGACGTCGCCGCCCGGATCGTCGTGGCTCGGCACGGCGGCACCATCGACGTACAGAGCGAGCGCGGACGCACCTGCTTCCTGGTCACCCTCCCAGTGAGGCGATCGGCCGGTCCGCATGCGTCGGCCACGACGTGACGCCGGACGAGGCGAGGTGCACGGACTGCACCGGTTCCGCCGAGAAGGCGCCCCATGGAGCTCAGCTCGTGCGCTGGCCAGATTGCCCGACCGGGAGGCCCGGAGCCGCAGCCGGAAGCTCGCGGGGGAGCAGCGTGCCGGCGTGCAGGGCCACCAGTGACCGCACGGTCAGGGCACCGATGCCCAGCGTGATGACCCCCAGGAGGACATCCACGAGCCCTGTGGCGGCCCCGGTGGCAGTCAGGCATCGGATGGCGAAGGCGACGGCAGCCGCGTAGGAGAACGCGAAGGCCCACCAACCTGCCGCGAAGCTGAGGCGCCGATACAGTGCCAGCAGCCGCAGCTGGACGACGGCCATGAGGGCCGCATAGCCGCCAAGGACGAGGACCACGGCGTCCACCCGGCCTCCGGTGACCGTGAACCATGCGTTGCCCGCCACTACCGGTGGGGCGAGCTCGATCGCCAAGGTCGGGGCCAGAGCGGGCGGCATCGGCGGCAGCGTGAACAGACGCAGCCAGATGATGGACGTCAGGCTGAACCAGCAGACCAGGCCGTACCCGAACAGCGCGACTGCGAGCGTGCGATACCCGAGTTGCCCGGCCCCGGCCGCGCACACCAGGCCGGTCGCCACCGTCGGCAACAGGTAGCCGGGATGCCAACGCTCCAGGGAACCACCGTTCACGACCCAGCCGGCGGTCACCCATCCGCCGTAGCCGGTGGACAGGCCCACGAACACGAGGAACACGACCCGCCACTCTGCGACGGAATGGAGGGCCAGTACGAGAGCCAGCAGTGTCGGAACCAGCACCCCCAGCGAGCTGAACACGCCGAACGTGGGGTCGGTGACCTCGGAGCGCCACCGGTGGGACCGAGCGGCGTTCCCCACGAAGGCCACCGAGATGACCAGCCACAGCATCCCGGTCAGCACCCACAGGCTGAGGCCGGGCCACTGCGGCACGTGGTCCGCGGCGGCCGCGGCAGTCCAGCACTGCGCCAGCCCGGCTACGCCCATCGGCACCCCGAACAGGTTGGCCCGCGGATGCAGACGACCGGGAGGGCGGGGGGCCCTCCACGTCGACCGCCCTGCCTTGCTCGACCGTGGAGAAGTCCGAGTCCGAGTCCGGGGGCGGGTGCGCGAGTGCTCCTCGGGTGGCGACGTGCTCATGTCGGCGATCCCGTCCGGTGTGGGTTTCCGCGTCCCTCACCACGACCGCGAGAAGCCGCAGCGCGCAGCTCGCGGTTCTCCTCCTCGAGCTGCGTGACGCGGTTGAGAATCGGATCGAGCTGCGGTGCGAGCTCATCGAGGGTGTACCGCGGGGTGATGTGTTGCGGGCAGTTCCAGTCGTAGGCGATCACGTCGACGTGCAGCTCTCGTTCGACTCGTCCCGGGTAGCCCGGCACGGCCAGCGACGAGTCGCCCGACGCGGGGTCAGCCGGGCGGATACGCGCTCTATGGGTGTCCCGCAGCCCGTGGGCGCCACGACCAGGTGCAGGTACGTCGTGCACCGTGGCCCAGCCGTACACCTTCAACCGGGCCTGGCGGGCATAGTCCATGAAGATCAACGCAGCCCGTCCCTCGAGGGCCAGGTTCCCCATGCTGATGTACTGGCGGTTACCGCGGAAGTCGGCCCACGCGATCGTGTGCTCGTCCGGAGTGCGCACGAATCCCGCGGGGCCACCGCGGTACTGCACGTACGGCCAGCCTGTCTGGGAGACGGTCGCCAGGTAGAAGCCGTCGAGCTCGCCGACGAACTCACGTTCCAGCTGGGTGAGCGCATCGCCGGTGCCGGGCCGCGCTTGCGGCGTGGACGCCTGTGCTCCGACGGCGGTGTGTCGCGGCTGCGGCGCACCGTGGGCGCGGTGGTAGCGCTCGATCGCCGCTCTGCTGCCGTACCGTGCTTGGGCGGCGAGGACGGCGTCAGTGAAGGCGAGTGAGTGGTAGCTGTGACTCATCGTGTTACTCCCGGTGTGCCGGCACGAGGGGACCATGGTGATCGACGGCCCGGCGTGGCGATTGCCGCTGAAGCATCGACGTGACGCGTCAGGGCGCGCTCGAGTGCCTGTTGCGGGATGGTCAGGACAGGGCGTCGAGTGCCTGCTGGATGAGGGCGGCAACTGCCTCTGGGTGCGAGACCATGACGACGTGCGAGGCGTCGACCTCGACCGCGGTGGCGTTGGCACGCTTGGCCATGGCGCGGACGACGTCGGCGCCCGCAGCCGTGTCGGCGGTCGGAATGACAGCCCAGGACGGCAGCGTCTTCCACGCGGGAGGACCGGACTTCTCAGTGAAGGCGGCGGCAGCGACCGGTCGCTGCACGGCAGCCATGACCCGGGCTTCGACCTCGGAGACGTCGGCCGCGAACGCGTGTTGGAAGTGGTCGGGATGGATGGCGTACTCGGTCGCGTGCCCTCCGTCCGCAGTCGGGAACTGCAGCTCCACGAGTGCGGTGTTCAGAACGGAGTCCTTCGAGTCCGCGGTGATGTCGCCCAGCACCTCGCCCTCGTCCGGCGCGAACGCAGCGACGTACACCAGCCCCACCACGTTGCCCGCTCGGCTGGCAGCGTTGGTGATGATGGCGCCCCCATACGAGTGTCCGACGGCCAGGACGCGGCCCGGAATCTGAGCAAGGGCGCTCGCCACGTAGTCAGCGTCGTGCGCGATCCCTCGCAGTGGGTTGACGACCGCCTGCACGGGCACGAGCTCAGCCTGGAGGCGTTCGACGACGCCGGCCCAGCCCGAGCTGTCGGCGAAGGCACCGTGCACGAGGGCGACGGTGATTGGTGTCGTTTCGGTGTCGGTCATGGTCAGGCTCCTTCTGGTGTGTCTCAGCGGCGGGCGCTCCTGCTGCGCCGGGACCTGTCGGCGCAGTCGCCAGCACGAGCGGCCTCTACCGTTCCGAGGTAATGGGTTGTCTCAACGGTGTTCGGTGGGCTCCGGCCCCCACTGGAGGTCATCCCCGCCCCGGCGTCGTCCCCAGGCGGCTCTGCCCCCAGCAGCCCCGATGCTCCCGCCGGATCGCCGTCGCTCACATCGGCCATGCGACTGCCCAAAACGTGAAGCCGATGGACGTACCTCCCTGTCACAGGCCCGGACGAGCAGCTGCCCGGCTCGTGCCTGCCGCGACAGTTCCCCGCCGGACTGCTCGAAAAGGGCATGCCCGATCGGCATGTTCGCGACGGCCCTCAGCGGTAGACAGCCGCGATCGCCCGGCGGGAGGCTGGGGCGCTGCAGTTCTCAAGGCCCGCGCTTCGCCTCGGTCCGGTCCTCCCGTGCGAGCGGCTTCCGCCGAGGAGTGCTGGCCCTCCGTGCGGCGCAGTGGACCGATTGCCGAAGGGGTGATGGTGATGACTGTGCTCCCATTCGCCCTCGTGCCGCACCAGACCGGCGACCTGTTCGGGCGTGAGTCCGAGTTCGCCCTCCTCGAGGAGCTCCTCGACGAGATTCCCGAACGCGGCGGGAGCCTGTGCCTGGAGGGACGGGCCGGGCTGGGGAAGACCTCCTTGATGCACTGGGCAGGACGTGCCGCCATGGCCCGGGGGTTCGAAGTCTGGTGGGCGGAAGGAAGCCTCTCGGAGAGGGACATCCCGTTTGCGGCAGTGGGGCAGCTGCTCACTCCCGTGAGGGATCTGACGGCCCGGCTGCCGCGTCAGATGCGCGCAGCCCTGGACGCCGCCTTGGGCTTCGAAACGACCGTCCCGGCGGCGGTGGATTCGGTGACCGCGGCCTTCAGCGAACTCGTCCGGCGCCTCGATGGCGTGCTACTCCTCGTGGTCGACGACTTCCAGTGGGTCGACGCGGAAAGCGCGGAGGTCCTCACCTCGAGCGCGCTGGCGACCCGCGCCCCGGGAGTCGGCCTACTCGCCGCCTGCAGACCTGCACCATCATCCGCCTGGTCCGCCGCGTCAGCGCCGCGATGGCCCGTGCACCGACTCAGGCCACTGAGCGGAGCGCTCGGCCGGGCGCTGGTCCGGAAGGTGAACCCGACCATCTCCGAGCCGGTCCTCAACGCGCTCGTCACAGCCGCAGCGGGGAACCCGCTGGCACTTGTCGAACTACCCGCGGCGATGAGCGCCGGGGAGTCGCGCGGAGCGGCACCGGGTGCCGACACCCTCCCGCTCAGCCCACGGCTGGAGCGCGTGTACTCCGAGCAGATCCTTGCGCTGCCCGCTGACACCCGGCAGACGCTGCTTCTGGCAGCACTCGACGACGGGCCTCCGGCCCTGATGACTCACCTCGCCGAGGAGGAACGGACTGGGCTGTCGGCAGCGGAGGAGCGCGGGCTCATCCGCACAGACCCGCGCACCGGGACCATCCGATTCCGGCACCCGCTGATCGCCACGACCGTGCTTCGCCTCTCGACGAGCAGCGCCCGCCGCGCCGCCCACCTCGCCCTCGCGCACCAGCTCAACCCCAACGACGACCGGTACGCGTGGCACATGGCTGCAGGCCTCATCGGACCCGACGAGGAGGTCGCTGCACTGCTCGAGGGTGTCGCAGAACGGGCGCTGCGCCGCGGCAGCCCCAACCTGGCGATCCAGTCTCACCTGCTGGCAGCGCAGCTGAGCACCTCGCTCGACGACCGGGCACGGCGACTGACCCGTGCCGCCCACGTCGGCGCGAACAGCCTCGGCAGCTTGCAGCAAGCATCGAACCTGCTCGCTCAGGCACGCCAAGCGCAACCGGCAGCCTTGAGCACGGTCCAAGCCGCGACTGTCGCTGCCCACGTTCTCATGAGCACCACCGGCGAGCTGGGCACCGCCCACCGCATGCTGGCCCCGGCCATCACCTCGGCGATCCACCCCGCGACCCGCGCGACGACCGGCGTGGCGACCACAAGGGGTCCCAACCCGGTCGGCACCTGGCTCGATCCCTCTGCGGACTCAGGCAGCGCCACCCCTGCGGCAGTCGCCGACGCGCTGCATCACCTCCTGAACCTGTGCCTTTACGCATCCGACGACCGGCTGTGGGCGACGTTCGACACGGTCGTCGCTGGCCTCGACCTCGCCGACTTGCCTGACCTTCAGCTGAGGATCGACACACTGGCCGACCCCATCCGGACCGCGTCACGAGCGCTGCCTCGTCTCGACTCGGCGATGGCTGGACTGAGTGAGCGCACGGATGCCAGCCGTATCGGACGGGTGGCGATGGCCGCCCTGCACCTCGACCGGGTCGACCAGGTCCGGGCACTGCTACTGCGGCAGGCCAAAGACGCCGAAGCCGGAGGCCCGGTCGGCCCCGGCATACTGGCGCTGTCGCTGCTCGCCATCCAGTGCATCAAGACAGGTCACTGGGCCGAGGCCGAGCGGTGCGCACGTGCAGGATTGGCCCTGTGCGAGCAGAGCGGATACCTGCTCTACACCGCCCCGTTCGAGTTCTCGATCGCCATGCTCGCGGCCGCCCAGGGGAACTCAGAAGCGGCTGGACGCACGTGCGCACACTTGCTCAGCTGGGCGGTCCCACGCGGGGTTCGCATAGCCCAGGTGTACGCAGCCCACGCCCAGACCATCCTCGCTCTGGGCGCCGGCGACTTCGACCGCGCCTACCGAGAGGTGACCTCCGTCTGCCAACCCGGCACGTTCGCACCTCACCTGGCGTGGGCGATCTGGATGTCGCTGGACGTCGTCGAGGCCGCCGTACTCTCACAGCACCCGACAGAGGCCGCCGCCCATGTCGAGGCGATGCACGCACACCAGATGGGTGCCCTGTCCAGTAGGTGCGCGCTGGTCCTGGCCGGCGCGACCGCCATAGCCGCTCCAGCTTTCGACCCTCACCTGTTCGAAGCCGCACTCGCTGTCCCCGATGCCGGCCGGTGGCCTTTCGACCTGGCCCGGATCGAGCTGCGTTACGGGCAAGGGCTGCGTCGAGCGAGACTCACGCGCGACGCACGCCACCATCTGCAGAACGCCCTGGCATCATTCGAACAGCTCTCGGCGCGCGGGTGGGCCGAGCAGGCCCGCACCGAGCTCCTGGCAACCAGCCGCATCAAGTCCACCCGCGCACCCACCGGCGCCGACCCGCTCACCGCCCAGGAACGCGTGGTGGCCCACCTGGCTGCGACCGGCATGGCCAACAAAGCGATCGCCACCCGGCTGCAGATCTCGCCTCGGACCGTCGGGGCGCACCTGCGCAACGTCTTCGGCAAGCTCGGCGTCCGCACCCGCGCTGCCCTGGCCGACGCTCTGGCCGGCGCCCAGGCCGGCGCGCAGGCCGGCGACGTGGCCGGCGACGTGGCCGGCGACGTGGCGGACGCACCGGCCGTTGAGCCGGGTCACGCTACCGACGCGGTGCCCGATTCGCCGGCACACCCCGCGCCGCGCGAGAGCGAACCCGCTGGAGACGCGCGAGGCCGCGTTCGTGCCGCTCCAGCGCGTGACGGCGAAGCAGCCTCGTGAGCCCGAGACCGCCCCGGCTGACAGGGCGCGCCGACGAACTGACGCTTCTACGTGACTTCGTCGCCTACCTCCAGCAGAGCGGCGCAGCGATCCTGCTGACCGGGCCGCCCGGGGTCGGCAAGACCGCGATGCTCAGTGCCGCCGCTGACCTCGCTGCAGAAGCCATGGTTCCCGTGCACGGCGTCACCGCGACGGAGTTCAACACCCCTGACCCCTTCACGTCATTGGGCACGCTGCTGACCCCACTGCGAGGGGCGATCGGTGAGCTGCCGCCGAATGCCCAGGAGGCGCTGGAGGTCGCGTTGCGGTTGCGCGAAGGACCGCCGGCGCGGCGCGAGGTCTTGGCCGCAGCCACGCTCACCCTCCTGCAGAAGGCGTGCCAGGGCGGTCCGCTGCTGCTGCTCATCGACGACGCGCACTGGCTGGACCCCGCCAGCGCGGAGGTGATCGCCTTCGTCGCGCGGCGCCTGCGAGGAAGCCGGGTCGGGGTGCTGGCCACCGTGCGGGCCGGCACGCACGGGCCGCTGCTGCTGGCGGGGCTTCCCGACCGTCAGCTGCGTCCGTTGGACCGGGCCCACGCCGACGCCCTGCTGCAGGTGCGCTTTCCCCAGCTCGCCACACCGGTCAAGGCACGCATCGTCGAGGAGGCTGACGGGCTTCCCCTCGCCTTGCTGGAGATGCCGATGGCTCTCACCGCGGCACAGCGGTCCGGCAACGCGCCGCTTCCGGCCCGCATGCCCGTGGCGAACCGGCTCACCCGACTGTTCGGCGACCGGATCGAACAACTGCCCAAGCATGCCCGCGCCCAACTGCTTCTGGCCGCGGTCGCCGGGGCGGACGACCATCTGTCCACCATCCAGGCCGCCTCGCTCGACCCGCACGTCCGCGGGGTGATCGCCGCCGAGGCGGCAGAGCTGGTACGCGTTCGCGACCTACCGGCACGGGTCCAGTTCGTGCATCCACTGGTGCGCGCCACAGTCGTGCACCAAGCAGCACCGCAACAGTTGCGCGCAGCCCACCTCGCGCTCGCCGGCGTGTACCCCACGGAGTCCGCCGCGCACGCCTGGCACCTGGCAGACGCGGCGACCGGGCCACACGAGACCGTGGCGTCGATGCTCGAGGCGCTGGCCGTGCGCACCCTCGCCACAGGAGGCGTGCAGGCGGCGATGACCGCGCTGCAGCGCGCGGCGGAGCTCAGCCCCGACCGTACGCAGCGGGCCAAGCGAGAGATCCAGGCGGCGTTCGTCGGCGCCAACGTCACAGGCGACCTACAACGAGCAGCCGAACTGCTCGCTGACGCCACCCGGCTCGAGCCAGCCCTGACCGGCTCGTTGGCCGCGACGGTCACCGCGTCCTACCTACTGCTGAACGGCCAGTGCGAGGTCGATGCCGCGCACCATCTGCTGGTCCGCGCCATCGAGAACCATCCGGGCAACTCGGACCCGTCCGACCCGCACCTCATCGACGCCCTCCACAGTCTGATGATCATGAACTCGTTCGGTGGTCGGGAGACGCTCTGGGAACCGTTCCGGCGCGCGCTCTCCAGGCTGGGAGAGAACGTGCCTGCGGACGTCGACCTGTGCCACCGGATGTTCGGTGACCCGGTTGGCCATGCAGCGCACGGCATGGATCAGCTCGACGCGGCCTTGGCCGGGTTGGCCGATGAGCTCGACCCGATCCGGGTGACGCGCTTGGCCCTGGCCGGCCTCTACACCGACCGTCTCGACCGTTGCCGACCCACGCTGCGGCGCCTCATCAACGACGGCCGGCAAGGGGAGGGCGTCGCGCTTGCCATCCATGCCCTCATCTCGAGCTGCATCGACGACTGGCTGACCGGCCAGTGGGACGAAGCCTTGGATCTGGCTGCCGAAGGCAGCGCGTTCGGCGACACGCACGGGTACCGCCGTTACCGGGTCATCCTGGCGGGCTACATGGAGCGGCTCGTCCAGGTCTGCCGGGGCGACCTCGACGACCGCCTGCAAGCCGTGGACGAGATGGCCGACTGGGGCAGCGAACGCGGCGCCGGCATGTGCACGACCTTCGCCGCGCACCTGCAGACGCTGCACGCCATCGCGCAGGAAGACTTCGAGGCCGCATACGGGCACGTGACCGCCGCCAGCCCACCCGGCGACCTGGGCCGGTACGCACCCCACCGCCTCTGGATGCTGTACGACGTTGTGGAAGCGGCCGTCAAGACCGGCCGCCGTGGGGCCGCTGCCGCGCACGTGGCAGCCATGCGTGAGGCGGAGCTGCCCAAGGTCTCCGCCCGGCTCGCCATGCTCACCGCAGGCAGCGCAGCTCTGGCGGCGCCCGACCCGCAGGACGCGTCCGCCCTCTTCGCCGAGGCGCTGGCGGACCCGGCCACCACCCGGTGGCCCTTCGACCGGGCCCGGATCCAGCTCGGCTTCGGAGAGCGTCTGCGCCACGAGCATCGACTGCCTGAGGCACGTCGACACCTGCACGCAGCTCACGCCGGCTTCCAGCAGCTCAGGGCGCATCCGTGGCTGCGACGCACTGAACGGGAGCTTCGCGTGACCGGTCAGCCCACCTTGCCGAGCACCTCGGAGGTCGATGCGCAGCCGTTGACGCCTCAGGAACGGCAGGTTGCCGAGCTTGCCGCGTCGGGCTTGACGAACCGCGAGATCGGCGAACGGCTCTTTCTCTCGCACCGAAGCATCGGCGCCATCCTCTACCGCGTCTTCCCCAAGCTCGGTGTCACCTCCCGGGCCGCGCTACGCGGCGCGCTGGATGCACGGGCAGCACGCATGGGGCCACCCTCCTCGAGAAGCTGAGCCAACCCTCACGGTGTCGAGCGGTAGCCGTCTCGCTGTCGAACGGCCGATGGCCACACCGCCGCGATGCCTCATGGTCGGTCCACGGAGTCGTCGAGGCCCACGGCAGCACCGGCGCGTGTCCGTCGCGCCGGGCACCGCGGCACCAATATCCGGAGGTCGCGATGGGAACGAACACACGTGAAGGTGACGCACGGCGCAGTGTGCACCTTCTCAGGCGGGTCCCGCTCGGTGCCGGCATCACCTGCATCATCATGCTCGCCTTCAACCTGCGGCCGGGGGTCGTGAGCGCCGGTCCCGTCCTGGAGGAACTCGAGAGTGATCTGTCGCTGACGCCGGTACTGGTGTCGGCCCTGACCACCCTGCCGGTCCTGTGCTTCGGCTTGGTGGGGGCGCTCACGCCGTGGCTGGAGGTTCGCGTGGGCTTGCGAAACCTCACGGTCTTGGCCGGCTCGGTGATTGCTGCCGGGCTGTTGGCTCGGTCCGCGGCGCCCAACGGCCTCTCGTTCCTGGTGCTGTCGGCGGTGGCGTTCGCCGGGATGGCGATCGGCAACGTGATACTGCCCTCCCTGGTCAACGTTCACTTCGCATCGCGGGTCGGCAAGGTCACGTCGATCTACACGACCGTCTTGGCCGGGGGCATCCTCGCCGCCTCGGTGCTCACCGTGCCGGTGGCGACCCTCGCCGGATCGTGGCGTTGGGGATTGGCACTGTGGGGGGCGGTGGCCTGCATCGGTGTCCTTCCTGTCGCCGGCCTCGTCCGACGAGTGCCGCACGTATGGGCGGCAGCCCACCGGAGACACCTCGACGCCATCCAGCCGGCTCGGAAACGAGGGCGCCGAGTCCGTGGTACGCGTTCGGGCCTGACCTTCCGGGCGGTCGCCCGGACGCGTCTCGGATGGGTCATGGCCCTCTTCTTCGGGTTGCAGTCCATCCAAGCCTTCGCCGGCTTCGGCTGGCTCGCGCAGATCTACCGCGACGCGGGGTTCAGCGCATCGGCGGCGGGGATGCTTCTGGGAGTCGTGACCGCCACCGTCGTCCCGCTGTCCCTGGCCATGCCGCTGCTCGTCGCCCGCACCGGGCACCCAGGGCCTTTGGTGTGCGCCCTCGCGCTGCTCTACCCAGTGGCGTACATCGGCCTCGCCGTCGCCCCCGTGAGCGGAGCGTGGCTGTGGGCGGTGCTGCTCGGGGTCGCCAACGCCATCTTCCCCGTCAGCCTGCTGCTGATCGGTCTGAGGGCGCGGACGGAGAATGGGACAGCCGCTCTGTCCGGCTTCACCCAGTCAGTGGGCTACCTGCTCTCGGTGGTGGGTCCGTTCGGGGTCGGGGTCCTGCACACGCTGACCGGGGCATGGACGGTTCCGCTGTTCGCGCTGGCCGCGCTGGCGGTCCCACAGTGCGCCACTGGGCTCTATCTGGCCCGCCCCGTCATCATCGAGGACGTCGTCAGCGCTGCGCCGGCGGCCACCGTCAGACAGCGCTAGTGACAGTGCTGCGTCCTCCGCGTCCCGAGGTCGCGGGCAGTCGTCTGACCGATGCGTCCTCTGGCGGCTCGTCCGGAAACTGAGGCCGGTGAGCAGGCCGGACACCACCGCCCTCTCCGCGCCGCACCCCCTGCCGGGCCGCTCGCATCTCACGCGCCCGCTGCGGCAGCGAGCGCGTCCACCTTGGCACCTTCTGAGGAGTTGCAGCCATGATCGCCACACACCACCGAAGCGTCGACATCGACGGTCTGTCCGTCTTCTATCGCGAAGCCGGCCACCCGCAGGCACCGACCCTGGTCCTCCTGCATGGGTTCCCGACAAGCTCGCGCATGTTCCGCAGGCTGATTCCCCTCCTGGCCGACACGTATCACGTGGTCGCCCCGGACCACATCGGGTTCGGTCAGTCGTCCATGCCGTCACTCGACGAGTTCCCCTATACCTTCGACGCCTTGGCCGACGTCACCTCGAAGCTGCTCGAGAAGCTCGAGATCGCCAGTTTTGCGATGTACGTCCACGACTACGGTGCACCGATCGGCTGGCGCCTTGCCCTCGCGCAGCCGGGACGTATCACGGCCATCATCACCCAGAGCGGCAACGGGTACGAGGCCGGATTCGTCGAGGAGTTCTGGGAGCCGATCTGGGCCTACGCCAAGAATCCCGGTCCGGAGACGGAGCCCGGAGTGCGTTTCCTCGTCAGCGCCGAAGCCACCCAGTGGCAGTACCTCCACGGCGTCCACGAGCCGGACCTTGTCGATCCCGACTGTTGGGCGATCGACCAGGCCTTTCTCGACCGGCCCGGCAACGACAAGGTGCAGTTCCAGCTGTTCCACGACTACATCAACAACATCGACGGATACCCGGCACTGCACGACTACTTCCGCACGACCCAGGTGCCGCTGCTCGCCGTCTGGGGTGCCAACGACAAGATCTTCGGCGCACTTGGAGCCCCGGCCTTCAAGGAAGACCTGCCTGACGCGGAGATCCATCTGCTCGATGCCGGACACTTCGCCCTCGAGAGCCAACTGGACACCATCGCCAGCTACATCCGTGGGTTCCTTGGGGCTCACGCCTGACGCGGACGCCCTATATCGCGGTCGTACCATCGAGACCGGGTCGCGGTCCGCGTTGCGCTTCCCGGATACCCCGTGAACCCGCTCACCAGTGCCGCGTGAGCCGAGAGGGGCACACGGCTGGGGCAGCCAGATGGTCGCTTCGAAGGAGTTGAGATGGCGTCCTTGGTGTCTGTGAACGTTGGCCTCCCGAAGCGGGTCGACTGGTCGGGTCGCACCGTCCTGACCGGGGTCTGGAAGCGTCCGGTGGAGGGACGTCGACTGGTGCGGCGCCTCAACATTGACGGCGACGGGCAGGGAGACCTTGCCGGGCACGGCGGGGAGCAACGGGCCGTCCTGGTGTACCAGACCGCCTCGTACCGGCACTGGGAGGAACACTTCGACATCGACCGCCTCCCAGCGGCTGCCTTCGGCGAGAACTTCACCGTCGAGGGTCTGGCAGACGACGAGGTGTGCATCGGCGACCGGTTCGCCATCGGGGAAGCCCAGTTCGAGGTCACCCAGCCCCGAGTGACGTGCTTCCGCGTCGGGATGCGACTTGGCCAACCTCAACTGCCTGCGCTCCTCGTGGCCCATCGCCGACCGGGCTTCTACATGCGCGTACTCACCGAAGGCTACGTCGAAGCCGGGAACCCGATCACGCTCCTCGAGCGCGGGCCGCACGCGCTGAGCGTGGCCACGGTGGACGCGCTGCTCTACCTTCCTGACCCGGACTACAACCTGGTGGAGCAAGCAGCCCAGATCGCGGCGCTGAGTCCCGGTTGGAAGGGCTCGTTCCGGGAGATGCTGCAAGCGGGAAGCGGCACACGTTCGCCCGGAGGCGTCATGGTCCGGGCTCAGCCTGCGTGGTCGGGCTTCCGCACGCTTCTGGTTCAAGACGTGGTCCGGGAAAGCGAGCTGGTCACCTCGTTCTACCTCGGCGCCGCGGACGGGACGCCGCTTCCCCGGGTGAGGCCGGGGCAGTATGTGACCCTGCGCGTCGCCGGCGCAGGGGAGCCTGCTCCCATACGTAGCTACTCCCTCTCCCGGGTGACCTCACCGATCACACCACGACCCGGATCCCGGGCAGACGGCGCCACCTATCGGATCAGCGTCAAAAGGGAGGGGGCTGGGGCAGTCAGCAGCTACCTGCATGAACACCTGCAGCGTGGTGGCCCGGTAGAGGTCGCCGCCCCGCGGGGTGAGTTCGTGCTCGACGCCAGCACCGACCCAGTCCTGCTGATCTCAGCCGGGATCGGAGCCACTCCGGTGCTGGCGATGCTGCACGAGCTCGCGGAGACTCACACCCGTCGGGACGTCTGGTGGGTTCATGCCACGAAGAGTCTCGACACCCTCGCGTTTGCCCACGAAGTCGAACAGCTGCTCGCCTCGATGTCGTCGGCGCACTCCACGGTGTACCTGAGCGCTGGCCGGGAACCTTTGCCGGCGGGGATGGAACCAGGGCGACTCACCGCTGAGGTCGTCACCACCATGGGCCTGCCCACGGACGCCTCGGCGTACGTGTGCGGACCTCCCGCCTTCATGGATGACATCACCGCAGCCCTGGTGGCGGCCGGAGTCAGGGCGAGCAAGATCCATACCGAGCGATTCGGGTCGGTGGCGTCTGTCAACCCTGGCGTCGTCGCGGCCCCGACCCGTCCACCCCACCAGCCACCCGGTGCCCCCGGCGATGGCCCGTCCGTCACCTTCGCACGCACCGGGTTGACGGTGAGCTGGTCGGACCGGTTCGACGCCGTCCTGGAACTCGCCGAGGCGTGCGATGTGCCCACGCGGTGGTCATGCCGCAGCGGCGTGTGCCACACGTGCGTCACGTCGGTGATGGCAGGAGAGGCCGCGTACACCACCGAGCCACTTGAGGTGCCAGGCCCGGAAGAAGTGCTGATCTGCATCTGCCGACCGACGAGCGACCTGGTGCTCGACCTCTGAGCCCACACCGAATCTGACTGCCAAGCAGGGGGTTTCGCACAACCCTCGTTGATCCACGCCTCTGGCCGACCGCGCGAAACCCGCCCCCACTCGTCGAGCCGACACCCGCTCACTCGGCCCGTCCTGCCTTCCATGGCGCTGCTCAGACCGGCCCGCTGGTGCACGGGGCAGCCGCCCCGGCGCGCAGGTGCAGTCGACTGACCGATGAAGACCCTCGCGGTTTCCCGCGAATGTGGGCTGCGGGTGAGCAAGAAAGGCGGTCCTCGACAGAGTCCGCCCAGTCCGTCCGGTTTGCGCTCGCCCGCGCATCCTGATGCGCCATCAAGCTCATCTGGCGCGCTCCCTCCGGCCTTGAGGACATGGCACTGATGACGGAAACCCAGCACCAGACCAGGGACTTCGACGTCCCGTCGCTCGGTGGTCGTGTCGACACCGAGCACCCCTGCGCGCCGGTGGTGCTGAACCATGACGCGACCCGCCGGGGATCGGCTCGCCCGGTCGCCTGCTTCGAGGAAAGGCGGTGACACAGCTCGCGAGCCGTCGGTCGGAGCGGCACGGCTCAGTCACCCCTCGTGATCCCGCGTCAGTCACCCCTCCTGATCCCGCGCTCGCACCGCGCGTCAGTGTCGTAGCCGTGCTCACGACGACTGACCACAAGGTGATCGGCAACCTCTATCTCGGAACTTCGTTCGCCTTCTTCCTGCTCGGCGGCGTCATGGCCCTGCTCATCCGAGCCGAGCTCACGGCTCCCGGCCTGCAGGTCGTCGACAACCCCGCCCAGTACAACGAGCTGTTCACGATGCACGGCACGATCATGCTGCTGCTCTTCGCAACACCGTTGTTCGCCGGCTTCGCGAACGCGATCATGCCGTTGCAGATCGGCGCACCCGACGTTGCGTTCCCGCGCCTGAACATGTTCGCCTACTGGCTCTACCTCTTCGGCGCCTTGACGGTGTGCGCCGGGCTGTTAACACCCGACGGCGCCGCCAGTTTCGGCTGGTACGCGTACGCGCCCTTGTCCGATGTGAGCTACAGCCCCGGCCTCGGCGGCGACCTGTGGGTCTTCGGCCTCATCTTGGCCGGTTTCGGCACGATCCTGGGTGCGGTCAACTTCATCACCACGATCATCTGCCTGCGGGCGCCTGGGATGACGATGTTCCGGATGCCCATGTTCACGTGGACGGTGCTGGTCACCTCGCTGCTCGTGATCCTGGCCTTCCCGCTGCTCGCCGCGGCCCTGTTCCTGCTCGGGGCGGACCGCAGGCTCGGCGCGCACATCTTCGCGCCCGAGAACAACGGTGCCATGTTGTGGCAGCACCTGTTCTGGTTCTTCGGCCACCCGGAGGTCTACATCATCGCGCTGCCGTTCTTCGGCATCATCAGCGAGGTCGTCCCGGTCTTCTCCCGCAAGCCGTTGTTCGGCTACAAGTCCATGGTGTTTGCGATCATCGCGATCGCCGCGCTGTCCGGGAGCGTCTGGGCGCACCACATGTACGCGACCGGGCAGGTGCTCCTACCCTTCTTCGCCGTCATGACGATGCTCATCGCCGTACCGACTGGCATCAAGTTCTTCAACTGGATCGGCACGATGTGGGGCGGCAAGGTCGTCCTGGCGACCCCGATGCTGTGGGCGATCGGCTTCCTCGTGACCTTTCTCTTCGGTGGCCTGACCGGCATCATCCTGTCCAGCCCGGCCCTGGACTTCCACCTCAACGACAGCTACTTCGTCGTCGCGCACTTCCACTACACGGTCTTCGGGACCGTGGTGTTCGCGATGTTCTCCGGCTTCTACTTCTGGTGGCCCAAGCTGACCGGTCGGATGCTCGACGAGAAGCTCGGCAAGATCCACTTCTGGATGCTGTTCATCGGCTTCCACACCACCTTCCTCATCCAGCACTGGCTGGGCGTCGAGGGCATGGCCCGTCGTTACGCCGACTACCTGCCGGAGGAGGGGTTCCAGGCGGACAACATCGTCTCGAGCCTCGGTGCCTTCCTGCTCGGCGCCTCGATGATCCCGTTCATGTACAACGTGTGGAAGACCTGGCGGCATGCCCCGCTCGTCGAGTCCGACGACCCGTGGGGCTACGGGGCCTCGCTCGAGTGGGCCACCTCCTGCCCGCCGCCGCGGCACAACTTCACCTCGCTGCCGCGGATCCGCTCCGAGCGGCCGGCCTTCGACCTGCACCACCCCGAGGCGGGGGCGTCCGGGCAGAAATGACTGGTCGAGCGCGGCTGCTCGGTCGCCACGGGCGGGCAGTGCGGTCCGTGTGCAGACGACGGTGACGTCCGTGGCGTCCAGGTGCAGCAGCTCTGGGGCGGAAGAGGACCGGCCTTGGGGGGCGGACGGCATGGTGCAGGTGCATGGCGGAGCGGGCGTGGCCCAGCTGGAGGGCGCGGCGCATCGCACCGAGCGGAACGACGCCGGGTCCACCGCCGACCAGCAGGGCGGGCTCGGGCTGGCTTGGGGCTTGGCTGACTTCCGCAGGTGTAGGTGCGGACCAGTAGCCGAGCGGCAGGGGCCGCCGCGGACGGGAGCAAGAGGTTCGTCCTCGTACGAATACACGGGCCAGGCTCTGCCCGTCGAGTTGGGCCTTGAGGTTGGTGGTGCAGTCGCCAGGGGAGTGGACCATGAGTGTCGTCGGCGGCGGTGTCGACGTTCGGGGGGACGACGTCCAGGCTGACCCCCGCGACTACTCGTGGTCCACGGTCACCCGTCAATCAGCTGCTCGGCTGGGCCGATCGGCAGCAGCACCGACATCGGTGTGGAGCGGGTGGGGTTCTCCCGTGAGGCCGTTGCGCGACAGGGCCAGGGTCTCGTGGACGGCGTCGGCGAACGCCTGTGGCGACTCCTGGGGCAGGTTGTGCCCGGCGTTCGGCACGTGCCGGTGCACGCGCGGCCCGGCGAAGTGTGCTGCCGCGGCGGAAGCCTCGGTGGCGGGGAAGTTGCCGTCGGCCAGCCCTTCGAGCGTCACCGCTGGCACCGTGATGACGGGCAGTGCGTTCAGGGCTGCCTGCACCGCGGCGTAGCGGGGGTGGCCGCCGGCGAGTCCGAGCCGGTGGCGGTAGGAGTGCAGGACCACATCGGCATAGTCGGGGTTGTCGAACGCCTCCGCGGTTCGAGCCAGGGTTTGCTCGTCGAAGTCCCACGCGGGGGAGTTGTGGGCCCAGATGACTTCAGCTATGCCGCGGGGGTTGGTTCGCAGCGCGTTCTCGCCCCGGACGGTGCAGAAGTACCAGAAGTACCAGAACCCAGCCTCGACAGCGGGTGGCAGCGGCTGCGTTGCTGCGGTGAGGTCTTGCACGAGGTAGCTGTTCACGGCGACGAGCCCTGTGCAGCGGGTGGGCCACAGTGCCGCGGCCACGCAGGCGGCTCGTGCTCCCCAGTCGTAGCCGGCGAGGACAGCGGAGTCGATTCCGAGAGCGTCGAGCAACTCGATGACGTCAACGCCAAGGGCCGCTTGCTCGCCGGAGCGTGCAGCGCTGCCACCGAGGGACCGGGTGGGGCCGTGGCCGCGGAGGAAGGGCACGATGACCCGCAGGCCAGCCTCGGCGAGTAACGGTGCGACGCGTTCGTAGGAATGGATGTCGTACGGGAAGCCGTGCAGCAGGAGGACGGCCTGGCCATCTGCTGGGCCCTGCGCGACATACGCGACGTCCAGAACGTCGGTCTTCACGCGCTGGATCGGGCCCAGTGGCGGCGGCGCACTTGCGTCCTTCTCATGGGGGAGATCTGTCGTGTGCAGCCGGTCGGGGTCGCGCCGTGCGGGGGGCATTCGTCACCTCGTGCGGAAGGTGCCGCCACGGCCTCCCCGGTCGCAGGGGAAGCCGTGGGGCCGATGGGTGTGGTGGTTGGTCAGCGGGTCCGGACGGCGGCGCGGGCGGCGCGCTCGATGAGGGCTGCCGTCAGACGCGGGTGGGAGATGCCCACCACGTGCGAGGAGCCGGGCACCTCGATCGCCTCCACGGCTCGGGCTCGGGTGGCCATGAATCGGTGCGTACGGCGCGGGATGTTGCGGTCCAGCTCGCCCCAGATGAACCGCGACGGAACCGTCTTCCACAGCGGATTCGATCCGAAGGGCTCGCTGAATGCCGACTCCAGGATGGGCCGCTGGCTCGTGGCCATCTGTGCGGCCTTGCGGCTACTCAGGTCGGCGCAGAACTGCGCGTGGTACTTGTCCTGGTCTATGTACAGGTCGTGGCCGCCCGAGGACAGGTTGACGACGGTGAGGGTGGGTCCGAGGGTGCTTCCGGGGAACTTGCCGACGAGACTGGCTCCGGTCTCGCCGCTGTCTCCGGCAAGGCCTGAAACGTAGACGAGCTCCCGGATGTCGCCGGCTTCCGCATCGGCGCTGCTGATGACGACGCCGCCGTAGGAATGCCCCACCAGCACGAGCGGCCCTGTCAGAGTTCGGAGTACGTCACTGAAGTAGGCGGCGTCGTACGCAACGCCACGCAGTGGCACCGCGACACTGACGGCATGGTGCCCTTGTTGCTGCAGGATGCTGACCACCTCGTCCCAGCTGGAGGACTCCGCAAACGCCCCGTGGGCCAGCACGATGGTCGCCTTGCGGTGGTCATGCGGGGCCATCGGCCCCCCGCCCCCGACGCGATCAGTGGCATGCGCTGTTCCCGCACGGCTGACGGCGCTCAACCCCGCGGCTGTGCCGACGGCCGCCGTGGCTCGGAGAAGTGATCGGCGGCTGGGGGCGGTCGATGCGGTGGTTGCCTCTCCAGGCTGATCTGGAACAGCAGAAGGATGCTGAGTCATGACGGTCCTTTCGTGAGCTCACCGGTCAAAACGAGCGGTCGAAGGGCCATCCGTCTTGCACCTAAGGCCGCAGGTCGGTACGGGTCCGGTGGATGAGGTCCACCGGGGAGTGGGCACGTCGAGGATGCGCGCCCCCCTGGGTCCTTGGAATCGGTCGATTGACTGTGCTGGTCTGCCGAGTTGACAGCGGAAAACCGCTCTGGCGTGTGTTCACGACGTGCAGCCGAGCTCGAGAGTGGTCGCGGACGCGAAGTGCTCTTCTGGCGGCGGCGTTCTTCAGCAGGCTGATTGCCGCGTGACGAGTCCGGTCACTGCGACGGCTGGTCGGGCGGCCGGGAAGGTCGAGGGGACGGATGGGCCCTCGGGCCTGCAGGGGCGGGTCGCCGTCTCGTCAGAGGCGCGAGTGGTCGCACTGGGGGCGCATGAGGCCCAAGCCGGTCCCGTCCGGCGCAGCCCCCAGATGTTGCCGGCCGCGCGGGTGCGCGCCTCCGCCTGGTCAAGCGTCTGAAGAACAGCCCGCCCTTCGCGGAGCAGGACCTGCCCCGCAAAAGTCAAGGAAGCGCCCTTGTGATTCCGGATGAACAGGACCGTTCCGAGATCACGCTCGATCTGGCGCACGGCCCGGCTCAGCGCAGGCTGCGTCATGTAGAGGCGCGCCGCCGCGCGGGTGAAGTTTCCTTCCTCCGCCACCGTGACGAAATAGCGCAACTCTCGAGACTCCACCGAATTCACCCCCTCGGTGGTGAGAGTACCTCTCACCACCTGAAGGAGCCACGGTCCTGTCTACGCTTCCTGAAGCCGGTGACCCAGGCGATTCACGACCCGGGTCGCGCCCTGCGCCAACGGTGCGCGGGGGTTGGCCCGCCATGCCCGCAAGGTTCCACGCAGGACGAGAAGGCACAAAGAGGCGTCCAGCTCGTCGTCGCTGTCTGGTCGGTCGTGGCCGCGTTGCGACGCCAGTGCGGCGGCGAGGGTGTCCTCCCACTCCTTCTGGTTGGCCAGGGTGCGTGCCCACAAGTTGGGTACACGGCGAACGAGGCGGTCACGTTGCGCGAGGGAGTCCCGCTGGGTCTCGAGGAACTCCGCGAAGCGTTCGACAAAACGCAGCACCTGTTGCACGGGTGGGTCAGTGACGTCGATCTGTTCCGCGCATCGAGCGACCTGATGGAGGAACAGCGGTTCGTAGCCGAAGAAGACGTCTTCCTTCGAGCCGAAGTAGCGGTAGAAGGTAGCGGTGGCGATTCCGGCTCGAGCGCACACCTGCTCCACGGTGACCTCGTCGAAGCCCCGCTCGGTGAAGAGGTCAAGGGCCACCGTCTCAACCCGCTGACGCGACTCTTCCCGTCGTCGGGACCTCTCACGGAGGTAGTCGGGTCGCGGCTCATCGAGAGTGTGACGGTCGTCGCAGACGCCGGGATCCTGACGAGTGCGCATGACTCGACGGTACGCCGCCCGTCGGGTCATGAGTACGTCAAGCCTGCTCGATGATCGACCGGCGGCCGCTGTCGTCTCGGCCCCGCTCCGAGCTTGGAGCGGGGCCGTTCATCTTCTGCCGACCGACCGGCGTACCGCTCAGACCTGCTGGGCGCCACCGTCGACAAAGATCTCGGCGCCCGTCATGAAACTGCTCTGGTCGCTGGCAAGGAAGAGCGCGGCGTTCGCGATCTCCTCGGGGCGGCCCATCCGGCCCAGGGGGACGGTGGATGCGAGGCCCTCGAGCAGCGCCTGCTTCTCGTCCGGCGTCGCCGCCAGCCCTTCCACGCCGGGCGTCTGAGTGGGGCCCGGGATCAAGGTGTTGACTCGGATGTTGCGTCCCACCAGCTCGACTGCCCAAGTACGAGCGAAGGATCGGATGGCCGCCTTGGATGCGGCGTACACGCCGAACGCGGGAGTTCCCGAGGTGGCGGCGGTGGAGCCCAGCAGAACGATGGCTGCACCATCGTTCAGGACCGGAAGGGCCTTCTGGACAGTGAACAGGGTGCCGCCCACATTGCCGTTGAAGGTGTCGGCGAAGTGCTTGGGGGTGATGGCACCGAGCGGGGCGAACTCGCCCCCGCCGGCGTTGGCCATCAGCACGTCGAGACCGCCTCCGTGCCTACGGATGACGTCGACGAGGTGGTCGAGGTCTTCGAGATTGCTGACGTCGCCCCGAATGGCCGTCACGTCCTCGCCGATGGATCCGGCTGCCTCGTCGAGTGCTTCCTGGCGGCGGCCGGTGATGAAGACGTGGGCTCCCTCCGCGGCGAAGCGGCGCGCGGCCGCGAGGCCGATGCCCGAGGTGGCGCCCGTGACGAGGGCGTTCTTGCCGTTGAGCTGTCCCATGATGACTTCTCCCACATAGTTGTGTATCGCTTGGTACAGAAAAGGCTAGGCGATCCTCGGGGCGGTGGCAAATCTGTACCGTTCGGTTCGAAACTGTTATGATCTCACCGAGGAGAGGTGAGATCCGTGACCAGACGAGGCAGACCCCGCGGGTTTGACGTCGACACCGCGCTCGACCGAGCGGTTGACGTGTTCTGGCGCCACGGCTACGAGGGCGCCTCGCTGGATGACCTGACAAGCGCCATGGGCATCAACCGGCCCAGCCTCTATGCGGCCTTCGGCAACAAGGAGCAGCTCTTCCGGCTCGCAGTCGCTCGCTACGCCCAGGTCGACATGGCGTACGCGCGGGAGGCGCTCGCGGAGCCGACCGCAGCTGCAGTGGCCGCCTCGCTCCTGCGCCGGAACGTGGAAGCGGTCACTCGTCCCGGCCGCCCGGCTGGCTGCCTCACCGTCCAAGGCGGCACTGCGTGCAGCGCCGGGAACGAAGCCGTCGCCCAGTTCCTGGCCGCCAGCCGACTGGCGGGGGAGCGGCATCTCGCAGAGCGATTCGAACGCGCCGTGGACGAGGGTGATCTGCCTGCTGGTACCGACGCCGCAGGCCTGGCTCGGTTTGTCATGGTCGTCGCCGAAGGCCATGCGGTGCACGCTGCAGCGGGGGTCAGCGCCGAGGATCTCCACACGGCCACCGACATCGCCCTGTCGGCGTTCTTCGCGCACGTATCCACCGGTCACCACTAGGACGGCCCCGGACCTCCGAGACCTTCACTGATCCGCGCACGCGTCGACCCGACGCACTCCGGTCCCGAGTAGCGCATCACCGGACTCGCCGGGCAATGCCCAGTCCCGACAGGCAATTTCGGAGTTTCGCCTGACCGAGCCAGGCCGATGAGTGCTGATGAGTTCACCTCCGTGCCTCCCTCCGGCCCGTTGCCAAGATGAGCAGAAGCCGAGGGTTGGTCAGCTCTAAGCGGACCAAACCCCGACGCCCAACTGTCACCGCACCCCGTCGACCGCCACATCCGTCAGACGACTGTTGAAGGGCACGGATCCCAGCCGCGCGCCACCGAGTCCGCTGCCGGAGGAGCGGGGACACGAACAGGCAGCCCGCCCGACGGGTCGCGCCCCCGCTGAGGGCGTGTGCGGTTGCTGGCAACCGCGAGACCTCAGGACTCCGATGCGGTGGCGCTTCGTTGCGTCTTCGGGTCGCTCTCCCGCTCCTACCGAAACACCACCGGGTGTGGATGTCGTGGGACTGTACGAGACGGTGTCGGGGCCCGACGCGCCGGCGTGAAAACCGATTGCTGAGGAGGGCTCCGTGGGCGAGGCTGTCGGGCGATGACTGACCTCTATTACGAGACCAAGGGCCAGGGCCCGACCGTTGTTTTCCTCCACTCTGGCGTCACCGATCTGCGCCAGTGGGATCCGCACTGGGAAGCACTCGCCGACAGCTTCCACGTGGTTCGTTATGACCGGCGCGGCTGGGGCAGAAGCGTTCTGCCCACTGAGCAGGCTCCCGGATACTCGGACGCGGAGGATGCGCTCGATCTCCTTGATGAGCTCGGCATCGAACAGGCGGCATTGGTTGGCTCCTCAGGCGGGGGTGTGGTTGCTCAGCAGGTTGCCTCGGCATGGCCGGAACGGGTCAGCCGGCTGATTCTGATGTGTGCTGACACCGACGGCGTCGACCCGACACCAGCGGTGCGCTCCTTCGCCCAGCACGAGGAGGAACTGCTCAGGACCGGTGACATCGCCGGTGCTGTCGAGCTCAACGTAGAGACATGGCTCGGTCCTGAGGCGAGCGAAGAGAGCCGGGCGCTGGTGCGTGAGATGCAGCGCAACGCATTCGAGGTCCAGCTCGCCGCAGGTGACAATGTGCCGCGCGAGGCGGGTCCTGCCATCAACCTGACGCGGGCCACCATGCCGGCATACGTGATCAACGGTTCTCGGGACCTCGACTACTTCGGGCTGACAGCCGACGCCATCGCGGACAGACTTCCTCGTGCGCGCCGCGTGGTTCTGCCCTGGGCCGGGCACTTGCCCAGCCTCGAGCGGCCTAGCGAGATCACCGAGCTGCTCGCGGACGCGCTGGCCTGATCCGGGGAGGAAGTGGGCAAGCGGCGGAAAGACGTGCCCGTACGACGTGCCGATCGCGCAGATCGAGGACCTTGCACAAACCAGCCAGACTGAGTTCTCCTCGTGGGCGCAAAGCACAGCGCCGTACGGCCGTGCCAAGCAGCCCTCCTCGGCCGATATGGCGGATGCGTTCCCTCAGCGCGGCATGTCCGGCACACAACTACCGCTTCGAGCGAGCGGTGTCGTGGCGAGTCGAACCTGGTCATGGAGAATGCCCGGGTGATCCTCGCAAAAGGCAAGACGATCTGGAGCGGCTGGGCGCTGACGCTCGCGTCCTGCGCGGTGGGATGCGTCCTTGTCGCCGTGATCGCCTGGTCATTCCCCGGACCGCCGATCGGGCCGATCGTCCTGGCTGTGGCGCTGGTTCTGATCGTCACTGCCAGCCGGCTGTACGTCAGGATCGAGTCGGACGGGCTGTCGCTTCCCGTGGTCTGCGCCGGGAAACGATCCTTCGAACCGACGGGGGCCGCACCCGCCGCTGATCCCGACGCCGTGACCCGGCTTCGGCCCAGCGCTCGAGTACACATCGAGCGCTGGCGGCACGGATGGTTCAGAATGCTCGTGGCCGGCAATGCCGGGTCGGGTGTCGCGGCGGTTACGCAGCGGGTGCCGCGTGACAGGGGAGATGCATGACGGACAGGGAAGTCCTCGACAGGAGCCCGCAGGCGGGATCGGAGTCGAAGTCGCAGACACGCAGGGCTGTCGGGATCGTCGGTGCGGGGCTGGCGCTGTCAGGCGTCGTCCTGTTCGCGGGTGCACACGCGCTGGCACCGGAGCGCGGCTCGCGCAGCGCAGCGGCTGCTCCCGCGAGCACGCCGTCGCCAACCGTGACGCCCCCGGCCGCTCCAAGCACGCCTGCGGCGACGCTGGCCAGCGAGGGCGGATTCCCCGGAGACGCGGAGCAGCAGTCGTTCTACCTGTGGGCGGCCACGCACCGGGTCGGGTCGCTGAACCTGCCGGGACTGGACCCCGGCGGTCCGCTGCTGACCGAGGTCGTGACCGGCTACTGCGACATGCTGTCGGAGGCGCCGACCGGTTCCGGAACGGCGGTGACCGCGGTCATCCGCCGCGAGACCGGAGCCTCATGGACTGAGTCGCGTGAACTGCTCGAGCGCTCCGTCGCAGCCTTCTGCCCGCAGAAGTACCGCCACCTCGTGTAGCGCGCCGACGTGCATCGCCGCGACGGTGGTGAGCCGGAGTCTTGAGCTCCGTGACACCTGAAGCCAGGTGTACGAACTCACCGTGGGTCCCGATGTGCCTGTCGATGGGTTCTGGTCCATCTCGGTGTACAACGCCGAGGGCTTTTTCGAACCGAACGATCGCGGTGCCTACAGCGTCAACAACATCACAGCCCGCCACAACGACGACGGCAGCGTCACGGTCCCTCCCTGCCCATCACCGAAGGCTGGAACTACCTGGTCAGGCTCTACCGGCCCCGCCCCGAGATCCTCAGCAAGGCGTGGACCTTCCCCACCCTCTCGCGGTAGCGACTCGGCGCACTCAGATCGGCACGATCAACCGCGCGCTGGGCGGCATTCCGGGACGTTGCTCTACTCCGAACGCTGGCTGATCCGGGTGGCAGCCCTGACGGTTGGCAGCGGGTGCTGGGCGAGTCACGACCCGTTGTCGGCGACCTGCTGATGCCCGGCTCGGGACATCGGGTCCGCGGTGATGATCTGCAACAGCTCGTCGGCGCTTACCGTGAGGGTCGGGCACGAGATGCGCAGCCGCTTGCTCCCGCCGCCCGGCGCTTCCGCGGAGCCGGCCGGGGCCGTCGCAGGGCGCAGCCTCAGGACAACCTGGCCGGTGCCGGGCGTCGTGGCGAACACGGATGCTGACACGATGCGATCCCAGGTTGCGACGCGGTGCCGGAACGGGACCGTGTCATCCCGCACACCGCTGTCGTCGACGGTGACACTCAGCCCCCGGCTCTTGGCCACCCAGACGCCTCCCCAGAGGGCCACCACCACGGCGACGACAGCGACCACGATCGGCGACCCCGGTATCAACCCAGTAGTGGTCCCGCCATACACGGACATTCCCATGCCCCCGCCGCACAGAAGGGACGCGACCACGACCTGACGGTCGGTGGCGAAGGTGAGCGTCTGCCCGGGCCCTCGCACCACGGGGACACGGTCGGCGGGTCGCGGACCCACCATGGCCGCGACCGCGAGATCCGCCAGGAACAGGAGCATCCCAAGGACGCAGGCCGCCACCAGCGCGTCGAACACGCCACCGGCGTGCTGCAACGTCATGGCCAGGCCCATCGCGAGAAGCCCGCAGCCTCCCGCACCCAGGCCCAGAGGGCTGATCCGGCCATAGGAGAACTCCCGGGCATGCTCCCAGTAGTAGGCCTCCACACCGCTCACCCGTCGTCTCCCTGTGTGCGTCTCGCTGGACCGGTTGGCCTGCATGGGATTGATGTGCCGTTCATTCTCCCCGGGGCACAGTAGCGCCGCCGGGGTGTCAGCAGGCCCAGACCTGCCGGCCCAGATCGATGTCCAGCACCTGCGACGGCACCCTGCCGTCCATCTCCTGTTCGCAGCTGGACGTGCCTCACCGATCGAGCTACACCGAGGCAGCCCGCGGCTTCGCGGGAGGGTATCGCCTGCGCCGGGGGAGGCCGCGCTCCATGGGCGAGTGGCACCGCCTGAGAGCTGTCGGTGCGGTGACGCAGCGTCGCGGGTGCGACCACATCGCAACATTGCGGCCAGGCGCCCGCCGCCCGCTAATGGCCGACACGGTCCCCGCCCACGTGGCCTGCGCGGGCGTCCTTCCTTGTCCGGCGTTGCCTGGGGACGCCGCCTGTCACGGAGCTGTTGGGCGCAGTTGGTGGCGGCGGAGGGCCCACTCATCGAGCTTCTCGAACGGTTGCTGGGCCATGTCGTCCTGTGCGCCCTGGCCAAGCTGGGTCTTCGCTTTGCAGTGGCCGGCCGATCAGCCTTTCGAGGCCGATCGCGCGTAGGCCTCGGCGACGCTGGCCACCTTGCGGACATACGCGTCAGAGGCGTTGTAGCGGAGCACGGCTTGCGTCCAGTCGGCGCTGTTGCGGAGATCGAGTCCGCCCGAGCACAGGTGTCGCGCCGCCGCCCATGCCGCATCGTCGATGTCAGAGGGGTCTGCGACGCCGTCCGCGTCTGCGTCGGCGCCGAAAGTGCGCCATGAGCCGGGGAGGAACTGCATCGGACCGATGGCGTGTTCCCAGGTGTCGTCACCGTGCAGGCGCGGTCCGCCCGGCGCGGGTCGGATCGCAGCCACCCCGCCTTCGCCGTCGAGCGCGGGGCCGACAATCGGCCGGGAGGTGCGCCCATCCTCCAGCAGACGAATCCCGGCGATCGTCCCGTGGGCGGACTCCACCTCACCGACAGCCGCCAGCGTCGCCCAGCCGACGTGGCACCTGGGGCGCCCCTTGGCCTCGAGGATTGACGCCCTGCCGTAGGCGCGCAGTGCCACCGGAGGGATACCGGTGCGCTCAGCGGTGCGCGCCAACCACATCGGGTCGGGTTCGACCACGAAGGCTGTCGCGTTTGCATCGTGGCCGGCCCCCGTCGACGAGGCCTCGGCATCGCTCACGGCGGGTGCGGTCAGGGCGGTGGTGTCGACGATGTTGACGAGGGACCTCGACGCAGGCGCTTCGACGACACTTTGGCCCCGGTGGCCAGTGAGCCACGCCGTGCCGAGGAGGGCGAGAGGGAGGACGAGTACGGCTGCGTGAGCCGAGCGGCGGCGGGGGCGGTGATGCGACCGTCTAGGCACCGTTAGCCGAACCGGCCGGTGAGGTCGTCGGCGGTGCTCTGGCCCTGGGCCGTCAGGCCGGCCCTCATGGCCGAGGACCAGACATTCCAGGAAGTGCTTCGCATACCGCCATCTTGGTGCATCAGGCCCCAACGCTGCACGACGTTCGAACCCTCGCGATGTGCGCAGGACATCCGCGCGAGCGATGGTGGGCCGGCCGAGCGTCCAGCGAGCGGCAGATCTAGTTACTCGAGCCGATCAAGCGAGCGTTGAGTATCGGCGGCCGTGGTGAGGTGATTGTCGACGATGGGCCACCAATGTCGAGGTCGGAGCTCGCGGCGCCCGCGTTCTAAGGTGATCCACTCGCCGTCGACGATGGGCTCGACGGCGTCCATGGCGACGAAGACCGGCACGTGGGCCCATGGCGTGGGGTGCGGGTAGTCCATATCCGGATGCGGCACGACGTTGCGCACGTACCCCACACAGCGGGTCACAACTTCACTGCCGCCGAATACGTCGTAGAGCAGCGGGGCCAGACCCGCCGACGGGCGGCCCCGCTCTTGGTCGCTACCGAGCAATCGCGTCGGTAGGTCCAGGCCCTTGGCGGTCGGTACACAGAAGAACCGGGGATCCCCGTATGCGGGCCATTTTGTCAACAGCAGTCGGACGATGATCGCCGGCACTGCCACAGCGCAGTCGTCACCTGCCCAGACCTCGGCGGAACTGCCCGGGGGGAGCCAGGGAGCCCGCGGTGTCGTCGCGATCAGGTGCTCGTCCGGCATGGCAGGACCCTAACCGGCCACCTCTCCGCGGCCGGGTTGGAGGAAACGCGAGCGTCGGCCGCGGCTGACAGGAGCACACTGGTCCGATGGTGGCAGGGCGCCGACCCGGGCGACGGACCAACATCGCACTCTTGGTGCTCTTGGTTGGCTGCTTCGTCAGCGGCTGTGCGGCGTTCGGAGTCGGGCGTGCCCCCGAGTCCAGGCTCGTGACCATCGCCCACGGCGCCGCGGGGCTCGGCATCCTCGTCCTGGCGCCGTGGAAGACTGTGATCGCAAGGCGGGGTCTGCGCCGGCCGCGTGGGCACACGGTCGGGATCGTGTTCGCGGTCGCCCTCGCGGTCAGTCTGCTCGCTGGCCTCGCCCATTCGACGTTCGGCCGACTCGAAGTAGGCACCGTCACGGCGCTCACCGTGCACGTCGCGGCTGCGGTCGCCGCCGTGCCGTTCGCGGTGAGCCACGTGGCCCGTCGTCGGCAGCGGCTGCGACCGGGCGATGTCTCCCGCCGGGTGGTGTTGCGCGCCGCCGGCCTGGGGGCCGTGGCAGCGCTGGCGTACGCCGCCCAGGATGCCATCACCCTGGTCGCCGACCTGCCCGGAGCCAGGCGGCGTGAGACGGGCTCCTACCAGGTCGGGTCCGGCCGACCAGCCGGTATGCCCGTCACCCAGTGGTTCACCAACAGGGTGCCGCGCATCGACCTGGCCACGTACAGGCTCGAGGTCAGCGGATCCGACGGCCGGGCGCTGCATCTGACTCACGGCGACCTCGTGGCGATGGACAGCGTCGTCGACGAGTCGGCCGTGCTCGACTGCACCGGGGGCTGGTGGGCCGAACAGGTCTGGCGCGGAGTGCGACTGGCCACTCTCCTCGGGATGCCGCAACAGGGATCCATCACCGTGCACTCGGTGACCGGCTACACCAGACGCTTCCCGGCCGAGGAAGCCGCCGTCCTTCTTCTTGCCACGCATGTCGGCGGCGCCCCGCTCTCCCCGGGTCATGGCGGGCCGGTCAGGTTGGTGGCCCCTGGCCGCCGGGGGTTCTGGTGGGTCAAGTGGGTCGACCAGGTCAGCGTTGAACCAAGCCCGTCATGGGTGCAGCCGCCGTTCCCGCTCCAGTGAACCTGCAGGCGCTCACCTGGTGCGGCACCACTGAAGCGAACCGGGCGTATCGCTGCGCCGCACGACATACCGCCACGACGGGCGCCTGGGTCCTTCTGCCTGGGCTCTTCCGTGTTGGGTCGACTCAGGGCTCGATACACCGCGGCCCATCTGACGCCCACCACCCCGGCGATGGCAGGGACGTCGTACTAGGCACGCTTGTGGTTCCTGAGGTTGCAGGTGCTGTCCTGGGGACGCGGTGCGACGGCGGCTTCTACCCTTGAACCGGAACTGACAGGTTCGACTGTCCCTGGGGCTACAGCGATTCCGGCCCTCGCCGAACCACCATCGTCGGTGGTGCCGACGTCGCTCAGGCGCCGTGAGCCAGGACGAGAACGCGGGCTGCCGTTCCTGCGGCCCCCACCGACCGCTCCATCCTCCGGAGGTGCGACATGACCGTCCCCGAGACCCCGGCAGAGCCACCGACTCAACCCGTGACCCACTTCCCCGCCTCTCATCTCGTCAACTGGAGCGACATCACGCCTGCCGAGTGCCAGAGACTGCTTGACTCCCGCAACGTGGGCCGAATCGGGTGGAACGCCCTCAGCGGTCCGATGATCCTCCCCATCAGCTACATGCCGGTCAATGACCTCCTGGTCTTCCGCACCTCCCCGTTCGGGCTGCTCTCCGAGCTGGTGCGTCCCACCGAGGTGGTCCTGGAGGTGGATGACCTCGACGTCACTCGGCACACCGGCTGGAGCCTTCTCGTCCACGGCCGGGCCGAAGCCATCGCTTCACCGCCCCTGCTGAACCATCTGTGGATGATCGAAGGGGCGCAGCCGTGGGCTGCGGGGGTGCGCACCGTCTTCATCGGGATCACCGTTGAAGGGGTCACCGGCCGAGCCTTCGGCGGGTTCTAGCCTCGACTCTCCGTCGAACTACGGAAGCCGCTGCACACCCATGCATGCACGTCGGCACGGCCGCGCCGCTCGCGGCAGATGCGTGAAAGTCAGGGCCTCTCCTTCGCCTGACGATGTCTCGGACGGCAGGCACTGGTGATGGCGTCCAAGTCACCAAGAACATGGTTCGCGACGACGGGGGATTGGGCGTGGTTGGATCGACCGCAATGAGCAGCGACACGCCGGGTCTCCCGCCCCACCTGCGACCTTTCGTCCTTCCCTACGAAGAAGTCGAGCCGATCCGCTCGGGGAATCTCGATCTCTACCTTCCGACATCGACGCCCGCACCGGCCGTCCTGATGGTGCACGGTGGCCCGGTCCCACGTCAGCGTGAGGTGCGCCCGCCTCAGTGGCCGGCCTTCCGCGGCTACGGCGCGCTGCTGGCGCAGGCGGGGTTCGTCTGCGGGATGTTCGAGCACGGATTCGTCGACGACGAAAGCTTCCCCGCCGCACAGGAGAACATTCGCAATACCGCCGAGGCGCTGCGCGCGGATCCTCGCGTCGATCCAGAGCGGTTCGGGATGTGGTTCGTCTCCGCGGGCGGACTGTTCATGGGTTCGGTGCTTGCAGACCCGTCGGCATGGGGCGTGGCCGCCGTCGCCGGCACCTACGCGGCACCTGACGACCCTGACCTCGAGGACCCCGAACTTCTACGCGCCACAAGCACTGCTGAGCTCAGCGACGTCCCCTTGCTGCTGGTCAGGCCTGAGAACGACTTCGAGTGGATCGCGACGGCCAGCACGGAGCTTCTCGAACGTTGCGCGAGCCAGCGTCGCGCCGTCGAAGTCCTCGAGGTGCCCGGCGGCCACCACGGATTCGAGACGGTGGACGACACCGAGGAGGCGCGGGACGCGATTCAGCGCTCGATCGCCTGGTGGGGCGACGCCCTCGGCTGAGACCTCGTCTCGGCGTCCCCTCCATGCCACGACCCAACGCAGCCAGTGCGGCAGTTGAGGAGGACGCGGGTCAGGAGCGTAGACACTGCTCAATATGGGCGGCCAGGTCCGGCACCGGCAGCAAGCCATCGAGGTCGAGCGTTGCGGTTCGTCGGATGAGGGGTTCGACCTGGGCGACGTACTTGGTGATGTCAGTGCGCTGGTCAGCGGTCTTGCCGTAGGGGTTGTTCGTCCGGGTGCGCACACGGTCAAGGAGCACCTGCAACGGGACGCGCAGGTAGATCACGTGCTCGAATCTGTCGTAGAAGCGGCCTTGGTTCTGTGCTGTCCCAGCGATGGCGATGGTGTCGTGCTGGCTGAGCAGCGCGCTCATCCGGGGTTCGTCCCACAGGGCGCCGGGCAGCTCCCAGCCGTCGTAGTCGGTGTCCACGGTTGTGTAGCCGCGGCGGGCGACGGCGTCGAGGACGGTGCTCTTGCCTGCGCCTGACATCCCGGTCAGCAGCACTCGTGCCATGCCGGAACCGTAGTGGGAGCGCGATGAACGCTTGAGTTGCGCGCCAGCAGCGGCATGGTCGGAGGTCCCTCCCCAACGCAGCATTTCCGGACGTTTGCCATTGTGCCCTGCCACTAAGGTCCAGGCATGAAGGATCTTGGCCCCGTGACGCTCGAGCTCGATGAGCCGGTCGTGACAACCGATCCTGTGGCAGACGCGCAGAACGGGCTGGCCTGGTGATCCATCAGCACAACGACGTCTGGCAGTTCATCGGCGACACCAAGGGCACTGAGGAGAACGTGCAAGTACTGCACTTCAGCCATTTGCTGGAGCTGGACGCGTCACTTTCCCAGGTGCTCCGCCTGCAGCCCGGTGGCCTCATCACTCGAATGCCGATCGGTTGGGCGACACTGCGCTTCGCTACAGACGAGGCGATGGACGAGTATCTCGGGGTCTGAGTCGACGGCCGCGTTTGGCCGTAGCGCCAGCTCCTAGCGCGCGGCGATCGGCAGAGAGGTGGCAGAAGCGCAGCCGTCGTCAGCGCGGCATGATGGGACGTGCGACGTCCGCGTTCTCAGTGTGAATCAAAGGTCATTCCTGACGCCATTTCGCAAAGGCTTCTGCGTACGCCGGATTCACCCACCCGGTCCCTAAGTCGGGGTCGGGCGCTACGACAACCGACCGCACCTCGTCTTCAAGAACAGACAACGACGCAGCAACAGGCGTTACGGAGCGCTCAGGGTCGGGTTCCTCGTGATCCCAGAAGGGTTGCGGGGTGAGTTCGCGGGGGTATGAGGCGTTCGTCATGCTGTCGACGGGCACGCCTGTGCCGAAACGGAGCCACCGATGAGTGAAGCTGACCTGCCCCCGATCTCTGCAGAGGAGCTCGCCGCCGAAGGAGGGACCGCCCTTCCGGACAAGGAGGTGATGTCGCTCCTCGATCTCAACGCCGACCTGAACCTCGCCCTGGACGTCGCGGCTCCGATCGACCTCGGAGTGGCCGCGAACGCGAACGTGGCGGCCCCGATCAACGGCGCCGTGGGCGCCAACATCCTCTCCGTGGGCTCGGCCGACGCGGCCGTCGCCCACCAAGGCGTGAACATCGACCAGGACCTCTCGGGGACCGCCGTCGCGCACGCGCCGCAGCACAGCACGATCGACCAGACGACCCCGACCGCGGGGACGACCGATCCGACCGCCTCCTCGACCGCGCCGGCACCCGCACCCACCACCGCACCGACGTCGTCCTCGGCGCTCAGCGGCGACCTGCTCAACATCGACGTGAACGCCGCCGCGGATGCCAAACTCGCAGCGCCGATCGACGGCGCCGTGGCTGCGAACGCGAACGTCGCGGCACCGATCGACGCCTCCGTGTCGGCCAACGTGGGCTCCGTCGGCTCCGAGGCCACAGCCATCGCGGACCAGCAGGGCTCGATCGTGCAGCACCTCACGGGGACCGCTCAGGCCACGGCCGACCAGACCTCGCAGATCCAGCAGTAGACGGTCCGACCGTGACTCTCACGTCCGCGGACGGCAGGGCCACCGGTCCGGACCGTGTTGCCGACCGATCGCCACTGCCGTCCGCCGGCGATCGCGACGACGCCTCGGCGGAGGCGCCCGTCCGCACGACGGGGATCGAGCTGCTCGGGTCTCTGACCGGCTCGGGGTATCGCAACCCTCCGTCGCTGGTCCGCCGCGCCGACGGCCAGACGGTGCAGCTCACTCCGCTGCTCTATCTGGTGCTCGAGGCGATCGACGGTCGTCGGACGTATGCCGAGGTGGCCGAGGAGGTCAGCAGGGCATACGGGCGGCGACTCGGGCCGCAGGACGTGCAACAGCTCACCGAGTCACGCCTGCGGCCGCTCGGGCTGGTGCGCGGGGCTGACGGGTCCGAACCGCAGGTGCAGAAGGCGAACCCTCTCCTTGCCCTACGTTTCCGGTGGGTCGTCTCCGACCCGGCGGTGACCAGGCGGGTGACCGCGCCCTTCGCCGCCCTGTTCGCGCCCATCGTCGTCGTGGTCGTGCTCGTGGCGTTCACGGTCATCTCCGGCTGGGTCCTGTTCACCAAGGGACTGGCCTCAGCCACCCACCAGGCCTTTGACCAGCCTCTGCTGCTGATCCTGGTCTTCGTCATCACGATCTTCTCCGCCGGCTTCCACGAGTTTGGCCACGCCTCCGCCTGCCGCTACGGCGGTGCGACACCTGGCGCCATGGGCACCGGCCTCTACCTCGTGTGGCCTGCCTTCTACACCGATGTCACCGACAGCTATCGGCTCGGACGCGCCGGACGCCTGCGGGTCGACCTCGGCGGCCTCTACTTCAACGCGCTGATGACCGTGGCGATGTTCGGCATCTGGTTCGCCACGCGCTGGGACGCCCTCCTGCTCATCCTCGCCGCGCAGCTGCTGCAGATGGTGCGTCAGCTCGCGCCCATGGTCCGCTTCGACGGCTACCACGTCCTCGCCGACCTGACCGGGGTGCCCGACCTGTCTTCGCGCATCGGGCCGACGCTGCGCAGCCTCGTGCCGGGCCGTGCACCCGAACCGGCCGCGACGCAGCTCAAGCGCTGGGCCAAAGGCGTCGTCACTGCCTGGGTGCTGGTCATCGTGCCGCTGTTGCTCGTCACCCTCGTCCTCATGGTCGTGGCGCTCCCTCGAGTCCTGGGGACGGCGTGGAGCAGCGTCGTCAAGCACGCGGACGCCCTCGCCGTCGACTGGTCCGGCGGTGACGTCACCGGCGTAGCGGTCAGACTGCTCGCGATCCTGGCCGTCAGCGTGCCGGTGGTCGGCTCCCTCATCGTGCTCGCCCGCCTCGTCAAGACGGTCCTCGCCTCGCTCCGGCGCCGGACCGCCGGCCACCCCGGCCGGCGCGCCGTCGCCGGCCTGCTCGTGGCAGCCGTCGCGGCCGGCCTCGCTTGGACCTGGTGGCCCGACGCCAACCGCTACCGACCGATCCAACCCTTCGAGCAGGGCACCGTGGTCCAAGGCCTCCGGAGTGCGAGCTTCGCTGGTCGCACCCCTGCGCTGTCCGACGGCCAGATCATCGAAGGGCAACGGTCCGTGTGGGCCTCGGCGACAGCCCCGCCGACCAAGGACCACCCCGTGCTCGCGCTCGTGCTCGTCCCGAAGTCCGGGGCTGCCGGCTCGACCGACGCCGCCCCGAGCTGGGTCTTCCCGTTCAACCGCCCGGGCGCTCCCGGTGCAGGCGACAACCAGGCGCTGGCCGTCAACACCACGGACGGGTCAACGCTCTACGACGTCGCCTTCGCCCTGGTGTGGGCCGACGGCAGCAGCGTCACCAACAGCAACCAGGCGTACGCCTTCGCCAGCTGCCGCGGATGCAAGACCGTGGCCGTGGCCTTCCAGGTCGTACTCATCACCGGAGACGCGCGCGTCGCGATTCCCCAGAACATCTCCGGCGCCGTCAACTACTCCTGCGTCCAATGCGTTACCTACGCCCTGGCGCAGCAGCTGGTCCTCACTGTGCCGGGCGACCCCAGCCCGGCGACCAGACAGCGCCTGGACGCACTGTGGCAGCAGATCACGACCTTCGCGAGCACCATCAACAGCCTGCCGCTCGACCAGATCCGGTCCAAGCTCCTCGATTACCAGAACCAGATCCGGTCCCTCGTTGCCAACGACCCCGCCACATCAACGCCCAGCACCACCCCGTCACCGTCCATGACCACGACGGCACCGACACCCGCACCGAGCGGCACCCCCACGACCGTGGCCGGCCCGACGGGTTCGGCCAGCGTGCCTCCCTCACCGTCTTCGACGCCACAGCCGACGGAGTCGACACCACCACCAACACCGACGGGCAGCACCTCAGGGACACCGGGCACCACCGCGCCGACATCAGCTGTGAGCGCAACCACGACGCCGTGAGGCCACCGCGCGCGGCCGCCCCGTCCGTTCTGAGCTCGACTCACCTGGCGTCACCGGGCACGGCGCCGGTTCGTCCGGGAGCGCGTCGCGAGGCCGTGTCCAGGCCGTCGGAAGTGCACCCCTCGCGAAGTCCTTCTGCGCGGGGCGCGCGCGTTACCTTCGGAGGATGACGGACAGCGAAAGCGGTCCAGACCCGGACGTGGTGGTCGTCATGGGAGTCTCCGGCAGCGGCAAGACGACCCTCGCGAAAGGGCTGTCGACGGTGCTCGGGTGGGAGTTCGCCGAGGGCGACGCCTTCCACTCCGAGGCCAATGTCGCCAAGATGCGCAGCGGTATCCCGCTCACGGACGCGGACCGTTGGCCGTGGCTCGAGGCCATCGGTGCGTGGATCTCGGACAAGGAGCGCCGTGGCGAGTCCGCGGTCGTCACCTGCTCGGCGCTGCGCCGGGCCTACCGGGACCTCTTGCGTGCCGGTAGGCCGCACGTCCGTTTCCTGCACGTGACGGCCGGGTCCGATGTGATCCGCGACCGGATGGAGCACCGCCCGGGTCACTACATGCCACCGTCACTGCTGCCCAGCCAGCTGGCCACGCTCGAGCCCCTTGCCGCCGACGAGCCCGGCGTGACCATCACCAACGAGGGGAGCGCCGCCCAGGTCCTCGACCGTGCGCTCGCCGCCCTCGGACACCGGAAGGAGCACGCCTGATGTCTCTCATCGAAGTTCCCGCCGCCGTGTCGGCGGCCGTCCCCGGCGGTCTGCCGACCGCCGCCGCAGCCCCGGTGTATGCCGGCAACGCCCAGCTCGTGGCGGCATGCGTCCTCGGCATCCTCGCCGTCGTCGTGCTCATCACGTGGGCGAAGGTCCATCCCTTCCTGTCACTGATGCTCGGCTCTGCCGTCCTGGGGGCGGTGGCGACGATGCCGGCGGGCGACACCGTCAAGAGCTTCGTCGCGGGGTTCGGCTCGACCGCCGGCGCGGTCGGGATCCTCATCGCGCTCGGGGCGATGATCGGCAAGCTGCTCGAGGACTCCGGCGGAGCCAACCGCATCGTCGGGACCATGGTGGGTCGCGTCGGCCCCGGTCGGTTGCCGTGGGTGATGGCGGCCATCGCCGCGATCCTCGGGCTGCCGCTGTTCTTCGAGGTCGGCGTGGTGCTGCTCGTGCCGGTGGTCGTCCTGGTGGCCCAGCGAACGGGCCTGTCGCTCATGAAGGTCGGCATTCCTGCATTGGCCGGTCTCTCGGTGCTGCACGGGTTGGTGCCGCCGCACCCCGGTCCGCTCACCGCGATCGGCCTGCTCAACGCCGACCTCGGGCGCACGCTGATCTTCGGCATCATCATCGCGATCCCCACCGTCGTGGTGGCCGGACCGCTGCTCGCGCGTTACGTCGACCGGTGGGTGCCCAAGTCCGCGGACGACCTGGTGTTCCTGGGCTCGTCGGCCGGCGGCGCGGCCGGGCAGCCCCGGGCCTCGGCGGTCGTCGGTGCCCGGGCGCAGGGTGGTGGCGACCAGACCACCAGGGGCCTGTCGGGCGGGGGGACCGACACGTTGACGGACGCCGACGCTCCGGGGACGCGCGCCACCGCAACAGCCGGTGAGGACGCCGGAGCCAACAAGGGGCCGGGCTCGTTCGACGAGCCGTTGGCACCTGGACGCAAGCGGGTCAGCTTTGCCACCGCCATCATCGGCATCACCCTGCCGGTCGTGCTCATGCTCGTCGACGCGATCACCAAGCTGACCGTCACGGACGAGAAGGCCGGGGTCCGCACGCTGATGGACTTCATCGGCACCCCGATCGTCGCGCTGCTCATCGCCGTGCTCTACTGCTACATCGCGCTGGGACTGGGGTCGGGGCTGGACAAGCGGCAGGTGAGCGAGTCGGTCGGGTCGGCGCTGCCGGCGGTCGCGAGCATCATCCTCATCGTCGCCGCGGGCGGTGGGTTCAAGCAGACCCTCATCGACGCCGGTGTCGGCAACGTCATCAAGGACTGGGCCACCGGCGTCAACATCTCGGTGCTGCTTCTCGGGTGGCTCGTGGCCGTGCTCATCCGACTCGGCACCGGGTCGGCCACGGTCGCCACGATCACCGCGGCCGGCATCGTGGCGCCGCTGGCCCCGACCCTGTCGGCGAACCACCTCGCGCTGCTCGTGCTGGCGGTCGGCTGCGGCTCGCTCTTCTTCTCGCACGTCAACGACGCGGGCTTCTGGCTGGTGAAGGAGTACTTCGGCCTGACCGTGGGGGAGACCATCAAGTCGTGGTCGGTCATGGAGACCGTCATCTCGGTGTTCGGCTTCGCGCTGGTGATGCTGGCCAGCGTCATCATCGCGTGATGCTGGTCGGCTCCCCGTCGAGTTCCCGCCGGGGCGCGGGGGGCAGGTCAGCGGCTGCCGGCAGCCGCTGACCTGCCGCGCGGCCGCCCATACCGTCAGGTTCACAGATCGTTCACCTCCTCGCGGGTTCCGCGGGGCCCGACTGGGCCAGAGTGGTCTGCATGTCACTGGCGCGAACCGAACACCGATCCCTCCCGATGCCCAAGGCCGCACTGGGCATGGCCCTCGTGGTCGCCGTGAGCTGCACGACGGCCGCGTCCACCCAGGCTGCCCCGCTGCCGACGGGTCACACCGGGTATGCCGGGTCGGCGCCGCTGCCGCTGGGGCCCGCCGACCTCCCCCAGACCCGGACGACGACGGCCGTCGAGCCGGGCGTCACGATGACCCACATCGTGCGCGGCGCCTACGACCCCAGCACACCGTGGGTCGTCGAGCTCAGCATCCCCTCCGGCAGCACGAGCCCGGACCCGGACGCGCCGCCACGATCGGTGCAGGACCAGGGCAGCGCCGACGACCTGGTCCGCCGCCTGGCGGCTGCGGGTTTCGACGCACAGAGCCAACCGGTACGCCAGCCCGCGGTCGCCGACGTCCCGGCCGGCACCATCGGCTACCGGGTTCGTGCGACCGCCACGTTCTCGACGCAGGCCGACGCGACGGCATACGTCACCCGGCTCGAGGCAGCAGGCTTCTCGGCCCGCACCTGGTACGCCGGGTGGGACGGGGCCAGCATGGCCAAGGGTCAATGGAGCATCAACGTGCTGACCATCGACCCGCGCCAGTTCCGCGGGCGGTTGGGTGCGACCTTCGGACCCGACCTGGTGGACCGGGAGACCACAACGGCGCTCGGCGCGTACGCCCACGCCAAAGCTGCCGTCAACGGTGGCTTCTTCGTCCTGGACCCCAAGGCGGGGGCTCCGGGGGACCCGGCCGGCGTCGGCGTCTACGGCGGCATCCTCGAGTCCGAGACCGTCGCCGGCCGCCCGTCCCTGGTCCTCGACGAACGAGCCCTGCACACCCACATCGCCCGCCCGGTGTGGAGCGGGAGCCTGCTCCACGGAGCCTCGAGTCTCCACCTGGACGGCATCAACCGGGTGCCGGGCCTGATCCGCAACTGCGGCGGGGATGCCGGCGACCAGCCGACCGACCACCCTCTTCACGACACCACCTGCACGGACCCCGACGAGCTGGTTGCGTTCACCACCGCCTACGGACCCTCGACCCCGGCCGGTCCCGGCGTCGAGGTCGTGCTCGACCGCCACGACCGGGTGGTCCGGGTCGACGCACAGAGAGGCACGACGCTCCAACCGGGGCAGCGCTCGGTGCAGGCCACCGGGAGCCTCACCTCGCAGCTGGCGGGCCTGCGTCCCGGGCAGGTCGCGCGGCTCGACCTGCGCCTGATCGAACCCGGCGGCGGCAACCTGGTCCGGCCGCGGACGACCGTCGTCAACGGGGGACCGCAGCTGCTTCGCGGCGGCGCCGAGTACATCACCCAGGGCACGGACGGCATGGTGCACCCCACCGACCCGTCCTTCGCCTACGGATGGGTGCTGCAGCGCAACCCGCGCACCTTCGCCGGTGAGGACGCGGCCGGCCGAACCCTGCTCGTCACGGTCGACGGCCGCCAGCCCGACGAGCTCGGATTGTCGATCCCGGAGGAAGCGCAGGTCGCGCGGGCGCTCGGGATGCGGGAGGCGATGAACCTCGACGGAGGTGGCTCCACGGCCATGAGCCTCGACGGCCGGCTGGTCACCCATCCTTCGGACGCCTCCGGCGAGCGACCCGTGGGCGATGCCATCGTCATCGGGTAGTCCTGCAAGCGAGGCGTGTGGCAGCACAGCGTTCACCGTGCCGCCATCTGGGGGTGGGTGAAACCGGCGACGATCCGACATCGGATAGGAGTTCCGACCAATCAACCTTTCGAAGGGCAACTCACCATGTCTTCGTCAGTCAACCGCCGCAACTTCCTCGGTGGGGCCGCCGCCACCGGTCTCGGCATCGCCATCAGCGGCAGCCCACGCCACCACGCCGGGCCACGCAAGGCAGAGCGGCGCCGCAGCGCAGCCCACGCCGCGAGCCGACGCGAGCGTGCAACAACCAGTGCCCTGCTGGTCCGAGGCCTTGTCAGATGTCCGTGATCTCATGAGCGAATGCAGGCGGTCGTTGTCGGTGCGCTGGTCCGTGACGGCCGTGTCCTGCTCGCGCATCGCAGGGCCGACAAGCGTGCGTACCCGAGCGTGTGGGACCTGCCAGGCGGGCTTGTCGAGGCCGGCGAGTCCGAGCTGGACGCGCTGACGCGGGAGCTGGACGAGGAGCTCGGCGTGCAGATCGTGACGGGATCGGCGTCTCATCTGTGCCGGGTGACCGCAGGACCTCGCGACGAACCAGCACTGCTCAGCGCTTGGCTGGTGCGGGCCTGGCACGGAACGCCGGCGAACCTCGCCCCCGAGGAACACGACGACATCGGATGGTTCACCGTCGAGGAGTTTCCTCCCCCTGGCCATCCACACCTGCGCGCGGCCCTGGTGGATGTGATGCGCAGTCACCGCGACTGAGGATCGGGGGCGTCGGCACGACTGCTCGGGGGCTCGGTCCGCACGCTCGCGCAATGCTTCTCGTACGGCCGCGGCGTCTCGGTCGAGGTACTGGAGCGGGGCGCTGGGAACGGTCGGCTCGACGGCGTGGGGAACCCGCGATGGCGGCTTGGTCAGGTCGCCCCTGTGGTCTGCGGGACGGGGAGAGCCCACACCGTCAGGGCGCCTTGGAGCATGTGATCACGCTGTCGGCGCCCGCGGTGCAGATCGCGTGGTGGGCGGCGTCCTTGGTCGCGGCGGGGATCTCGTTCACGAGCGTGGTGCGCACGCGGGTCTCGGTGACGACCGTGCCGGCCGGAACCCCCGAGGTCCCCTCGACGGCCACGGTTCGTTCGCCGATGAGCAGTCCGGTGCTGGGATCGACCATGATCTCCTGGCGTGTTCCGTTGACCGGTTCGGTGCGGGCGATGCCCACCCCGAGCTGGCCTTGCAGCGTGACGGCCCTGCTGGTGACGTCGACACCGGGGACGGTCTTGAGCACCTGGAAGAGGGCCGCGCGCAGGTCGGCGGGGACGAGCCCGCTGCGCAGGACGTCCGCCACATAGACGACGACCTCACCGTCCACGGACGAGCCGTGTCCCTGGGCGTCGGCGTACAGCCGGTCTCGAAGGTGGTCGACGTCGCGTGGCAGCGCCGCGAGGAAGGCCGGGTTGGGGGTCTGCCACCCGCCGGGCAGCTCGTTCGGTGCCAGGTTCGTGGTCTCGATGCTCGTTCCACCCGGAACGGGGGACCAGCCGGGTCCGCCGGTCAGCTGCCGCTGACTGATGCCAGGTGCCCACTCGGTGTACGTCGGCCGGGCGCCGTCGACGGCGACGTACGCGATGGTGCGGTCCAGGACCCACCAGGTGGACGAGAGGTCAGAGGCGTTGCGGGTCTCGTGGCGTGTCGCTGTATGTCCGCCGGTCGTGGTGATCTTCCAGTACTGGTCTCCGGACGCCGGCGGGTCGGTCGCGTGGATCGCGGCCGTGTCCAGGACGCCGGCGGCGGCCACCGATGCCCCGGCCGGGCGGCCAGTCAGGCTGAGACCCACGGGCGCGGCGATCAGGGCGCACGCCGCGGCGAGCACTGCCACGCTCCGGCGCACCCGCCGCGGAATCGCTCGAGCGCTCGGTCCGGTGATGGTCAGGCGGTCAGCGACGAGGGCCCCGGCATCGCCAGCTGCTGCGGGAGCTGTTCCCGAGCTCATGATGGCTTGCGCCATCTCCTGCCACTCGCGGTCGGACAGCGGCATCTGCAGGTGGGTGGCGGGGTCGGCGGCGGCGACCTTGGTGGTCAGTTCTGAACGCATGAGTCCTCCTCGGTCGTGGTGGTCGGGCGGGAGCCGAGCCTTCGCGTCGTTCCGGAAGCGGGGACGAGCTGAAGGGCTGGTCTCGAGGCTGCGGAGGGGCGCCCGTTCGAGGGCGTCCCGGCGTCTGGTTCGGGCTCGGACAGCGCTTGACGAAGGCGCGCCCGTGCGCGGTGCAGACGCACGCGTACCGTGGCTTGCGAGCAGCCCAGCGCCACCGCGATCTCGGCGCGGCTCAGCGACTCCCACGCCTCGAGCTGCACCAGCTCGCGGTCACTGCTGCTGAGGCGGGCCAGGGCCTGCCGGATCGCGATGGCTTGGGTGCTGGCGTCTTCCAGCGGGGGAGTCTCGGTCAGCGCCTGCCGCAGCCGGTCTGCCAACGCCGAGCGGCGGCGTTGTCCCCGGTAGTAGTTCGACAGACAGCCGCGGGCGACGCCGAACATCCAGGGGCGTGCGTCGGCGCCCGTAGGAGCCTCGTCGATCCGACGCCACGCCACCAGGAATGCGTCGGCGACCACGTCCGCGGCATCCGATGGCTCCGCAACGCGGCGGACCGCATACGCAAGCAACGCCAGGTGCGTGCCGGCGAACAACGCCTCGAACGCGGCTCGGCGATCGATGTCGACGTCCCGTCGTGGCACCTCGCCGTGCGTGTTCTCGCCCATGGGTGCTCTCCCTGTCACATGGCTCAAGCGGCCCGACATGGGCCTACGTGCACCACATGTCCGCCACCGGCACAGCGTTACACCTGAGAACCTGCGGGGCTCGTCGACCTGCGGGAGGTGGCGTCGCTGCGTCTCGCAGGCCCCCGCAGGTCTTTGCGCAAGATTGCCGCAATTTACCCATTCATTACCAATCGATGACGATTCACCGTGCAAGCATCCGACGTGGAGATGGTCTCGGTCGAGACCACGGGACGGCGCCGCACCATCGCGGCTCGTGAGCAGGGGGAGACACCATGTATGACGTCATTGCTGAGGCCGTCGACGCGCACTCGGCTCGAGTGTCCGACGTGGCCCGAGCCGGGGAACGTGTCGGCGATCCGACGGTTCCCCAGGATCTGATCACGCCGCGCGAGGTCGCGGCCCTGTTCTGCGTGAACCCCAAGACGGTGACCCGCTGGGCTGTGGCCGGTCGCCTGACGGCATACCGCACGCTCGGTGGTCACCGCCGCTTCAGCCGGGCCCAGATCGAGCAGCTTCTCAGCGTCCAGGCGGCGTGCTGAGCGACCACCCCTGTCGGCGCGCGCTGTGTGGGTGCGCGTCCGAGTCGCCGGTGTCTGCACCGGTGGCACGTCCTCACCTGGCCCGTCAGCGGGTCGAGGGTCACCCGGCGGGACGAGACTCGACCGGGCGCTCGACACGCAGGGGTCGTGACTGCGGGCCTCGCTCTGGGTACTGACAAGACGGCATCGATGCAGTCTGCTCGATGTGGGCCCACCGGGCCCGTGAACCCGAGTCGAGGAGGACCCCATGGGGACCGAGGACAAGGTCAACAACACCGCGCAGAACGCCGAGGGCAAGGTCAAGGAGGCCGCCGGGAAGGCGACCGGTGACGACAGCCTCGAGGCCGAGGGCAAGGGGAAGCAGGCAGGCGCCAACCTCAAGCAGGCCGGCGAGAAGGTCAAGGACGCCTTCAAGGACTGACCTGCTCCACGACCTCCGCAACTGGAGCACCTGCCTGGCTTCGCGCCAGCACACCGGCAGCCGTGCCCCTCGACAGTCGTCGAGGGCACGGCTGCTGCCGTTGTCGACTGCCCGGCGCCGTGCCGATGGCCGGGTGCGCCCGCAGGCCTCCCGCACCCACGAAAGCTGCGCAGGGGAGGTCGACCATCAGCTCGTCGGCGTGTGGGTCACCATCCAGCGGATGCCGTAGCGGTCCAGGGTGACGCCCCAGTAGGCGCCCCACGGCATGTCGGCCATCGGGGACCCTTCGGAGCCGCCCTCGGCGAGCGCGTCGTAGAGGTGGTCGGCCTCGTCCCGGGAGTCGACGTCGATGCACAGGGTCGTGTTGTTGCCGATGCGGACGTGCTGCCCCATCGAGTCGAGCATGTCCGTGCCCATCAGCAGGTGCCCTCCGGCGATCGGGAGCTGGGCGTGCATGACCAACGGGCGCTCCGCCTCCGGGAGGTCGGAGGGCCCGGCAGCGGGCATGTCCGAGTAGCGGGTGAGCATGCCGACCTCGGTGCCGAAGGCTTTGGCGTAGAAGGCGAAGGCCTCTTCGGTCTGGCCCTGGAAGTTGAGGTAGGTGCTGACCTGTGCCATCGCGATACTCCCTCGTCGCAGCGACCCTGTCCTGCCATGGTCCACCCGCGCGCGGTCCCTCGTCCACGGACACCGGAGCTTCCGCTCGGCGGTGCACGGCCAGGCAGGTCCGGGCCCTCACACGGAGGCGCCGCCGCCGCTACGACGAGGGGGCGACCGGCCGTCCACGCGGAGCGCCGCCAAGCTCCTCGAGCATCAACATCCGAGTGCGCAGCTCGTGGCTGCCATCGGGCAGTGGCGCCTCGTAGTAGAGCCGGAAGCCGCTCGTCGAGCCCGGCCTCGCCGCCGGCAGCGGAACGGCGTCGAGGTAGCGGGCCGTGCTGACGGGCTCGTCCGCCCTTGCCTCGAGGGAGCCCGGCGTGGCTCCGGGGACCGCGGTCCCGGTGCGTTCGGAGAAGTTCTCCGCCTTGCTGGCGCGGCCGTCGTAGGTGGCCGACCCGTCGGGAAGCACCGCGGTCACCCGCGCGCCACGCGCGTCCCAGGACCCCTGGCGGCCACGGAGCGCCACCCCGTGCCACTGCCAGCGCAGCCCGTCGTCGCTCCTCGCGTACCGCGTCCACATCCGGTCCTCCTCGCCACGTACCTGGAGCGGATGGCAGCAGACCCATGCGTGCCAGCCTCGTGTGGTTCGCCGGATGACCGGGTCCTTGACGCCCTCGTGGGCGTCCCCGGCGAACACCGTCCGTGGCTCGGCGGCGTCGAGCCCGGCCGGGTCGTCGGCCTCGAGGGCGTCGATGCGCCAGTGCTTGCTGCCCGGCGTCGCGCACGAGACATAGAGACGCCACCGGCCCTTCTCGGTGCGCACGAGAGCCGAACGCTCGAGCGACTCGGCCCCGAAGCGTTCCTTGTCCAGGGTCACGACCGGCGTCAGGCTGATCCCATCGGGCGATCGCCCCACCAGTGTGGCGGCTCCGCGGAGCGCCGCCGTGCGCACTCGGTACGCGACGACGAAGCTCCCGTCGTCGTCGAGGGCCGCGCTCGGGGCTCCCACCCAGTTCCCTTCACCGGGTGCCGGCGCCGGCACGACGACCGCGTATGCCGTTCCGCTCGAGGCCGCTGCCACCCGGGCCGCGAGGGTGTCGTGGCCGTTCACGATCGCGACCGTCCGCACACGCGCAGCTCTCTGCTCGACATGGCCCGCAGGGTAGCCGCGTCCGCTCGGCGGGGTCTGGGAGGACGACCGGCGGTGCAGGGAGGTTGGAGGCCAGCTCGTTCAGTGGCTGACGCGCAGCGCCTGTTGCCGCTCCAGGCGATCGTGCAGCTCGACCTGCGAGACGCCGGCAGCCAGGGCATCGGTGACGAGATCGGCCTGTGTCGGGGGTGACATGCCGTCGATGGGCTGGTCGCGGTCGAGGTTGGTCGGGAAGGCGTAACCCTCGGCGGTCGCGGCCACCACGTTGGCGACGTCACGCGGCGGCATACCGGCCGCGCGGGCTGCGAGCAACGCGGGGTAGATCGCCTCGACGACGCGGGCGCGGTCGACCGTCTCCATGGCGCGTCCGAAGGCCGAGCTGATCTGCAGGAGGTTCGCCATGCGGCGCACGTCGCTCGTGTGGTTGCTGCCGGCGGCGTGGAAGAGCGCGGGGTTGAAGAAGACGGCGTCGCCGGCCGCCAGCGGCAGCTGCACGTGGTGCTCGACGAAGTAGGACTGGAACTCGGGCTGCTGGTAGGCGACGTAACCGTGCGCGTACTTCTGGCTGTGCGGCAGGTAGAGGGTGGGTCCGGACTCGAGCGGCATGTCGACATGTGCGACGGCCCCCTGGAGGGTGAGCGCCTGCGAGAGTGCGTGCACGTGGGCCGGGTAGGCCGCGCAGACCTCTGCCGACTGGAATCCGAGGTGGTAGTCGCGGTGGACCGTCTGTCCCGCACCGCCGGGGTTGACGACGTTGAGCTGGGAGGTCACCTGGTAGCCGGGCCCGAGCCAGGCCTCCGCCGCGAGCGCCAGGGCGTCGTTGGCGTAGTAGCCGACGAAGGCCGCGGGGTCGGCGACGGCCAGCTTCTCGAGGGCGTTCCAGATGCGGTCGTTGGCACCGGGCTTGGCGAAGTGGTCGCCGGCCGCGATGCCCTTCGAGCGCTGGTCGACGACCATCCGCTCGAGGGCGGCTGTCGCACGGTCGAGGGGCTGTGCGTCGAATGCGCCTGCAAGCACGACGATTCCCGGTCCCTCCGAGAGCGCCCGCGCCAGCTCGGCCCGGACGTCGCGGCGGGAGGTGGGGTCCGCCGCATCAGGTCTCAACGTGGCCCAGTCGTAGACGAGCACCTGCTGCTCGACGCGGCTGGCATGCGGGAAGTCGTCGAGCTCGGTCTCGGCGGTGAGGACCTCGAGCAGGTCGGACAGTCGGGCGTCCTCGGGACGGATCCAGTCCGTGCTGGAGCTGATCGACGTGTGGGTCATGGTGCCCTCCTCGGGCGCTCTGCGCTCGCCGGTGGACGGCGGGCGGGTGGCTGCGTGGTCTCTCAAGAATGCGGGCGTGGCCACTGCCGACAGTGCCGCGAAAGACCTCAGAAAAACCTCATGCGGGCAGCGCCGGAGGCTACGCTCCGGACATGGCACCGCAGCGCTCGACGTCGCACAGGGTCCGCGACATCGCCGAGCAGTCGGGGCTCTCGGAGGCGACGATCGACCGGGTGCTGCACGGCCGCGCCGGTGCCAGCCCCCGCGCCGTGCGAGCCGTGGAGCAGGCTGTGCTCGACCTCGACCGCCAGCAGACCCAGCTTCGCCTGGCCGCGCGCACCCTGCTGATCGATGTGGTGATCCAGGCACCGGCCCGCTTCAGCTCCGCGGTCAGGGCGGCGCTCGAGGACGAGCTGCCGGCCCTTCGTCCGGCCGCGGTACGGGCCCGCTTCCACCTGCGGGAGAACGCCGACGTGGAGGCTGCCGTCGACGTGCTCGACGGCCTCGGTCGTCGCGGTCGCGTCTGCCACGGCGTCATCCTCAAGGCGCCCGACGACCACCGAGTGGCCGCGGCCATCGCGCGGCTGTCAGGACGGGGGATACCCGTCGTCACACTCGTCACCGACGTGCGCGAGAGCGTGAGGGTCGCCTACGTCGGGCTCGACAACGCAGCTGCCGGCGCCACTGCGGCGTACCTTCTCACGCAGGTGCTCGGGGAGCGGTCCGGGGATGTGCTGCTGACGCTGAGCAGGTCGTCCTTCTTCGGCGAGCGCGAGCGGGCCGACGCCTTCACAGCGGCCCTCGCGCGCCTGGCGCCCCGGCGGCGTGTGCACTCGATCACCGACAGCGACGGCATCGACGCCACGATGAGCTCTCTCGTCTCCGACCTTCTTGCAGCGCAACCGAGGGTTCGCGCTGTCTACTCCGTCGGCGGCGGCAACCGCGCCATCGCCGAAGCCTTCGCGCTGCACGGCCGCCCCACCACGGCCTTCATCGCGCACGACCTGGACGAGGACAACGTGGAGCTGCTGCGCTCGGGGGTCCTGACGTCGGTGCTGCACCACGACCTCCACGCCGACATGCGGGCCGGGGTGCGGCAGGTGCTGCGAGCGCACCGGCTGCTCCGCGGCGCCCCCACCTCCGTCGCAGCCAACGTAGAGGTCGTCACCCCGTACAACATCCCTCCCCGTATCCAGGCGAGGTGACTCGCCCCGGGGTCGGTCGTTGACTGAGGGGTTTCTGAGGGGTGCGGATCGCTTGACCCTGACGGTGTCGCTGGCCACGCTGAAGCCACTCGACCACGCGGCGAACCACACCACTGAAGTCCGGGAGGTGGCATGAAGGACCTGCTCAGCGGCAAGGTGGCGTTGGTCAGTGGCGGCACGCAGGGTCTCGGTGCCGGCATCGCCAGGGCGGCCGCCCGTGAAGGCGCCAGCGTGGTCCTGACCGGCCGCAACACGGCGCGCGGCGAGGCGGTCGCGGCCGAGCTCCGGGCCACCGGGACCGACGCCGTCTTCGTCCGCGCCGACCTCTGCGACGTGTCGCAGGCCCGGGCCGCGGTCGCAGCCACCCTCGAGCGGCACGGACGCATCGACTCTCTCGTCAACGCCGCCGGGATGACGGCCAGAGGGACGATGCTCGACACCACGCCAGAGCTGTTCGACCAGCACATCGCCGTGAACCTGCGAGCCCCCTTCTTCCTCATGCAGGCAGCGATCGCCGACATGGTGCGGCGCGGAGAGCCGGGGACCATCGTCAACGTCATCTCCATCGACTCCCACGGGGGTCAGGCGTTCCTCGCACCGTACGTCGCCGCCAAGGCCGGGCTCGCGGGCTTGACGAAGAATGCCGCTCACGCCCACCGGTGGGACCGCATCCGGATCAACGGACTCAACATGGGGTGGTCCGCCACGGACGGTGAGGACGTCACCCAGCAGCAGACGAACGACGCCGGCGCGGACTGGCAGGAGAAGGCCGCCGCCGAGCTGCCGATGGGCAAGCTCGGGCAGGTCGACGAGATCGCCGACTTCGTGGTCTTCCTGCTCTCCGACCGCAGCGGGGTGGTCACCGGGTCCGTCATCGACTGGGACCAGAACGTCATCGGCGGCCTCGGCTGACGCGCCCGAACCGCGCGCACCCCCACCTCGTATCAAGGAGACAACCATGCGTCTTGGCCTCATCGGACTCGGCAGGATCGGCTCGTTCCACGCCGACACGCTGTCGCGGCTTCCCGTCGTCGAGTCCCTGGTCGTCACGGACGCGGTGCCTGCCGTCGGCCGGACCGTCGCGGAACGGGTCGGTGCCGAGCTGGCCGACTCTCCGGAGAGCGTCATCGGCAGCGGCGTCGACGCCATCGTCATCGCCGCCGCCACCCCCGCGCACGGCGAGCTCGTCAGGGCCGGCGTCGAGGCGGGCCTCCCCGTGTTCTGTGAGAAGCCGCTGTCCGGGGACCTCTCGGAAGCGATCGACATCGCACGCTACGTCAGCAGCAGTGGCGTCCCTGTCCAGGTGGGATACCCGCGTCGCTTCGACCCCGCCTTCAGCGCGGCCAGGTCGGCCGTCGAGGCCGGAGAGCTGGGGTGGGTCCACACCGTCCGGTCGACGACCCTCGACCCTGCGCCCGCCCCTCGCGGGTACGTCGAGACGTCAGGCGGGATCTTCCGGGACTGCAGCGTGCACGACTTCGACACCGTCAGGTGGGTCACCGGCCGTGAGGTCGTCGAGATCTACGCCACCGGCAGCGCCAGGGGTGCCGACTTCTTCGCCGAGCTCGGTGACGTAGCCACTGCGGCCAGCGTGCTCACCCTGGACGACGGGGCCACCGCGATCGTGTCGAACACGCGCTACAACAAACGCGGCTATGACGTGCGCCTGGAGCTGCACGGCACCGGCGACAGCGTCGCCGCCGGATGGAGCGACAGCACGCCCCTGCGCAATCTCGAGCCCGGAGTGAGCTGGCCGGCCGGTCCGCCTGCCACCTTCTTCATGGACCGCCTCGCGAGCGCCTTCTGCGCCGAGCTGCAGGCCTTCACCGACGTCGTCGCCGGTGCCCGGACATCACCGTGCACCGTGGACGACGCCCTGGCGGTCGCCTTCATCGCGGAGGCGGCTGCCCTGTCGCTCCAGGACCACCGTCCGGTGCGGATCGACGAAGTGCGACAGTGATCAGTGATGCCCTCGAGGGCCACGGGGCCGTGACAGCGCCCGCCGACGAGCTGCTCGCCACCTGTTGGACGACCGCCGGCGACGCCGCCCCGGACCGGGGCGACCTGCGCAGCCCACTCTCGCTGCGTGAACGCATCGAGGCCGCGTCGGCGGCCGGCTTCCGGGGTTTCGGCCTGCTGTCGGACGACCTGCCTGCAGCGGTGGCGGCATACGGCCTCAGCGGGATCCGAGCGATGCTCGACGACAACGCGATGGTCCATCTCGAGCTCGAGGGCATCCCGTACTGGTGGGACGACGGGGCGCAGCGACAGGAGTCCGACCGCGTCCGCCATGGGCTCCTCCAGGCGGCGGAGGCGCTCGGCGCCCGGCACATCAAGGTCACCCCCGACGGTGACGACGGCCCATGGGACCGCGGCCTCTGGGCCGCCAGGTTCGCCGAGCTCGCGGCGCAGGCAGAAGGTGTGGGCGCCCGGCTCGGGATCGAGTTCTTCCCCTGGTCGAACGTCAAGACGCTGAGCGACGGCCTGCAGCTGGTCGAGGAGGCAGGTCATGAGGCAGGCGGGGTGGTCATTGACACCTGGCACATCGCTCGCGGAGGCACTCCTCCGTCCGCGCTGTCGACCGTTCCGCTGCACAGGATCGTCGGCGTCGAGCTGGACGACGCGGATGAGCACGTCGAGGGAACCCTCTTCCAGGACACCGTCCACCGCCGCCGCTACTGCGGAGAAGGCAGCTTCCACCTCGCCGCGATGATCTCGGCCCTGCGCACCGCTGGCTGGACAGGACCATGGGGCGTCGAGATCCTCGCCGACGAGCACCGCGCCCTGCCGGTCGACGCGGCGGTCGCCCGCGCGGCTGCCGGCGCCCGCGCGGTGCTCGACCCGTCGCCCAGTGGCTGAGTCCGCGCCATGGCGATGACGACGCTGGTGCTGCTCGGTGTCGCCGCACTGCTCGTCGGGTTCGCCAAGACGGCGATCGGCGGCGTCGCGAGCATCTCGGTCGCGATCTTCGCTCTCGCGATGCCGACGCGGGAGTCGACGGCGGCCATCCTGCTCCTGCTGCTCGTCGGCGACGCGTATGCCGTGTGGCACTACCGGCGGGACGCCGACCTCGCGCTGCTGCGTCGCCTGATACCGGCGGTGCTGCCCGGACTCGCGCTCGGCGCGCTGTTCCTCGCGTGGGTCGATGACGCCACGTTGCGCCGCACCATCGGGGTGCTGCTGCTCGTCTTCGCCGTTGTCCAGCTCGTCCTCGTGTGGCGCAGCCCCGACACGAGCCGGATCTCCGACTCGCGATTCGCCGCGCTCGGCACCGGACTCGGGTCCGGGTTCGCGACCATGACGGCGAACGCGGCCGGGCCCGTGATGACGCTCTACCTCGTCTCGCAGGGCGTCGAGAAGCGCCGGTTCCTCGGGACCGGGGCGCTCTTCTTCCTGGGCGTCAACCTCTGCAAGGTGCCCTTCAGCGCCGGCCTCGGGCTGTTCACTGCGGGCACGCTGTGGCGCACCCTGGCACTGGCGCCGTTCGTCCTGCTGGGCGCCAGGGTGGGCCTGCACGTCGCACGCCGGCTCAGCCAGGCCCGGTTCGACCAGGCGGTCCTCGCCGCGACGGTCGTGTCAGCGCTGGCGCTCGTCGTGCGCTGACCCACGCGGCGCGGAGAAGGACTTCAAGGTGATCCGGGGCGCAGAACGGACAGACGGGTCCGGTCCGGCGACAGGTCGCCGGACCGGACCCGGTTCGCGTGACGTCGGGCCCTTTCGAGGGGCGCTCAGGCGTAGAAGGCCGGCTTCTCGATCATCTCGACCTCGACGACCCCGTCGTCGGTGAGGGCCTTGACGCCGGCGTCACAGACGCACGCGGCGGCATACCCGTCCCACGACGTCGATCCCGTGTGCTCACCGCGGGCCACCGCGCTGATCCACTCCTGGACCTCGGTCACGAACGCGCCCCAGAAGCGGTCGTTGTGGTCCCGGGCGATCGAGTTCCGGTGGCCGGCGACGTCGCGCACCTCGACGCCGTTCTGGTCGGCCAGTGACACGGTGCCCTTCTCGGCGACGGCCTCGCAGCGGATGTCGTAGCCGAACTGGCAGTTGACGAAGATCTCGTCGTCGACGCGCACCCCCGACTCCGTCTCGAGGACCAGCACGAGCGGGTCCTGCAGGTGCCCGAAGCGCAGCGACGTCTTCTTCGGCTTGTCCACGCGCGCCGAGACGAACTCCTCACCGAGCAGCCAGCGCATCGTGTCGACCTCGTGGATCGCCGTGTCGTTGATGGCCATGTCCCACGTGTAGTGCTGGGGCACAGTGGGATTGCGGTGGGCGCAGTGGACCATGAGCGTCTCGCCCAGCTCGCCCGAGTCGAGCAGCGCCTTCATCTGCCGGTAGCTCCGGTCGAAGCGACGCATGAACCCGACGGTCACGAGGCGCCGTCCAGCCGCCTGTTCCGCATGCATGATACGCAGCGCGGCCTCCGCGGTCGGCGTGAGCGGCTTCTCGCAGAAGACGGGCTTGCCGGCCGCGATCGCCGCGAGCACGTCGACCTCGTGCGCCGGCCCGTAGCTGCAGATCATCACGGCGTCGACCTCGGCGGCGGAGATGAGCTCGGCCGACGACGCGTACGCCGTCCCACCGATCCGCGCCGCGACCTCCTTGGCGCGGACCTCGTCGACGTCGCTGACGGCGACGACGCGGCCGCCGCCGATGACGGTGTGGATGCGGTCGATGTGGGCCTGGCCCATCCCTCCGGGGCCGATCATCCCGATTCGAACGGTCATGTCGGTGACTCCTTCGTCACGTGGGGCTCAGCGGAGGCCGAGGCCGATGGAGGCGAGGTACTCGCGGGTCTGGATGGCGTTGGGCAGCGGGTAGGACGGGTCGCAGGGGTACATGTCCTGCTCGCACACGACGTAGAGCTCCTTGTCGAGGTCGGCCAGCGCCTCGACGAGCGAGGGCATGTCGGGCGCTCCGGCGGGCGGAGCCACCGAGCAGCCCTTGGCGACGGCGAGGCCGAAAGGCCAGTCCTCGTCGTGGGCCTGCTTCACGAGGGCCTCGTCCATGGCCTTGATGTGGACGTAGGAGATCCGCTCGGGGTACTGGCGGCACAGCTCCATCGGGTCACCGCCGCCGTAGACGACGTGACCGGTGTCGAGGCAGAAGCCGACGTAGTCCGGGTCGGTCGCCTGGAAGATGCGGTCGATGTCCTCGGGCGTCTCGATGTGGCTGTCCCCGTGCGGGTGCAGCACCATCTGCAGGCCGTAGTCCTCCTTCATGATGCGGCCGAGCCGGTCGGCGTTGCGGATGTAGGCGTTCCACGCCTCGGTCGAGAGCACCCGGTCGTCGGTGAACTCCCACGTCTTGTCGTCGCGGAAGAGCGGCGGCAGGTGCACGATGTACTCCGCCCCCACGGCGGCATGCGTCTCGGCGATCTCACGGAACGTTTTCTCGGTGTCGGCCCAGGCCTCCGGCCTGTGCAGGATGCCCCAGCCGGTGCCGGCGACGACGCGGAAGCCGCGCTTGTCCATCTCCTCCTGGAGGCGCTTCGGGTCCTTGGGGAAGTAGCCGAACGGCCCGGTCTCCATGACCGAGAAGCCGGCCTCGGCCATCTCGTCGAGCGCTGTCTCCCAGTGGATCTGCTTGTCGTCATCCGGGAACCAGACACCCCACTGGTCGGGGCACACGCCGATCGTCAGCTTGCAGTAACGGTCGTCGGTGTTGCGGGCCTTGGACTCGGCCATCGTGAAAGGTCCTTTCAAGGGAGGGCGGGGGAGGCGTACGTACGCGTCGGGCTGGGGACGCCAGCGCGTCAGTCGTTCTGCGGGAAGCCGAGGTTGAGGCCGCCGTGGCTCGGGTCGAGCCAGCGCGACGTCACGACCTTGCCGCGGGTGAAGAAGTGGACGCCCTCGATGCCGTGGGCGTGCGTGTCGCCGAAGAGCGAGTTCTTCCAGCCGCCGAACGAGTAGTACGACACCGGGACCGGGATCGGCACGTTGACACCCACCATGCCGACCTCCACGTTGCGCTGGAACTTCCGCGCCGCGCCCCCGTCGTTGGTGAAGATCGCCGTGCCGTTGCCGTAGGGGTTGGCGTTGATGAGCTCGAGCCCCTCGTCGTAGGACCCGACGCGCACCACGGAGAGAACAGGGCCGAAGATCTCGTCGTCGTAGACCGACATCCCCGGGCGCACGTTGTCGAAGAGGGTCGGCGCGAGGAAGTAGCCCTCACCGTCCGAGTCGACGTCCCCCTCGCGCCCGTCGACGACCAGAGTCGCGCCGTCGGCGACCCCGGAGTCGAGGTAGGAGGCGACCTTGTCGCGGTGCTGCTTCGTCACGAGCGGCCCCATGTCGCAGCCTCGCGTGCCGTCACCGGTGACGAGCTTGCCCATGCGGTCCTTGATCTTGCCGATGAGCTCGTCGGCGATCGGCTCGACGGCGACGAGCGCCGAGATCGCCATGCACCGCTCACCGGCGGAACCGAAGCCGGCGTTGACGGCAGCATCGGCGGCGAGGTCGAGGTCGGCGTCGGGCAGCACGAGCATGTGGTTCTTCGCGCCGCCGAGGGCCTGGACCCGCTTGCCGTGGGCCGTTCCGGTCTCGTAGACGTACCTCGCGATCGGCGTCGACCCGACGAACGACACGGACTTGACGTCGGGGTGCGTCAGCAGCGCGTCGACGGCTTCCTTGTCGCCCTGGACGACCTGCATGATGCCGTCAGGCAGGCCGGCTTCCTTCCACAGCGCGGCGATGGCCACGGCCGCCGACGGGTCCTTCTCCGAGGGCTTGAGCACCACGGCGTTGCCGCACGCGATGGCGATCGGGATGAACCACAGCGGCACCATCGCGGGGAAGTTGAACGGGGAGATGACGGCCACGACGCCGACCGGCTGGCGGATCGAGTAGACGTCGACGCTGGTGGACGCGTTCTCGGTGAAGCCGCCCTTGAGCAGGTGCGGGATGCCGCAGGCGAACTCGGCGACCTCGAGGCCGCGGGTCACCTCCCCGACGGCGTCGGACAGGACCTTGCCGTGCTCGGCCGTGATGAGGGCGCCGATCTCGTCCTTGCGGGCGTTGAGCAGCTCGCGGAAGGCGAAGAGCACCTGCGTGCGCCTGGCCAGTGACGCGTCGGCCCACGACTCCCAGGCAGCCGCGGCCGACGTGACCACCTCGTCGACGAGCGACGCCGAGGCCAGGTCGAGCGTGCCGGTCTGCTCACCGGTCGCGGGGTTGAAGACGGGGGAGGTGCGCTCGGCGGTGCCGGACCAGGGCCGGCCGTCGACGAGGTGGGTGATGCGGGTGGGCGTGCTCATGCTGGGTCCTTCGGGTGAGACAGGGCGTGTGCCGGGTGGCCGGGTCAGGGGGAGACGAGGGTGGGCGGCGTGGCCCACTTGTCGAGGTAGGAGCGGATGGTGTCGCGCATGTAGGTGCTCGACTCACGCGCGCGGTCCTCCCAGGCGAAGACGCAGGAGGTGACGATCCCGTCGAAGCCGATGCGCTCGAGGCCGGCGAAGAGCTGGGCGAAGTCGACCTCGCCCTGTCCGATGTCGAGGTGCTGGTGCACGGTGACCTGGGCGCCGGGCGGGTTGACGATGTAGCGCAGCCCGGAGGAGGCGGTGTGGTCGTAGGCGTCGGCGACGTGGACCATCGTCACGAGATCGCCTGCCCTGTCGAGGATCCCGTCGCAGTCGTTGCCCTGGTGGAACGTGTGCGGTGCGCAGTAGAGGAAGGAGACGTCGGCGCGGTTGATGCCGCGGACGATGTCCACGGCGCGCTTGCCGTCCTCCTCCCAGTCGTCGGGGTGCGGCTCGAGCACGAGCCGGATGCCCTCCTTCTCGAACACGGGCAGCAGCTCGTCCATCGAGCGCCAGAACTGTCGTTCGCAGGCCGCGGCCTCACGCGGGTTGCCGTTGAGCTCGGAGTTCATCGTGTCGACGCCGAGGTCGCTGGCGATCTGGACGGCCCGCTTCCAGTAGCGGACGGCGGCCTGCCGGTCCTCCTCGTCCGGTCCGGACCAGCGGAAGAGCGGCAGCACCGACGAGACGCCGACGCCCGCCGCGGCCAGCGCCTTGCGGAAGGCCGCCACCCCGGCGTCGTCGACCCGGGGGTGGTTGAAGAAGGGGATGAAGTCGTCCCGCGGTGACAGCTCGATCCACTGGTAGCCGAGGTCGGCCACGAGGCCGGGCAGCTCGAGCAGCGGCGTGCCACGGAACATGTAGGGGTCGAGGGCAAGCTTCATGCGGGCGGACTCCTTCGTCGGCCGGGTGGTTCAGTGGCCCGCGTGAGGCGGGGCGAGCAGCGGGCGCTGGGCGCCCTTGTGGTCGACGTACTCCGCGTATGCCGTCCGCGTCGTCTCGAGGTCGCTGACCTGCGAGACCGGCACGTCCCACCACGCCGCGCTGTCGGGGGCGTAGACCCTGGGGTCCGTCTCGACGTGGATGACGACGGGTCCGCCGTCGGCCGGCCACGCCTTGGCCTCCTTGATCGCCTGGCGCAGCTCGTCGACCGAGTGGACCTCGATGACGTGGGCCCCGAGGGAGCGCGCGTTCGCGGCCAGGTCCACCGGGAGCACCTCACCGTCGAGCCGACCCGAGCGCCGGTCCCGGAACCGGTAGGCGGTGCCGAAGCGCTGCGAGCCGAGCGACTCCGACAGCGAGCCGATCGAGTGGAAGCCGTGGTTCTGCACGAGTACCACGACGACCTTGACCCGCTCCTGCACGGCGGTCACGAGCTCGGTGGGCATCATGAGGTAGCCGCCGTCGCCGACCATCGCGAAGACGTCGCGGGACTCGTCGGCGAGCCGCACGCCGATGGAGGCCGGGACCTCGTAGCCCATGCAGGAGTAGCCGTACTCCACGTGGTAGGCCTTGCGGTCGCGCACCCGCCACAGCTTGTGGATGTCGCCGGGCATCGAGCCGGCGGCGCAGAGCACGACGTCGCGCGGGTCGGTCAGCTCGTTGACCGCGCCGAGCACCTGGCCCTGGGTCAGCAGTCCCTCGGCGAGCCGGTCCGTCACGTCGGTGGGCGGGTTGAAGGCACCCTCGACAGCGGCGTCCCACTCGGCCCACAGCGAGGCCTGGCGCCCCCGGTAGGCGTCGTCGACGGCATACCCCTCGAGGGCGTCGGTCAGGGCGGTGAGTGCCTCGCGGGCATCGGCGACGACCGACAGCCCCGCGTGCTTGCCGGCGTCGAAGCGGGCGACGTTGATGTTGACGAAGCGAATCCCGCTGTCCTGGAAGGCGGTCCGTGAGGCGGTGGTGAAGTCGCTCCACCGCGTCCCGATCCCGATGGCGACGTCCGCCTCGGCAGCCAGCGCGTTGGCGGCGGTCGTGCCGGTGGAGCCGACCGCGCCCATCTGCTGGGGATGGCCGTGGGGGAGCGAGCCCTTCCCGGCCTGCGACTCGCCGACGGGGATGCCGGTGGCCTCGCAGAACCGGCGCAGCGCGTCCTCGGCGCCGGAGTAGTGCACGCCACCGCCGGCCACGACCAGCGGACGCTTCGCGGAGCGGACGATGGCGGCGGCGTCGGCGATGTCGACGGCCTCGGGCAGGGGGCGCGCGACGCGCCACACGCGCGGCGCGAAGAGCTCGACCGGCCAGTCGTGGGCCTCGGCCTGCACGTCCTGCGGGAGGGCGATCGTCACGGCACCGGTCTCGACGGGGTCGGTGAGCACCCGCATCGCGCCGAGCAGCGCGGACGGCAGCTGCTCGGGCCGGCTGACCCGGTCGAAGAACTTCGACAGCGGGCGGAAGGCGTCGTTGACCGTCACGTCGGCGGCATACGGCAGCTCCAGCTCCTGGAGCACGGGGGCGCTGACCCGAGTCGCGAAGGTGCCAGAGGGCAGCAGCAGCACGGGGATCCGGTTGATCGTCGCGAGGGCGGCGCCGGTGAGCATGTTCGTCGAGCCGGGGCCGATGGACGCCGTGCACGCCCACGTCTGGAGGCGGTCCTTCTGCCGGGCGTAGGCGACAGACGTGTGCACCATCGCCTGCTCGTTGCGGGCCAGGACGTAGGGAAGGCGCTCCGCAGCGTCCGCGCCGTCCGCCTGGTCGCATGCGAGCTCGTTCTGCAGCAGCGCCTGGCCCAGCCCGGCCACGTTGCCGTGACCGAAGATGCCGAAGCAGCCGGCGAAGAGCTTCTGCCGCTCGCCGTCGCGTTCGCTCCACTGGTTGGCGAGGAATCGGACGACGGCCTGGGCGACGGTGAGCCGCACCGTCGAGGAGGTCTGCTGGTCATCGCGCGTCATCGGGTGCCTCCAAGCGGGAGTCGGGGGTCGACCTGCTGGTCGGACCAGGTGTCGCGGACCCAGCCGTGTGCGGGGTCGTCGCAGATGAGCCAGGCGCGCTCCTCACCGGGGCCGGCCATGACGTTGAGGTAGTAGAGGTCGTAGCCGGGCGCGGCCATCGCGGGTCCGTGCCAGCCGTGCGGCACGAGGACGACGTCGCCGGAGCGCACTTCGGCGAGCACGTCGATGGGACGGTGCTCGGTGCCGTAGACACGCTGGTAGCCGATGGGGTCGGTCCCCGCGGCGGGCGGGGTGCCGGCCTCGGGAGCGATCTCGAAGTAGTAGATCTCCTCGAGCTGCGTCTCCTCGCCCGGCCGCTCCTCGTCGTGCTTGTGCGGCGGCCACGAGCTCCAGTTGCCGGCCGGCGTGACGACCTCGCAGGCGATGACCGAGTCGGCGTCGAGCACGCCCGGGGTGCCGAAGTTTCGCACCTCCCGGGACGCGATCCCGGCCCCGCGCAGCTCCACCGGCACGTCTGCGGCCGCGACGTGCCGGAACGGGAAGCGGGCCGTCGCCGAGGCGGTCACGGCGAAGACGACGGCGACCCGCGCGTCCCCGACCGCCGTGACCCGAAGGCTCGACCCGGCAGGGACGTAGGCGACGTCGGTGGGCCCGGTGAACACCGACGCACGACCGTCCAGCTTCGCCTCGTCGCTGCCGCTCGACCCCTCGGCCACCACGACGACCGACCCGGACAGCGGCACGACGACGTGCTCGCGGTGGCCGCCCTCGAAGGTGCGTGTCTCACCGTCGGCGAGCCGCCCGGCATACAGGCCGGTGTGCTCCCACCCCGACGCGTCGGGTTCGACGACGACGTCCCAGCCGTCGCGCGACGTGCTGCCGTGCGGCCGGTGCCAGCTCATGCCGCACCGTCCCCGGCGCCGTGGACGAGGCCCGCCGCGACGTCGACCGCGGCGGCCACGTCGCCGTCGGGTGGGAAGAGCAGGGCGCGGCCGACGACGAGGCCACGCACCGCGGGCAGCTCGAGCGCGCGGCCCCACGACGCGTACGTGTCCTGCGGGTCGCCCTGGGGGTCGCCGCCGAGCAGGAGGGTGGGCAGCGTCGTCGCGTCCATCACCCGCTCGAGCTCGTCGACGACGGGCAGCTTGAGCCACGAGTAGGCGCTCGAGGCGCCCAGGCCGGCGGCGATGTGGACCGACTTGATCGTGGAGTCGGGATCGAGCTGGTTGACGACGCGGCCCTTCTGGCGGACCGAGAGGAACGGCTCCACCATGGCCATGAGCCGGTGCTCGGCCAGCTCCGTGACGGCCCGGGCGCTCGCCTCGAGGGTCGCGACGGTGCCGGGGTCGTCCAGGCAGATCCGGGTCAGCATCTTGCCGCCGTCGAGGCCGCGCGCGGCGATCTCGGCCGCGCTGTAGGCCGTGAAGCGGTCGTCGAGCTCGAAGCTGGCTCCCTGGAGGCCACCACGGTTCATCGAGCCGATCGCGACCTTGCCCTCGAGCGCTCCGAGCAGGAGCAGGTCGTCGAGGATGTCGGGGGTGCCGAGCACGCCGTCGACGCCGGGCCGCCCCAGTGCGGTGACGAGGCGCTCGAGCAGGTCGCTGCGGCTGGCCATGGCGGCGCCGGCGCCCCGGACCCCGAGGGCGCCGCGGGCCGGGTGGTCCGCCGCGACGAGGAGCATCCGGCCGTCCTCGCGGACGAGCGGGCGCCGCTCGCGCGCCGCCCAGGCGGCCGCGATGCGCTGGGGCTCGCGCACCCGGATCTCGGTGAGGTCGGCGACCCGGACGGTCGGGCTCACGGGCGTGGGCGCGGTGGTCATCGTGCCTCCTCGGTGACGCGGGCGTTGGGTGGGGCCTGCCGGTCGCGGCGGGCCAGGCGCTCCTCGACCTCGGCAGTGGTCGGCATGGCGGTGGAGCACTCGAGCCTCCCCGCGACGATCGCGCCGGCGACGTTGGCGAACTCGAGGGTGCGCGTCAGGTCCCACCCCTCGAGCAGGCCGTGGCACAGCGCCCCGCCGAACGCGTCCCCGGCGCCGAGGCCGTTCACGACCTGGACGGGGTGGGGCCGCACCTCCACGCGCTCGTCGCGGGTCGCGGCCAGCACGCCCTTGGGCCCCTGCTTGACGACGGCGAGCTCGACGCCGCGCTCGAGCAGCGCGTCGGCCGCCCGCTGGGGGTCGGTCTCGCCGACGGCGACCTCGCACTCCTCGCGGTTGCCGACCGCGACGGTGACGTGTTCGAGGGCCCGACCGACCTGCTCGGCGGCCTCGGCGGCGCTCGACCAGAACATCGGGCGGTAGTCGAGGTCGAGGACGGTGTGCGGGCGGCGTCCTCGGGCCTCCCAGCCGCGGAAGTGCGCCGAGCGGCTCGGCTCCTGGGACAGCCCCGTGACGGTCGACCAGTAGACGCCGGCGTCGCGGATCGCCTCGAGCGGCATCTCGTCCGCCTCGACCAGGAGGTCGGGGGCGGTGGGGTAGCGGTAGAACCACAGCGGGAAGTCGTCCGGGGGGAAGACCTCGCAGAAGGTGACCGGCGTCGGCGGCCCCGGCACGGCCGAGACGAAGGTGTCGTCGACCCCGAAGTCGCGCAGCGCCTCGTGGATGTAGCGGCCGAAGGCGTCTTCACCCGTGCGGGTGATGAGGGCCACGCGGTGCCCGTGCCGGACCGCTGCGACGCTGACGTTCGTCGCGCTGCCGCCGAGGAACTTCTGGAAGGTCTCCACCTTCTCCAGACCGACGCCGTGCTGCAGAGGGTAGATGTCGACGCCGGTCCGGCCGATCGCGACGACGTCGTAGACGTGGTCGTATGCCGTGTCGCCGGGTGCCGTGGTCGGGCTCGTGCTCTCGGTGCTCACCGTGGTCCCTCCTTCACAGCGCCGGGATCTCGCCGAGCGAGACCGGGCGGTTCTCGCGGCGGGAGAGCTCACAGGCCTCGGCGACGCGGAAGGCCTCGAGGGCGTCCGCCACCGTGCAGGGCGAGGCCAGCGTTCCGCGGGCCACGGCGGCGAAGGCCGTCAGCTCGGCGCGGTAGGCCGGCAGGAAGCGCTCCATGAAGGACCGGTGGCGAGGGCCCGACGGGAAGGTCGCGCCCCCCTCGGCGGAGGTGACGGCCAGGGAGTCGTCGTAGCCGACCCCGACGGTGCCCTCGCTGCCGAGGACCTCCATGCGCACGTCGTGGCCGGCGCCGTTGTAGCGGGTGGCCGACACCGAGACGAGCGTGTCGTCGTCGAGGGTGAGCACGGCGGCGGCCGTGTCGACGTCGCCGGCCTTCGAGAAGAAGTCGGCGCCCTTGTTGGCTCCGGTCGCGTAGACCGCGGAAACCTCACGGCCGGTGACGAACCGGATGATGTCGAAGTCGTGGATCGAGCAGTCGCGGAAGAGGCCACCGCTCGTGGGGATGTACGCCGCGTGGGGCGGCGACTGGTCGTGCGTCTGCGCCCGGATGCTGTGCACGAAGCCGAGCCGTCCGGTGGCGACGGCCTGCTGCGCGCGCTGGTAGCCGCAGTCGAAGCGGCGCTGGAAGCCGACGTGCACCGGGGTGCTCGTCGTGGACACGAGCCGGGCAAGGGCCAGCGTCTCCTCCAGCGTGGCGGCGACCGGCTTCTCACAGAACGTGGGCACGCCGGCCGCGAGACCCATCCGCAGCAGTGGTGCGTGACCGGGTGTCGCGGTGGCGATGACGAAGCCGTCGACTCCGGAGTCCAGCAGCTGCGCCGGCGAGGCGGCGAAGCCGACCTCGAGCTTGTCCGCGACTGCGCGAGCCGCATCGGCGTCCAGGTCCACCACGACGACCTCGTCGACGTCCGGCAGGTCGCGCAGGGTCTCGGCGTGGAACGCCCCGATGCGGCCGACTCCGGCCAGTCCGATGCGCATGTGCACACTCCCTCAAGTGGTCTCGGTGGTGGGACGATCGTCCAGCCCGGCCACACGCCGTGTCAAGCAAATGTCAGGACATTCTGATGTTTGCTCAAACCCTTGACACGACATCAGAAGCAGAGGCATTCTCCAATCGCAGGCACTGACGCCGGGACCGGCAGGCATCTCATTCACGAGTGGCGATGCTTGCCACGGCGCACACACCAGTGTGACCACCGACGGCCCACCACGTCCGCCGGTTCGGCAAGTTCCACAGATTCTCCGGGCGACGACCTCGCCCCACACCGTCCGCTCGGACGCGACGCCAGCCAGACCCTCGCAACTGCACATGACACGACAGCACCGGGGTCGGGCTGTCCCGACACCCCTTCGGCCCGCACCGGCACGTGCCAGGCGGCACACGGCATACGGCCCCACCAGACCGACGGATCCTCCGTCACCCAACGTCGCGCCACTCGGCGACCGGGCCACCGCGACGCAACGAAAGGAATCAACGATGACTCCGACTCGGACTCGCAAGAGTGTGACCGCCGCCGTCGCCGTCGCCGCCACAGCGACGCTGGCCCTGGCCGCCTGCAGCGGCGGTGGCGCGCAGAACACCACGTCGACCGGTGGCGGCGGGGGTGGCGGCAACAGCGGCTACACCTTCGCCATGATCACGCACGAGACGCCAGGCGACACCTTCTGGGACCGCATCAAGGCCGGCGCGCAGCAGGCCGCGAAGGACACCGGCTCGAACCTGAAGTACTCCTCGGACCCCGACGCCAGCAAGCAGGCGGTGCTGATCCAGAACGCCATCGACTCGAAGGTCGACGGCATCGCCACGACCCTGGTCACCCCTGACGCGCTCATCCCCACGATCAAGAAGGCCGTCGCAGCCGGCATCCCGGTGGACTCGTTCAACTCGGGCATCGACTACTTCAAGCAGGCAGGGTCGCTGACGCACTTCGCCTCCAACGAGAAGCTGGGCGGCGAGGAGGGAGGCAAGCGCGCGGCCGCCGCCGGCGCCACCAAGATCCTCTGCACCATCCAGCAGACCGGGTCGGTGGCCCTCGAGGACCGCTGCGCCGGCGTCAAGCAGTCCTTCCCGAACACCGAGAACCTGCAGGTCAACGGCGCGGACGACGCGGCAGTCACGAGCGCGATCCAGGCCAAGCTGACCGAGGACAAGACGATCAACTGGGTCATCACCCTCGGCGCACCGCAGGCCCTCGACACGATCAAGGCGGCCCAGACCGCCGGGCGCACGGACGTCAAGATCGGCACGTTCGACACCAACCCGGACGCGGCGCAGGCGGTCAGCGACGGCAAGATCCAGTGGTTCATCGACCAGCAGCCCTACCTGCAGGGCTACATGGCCATCACCCAGCTCTACCTCTTCAAGAAGAACGGCAACGTCCTCGGTGGCGGCCAGGCCGTGCTGACCGGCCCCTCCTTCGTCGACAAGTCGAACATCGACACGGTCCTCCCGTTCATCAAGCAGAACACCCGCTAACCGCCTCGAGGGGGCCGGGTCCGTCCAGGACCGTCCGCCGAGGACCGTCTGTCCGAGGATGGTCCTGGCGGGCTCGGCCCCCGCCGAACAGCACTGGAGCTGTCATGAGTAGCACCCCCGTCAAGACGGACCCGTCGCCGTCGGCCCCCACCGAGGCCTCCAACCGGGTCACGCTGGGCTGGTCCAACCGGTTGTTGGCTCGACCCGAGATCGGCGCCCTCGTCGCGGCGATCGTCATCTTCATCTTCTTCCTGATCGTCGCGCCGGCCTTCCGCACCCCCGCCTCGTTCTTCACCGTCCTCTACCAGTCCTCGACCATCGGCATCGTCGCCGTAGGGGTCGGCATGCTGATGATCGGCGGTGAGTTCGACCTGTCCGCGGGCGTCCTGGTCACCACGGCGGGGCTCTTCAACGCGATGTTCTGCTACCAGCTCGGGATCAACCTGTGGGTCGGCGCGGTCCTCTCGCTCGTGCTGTGCCTTGCGATCGGGTTCCTCAACGGCTACCTCGTCATGCGCACCGGCATCCCGAGCTTCCTGATCACCCTGGGCACCTTCTTCGTGCTGCAGGGGGCGAACCTCGGCGTGACCAAGCTCGTCACGGGGTCGGTGTCCAGCCCGAACATCAACCAGATGGCCGGCTACGACTCCCTCAACTGGGTCTTCGCCCACGAGTGGCAGATCGGCTCCGTCACGCTGTCCATCACCGTCATCTGGTGGTTCCTCTTCGTGGCGCTGTCGGGCTACGTGCTGCAGCGCACCAAGATCGGCAACTGGATCTTCGCCGTCGGCGGCAACGCCGCCTCGGCCCGCGCGGTCGGTGTCCCCGTCACCCGGGTCAAGGTCGGCCTCTTCATGACCGTGGCGTTCCTCGGGTGGTTCGCCGGCATGCACTACCTGTACAACTACAACACCCTGCAGGCCGGCAACGGCGTGGGCAACGAGTTCCTCTACATCATCGCCGCGGTCGTCGGCGGCACGCTGCTGACCGGCGGCTACGGCAACGCGATCGGCGTGGCCATCGGCGCCTTCATCTTCGGCATGACCAGCCTGTGCATCGTCTACGCCGGCTGGGACCCCAACTGGTTCAAGGCCTTCCTCGGCGTCATGCTCCTGCTCGCCGTGATGGTCAACTCCTACGTCAAGCGACTCTCGACCGCCCGGAAGGTGGGCTGACATGACCGACACCCTGCACGAGCACGCCGACCGCGAGCTGCACAAGGGCGAGCCGCTCGTCGAGATGACCGACATCGGCAAGACCTACGGCGCCGTCCGCGCCCTCAAGGGCATCAACCTGACCGTCAGGGCCGGGGAGGTCACCTGCGTCCTGGGCGACAACGGCGCCGGCAAGTCGACCCTGATCAAGATCATCTCCGGCTTGCACCCGCACAACGAGGGCACGATGAAGGTCGACGGCAAGGAGGTCTCGTTCTCCTCGCCGCGTGACTCCCTGGCGCACGGCATCGCGACCGTCTACCAGGACCTGGCGGTCGTCAACCTGATGGAGGTCTGGCGCAACTTCTTCCTCGGCTCCGAGATGGTCTCGGGCGGAACCCCGTTGGCGCCGCTGAAGATCAACGACATGAAGGAGATCGCCGACCAGGAGCTGCGCAAGATGGGGATCGTCGTCAAGGACATCAACCAGCCCATCGGCGAGCTCTCCGGCGGCCAGCGCCAGTGCGTCGCCATCGCCCGGGCCGTCTACTTCGGCGCACGCGTCCTCATCCTCGACGAGCCGACGGCGGCGCTCGGCGTCAAGCAGTCCGGAGTCGTGCTGAAGTACACCGCCGCGGCACGCGACGCGGGCCTCGGCGTCGTCTTCATCACCCACAACCCGCACCACGCCTACCTCGTCGGCAACCACTTCGTCATCCTCAAGCTCGGCCAGGCCGTGCTCGACAAGAAACGCTCCGAGGTGGCGCTCGACGAGCTCACCCGCCAGATGGCCGGCGGCGACGAGCTCACCGAGCTCTCCCACGAGCTGCAGCAGGGAGCGGGGTGACGTCATGAGCGTCGCCGTCGCCCATCACGCCAGCAGCTCGAGCGGTGCGGCCCTGGAGGAAGGAGCCCGCCAGGCGGCATACCGCGGGACGGACCTCGTCGTCGTCCACGTCGTCGACTCGCTGGACAACGACATCGCCGAGGCCAACCGGGCCGGCATCTCCGACGCGGTGGAGAAGGCGCTGAGCGCTGCCGACCTACCGGACCTGCGGTGGGACGTCCGGCTCGTGGCAGGCGGCCGGGAGGTCGCGGAGGTGTCCGCCGCCCTGCTGGGCGCGGTGGAGGAGCTCGGCCCCGACCTGCTGGTCATCGGCGCTCGACGACGGTCGCCGGTCGGGAAGGCCTTCCTGGGCAGCGTCGCCCAGAACCTCATACTCGACGCCGAGGTGCCGGTGCTCGTGGTGAAGAGCCCACGGTGAGGCCGTCCCGGCGGGGGAGAGGCACGACCACGGTGGTCCACCACCTCGGCTCGTCGTTAGTCTGCGGCCATGCCCCAGCCCGTTGACGTCCGCATCGACCGCGAGACGCCGGTTCCGCTCTACCACCAGCTGGCCGAGCAGCTGAGCGCGGCGATCGCCCGGGGCGACCTGCAGCCGGGCGACGCGTTCGAGAACGAGGTGGCCATGGCCGACCGCCTCGGGCTCTCGCGGCCGACCGTGCGCCGGGCCATCCAGGAGCTGGTGTCACAGGGGCTGCTGCTGCGCCGCCGCGGGCTCGGCACCACGGTCGCCGGTCGCCAGATCCACCGGCGGGCCGAGCTCACGAGTCTCTACGACGACCTACGACGAGAGGGCTCGGGGGACCCGCGCACCGTGGTGCTGACCCACGAGGTCACCACCGACGACGTGGCCGCGGCGGCGATGGGCCTACCCGCCGACACCCCCCTGCTCTACCTCGTCCGGCTGAGGCTGGACGGTGACCGGCCGCTGGCCATCCTGCGCAACTGGCTGCCGCCGGCATACTCGGACGTCAGCCGGGAGGACCTCGAGCGGGACGGACTCTATGCGCTGCTCCGCAGTCGCGGCGGCAAGCCCGTGGTCGCCCACCAGCGCATCGGAGCCCGTCCACCGTCGGCCGACGAGCGCAAGCACCTGAACCTGCGGCCGTCCCAGCCGGTCCTGACCATGTCTCGCACCGCTTTCGACGCCATCGGTGGCCCCGTCGAGTACGGCGACCACTGCTACCGCGCCCAGGACTACTCGATCGAGGTCATGCTCGACGAGCGCTGATCGACCGGGCGCGCCAGTTCCCAGTCGCGGCGGGGCCTTGACGGGTGCCAGGGCGCGGGACTTCTCTGGAAGGACCACGACCTTGAGGAGGGTGGCATGTCCGCATCGGAGAACAAGGCACAGGCCGAGGCTGCCTACAAGGCCTTCGCTGCCGGCGACCTCGAGAACGTCATGAGCAACATGGCGGACGACATCGAGTGGATCGTGCCGGGGGACAGCGGGATCAGTGGCACCTACCGGGGCAAGGACGAGGTGGCGGGCTACTTCAGGACGATCGCCGGCAAGTCCTTCCGGACGGAGCCGCAGCAGTTCATCGCAGAGGGCGACCACGTCGCCGTGCTGACCCGGATCACGGTGGACGGACAGTCCGCGGACCAGGTCGACGTGGTCACCTTCCGCTCGGACGGCAAGGTCGCGAGGTTCCAGCCCTTCGGAGACACGGCGCTCCAGGAACGCGTGTGGGGCCGGAAGTAGCCCGCGACCACGCCGGGACTGCCTGCGGGTGAGGCGGGCACCCGCCTCACCCGCAGGCAGCGGTCGTCACGCGGTGGTGCGGTAGATCCCACGTCCGTAGGTCGCGACATAGAGCTTGCCGTCCGGGCCCTCGACCGCCTGCGTGGCGATGGTGACCGGGATGGCGTCCCGCGACCACCGGGGCGAGCCGGTGCGCAGCGACGCGAGCGTCGTCTCCACGACCCCGAGGTCGGTGGCCAGGACCACCCGTCCCGTCGACGTGATGAGGAGGTTGTCGGCGGGGACGTCCGGCAGGTTGCCGCTGACGTCGGTCCAGGTGGCCACCGCCTGGCCCGCGGAGTCGGTCGCCCCGGTGAGGGTGACCTTCCACAGGTGGCCCGCTCCTGCCAGGTCACTGCCCGGCCCGTCGACCCAGCTGCGGGAGTACCCACCGAACAGCACGTACGAGCTGTGCGCGTCGGCTGGGTCCGGCGTCACCCCGGTGACCATCCGCAGGGGGGCGCCGGCCGGCGCGGCCACCTGCTGGTAGCTGCCGTTGGCGTTCGTCATCAGCCCGCGAGCGAAGCTCGAGCCGGGGTTGCACGAGCCGCACCAGCCCGCCCACACGACGTGGTTGCGGCTGGCGAGTGCCGTGATGGAGTGGCCCGCGCCGGTGTCGGCGGCCTTGGTCCAGTCCGCGCCGCTCGTGCTCGCCCATGTCTTGGTGTTGGTCCAGACGTACTCGCCGCCGGCGACCCATGTGTTGGGGTCGGTCTGGTCGGCGCTGAACGGGGCGATGAAGCGAGGCAGCGGGTCGGCCGGCGCGATGGTGACGATGGAGCTGTCCGAGGCCGCGCTGCCGTCGGCGACACCGCAGTTCGTCGTCATCTGCAACGTCAGGTCGACGTACTCGCCGACCGTGCGGCACCCGTTCTCGGGGTCGACGAGCTGCTGGCCACCGTCGCCTCCGTAGGGCGAGACCATCACGCCGTTGTTGGCGGGGTCGAGCAGCGAGACACCGTTGTCCTGCAGGCCGCCCCACACCTGCACCTGCCCTGGGTGGGCGACATCCTTGCCGACGCCGACCGAGTAGTACTGCAGCAGGTTGAGCTGCCCGGAGGTCGACAGCGAGCGCCAGGACGAGGCCGTCGGCGAGACGGCCCGCTGGTAGAGGCCGCCGTCGTTGCCGACGTACACCTGGCCGGCGCTCGTCCCGGAGCCGAAGGCGATGGTGTGCTGGTCGGAGTGGAGGACGTTGCCGTCACAGGTGTTGTCGGCGTCGATGTTCGACCAGCAGGGGAAGCCGAAGTCCCAGTACCGTCCGATGGTCTTCCAGCTCGTGCCACCGTCCCAGGACTCGTAGACCTCTTCGAGGCCGACGTAGACGTGCTTGGCGTTCGCCGGGTCCACGCCGATGAACTGGTTGTACCAGGACTGCACGCCAGGGGCGTAGCCCTTGCCGATCCGCTGCTTGCGCTCGGCCGACCCGCTCTGGGCCAAGGTGCTCGGGTTGGCGATCTGGTTGTAAGGACCTGCGGCGGCACCGGTGTCGGAGACGTAGACACCCGCCAGCGCGCTCGCGGCGCCGGAGTTCAGGGCAGTCGGGGACTCCAGGACGACGTACAGCTTGGACCCGTCAGCGGAGTACTGCACGGTGGCGTTGCCCACGTCCTTGGGGTTGATCGCCCCCAGCGGGTTGACCTTCGCCCACGTGGCGCCGCCGTCGCGGCTGAGGTAGAAGCCGTTGTATGCCGCGCCGCTGCGCCACGCCACGTTGGCGAGGATCACCTGGCCGCCGGTGCCCGGTTGGACCGCCACGTCGTTGGCGATGTCGCGGTAGCTGGCGTTGACGTCGGTGCACGAGACCATGCCCTGCGCGCAGGGCGCGAGCGACCGGTTCCACGCGGTGTTCGAGGCCCCCGACAGGGAGTGCACGTAGAGGCCGCGTGAGGCGGCGACGAAGACGCGCCCGTTGGCCGCGTCGACGAGGATGCGCCGGATGACCTGGCTGTCGAGCTCGGTGCCGCCGACCTTCGAGGCGGCCGAGAAGGTGGTGGTGTCGGGCGACGCGAGCCGGAAGACGCCTGCGCCGACGTAGGTGGTCGAGCCGGTCGTGCCGTCGCCCGTGGCCACCCACAGGGCGCCGTCGGGCGCGATCGACATGCTGCCGATCGACTGGGTCGGCAGGGCATCGGCGATCGGGGTCCACGAGGTTCCGTTGTCGCAGGAGCGCTTGATGCCCCCGGCCGCACCCCCGGCGAAGATGCAGTGGCCGTCCACGGCGAGCGCCTGCACCCGACCGCTCACGTAGCCGGCGCCGCCACTGCTGTTCGACGCGCTCGGGTCGCGGTAGCGCGGGTCGTCCGAGTTGTACGGGACGTTCGTGATCGAGGTCCACGACGACGAGGCCGCGGGGAGAGCGGACAGCTGGCTGTAGGCCGCGGCGTAGGCCCCGGGGGCGACGAGCCCGGTGGGGGCCGAGCGCGCCTGGGCGAACTCCGCCTGCGAGGTCATCAGCTCGGCCGCCTGGTCGCCCGCGTCGACGAAGCGGCCGCCGCCGCCTCCGCCGCCCCCGCCGTTGCCGGCATAGCTGGGCAGAGCGAGAAGCGGCGTGAATGCAAGAGCCGCGCCGGCCACGACGCAAAGGGCCGCTCGGCGTACACCGCGGCGCTTCGTGGCGGAGACATCAGGAGTGAGAATCATCTGTAGAACCCTCCCTGCCGGGCGCCCTTTGGTCGGGCGCGCACGTCATCCCGTCATCTGGAGATGCGGGTCCCGTGTCGGTCGTCCCCGCTCGAAGTCCGGCACAGAATGGCTTGACTTTAGACCCGCGAGCAGAATGGCGCTGCCTCTTCGACAGGCTTAGGAATTGGGCCTCGGCAGGAGAACAGCTTGAGCATCAGGTGTTCGGCGTAGGACGTGGCGTTGACGTCCACCGCACATCGGCTCGGCGCGGGAAGATCTCCCCATGGCTCGGGTTCTGCTGTGGTGGACGGTCCTGGTGGCATCGGTGGCGATGCTGGTCATTGCCCTCGGTGACCGCTCCGGTCGGTGCGTCGACGCTCCGGACCCGAACGCCACTTCGTGCTCGAACCAAGGTGCGGGAGGACTGGTTCTGGCCGGCCTCGCCGCCTTTGTGCTGTCGGTCTGGATGCTGCGGCGCGCGTATCGCTCGCGGCGCCGTTGAGGGCGGCGCCGCCCGTCCCGCCGGTCTTTCCGTTCAAGCCCTGCAGCTTCGGCATGCCCATCTCGGGGCGAGCCGATCTTGTCGTGCGCGGCCATAATGAGCAGGGCGCCGAAACGTGGACGACGGCGCTTTCGACAACGCATCGGTATCTCATTGTGCACGTGCGAACAGCGGGCCCGGTCCCCGCCGGAGATGGTTGCTTGTGAGCAGCCTCGAGCCGACGGCTGTCGTTCTGGTCGGCGCGACGCGGCGAAAGCAGGAAGTCCCGCGGGCGCAGTTGGTGAGCTCAGTCCACCTCGTTTCCAAAGGGGTCAGGGTGAGCCATTGCTCGTCCACGTGAAACCCGAGAACCGCGTTTGCGGCGAGAATGCCGCGGTTCTCGCCGGCGCCACACCCGCTTCGGGGCGGGGGAGTGGTCTGGGGCGATCAGGTGCGGAGGCGGAGGCGAGCGGTGATGCGGCTCGCTGTGGCGGCCGCGTCGTCGCCGACGCCGAAGAGCAGCGACGAGCGGCGCCGACGCAGGAAGTGCACCCCCACGAAATGCAGGTCGGGCGCCACGAGGCTCTCGCCGTCCGCATGGACCGGGAAGCCCTGTGCGTCCACCAGGCCCGGCACATCGACCCACTCGGTGTAGCGCGACCGGAAGCCCACGGCGACCACGACCGCGCCGAACCCTCGTAGGTCGAGCTCGGTCGGGGCGGTCGTGTCCAGGGCCGCAGGCTCCAGGATCTCCGGGACCGCGAAACCGTCCCGACGGCAGACGGCGGCGACGCTGTCGCACACGAAGCGGAAGCCGGCATCCCCGGCGGCGATCACCTCTGGGAGGTCGGGCGCGAAGCGGGCACGGTGCCCATCGACGTCGAGCAGGTGCCCCATGAGCCGCACCCCCAGCCCGGCGAGGGTCCGGTAGTGCAGGTCGTGCCCACCGCCGGCGCCGCTGGCCTGGAGGTTGGCGCCGTGCCGGGCGGCCGGACTCGCCAGCTGCTCGGGCGTCTGCTCGTAGAACGAGGAGTCGATCAGCCACTCGAAGACGTCTCGGCCGCCGACCCGGCGCAGGAACCACGGCGCCCGGCCGCACGCCATCACCACCTCACGTCCCGAGAGCACGAGCTCCTCGGCTATCTGGCAGGCGCTCTGCCCGCTGCCGACGACAAGAACCGGGCCGTCCGGGAGGCTGCCCGGGTTGCGGTAGCCGAGGACGTCGACGCACAGGACGTCGGCGGACAGCCCGGCCACGGCTGCCGGTCGCAGCGGCCGCTGGTAGGCCCCCGTGGCGAGCACGACGACTCGGCTGTGGATGGTCTCGCCGTCGGTGGCGAGCTCGTAGCCTCCGGCCTCTCGGCGCCCCAGCCGACGCACGGGCACACCCTCGCGGACGCGGCCCAGCCGGCCGGCATACGCCTGGAGGTGTCCGGCGATCTCGGCGCGGGTCAGGTAGCCGCCCGGGTCGTCGCCGGTGTACGCCGCCCCCGGTAGGCGCACGGTGTGGTTCGGCCCGACCAGGGTGAAGCTGTCCCACCTCCCGAGCCAGGACGAGCCGACCGTGGTCGCCTCGAGGACGACGTGCTCGATTCCGCGCAGGCCCAGCTCATGGCTCGTTGCGAGGCCGGCCTGCCCCGCCCCGATGACGACGACGTCGATGTCCTCGGACACCTGCCCACCGTCGCACCTCGGCGTCCGCCCCGTCACCGGAACCGGATGCGCGTGCGAGTTCCGCTGGCACACTCCCGAGCATGGCCACAGCCTCGCAAGGCAGCAGACGCTCACCACGCCGCATACCGGCACTCACGGTTGCGGTGGCCGCCGCCATGCTGCTCGCAGGCTGCACGAGCGAGGGCGCGACCGGGCCGCGTCCGTCCACAGTGCACGGCACCACGGCTGCGCCGACGATGACAGCTGTGCCCGAGGCGGCGCAGTGCGTCACTCACCAGGACCTCGGGCGGGACGCCGGCGTCGACCTGCCGTTCAAGGATCTGCTCCAGGGAAGGGTGGCCCGCGGTGTGGACGTGAACGACGCGTTCACGCCGGGGCCTGACGCGAGAGACGCCGGTAGCTGCGGCGCGGTGCTTCCTGGCGGGGACGACGTCTGGTGCGGGCAGCCGGCGCCGTGGGCGTCCCTGGGCTGGGACCAGTTCACGATCGCATCCGGAGCCACCCGGGTCCGCCGTGTCGGGGTCAGCACGGACGAGGGTCGGTCGAGCTCGGGCGGGCAGGTCTCACGCTCGCTCTCCTACGTCGAGCTCGAGCTGGGCGGCGCCGACCCGAAGGGTGTGGCCGACTTCGTGCGGCGAGCATTCCAGCGGTGCGCGCACGGCACCGCCGCTCAGGTTCAGGGACTGTCTGCCGTCACCGGCGAGGTCCCCTCCATGGTCGGGGGCGTGCACGAGGCCGACGCGTTCGCGTTCCTGACGTCCAAGCGCGTCGCCTGGGTCATCCTCGACGGGCGGCCGTGGACGCCGGCAGAGCGCAAGCGTGCCCTCGCCGCGATCGCGGGCCATCTCCGTCAGGGGTGACCCGGCGAGGGACCGAACCACGATCTACCTCGTGCCAGGTCCTTCAACCAGAGGCCGCAGGGTTGGGGGTGGACAAAATGCCGCGAACCTTGCAACCGACACGATCACTGTGGAGACTCTGCCCATGGACTGGTTCCTCGGGGGCGCCGACCAGGTTGGCGACTTCAGACGTGAACTCGTCCGGCACCTGACACGACATGCTGCCCCGGGTAGTGACGACGCCATCGCCGATGCCAGGTTGGTCGCCTCCGAGGCGGTCGGTAACGCCGTCCGCCACACGGGTGGACCCGTGTGGGTCTCGTTGACGTGGACGTCAGAGCTCCCGGTGCTGCAGGTCTTCGACATCGGGCCCGGCTTCGACCTGGGAAGCCTCGAACGCGGCGAGGACGCTACAGCCCCCGGCCGGGGGCACGCGGGCGACGTGCTGGGGGAGTCGAACGGACTCGTGGCCAACGCCCAGCTGGAGGCGGAGTCGGGTCGCGGGTTGCTCATCATGCAGGTGCTGGCACCTGACGTGGAGGTCTCGCTCAGGAAGCACGCCGGCATGGTGGTCACCGTTCGGCTGCCGGTGCCGCGTCGGCGGACGGTGAGCCTCGACCCGCCTCGCCGCCACAGCGGCGTGCTGCCGACCCTCGGGGAGGCGCGACTGGAGGGCGGCTTCGGGAAGGAGTCGTTCCTGCGGGCTCTGGTCGTGCAGATGTCGCGCGCCGTCGAGGAGCAGCACGGCCCGGACGCCGCCGAGGTCGCGGTCGCCCAGGTCGGCACCGACGTGGGTGGTCAGATGGAGGCGGAGTTCCGGCTCGCCGAGGAGATCACGGGTCGCTTGTCACCGGAGGATATGGGCCGTTGCTATGTGCGGCTGAAGCAGGCGATCGACGGTGACTTCCGGGTCGTCGAGGCAAACGCCGAGCGGATCGTCCTGGAGAACACGCGGTGTCCCTTCGGCGAGGTCGTCCGTCGTGCGCCCGCACTGTGCCGGATGACCTCGAGCGTCTTCGGCGGGATCGCCGCACGGAACACCGAGTTCGGCGCCTCGGTGCTGTTGGAGGAACGGATAGCCGTGGGTGACCCGGGCTGCCGCGTGGTGGTCTACCTCGGTCCGGCTCCGGCCGAGGCCGAGCCGTTCGCGCACCACTACCTTCCCCCGGGTTCGTCCAGCCACGAGTGACCGCGGGGAAACCCGGTTGCGTGTCGTGTGCAGGCTCGATTCCTCGACGCGCCCGTGCAGACGCCACCGGCGAAGGTCGCCGGAGGCTCTGCGCGTGGCTCAGTCCCGTGGTCCTGGTCTCCGGGGTCCACTCCGGGGTCACTCCGGAGGACCGGAGCGGCATGGTGCACGACCGAGCTCGGTGAGGCCCTCGGCGAGCGACACCCGTGGCGTCCACCCCAGAGCGGCCCTGGTGCGGCGCTGGTCGAACCAGTGCGCAGTCGCCAGCTGCTCGGCGAGGAAACGGGTGAGCGGTGGGTCACCCGGCGTGCGCAGACCGGGAAGCGCCAGCCGAACAGCCCAGATGGCGTCGACCGCGACGCCCGCGAGCGCGGCGACGGGGAACGGGACATGGCGCGTGGGCGCGGCGACCCCTGAGGCGAGGCAGATGTCCCCGATGAGCTCCGCCACGGGGCGCGGCTCGCCGTTGCTCACGACGTATGCCTCGCCCCGTGCCGACTCGCACCGGTCGAGCGCGGCGACGAGGGCGTCGACGGCGTTGCTGACGTAGGTGCTGTCGACGAGGGCGGCGCCGGAGCCGATGATGGGCAGCCTCCCGGCGCGGGCCCGCTCCACGATCCGACCGATGAGCTGCGTGTCACCCGGGCCCCAGACGAGGTGCGGGCGCACGGCCAGGACCGCCAGTGGGCCGCGGTCTGCGGCGAGGGCCACCTGCTCGGCCAGGGCCTTGCTGCGCGCGTAGTGGCCGCGGGCCCGCCGCGGGTCGGCGGGCTCGGCGCCGGCGCCGACGAGGCCTGTCCCGGCGTGGGCAACCGACGGAGACGAGACGTGGACGAGCCGGCGGACACCGACGGCCCGACAGGCCTCGACGACATTCGCCGTTCCCTGCACGTTGGCGCGCTCGTAGTCCCGCCACCGGCCGACGACGTCGACCTTCGCCGCGAGGTGCACGACCGCGTCGTGGCCGCGCACGGCCTCGAGCACGGAGGAGGCGTCCGTCACGTCAGCGAGCACCTCGGGCAGGCGCAGCCCCGAAGGGCGGCGCTGCAGCACGGTCACCTCGTCACCGCGGCCGGCGAGGGCCTCGGCCGTCTGCCGCCCGAGCATCCCGCTCGCTCCGGTGAGGAGGACCTTCACGGGCGGCCTACCCGACCACCTTCGAGCACCCGAGCAGCCCACCGAGCCAGTCGGGTCCGGTCGATCTTCGACGCGTGGCGGATGTCGACCGGCAGGTCGGTCGCGACGAGGACGGCAGCCACCGGCACCCCGGCCGCCGAGCGGACTGCCGACGCCAGGTCCGGCCCCGCGAGTCCGACGCGGGCGCCGGTGGACACCACGACGACGGCGACGACCTGCTGCGTACCGACCGGCCCGACGCCGACGATGGCAGCCATCGAGACCTCGTCGAGACGCTCGATCCGCTGCTCGGCCCCGACGGGGGTGACGGGCCCGGATGCCGTGCGCACGACGTGCGCGAGCCTGCCCTCCACCCAGAGGCGTCCGTCGTCGTCGAGGTGACCGACGTCGCCCGTGCGGTGCCAGCCCGTCGTGCGGCTGCTCTCACGCTCGGTGGCCCACAGCTGGTCGTAGTGGTCCTTGACGTGAGGGGCGCGCACGAGCACCTCACCGCTCACCGCGGGGTCGGTGCTCGGCTCGGCATCGACACCCCCGGTGCTGTCGAACGCGCTGATGCCGAGGACGACACCGGGCAACGGCCGACCGACGCAGACACCCTCGCCCGGCCCGACCGCCTCGAGCTCGGCCCGGGAGATGTCGGTCACCGGCAGCGCCTCGGTCATGCCGTAGGGCGTGTGGAGCTCGGCCCGCGGCACGAGCGCCTGCACGTCGCGGAGCAACCCGAGCGGGACGGGTGCACCGGCGGAGATGAGCAGCCGTATGCCGTCCAGGGCCGCGTGATGTCGCGGTGTCAGTTCGTTCGCGGAGGCGACGACGTTGCGCAGCGCTGCCGGGGAGGCGAAGACGACGGTGCCTCGGACGGCCGACACGGCGTCAGCGAGGGCGACTGCTGTGAGGGTGCCGGGCGCCGTGACGTCCATGTCGGGCACCGACGACGCGAGCCCGAGCGCCGGGCCGTAGAGCGCGAAGGGCGCGAACGCCGCGACGAGGCGGTCGTCGGCGGTGAGCCCGTAGGCCGTGCGCAGCGCGTCGAGCTGCGCCCGCACCTGCCGGTATCGATAGACGACACCTTTCGGCGGCCCGGTCGCGCCGGACGTGAAGAGCACGGCGCACTCGGCGTCGTCGGCAGGGGTCGGGGGGAGGGGCCGCCCTCGGCCGAGGCGTGCGAGGTCTGCGAGGCCGAGGGGAGCCCCGAGGGTTCGCCTGGTGGCGCGGTCGAGCGGGCCTGCGCTGATGAGGCGCCCCGGCACGCGCATGGCCCGGGCGAGGAGCAGCCCTCTGGCGATGCCGATGACGTGGTCCGGTGCGGCGCCGCGCAGGGCACGACCCATCCGGGCGACCCCCAGGCCCGCGTCGGCGACGACCACGGACGCGCCGGCCCGCCAGCACGCGTACACCGCAGCGGTGAGGTCAGCGCCCGGCGGTACGAGGAGGGCGACCCGGTCACCCGGGCGCAGCCCCGTCGCCACCAGGCCACCGGCGAGGTCACGCACTGTCCGCTCGAGGCGGTCGAAGGACACCCGGCGTCGGTGGCCTCCCAGCTCGACGACCGCCGGGGCATCGTCTCCGGCGCGGGCCGACAACGCGGCCCAGAGCGGCGCTGCGACGCCGGGCTCGTCACCGTGACCCGGTCGCTTCCGGGCCCGGCTCGGCAGCGACGACGCGGTCCCGGCCAACGAATCCGTCTGTGGCACAGCGTCTTCGAGCCACCGCCAGACGTCGTCCGCGAGTCGGGGAGCGTCCTCCATCACCAGGTGCGAGGCGTTCTGGTACCGGTGGACGTCGGCGTGCGGCATACGGGCTCGGAGGTCACGAAGATGGACGTCGGAGAACACGGGGTCCCGGGGACCCCAGAGCAGCAGCGCCGGCACGCCGAGCGAGGTGACGCCCTCCGCGATCGCGTCGAGCGTCGCGGCCGTCGGGTGTGACGGGTCGAGCGGGATGTCGGCCACGAAGTCACCGATGGCACGCCGGTTGGCAGGGGAGGCGTACGGCGCGGCGAGCGCATCACGCACCGCGCGGGGGAGCGCCGGCCGGGACAGGGCGGTGGTGGCGCGGACGAAGGTCGGGGTCGCGACGCAGACGGCCTGCCTCACCCCCTCGGTCCGGGCCATCCGGATGAGCCACGGCGCTGCAGCCGTCGAGGGCTGGTGCACGGCGGTGTTGGTCAGCACGACCGCCTCGAGCTGCTCCCGGTGCGCGAGCGCCCACCCCAGTGACACCGGGCCGCCCCAGTCGTGGGCGAGGGTGACGACGGGGCCCGTGATGCCGAGCAGCTGCGTGAGGTTGGTGAGGTCGTCAACCCGCTCGGCCAGCGTGCGAGGGTCGGTGCGCTCGGACAGGCCCATGCCGAGCTGGTCCACCGCGACGACACGCCAGCCGGGCGGGGCGGCGGCGATGACGCGCCGCCACAGGTAGCTCCACGTGGGGTTGCCGTGTACGCAGAGCAGGGTGCCGTGCCCGGGGTCGGCGCCGTTGTCGAGCAGGTGCCAGGTTCGCGGGGTGCCGCCAGCGTCGGGTGCGACGACCCGACGCGACCACGCCGGGTCGATCCCGGGCCACGACGGTGCAGGTGGCGCGACGGGGCGGCTCACCAGGCGATCTCGAGGCACGACACGTTGAGCCCTGAGCCGACCCCCATCATGAGCACGCGGTCACCGGCGACGAGCGACTCCGCCTCCATCGCCAGCGTGAAGGCCACGGCGGCCGGTCCCATGTTGCCGCGGGTCGGGAACGTCAGGGGCAGCCGCTCCGCCGGGATGTCGAGCGCGTCGCACATGGCGCGGACGTGGACCTGCGAGATCTGGTGCGCGATGTAGCGGTCCATGTCGGACCAGTCGAACTCGGCGCGGGCGTCCTGCCACGCGACCCGGGACAGTGCGATGCCCGCCTCGAGCAGGCCCCGAGTGTCGGTCCGCATCCACTCCAGGTCGCCGACGCAGAGGTCATGGTGCTCCGTGCCGGCGCGGGCGATCCCACCGACGATGCGGTGGCCCTGCGGGTGCAGGTCGGCCCGGCCGAGCACCATCGCCGCAGCGCCCGAGCCGAGGGTCAGGGTCGCGAACTGCGACAGCACGTCGTCGGCCGTGGCGTCCGGCCTCGAGAGGCGATCGAGGGTGACCTCCTGGGTGTGCCGCGAGCTCTCGCCGTTGACGACGAGGGCGTAGTCGATCTGCCCCGAGTCGATCATCGTGGCGGCCAGCTGCATCCCGTTGACGAAGCCGAGGCACGCGTTGGCGAGGTCGAAGTTGAGGCACGACGTCGGCATGCCGAGCGCGTGGTGGATCTGGACCGCCATGGACGGCTCGAGGTGCTCACGCGAGACACTCGTGTTGACCATGAGGCCGACCCGCGAGGCGTCGATCCCCGCCTCCGCGAGGGCCTTGCCCCCGGCGGTCGCCGCGCCCTCCGTGAAGCTGACACCCTCGGGCCACCAGCGGCGCTCGTGGATCCCGGCGAGCCGCGCCAGCATGCCCGGCTTGAGGCCGACGCGCTCGTAGGTGGTCGACAGCCGCTGGTCCATCTCGTGCGAGGTCACCACCACGGGGGCGTCAACCGCACAGATGGACAGCACGGCAGCCTGGGTGTGACGGTACGTCGCGTTTCCGCTCATCGGGCCCTCCCGTTGTCGTGTCGGGCGCTGGCCCAGGTGTCGTCCCCTCATTCGACCACGCACGTGCCGATTTGGACCTCTGAACTGCGCGGTGGAGCCTGGAGCTCAGTTGGCGATGTCGGTCCGGGTCGCGACGTCGACTAGGGCGCGCGCCGACGCCTTCGCGGCGTCGGGAGCCTCCGGGCTGGCGTCGAGCGAGCCGCTGGCCAGGCCCCCGTCGAGCAGCAACGTCAGCGCCCGGGCCAGTGCGCCCGGCTCGCGCGCTCCCGCATGCTCGGCCAGCTCGTGCACCCACGACAGGACGGCCGTCTTGTGAGCCACGGTGCGGTCGTGCACGGCGGTGCCGGGCTGCGACTCGGCAGCGGCGTTGATGAACGCGCAGCCCCGGTAGCCCTCGCGACGGCACGAGCTCCGCAGGGCATCGAAGATGCCGACGAGCTGGTCGGCGGGGTCGGGACCGGCGGCGGCGGCGGCCTCGTGCAGCTGGCCGGTCCAGATGCCGTCGACCTTGTCGAGATAGGCCACGACGAGGTCGTCCTTGGACGGAAAGTGCTTGTAGAAGGTGGCTTTCGCGACACCCGACTCCGCGATGATCCGGTCCACGCCCACCGCCCGTATGCCGTAGGCGTAGAACAACGCGAATGCCGTCTCCAGGATCCGCTCGCGGGCGGCACTCGGACGGACGGGCGCGGTGGTGGACATCGATCTCCTCGGCTGACGCTACGGGTGCCGCCCCAGCATACCTTGCAGGTAGACAGATCCGTCTGCTACGGTCCCGCTATCGGTAGACAGGTCTGTCTGCCGACATCGTCCACGCATCAAGGAGCACCCGTGAAGATCGCAGTTCTCGGCACCGGCATGGTCGGCCAGGCCCTCGCAACCCGTCTGTCCGGTCTCGCCCACACCGTCACCGTCGGCACCCGCGACCCTCAGGCGACGCTCGCCCGGACCGAGCCCGACGGCATGGGCAACCCGCCCTACTCCGCGTGGGCCGCGGAGCACCCGGATGTTCAGCTGGCCACGTTCGCTGATGCTGCAGCCTCCGCGGAGCTCGTCATCAACGCCACCAGCGGGTTCGGCGCCATGCCCGCCCTCGAGCAGGCGGGGGCCGACAACCTCGCCGGCAAGGTGCTGATCGACATCTCCAACCCGCTCGACTTCAGCAACGGCTTCCCTCCCAGTCTCTTCGTCAAGGACACGGACTCGCTCGGCGAGCAGATCCAGCGCGCCTTCCCCGAGGCTCGCGTCGTGAAGGCCCTCAACACCCTGACCGCCAACCTCATGGTCAACCCGAAGGAGCTCGGCGCGGCGTCGACGATCTTCATCGCCGGCAACGATGCCGCGGCCAAGGCGAGCGTGACCGAGCTGCTGCAGAGCTTCGGACACTCCGACGTCATCGACCTCGGGGACATCACCGGCGCGCGTGGCACCGAGATGCTGCTTCCGGTGTGGCTGCGGCTCATGGGCACCCTCGGGACCGCGAACTTCAACTTCAGCATCGTGCGCTGACATGGACGCGATGACGACCATGGCCGGCAAGACCGTGCTCGTCACGGGTGGGACCGGCGGGATCGGCCTGGCTACCGCCACCGGGCTCGGCCGCCTCGGCGCCACGGTCGGCATCATCGGGCGCGACCCTGCGCGGGCCGCCGCGGCCGCCGACCGCATCCGTGCGGCCGGCGCCCCCGACGTCCGCGCCTTCGCGGCTGACCTCTCGGCGCAGCGGGAGGTGCGCGCGGTCGCGGAGCAGGTGCTCACGGCATACCCGCGTCTGGACGTCCTCGTGAACAACGTCGGCGGCTACTGGGCCACCCGGCACACCACCGAGGACGGGCTGGAGCGCACCTTCGCCGTCAACCACCTCGCCCCGTTCCTGCTGACCAACCTGCTGCTCGACCGGCTCACGGCCAGCGCGCCGGCGCGCGTGGTCACCGTCTCGTCGGGGGCGCAGGCCATGGGGCGCCTCGACTTCGATGACCTGCAGGGCCTGCGGAGCTACCGCGGCCAGCGCGCGTACAACCAGTCGAAGCTTGCCAACGTGATGTTCACCTACGAGCTGGCCCGACGGCTCGAGGGCACGGGCGTCACGGCCAACGTGCTGCATCCGGGAGTGGTCCGGACCTCCTTCGGGCAGGAGGACTCGGCCTGGTGGATGCGCCTGATGCTGCCCCTCGTGCGCCCGTTCATGAAGAGCCCGGAGCAGGGCGCGAGGACCTCCATCCACCTTGCGTCCTCGCCCGAGCTCGACGAGGTCTCCGGGAAGTACTTCGCCGACGGCCGGGCCAAGCCCTCGTCGCGGGCGTCGTACGACGTCGAGGCCGCCGGTCGGCTGTGGCAGGTCTCGGCCGAGCTCGTGGGACTGCACGCCACGGGTGGGCCCGCGGCCTGACGTGTCGCCCTCGTCCGAGCGCGACGCCCGAGCGCGACGCTCGAGCGCGAGGCCCGAGCGCGACGCCCGGGAGCGACGCGGCCTCGACCGCCTCGGGGGCTAGTGCCGTTCCCGGTCCCACGTCGACGAGGTGATCGCACGCGTGCGCAGCTCCTGCTTGCGGACCTTCTGCGTCGGCGTCTTCGGCAGGGCCTCGATGATCTCGATGTAGCGGGGCCGGGCGAAGCGGGGCAGGACCATGTCGGCATGGGCGGCCACGGCGCCGGCATCCATCGAGACGTCATCACGGAGGACCACCGCGAGCATCACCTCGTCCTCGGTGCCCTCGGCACCTGCTGGGACGGCATACGCCGCCACCTCGGCCACACCCTCCAGGCTGGCGACGGCGTTCTCCACCTCGTAGGAGGAGATGTTCTCCCCGCGCCGCCGGATGCAGTCCTTGGTGCGGTCGACGAAGGTGATCCAGCCGTCCTCGTCCATGACTCCCGAGTCCCCGGTGTGGAACCAGAAGTTGCGCCACGCCGCGACGGTGGCCTCGGGCAGCCCGGCATACCCGGACATGAAGCCGAACGGGACGCGAGGGCGGACCATGATCTCGCCGATCTGTCCGGCGGGGAGTCGGTCATCGGTGTCGGGGCCGCGCACCTCCACCTCGAACCAGCGCTCCAGGGCTCGGCCCGCGGTGCCGGGGCGGGCGGTGCCGAGCCGCCCGTAGAGCGGGATGTTCACCTCCGTCATCCCGTAGGCCGTGACCACTTCGGGGATGGCGAAGCGCTCGCGCCAGGCGCGTTCGTGGGGTGCGGGGTTGGGGACGGGGCAGATGACGCGCAGGCCGTGGTCCGTGTCGTCCGACGATGACGGTTGGGCGATGACGAACTGCGACATGGCCCCGAGCAGGTTGGTGACCGTGCAGCGGTGCTCGCGGATGTCCGACAGCCACGAGGTGGCGCTGAACCGAGCACGCAGCACGGCAGACGCGCCGGCGATCAGGGTGGCGTAGAGCTGCATGAACAGGCCGTTGGCGTGGAACAGCGGCATGGAGACGTAGTAGCGGTCGGCCTCGGTGATGCCCAGGCCCTCGATGCTGCCCAGCCCGAAGAGGTAGCAGTGCGCGTGCGGCATGAGCACACCCTTGGACGGGCCCGTCGTGCCGGAGGTGTACATCAGGCAGGCGGTGTCCGAGGCGCGCGGCAGGTGGCCGTCGTACTGCGGTGCGTGCTGCCAGCCGTCGAGGTCCAGCATCTGCAGTCCGTCGACCCCGCCGATGACGTCGGCGACCGCCTCCGCTGCGGGCCCTGCCGAGACGACCGCACGCGCACCGCTGTCGCGCAGCTGGTGTGCGAGGAAGTCCCCGGTCAGGCCGGTGTTGACCGGGACGATGACCGCCCCCAGTCGCCCGAGTCCGAGCCAGAGCCGGACGAAGTCGAGTCCGTTGGGCAGCAGCACCGCCACCCGGTCGCCGGGCCTGATGCCCGCTGTCACACAGTGGGAGGCCACTTGGCGCGCCTGCCGGGCGGCGGCGGCATACGACAGTGATCCCTCCCCGATGACGGTGAGGAACGTGGAGTCCCCGCGCCGGCGTGCCTGCGCCTCGAGGACCTCGGGCAGGATCCAGCGGTGGTGGTCGTGGAGGTGCTCGTACACCGCGCCACACAACCACGCCAAGGACGGGGTATGCCGTGTGCCGTCCGCCCACAGTCGTCCTCCGAGGTGCGTGGCGAGGGGCCATGGCTGCGAAGCCGTGGGTGGTTAGCCTCCTGGTGTCGGCCCGCGCGTGCGGGTCCGTGGGACGAGGGAGCTGGCTCATGGGTGTGCGTGAGACGTTCGGCACGGACGTGCTGCTGACCGGGTGGGGTCATTCCCGGTTCGGGAAGCTGAGCGAGGAGACGCTGGAGTCCCTCGTGGTCTCCGTGGCGACCGAGGCGATCGCGAACGCCGGGCTCGAGCCGGGCCAGGTCGACGAGATCTATCTCGGCCAGTTCAACTCCGGGATGGCGCCGCTCGGCTTCGCCTCGTCGCTGGTCCTGCAGGTCTCGGACTCGCTGGCCAACACGCCCGCCACCCGGGTGGAGAACGCGTGCGCCTCCGGCTCGGCGGCCTTCCAGCAGGGGGTGAAGGCACTGCTGGCCGGGACCGCTCGCACGGTGCTCGTCGTGGGCGCCGAGAAGATGACCCACGCCCCGGCAGACGTCGTGGGCGCGGCGCTCCTCGGAGCCGACTACGAGCTCGCCGGCAGCGAATCGAGCACCGGGTTCGCCGGGATCTTCGCCCACGTCGCCCAGCACTACGAGAAGCGGTACGGCCCGGTGGGCGACACGCTCGGCCTCATCGCCGCCAAGAACCACCGCAACGGCGTGCTCAACCCCTACGCCCAGCTGCGCAAGGACCTCGGCGTCGAGTTCTGCCAGACGGTGTCCGACAAGAACCCGGTCGTCGCGGAGCCGCTGCGGCGCACGGACTGCTCACCGGTCTCCGACGGTGCTGCAGCGGTCGTGCTCACCACGCAGCCGACCTCCGGCGCAGCCACCGCTCCGGTGCGGCTCGCCGGATTCGGGCACGCCAACGACTTCCTCCCGGCCGCCAAGCGAGACCCGCTCGAGTTCGCCGGCAGCGTGGCCGCGTGGAACCGGGCCCTGTCCATGGCAGGGGCAGGCCTCGACGACCTCGACCTGGCCGAGGTGCACGACTGCTTCACCATCGCCGAACTGGTCCTCTACGAGGTCATGGGCCTGACGCCGCGCGGCGAGGGCCGACGGGCCATCGAGGAAGGCTGGGTCGAGTCAGGGGGCCGGCTGCCGGTCAACCTGTCCGGCGGGCTCAAGGCCAAGGGCCACCCCGTCGGCGCCACCGGCGTCTCGCAGCACGTCCTCGCCGCGATGCAGCTCTCGGGTACGGCTGGGGACATGCAGCTGACCGGGGCGCGCCGGGCGGCCGTCCACAACATGGGCGGCTTGGCCGTGGCCAACTACGTCAGCGTGCTCGAAGCCCTCTGACGTCCCTCGCACCAGTCGGCCCGAACGTCTGTGACGCAGATCGCCGGGTCTCGATCGCCACCATCACCTGCACGCTCGCGTCCGGATCCCCACCGGGGTCTGGCATCCCAGCACGATCTAGCACCCGGCCAGAACCCGTGAGATCAGGATGTTCGGTCCAGCCCCAGTCTGGGCACCAGAACGCTGTCCCAGTCGGCGCCGGCCAGACCACCGTCCACGAGCTCGTATCGCGTCGGAACCGGTCCATCATCGCGTGTGCCCGGGCACTCCAGGCGGCGCAGTGCAGCAGACGCCCGAGGTCAGGGCACCTGTCCGACGCGGGTCACGAGCTCGGCCGCAAGCCACTGCTGGGCGAGCACGCCGTCGCCTTCGAGGTAGTAGCTCACGAGCGCGAACCACTGTCCGTCCCGCTGCTCCCAGCCCAGCAGGACCCCCGGGTGCGGTCCGGGTGCCTCACGGGGTCCCCGGACCCAGACGTGCCTCCGGCTCGGCGGCACGGGAGGCACGCGGTGCTCGTGCCCCCGACCTGATCCGCCAGCCATCCTCTCAGTGTGCCGCATGGTCGAACGCGTGTTCGAACCCAGCGTCGCGAACGGCGTAGAGTCGCCGGGCGGCGGATCGCCACCGTCGTCTGATGCCTCGCGGCGGGGGAGCGACGAGTTCTCCGACGTCGACGACTAGGCCGGCCCGGGACAGATGAACCACCAGCCCCATGAACAGCATTCAGCGTCAGAGCGGCTGGCGCGCGGAACGGCGCACCGTCACGAGGACGTAGACGCTGACCAGCAGGACCCACCCGGGGAAGACGAGCGCGACCCAGACGCTGAGGTTGGTGACCACGAGGAGGCACAGCGCGACCACATACGTCGCCACCACCAGCCAGCGTGGCGCCGTCCCGGACCGGTACCACGTGGTGCCGAGCGAGATCATGAAGACCGCCGCCATCCGCAGCGCGTACACGTTGGTCACCTGCAGCATCACCGCACGCGCGAAGGCGGCGATCTCCCGCTGGCTCGTCTGGCCCACCTCCGACCCCATCGTCGCCAGGATGCCGCCGACCAGGGCCATGGACACGAAGAGCATGGCCAGGAACAGCAGCCCGCTGCCGAGGTAGACCGTCGAGAAGAAACGGTCCTCCAGCTCGCCGACCCGGTCGCGGACCACGCCGACGAACCACAGGAAGGCGATGCCTGCGATCGGCATCAGTCCGAGCGCCGCCCCGAGGCGCGTCCGGGCCGAGTCGGACAACGCCGTCCCCGCCAGCGGGTCGTCCGGGATCGACAGGCGGAGCAGGACCATGCTGACGCCGAAGAGGACGGCGAAGGCGACGCCCGCCAGGGCGGCCGAACGGGGAGTGGTGAGGGTTCTGAGGCGGCGCTCCTGCGCGTCGACGTCGCCGCCGCTGGACCGGGTCATGTCAGGTCTCCTCCGATCGGGCCGCGCGGGCCCTCGGTTGCTCACCCCGCCTCGGCGGGGTGTCGTCCGGGCTGTCGTCCGGGCTGTCGTCCGGGCTGTCGTCCGGGCTGTCGTCCGGGCTGTCGTCCGGGCTGTCGTCCGGAACGTCGAGGGGTGCCTCCTGCGGGCTGGTGCCGGGCGCTCGTCGTGGCAGCCCACGGACCGGGAGATCGGCAGCCGTTCTGCCGCCCGAGTCTCGCCGACCGGCGGCGCGCCCGTACCGTGTGGCCAGCGGTGCGGCCGTGATGCCGTGCGCCAGGACGCTCAGCAGCACCGCCGTCCCGATGACGGTGACCGCCTCGTGCGCGCCCGCCCCGAGCTCCTCCAGGGCGATGAGGGTGAAGACCAGGGACGCCAGGCCACGGGGACCGAACCAGCCCACGAACAGGACCGTGTCTCGGTCCAGGCCTGCGCCGATAGAGGCCAGCGCCACCGGGACCATGCGGACGAGCGTGAGGCTGAGCACGGCATACAGCACGATGGTGAGGCTGATGCCGTCGACGATGATGCGCAGCACGACCGCGCCGAAGGCGGTCCACACCAGGAGAGAGACGAGGCCGCTCGCCTGCTCGAGGAAGACCAGCTCCGCGGAGCCGCGTCGACCGGCGACGGCCCCGAACGCGACCCCTCCGCAGAAGGCCGCCACGAACCCGTTGCCGTGCAGGCTCACGGCCGCGGCATACGTGATCACGGCGAGGGCGAGGACGGCGATGCCGGTGAAGTCCTCGGCCGCCCACCGGGCGCGGCGGGCACGGCGCAGCAGCCAGCCACCCGCGAGCCCGATGGCGACACCGATGGCTGCGCCGATGGCGAGCTCGAGCAACGCGCCGACGAGATTCTCGGCCCCGGCGAGCTCCTCCGCCGACGCGGCGCCGGCGATCGCGACCATGACCACCGGGGTGGCGATGCCGTCGTTGAGGCCGCTCTCGACGGTGATGAGCCGTCGGATCCGCGAGGGCACCGCTGCGTTGGTCACCACGGGGATGCCCAGCGCCGCGTCGGTGGGAGCCAGCGCGGCCCCGACGAGCAGGGCCAGCCAGACCCCGAGACCGGGGAAGAGCCACACCGCCAGCAGCCAGCCGGCCAGGATGGTCAGGGGCAGGCCGACGCCGAGCAGCCGGACGTACTGTCCGGTGTCCCGGCGAAGGTCCTGGACCCGGATCCGCGCCGCGTCGCAGAACAGCACCCACACGAGGGTGAGCTCGACCAGCGGCTTGAGGGTCTGCGGCACGGCCGGCGCGTCGACGAGGCCGAGGACTGACAGCAGGGCACCCAACAGCGTGAACACGATCGGTGCCGAGAGGTCTGCTCTCTCGAGCCGTGCGGACAGCAGGCCCCACCCGAAGATCGCCACCATGACCAGCAGGACTGCTCCGACCTCCACTCGACTCGCCCCCTCCGTCGTACCGCCTGCGTTCAGTTCCTTCGTTCAGTGCCTTGCTGCGTCAGCCTGCGGCGACCGGGCTGGCGTACGGGCCCAGCAGTGCTGCCCGGTGCGCGGCTTCGACGGCCACGCGGACCGGCTCACCGTCGTCGGGGGTCAGGGTGACCACGGCCGGGTGCTCGCCCATCCGGTGCAGCTTCTTCAGCTCGAACTCGCCGTCCGGGACGTCGTCGACGACGGCTTGCCGTTCCTGGCTCGTGGGCATGGTGGGCTTCCTTGCCGGACTGCTGGCTGTCACCTCACCGTCGCCCACCCCGGCGTGCCGCGCTTCAGCCCCCGGGGATGAGGATCGGCGCCGTGCCATCGGTTTGGGGCGTTCCTCCGGGTTGCCGATACTGAACGCCATGCCCAGCGACGAAACGCCGCCCTCGAGCTCGCCCGTCCCGACCGTCCCGACCGTCCCGATCGCCCCGACCGTGCCGATCGCCGTGTCCGACGCCGTGCACGTCGGCGTACTGGTGGCACCGCGGCTGCCCGCGGGCGTCCGGTCCGAGGTCGAGACGGGACTGGAGGCGGCGCTCCGGGAGCGGGTGGGGGACGTCGCCTGGAGGGTGACCGTGCTGAGCGAGGCGGTCACCGCCGGTCCCTCGGAGTCGGTCGAGGTCATGGATGCGGCCAGGCACGTGCTGCTGGAACGGGACTGGGACCTCGTCCTCGTCGTCACGGACCTGCCCCTGACCGAGGGCCGACGCGCGGTGGTCAGCACGTGCAGTCCCGTCCACGGGGTCGGGGTGGTCTCCTTTCCGGCGCTCGGGACCGTGCACACCCGCGCCAGGACGACCACGTTGCTCGCGCAGGTCGCGATGACCCTGGTCGGCACCGACGACAGGGACTCCCTGCGGCAGCTGGCCGGCGACACCCCGGAGGGGGAGGGCGAGTCGGCGGTCCGGTATGCCGCACGCGTCATCGGCGGGAACGTCGGACTGCTCCTCGCCATGGTCCGCGCCAACCGGCCGTGGCGGCTCGCCATCGGCCTGAGCCGGGCGCTCTCGGTGGCCGGAGCCACCGCCATCCTCACCCTGGTGACGACCGACCTCTGGCTGCTGGCCGACGCCTACGGCATCGCCCGCTTCGCCCTCCTGGGCGCCGGCTCGATCCTGGCCGTCACGCTGACCCTGGTGCTCGGCGCCGGTCTGTGGGAGAGGCCCCGGACCAGGCGGCAGCGCCGCCAGGTGTCCCTCTTCAACGCTGCCACCCTCGCCACGGTGGTCCTCGGCGTGGCCGCCCTGTTCCTGGCGCTGCTCGTCGTGTCCTGGCTCGGCGCCCTGCTGCTCGTCGACTCCTCCGTGCTGCGTCAGGTGCTCGGGCACCAGCCGGGGGCCGCGGCATACGTCCGCATCGCGTGGGTCACCGCCTGTCTGGCGACGACCGGTGGGGCGCTGGGCGCGGGGTTGGAGACGGACGCCGCCGTCCGGGCTGCCGCCTACACGACGAGCGACGCGCCGGACACCGAGACGGCAGAAGGGAGTTCGCCGCCGCGGTGACCGGGAAGCCGCTCCGGTCCAGAGCCTTCGTGACTACGGTGGTGATGGCGGCGCCGCCCTTCCCGCCTTCCCCCAGCGGCCCCCCAGGGGCGGCGTCGTCGACCGTTCCATCGCCCCGCCCGTCGCGGTCGTCACCCCGCACGCCTCGTATGCCGTGTGGTGGCGTCGTGGTGGCGTCGTGGTGGCGTCGTGGTGGCGGAGTCGTGCGGTCGCCAGCTCTCCGGCGCGGATCCGGAGGATATTGCGGTACAAGTCTTGACAGGGGTTCCTCGAGAGGACGAGCATCTCGCCTCAACGGCGAGCGGCCTAGTGGCCTAGCCAATTACTCAACGAGGAGCAAGGCATGAGCGCAACAGCTGTCGCAGGCGAGTCCGCCGCGACCCAACGCCGTCGGGCCGTGGTGGCCAGCACGGTGGGCACGACCATCGAGTGGTACGACTTCTTCCTCTACGGCACGGCGGCTGCCCTGGTCTTCCCGCACCTCTTCTTCCCCAGCAGCTCTCAGCTCAGCGGGACGCTGCTGTCGTTCAGCACCCTGTTCGTCGGGTTCGCCGCCCGTCCCATCGGCGCGGCGATCTTCGGCCACATGGGAGACCGCGTCGGTCGCAAGGCCACCCTCGTCACGACCCTCCTGCTGATGGGGGCCGCCACGTTCCTGATCGGGGTGCTGCCGACGGCCTCGACCATCGGGGTCGCCGCGCCCATCATCCTCACGCTGCTGCGCCTCGCCCAGGGCATCGGCGTCGGCGGTGAGTGGGGAGGCTCGGTCCTCATGAGCATGGAGTGGGGCAGCCGCAAGCGCCGTGGCCTGATGGCCAGCTGGCCCCAGCTCGGCGTGCCGATCGGGCTGCTGCTCTCCACGGCGATGATCAAGCTGATGAGCGGGGTCACTGACGAGGCGTCCTTCGCCGCCTGGGGCTGGCGAGTGCCCTTCCTGGTCAGCTTCGCGCTGGTCCTCGTCGGCCTCTACGTCCGCCTCCGGGTGGTCGAGAGCCCACAGTTCGCCGAGGTGAAGGCGTCCGACGCGGTCGTCCGTCAGCCGCTGCTGCAGGTCTTCAAGGAGCACCCGCTGGAGATCCTCACCTCCGCCTTCGTCCGGCTCTCCGAGCAGGCGCCCTTCTACCTCTTCATCACCTTCGTGCTCACCTACGGCACCGAGCACCTGGGCCTGAAGAAGAGCGAGCTGCTCAACTACACCCTGATCGCGGCGGGTCTCGGCCTCATCAGCGTGCCGCTCTTCGGTCACCTGTCCGACCTGTTCGGCCGGCGACTGATCTACGGCATCGGCATCGTCTGCACCGCGCTCTACGCCTTTCCCTACTTCGGCCTGCTCGACACCAAGTCCTCCGGCCTGGTGCTGCTGGCCATCGTCCTGTCGCTGATCTTCCACGACATGCAGTACGGCCCCCAGGCCGCCCTCATCGCCGAGAGCTTCGGGACGAACCTGCGCTACAGCGGCGCCGGCGTGGGCTACCAGCTCGCCTCGGTCATCGCCGGTGGTCCGGCACCGCTCATCGCGGCCGCGATCCTTGCCAAGACGCACTCGAGCACCGGCATCAGCTGGTACATCGTCGGCTGCTGCGTCCTCGCCTTCGGCGCCCTGCTCCTCATGCCCCGCACCCAGCTCACCCGCGAGGCGGAGACGGACAGGGCCCGGGCCCACGAGGTCGCCGGCGCGTCCGACGTGCTCGCCCAGCCCCGCGGTCACTGACCCACCCGGACCGGTACGCCGCACCCACCCTCCAACGGGTGTCGCCAAGAGGCCCTGACCGACGATCGTCGGTCAGGGCCTCTCGCCCACCGGGCGCCCACCGGGCGCCCACCGGGCGCCCACCTCGTGGCTCCGTTGGACGGTCAGGCGTGGCACCTCCCGCGATAATGCGAGGCATGGCCTACGACCGTGACCTGGCAGAGCGCATCCGTCGGCAGGTCGCCGGCTCGGACGACGTCCTCGAGCACGGGATGTTCGGCGGCCTGGCGTTCCTCGCCAACGGCAACATGGCCGTCGCAGCAAGCGGTGAGGGCGGACTGCTGGTCCGGGTCGACCCGGGCGGGCCCGAGCCCTGGGCCGACGACCCGCGTGTGACGCCGATGGTGATGCGCGGGCGGGAGATGCGCGGGTGGCTGCGCGTCAGCGGCGACCTCGACGAGACCGACCTCGAGGTGTGGGTCTCACGCGGGCTCGCGTATGCGCGCTCGCTCCCGCCCAAGAGCAGGTGACACGCTCGGTCGCGACACGGCATACGGCCGCGAAGGGGTGTCCGCGCCCGGGAACCGGGTACGGCACAGTTCACACCCGCCACCGCGCCACGCACGCCGGCGCCCCACCCCTCAGGACTCCCATGACGGCTTACAGCACCCTCGTCCGTGCCACGCACGTGCTCACCAACGCGGCCTGGTTCGGCGGCTCCCTGGCCGGCGCGGCGGCGCTCAACCCGGCCGCGAGCAAGGGTGACGACGCGCGCGAGCGGGCCCAGATCGCCGACGAGGGCTGGCGGCGCTGGGGGCCGCTGCAGGGCGCCTCGATCGGCCTGCACCTGCTGAGCGGCATCGCCATCCTCGCCGACAACCGTCGTCGGGTCCTCGAGCACCGCCCGACCGCGGCTGCCGTCGTCCTCAAGACGGCGCTCACCGGCGCGGCCGTCCTGGTCAGCGCGGAGGCGTACCGGTCCGGGGCCGAGCTCGGTGACGCGCTCGAGCGCGCCGAGAGCGACCCGTCGGCTCGGAGCAAGGCGCGCCGGCTCACCCAGCGGATGAGCCGGCTGCAGTGGGCCACGCCCGCGGCCACCGCCGGGCTGCTGGTGCTCGACGCCTACCTCGGCGAGCAGCAGCGCGGCGTCGCCGGACTGCTCGACCCGCCGTCGAGGCTCGTGTCCCGCTTGAGGCGCCGGGGATGACGGAGGAGTTCGGGTTCGCCTTCGAGAACCGTTACCGCCTACCCGCTCTGGTGTTCGGGATCACGCCGGCCACTGCGCGCGTGCGCGTCACCGACGACGAGCTCCTCGTGCGGTTCGGCCCCTGGCGGCTGCGCACGCCGCTGGCCAACGTCGCGGGCACGACGGTGACGTCGGGGTATGCGTTCCACCGCACCGCCGGTCCGGCCCACCTGTCCCTCTCCGACCGTGGCGTGACCTTCGCGACGAGCTCGCGGCGCGGGCTGTGCGTCTCGTTCGTCGAGCCGGTCCACGCCATCGAGCCCACGGGCGTGCTGCGCCACCCTGCGGCGACGGTGACGGTGGTGGACCCGGAGGCGCTCGCCGCGGCCCTGCGCCGCTGACGCCGATCCGGCTCCCGGGTCCACGACCTCCGGGTCAGGACGAGGAGTCCTCCTCGGCGAGGGCGTCCTCGAGCGCGAGCGCGATGCCCAGCGCCTCGGCGATGGTGCCGGCTGCAGCGACGACCTTCGGGGTGCCGATGATGGGCGCCACCGCGATGAGCACGCCGCGGGCGTCCTCCAGCGTCAGGTCGGTGGCCTCCGCTGCGGCTGCGATGTTGAGCAGGTACGACGACGGCGGGGCGCCCACCGCCGCCAGGGCGGCGAACCGCACCATCATGAGCTCACGGTCGCCGAGCCCGGCCCGGGAGACGGAAGCGCTGGTCATGTCCAGGATCGCGTCGAGGAGAGGGCGCTGCTGGTTCGTTGCTACGTCTGTCATGGAGTTGCCTGTCTCTCGGTGCCCGAGCAGCGGGCGGGTGAGGACGTGACGCTCGGGGCTGCTCGGCGTGTGACGTTCACACACGGCCAGACTCCGCCGCCGGCGTCACTGCGGACAGAGGCTTAGGTCCCGCGCCCGTCGCCTCCCGTCGCCTGTCGCCTGCTGTCGCCTCCTGTCGTGTCGGTGGGGTCCCGGCCTCTTGCCGGTCGACGGGCCGGTGCTCATGCTCGAAGCATGGCCATCGACCTGACCCAGCAGTGGTTCCGAGACCTCGCCGAGTTGCGCTACGTCGCGACCCCCAAACGACTGCGGGCGCTCCTCGGCGGTCGCGTCGTCCTGGACACCCGCGATGCGCTGCTCGTCTACGAGCCGCGACGCGTCGTCCCCTGGTACGCCGTGCCGGCGGCCGACCTGCACCTGGAGCTCACCGAGCAGGACCCGGCCCCGGTGCCGGAGCTGCGCGCGCCCGTGCTGCCGCCCCGTCACGCGGAGTGGCACACCGTGCCCGGGCGCTCCCTGCACCTCGACGGCCACGGGGAGGTCGCGTTCCGACCCGACGACCCAGTGCTCGGCGGCCGGGTCGTCCTGCACTGGGAGCCGTTCGAGTGGCTGGAGGAGGACGAGCCGGTGATGGGGCACCCGCACGACCCCTTCAAGCGGATCGACGTCCTCCGCAGCGACCGCCACGTCCGGGTCGAGCTCGGCGACGTGGTGCTCGCCGAGTCGACGCGACCCACGATGCTCGTGGAGACCGGCATCCCGGTCCGCTGGTACCTGCCGCGTGACGACGTGCGGATGGACCTGCTGACTCCGTCGCAGACCCACACGGTCTGCGCCTACAAGGGCGTGGCGTCCTACCTCAGCGCCGAGGGGGCCCCGGACGTGGCGTGGTCCTACCCCGACCCGCTGCACGACGCCCTGCAGGTCCTGGACCTCGTCTGCTTCTGGCGCCCCGCCGTCGTCAGGGTCGACGGGCAGGTCACGGACACGTCGATGCCGGGGGAGCCGTGAGCCGCAGTGCAGAGCCCGGGAGACGTGCAGCTATCGGGTCGTGACGACGGCGTACGCGTGGGGCGGGTCTACGACGCGCCGTCGCCTGACGACGGGCGGCGGGTGCTCGTCGACCGCCTCTGGCCGCGGGGGGTGCGCAAGGACGATCCCCGCATCGACCAGTGGCTGCGTGACGTCGCACCGTCCACCGAGCTGCGGCGGTGGTACGGCCACGAGCCGTCGCGTTTCGGGGAGTTCGCCGGGCGCTACGCCGCCGAGCTGGACGGACCCGCCCAGGCGGAGGCGTTCAGGGCCCTGCGCGAGCTGGCTGCAGCGGGTGCGGTGACCCTGCTGACGGCGACCAGGGAACCGGCGATCAGCCACGCCGCGGTCCTCGCCCGCCTCCTCACCGAGGCGCACGGTTGACGAGCCGGGTGTCAGGCCGACGCCCCGCTCGACGTCCGCGGAGTGGGCCTGCACTGAGGCGTGGGTCACACGGGAGGCGTCGCTCGGACGATGAGCGAGCGACGGTGTGCCACAGTGCATCCCATGGCCTCATCGTCGACGCCTCCGATCACGCCCGCCTTCTTCCTGGCCGGCGGCACCGGCATCTCCGCGGAGACGCTCGGCAACATGATGCTGCAACAGTTCCCGTCCGTGACCTTCAGCCGGCGCAAGATCCCCTTCATCACCACGGTGGAGCAGGCGCGTGAGGTCGTCACCCAGCTCGACGCGGCGATGACCGACGACGTGACGCCGCTCGTCTTCTCGACCGTCTCCGACGAGGAGGTCCGGGCCGAGCTGCAGCGCACGAAGTGCGCCTTCATCGACCTCTTCGGCTCCCACCTGGCCACCGTCGAGCACGTGCTGCACGTCAACGCCGTGCACCGGGTCCAGGCGCTGCACGGGGTCGGCGACGTCGGCCGCTACGAGGCCCGCATGCGCGCGGTCGAGTACGCGATGGAGCACGACGACGGGCAGAGCATGCGCAACCTCGAGCAGGCCCAGCTCATCCTCATCGCCCCCTCGCGGTGCGGCAAGACGCCGACGTCGATCTACCTGGCCCTGCAGCACGGGGTGCGTGTGGCGAACTACCCGCTCGTCGACGAGGACTTCCAGTCCAGCGAGCTCCCGCGCCCCGTGCGGCCGTATGCCGCCAAGTGCTTCGGGCTGCTCTCGACCGCCGCGCGCCTGGCGCAGGTGCGCGGCGAGCGCCGGCCCGGCTCGCGCTACGCCACTCTCGCGCAGTGCAGCTACGAGCTGCGCCGCGCCGAGGCGATGTACCGCGCCCACGGCATACCCGTCGTCAACTCGTCCGCGATGTCCGTCGAGGAGATCGCGGCCGTCATCATGCACAGCCGACGCCTCAACGACGTCGGCTGACGGGCCACCGGCCGGATCGGCCGTCGGCACCGTCGCCGGAGCGCAACCACCCCACCACCGATGGAAGGACCAGCAGTGACCGAGAACGTGATGAGGTTCGCCGACCTCGGCCTCTCCGACGTCGAGATCGTCGGCGGCAAGAACGCCTCGCTCGGGGAGATGGTGCAGCACCTGGCTGCAGCCGGCGTCTCGGTGCCGGACGGCTTCGCGACCACGGCGGACGCCTACCGTCGCTTCCTCGCCGAGAACGGACTCGCCGACCGCATCAACGCGCTGCTGGCCGACCTCGACGTCGACGACACCCGCAAGCTCGCGCAGGTCGGTGCCGACATCCGTCGCGAGGTCGAGGAGCAGACGTTCCCGGCCGACCTCGAGCGCGACATCCGGGACGCGTACGACCGGCTGGTGGGGGAGCACGAGGGCGGCGACGGCGCCGAGGTGAGCTTCGCGGTGCGCTCGAGCGCGACGGCCGAGGACCTTCCCGACGCCTCCTTCGCCGGGCAGCAGGAGACCTTCCTCAACGTGCGCGGCATCGACAACGTCCTGCACGCGGTGAAGCTCGTCTTCGCCTCCCTCTACAACGACCGCGCCATCGCCTACCGCGTCCACAGCGACTTCGACCACTCCGTCGTCGCGCTCTCGGCAGGCGTGCAGCGGATGGTCCGCTCCGACGTCGGCGCCTCCGGCGTCATGTTCACCATGGACACCGAGTCCGGCTTCCGCGACGCCGTCTTCATCACGAGCAGCTACGGCCTCGGCGAAGCGGTCGTGCAGGGCGCCGTCAACCCCGACGAGTTCTACGTCTACAAGCCGGCCCTGCGCGCGGGCCGGCCGGCGATCCTCAAGCGCGGCGTCGGTGCGAAGGCGACCAAGATGGTCTACACCGGCGACGCCAGCGTCGGCCGCACCATCGAGTTCGTGCCGGTGCCCGAGGCCGACCGGCCGAAGCTGTCGATCACCGACGACGACGTCACCGAGCTGGCCCACCACGCTCTGCGCATCGAGGAGCACTACGGCCGCCCGATGGACATCGAGTGGGGCAAGGACGGCGTCGACGGCAGGCTCTACATCCTCCAGGCGCGCCCCGAGACGGTGCAGTCCCGGCAGGCCGCCGGCGTCATGCGCCGCTACCGGATGGACGAGCGCGGGCCGGTCGTCGTCGAGGGCCGCGCCATCGGTCAGAAGATCGGAGCAGGCGGCGTACGCGTGCTCTCCTCGATCGACTCGATGCACGACTTCCAGCCCGGTGAGGTGCTCGTCGCCGACATGACCGACCCCGACTGGGAGCCGATCATGAAGCGCGCGAGCGCCATCGTCACGAACCGCGGCGGGCGCACCTGCCACGCCGCGATCATCGCCCGCGAGCTCGGCATCCCGGCGGTCGTCGGCACCGGCACGGCGACCTCGACGCTCTCCGACGGGCAGGAGGTCACCGTCTCCTGCGCCGAGGGCGACACCGGCTTCGTCTACGAGGGCAAGCGCGAGTTCACCGTCACCGAGACGACCCTCGACGACATGCCCGAGGTGCCGGTCAAGATCATGATGAACGTCGGCACCCCGGAGCAGGCGTTCGAGTTCTCCCGCCTGCCCAACAGGGGCGTGGGCCTGGCCCGGCTCGAGTTCATCATCAACCGCCAGATCGGCATCCACCCCAAGGCCCTGCTCGAGCTCGACAGCCAGGAGCCCGCGGTCAAGGCTGAGATCGAGTCGCTCATCACGGCCTACCCGAGCCCGCGCGACTTCTTCGTGCAGCGCGTCGCCGAGGGCGTCGCGACGATCGCCGCCGCCTTCGCGCCCGAGCCGGTCATCGTGCGCATGTCGGACTTCAAGAGCAACGAGTATGCCGGCCTGCTGGGCGGGGAGCGCTACGAGCCGCACGAGGAGAACCCGATGCTCGGCTACCGCGGCGCCGCGCGCTACCTCTCCGCCGACTTCGCCGAGTGCTTCGCCATGGAGTGCGAGGCGCTCAAGCACGTGCGCGACGACATGGGCCTGACGAACGTCAAGATCATGATCCCGTTCGTGCGCACGGTCGCCGAGGGCAAGGGCGTCATCGACCTGCTCGCCTCGCACGGCCTCGTCCGTGGCGAGAACGACCTGCAGGTCGTCATGATGTGCGAGATCCCGAGCAACGCCGTCAACGCCGACGAGTTCCTCGACCACTTCGACGGCTTCTCCATCGGCTCCAACGACATGACGCAGCTGACGCTGGGCGTGGACCGCGACTCCTCGCTCGTCGCCGGCTCCTTCGACGAGCGCGACCCCGCCGTCAAGAAGATGCTGGCGATGGCCATCACGGCCTGCCGCGAGCGCGGCAAGTACGTCGGGATCTGCGGGCAGGGCCCGTCCGACCACCCCGACCTCGCCGAGTGGCTGCTCGACCAGGGCATCGAGTCGATGTCGCTCAACCCCGACACCGTCGTGGAGACGTGGACGGCCCTGGCCAAGCACCGAGCCGAGGCGGGAGCGGGCGCAGGGGCGAGCAGGGGCGCGGAGGCCGAGGTGGCGCAGGCCTGAGCGCCTGCGGGTCCTCGACGCCGGCAGGCCCTCAGCGGGGGCGGCGGGCGTCGGGGACCGGCGGTGTCGAACCCAGCGAACCTGCCCGGCCCGGGCCGAACCGCGGACAGCGCTGCTGCCCCTCGCTGTAATGGAGGGAGCAGGAGAGCGTCGCGGGAGGCCCCATGTCCCAGCCGGTGGCGGGCTCGGCCGAGTCCGGCTGGGACAGCGTCTCCGCCGTCAACCCGCAGGAGTCCATCGACCGCCTGCTGCGCGACCTGCGCACCCGCCGCACCGGCCTGACCGACCGCGAGGCCGCTCGCCGGCTGGTCGTGTTCGGGCCCAACGAGCTCACCCGGCGCGGTGGCCGCACGTGGCCGCGCGACCTGGTCCGCCAGCTCGTGCACCCGCTGGCGCTGCTGCTATGGGTGGCGGCTCTGCTCGCGCAGGTCAGCGGGGCCGGCGCCCTCGCCGTCGCCATCGTCGTGGTGATCCTGCTCAACGCGCTCTTCGCCTTCGCCCAGGAGCGGCACGCCGAGCAGGCGGTGGAGGCGCTCGCGGCCTACCTGCCGGTCACGGTTCGCGTCGTGCGCGACGGCATCCCGAGGCCGGTGGAGGCGCGCGAGCTCGTCCCGGGTGACGTCATCGTCATCGAGGAGGGCGAGCGGATCTCCGCGGACGCACGGCTGCTGACGGGCGCCGTCGAGGTGGACCTGTCCACGCTCACCGGGGAGTCGCTGCCCCTGCTGCGCGAGGCCGAGCCGTTCGACACCAGGGGCCCGGTCCTCGAGGCCCGCGACCTCGTCTTCAGCGGGACGAGCTGCACCGAGGGCGAGGCCACCGCGGTGGTCTTCAACACCGGGATGCACACCGAGCTCGGTCGGATCGCGGCCCTGTCGCAGCGCGTCGGTCACGAGGACAGCCCGCTCGAGAAGCAGGTCAAGCACGTCGCCCGCCTCATCGCCCTGGTCGCCGTCGGGATGGGCGTGGCGTTCATCCCGATCGGCACCCTGGCTGCGGGCCTGTCGCTCGGTGACGCCGTGAACTTCGCCATCGGGCTGCTCGTCGCCAACGTCCCCGAGGGGCTGCTCCCGACCATCACGCTCGCCCTCGCCGTCGCGGTCCGCATCCTGGCCCGTCGGGGCGTGCTCGTGAAGCGCATCTCCGCCGTGGAGACCCTGGGCTCGACCAGCGTCATCTGCACCGACAAGACCGGCACCCTCACCCTCAACCGGATGCGTGTCACGCGGGTCTGGACGCTGCCGCAGGTCCTCGACCTGACAGGCCCACCGCCCGAGGTGGACGCCCCTTCGGCCACCGCCCGGTTGGTGAGGGCGGTCGTCGCCTGCAACAACGCCGAGCTCGATCTCGTGCCGCCGAGCGACGAGCGGGGTGACCCGACCGAGCTGGCCCTGCTGCACCTGGCGGTGGCGCTAGGGCTCCCGCACAGCCGCAGCGGCACGGAGCGGGCGGCGCAGTTCCACTTCGACCCCGAGCTGCGGCGCATGTCGACGGTCGACCGGGGACCCGACGGCGTCAGGGTGCACGCCAAGGGCGCCCCCGAGGAGGTGCTGCGCCTGTGTGGCCGGGTGGCCGGGCCGGACGGCGACCGGGCGCTGCGGGTCGAGGAGCGTGACGCGGTCGGTCAGGTCGTCACCCGATGGGCGCGTGACGGCCTGCGGCTGCTCGCGGTCGCCGAGCGGCACATCGACGAGAGCGAGCTGCCCGGGCTCACCCGGGAGCGGGCCGAGCGGGACCTCACCCTGCTCGGCGTCGTCGGGATGACCGACCCACCCCGGCCCGAGGTGGCCGGTGCGGTCGCGCGCTGCCACTCGGCCGGCATACGGCTGCTCGTCGTCACCGGCGACCACGGGCTGACCGCTCGGGGGATCGCGGAGGAGGTGGGGATCGGTCGGGACGGCCTGCGCGTCGTCACGGGCGCCGAGCTCGACGACCTCCCGGAGGCGGAGCTGGACGAGCTGCTCGCCACCGGGGAGGAGCTGATCTTCGCCCGCAGCTCGCCCGAGGACAAGATGCGCATCGCCGACGCCCTGCAGGACCAGGGCCACGTGGTGGCCATGACCGGTGACGGGGTCAACGACGCCCCTGCCCTGCGCCGCGCCGACATCGGCGTGGCCATGGGCCGCTCCGGCACCGACGTGGCGCGCGAGGCGGCCACCATGGTGCTGACCGACGACAACTTCGCCTCGATCGTGGCGGCCGTCGAGGCGGGCCGCCGGGTCTACGACAACGTCCGGAAGTTCATCGTCTACATCTTCGCCCACGCCACCCCCGAGGTCGTCCCGTTCCTGGCCTACGCCCTGTCTGGCGGGCGGATCCCGCTGCCGCTGACGGTGATGCAGATCCTCGCGATCGACCTCGGCACCGAGACCCTTCCCGCCCTGGCGCTGGGGCGTGAACGTGCCGAGCCGGGACTGATGTCGCGGCCGCCGCGCGAGCGCACCCAGAACGTCATCGACGCACCGATGCTGGCGCGCGCGTGGGGGCTGCTCGGCGGCATCTCGGCCGTGCTCGTCATGGCGGTCTTCCTGGTGACGCTGGTGCAGGGAGGCTGGCAGCTCGGGGACGACGTGGACTCCGGACCGCTGCACCACGTCTGGCAGCAGGCCACGACGATGAGCTTCCTCGGGATCGTGGCCTGCCAGATCGGCACCGCCGTGGCGGCACGCACCCAGCACGCGTCACTGCGGCAGGTCGGGGTGTTCAGCAATCGGCTGCTGCTGTGGGGGTTCGCCTACGAGGTCGTCTTCGCCGCTGCGCTCGTGACCGTGCCGCCGCTGCAGGAGGTCTTCGGCACCGCCACGCCCGAAGCGTGGCAGGTCCTCCTGATCGTGCCCTTCCCCGTGCTCGTCTGGGGCGCCGACGAGCTGTGGAGGTGGACGGTCCGACGTCGTGCCGCCCGCGTGCTGGCGGGGCACCCGGAGACCGAGGCCGCACGGGCCGCCGCTGCCCCGAGGCCCTAGTGGTAGAAGGCCCCGACGTTGGGCACCGCCGGGTGCGCGCGCCCTGCAGGCCCTGCGGCGAAGGCGCGCAGCAGGTTGTCCACCATCCCGGCCACCACTCCCGCCGTCACGCCCTTGGCCCCGGCCTCGGGCAGTCCCTGGGTGAACCAGATGCTCCCGGACGCGAAGACCCCGGCGCCGCTCGGCACGGTGTACCAGACGCTGTCCGAGAAGCTCGACCTGCCTTCGCACCGCACGGGGGAGTGGGGGAGGATCTCCATGCGGGCCGGCCGCGGCGCCTTGAGGTTCACCCGGTCGTACTCGTAGCCCACGATGTGCGTCAGGTGCAGGCCGGTGCGAGCCGGCGTGCCGGCGTACAGCCAGTTGGACGGGTCGGTCACGACCATGTCCGTCTCGACCGGGTTGCAGGCGTAGAGGACCCCGGTGAGGTCGCTCTCGGGCCGGGGGACCGGCGGCTCGCGCCAGTCGACCGTGACGTCCGCGTCGGCGTGGCCGAGGAGCGGGTCGGGACTGCCCTTGAAGTTGACCTCGAGCCGGTCGGGACCCGTGGGGCCCGCCTCGAGGCGGATGTGGCGGAAGACGTTGTTGGCGCCCAGGAAGGCGACGTTCACGCCCGCATCGCGCGCTCTGGTCACGGACTGGCGCATCGCCAGGGACCAGTACTCGTCGTGGGACAGGAAGACCACCGCAGCCGCCCCGTCGAGCAGGTGAGGGTCGGCATGGACGTCCACGTCGGTGGCGTACGCGGCCGGGATGCCGATGCGCTCTGCGCGGGCGATCGTGGGGAGGTCATCGGCGAGCATCTCGTCGGACCGCTTCACCGAGTACGGCCGGTCGAACGAGACGACCACGGACCGGTCGGAGTAGTCCCGCCTGCCGTGGTAGAGGTTGTAGCCGCCCCAGTCGTTGTACGCCTGCCACGTCGTCACCTCGTTGACGAGCACGACGCGACCCCGGGTCACGGGGGAGCGCACCGTGAACGGGATGAACCGCTGCCCCACCTTCGAGTCGAGCCGGATCAGGTAGGCGCCCGGCGGCCAGGTGCGCGTCTGCAGCTGCAGCGAGGTCGGCCACGACGTCTGGACGGTCCGGGTGGCGGCCACGAGGGTCGCCGGCGCCTGGACGGTTCCCTTGACCGGTGCCGACTGCCACACCTTCGCCCCGCCGACCGCGCCGTACCAGCCCATCCGGTAGGCCGTCGCGGTCCAGGTGGGGGCTGATGTCGAGACGTGCAGCCCCACCGGCTGGCCGGGCAGCACACCGGCCCGGTCGGTCCACCCGTCGAGGGCGCCGTCGGGCGCCTGGCGCGTGAGGCCCCAGCGCGGGTCCAGCACGAGCCGGGCGCGGGACGTCGGGTGCGTGGCGGACGCCGTGCCGGGGGGTCTATCCGTCGGACGGGTCGGCGGGGCCGGCCCGGTGCTCGGGGAGGTGGTGCACCCGGCCTGGGCCAGCGCGGCCGCCACGAGCAGCACGACTGGGGACCACCGGGGGCGGAGACGGGTCACGCAGCGGAGGCTAGGGTCCGGGACTGTGAGTCACCTGACGCGTTCCCGACCCGACGCCGAGCGGTCGGACCCACGGCGGCGGGTGCCCGTCTTGCGCAGTTCTTGCAAAAGCCCAGCAGCGACGAGCGCCGAAAACGACAATTCGGGTGGTAACCCTCTCGTCGTCCTCCGGAGTCCCCCATGTCAGCCGCCCTTCGCTCCCTCACCGCCCTGCTCGTGGTGGCCGTCTCGGCGCTCGTGGCAGCCCCTGCGGCGAGCGCGGCGTCGGCGGTGCCCTCCGTGAACCGCACCCGCGCGATGTGGGTCTGGGACACCAGCACACCCCAGGCGACGGTCGACCTGGCCGTCAGCAGCGGCATCGGCCAGCTCTTCGTGGCGGTCCCGCCCAACCTCTCGACCTCGAGCCAGCTGCCCGACATCACGGCCCTGAGCCAGCGTGCCCGGGCTGCCGGCATCCGCGTGGACGCCCTCGGCGGTGACCCGACCTGGGTCGACAATGCGAGCTGGGTGGTGACCTACTGGCTCAAGCCGGCGAAGAGCTCGGGCCTGTTCACCGGCATCCACACCGACGTCGAGCCGTACTCCCTGCCCGCCTGGACGACCCAGCAGTCCACGGTGGTGGCCGGCTACCTCACGCTGCTCGACAAGCTGAAGGCCAACGCCGGCACCAAGCCGCTCGAGGCCGACATCCCGTTCTGGTTCGGCACCATCGCGGCCAGGTCGAGCACGGGCGGCTCCTCGACCCTCGACCGCGAGATCATGAAGCGCACCGCCGGCGTCACCGTGATGAGCTACCGCAACACGGCCACCGGCCCCGACGGCACGCTCGACATCGCGTCCGCGGCACTCGCGGCCGGTGCGTCCCTCGGCAAGCCCGTGCGCCTGGGCCAGGAGACGACCTACCTCGGCGACACGGCGTCCGAGCAGAAGCAGACCTTCTTCGGGTGGACGCGGACCGACATGGAGACCCAGCTGTCGCTCGTCGACTCGGGTGCGGCGGCATACGGAACGTATGCCGGCCTGGCCATCCACGACGCAGGCGGCTATGCGGCTATGGCGCCCTGAGACGGCGAACGGCGCCGACCCGTGAGGGCCGACGCCGTCCGGGCCCGGGGCGGAGAGGCTGCCCCGGGGGCAGCGGGGGCTCCTTCGGTCAGAGACCGAGCAGCCGGTTGAGCAGGCCGGCCAGGCCGGTGAGCCCGTTCCCGTCGAGCAGCCCCGCAACCGCGCAGAGCAGGTTGCCGAGCAGGTTGCCGGCACCCGTCTGACCGGTGATGTTCAGCACCACCTGGTTGAGGTCGACGTTGAGGCCGAGCAGGTTCAGGTGCAGCGGGCCGAGGACGAGGTTGAGGATGTCGCAGCTGTTGGCGGCGGCAGCGCTCGTCACGGCCGTGGTGGTCGTCTGGGCGGGCAGCTGTGTCACCGCGCCCGTCAGCGAGGTGACCGTGCCGGTGACGACACCCGTGACGGCGAGCTGGCCGTTCTGGTTCGTGAACCCGGTGGGCGTGAAGAGGCCGTTGAAGGTGCCCAGTGCACCGAGGTCCTTGGTCAGCGTGGCCGGCGCGAGGCTGGCCTTGGGCGTGGTCGCTGCCTGGGCAGCGGTGGGCGCGGCCGTGGCGGGGGCGGCCGACGCGGCGGCCGCGGGCACGAGGCCCAGGGCGGCGGTGGTGACGAGGGTTGCTCCGGCTGCGCCCAGCTTCGTCTTGAGGTTCATCGAGGGGACTCCTTGATCGGTGCTGACGGCCTCGTGGGCCGGCGGTCACCAACGAAGAGTCCTCGGGACGTAGCGGATGACGCGTTGCACGACGCGCATCCAGGCCGGATCGGGGCGTGACCGACGCCGCTGAGCACGGCTCGGCCCCCACTGTGGGACCACGTGCGCCGGAAAGGTCGGGAAGGCCCGCGTCATGCAGCGCGGGCCAAGGCGTCCGGGCCCGGTGGCCTAGCGGTCGAGCACGCCGCGATGCGTCATGTCGTAGGCCGCGAGCACCTCCAGGAGCAGCTCGGAGGCCGCCTCGGCGACGCCGAGGCGGGCGTTGGGCCGGGTGTCGCGCAGCACCTCCAGGAACACCTCGTGGTGCACGCGGCACATGTCCAGCAGGTTGACACCGGAGACGACGGCGCGGCGACCGAGGCCGTAGGCGGCCTCCCGAACCGCCTCGTCCTGGCGTGGCAGGAAGCGCAGCAGGGTCGTCCGGTAGTCCTGAGTGAGGTCGTCGAGGACGGTGCGGGCCTCGCTCACGGCCGGGTGCTCCCTGAGCCCCAGCTGTCGCTCGACCCGGCGCCGGCCAGCATGGCCAGGCCCTCCTCGAGGTCGAGCGCTGTCGGGACGTCGCCCGTGCCCATGCCGAGGCGGACCATGGTGAAGGCCACCTCGGGCTGGATCCCGACGATGACGGTGCGTGCCCCGCGCAGGCGGGCCATCTCGGCGACCCTCCTCAGGGTGTGCGCGGCGAAGGAGTCGATCACGTCGAGGGCAGCCACGTCGATCACGACCCCACGGGACCGGTGCCGGCCGATCTGCTCGATCAGGTCGTGCTCGAACCTCGCCAGCTCGGAGTCGTCGAGCGCAGTGTGGACCGATGCGACGAGGGTCTGTCCCTGTCGCATGATCGACACCAGGGCCGGTCCGCCGTTCACGAGCTGGTGCCGCCCTCCTTCCGGGTGACGGTGAAGCCGAGCAGCCGCTCGGCCTCTTCGAGGCCGCCCTGCAGGTCACCGATGGTGTTCATCTTGCTCAGGTCCACGCCGATCGTGACGAGGGTCTGGGCGATCTTCGGCGACAGCCCGGTGATGATGACGCTCGCACCCATCAGGCGTGACGCGTCGACGGTCTGGACCAAGTGGTTCGCGACCGCCTCGTCGACGTCGGGCGACCCGGTGATGTCGATGACGACGACCTTGGCCCGGTGCGTGCGGATGCCCGCCAGCAGCTGCTCGGTGAGCTGCCGGGCGCGCTCACTGTCGAGCACGCCGATGATCGGCAGGATGAGCAGCCGCTCGCGCACGGGCAGGACCGGCGTCGAGAGCTCGCGGATCGCGTCCTGCTGCTGGCGGATGACCCTCTCGCGTTCGTCGACGAAGCTGACGGCGACCGTGTTGGCGATCCGGTTGGCGGCCGGCTCGTAGGCGTCGAGCACCTCGTTGAGCAGGGAGAAGTCCCGCTGGTACTTCTCGAAGAGCGACCGCGCCAGCACGTCGCGGAGCAGCAGTACGATCCCCACGACCTCGTGGGTCTCGACCCCTCGCGGGATGATCCGCTCGGAGAGGTCGCGCGCGTAGTGCTGGAGCGCCTCGACGCTGCCGGTCTCGAGGACCTCGACGTAGTTGTCGTAGACCGAGGTCGTCTCGGCAGCCATCTCCTGCGGCGTCATGGCGGTCAGCAGATGCGCCTGCTGGATGCGCTCGGACCACTCCTGGCGCAGACGGGTGCGGTGCTCCCGCAGGTGCGCCACGAGCTGGGACAGCAGGTGCTCGCCGCCGCTCGCGAGCGGGTGCAGGGCGCTCTCCTGCGCGAGCTCGCGCTCCTCGTCGGTCTGCTGGGGCCGATCATCCATGGTCGCTCTCCCATTTCGTGATGGTCACTGTCGTCCCGTGGCCGGGTTCGCTGGCGATGGCGAACTCGTCCATGAGCCGGCGCACGCCTGGGAGTCCCAGGCCGAGGCCGCCGTACGAGCTGAAACCGTCCGTCAGCGCCCGGCCGACGTCCGGGATGCCGGGTCCGCCGTCCCGGGCGACGATCTGGATGCCCCGCCGAGGGCCGTCGAGCAGCTCGACGACGACCTCACCGGAACCGGCGAAACGGACGATGTTGCGGCACACCTCCGACACCGCGGTCGCGATCACCGTCAGCTCGGTCGGACCGAAGGCGAGGCGCGCGGCGAGCTCGCGGGCGGCTCCACGGGCGGCGACGATGTCGGGGTCGGCGGCGATCGCCACGCGCAGGCTGCCGTCGCGCTGCTGGCCCCGTTCGAGCAGCGGCTCGCTCAGGCGCGCGCAGAGGTCGCACTCGAGCAGGTGCTGGGCCGCCTGCACCTCCCGCTGGCGTCGCTGGTCCCCGCTGCTGAGGGCGACCATGACCGGACGACAGCGGTCGGTCGGCGGCTCGGCCTGTTCGAGGGCCAGGAGGTACTCAACCCTCAGCCGCGCCCGCGTCCGGTTGAGCGAGGCGGCGACGGCTCCGGCGGTGCTTCCCTCACGTTCGGCCAGGGTCCGCGTGTCGGTGCCGGTCACCTCGTGCGCGAGCAGCGTGCGCCGCTCGCGCTCGCCCAAGCGGGCCAGGGCCGTCGCCATGGCGGACTGCTCCTCGTCGATCACGACGCGCGCGTCCGGAGGCTCCGGTGCGCTGAGGTCCAGGGCACGGTGCTGGTTGCGGCGCTTGCGGTCGTCGTCGCGCCACATGGAGGCCACGACGTTGCGGGCCGTCACGATGGCGTACGGCTCCAGCATGCCGTCCTCGATGGTCGGCATGGCCGCGAGGACGCGGGTGAGCGTCTCCTGGACGAGGTCCTCGGCAGCCGGGTGCGAGCCGACCCGGGCGTGGACGATGCGCCGGACCATGGGCACCAGGTCCGCGACTCCGTCGGCGCTCTGCTCGGGGTTCTCCCCGGCGCGCTCAGTCACGCTCACGACCGGAACGTACCCTTCGACCCGTTTCGGGCCATGGCCGCGGACTGGTCCGGCTCGGTACGGACCCCCACGTGGCCCGGTCGCTACTGCGCGAGCTCGAGGTCGAGCCGGACGAGAAGGTGCTCGAGTGCAGCCTCGAACTCCTCCTCGGCGTGGTCCTCGGTGAGCTGGGACCGCAGTCGCGCCAAGGTCGGGAAGTCGGCGAGGTCGAGGCCCTCGTCGCGATTGGGCAGCTCAGCGTCGCCCTCGTCGAGCGGCTCCTCGGCCGGGGACATCTCGGCCCCCTGCATCGCGGACTCGAGCAGCAGGTGCCCGAGCAGGAAGCTCGTGAACGTCCGGTATGTCGTCACGGCGTGCTCGTCGGTGAAGCCGCGGGCTCGCAGGCCGTCGAGGAATGCCTCGACGATGCGCAGGCTGCGCAGCAGCGGGCGCAGCCAGGGCGCCGCCGGGTGCCGGGTGGCGATCAGGGGGAACGCCGCGGGGTGCTCGAGGGCGAGCCGGCGCACGTCGTGGGCGAGCACCTGCAGGAAGCCCTGCCAGCCGTCGACGGGCTTCAGGTGACCGGGAGCCGGGACCTCGATCGTCTCGACGAGCGCGTCGACGACGGCCTCCAGGAGGTCCTCCCGGCCGTTGACGTAGCGGTAGAGCGACATGGCCTCGACGTCGAGGGTCGAGCCGAGCCGGCGCATGGTCAGCGCGGAGACCCCTTCGGCGTCGATGAGCTGGACGGCGGCGGTGACGATGCGCTCGCGGCTGAGCCCGGGCCCCGGGCGGCCGGCTGGTGGCCGGTGGGCCAGGCGTTCACCCTCGGGCTCCTGCGGTGTGCCTGTGGCGCCGCCCTGAGCGTCGGAGGCGGGGTCGGTCGGGCCCAGCGGAGTCATGGGTTCTCCTTTCGCTCGACCACCTGTCTACCGCATGGGTCGAGCACCGGCTGCAGGGGCCGCCGGCCGGCGGCGTTTGGGGTGCTGCCGCGCGGGTACTCGGGTCTCGACAAACACTCGACAGGTATGGACAGACCATGGACACGAGATCGCTGCCACGGCAGGTCCATGCGGTTCCCGCAGTCGTGTTGGTCCGCGGGGTGGGCCGGGTAAGGGGGAAATGACCGGTTTACAACGTAAGGGAGCCAGGCACCATGACAGACAACCTCAGCGCGGCAGCGACTGACCTCTGGAGGACGGTCGCGGTCTTCGTCCCGAAGCTCGTGGCCTTCCTGCTGATCCTGCTGATCGGCTGGTTCATCGCGAAGGCGATCGGCAAGGCCGTCGACAAGATCCTCGAGAGGGTCGGGTTCGACCGTGCCGTCGAGCGAGGCGGCGTCAAGAAGGCGCTCGCCAAGAGCCAGTACGACGCCTCGGGCATCGTGGGCAAGCTCGTCTACTACGCGCTGCTCCTCTTCGTGCTGCAGCTCGCCTTCGGCGTGTTCGGCCCGAACCCGATCAGCGACCTCATCACCGGCGTCATCGCCTTCCTGCCCAAGGCGATCGTGGCCATCATCATCGTCGTGGTGGCCTCCGCCATCGCGGCTGCCGTCCGTGAGCTGATCGCCAACACGCTCGGCGGCCTGTCGTACGGCAAGGTCCTCGCCAACATCGCCAGCGTCTTCATCCTCGGCCTGGGCATCATCGCGGCCCTCAACCAGGTCGGCATCGCCACCACCGTCACCATGCCGGTGCTGATCGCCGTCCTCGCGACCGTCGCCGGCATCCTCATCGTCGGCGTCGGCGGTGGGCTCGTCCGGCCCATGCAGTCGCGGTGGGAGGGCTACCTGCAGACGATGTCGCACGAGAGCGGCCGCATCCGCGAGCAGGTCCAGCAGGCCCCGAGCGTCGGCGAGCAGGCCCGTGCGGCCAAGGCGCGCTACGACCAGTCGGGCCAGGAGGACCTCGAGGCCCAGGCGGCCGACGACTTCTACCACGACCGCCCCGCAGCCGGCGCCACCCGTGTGGTCGACGGCGGCTACGACGGACACGCCTGAGCCGGCCACGCCCGCGCACAGGCACCGAAGAGACCAGCAGATCCAACCCCACGTGGGTCCTGCGCCGACGCCTTGTGTCGGTGGGGGCCTGCACCGTGAAGGAGAAGCAGATGATCAGCACCAACGAGCTCAGCACCCTGCCCGGCACGACCGTCTACGGCAGTGACGGGGAGAAGATCGGCCGGGCCGGTCAGGCCTACGTCGATGACCAGAGCGGGCAGCCGGAGTGGGTGACGGTGAACACGGGCCTGTTCGGGACGAAGGAGACGTTCGTGCCGCTGCAGGGCGCGCAGCTCTCCGGTGACGGGCTGACGGTCCCGTTCACGAAGGACCACGTCAAGGACGCGCCGAACGTCGACCCGGAGAACGGGCATCTGGACGAGTCGGAGGAGCAGCGGCTCTTCGCGCACTACGAGCTGGGCGGCGCGGGCTCCGGCGGCGACGGGCAGACGGGCACGGTCAGCGGCGGCGGCGGCGGCGTCGGCCACGCCACGGACGGTGCGGGGTTCTCGAGCGAGGACGAGGCCGCCACGGTGGGGCATGACACGTCGGGTCCGACGACCGATGAGGCGATGACCCGCTCGGAGGAGCAGCTGCAGGTGGGCACCGAGTCGCGTGAGTCGGGTCGGGCCCGGCTGCGCAAGTACGTGGTGACCGAGCAGCAGACCGTGCAGGTTCCGGTCACCCGGGAAGAGGTGAGGATCGAGCGGGAGCCGATCACCGACGCGAACGTCGGGGAGGCGATGGACGGTCCGGCGATCTCGGAGGAGGAGCACGAGGTCGTGCTGCACGAGGAGCAGCCGGTGGTGGACAAGCAGGCGGTGCCGGTCGAGCGGGTACGTCTGGGCAAGGAGCAGGTCACGGAGCAGGAGACCGTCTCGGAGCAGGTGCGCCAGGAGCGCATCGAGGCCGAGGGTCCTGGCGTCACCGACGACCGCGCCTGAGCCGCATACGTCACGACACGACTGCGCCCCCGGGTGGTCCTCGGACCGCTCGGGGGCGCAGTCTGCTGTCGACAGGGGAGCGAGGTCGTCGGTCAGGTGAGCGGCTGGCCCCCGGTGACGCCGATGACCTCACCGGTCACGTAGCTCGACTCCTGCGAGGCCAGGAACACGTAGGCCGGCGCAAGCTCGGCCGGCTGCCCGGCGCGGCCCAGCGGGGTCTGCTCGCCGAAGCCCTCCACGTTGCCGCTGGGCATGGTCGCCGGGATCAGCGGGGTCCAGATCGGGCCGGGGGCCACCGCGTTGACCCGGATGCCCCGCTCGGCGAGGGACTGGGCGAGGCCCTGGGTGAAGGCGACGATGCCCGCCTTGGTGGTGGCGTAGTCGAGCAGCTCCGGGGAGGGCTGTCGCGACTGGATGGACGAGGTGTTGATGATCGTGGCGCCCGTGCCGAGGTGCGGCAGGGCGCGGCGGCTGAGCCAGAACATCGCGTAGAGGTTGGTCTTCATGACCCGGTCCAGCTGCTCGGTCGTGATGTCCTCGAGGCCGCCGGGCTGTGCCATCTGGTATGCCGCGTTGTTGACGAGGATGTCGATGCCGCCGAGGTGCTCGACGGCCTCGTCAATGACCCGGTTGCACTCCGACTCCTGGGTGAGGTCGGTGAGGCACACGACGCCGCGCCGACCGGCATCCTCGACGAGGCGACAGGTCTCCTTGGCGTCCGCCTCCTCCTCGGCCAGGCAGGCGACGAGGACGTCGGCGCCCTCCCGGGCGAAGGCGATGGCGACGGCACGCCCGATGCCGGAGTCGCCCCCGGTGATGACAGCCTTCTTGCCCGTCAGGCGACCGGACCCCTGGTACGACTGCTCGCCGTGGTCCGGCTTCTCGGGCATGTCCTCGGTGAGCCCCGGGTGCGGGATGGTCTCCCCGTCGGTCTCGGGCTGGTCGTACTGGCTGCTGGGGTCCTGCGGCGTGTGCTGGTCGGACCTCTTCTGGTCGGACATGGTGGATCCTCCTCGATCTCGGCGGGGTCGATGGGTGTCGATGGGTTCGGTGCGCGACGAGCGGGCTACGGCCGGCTCTGCGGGGTCACGTCCACGGCGCCGGTGTCGATGACGTCCAGCGCGACCTCGTGCAGCTTGCGGTTCGTGTTCTGGCTGGCGATGCGCAGCAGGTCGAAGGCCTGCTCGCGCGTGAGCTTGTGCTGGGCGATCAGGACCCCGACCGCGGTCCCGATGTCGCGGTTGGAGGACAGGGCGCGTTCGAGGTTCTCGACCCGGTCCCGCAGGTGCGCAGCGCTGACCGCCTGCGCGGCATGGGTGGTCAGCAGGAGCCCTTCGGCGAGGTCGTGGTCGTCGAAGGCGTCGGGCTCCTGGCCGTAGAAGTTGAGGCCGGCGATGACTCCTGCCGCCTCGAGCTTCATGCGGAAGGAGAGCATGCTGTGCAGTCCGAGCTCCTGGACGACGCGCCTGCCGTACTCCGGCCACCGGTCGTCCTCGGCCAGGTCCTTGGGCTGGTAGACGGTCTGGTCGACGATCGCGTCGATGCAGGGACCGGATCCCACCTCGTACTGGATGGCGTCGGCCCGCCGCGCCACCTCGTCGGTGGCGGCGGCCGTCGTGAAGCGGTCGTGGCTGATCGTCGTGATGCTGGCCGCCCGCGCGCTGGGCACCCGCTCGACGGCCAGCTGCGTGACGGCCTCGAAGGCGTTGCGTTCGGTGGACCCGGCGATCTGCTCGCCCAGGCGCTCGTAGTCCTCAGCCACCTGCCGCAGGTGGTCCGGCACGTCGCCGTCCGTGGTCTTGTCGTTCATCGCCGCGGGCTCCCGTCGGTCTCAGCCCCCCCCGGAGAGCAGGCGGGGAAGGTGGGCAGGGACGGCGCCTCCGGGTCGAGGCGCCTGACCATTGCTTCAGCCGGCTGGAGCCGACTCATCTGGGCCATACCCAGCCGCCCGTCATCCACCGACGTCCCAGCGCAGCCGGTTCGGTGTCGCCGACGTCCCGGATGGTGCCCCGTGCCGGCCGCCTGTTTCAGGACGGTGGTGTCGGGGATGTTGTGGTCGTGGGCGCCTGCCGAGGCGACCGGATGTCGACGTGGGCGAGGAGCGAAGCCGATGGAGCCGATACCCGAGACCGACGCTGCCTTGGCGGAGCTCGAACGCTACGGCGACCTGGAGCTGCGCCAGGACCTCGAGAGCCTCGTCTCGTCGGCCGAGGAGCAGGTTCCGGGCCTGGTGGGCGTCAGCCTGGCGCTTCTCACCGAGGGGTTGGTCCTCACCTACGTGGCCAGCGACCACCGGACCGCGGCGCTGGACGCGGTGCAGTACGTCGACGGCGGGCCGTGTGTCGACGCGGTCGAGCGGGACCGCTTCTTCACGACCGATGTCGAGGCCGTGCTCGACGAGTCCCGCTGGCAGCTCTTCGCCCAGGCGACTGCGGCCGCCGGCATCCGCAGCACGCTCTCGATGCCCATCCGCCGCGAGGGCGTGGTGACGGGCGGGGTCAACCTGTACGGTGCCCGCGCGGACACCTTCCGTGGCCGGGCCGAGGCGCTCGCCCGGCTGTTCGGCGCGTGGGCCCCCGGGGCCGTGGCCAACGCGGATCTCTCCTTCGCGTCGCGCCTGGAGGCGGTCAGGGGTCCGGAGCACCTGCGGGAGCAGGCCTGTGTCGACCAGGCCATCGGGCTGCTGGTCAGCGCGCGGGGACTGGAGCCCGACGCGGCGGAGCAGCGGCTGCACAACGCGGCGGCGCGGGCAGGCGTGGCTGTTCCCGTGGTCGCTCGTGCGCTGCTCGCCGCGTTCACGGGGGAGCACTGACGCTCGACGGGCGACGCTGGACGGGTCCGGCGTGTCTGCTGGGAGTCGCGTATCGTTTGCAGGCGGTGCGCGGGGAAGGCACCGCACCGGAGGGGGCCAGACCGAGAAGGAGGCCGACGAGGTGAAGCGGACGACCAAGCGGACCGGGGACTCCACGGCACAGGTCCCGGTCGAGCTCGATGACCTCCGCACGGTTGCCGAGGCGTTCGCGGAGCTGGGCGCCCGGCTGGAGCACGCCGGCAACGACCCCTTCCAGGCCATCACCACCGTGGCCCGCGACCAGATCCCTGCCACCGCGGGCGCCAGCATCACGAGGTTGCGCGAGGAGCGGTTCGTCACCGTGGCGTCCACCGACGACCGGACCCGTCGCGCAGACCACATCCAGTACGAGCTGGGCTCAGGACCGTGCCTCGACGCGATCGTCGAGGACACGATGTACCGGCCCAGCGACCTGCGGCACGACGACCGCTGGCCGGCGTACGGCCGCCGCGTCGAGGAGGAGCTCGGCTTCCGCAGCATGCTCTCGTACCGGATGGTCATGCCGGTCGACGACGCGGTCGCCGGACTCAACCTCTACGCCGACGTCACCGACGCGTTCAACGACCGCGACGCCCTGGTCGGCCTGCTTCTCGCGACGCACGGCGCGCAGGCGGCTGCGGTGGTGCACTACGGGCGGCACGTCGAGCACCTCGAGAAGGCGCTGCACACCAACCGCCGCATCGGGGTCGCCGTCGGGGTGCTCATGACGACGCACAAGGTCACGGACGAGCAGGCCTTCGACCTGCTGCGGATCGCCAGCCAGAACACCAACCGCAAGCTGGCCGACGTCGCCTCCGACGTGGTCGAGACCGGCACCCTGGACGTGCGTCTGCCCACGTCGTCGACCTAGGCGGCTCGCGGCCGTTTCGCGACGGCCCGCAGGGGGAACGATCCGAGCAACTCGGACCGAAGGGCGCAGACGTGGGTCACGTGCATGGGCAGGACGGCGTCGGCGCGGAGCCGACGGCCGCGTTGACGTTCGTCGGGACGGCCACCACCGTGCTCGAGCTCGGCTCGTTCACGGTCCTCACCGACCCGAACTTCCTCCACCGGGGCCAGCGCGCCTACCTCGGCAAGGGTCTCTGGTCGCGGCGGCTGACCGAGCCGGCGCTCGAGATAGCGCAGCTGCCCGCGCTCGACGCGGTGATCCTGTCCCACCTGCACGGCGACCACTTCGACCGCGTCGCGCGTCGCGACCTGGACCGGCGGCCGCCTGTCCTGACGACGCCGGCGGCAGCGCGACGGCTCGACTCGTGGGGGTTCGACACCCAGCCCCTCACGGACTGGCAGCAGCTCGTCCTGGGCGACGCCGACGAGTCTCTCGTCGTGACGGCCGTGCCCGGGATCCACGCGCGCGGGATCATGGGTGCCTTGCTGCCGCCCGTCATGGGCTCGGTCATCGAGCACCGCCTCGGTGACGAGGTCCAGCACCGCGTCTACGTCAGCGGGGACACCCTGACGGGTGACCACCTCGATGCCGTACGCCGTCGCTTCCCTGACATCGACACCGCGGTCGTGCACCTCGGCGGCACCCGGGTGCTGTTCCACACGGTGACCATGGATGCCGACCAGGGCGTGGACTTCCTCGGTCGGGTCAGGCCGGCTCAGACCGTCCCCGTGCACTTCAACGACTACGGCGTGTTCCGTTCTCCGCTGGCCGACTTCGTCGTCAGGGCGCGCCAGGCCGGGCACTCGGACATCCGGGTGGTCACGCCGGGGGAGCGAGCCGAGCTGCGGTCCGCGCGCCGCGTCTGAACCCCGGTGGGTACGTCGTCCCCATGATCGATACCGTCATCCTCGACGTGGACGGCACCCTCGTCGACAGCAACTACCACCACACCCTGGCCTGGGCCCGGGCCTTCGCGGAGAAGGACCTGCACCCACCGCTGTGGCGGGTGCACCGGGCCATCGGCATGGGCGGCGACAAGCTGGTCGGCCACGTCGCCGGTGACCGGGCGGAGGAGGAGTCCGGCGACGAGCTGCGCGAGCTCTGGACCAAGCAGTTCGACCGGATCATCGGCGAGGTCACGGCGTTCGAGGGGACCCGTGCGCTGCTCGAGACGGTCAAGCAGCGCGGCCACCGCCTCGTCCTCGCCAGCTCGGGGCAGCCCAAGCACATCGAGACCTTCCTCGGCCTCTTCGACGGCACGTCGCTCGCCGACGCCTGGACGACCTCCGAGGACGTCGAGGAGAGCAAGCCGGCAGCCGACCTGCTCGAGGTCGCTCTCGAGCGCGTCGGGGGGACGAGGGCCGTGATGGTCGGCGACTCCATCTGGGACGCGCGCGCCGCCAAGGCGGCCGACATGCCGTCGATCGGCCTGCGGACCGGTGGGTTCAGCGCGGCTGAGCTGCAGGAAGCCGGCGCGGCCGACGTCTTCGACGGGCCGGCCGACCTCGGACAGGCGATCGCTGCAGGGCTGCTCGACCGACTGGCCCAGTAACCGGCGTAGTGACCCCCGGTATGCCGGCCGGGTCAGCGACACGGCGTCGCGGTCCGAGCAGTGGGGAGCCCCCGGTCCACCAGGACCGGGGGCTCCGTGCTGCGTACCGACCTCAGGGGGTGAGGACGACCTTCTCGCAGCGGTCCTGCTTCTCCTTGAACAGCTCGTAGCCACGCGGCGCGTCCTCCAGGGACATCCGGTGGGTGATGATCCGCGTCGGGTCAATCTCACCCGCCTCGATGCGCCGCAGCAGCGGCTCGAGGTAGCGGTGCACGTGGGCCTGCCCGGTGCGCAGGGTGATCGACCGGTTCATCCACGAGCCGACCGGGAACTTGTCGATGAAGCCGCCGTAGACGCCGATGACCGAGACGGTGCCCCCGCTGCGGCAGGCCACGACGGTGATGCGCAGAGACGGCGCCATGCCGGAGACGGGCCACCAGTGCCTGAGCTCGTGGCCAACGGACTCCTGGCCCTCACCCACGCCCGCTTGGCGCAGCTCGGTGACCACCTCGTACGGGTCAGGACCTCGGCTGGTCGTGGGGCCGCCTACCCGCCTTGCCCCGGTCCGGGGTGGTCATCGCCGTCGACGAGGGCCCGGCTGCTGCCTGATCTGGCCCCGGAGCCGGTGGTTCTCGTCCTGCAGCTCGAGCAGCATCCGGATCCCGGTGAGGTTGACGCCCTCGGCGATCAGGCCTGCGATGCGGCGCAGCCGCGTGAGGTCGTCCTCGCTGTACCGCCGGGTGCCGCCCTCGGTGCGGTCGGGCTTCAGCAGCCCCCGCGACTCGTAGAGGCGCAGGCTCTGGACCTCCATACCGACGAGCTGCGCTGCGACCGTGATGCCGTAGACACCCTGGTCGGACGACGGCGCGGGACTGGTCATCGGGCTGTTCCTCGTCTCGAGAGAGGCCAGCGGCCGGGATTGCCCGGCCTCTTGCACAAGCATGTCATCGGTGCTACAAGAAATCTATAGCGCATGCCACAGATCGTGAGATGCGGTCGTGGCCACCAGGAGCATCAGTGGACTGACATGGAGGTGACGACGATGCTGATGCGCACCGACCCCTTCCGTGAGCTGGACCGGATGGCGCAGCTGGCGCTCGGGGCCACCGGCACCCTCGCACGGCCCTCGGCCATGCCGTTGGACGCCTGGCGCGACGGCGACGTGTTCCACGTCGAGATGGACCTGCCGGGTGTCGACCCCGGGTCCATCGACCTCGACGTCGAGCGCAACGTGGTGACGGTCAAGGCCGAACGGCCCACCCGCGCCAGTGACGCCGAGCTGATCGCCGCGGAGCGTCCGAGAGGAGTCTTCAGCCGGCAGCTCGTGCTCGGCGACAGCCTGGACACCGAGCGGATCGAGGCGAGCTACGACGCCGGCGTGCTGTCCCTGTCGATCCCCGTGGCCGAGAAGGCGAAGTCCCGCAAGATCCAGGTCGAGCACCGGCAGGACCGGCAGGCCATCACTGCCTGAGCGGGGGACGATCCGTGGTCACGGCAGTGCACGACGCCGACAGGCTCCTCGCGTCCGACCTCGATGCCGAGTTCCTCGAGCTCGTCTGCGCGGACGGCGAGCTGCTCGACGCCGAGTTCGAGGCGATCGTCGCCGGCATGGAGCCGCCGCCGCGCACGCCACCGGTCCCACCCGGGGCGCACGACTGGGGTCGTCGAGCGACGCCCGTGGCCCAGCGCTCCCGAGCCAATCGCACGCTGCCGCAGGGCAGGCCGCCGACCGCCGGTCGGGAGCGGTCGCCCCCGCCACGATGGCGCCGACGCCGTCCGACGAGCTGAGAGGAGGTGCCCGGACAGCTCTGCGTTCTCGATCAGTCTTCCGATCCGATTTTCCGACCAGTTCTCGTAACCGGCTCCTCGGGTGGGTTCGCACCACCCGGGGAGCCCCGTCGTAGGTCGGGCCCGCGGGAAGGAGCGGCAGTGACCGTTGTCGGTCCCACTGCGAACCCAGTGCGAAGCCGCTCGCCGACGGCCTGGCCCGACGACGAGGAGGACACCCGCGCCCGCGCCCCGACCAGGGGCACGTCGTGGCCATCGGAGTGCTGACGCTGACCGGCTCCACCGGCTGGCTCACCGCGGCCGGCTGGGTCGGCGAGGCCGAGCTGGCGTCGCTCGTGCACCAGGCCGGCATACGCAGGCAGCTTCAGGTGGAGCGGGAGGCTGGCCCCAGCCGCGTCGCGCCCGTCGGCCCCCTCCCCGAAGGCGCCGAGCACCTTGCAGTGGCGCCACATCTCAGCGGCCATCACCGCGATGCGCGGATCCACCGGGGAGCCGTCCTCCGTCGGCCGGCCGGCGCGGGCGTCGAGCCCCGGCACGGCGTCTGCGCCGGGCGCCGCGCCCAGCACCACGAGGGCGTCCACGTCAGAGCGCGTCGATGACCTGGGGGATGCCCGACTCCGGGGCGGGAGCCGTGGTGCCGACCTTCTCGCCGATGGCGAGATGACCACCGAGGTATGCCGACACCCCGGACACCGCCAAGCCGGCCATCCCGAAAACGACTCCGGCGCGGTGGCGCTGCGGTCGGAGCGCCCAGGACACGGCATACAGCCCCAGGGAGGCGGTGTTGAGGACCGCGTGCGTGGCTGCCACGCGCTTGGGCCGTGCGCCGAGCGGGGCGTACTCGGCGAGGCCGGTCAGGGCGGCGCCCGGTGCCGAGAGCAGGCCGGCGCCGACGAGGCGGCGGGCTGCGCCGCGGGCGGCGGGACCGCCGGCGAGGTCGAGCAGCGCCGCCGAGGAGAAGAAGCCGATCGGCAGGTCCGTCATCAGGGGGTGCGCGGCGTGGCCGAGGACCTCGCCCGTGACGATGCGGCGCCACAGGCCGCGGCCGCGCGCCACCTCGGCGGCCGGCTGCAGGGTCGCGGCCGCGCCGTCGAGGCTCTCACGGCCCTCGACGAGGCGCTCGAGGAGTCGGGATGCAGCGCTGGGCGGCGCCACGGACGTGGTGGGGTTCGTTTCCATGGGTCACAGGTACCCGCTCACGCCCGCCTGACGCCGCCCAGCCGTGCCGTCACCGCCGGTCCGGCTTCAGCCAGGGGCCGTCATTTCACGACGGCGTCGATGGCCTTCTTCATTGCACTGGGCTTCTCGGGGCGGCGCGGGGCGCGCTTCTTCGCCTCGAGCAGCTCCTCACCGAGCTCCTGGAGCTGCTTGCGGCCCAGGCCCTCGCGGACCTTCGGGAACCACTCCTGCTCCTCCTCCTCCATGTGGTGCTCGACGTTCTCCATCAGGACGGTCGTCTTGGCGTCGAAACGCTCGTCCGTGGCGTCCATGACGGCCAGCTCCATGCAGAGGACGTCGGCCACGTGGTGCTCCTCGTAGGACTCCAGGACGTCGTCCTCGAGGTCGGGCAGCAGCTGGCGGACCCGCGGGTACATCACCTCGTTCTCGATGTACGTGTGCACGGTGAGCAGCTCGAGGATCGTGTCGACGATGCCCTGCTTCTGGACCGGGGTCTGGTCCTGCTTGCGGAAGGCGCGGAACTGCTTGCGCACCTCCTGGTGGTCCTCCTTGAGCAGGACGATGGCGTCCTTCGACATGACTTTCCTTCCGTCGGTGCGCGGCGATCGTGGCGGCCGGCGGGCGGCCACCGGCTTGCTCGTACCCAGACGCTGCTGCGGCCCGAACGGGTAGGAGGGGCGCGTGTCCACGACGAACAGAGCCCGGCTGCAGCGCGCCGCCACGGAGACCTTCGGCTGGGACGAGCTGCACGCGTACCAGCTCGAGGCCATGGAGCACGTGCTCGAGGGACACGACGTCCTCGCCGTGCTCCCCACGGGCGCAGGGAAGTCCGCCATCTACCAGGTGCCGGCGCTGCTGGTCGACGGGCCGGCGCTCGTCGTGTCCCCGCTGCTGGCGCTGCAGCACGACCAGGTCGAGGCGCTCACGCAGGCCGGGGCTCCGCCGGCCGTCGTCGTCAACTCCGCGCAGTCGGCCGCCGAGCGCCGAGAGGCCTGGGACGCGGTCGAGTCCGGCAAGGCACGCTTCGTGTTCCTGGCCCCGGAGCAGCTGGCGCACGAGGAGGTCGTCGAGCGGCTGAGGGCCGCCGGCGTCGCGCTCTTCGTCATCGACGAGGCGCACTGCGTCTCGTCCTGGGGCCACGACTTCAGGCCGGACTACCTGCGTATGCGGCCGGTGCTCGAACGCCTCGGACACCCTCCGGTCGTGGCCCTGACCGCCACCGCGGCGCCGCCCGTCCGCGACGACGTCGTCGCCCGGCTCGGGCTGCGCGACGTCAGGGAGACGGTGACGAGCTTCGACCGGCCGAACCTGCGGCTCGCCGTGGTGCGGTGCACGGACGCCGACGAGCGTCGCGAGGCCGTCGTGGCGCGGGCGGCGGAGCTCGTGGGTGCGCCGGGCTTCGCGGGAGGCGGGCTCGTCTACACCGCGAGCCGGGCCGAGACCGAGCGGCTGGCCACCGAGCTCGCGGACCACGGACTGCGAGCCATGGCGTACCACGCCGGCCTGCGTGCCGACCGGCGCGAGCAGGTCCACGAGGCCTTCCGTGAGGGCGACGTGGAGGTGGTCGTGGCCACCTCGGCCTTCGGCATGGGCATCGACAAGCCGGACATCCGCTTCGTCCTGCATGCCGCCGTGCCCGAGTCGCTCGACTCCTACTACCAGCAGATCGGACGCGCCGGCCGCGACGGGGAACCGGGCGTCACCGAGCTCTTCCACCGCGGCGAGGACCTGCACCTGCAGACCTTCCTCACCGCGGTCCGGGCACCCGAGGACGTCGTGCGCGCGGTGTCCCAGGCCCTGCGCGCGGCGGCCGGACCCGTGCGCCTCACCGAGCTCACGCGGTCGCTCCACGCCTCCCGGGCCAGCTGCACCCGAGCCGTCAACCTGCTCGAGCAGGTGGGTGCCGTCACCACGGCCGGCCGCGGGCGCATCGTCCACGACCCGGACGTGGGCACCGGCCAGGCGGTGGACGAGGCCATCCGGCTCTCCGAGGCACACCAGGAGCTCATCCGGTCGCGGGTGGCCATGATGGGCGGCTACGCCGACACCACCGGGTGCCGGCGCCAGTTCCTCCTCGGCTACTTCGGCGAGCACCTGGCGCAGCCCTGCGGGAACTGCGACACGTGCGCGGAGGGGACGGCGCAGGCCCGGCCGCGCCGACGCGGGCAGTTCACCCTGCAGGCCGCCGTGAACCACGAGGAGTGGGGCCCGGGGGTCGTCATGGCCGTCGAGGACGACCGGCTCACCGTCCTGTTCGAGGAGGTCGGTTACCGGACCCTGTCGGTCCAGGCGGTCGAGGACAACGACCTGCTGCGGCTGGTCTCCTAGGAGTTCGGGGGGCTGGCCCCCGGGCGTGGCCGGGGAGTCCTCAGAGCTCGCGCCAGCTGGGGTCGGCGTCGTCGTGCCCGTGGGCGCTCATGAGCATGAGGCCACCGTCGACGGCATACGACGAGCCGGTCACGTACGTGGCGCGCGGCGAGGCGAGGAAGCCGACGACCGAGGCGACCTCGTTGACGTGGCCCGGCCGGCCGAGCGGGTTGCCGGGGCGTGAGGTGTGCCAGGCGGCCTCCTCGTCCTGCCCGGTCATCTCCGTCGCGATCTCGCCGGGCGCCACCGCGTTGACCGTGATGCCGTGCTCACCGAGCTCGAGGGCCAGCACCTTGGTGAGCATGCCGAGCCCGGCCTTGGCCGCGCAGTAGGCGGCCGAGCCGAGCCTCGGCACGTGCTCGTGCACGCTCGTCACGTTGATGATGCGCCCGCCCTGCCCCTGCTCGACCATCCGCCGTGCCGCGTGGCGGGCGCACAGGAACGGGCCGGTCAGGTCGGTGGCGAGCACCTCGTTCCAGTCCGCGAGCTCGAGCTCGAGCGCAGGCGTCGAGTGGCCGGTCCCGGCGACGTTGACGAGCACGCCGATGCCGCCCAGCGTGTCGGCCAGGCGGTCGACGGTCTCGCCGGCCGACGCCGACGACGCCTCGAACCGCTCGACGGCACAACGCTGCCCGCGCTCCTCCACGTCCGCCGCCGTGCGGCGGGCGCCCTCCTCGTCCTCGTGCACGGTCAGGCCGATGTCGAAGCCCTCGGCGGCCAGCAGGAGGGCGGTCGCGCGGCCGATGCCCGAGTCGGCTCCGGTCACGACGGCGATGCGGGGGAGCGTTCCGCTCATGGTCGGTCTCCTTCGTCGGTGTGTCGTCGGGATGTGCCCCGCCCCTACCCGTTCCCCTGCCCCCGACGCCATTCGATGCCGTATGCCGTGTGGCCGCGCGGGAGGCCGAAGTGGTCCAGGAGGGGGAGAGGCCGACGGCTCCGGATCGGGTGATCGCGGGGCACGACCGGACAGGAGGTGCGCATGAGGATCGTCGTGACGGGAGCGACGGGCAACATCGGCAGCGCCCTGCTGCGGGCGCTTCGGCATCCAGATGGTCCACGCCGACGACGTCGCCGACGTGGTCGTCCGGATCCTCGAGAGGCGGGCAGCCGGAGCCACCAACGTCGTCTCGGAGCCGGTGCTGTCGGCGTGGGACATCGCAGCTGCCCTGGACGCCAGACCAGTTCGCCTGAGGCAGCAGGCCGCGCGGGCCGCGGCGGGAGCGGTGTGGCGCGCCCACCTGAGCCCCTCTGGACCCGGGATGGGTCGACATGGCCCTTCAGGCGCCGTGGGTCGACAGCAGCCGGGATCGTGACCTGCTCGGCCGGACCCCTCGGCACGACGCGCACGACGTGCTCTCCGAGGTGGTGCAGGGGATGGCGCACGGAGCCGGTGGCGGCAGCAGCGCACTTCCGCCGCGGCTGGTCCGGGACGGGGTGCTGCGGTCGCTCCTCGGGGGGAGCGTGTCGCGTCGTCGCCTGACGTGAACTGGGCAGCAACGGAAGCGGATCCCCCTGACCGCGTGACTGTTTCGCTCGAACCGGCCCCGCGAAAGTGGGCGGCGTGACGACAGCCGAGCTGCGCCCCGGGCGCATCGACGTGACGGTGGTGATCCCGCTCAAGTGGACGGGCACCGGGGAGGTGTACCGCGTCGAGGAGATGGCGCGCTACCTCGACGGGCTGCGTCACGCGGTCGCAGAGGTCGTCGTCGTCGACGGCAGCGCTCCGTCCGTGCGGAGCGAGCACGAGCGCGCGTGGAAGGCATTCGCGCGGATCCTGGAGCCCGACGACCCGGTGGTCGGCGCGAGGAGTGAACGGGGCGAGAAGGCCGGGCTGAACGGCAAGGTCGTCGGCGCCCTCATCGGGATCCACTCAGCCCGAACCGAATACGTCGTGCTCGCCGACGACGACGTCCGGCACACGCCCGGCTCCGTCCAGCGGCTGGTGGAGACCCTGCGGGACGCGGACCTCGTCCGGCCGGTCAACGTCTTCGACTCGTGGCCCTGGCAGGCCCGCTGGGACGGGGCACGAACGCTGCTCAACGTCGCGCTCGCCTCGGACTGGCCGGGGACCTTCGCCCTGCGACGGTCGACGGTGCTGGGGCTCGGGGGCTGGAGCGCTGACGTGCTCTTCGAGAACCTCGAGCTGTGGCGGACCGTCGAGGCTGGGGGCGCGAGAGCCGTGGCCAGGACCGACGTCATGGTGTGGCGCAAGCCGCCCTCGGTCGGTCACTTCTGGTCGCAGCGGATGCGCCAGGCGTACGACGACCTGGCGCAGCCGGGACGGCTGGCCGCCGAGCTCGCGATCGTCCCGTCCGTGCTCCTCGCCGCACGGCGCGGCCCACGCCTTGTCGCCGCCTTGGCGGGGATGGCGATGATCGTCGCGGCGCACGGTCGCCGTCGCATCGGAAGGGAGTACGTCCCGCCGTCGGTGCCGCTGTGGGCCCCAGTGTGGGTCCTCGAACGGGGGGTGTGCGTCTGGCTGGCCCTGGGCCTCCGGGTGCGCGGGGGAGTGGACTACCACGGGCGTCGCCTGCGCGTCGCCGCGCACTCCGCCGAGGAGCTCAGACGCCGACTCTCGACCGCGCAATCCACGGGAAACAGCGCTCCCACCTGCGGGAAAGGGTCACCACATACCCGTTGTGGCCGACTTTTTCCCAGTGACGGAATCGTGCATGCGCTGGAGCCCCGGTGGGTACCCGGAGGGCAGCAAGACGAGCTCGAACGGGCCGCTCGAGCAAAGGGCGCGCCCGGACTAGCGACCATGGAAGGAAACCAAGACCCATGACCGAACGACCGTACGAGACGACCGTGTCCGACGACTACAACGTCGGCACGACCTCGCCCACAGTCGCCAACGGCGGCTACACCGCGGGTTCGACGTCCCAGTCCCAGGGGGCGGCCGGCGGTGGGGTCTCCGGCGTGGCCGACCAGGCCACCTCCGAGGCGAAGTCCGTGGCCTCCGACGCCAAGGACAGCGGGCAGCAGGTGGCCCAGACGGCTGCCTCCGGCGCCAAGGACGTCGCAGCCGAGGCGTCCGACCAGGCCCGCCAGCTCTTCGCGCAGCTGCGCGGCGAGTTCGACCAGCAGGCATCCACGCAGGGCCAGCGCGCCGCCCAGGGGGTGCGCTCGCTGGCAGACGAGCTGCGCCAGATGGCGTCGAGCTCGGAGCAGCAGGGCCTCGCCGGCCAGGCGGTCGGCCAGGTGGCCGACCGCGCGCACTCCGTGGCGGACTGGATCGAGAACCGGCAGCCCGGCGAGATGCTCGACGAGCTGCGCTCGCTCGCACGCCGTCGCCCGGGAGCCTTCCTTCTCGGCGCCGCCGTGCTCGGCGTCGTGGGCGGCCGGCTGACGCGCGGCCTCACGGCGGACAGCGGCTCGAGCAGCAACGGCAGCGCCCAGTCCGGCGCAGCTCACACCGGCGCGTCCTACACGGGCACGGCCGGCTACTCGAGCACGGGTGGGGCCGGCGGCACGGTCGGGACCGTGGCCACCGAGACCTCTGCCACGGGCGCCATCCCGCCGTCGGAGTCCCCTGTGCGCAGCGAGCCCTACACCGTGGGAGTCCGCGACAGCGAGTCGCACTCGGTCACCTCCATGACCGGAGGCGTGACCGCCGACCCGATCGACGAGATCGACGAGATCGACCCGATCGACGAGGCCTTCCCCGAAGGCCGGGGCGGGGTGCGCTGATGAGTACCTGGCCCCAGGGCGGAACCGGCACAGGCCCAGAGCCGGTGGGCGGCCTGGCCGACCCGGCCACGTCAGGCGTCGCGCCGGCCACCGACCCGTACGCCGACCACTACGCCGATCCGATGGTGGCATCGCCGGCAGCCCAGACGAGCCAGGCCGGCGCCCACACCGTGGGTGACACGGCATACGGCGCCTCGAGCAGCGGCTACGAGACGGGCTACGAGGGCGGCTACGAGAGCTCGCACGAGAAGGCCCAGAACGCCTCCATCGGCGACCTCGTCGGCGACATCAGCCGCGACTTCAGCACGCTGATCCGCCAGGAGGTGGAGCTGGCGAAGGCCGAGGCGAAGCAGTCCGCGACCCGCGCCAGCAAGGCCGGCGGGATGTTCGGCGGTGCAGCCCTGGCGGGCTGGTTCACGCTGCTCTTCCTGTCGGTCGCGGTGTGGGAGTTCCTCTCCAGCGCGCTCGACAGCAGGGGCTGGGCCGCCGTCATCGTCATGGTGGTGTGGGCGATCATCGCGGCCGTCCTCGCCGCCCGCGGACGACGCCTCACCAAGGAGATTTCAGGACTGCCGCGCACCACGGAGACCGTCAAGAAGGTCCCTGATGCGCTCAAGGGAAACGAGGAGATCCGATGACCACGAACTACCCCACGACGACCAGCTCGAACGACCCCGACGCGATCCGCGCCGACATCGAGCGGACGCGCGAGGAGCTCAGCCGGGACGTCAACGCCCTCGGCGAGTCGGTCAGCCCGAGCCAGGTGGCGCACCGGCAGGCCGAGAAGGTCAAGGGCCGCGTCTCCGCGGTACGTGACCGCGTCATGGGCTCCGCGTCCGATGCCGGTGGCAGGACGAGCGACCTCGCGCACACCGCCGGTGGGAGTGCGACCGACATGGCGCACAGCGTCGGCGACAAGACGTCCGACGTCGCCCACTCGGTGGGCGGCGCCGCGTCGCAGGCCGGCCAGACGGTGCAGGCCAAGGCGAAGGGCAACCCCCTCGCGGCGGGCGTGATCGCACTGGGTGCCGGCTGGATCATCGGCTCGCTCCTGCCCGCGTCGGAGAAGGAGCGCCAGCTCGCGCAGACCGCCAAGGAGAAGGCGCAGCCGGTCGTCGAGCAGGCGCAGGGCGTCGTCAAGGACGTCGCCAGCGAGTCGGCCGACCACCTGAAGCAGCCCGCGCAGGAGGCGGTCCAGAGCGTCAAGGAGACGGCCCAGTCGGCCGCCCAGGACGTCAAGCAGGAGGGCCAGCAGGCGGTCAGCGACGTGCGTGACAGCGCGACCGACTCGGCCCAGACGGTGAAGGACCAGGCACAGAGCTGACCCGCAAACACGGGGAGGCAGCACCAGCGGAGGGGCGGGCAGCGTGCCCGGCCCTCCGCCGCGCCGGCCCAGCCGGTGCGACAACACACAGGGAAGGCAGCTCATCATGGACGGTTCCACCTCGACAGGCCACGCCGGGACGACGGCGCGCACGGCTGTGCAGAAGGCCGCGCTGGCCGTCGGCATCGTGTTCCTCGTCGTCGGCGTCGCCGGCTTCATCCCCGGCATCACGTCGAACTACAGCGACCTCACCTTCGCCGGGCACCACTCGGACGCAAAGCTCCTCGGCATCTTCGAGGTCTCGGTCCTGCACAACATCGTGCACCTCCTCTTCGGCATCGCCGGCATCGCGGCGGCCCGCACGTGGAGCGCCGCTCGCGGCTACCTCATCGGCGGCGGCGCCATCTACCTCGTGCTGTGGCTCTACGGCCTGCTCATCGACAAGGAGTCGGCGGCGAACTTCGTCCCGGTCAACTCGGCCGACGACTGGCTGCACTTCCTCCTGGGCGTCGGCATGATCGCCCTCGGTGCGCTGCTGGGCCGTCGCCGCCACGACGTGGTGACCGGTCACGACGCCACGATCTCGCACAGCGGCCGGAGCACCGGCGCGCGCTGATCCCGACAGGTGCTGCCGGCGACAGCCCGGCAGGACAGCGCGAGGCCCCGACCATGTGGTCGGGGCCTCGTCGCGTCGGCGCCGTGGCCGGCTTCAGGACCGAGGGCGTATGCCGTGTGGCGAGCGCCCGCGCCCCGCCGCGTCCGCGCAGTGCTGGCAGCAGAACACCGCGTCCTCGACCTCCACCCCGTGGCCCAGGACCCGGCACCCGCAGTTGCCGCAGGCCGGGGCCCAGTCGGTGATGGCGCACTCGAGGCTGTCGTAGGTGCGCGACCGGTCGTCGCGGGTGATGGTGAAGCTGCGGGCGTAGTCGTTCCCACACATGTCGCACACGGCCATTGGGTGCGTCCCCTTCTTGTGTCGTGGTGGTGTCGGCCTCGGCTCGGTCACCGAGAGGCGGGTGGTCGGCCGGCCGCGAGGAGGGCGGGTCAGCCCTGCCTCGCCGTCGTGGCGAGCCCCTCGAGGAAGTAGCGCTGGCAGAAGGCGAAGACCACGATCATCGGCAGCGTCGCGACCAGCGTGGCCGCCATCGCGATCTCCCAGTGGTACTCGCCCGAGAGCGCGAAGCCGTCGACGATCTGCTTGAGACCGCGAGGCATCGTGAAGTACTCCTCCGTCTGGAGGTAGATGAGCGGCTTGAGCAGGTCGGACCAGCTCGCCTGGAGCTCGAAGATGAACACGATGATCAGGGCGGGACGGCACAGCGGCAGCGCGATCCGCCGGAAGAGACCCAGGTGGCTGCACCCGTCGATGCGCGCCGCCTCGAAGAGCTCGCGGGGGATGCCGAGGAAGAACTGGCGCATCAGGAAGATGTAGAAGGCCGACCCGAAGAGGTTGCCCGCCCACAGCGGCACCTGGGTGTCGATGAGGCCGAGCTGGTGCCAGATCAGGTAGACCGGGATCATCGTCACGGCCCCCGGCAGCATCATGGTCGCGAGCACGAGTCCGAAGAGCGGACCGCGCAGGCGGAAGCGGAAGTAGGCGAAGCCGAAGGCCACGAAGGCGCTGGAGAACGTCACCGCCACCGCCGCCATGAGCGAGACGACGCCGGAGTTGAAGAGCCACCGCAGCACCGGGCCGGCGTCCCACACCTGGACGAAGTTCGACCACTGGAACGTCTCGGGCACCAGCCGGTTGTCGAAGACCTGCGACTTGGGCTTCAGGGAGGCACTCACCAGCCAGATGAGGGGATAGGTGAAGGCGATCGTCGCGACCAGCAGGAGCAGCCAGCGCAGCACCGCGCCGGGCCCGAGGCGCCGCCGGTCCCTGGCCGGGCCACTCGTCGGCAGCGGCCGTGCGGCCAGGTCCGGCTCGGCCGGCGGTTCGGTCGAGGGAGGCAGCGGCTTGGTGTCGACGCTCATCGGGGCGAGTCTCCCTCGTAGTAGACGAAGCGGTTGCCGAGGCGCACCTGGACCACGGTGATGACGAGGATGATCACGAAGAGCACCCACGCCATGGCGGAGGCGAAGCCCATCTTGAAGAACTCGAAGGCGTTCTGGAACAGGTAGACCATGTAGACGAGGGACTCGTCGGAGGCCGTCGCCTTCTGCTGGGGCCCGTAGAACATGGTGTACGCCTGGTCGAACATCTGCATGGCCGCGATGGTGTGCGTGATGATCGTGAAGAACAGCGCCCCCGAGATCATCGGCAGGGTGATGCTCCAGAACCGCCGGATGGGACCGGCGCCGTCGAGGAGGGCCGCCTCGTAGAGCTGGCGCGGGACGTTGTTGAGCGCAGCGAGGTAGATGATGATGCTGCCGCCGACGGTCCAGAGGCTCACGACGGCCAGCGAGGGCTTGAGCCACGCCGGGTCGGTGGTCCAGTTGGGCCCGGTGACCCCGAACCAGCCCAGCACCTGGTTGAGCAGTCCGCGCTGGCCGTTGAGCAGGAGCAGGAACATGGCGCCGGCCGCGACGGCCGGTGTCATGACGGGCAGGTAGAAGACGGTGCGGAAGAAGCCGGCGGCCCGGCCGACGCGGTGGAGCAGCATCGCCAGCCCCAGGGCGACGACCGTGCCGAGCGGCACGAACATGGCGGCATACGTGAACGTGTTGGCCAGCGACTTGCCGACGCGCGGGTCGTCGAGCAGCTGCTGGTAGTTCGTCATGCCCACCGGGTGGCCCGGCTCGACGAGCGAGTAGTCGGTGAACGACAGCCAGAGGCTCGCCACCATCGGGCCCGCCGTGAAGACGAGGAACCCGATGATCCACGGGGCGATGAAGATGTACGCCGCCCGGGCCTCCCGACGCTGCAGCCGACCCGGGCGAACCCGGTCAGCCATTGCCGTTGGCCTTGGTGAAGGCCGCCTCTGCCTCCTTCTGGGCCTGGTCGAGGGCCTGCTGCACGGGCTGGCCGCCGAGGGCGCGGGTCACGGCGCTGCGCCAGGCGGCGTCGATCTCGGCGCCCGCGGGGGAGGGGTTGAGGGCGGTGGCCGTGTCGAGCGTCGCGTAGAGGTTGTCGATGGCGCGCTTGAAGCCGGCGTCGGGCACACCCGTGAGGTACTTCGCCTTGATCTCCTCGTCCGCCGGCTTGTTGGCGGTGAAGAGCCCGGTGAAGAAGCTGTTGTCCTTCTTGACCTTGGCGATGCGGGCGTCGGCCGCCTTCATCCAGGTGGCCTTGTCGGTCAGCGTCTTGGCCCACGCGCACGCGGCGGTGGGGTTCTTCGAGCCCTTCGGGATCGCCCAGGCGCTGCCGCCGACCATGCTGACGGGCTTGCCGTCGTGGTCGGTGAACGGCGTGCTGTCGAGCTGCAGGCCCTTGGGGATGAAGTCACGCAGGACGTTGACGTACCAGTTCTCCATCGGGAACGCGACGACCGAGCCGGCCGACAGCGGGTTCTTCTCGCCGAAGATGTCGAAGGAGTCGCGGAAGGACTTGAACGTGGTCCAGCCACCCTGGTCGTTGACGAGGCTGATGGCGAAGTCGAGCGCCTGGACGGCCTTGGGGTCGTTGAGGTTCGGCGCCCCGTCGTCCTTGATGATGGTCGCGCCGTTGGCCGTGGCCCACAGCGGGAAGTACTCGGGCAGCTTGGGGTCGAAGCCGATGCGCTCGAGCTTGTTGCCGTTCTTCTTGACCAGCTTGTCGGTCGTGGCCTTGAGGGCCTGCCAGTCCTTGGTCTGGATGTCGCCGGCGGACAGGCCCGCCGCCTTGAGGGACTTGGCGTCGATGAGGTTCGTCGTGACGACGTAGAACTCGGGAATGCCGTAGACCTTGTTGCCCAGGGTGACCGAGCGCATCGCCGCCTCGCGGTACTGCGAGGTGTCGATCTTCTGCTGGGAGATGCAGTCCTCGAGCGGGACGATGGCGCCCTTCTTGGCGTAGGTGCCGATGAGGTTGCGGTCCATGTAGACGAGGTCGGGCGGGTTGCCGCTCGCCAGGGCGGTGAGGAACTGCTGGGCGTCGAAGTCGCCCTTGGCGTTGTTGACCTGGACGCCGGGGTATGCCTGCTTGAAGGCGTTGACGCGGGCCTGTGCCACCTCGTCCTCGCCGCCGAAGCCCATGATCTTCAGGGTGCCGCTGGGTGCGCCTCCGGAGGTTCCGGCGTTGCCGCCGCCGGAGTCGCTGCTCGCCCCGCCGACCCCCGCGCAACCCGCCAGGAGCGTGGCCGAAGCCGCAATGACCATGAACGCAGATCGCATTCCTCGCCTCTCTTCTGCTCTCACGTGCACCGGATGTACGCCGGATGCACCGTTTCAGGTCAGAAGTACCCCTGAGCCGTGGCGGGGAAACGCTTCTCCGGAGAAACGCTTCCCGGGCAGCTGCAGGGCGCGGCCACGCCCATCCGGCGACGACTCGTTTCCCCGCTGGGCAGGCCGGGTACAGGTGCGGTGTCCGGCCGTCGGCACCGACGCGCACCTCGACCGCACGTGGACAAGGAGACGGATGGCCATCGGAGGCAGTGGCGCGCCCTGGGCGGCGCACATGCAGGAGCTGGTCCTCGTCCGTCATGGCGAGAGCCTCGGCAACGTGGCCGACGCACAGGCGCGCGACCGCGGGGAGGCCCGTCTGGAGCTGGACACCCGCGACCCCGACACGCCTCTGTCCGAGCGAGGGGAGCAGCAGGCCCATGTGCTCGCCCGGCACGTCGCGAGCACGAGCCCTCGACCCGACGTCGTCCTCAGCTCGCCGTATGCCCGTGCAGCCATGACCGCGCGCATCGTCGCCGGCGCCCTCGACCTCGAGCCGTTGCTCGACGAACGCCTCCGCGAGCGGGACCTGGGCATCTTCGACGGCCTGACCGGCCTGGGCATCCGCGAGCACCACCCGGAGGAGGCCGAACGCCGCGCCCGCCTGGGCAAGTTCTACTACCGGCCGCCCGGCGGCGAGAGCTGGACCGACGTGGCCCTGCGGGTGCGCGACGTCCTGCGCGACCTCGCGCAGCTGTACGCCGACCAGCGGGTCTGGGTGTTCACGCACCAGGCCGTGATCATGAGCTTCCGTCTGGCGCTGGAGGGTCTGGACGAGGCGACCCTTCTCGACGTGGACCGCACCCAGCCGCTCGCGAACTGCTCACTGACGCGGTATCGCAGAGAAGGCGAGGCCCTCCAGCTGGCCGCCTTCGCCGACACGGCCCACCTCGACACGTCGGAGGTCGAGACGACCCACGAGGACACGGCGGCGGAGGCGTCGGACCGGTCCGCGACACACGACCACGAGCTGCGCCCCGAGCTGCATCACGAGCTGCATGCCGAGCTGCACGGCGAGAGGACCACCTGACATGGCGGCAGGCAGCCCCACCCCGATCGACACCGACCTGCTGCGTTCGTGGCCGCTGCCGCGGCAGGGCGGCGACAAGTCGGACCGGGGCACGGTGCTCGTGGTCGGGGGAGCCCGGCAGACCCCGGGAGCGGTGCTGCTGGCCGCCGAGACGGCGCTTCGCGTCGGGGCCGGGAAGGTGCAGGTCGCCACGGCGAGCGACACGGCGGCGGCCCTTGCCGTCGCTCTCCCCGAGGCGTTCGTGCAGCCTCTGCCCGTCCTCCACAACGGCGAGCTCGCCGTGGCGGGGGCCGACCGCGTGGTGGAGCTCGCCGAGAAGGCAGACGTGGTCCTCCTGGGTTCGGGCCTCGGCGACCCGGAGTGCGCCGACCTCTTCCTGACCCAGATCGTGCCGCGCCTCGACTCGCTGCTGGTCCTCGACGCGCTCGGCACGGCCTTCCTGACCGGCCGCCTGGACGGCCTGCGCCACCTCACCGGGCGCGCGCTGCTGACGCCCAACCTCACCGAGACGGCCGCCATGCTGGAGCGGCCCGAGGAGGAGGTCGGCGACGACCAGCTCGGCGCCGCACGCGCCGTCGCCGAGGCCGCCGGCGCGGCCGTCCTGAGCGGCGGGGAGACGTCCTACGTCGTCGCGCCCCAAGGTCACTCGTGGTCGTGCAGCGCCGGCGTGCCCGGTCTCGCCACAGCGGGGTCCGGCGACGTCAAGGCCGGCGCGGTCGCCGGTCTGCTGGCCAGGGGAGCCACGCCCGAGCAGGCGGCCGCCTGGGGGGCGTGGGCGCACGCGCGCGCTGGAGAGCGCCTGGCCCGCGAGCGGCCCGGCTTCCTCGCCCGTGACGTTAGCCGCGAGATCCCCCAGGAGCTGCACCGAGCCGAGGAGGCCGGCGGCTCGTCCTGACGTGCGCCCCAGCCGGCTCGCGGCGACTGCGGGATCCGAAGGCGCCGCGGGCTATCTGCCCCCCGCCCAACCTGCCTCGTGGCCCTTGCGCCGTGTACCGTGGTCGTGGACACGGGCACGTGAACCGAAGGGCCTCGAGCCCACTCGGAGGATCGGTTCAGTAGGGCACCTTCAAGGCACGAGGGGACGCCACGCCCGCGGAGGACTCGCTGTGACCCTCACGTCAGGAAGCCACCCCGGCCGCGACGGCGCTGCCGCGGCAGTCATCGCCACGCACCCGACCGAACCCGGCTCGGTGCCATCACCCCCAGCGGCTCGGGGTCCTCGTCCCACCCCGTGCGCGGGGCCGGCAGTGGCCGGTGCGGCCGGCCAGCGCTTGACCCTGCCCACGCCGTCACCGACAAGTGCGGTGGAGGCCCTGCTGCGCTCGAGCACCCAGGCCGTTCCGGGGGTCGGCCACATGTCCATCACCCTTCTCGAGCGTGGTGGCACCGTCCGGCCTCTGGCCACCACCGGTGACGTGGCCCGGAGGCTGGACGAGCTGCAGTGGGCGCTGCGCGAGGGACCCAGTGTTGATGCCCTGCACGGCGACGAACCGATCGTCGGCCTGCACGCGGGCTGCCCGCAGGACGCGGCCCGGTGGCCCGAGCTCGCGCCCCGCGTCGACGCTCTGGGGCTGTGCACGGTGCTGGCCGTCCGCATGGCGTGGGAGCGCAAGACGTTGGGGGTGATGACCCTGGGCTGCGACACCGGGCAGGGCCCTGCGCCCGAGACCATCGTGCTCGCCACCGCCTTCGCAGCCCACGCCGCGGCCACCGTGGCTCTGGCCCGCAAGGCCGAGCAGCTGGAGCTCGCGATGGTGACCCGGCAGGAGATCGGCCAGGCCGTGGGCATCCTCATGGAGCGCTACGGGCTCACCGCCGACGCGGCCTTCGCCTACCTGCGCCGGCTGTCCCAGAACGGCAACGTCAAGCTGCGCGACGTCGCCGACCAGCTCCGTCTGACCGGCCGGCTCCCCGGGGAGGAATGGCCGAGCTAGCCGACGATGCGGCGCACCTGTCGGACGGCCAACCCCACCACGGCGCCGAGGCCCGACCCGTGGCCGCCGGTGAGGCGGTTGCCCTCGGGCACGCTCGCCTCCACGTTGCCCGGTCCCGGCGGCATCGTCTCGTGCCGGTCGGACGCGAACCGCGCGAAGAGCGGACCCACCCAGGCGTCGTACACCCGCGGGAGCAGCACGAAGCCGAGCCTCGTCAGCGGGTCGAACGCGCCGCCGTGCGTCTCGGGGCGGGGGTGTTCCAGCACGCGCGCGAGGAGTCGCCCGGCCTTCTCGGGGGGCCACACGACCGGTGGTGGCTGCCCGGCCGGCCCCCCGGCATACGCCCCCTGGCGGTAGATGGGTGTGTCGACGCCGGGGAGGGTGACGTAGGAGACGTGCAGCTCCGGCACGTCCCGGTTCTCGACGAGCGCCTGGCGGGCCAGGCCGCGCACGCCCCACTTGCTCACGGTGTAGGCGCTCATCGTCGGGACGGCGATGTGGCCGATCAGCGACCCGGTGAGCACGACCGAGCCGCGCCCCTGCGCCCGCAGCGGCGGCAGGACGTGGCGCAGCAGGTTGACCGAGCCGAGCAGGATGGTCTCGACGACGGCGTCGAACAGCGGCGCGGCAAGCTCCTCGAGGCGCCCGTAGGCCACCACACCGGCACAGTTCACCACCCCGTCGAGCCGGCCGAACCGGCCGAGGACGTCGTCCACCGCCTGCCGCACGGCCTCGTCGTCGCGGATGTCGGTGGTGGACACCATGACGTCGCCGGCCCCGAGCGCGCGGCACTCCTCGGCGGCCCGCTGCAGCGGCTCCTCTCCCCGTGCAAGCAGCGCCAGGCGGTGGCCTCGTCGGGCGAGCTCGAACGCTGCCGCGAGCCCCACACCGCTCGACGCTCCGGTCACGAGGACGACGGGAGAAGGGTCGGACAGGGGGGAGTTCGGCGCCATGGAGCAGTTGTGCCCGCTTTCCGCGGGATCCAAACGTCGGTTAGCCCGTGGACGCACCGGGTACAGACCGAGCAGGCTACGACAGGGCACCGGACGAGAGGACATCGTGACGACGACGGATGCGGTGGTCATCGGCAGCGGGCCCAACGGCCTCGTGGCCGCCAACCTGCTGGTCGACGCCGGCTGGTCCGTGGTCGTGCTCGAGGAGCAGTCCACCCCGGGAGGTGCCGTGCGCAGCGACTCCTCGGTCGCCCCCGGCTACGTCCACGACACGTTCAGCTCGTTCTACCCGCTGGCCGCCGGCTCACCCACGATCCGGGGGCTGCGCCTCGAGGAGCACGGGCTCGAATGGGTTCAGGCTCCGTCGGTCGTGGGCCACTCCTTCCCCGAGGGGCGCTGGGGCGTGCTCCACCGCGACCGCGGCGACACCGCTGCCGGCCTCGACGCGCAGGCGCCGGGTGACGGCGACGCGTGGCTGGCGCTGTGCGACACCTGGGACCGGGTCGGCGACGACGTGATCCGCTGCCTGCTCAACCCCTTCCCGCCGGTGCGCGGGGGAGCCGGACTGGCGAGGCGCGTGCTGCGCCCCGGCGGCCTGGAGCTGCTGCGCGAGATGATCATGCCGGCCCGCACGCTCACCGAGCGGCTCTTCACCGGCGACGCGGCCCGGATGCTCATCGCCGGCAACGCCGCCCACGCCGACATCAGCCTCGAGTCGCCGGGCTCCGCGGCGATGGGCATGCTCCTGGTCCTGCTCGGCCAGACCGTCGGCTTCCCGGTGCCGCGGGGCGGCGCGGGCGAGTTCTCCGGCGCCATGGTGAGACGGCTCGAGTCCAAAGGCGGCGAGGTCGTCCTCGGGGAGCGAGCCGAGGGCGTACGCGTCGACGGCGGTCGTGCGGTCGCCGTGCGGACCGCGTCCCGCGAGATCTCCGTCGGGCGTGCGGTGCTCGCCGACGTGTCGGCGCCCGCGCTCTACGGCGGGCTCGTGCCGTGGGACGACCTCCCGACGAGGCTGCGCCACCGCATGGGACGTTTCGAGTGGGACCCGTCGACGGTCAAGGTCGACTGGGCTCTCGACGGCAAGGTCCCGTGGGAGAACGCCCCGGAGGAGGAGCCGGGCACGGTCCACATCGGGGACTCCCTCGACGACATGACCCTGACCGGGGGCCAGATCGCCGCCGGCCTCGTGCCCGAGCGGCCCTTCATGCTCGTCGGCCAGATGGGGGTCGCCGACCGCACCCGCGTGCCCGAGGGCGGCGAAGCCCTCTGGGCCTACACCCACGTGCCGCAGCAGGTGCGCGGCGACGCAGCCGTCGGAAGCGAAGGGGTGCGCGAGGTGCGTGGCACCTGGGACGAGGGCGACCTCGACGCCATGGCCGAGCGGATGGAGGAGCGGATCGAGAGCCGTGCTCCGGGCTTCCGCGACCGCATCACGGCTCGGCGCGTCCTCGGTCCCCAGGAGCTCGAGTCGATGGACGGCAACCTGCACCGCGGTGCCATCAACGGCGGCACCGCCAACCTGCAGCAGCAGCTCGTCTTCCGCCCCGTCGCCGGTTCCGGACGCCCCGAGACCCCGGTCAAGGGCCTCTACCTGGCGTCCGCGTCGGCTCACCCGGGCGGCGGCGTGCACGGCGCGTGCGGCGCCAACGCCGCGCGGGCCGCGCTGTGGCACGACAGGACCCGTAACCTCTGGAGGCGCAGATGAGCACGACCACCCGGACCATCCACGGCGCACCCGAGGAGGTCTTCGACGTGCTGGGCAACGCGTGGAGCTACAGCCAGTGGGTCGTCGGGGCGTCACGGGTGCGTGACGTCTCTCCCGACTGGCCGGGAGTCGGCGCCACGATGCACCACTCGGTGGGCGCCTGGCCGGTGCTCATCGACGACACGACCTCCATCGTGAGGTGGCAGCCACCCGAGCTGCTCGAGCTCACGGTGCGCGCGTGGCCCTCCGGTGAGGGCCTGGTGCGCATCACCTGCCGTCCCGTGGGCGACGGCACCGAGGTGACGATGGAGGAGGACGCCACCAAGGGTCCGGCCCTGCTGATCCCTCGCATGCTGCGCGACCCGGTCCTGCACCGCCGCAACATCGAGGCGCTGCGGCGGCTTGCCAACCTGGTCGAGCGAGCGGCGCGCTAGCCCCAGGCCGCTCCGCCACCGACCTCCTGAGCTCACCAGCCTGCCGGGGTCAGGCTGCCGGCGTCAGGCGGCCGGCGTCAGGCGGCCTGCGGACGGCGGCCGCCGGGGATGGCGAGCTGCGAGAAGAGCAGGGCCGCGCCGGCGACCACAGCCAGGAGCACCAGACCCACTCCGTACTCGGGAAGCAGGAGCTGGTAGGTGGCTCCGAGGACCAGCGGCGGGAAGTAGCCGCCGAGGCCGCCGGCGGCACCGACCAGCCCGGTGACGCTGCCGACCCGCTCCACCGGCGCGGCCTTGGCGACCCACGCGAAGACGCCCCCGGTGCCCAGCCCCAGGAAGAAGGCGATGACGACGAACGAGGCCCCCGCGGCAAGCTCCAGCGGAGGACGCAGGGCGAGCACGATGGCGAGGGCGGTGGTGCCGGCCAGCGAGATGCCGACGACGGCCCGCGGGCCGATGCGGTCGCTGAGGACGCCCCCGACCGGCCGGGCCAGCACGGCAGCGATGGCGAAGCCGGCGGTGCGTGTGCCGGCAGCCGTCAGGTCGAAGGAGTAGACGTCCTTCAGGTAGGTCGGCAGGTACGTCGAGAAGGCGACGAACCCGCCGAAGGTGACGGCATACAGGAACGACATCTGCCAGGTGACCGGCAGGCGTACGGCCGCGGCGAGCTTCGGCACGACGGGGTCGGTGTTGGGTCGCCAGAGCGGCGAGTTGCGCATCCAGGTCCAGCAGATCGCCGCCGTGGCGGCGAGCGCGACGGCGAGGATGACGTGCGTGAGCGTGTAGCCGAACCACGTCACGAAGCGCGGTGTGAAGAAGGCCGACAGGGCCGTGCCGCCCATGCCCGCGCCGAAGACGCCGGTGGCGAAGCCGCGGCGCTCGGGCGTGAACCACGCGTTGACGAAGGGGATGCCCACCGCGAACGTCGTGCCGGCGATCCCGAGGAAGAAGCCGAAGACGAGCAGGAGCGGGTACGACTTGGCGTTGCCGGCCACCGCGACGAGCAGGACGAACGGGATGGTCGCCAGCGTCAGGACGGGGAACATGATGCGGCCGCCGAAGCGGTCGGTGAGCGCTCCCACGGGGATGCGTCCCACCGAGCCGACGAGCACCGGCGTGGCGACGAGCAGGGCCTTCTGGCTGCTGCTGAGGTGCAGCGCCTGGGCGTAGCGGACCCCCAGCGGCCCGATGATGTTCCAGGCCCAGAACGTCACGGCGAAGGCGAAGAGGGCGAGGGCGAGGTTGCGGTTCTGTCCGGACAGCTCGGCTGGGGCGTCCGCTCGAGGCGTCGCCGCGGTCTTGCTCATGGTGGCTCCTGGGTGAGGGAGAGTGATCGTGCCTGTCGGAGGGGAGGGTGGCCGGCTCAGGACCGACGGTCGCGGTCGGGCGTGCCGACGCCGCTCCAGCCGGGGCGCGTGGCCCGCGCCCCACCGGTGCGTCGGTCACGGGACCGGTAGACGATGTAGGGCCGGAAGAGGTAGTGCAGCGGCGCGGTGAAGGCGTGCACCAGGCGCGTGAACGGCCACAGCGCGAAGAGGATCATGCCGACGATCGCGTGCACGTGGAACTGGATCGGCGCGCGGTCCATCGCCGCGACGTCCGGGTGGAGCAGGAAGACCGAGCGGAACCACGGCGAGACGGACTCGCGGTAGTTGTGCGCCTCGCTGCCGGCGCCGACGCTGACGAGGGTCGTCCAGAGACCGAGGACGATCGCCGCCACGAGCAGCACGTACATCAGCTTGTCGTTCTTCGTCGTCGCCATGAAGACCGGCCCGGTGGTGCGGCGGCGGTAGACGAGGATGAGGATGCCGACGAGGGTGCACACGCCGGCGAGGCCGCCGAAGAGCAGCGCGTTGAAGTGGTAGAGCCCCTCGCTGACTCCGACCGCCTCGGTCCAGGCCTGCGGGACGACCAGGCCGCCGACGTGCCCGATGAAGACGAGCAGGATGCCGAAGTGGAAAAGGGGCGAGCCGATGCGCAGCAGCCGCGACTCGTAGAGCTGCGAGGAGCGGGTGGTCCACCCGAACTTGTCGTAGCGGTAGCGCCACACCGTCCCACCGACGAGGCTGGCGATGCAGAGGTAGGGCAGCACGCCCCAGAGGAAGGTGCTCACGCGCGCGCTCCTGTCGAGGGGGCCGACGAGACCGGCTGCAGCGGAAGGAGTCTCGGGTCGTAGGGTTCGAGGCCGACGGCCTCGGCGGGCTGGGGCCCGCTCATCCCGACCATCGCCATCACCGCGGCGCGGTCCGGTGGCGAGTCCCCGGGCAGGGTCGCGCACACCGCGACGACCGCGGCGGCATACGGGCTCTGCTTCTCCTGCAGGGCGATCCGCAGCAGCTCGAGGCTGGCGCGGTAGTCCTGCAGCAGGGTGGATCCGGCCTCGGCATCGACGCGGGCGGCGAACTCGAGCACCATAGGCAGGTAGTCGGGCAGCTCACCGTGGGTGTCCACGACCGCGCCTCCCTGCCGGTATGCCGCCTTGAACCGTCCCAGCACCTCGCCTCGCCGGCGGGTGTCGCCGTCGGTCCAGTAGGACAGGTAGAGCGCGTGCTTGCGGCTGAGGTCGAAGGTGTCGACGTAGGCGCGCTGCTGCTCGGGGAGGTCGTGCGCCCCGAGGTGCTCCACGAGCGTGGTGAGCTCGCGGGCACCGGCCGAGTCGCCTTGCTCTGCAAGGGCTTCGCGCAGCTGCGGCAGACCCGCGAGCAGCTCCGGGCGGGGGTAGTCGAGGCACCGGGCGGCCACTAGGTGCACGACCCGGTGGTCGCTCGGCCTCGCCGCCCGGCGGCGCAGCCCGATCACGACACCCCCTCGCGGTTGCCGTCGCGGCTCTCGCCGGGGAAGAGCCCCGGCGGGGCGCCCCGGCCGTCCCAGTTGAGCAGGTTGACGCGGCCGCTCAGCTCACCCGGAGCGGTCGCGGTGGCGGCCGAGTCGGTGGTCTGGCGCTGCTTCAGCGCGTTGAACGTCTCGACGGCGACGGGGGCGGGCCGGCCGCTCGCCTCGCCGAACGGCCCGGACTCGTACATGCCGGGTCCTTCGTCGAAGTCGAGCGAGCAGCCGATCTCCTCGAGCTCGTGCGCCCGCTCGACGTGCGCGGTGGGGATGACGTAGCGCTCGTCGTACTTCGCGATCGCCATCAGGCGGTACATCTCGTAGAGGGTCTCCTCGTCGAGGCCGACGGCGGCCGGGATCGACGGGTCGCCGTCACGGCCGAGTGCCACGTCGCGCATGTAGGCGCGCATGGCCGCGAGCTTGCGCAGCACGTCGGTGACGACGTCGGTCCGCCCGGCGGTGAACAGCTCGGCGAGGTACTCCACGGGGATGCGCAGCGACTCGATCGCCCCGAAGAGCACGCCGCGGTCCTCCGCGTCATGCCCCTGCTCGGCGAGCAGGTCGACGACTGGCGAGAGCGGCGGGACGTACCAGACCATCGGCATGGTCCGGTACTCCGGATGCAGCGGGAGCGCGACGCGGTACTTCTTCGCGAGCGCGTAGACGGGGGAGCGCCGTGCAGCGTCCATCCAGTCGTCGGGTATGCCGTCCCGCCGGGCCGCGGCGGTCACCTCGGGGTCGCTCGGGTCGAGCAGCAGGTCGAGCTGGGCCTCGTAGAGGTCTCGCTCGTCGGGCGTCGCCGCCGCCTGGGTGACGCGGTCGGCGTCGTAGAGGAAGAGGCCGAGGTAGCGCAGCCGGCCGACGCACGTCTCGGAGCAGACGGTGGGCAGGCCCACCTCCACGCGCGGGTAGCAGAAGGTGCACTTCTCGGCCTTGCCGCTCTTGTGGTTGAAGTAGATCTTCTTGTAGGGGCAGCCGGTGATGCACTGGCGCCAGCCGCGGCAGCGGTCCTGGTCGACGAGGACGATGCCGTCCTCGTCGCGCTTGTAGATCGCGCCGGAGGGGCAGGAGGCCATGCACGACGGGTTGAGGCAGTGCTCGCAGATGCGGGGCAGGTAGAACATGAAGGTCTTCTCGAGCTCGAAGCGGACCTTCTCCTCGGACTCGCGGCGCGCCGACTCGTTGAGCTTCGCGACGATCGGGTCGAGGTGCCCGAGCTGGCTGGCGCCACCGAGGTTGTCGTCCCAGTTGGCCGACCACGTGATCTTCGTGTTCTCGCCCGTGATGAGCGACTTGGGCCGGGCGACCGGGAAGTCGTCGCCGAGGGGCGCCTCGACGAGCGTCTGGTAGTCGTAGGTCCACGGCTCGTAGTAGTCGGCGAGCTTGGGCTGCACGGGGCTGGAGAAGATGCCGAGCAGCTTCTGCACCCGGCCGCCGGCCTTGAGCTTCAGGCTGCCCCGGTGCGTCAGCGTCCAGCCGCCCCTCCACGTCTCCTGGTCCTCGTAGCGGCGCGGGTAGCCCTGGCCGGGTCGGGTCTCGACGTTGTTGAACCAGACGTACTCGGTGCCGGCGCGGTTGGTCCACGCCTGCTTGCACGTGACGGAGCACGTGTGGCACCCGATGCACTTGTCGAGGTTCATCACCATGCCCATCTGGGCCATGACACGCATCAGTACGTCACCTCCTGGGAGCGCTTGCGGACGGTCGAGACCATGTCGCGCTGGTTGCCGGTCGGGCCGAGGTAGTTGAAGGCGTACGACAGCTGGGCGTAACCGCCGACCAGGTGCGTCGGCTTGACGAGCAGGCGGGTGACCGAGTTGTGGATGCCGCCCCGGCGGCCCGTCGCCTCGGACTTCGGGACGTCGATGGTGCGCTCCTGCGCGTGGTGGACGTAGACGACACCCTCCGGCATCCGGTGGCTGACGATCGCCCGGCAGACGAGCACGCCGTTGTCGTTGACGCACTCGACCCAGTCGTTGTCGGCGACATCGATCGAGGCGGCGTCCTGCGGGCTCATCCAGGCCGTCGGCCCACCCCGCGACAGGGACAGCATGAGCAGGTTGTCCTGGTACTCGGAGTGGATCGACCACTTCGAGTGCGGCGTCAGGTAGCGCACTGTCACCTGCTTGCCGCCGTCCGGGCCCAGCTTCGGCTCGCCGAAGAGGCGGTGCATGTCGAGCGGTGGCCGGTAGATCGGCAGCGCCTCCCCGAGGTCCTGCAGCCAGTCGTGGTCGAGGTAGAAGTGCATGCGCCCGGTCAGGGTGTGGAAGGGCTTGAGCCGCTCGATGTTGACGGTGAACGGCGCGTAGCGCCGCCCCCCGGTCTCTGACCCGGACCACTCCGGTGAGGTGATGACCGGCACGGGCGCCACCTGGGTGTCGGCGAAGGTGATGTGCTTCTCCTCCGACCCCTCGGCGAGGTCGACGAGCTTCTTGCCGACCCGCTCCTCGAGCGAGCGGAACCCTTGCACCGCAAGGCGTCCGTTGGTCGTTCCCGAGAAGGTGAGGATCGCCTCGGCGAGCTTCTCGTCGGTGTCGATGGCCGGCCGGCCGTCGCCCGCGCCGCCGAGCATGACGCCGTTCTTGGCGGCGAGCCGGGCGGTCTCCTCCTCGAGCCGGTAGGTGACGTTCTTGACGGTGAAGCCCAGGGTGTCGGCGAGCGGGCCCACGGTCGCGAGCTTCTCGGCGATCGCGGTGTAGTCGCGCTCGACGACCTGGAAGACCGGCATCGTGCGGCCCGGGACGCCCGGTTGACCGGTGGCGCGCCAGTCGACCGCCCGACCGCCGGGCTGGGCCGTCTCGCCGGCCGTGTCGTGCATGAGCGGCACGCTGACGAGGTCCTTGCGCACCCCGAGGTGCGTGCGGGCGAGGTCGGAGAAACGCTCGGCGAGCAGGTGGAAGAGCCCGAAGTCGCTCTTGGCCTCCCACGGCGGGTCGATGGCCGGGGTGAAGGCGTGCACGAAGGGGTGCATGTCGGTCGAGCTGAGGTCGTGCTTCTCGTACCACGTGGCCGCCGGCAGGACGATGTCGGACAGCAGCGTCGTCGAGGTCATCCGGAAGTCGGCCGACAGCAGCAGGTCGAGCTTGCCCTCCGGCGCCCGCTCGTGCCACTTCACCTCGGAAGGCCTCGGCGTCATGGGGTTCTCGCTGCCGAGCACGTTGTGGTGCGTGCCGAGAAGGTTGCGCAGGAAGTACTCGTTGCCCTTGGCGGAGGAGCCCATGAGGTTGCTGCGCCAGAGGACCAGCGTGCGCGGCCAGTTCTCCGGCGCGTCCACGTCCTCGATGGCCGGGCTGAGCGAGCCGTCGTGGAGCGCGCCGGCCACGTATGCCGCCGGGCTGGTGGCGGTGCCCGCGTCGACGGCGGCCTGGGCGTCGTCGGCCACCTGCAGCGGGTTGGTCCCGAACTGGGGGTAGAACGGCATCCAGCCCATCCGGGCGGACTGCGCGATGGTGTCGGCCGTGTGCTTGCCGGCGAGGTGGCCCTTGGCCAGCGGCGAGCTGAGCGAGTCGGCGGAGTAGCCGTCGTTGCGCCACTGGTCGGTGTGCATGTACCAGTACGACGTCCCGGTCATGGTGCGCGGCGGCCGGCTCCAGTCGAGGGCGTTGGCGAGCGAGACCCACCCGGTGATGGGTCGGCACTTCTCCTGCCCGACGTAGTGGGCCCAGCCGCCGCCGTTGCGGCCCATGCAGCCGGTCAGGACCAGCAGGGACAGGATGGCGCGGTAGGTCGCGTCGCCGTGGAACCACTGGCAGATGCCGGCGCCCATGATGATCATCGAGCGCCCCTGCGACTGTTCGGAGTTCGTCGCGAACTCGCGTGCCACCCGGATGCACTGCTCGGCCGGCACGCCGGTGATCTCGGCCTGCCAGGCCGGCGTGTAGGGCGTGGACACGTCGTCGTAGCCGGAGGGCCACTCGCCCGGGAGCCCGGGGCGCTCCACGCCGTACTGCGCCAGCATCAGGTCGTGGACGGTGGTCACGAGGTGGCCACCCACCCGGCGGGCCGGCACGCCGCGCCGCAGCACCGACCCGGTGCCGTCGGGCTCGACGAAGGCGGGCAGCAGCACCTCGACGGCCTCGGCGTCCGCGCCGTCCGAACCGTCACCGGCCACTGTGGCGCCCATCGTGAGCGCCGGCTCCACGCCCTCGAGGTCGAGGTTCCACCGGCCCTTGCCCGACTCGGCGTAGCGGAAGCCCATCGAGCCGTTGGGCACGACCGGCCGACCCGTCGAAGCGTCGAGCAGCACCGTCTTCCAAGCGTCCTCGTCGGGCGCCTGGCCCGCATCGCCGGCGAGATCGGCCGCGGTGAGGAACTTGCCGGGCACGTGCGGGGCGGTGCCAGCGGCGCCCGGCCCGGCGGCATACGCCCCCTCCGCCGGCTCGAGGCGCACGAGGAACGGCAGATCGCTGTAGGTGCGCACGTAGTCGGTGAAGAAGGGCACCTCGCGCTCGACGAAGAACTCCTTGAGGAGCACGTGGCCCATCGCCATGGCGAGCGCGGCGTCGGTGCCCGCCTGCGCCGGCATCCACTCGTCGGCGAACTTCGTGTTGTCGGCGTAGTCGGGGCTGACCGTGACGACCTTCGTGCCCCGGTAGCGCACCTCGGCCATCCAGTGGGCATCGGGCGTACGCGTGACCGGGACGTTCGAGCCCCACATCAGCAGGTAGGTCGCGTCCCACCAGTCGCCCGACTCGGGCACGTCGGTCTGGTCGCCGAACACCTGGGGGCTGGCGACGGGCAGGTCGGCGTACCAGTCGTAGAAGCTCGTCATGACGCCACCGATGAGCTGGATGAACCGGGTGCCGACGCAGTGCGACACCATCGACATCGCCGGGATGGGGGAGAAGCCCGCCACGCGGTCGGGGCCGTACTCCTTGATGGTGTGCACGTGCGCGGCGGCCGCGATCTCGACGGCCTCGCCCCACGAAGCGCGCACGAGCCCGCCCTTGCCGCGGGCGCTCTGGTAGCGGCGCCGCTTGTCCGGGTCGGTCGTGATCTCGTGCCACGCGGCCACGGGGTCGCCGAGGCGGCTCTTGGCCTCGCGGTACATCTCGAGCAGCACCCCGCGGACGTAGGGGTAGCGGACCCGGGTGGGGGAGTAGGTGTACCAGGAGAAGGCCGCCCCGCGCGGGCACCCGCGCGGCTCGTACTCCGGACGGTCGGGGCCGACCGACGGGTAGTCCGTCTGCTGCGTCTCCCAGGTGATGATGCCGTCCTTGACGTACACCTTCCACGAGCAGGAGCCGGTGCAGTTGACGCCGTGCGTCGACCTGACCACCTTGTCGTGGCTCCAGCGGTCGCGGTAGAAGACGTCTCCGGCTCGACCGCCCTTGCGGTAGACCGCGCGGCCGTCGTCGGACTCCTCCCAGCGGGTGAAGAACCGGCCCGCCTTCAGGAGTGCAGCGGAGGCGGGGCCGTCGATGGACGCGGAGCCGGCTGACCCGGGCTCGGGCTTCATGATCCTCCAAATGAGCAGGGCGCTCATCCAAATAGCGGTCAGGTCATGCCCGAGGAAGCCGAAAGAGAAAGAGGCTCTTTCCCCCGAACTGCCTGTCACGGTATGGCGAAAGCGCCTGCACGTGAGGGCTTATCGGGATTCTCATGCCGACTTTTTACGGTCTTCGCCCGGGGTCCGAGGTGCACCGCTATCCTCCAAATCAACGAAATGGAGGGGCCATGGCCACGAGAGCTCCCGGCGACCGGCTCCTGCTGACGCCCGCCCGACGCGCGATCCTGCGCTCCCTCGAGGACCCCGGTGACAGGTCCGACGGACACGGGCGCACCGCGGCGCAGGTGGCCGCGGACCTCGGGCTGCACGTCACCACCGCGCGGTTCCACCTCGAGCAGCTCGTCGAAGCGGGGCTCGTGACCACCGCGCTGCGGCGGGGCTCCGTCGGTCGCCCGCGCAAGGTCTACCTGGACGCCAGGGGCGGACCCGCCGGGCTCGCCGCGCCGGCAGCCCTGAACGCGTTCACGGAGCTGCTGACCAGCGCGTGGGCCGACGCCGCGGCCGGGGCGCCCCTGGACCCGGAGGCTGCCGGGCGCCACTGGGTCGAGGAGCACACCGACGAACCGGCTCCGCCTCCCGCCACGACGGCCGGGGCGTGGCTGGGCAAGGTGGGCAGGGCAGTGGACCTGCTCGAGGAGTGGGGCTACCAACCGGAGCTGCGCACGAGGGCCGGTGGCCGCACCGTGGAGCTGACCCTGCACGACTGCCCGTTCATGACCATGGCACGCGCCCACCCCGAGGTGGTGTGCGGCATCCACCGCGGGCTGGTCGGCGGCACCCTGGCCGCTGTCGGTGAGCAGGACGCCGATCTCGAGCTCGTTCCCTTCGTCACCGACCGCACGTGTCTGGCTCGGGTGACCTCCGCCTCGGTGCCGGCGCGCGGGAGGGGGCGCAACGCCTGACGCGCGTCGCACCCGTCCTCTTGCACATCTCTTAGGACTTTCTTGCCGAAAATCGGGCATTCACCCTCATTTCGACCCGTGGGACTGGTACACCTACCCCTGGGACACCGGCTGAGCGAAGGCCGGTCGACGCAACCAGGAGAGCCGCGATGAGCGCAGTGACCTCGACCGAGGACGAAGGCGTTGTGACCGTGATGACGGGCAGCGAGCGGGCCGCCATGCTCGAGCGCCTGGCCCAGGTCTGCACCACGAGCGTCGTGGCGCCAGTGGGTGCCTCGCGCAACCGCCCGGCCCACTCCCGCCATCCCGTGGTGATGTGGCGCTGCCAGTGACGATCGTCCGCTGACTCCTGCCCGCGCAGGGGCTCACAGCTGGCGGCTGCTCTGCACCGCCGACGTGTCGATCTTGAGGATGCCGTCCTGCTGCACGAGCGTGTATGCCGTGCGCTCCTCGAACCGTCGTCCGTCACTGAAGGCGTAGCGCACGGTCGCGACGACCGAACCGGGCCCGGAGGCCTTCGCCTGCCCGACGCTCACCGAGTCCACCGAGGCCCAGAAGCGGTCGTAGGTGGCCCGGTCGCGAGCCGTCGTGGCGCGGTAGCGGTCCGTCAGCCGGGCCCACCCCGCGTCGGTGTTGCCGGGGAGCAACCCGTAGTAGTCGCGAACGGCTCCGGCCAGCTCGGACGCGGAGGCGGGACCGGTGCCGGGTGTCGTGCTCGGCTGGGCAGGCGTCGTCTGGGTCGGGTTCGCGGTCGCGGACGGCTTGGTCGGCGAGGGGGCCTGGGCGGTCGAGGTGGGGGCCGAGGTGCTCGGCCGCGGGGTGGCGCTCGGGCTGCTCGAGCCCGCGACGACCGGAGGCCGGGCCGACCCGCCGGATGGTGCACCGTCGCGTAGCAGCGACAGTGCGAGGATCCCGCCGCCGACGAGCAGCAGGACGAGCAGCCCGGCCAGCACGGGACCCCTCCGCCGGCGCGATGCGCCGTCACCGGCAGGGGTCTGCGGCGGCGTGCTCGGGTGGTCCGGGCGCGGGGCCGCGGCAGGCATCCGCGCCGTCTGGGTGCTCGGCCGGCTTCCGGCCGCACCGGCCGCACCGGCCGCACCGGCCGCACCGGCCGCGCCTGTCGCGGTCGAGCTGCCGCCGGCTGCGCGCGCCGCGCCGGCGCCCACGTCCGCTGCGGCTGCCGCCCCAGCGCCCACGGCGGTGGCGGCAGCGCCAGCCGGAGGAAGCACCCGCGTACGGTCCGAAGGCCGTCGGGAGGCCGCCCCACCGGCCGCGACCTCCGCGAGCGCCACCGACGCCTCCTGCATCGACGGCCGGTCCTCGGGGGAGGTCGCCAGCATCCGGCGCAGCACGGGCGCCAGGGGTGTGTCGCTCGGCGGGGTGATGTCCCCGGACGCCACCCGGTGCAGCAGCGCCATGGCGTTGTCGCCCGTGCCGAAGGGAGGGGAGCCCTCGAGCGCGGCGTAGAGCGTCGCGCCCAGGGAGAAGACGTCGGAGGCAGGCGTGGAGGGCGCGCCACGTGCCACCTCGGGCGCGAGGTAGGCCGGGGTCCCGGTCACCATGCCCGTGGAGGTCAGGGAGGCATCGCCGAGGGCGTGGCTGATGCCGAAGTCGGTGATGCGTGCCGTGCCGTCCTCCGCCAGCAGCACGTTGCCCGGCTTGACGTCGCGGTGCACCAGGTCGGCCCGGTGGGCAGCCGCCAGCGCCGACGCCAGCTCGCCGCCGAGACGTGCCACCTCCTGCACCGGCAGGGGACCACGGTCGCGCAGCACCGCCTGCAGGCTCTGGGACGGGAGGTACTGCATGACGAGGCAGGGACGGCCCTGGTGGTCCACGACGTCGAACACCGGCACCGCGTTGGGGTGGTGCAGGCGTGCGGTGTTGCGGGCCTCGCGCATCGCGCGCTCGTGGGCGACGGCCGCGTCGGACTCGTCGAGCGTGACCGGGGGGTGCAGCTGCTTGATCGCCACGGCGCGGTTGAGGCGCTCGTCCCAGGCGAGCCACACGTGCCCCATGCCGCCGGAGCCGATCCGGTCCATGAGTCGATAGCGTCCGGCGATCAGCTCCGAGCTGTCGGCCACCATGCTTCGCGTCTCCCTCCGGTCGTCCGGCTCCAACGGCACTGTGACGCTCCTCCACTCGTACCCAGGCGAGCCCACCATCCTTGCACCGGGCCCGGGCGGCGGCGCACCGGGCCCTCGGACGGTACCTCGACCGCCGGGGTGACGGGCGTCGGGCGAGGCTCCGGTGGACGTTCCGGTGGACGTTCCCGTGAGCCTTCCCCCGGCCACTGGGTACGCAACCGGCATGGCGACACAACCCGACACCAAGCGCGACGACGCCCCGGACAGCCCGACGGAGCTCCCTCGCGCCTCCCTCGTGGCGGTGCTGAAGCGGGCCCGCGGCGAGTTCAAGCGCGACAACCTGACCGACCTCGCCGCCTCCCTGACGTACTACGGCCTCCTGTCCATCGCCCCAGCCCTGGTCGTGCTCGTCTCCGCGCTCGGGCTCCTCGGCCCCGACGCGACCACGCAGGTCGTCGACCAGGTGAAGTCCCTGACGCCCGGCTCGAGTGCCGAGTTCGTCCAGACCCTCATCACGCAGGCCCAGTCCAACCGCAAGGGAGCCGGCCTCGGCGCCGTCCTCGGCATCCTCATCGCGCTGTGGTCGGCGTCCGGCTACGTCGCCGCCTTCATGCGCGCGTCCAACGTCATCTACGACATCCCCGAGGGACGCCCGATCTGGAAGACGGTGCCGATCAGGGTGGGCGTCACGGTCTTCGCCGTGGTGGTCATGATCATCAGCGCCGTCATCGTCGTCGTGAGCGGGCCGGTCGCCCAGCAGGTCGGCGACCTCGTGGGCGCAGGCGACACCGCCGTGCTGCTGTGGAGCATCCTCAAGTGGCCGGTGCTGCTCGTCATCGTCTCGATGCTCTTCGCCGTGCTCTTCTGGGCGAGCCCCAACGCCAAGCAGGGCGGCGTCAAGTGGGTCAGCCCGGGTGGGCTCGTCGCCGTCGTCATCTGGATCGCCGTCTCGGCCCTCTTCGCGCTCTACGTCGCGTACTTCTCCTCCTACAACAAGACGTACGGGTCGCTGGCAGGCGTCGTCATCTTCCTGGTCTGGCTGTGGCTGACCAACATCGCGATCCTGCTCGGCGCCGAGGTCAACGCCGAGCTCGACCGCAGCCGCGCCATCGCTGCCGGCCAGCCGGAGGACCTCGAGCCCTTCGCCGAGCCGCGCGACACGCGTGCCATGGACGACGTCGACAAGCGAGCCGTCGAGGAGGCCGCGGCGCGCCGCTCGCACTGAGAGCACGGGTCCGGGCCCTCGGGCCCGGACCCGGGGCGCCCCCTAGAGTGAGGCGCGTGGACGATGCGAAACCGGTACCCCTCGACCGGCCCATCCGCTGCGACGGCCCTCCCGCATGAGCCAGTGGCGCGAGGACACGACCCAGCGGTTCCTGGCCCTCCGGCGTGCGCTGCACCGCCCCGGACCCGAGCGCGACGCGCTGCTGCTCCTGCTCAAGGCGGCGGTGGCCACGGTCCTCGCCTGGCAGTTCGCGGTGCGGGTGCTGCACAGCCCGGTGCCGTTCTACGCACCGATGGCGGCCCTGCTCGTCGTCGACCGGACGATGGTGCGGTCGCTCTCGGCCAGTGCGCAGCGCATCGCCGCGGTGGTGCTGGGTCTCGGCGTCGCGTGGGTGGTCGCCAACCTGCTCGGCGTGACGTGGTGGACGATGTTCGCGGTCATCCTCGTCGCCCTCGTCATCGGCCGGTGGTCCCGGCTCGGCGACCACGGCATCCAGGTGCCGGCCATGGTGCTGCTCTCGCTCATCACCGCCAAGGGCACCGACGAGCAGTTCACCTACCTGACGATCGTGGAGACCGTCGCCGGTGGAGTCATCGGGGTGGCCACCAACGCAGTGGTCTTCGCTCCGCTGCACCTGACCAAGCCCCGCCAGCGAGTGGTGGCGCTGGCCCGCCAGGTCCGTGACCTGCTCGCCCAGATGGCCGAAGGCCTGCGCGGCGAGTGGGATGCCGCCACCGCCCGCGGCTGGTACCGCGACGGCACCGACATGGTGGAGAGGGCGCCGCTCGTCCTGGACGACATCCGAACGGGCAGGGAGAGCACGCGCTTCAACCTGCGCCAGAACCTGCGTCCGGCCGACGTCGACTGGCAGGGCTACGAGCGGACGGTCACGACGCTGCGGCGGGCGCTCTGGCAGGTGACCGGGATCGGCCGCACGCTCGTCGACGCCGCAGACGGCGCGGAGCACCACCCGGCGCCCTCGGCGACCTTCCTCGCACGTTTCGCCGACGCGCTGGCCGCGATGTCCGTGGCCGTGTCGCAGCTCGGCCGGCACGACGACGCGGCGACGAGGAAGTTCGACGACTCCGTCGCCACGGCCCTGACCGTGCTGACCGACCTGCGCGAGGAGGTCCGTCGCACCCCGCTGGACGACCCCGACGAGTGGCCGGTCTACGGGTCCCTGATCAGCGACTCCCTGCGGGCGGTGCGCGAGCTCGAGGCCGCGAGGGAGTCGGCCGTGGTCCCCACCGACTCCGGGCCGCTGCGGTTGCCGCCCAACCGGTCGAGCGCGTGGGCGCGCATGCGCCGGCTCCGTGGCCGCCGGGTGGCGACCCGCCGCACCGACGTCGGGGAGGAGCCGGCACGGCGTGGCTAGGCTGGCGGCATGCGCGTGACTCACCTCGGACATGCCTGCCTCCTCGTCGAGGCCGCCGACCGTCGCATCCTCATCGATCCCGGAAGCTTCTCCTCGGGCTTCGAGGACCTGACCGGGCTCGACGCGGTGATCGTGACGCACAACCACGCCGACCACTTCGACGCCGACCGGGTCGCGGCGCTGCTCCGGGCCAACCCGGGCGCGAGCGTCCACACCGACCCGCTGACGGCCGAGGCGCTGCGCGAGCAGGGCCTGGCGGCGGTCCCGTCACGCCAGGGGGAGGACTTCACGGTCGGCGACGTCACGGTCTCCCCGGTGGGCGAGCTGCACGCATACAACCACGCGGCGATGCCCCGCATCCCCAACGTCGGGATCGTGCTGCGGGCCGACGGTGAGCCCTCGCTCTTCCACCCCGGGGACGCCTACGACGGCGAGCCCGGCCAGGTCGACGTGCTCGCCCATCCCCTGAACGCCCCGTGGGCGGCCAGCCGCGACTCCATCGAGTTCGTCGGCCGCATCGCGCCCAAGGTCTTCATCCCGATCCACGACGCGCTGCTGAGCGACATCGGCCACCAGATGTACTCCGGGCACATCGAGCGGTTCTCCGGCGTCGAGGGGCTCACCTACACGCCTCTGCGCGACGCCGAGTCCGCGACGTTCTGACACGCGAGCACACAGGGGGCGAAGTGGGCGACCTCATGGATCTGCCTGCGCCGCAGGGGGAGCCGACCGGCGGACCGGCGATCGCGGTGCGCGGGCTGGGCAAACGCTTCGGCGACCTCATCGCCGTCAAGGGCATCGACCTCGACGTTCCGCGTGGCTCGTTCTTCGGGCTCGTCGGACCCAACGGCGCGGGCAAGACGACGACGCTGTCGATGGTGACCGGCCTGCTGCGCCCCGACGCCGGGCAGGCCTTCGTCCTGGGGCGCGACGTCTGGGCCGACCCCGTGGAGGCCAAGCGCCTCGTCGGGGTGCTGCCCGACGGGCTCAAGCTCTTCGACCGGCTCACCGGCCTGCAGCTGATCACGTATGCCGGCCTGCTCCGCGGGCTGCCGCGTGACCTCGCGTCCCAGCGGGCTGCCGAGCTCGTCGAGGCCCTGGGCCTCACCGAGGCGCGGGGCAAGCTGGTCGTCGACTACTCCGCCGGCATGACGAAGAAGGTGACACTGGCGTCGGCCCTCGTGCACGCCCCGCGGGTGCTCGTGCTCGACGAGCCGTTCGAGGCGGTCGACCCGGTGTCGGCGGCGACGATCCGGCACATCCTCGCGGACTTCGTCGCGTCCGGTGGCACCGTCGTCCTCTCGAGCCACGTGATGGACCTCGTCGAGCGCATGTGCAGCCACGTCGCGGTCGTCTCCGACGGTCTGGTCCTCGCTGCAGGAGAGCTGAACGACGTCCGGGCGGGCCGGTCGCTCGAGGAGCGCTTCGTCGACCTCGTCGGTGGCTCGACCGAGGTGGTGGGGCTGTCGTGGTTGCGCACCTCGTCCGACTGAAGCTCTCGCTGCTGCGAAACGTCTTCCGCCGCAGCCGGGCCCAGACCATCGGCGCCGTCGTCGGGGTCGCCTACTTCGCGGTCCTCGTGACCGGGCTCGCCATCATCATCGCCTCCTTCCGGGGCTCGCTCGACGAGGCGCGGGTCGTCATCCCGCTCGCCGGCGCCGCCGGGATCGTGCTGTGGACGGTGGTGCCGCTCTTCTCCTTCGGCTCCGACCCGACGCTCGACCCGGGGCGGTTCGCGACCTTCGCCGTCCCGCACCGGGACCTCGCGGTGGGACTGGTGGTCGCGGCTCTCGTCGGGCTTCCTGCCCTCGCGTCCATGGTGCTGTGCGCGGGCGTGGTGGTCGCGTGGTCCCAGACGCCGGCCTCGACCCTCGTCGGCATCGTGTCGACGGCCATCGGGCTGCTGACCGCCATCGTGACGAGCCGGTGGCTGTCGGCGGTCCTCACCCAGGCCATCTCGAGCCGACGCGGACGCGACGCCGTGGCGGTCCTCGGCCTGCTCCTGCTGGTCGTCGTCGGGCCCGTCGTCTCGGTCGCGGCCAACCTCGGCGACGACCTGGGCCACCTGGCCGCCGGCGCCGCGAGCATCGTCGGCTGGTCTCCGCTGGGCTGGGCCTGGGCGGCTCCGGGCGACGTCGCAGCCGGGAGCGCCCTCACCGGGGCGGTGCGGCTGGTGCTGGCCGCGGGGCTCCTCGCCGTCGTCTTCCGCCTCTGGTCGCGGGCGCTGCGCAGGGAGGTCGACGACCCGCGAGCCGTGTCGCGCTCGGACTCCGGCGCCTCCGCAGGCGATGACCTCGGGCTACTGGCCCGCCTGCCCGACAGCCCTGCGGGGGCCGTCGGCGCCCGCGTGCTGACGTACTGGCGCCGTGACCCGCGCTTCCAGATCAGCATGGCGATGACGCCGATCGTGCCCTTCGCGCTGCTGATCCCCTTCTACACCGGACACGGCACCTGGCCGCCGCTGCTCATGGGGCCGCTCGTCGCCTTCCTGCTGGGGTGGAGCGGGCACAACGCGGTCTCGTACGAGTCCGACGCCCTGTGGCTGCACATCGTCTCCGGCACCACCGGCCGCGACGACCGACGGGGGCGGCTGCTCCCGGACCTCATGCTCGGGGCGGTGCTCGTCCCCGTCCACTCCCTCATCGGGGTGGGGGTGGCGGGTCGCTGGGACCTGCTGCCGGCGGCCCTCGGCGTCGCCGTCGCCCTGCTGGGCGGTGGGTATGCCGTGTCGAGCGTCATGAACATCGCGTTGCCCTACCCGGTCCCGGAGTCGGGCGAGAGCCCGTTCAGCGCTCCGCCGGGAGCGGCGGGCATCGCCCTGGCCGGCCAGTCGATGGCCAGCATCGGCACGCTGGCACTGGCCTCGCCCGTGCTCCTGCTCGGATGGCTGTCCTGGCAGGGCTCGCAGGCGGCGGCGTGGGCGGCAGCCCCCGCCGGCGTGGCGCTGGGTTGCGCCGTCGCCCGGGGCGGCGTCGCGGTGGGCGCGCGCCTCTACGACCGGCGCGCGCCGGAACTGCTGTCGTCGCTGCGCCGCGGCTGACAACGCCCCCGTCGGGAAGCGGGCACTCGACGGGAGGGAACGGGTCAGGCGCGGGCCGCTGCGAGGTCGACGGCCAGGTGCGCCGCCCCGATGATCCCGGCCTGGTTGCGCAGCTGCGCCGGCACGATGGGGCAGCGCAGCTTGAGCTTCGGCAGGAAGTCGTCGCTGTCCTTGGAGATGCCGCCGCCGACGATGATCAGGTCGGGGGAGAAGAGCTTCTCGAGGGTGTCGTAGTAGGTCTGCAGCCGCTCGACGTACTCGTCCCAGGAGAGGCCCTCGTTGTCCTTGACCGACGATGCGGCCCGGTCCTCGGCGTCGTAGCCGTCGATCTCGAGGTGGCCGAGCTCCGAGTTGGGGATGAGCCGACCGTCGTGGATCAGTGCGCTGCCGATCCCCGTGCCGAGCGTGGTGAGGATGACGAGGCCCTGCACGCCCTTGGCTGCGCCGTAGTAGAGCTCGGCCAGGCCGGCGGCGTCTGCGTCGTTGAGGACGGTCACCTCGCGTCCCGTGTGCTCCTGGATGAGGGACTCGGCGTCCGTGTTGATCCAGGAGGGGTCGATGTTGGCGGCCGAGAGCACCGTGCCGCGGATGACGACGGCGGGCACCGTCACGCCGATCGGGGAGTCGCCCGTGACGTCGGCGAAGTGGTCGACGATCTGGTCGACGACCTCGGCCACGGCATCCGGGGTGGCGGGCTTCGGCGTGAGGATCTTCAGCCGCTTGCCGGCGAGCTCGCCGTCAACCAGGTCGACGGGAGCGCCCTTGATGCCGCTGCCGCCGATGTCGATACCAAGGGGCTTGCCCTGCCTGGCCATGGTCCCTGCTTCCTTGTCGAGGACGTGGTCGATCGTGGTGTGGGGTGGTGTGGTGATGGTGGTGCGAGTGTGGAGGCGCCGGACGCCGGGGAGAAGCCTACGAGGCCGGGGCGTCCTCGGGCAGCGTGAGGATCTCGTTGCCGTCGTCGGTGATGAGGATCGTGTGCTCGAACTGGGCCGAGCGCCGGCCGTCGCGGGTGACGACGGTCCAGCCGTCGTCCCACATGGTCCACTCGTGGGTGCCGAGGTTGAGCATCGGCTCGATGGTGAACGTCATGCCGGGCTCGATCACCGTGTCGTAGTGCGGGGCCGCGTCGTAGTGCGGCACGATGAGACCGGAGTGGAACTCCAGGCCGATCCCGTGGCCGGTGAAGTCACGGACGACGCCGTAGCCGAAGCGCTTGGCGTAGCTCTCGATGACGCGCCCGATGACGTTGATCTCGCGGCCGGGCCGGGCGGCGCGGATGCCGCGCATCATCGCCTCGTGGGTGCGCTCGACGAGCAGGCGCGACTCCTCGTCGACGTCGCCCACGAGGTAGGTGGCGTCCGTGTCGCCGTGGACCCCGTGGATGTATGCCGTCACGTCGATGTTGACGATGTCGCCGTCCTCGAGGGGGCGGGCGTCGGGGATGCCGTGACAGATCACCTCGTTGACGCTCGTGCACACCGACTTGGGGAACCCCTTGTAGCCCAGGGGAGAGGGGTAGGCGCCGTGGTCGAGCATGTACTCGTGGGCGATCGCGTCCAGCTGGTCGGTGGTGACGCCGGGAGCGACGGCCTTGGACGCCTCGACCATGGCGGTCGCCGCGATGCGCGAGGCGATGCGCATCTTCTCGACGGTCTCGGCGTCCTTGATGCGCACGTCGCCGTCCTCGCGGAAGTTCGCCACGTCGACGTAGTGCGGCCGGTCGATGGCGGCCGGGACACGACGTCGCGGGCTGAGAGCGTGCGGGGACACCCGCGGATGGAGCAACGGCATACGGTGGAGTCTAGGTCGTGGACGGGTGGCGTCCACGCGCGGCGCCCACGGTGCGGACCGGCCCTGCCGGACGCCCCTCCGGACGTCGCGACGCAGCCCGCAAGGGAGAGGGAGTGGACGAGTGAGCTACTGGTACAACGTCGACACCGGCCAGGTCGAGACCGACGAGAACCGCAGCCGGGGCGAGCAGGTGCTCGGCCCCTACCCGACGGAGGCGGCTGCCCGGGCTGCCCTCGACACCGCGCACCAGAAGACGGAGCAGTGGGACGCCGAGGACCGCGAGTGGAACGAGCGCGGCGGCTCACGTGACGACGACGCCTGACAGGGTCCTCTGACGCAGCACAGCGGTGCCCACCGGCCCAGAGCCGGTGGGCACCGCTGTCACGCGAGGGTCAGGACTCGAACGAGTGCTCGGCGTCGGGGAAGGCGCCCGACTCCACGTCGGCGGCATACGCCCGGGCGGCGTCGAGGAGCGTGCCGCGCAGGTCGGCGTACTTCTTGACGAAGCGGGGGGTCCGGCCGCTGCGCAGGCCCGCGAAGTCGCTCCACACGAGCACCTGGGCGTCGGTGCCGGCGCCGGCGCCGATGCCGATCGTGGGGATGTCGAGCTCCTTGGTGACGCGTTCGGCCACGGGGCTGGGCACCATCTCGAGGACCACCGAGAAGGCGCCGGCCCGCTGCAGGGCCAGGGCGTCGCCGACGAGCGCGTCGGCCGCGTCGCCCCGCCCCTGCACCCGGTAGCCGCCGAGCTGGTGCTCGCTCTGCGGGGTGAAGCCGAGGTGGGCCATCACCGGGATGCCGGCACCCGTCAGCGCCTGCACGAGCGGCGCCATCGCCGCGCCACCTTCGAGCTTGACGGCGTGGGCGCGGCCCTCCTTCATGAGTCGCACGGCGCTGGCGAAGCCCTGCTCGACCGAGGCGCCGTAGGAGCCGAAGGGCAGGTCGGCCACGACGAGCGCGCGGCGCGCGGCCGAGGCGACGGCCCGAACCAGGGGCACCATCTCGTCGAGCGTCACCGGCACCGTCGTCTCGTAGCCGTAGACGTTGTTGCCCGCGGAGTCGCCGACGAGCAGCACGGGGATGCCGGCCTCGTCGAAGATCTCGGCCGCGTACATGTCGTATGCCGTGAGCATCGCCCAGCGGCGCCCCTCGGCCTTCATCGCCTGCAGGTGCGGGATGCGTACCCTGCGCGGCGTCGGCGACGCGGCCCCGGACGGGCGCTGGGCCGAGGCCCCGGAACCGTAGGGACTCTGCTCCTCGGGCGCTGCTCCGCTCATGGGGCCGAGCATAGCCACGCCGTTCGTTGACCCACCGCGGCCCTCGTATATGCGAGGAGAGCCTGTTTCGTAAAGATCAGCGGTGCAGTTCTTTACGAAGTTTTTACGGTTTCTGGACGCGAACCCCGTTGATGCACAAGATTTTTCAAATCTTCTGTGAGCAGTCGGCAGATTGTCTGTGATGTGTGTTTGCATACGCGAGGCGCCCGATTGCGGCGCCTTGTGACCAGGAGGACAAATCACGTGAACAAGCGCCAATGGAGTGCTGTCTCGGGGCTGGCCGTGGGGGCGCTCGTCGTCACCGGGCTCACCGCCCCGATGCAGGCTCAGGCAAGCCCCGTCGCCAAGGCCCCGGTGAGCGGAGACCCCGCTGCAGCCCAGGCCTCCCAGCCCGACAACCTGCCCAACCCGCTCGCCGATGCCCAGACGGCCGAGCGCAAGGACGCTGTCGCCAAGCTCCTCAAGGGCGAGGCGACCACCAAGACCGTCAACGGCAACCGCGTCATCGAGGTCAAGGGCAACAACGGGAAGTCGAAGTACGTCAACTACCCGGTGAACCGGGAAGAGGACATCTTCACGATCCTCGTCGACTTCGGCGACCAGATCAGCCCGGCCACGGCGGGCTCTGCCGGTCCGGTGCACAACCAGATCCCTGAGCCCGACCGCAAGTGGGACGGCAGCTCGACCGACGACAACTCGACGTACTGGACCTCGGACTTCAACCGCGAGCACTACCAGCAGATGATGTTCGGCGACGGCGAGTCCTTCCGCGACTTCTACCTCAAGCAGTCCAACGGCCGCTTCCTGGCCAAGGGCGACGTGTCCGACTGGGTCAAGGTGCCCTACAACGAGGCTCGGTACGGCTCCAACAAGTACGCGCAGAGCTCGACCTACTGGCCGTTCGTGCGTGACACCGCCAAGGCCTGGTACGACGGGCAGATCGCCGCCGGCAAGACCCCGGCGCAGATCAAGGAGTACCTCGCGCAGTTCGACAAGGTCGACCGCTACGACTACGACGGCGACCACAACTACAACGAGCCCGACGGCTACATCGACCACTTCCAGGCCATCCACGCCGGTGAGGGCGAGGAGGCCGGTGGCGGCGCGCAGGGTGAGGACGCCATCTGGTCGCACCGTTGGTACGCCTACTCCAACAACCAGGGCAAGACCGGTCCCGACTTCAACAAGCTCGGTGGCGTGCCGCTCGGTGACACCGGCATGTGGATCGGCGACTACACGACCGAGCCCGAGAACGGTGGCCTCGGCGTCTTCGCTCACGAGTTCGGCCACGACCTGGGCCTGCCGGACCTCTACGACACCGCCGGTGGCGACAACGGCACCGCGTTCTGGACCCTGATGAGCGGTGGCTCGTGGCTCAACCACGGCACCGACTCGATCGGCACCACGCCCGGGTACATGGGCCCGTGGGAGAAGCTCCAGCTCGGCTGGCTCGACCACAAGACCGTGCCCTTCGGTGAGAACACCTCGGTCAAGCTGAGCCAGGCCGACCTCGCCACCAAGACCGGGTCGGCGCAGGCCATCGTCGTGCCGCTTCCCGAGCGAACCGTGACGTCGGTGCGCAACACGCCCCACTCGGGCAAGGCCGAGTGGTGGAGCGGGTTCGGTGACAACCTCAACTCGACGCTCTCCCGCACCGTCGACCTCACCGGCGCCAAGACGTCGGCTTCTGTCGACGCCTGGGTGCAGGGCAACCTCGAGAAGGACTACGACTACCTGTACGGCGAGGTGTCCACCGACAACGGTGCCACCTGGCAGCAGGTCGGCGCACCGGTCAACGATGTCTTCGGCTGGGCGAAGAAGTCCTGGGACCTCTCGGCCTACAAGGGCCAGAACGTCCAGTTCCGCTTCCGGGTCGCCACCGACGGCGGCGTCTCCAGCGAGGCGTTCATCGACGACATTGCCGTCACCACCGACGGTGTGACCGGCGCCGTGGATGACGTCGAGTCGGGTGCCGGCGCGTGGACGGCCAAGGGCTTCTCGATCTCCAGCGGGACCTCGAGCAAGCAGGTCCAGGACTTCTACTTCGCCGAGAACCGCACCTACAGCGGCTACGACAAGACGCTCCAGACCGGCCCGTACAACTTCGGCTGGGGCACCACCAAGCCCGACTGGGTGGAGCGCTTCCCGTACCAGAACGGCATGCTCGTCTGGTTCGCCAACGGTGAGTACACCGACAACAACACGTCGGCCCACCCCGGTGGCGGCGAGGTGCTCCCGGTCGACGCCCGCCCGGCGCCGGTCTACCTCAACAACGCCGACGGCTCTCAGACCCGGCTCGGCAACCGCCGCCAGCCGTTCGACGCCACCTTCGGCCAGGAGGCGACCGACGCGGTGACCTTCCACCGCAACGGTGTCCCGACGACCGTCCCGTCGCAGCCGGCGATCCCGACGTTCGACGACTCGGACCCGAACCGCTACTGGTCGGAGAAGAACCCGTGGGCGTCCACCAAGGTGGCCGGCTCGGGCACGACGATGACGGTCACGAACACCCGAGACGGCGGCAACGAGCTGCAGGTCATGGTCAAGTTCAAGTGACCCCAGGGTCATGAGACGGAGGGCCCCCGGGGACACCCCGGGGGCCCTTCGCGTGCCCGCCCGGCGGCATACGCGCTCTTGCGGGCGAAAGCCCGTGTCCCGCAACATCCCCGAAACAGCCATGCGGCAGGATCGACACATGAACCGTCAGGAAGAGTTCGTGCTGCGCACCATCGAAGAGCGCGACATCCGCTTCGTCCGTCTCTGGTTCACGGACGTCCTCGGCACCCTCAAGTCGGTCGCGGTCGCGCCCGCCGAGCTCGAGGGCGCCTTCGCCGAGGGGATCGGCTTCGACGGTTCGGCGATCGAGGGCTTCGCCCGCGTCTACGAGGCCGACATGCTGGCCAAGCCCGACCCCTCGACCTTCCAGATCCTGCCCTGGCGCGGCGACCCGCCCGGCACCGCGCGCATGTTCTGCGACCTGCAGCTGCCCGACGGCACGCCGAGCTTCGCCGACCCGCGGCACGTGCTCCAGCGCGCCCTCGGCAAGGCCGCCGACCTCGGCTTCACCTTCTACACGCACCCCGAGATCGAGTTCTTCCTGCTCCAGCAGGGCCGCGACGCCGATGGCCGGCCGATCCCCGTCGACGACGCCGGCTACTTCGACCACGTGCCGCACGGCACCGGCCACGACTTCCGCCGCGCCGCCATCACCATGCTCGAGAACATGGGCATCTCGGTCGAGTTCAGCCACCACGAGGGCGCACCGGGCCAGAACGAGATCGACCTGCGCTACGCCGACGCGTTGAGCACGGCCGACAACATCCAGACCTTCCGCACCGTCGTCAAGGAGGTGGCCCTGACCCAGGGCATCTACGCGACCTTCATGCCCAAGCCCTTCTCGGAGCACCCGGGCTCGGGCATGCACACCCACCTCTCGCTCTTCGAGGGCGACTCCAACGCGTTCTACGAGGCCGGCGCTCCCTACCAGCTGAGCAAGGTGGGCCGTCAGTTCATCGCGGGCCTGATGCGCCACGGCGCCGAGATCGCCGCCGTCACCAACCAGTGGGTCAACTCCTACAAGCGACTGTGGGGCGGGGGAGAGGCGCCGGCACACCTGACCTGGGGCCACAACAACCGCTCCGCCATGGTCCGGGTGCCGATGCACAAGCCCAACAAGGGCCAGTCGACCCGGGTGGAGGTGCGCTCGCTCGACGCGGCGTGCAACCCCTACCTCGCCTTCGCCGTGCTCCTGGCCGCCGGCCTCAAGGGAGTCGAGGAGGGCTACGAGCTGCCGCCGGAGACCGAGGACGACGTCTGGAGCCTCACCGACGCCGAGCGCCGCGCGATGGGCATCAAGCCCCTGCCGGCGTCCCTGGGACGTGCGCTCGAGGTGATGGAGGAGAGCGAGCTGGTGGCCGAGGTGCTCGGTGAGCACGTCTTCGAGTTCTTCCTGCGCAACAAGCGCCAGGAGTGGCTCGACTACCGTCGCGAGGTGACCCGCTTCGAGCTCGAGCGCTACCTGCCGCGACTCTGACGCATGTCCTCGCGCACCACCACGACCGAGGGCTCGCTGGCCCGACTGGGCTTCGCCGACGCGCAGCGAGCGGCGGCCCTGGTCCAGGACCACGCACTGCTCCCGCTGCGCGCGGCGATCCCCGGCGGCCAGCTGGACGACCTCGCTGCCGTCATGGGAGACACGGCCGATCCCGACCAGTGCCTGCTGGGCCTGGTCCGCGTCGCGGAGTCCCTGGCCCGCGCCGGTGACCCCCCGGTGTGGGGCATCTCCGCCTTCGCCACCGAGCTCGCGACGCCCGGAGCGGGCCGCGAGCGCGTCCTCGGGGTGCTCGGCGCCTCCTCGGCCCTCGTCGACGACCTCGTGCGCCACCCGGAGCACTGGGTCGAGGCCGCCCGCGCCGAGCGCCACCCCGGCGAGCAGACGCGTGCCGACCTCGTCCGTGCGGTCGGTGCGGAGCGAGGGGAGCGCACCGCCCTGGACGCGCTGCGGATCGCCTACCGCCGGGGGCTGCTGCGCATCGCGGCCCTCGACGTCACGTGCCCCGACCCGCTCGCCGAGATGCCGGCCGTCGGAGAGGCGCTGGCCGAGCTGGCCGAGGCGGCGCTGGAGGCGGCGCTCGCCATCGCGCGCGAGGAGTACGGCCCCGGCCACGAGGCCTGCCGTCTGGCCGTGATCGGCATGGGCAAGACCGGGGGCGGAGAGCTCAACTATGTCAGCGACGTCGACGTCATCTTCGTGGCCGAGCCGGCCGAGGGCGCCACCGAGGACACCGCCCTGCGGGTGGGAACGGCTCTCGCCACCTCCCTGATGCGAGCCTGCTCGGCGCCCACCCCCGAGGGCAGCCTGTGGCCGGTCGACGCCGCGCTACGACCCGAAGGCAAGCAGGGGCCGCTCGTGCGCACGATCGCCAGCCACAAGGCGTACTACGAGCGCTGGGCCAAGACCTGGGAGTTCCAGGCCCTGCTCAAGGCGTGGGTCTCCGCCGGGGACAAGGAGATCGGGCTGCGCTACAAGGCCGAGATCTCGCCCATGGTGTGGGAGGCGGCCGGCCGCGCCAACTTCGTCGAGGACGTGCAGGCCATGCGCCGACGCGTCGAGCAGCACGTGCCCGCCAACGAGGCCGACCGCCAGCTCAAGCTCGGCCCCGGCGGCTTGCGCGACGTCGAGTTCAGCGTCCAGCTGCTCCAGCTCGTCCACGGTCGCACCGACGCGACCCTGCGCTCCGCCACGACGCTGGAGGCGCTGGCGTCGCTCGCCCGGGGCGGCTACGTCGGCCGGGAGGACGCAGCCACGCTCGACCGCGCCTACCGTCACCTGCGCTGTCTCGAGCACCGCATCCAGCTGCACCGGCTCCGGCGCACCCACCTCATGCCGGTCGCCGAGGCCGACCTGCGCCGGCTCGGTCGCGCCATGGGCCACCGCACGCACCCCGAGCAGGCCGTCGTGGCCGACCGGCAGGCCTCGGCCCGCGAGGTCCGCCGGCTCCACGAGCGGCTCTTCTACCGGCCGCTGCTCGCGGCCGCCGCCAAGCTGAGCCCGAGCGAGGCGCGCCTGAGCCCCGAGGCGGCGCAGCAGCGCCTGCTCGCCCTCGGCTTCCGCGACCCCGCCGGGGCCCTGCGCCACATCGAGGCGCTCACGACCGGCGTCAGCCGCCGGGCGGCCATCCAGCGCACGCTGCTTCCCGTCATGCTCGGCTGGTTCGCCGACGAGGCCGACCCCGACGCCGGGCTGCTGTCGTTCCGACGCGTCTCCGACGAGCTCGGCACGACGCACTGGTACCTCGCGATGCTCCGCGACGAGGGCCGCGCCGCCGACCGGCTCGCGCACACCCTCGCCCGGAGCCGGTACGCCGCGGACCTGCTCGTGCGCTCCCCGAAGAGCGTGTCGATGCTCGGCGACGACGGTGGCCTCGTCCCGCGCACCCGCGAGGCGCTGGCGAGCACCATGCAGTCCGCCGCCGGACGCCGCGACACCGCCGCCGACGCGGTCGCGGCGGTCCGGGCCATCCGGCGTCACGAGCAGCTGCGCATCGTCGTCAGCGACCTCGTCGGGGTCATCGACCTCGAGGGGGTGGGCGCCGCCCTCACCGACCTGACCGCCGCCACCGTGCAGGTCGCCCTCGATGCCGCGGTCGAGGAGGTCGAGCGCCGCGAGGGCGAGGCCATCGGTGGTGAGATCCTCGTGGTCGCCATGGGGAGCTTCGGTGGGGGCGAGCTCGGCTACGCGTCGGACGCGGACGTCATGTTCGTGCACCGACCGCATGCAGGAGCGTCCGAGCAGGACGTGCAGGCACGGGCCACGCTCGTCGTCCAGGAGCTGCGCAAGCTGCTCTCCGCCCCCGGCACCGACCCCGCGCTCGTGCTCGACGCCGACCTTCGCCCCGAGGGCAAGGCCGGCCCCCTGGTGCGCAGCATCGACTCCTTCCGCACCTACTACGAGCGCTGGGCCCTGACCTGGGAGTTCCAGGCGCTGCTGCGAGCGACCCCGATCGCCGGCCCGCAGCAGTTCGCCGACGAGTTCCTCGAGCTCATCGACCCGCTGCGCTGGCCCCAGGGCGGCCTCACCGAGCGCCAGGTCCGCGAGATCCGCACGCTCAAGGCTCGCATGGAGAGCGAACGGCTCCCGCGGGGAGCCGACCCCCGCACCCACCTCAAGCTGGGCCGGGGTGGGCTGACGGACGTCGAGTGGGTGGTGCAGCTGCACCAGCTCCAGCACGCGTACGACCGCCCGGCACTTCGCGTCACGGGGACGATGGCCGGCCTAGGCGCACTCGGTGACGAAGGCCTCATCGCCCCCGACGACGTCACCGCGCTGTGGGAGGCCTGGCGGCTGGGCGCGCTCATGCGAAACGCCGGCGTGCTCTGGCGCGGGAAGGCGATCGACAGCGTGCCCTCGGACCTGCGGGACCTCGACGGCATCGGCCGCATCATGGGCCGGCCCGCCGGCGAGGGCGCGGCCCTCGCGGAGCTGTGGCGTCGCGTGGCCCGACGTGCCAGACATGCCACCGATTTCAACTTTTACGACCCCCCACCTCGGGGTAGCGTCGGCACGTGAGTCCGAGACAGGGGAGCGACGAGTGCACGCCGTCGTACGCCGCGGTCCTCCGGGTGCCCCGGTACCTCCCCGTCTTCCTGGCCAACGCCCTGTCGATGTGGGGCGACTTCATCGCCCGGATCACCATCGCTGCCGTCGTCTTCGAGCGCACCGGCTCGCCGCTCGCCACGGCGACGACCCTGGCCGTGAGCCTCGTGCCCACCTTCCTCGGGCGCAGCCTGCTCGGACCCCTCGTCGACCGGTTCCCGTACAAGTGGGTGATCATCTGGTCGCAGCTGCTCCGGGCCACCTGCGTGCTCGGCCTGATGTGGCTGGTGATGGCCGGCGCCGGCTACGGGCTGCTCTTCCTCGTGCTCTTCGTGCTCGAGCTGGTCGGCGGCGCCTCCACCGCCTCCTACATGGTGCTGCTCACCGACCTCGTGGAGGACCGCCGGCTCTACGCCAAGGCGGTCGCTCTCGGCGCGATGTCAGAGCAGTTCAACCAGGCGATCGGTCTGGCGGTCGGCGGCGGCCTCATCGCGCTGGTGGGCCCCGAGACGGGCCTGCTCTTCGACCTGCTCACCTTCCTGGTCAGCGCCGTCGTGGTCCTCTTCGTGGTGCAGCTGCGGCCGGTCACCGGCGAGCGGGGGCGTGGGGTGCGCGGTTTCGCGCGCGACCTGTCCAAGGCGGCGGGCGACCTGGCCCGCCACCCGGTTCTCGCCCGGCTGATGAGCCTGAGCGCCGTCGCGTGCCTCGGCATCGTGGCGCCCGAGGCGCTGGCCCTGCCCATTGCCGGGGGCAACGGGTGGGGTGGTGTCCTCATGGCCTCACCCATCGTCGGAGCGTTCGTCGGGATCCTGCTCATCGGGCGGTGTGACGTGCTGACCCAGAACCGGTCCATCCTGCCGATGGCGCTGGCGATGCCGGTGCCCCTGCTGCTCACCGCGCTCCACCCACCACTGTGGGCGGTCGCGGCCATCTTCTTCGTCTCAGGCATCATGCAGGCGTTCATGGTTCCGCTGCAGGCGACGTTCGCCCTCACGACCGAGCCGGCGATGCGCGGCCGCATCTTCAGCCTCGCCGGCTCGGTGTCCGTCGCCGCCGGCGGGGTGTCCTACCTCGCGGCGGGATGGGTGGGACAGCACGGCAGCGCCCACGCGGCCGTGGCCGTCTGCGCAGGCGTGTGCCTGGCGCTCACGGCACTTCTCGCCGTCTCCTGGCCCCACCGTCGCGTCCGCTCGGCGGTCGACCGCGCCTACGCGACGACCCCCTCCCGCGCCGCCTGAGCACGACGCGGCCGGCACCCCCCGAGGCGACGCGCACGCAGACCGAGCCGTATGCCGTCAGGCGGGCTCGTGGTCCCGCCGGCGGCGGTTGCGCAGGTCCACCACGCTCGCGCCCAGCGCGACGGCCACGAGCACCGCTGCCACTCGAAGGGCTGCCGCCGGGTCGAGGCCGCGTCCGGCCGCCATCCCGGCGTAGAGGACGGAGCCGACCAGCGCGATCCCGGCCGCCGTGCCGATGCGCTGCCCGGTCTGCAGGAGGCCGCCCGCGGTGCCCGCCCGCTCGACCGGGACCCGGGCCACGGTGAGGGTCACGTTCGGGGAGATGACGAACCCGCTGCCGATACCGGCCACGAGCAGCGGACCGGCCAGCCACCAGCCGAGGCTCGGGCCGTGCACCGCAGTCAGGACCACGTCGACGGCGATGAGGCCGCAGAGCACGACGGCGAGTCCGGCGGTGACGAGTGAGCGTTCGAAGCGCTCGACGAGGCGGCCGCCCAGGGCCGAGGTCACGGCGGAGCCTGCGGCGAAGGGGGTGACGGCCAGGCCGGCGAGCAGGGGCGAGTAGCCCAGCTGCTCCTGGAAGAAGATGGTCAGCACGAAGAAGATGCCGGTGAACCCGCCGAAGTAGATGGTCCCCACGGTCGCGCCGGCGGAGTAGCCGGGAACGGTGAAGAGCTTGAGGTCGACCAGGGGCGTGCGCCCACGTCTGGTGTAGACGCGCTCCCACAGCAGGAAGACCACGAGGAAGCCGCCGCCGACGAGGGCGACCCACCAGGGGACCGTGGTGCCGCCACGGCCGGTCTCGACGATGGGCAGCAGGATGCCCAGGACGCCCACGCCGAGCAGGGTCACGCCGAGCGGGTCGACGTCGATCTTCCGGGAGCGGTCCCGCTCCGGCGGTGCCGGCAGCCACCGCATGGCCAGCACCACGGCGGCGACCGCGATCGGCAGGTTGACGAAGAAGATCCAGCGCCAGCCCGCCTCCTCGCCCAGGACGTTGAGGATCACGCCGCCGACCACGGGTCCCACCGCGGTCGAGATGCCGATGGTGGCGCCGAGCATGCCGAAGGCGCGGCCCCGCTCGGGCCCACGGAACAGCTGCTGGATCAGGCCCGAGACCTGGGGGTTGAGGATGCCTCCGGCCGCGCCCTGCACGAGCCGAGCGGCCACGAGCAGCCCACTGGTCGGTGCCAGGCCGCAGGCGAGGCTGGAGACGCCGAAGAGCACGACGCCGACGACGAAGACGGTGCGGCGGCCGAGGGCGTCGCCGATGCGACCGGAGGGCACGAGGGTGAGCCCGAACGTCAGGGCGTAGCCCGACACGACCCACTGCAGGTCGCTGGGCGTCGCCTCGAGGCCCTTCTGGATGGAGGGGAGCGCGACATTGACGATCGAGACGTCCAGCAAGGTCATGAAGCCGGCCACGAGGCAGACCCACAGCGCCTTCCAGCGGCGTGGGTCGGGCTCGTGACGGCCGGGCTCTGCGCGTGTCCCACCGGTGGAGGGCGACCCTGCAGGCGACTCCGTGCTGTGAGGGCCGTCGTTCACGCCCCGAGCGCCCCGAGCGCCCCGAGCGTCGCGTCGTCACGCCTGCCGCCGTAGAACTTCTCGAGCACCTCGGCGAAGGGCCTCGCCTCGTCCGGGTCGCCGGCCGCGCGCTCGAAGAGGGTCATCGACGAGCGGACCTTCGTCGCGTCGACCGACCCCAGCACCTCGACGGGATCGCTGGTTGTGAGGGAGAGCAGCGCGTCGGCGCACTCGCGCAGGCGGGGTCCGAGGACGGGGTGGCGCAGGTAGGCGCGGGCCTCGGGGAGGCCCGACACGGCATACGTCCTCGACATCTCGCTGTGGCCGAGGCCGGCGACCTGCGGCAGGACGAACCAGATCCAGTGGCCGCGCTTGCGGCCGGCGCGCAGCTCGGAGAGGGCAGCGGCGTACGTGCCGCCCTCGTCCTGGGCGCGCACGAACCGCTCGAGGTCGGGGGTGTCGGAGGTCATGGGGGAGTCGTACCCGTCCGGTCCTCGGTCGGGTCCTTCTGCCAGGGCCAGCGTCCGGTGATCTCGAGCTCGAGGGAGAAGCTGAGGAAGGTCCGGATCAGCACGATGATCGCCAGGACGAGCACGCTGGAGAGCGTGGGCGTCACCGCCACGGTGCGGATGATGTCTGCCGCGACGAGGAGCTCGAGTCCCAGCAGGATCGTGCGGCCCAGCTGCTGCCGGAACCGGCGATACGTGTCGGGCTGGTGCGCGCGGGCGTTCTGGATCGCGCGGACCGCCGCGACGATCGCCCCGATGACCAGGACGGCCACCCCTGCGAAGTCGATGGCCTTGCCCGCCAGCTCGATGCCCCTGCCGAAGTCCACGTCGTTCCTTCCCCGTTCGTCGGTCCCACCCCGACCAGATACCCATCAGGGCCTGCCTGGCAAGGGGCGGTGCCCCGGCTAGCGTGGGAGGCCCGACCCGAGAGGAGCCACCGTGCCCAAGCCACCACTGCCGGCCGCGATCGCCGAGGAGCTCGTCAAGCCCTGGCACGCGACCATCAGCACCGTCCGCCCCGACGGGCAGCCGGTGTCGGTGCCGACGTGGTACCTCTACGAGGACGGCAGGATCCTCGTCAACATGGACGCGGGCCGCAAGCGCCTCGAGCACCTGCGCAGCAACCCCCGCGTCAGCCTGAGCGCGATCGACCCAGACGACTGGATCACCCACGTCAGCATCCTCGGCCACGTCACCGACCTGGTCGACGACACGCACCTCCGCGACATCGACCGGGTCGCGACCCACTACACCGGCAAGCCGTATGCCGTCCGCAACCGTCCGCGCGTGAGCGCCTGGGTCGACATCGACCGCTGGCACGCCTGGGGGCGGCTCAAGGACGTCCGTTGAAGGTCTACCTCTCCTTCGACTTCGAGGGCGTCGCCGGCATCGTCGACTGGGCCCAGTGCCGGGAGGGGACGGCGGCCTACGACGTCGGCTGCGCCCTCACGCTCGGCGAGGTGAACGCGGCGATCGCCGGCGCCGTCGGCGGCGGTGCCACCGAGGTGGTGGTCAACGACTCGCACGGCCAGATGCGCAACCTCGACCCCGCCGCCCTGGCCCATGACGCGACGTACGTGTCCGGGCGGCACAAGCCGCTCTACATGATGGAGGGGCTCGACGACTCGTTCGACGTCGCCTTCCTCGTCGGCTACCACGGCTCCATCTCCGGCGAGTCGTCGGCGCTGTCGCACACCTACAACCCGGAGGTCTTCTCGGGCGCCCGGGTCGGCGGCGCCGAGGTGGGGGAGAGCGGCATCAACGCCCTGGCCGCCGCACACTTCGGGGTGCCGATCGGCCTCGTCACCGGGGACGAGGTGACGATCCGCGAGACGGCACCGTTCGCGCCGGACGCGGCGACGGTCGTCACGAAGACCTCGATCACGCGCTTCGCCGCGACCAACCTCCACCCCCGGGTCGCGTGCCGGCGGATCGAGGCGGCCGCGGCGGAGGCGGTCGGGCTGGCCGCGGCCGGTCGGTTGCGGGCGCCGGAGCTCGACCGACCGGTCCGGCTCGAGCTCGACGTGCAGACCGCCGACATGGCCGAGGTCGGCTCCTGGGTCAAGGGTGCCGAGCGGGTCGGGACCCGGACCATCCGGATCGAGTCGGAGGACGCACTGGCGGCGTTCAGGTCGTTCGTGGCCGTCAGCTACATCACCCGCCAGGCCGGGGGCCGCTGACGGGGCGCTCGGGCCCGTCAGCGCTCGGTGCCCTGCTCAGCGGCCGGCGGCCGGGAGGCGTGCAGCCAGGTGCGGGGCCAGGTAGGGGGCGGTCCGGCTCCCCACAGCCCGCGCCACCTCCGAGGGGGATCCGGTGACGACGACGCGACCGCCATCGTCACCTGCGCCGGGTCCGAGGTCGATCACGTGGTCGCACCGGGCCACCACCGACATGTCGTGCTCGACGACCACGACCGTGCTCCCGCCGTCGACGAGCCCCTGCAGCTGGCGCATCAGCACCTCCACGTCGGCGGGGTGCAGTCCCGTCGTCGGCTCGTCGAGGAGGTAGACCGTCCCGGCGCGCTGGGACCGTTGCAGCTCGGTGGCGAGCTTGATCCGCTGGGCCTCCCCGCCGGAGAGCTCGGTGGCGGGCTGGCCGAGACCGAGGTAGCCGAGCCCCACCTCCGCCAGCGTGCGCAGGCTCCGGGATACCGCCTTCTCGTCGTCGAAGAGGTGCTGTGCGTCGTCGACGCTGAGGGCGAGGACGTCGGCGATCGACAGCCCGCGCCACCTCACCTCGAGCGTCTCGTCGTTGTAGCGCGCCCCGTGACAGGTCGGGCACACCCGGTAGGTGCCCGGGAGGAACAGCAGCTCCACCGACACGAACCCCTCGCCCTGGCAGGTCTCGCAGCGACCGCCCTTGACGTTGAAGGAGAAGCGCCCGACGCCGTAGCCACGACGCTTCGCCTCCTCGGTCGCCGCGAACAGCCTGCGCACCCCGTCGAAGAGCCCGGTGTAGGTCGCGAGGTTGGACCTCGGGGTCCGCCCGATCGGCCGCTGGTCGACGACGACGGCCCGCCTCACCTGCTCGGCGCCCGACGCGCGTGGGAGGTCGCCGCGTATGCCGCTCGCGGCGTCCACCTCGTCCGTGTCGTCGGGGTCGGCGTCGGGGTCAGTGCGCGAAGCCTGACCCAGCTGGTGACCGAGGGACTCGCCGAGAACCGTGAGCACCGTCGACTTGCCCGATCCCGACACCCCGGTGACCGCCGTGAGCACGCCGAGGGGGATGGTGACGTCGGTGCCGTGGAGGTTGTGCCGGTCGATGCCGTGCAGTGTCAGCTCGCCCTTCGGTGTCCGCAGCTCGCGCTGGGGTGAGGGCGCCCTGGTGCCGAGCACGTAGGCCGCCGTGAGCGACTCGGCCGAGTCGGCGATGGCCGCGACGGGGCCTGAGTGGAGCAGCCGCCCACCCAGGTCGCCGGCGCCCGGGCCGATGTCGACGAGCCAGTCGGCGTGACGCATGACGTCGACGGAGTGCTCGACGGCGACCACCGAGTTGCCTTCTGCCACCAGCCTGTCCAGGACGACGAGCAGCGGCTCCCGGTCGGCCGGGTGCAGCCCGGCGGACGGTTCGTCGAGGACGTAGACGACCCCGAAGAGCCCCGACCGCAGCTGGGTTGCGAGCCGGAGCCGCTGCAGCTCGCCGGACGACAGGGTGGGGGTCTGCCGGTCCAGCGACAGGTAGCCGAGGCCGAGCTCGACGAGCACCTCGAGTCGTGCCTCCAGCTCCGGCGCCAGGCTCGCGGCGACGTCGCCCTCCTCGGCCCCGCCGCGCACCTGCCGCACGAGGTCACGGAGCTCGCCCAGCGGCATACGCCACCAGCGGTCGACCGGCAGCCCGGCCACGGTGACGGCCAGCGCCTCCGGCCGTAGGCGGCGTCCGTGGCAGGACGGGCACGACACCGTGTCGACGAACCGCAGCGCGCGCCGTCGCGCGGGGGCGCTCTTGGAGTCCGACAGGGTGCGCAGCACGAGTCGGGCGGCGCTGACGTACTGGCCCTGGTAGGGGCGCTGGATGCGACCCGGCTCGCGCTCGGGGTGCACGGTGACGACCGGATCCTCGTCGGCGAAGAGGATCCACTCGCGGTCGACGGCCGGCAGCTCGCGCCAGGGACGGTCGATGTCGTAGCCGAGGGTGTCGAGGATGTCGCGCAGGTTCTTGCCGAGCCAGGCACCCGGCCACGACGCGACGGCCTTCTCGCGGATCGACAGCGACGGGTCGGGCACCATCAGCGCCTCGGTCGGGTGGTGCACGTGGCCCAGGCCGTGACAGGTGGGGCACGCGCCGGCAACGGTGTTGGGGGAGAAGGAGTCCGAGTCGAGGGGCTGTGCACCGGGCGGGTAGGTCCCGGCACGGGAGAAGAGCATCCGGAGCGTGTTGGAGAGCGTGGTGACGGTGCCGACGCTCGAGCGGGCGCCCGCGCCCGAACGCCGCTGCTGCAGGGCGACGGCGGGAGGGAGCCCGGTGATGGACTCCACCCTGGGCGACTCGACCTGGTTGATGAGGCGGCGCGCGTAGGGCGCCACCGACTCCAGGAATCGGCGCTGCGACTCGGCGTAGACGGTGCCGAACGCGAGCGAGGACTTGCCCGACCCTGAGACCCCGGTGACGACGACCATCCGGTCGCGCGGGAGGTCGACGTCGACGTGCTGCAGGTTGTGCAGGTGGGCACCGCGAACCCGGATCAGGCCGGCGTCGCCGTCACGGTCGGCCTGGGTGCGCACTCGCCCACGGTACGAGATGGGACGCGGGGGACGGCACCGGGGTTCTGAGCGCGCGGGAGGATCGCCCACCTGTGCCCGATCTGCGACGGGCGTTCCACGAACATCCGTCTCGACGGCGGGAGGTGCCCGAAATCGCCACCCTCTCGTGGGTATGGACTCGCCATGACGTGGGTCAGTGCCACGACCTGGACGGAGACGGCCCTGCTGGGTCTGGCGTTCGTGCTGTCGGCGGTCATCGGCCTCGAGCGCCACCGGCGCTTCAAGAGCGCAGGTCTGCGAACGCATACGCTCGTCGGCGTCGGCTCGGCGGTCTTCACGCTGGTGTCCGCATACGGCTTCGCGGACGTCGCGGGGCGGGGCGGGGGAGTGGACCCGTCGCGGATCGCGGCACAGATCGTGTCGGGCATCGGCTTCCTCGGGGCCGGAGTCATCTTCGTGCGCCGAGGCAGCGTCTCCGGCCTCACGACCGCGGCATCGATCTGGTTGACGGCCGCGGTCGGGATGGCCTGCGGCGCAGGGATGCCCGCGCTCGCCGTCATGGCCACCATCTGCCACCTGCTCACGGTGACCGTCCTGGCGAAGGTGGGCCGGCGGATGCAGGCAGACCCGGTCAGCACCACGCTCCTCATGCGCTACACGGCAGGTCAGGGGACGCTCCCGGTCGCCCTCGGGCTGGCCGCTGAGCGCGGCGTCACCGCAACCGTCCTCGACGCGAAGACGCTGCGGCACGACGGTGCCGAGACGACGGTGCGCGCCACCGTGCAGCTCGAGGCGAGCCCCCATCTCGTCAGCGACCTCGTCGAGGAGATCACCGACCTGGCGAGCGTGCAGTCCTTGCGCGTGCTGAGCGACGAAGGGCGTCCCGACTAGGGCCAGGAGACCGGGGGCGGCCGTTGCGGGAAGCCTCGCCACGACACCCCACCGACCCCGGTGATGCCGGCAGGGACGACCTGCTGCCTCGCACGCCACCTCCTGCGGTCCCATCACGCGTCGAGGGGAATGTCCCGGAAAGACTGTTCGCCCCCGCAGCTTCGTCCGAAATGTCACCATTGACCGGTTCCCTGCACCGCGCCCACAGGCGCAGCGCTGCTTCCTGTCGTGACGAGACGAGCTTCCGATGCCAGACCCCACACCCACCCGCTGCGCCCGGCCGCGCCGGTTGGCGGCCATGCTCGCGCTGACCGCGGCCACCAGCATCGCCGCCGCCGGGGCGCCAGCGGCCGCCGCCACCGTGCCCGCCGCAGTGACCGCCGCCCTGCCCGACGCCGTGACCGCCGCGCTTCCCGTCACGGTGACAGCTCCGACGGCCCCGGCACCGGTCGTCCCTCCCGGGCCGGCCGGGTTGCCCGCCGGGATCGAACGGCCCGCCGCGTACGTGCCGTCCAACGACTGCGACCCGGTGGCCAAGCCGGGCACGGTCCGGCTCGGCGACCTGCTCAAGGCGACGTACGGCTCGTACTACCGCACGGTCGAGACCTGCGCGCCGGGGCCGAGATCGACGAGCGAGCACTTCGACGGGCGCGCCGTCGACTTCTTCCTCAACGTGCGCGACGCGACTCAGAGCGCACAGGCGTCCGCGTTCCTGTCCTGGCTGACGGCGCCGGACGCAGCCGGCAACGCGTTCGCCAACGCGCGTCGGCTCGGCGTCATGTACGTCATCTGGAACGACAAGATCTGGGCGACGTACCGCGCCTCGGAGGGGTGGCGCCCCTACTCGAACTGCGCCTCGACACCGGCGAGCAGCTCGGACACGAACTGCCACCGCAACCACATCCACATCAGCATGTCGTGGGAAGGGGCGATGGGCCGCACCTCGTACTGGACCAGGACGGTCGCGGGTCAAGACTTCGGCCCCTGCCGTGTCCCGGACCTGAACTGGGCGCCGCGGTACGCCGGCTTCAACCCGAACCCGTGCGCGAGCTACCCGACCGTGGTGGCACCCTCCGGCTCGAGCGCCCTGCTGACGACCCTCGTCACGAACTCGGGGATGGACCTCCGGTACGGCTCGAGCGGCCCGGTCGTGAGCGCCGTCCAGACTGCGCTCGGCGTCAGCGCCACGGGAGCGTTCGACAGCCGGACCCAATCCGCGCTGAGCGCCTGGCAGAGCAGGCACCAGGTCGCTGCGACCGGCGTCATGGACCCAGCCACCTGGCGGGCCATGCTCAAGGCCTTCGGGTTCGGAGCGCCACCGAGCACGGGCGGCGTCCACGGCTTCGACGCGGACGGGATCGCAGACGTCCTCGCGGTCACCTCGACCGGCAGCCTGCGGCTCTACCGCGGGGACGGCGCCGGCTACGTCACCGGCGGGTCACAGATCGGTGCAGGCTGGAACATGTTCGACACCGTGTTCTCCCCTGGCGACTTCTCCGGCGACGGGAAGGCGGACCTGGTCGCGCGGACCCCGGCCGGCGCCCTGTTCCTCTACCGCGGCAACGGCGTCGGCGGCTTCACCGGTGGCGGCGTGCAGATCGGCTCCGGCTGGAACATGTACGACACCGTCTTCTCTCCCGGCGACTTCACCGGCGACGGGAGGCCCGACCTGCTCGGCCGCACCCCGGCCGGCGCGCTCTACCTCTACCGGGGCAACGGCGCCGGCGGGTTCACCGGTGGCGGCGTGCAGATCGGCTCCGGCTGGAACATGTTCGACATGGTGCTCGGTGCGGGCGACTTCACCGGCGACGGGAGGCCCGACCTGTTCGGCCGCACCCCGTCCGGGGCGCTCTACCTCTACCGGGGCAACGGCGCCGGCGGTTTCACCGGCGGCGGCGTGCAGGTCGGAGCCGGCTGGGGCATCTACCGGACGGTGTTCTCCGCCGGGGACCTCAACCGGGACGGGCACGTCGACATCGTGGGGGTCAAGGGTGACGGCAGCTTCATCGTGTATGCCGGGGACAGCAGCGGCCGCTTCACGCTGGCCGGTCGCGGGGCCGGCACCGGCTGGACCTTTCCGGCCGTCTTCGCGGTGAGCTGACCACCGCGCCACGCGCACGCGTCACCCGAGCGCGGGCCAGGCAGGGTTCCGCTCCGGGCCGTCGAGGGTGTCTCGCTCTTCCTCGGCCCCGAGCACCCGGCCACTCCGGCAGCGACCCGGCGACGTCGACACGACATTGCGTGGCGAGCGTGGCTGACGCAGGTATGGGAAACGCGGGCCCCGTGAGGGGCCCGCGTTTCGGAGCTCAGTTGTCCCACAGTGAGTCGCGGTGAGCGACTCTGCGCTGCTCAGATGTCGAAGTACATCTCGAACTCGTGCGGGTGCGGACGGAAGCGGATCGGGTCGACCTCGTTCTTGCGCTTGTAGTCGATCCACGCCTCGATGAGGTCCTCGGTGAACACGTCCCCCTCGAGGAGGTACTCGTGGTCGGCCTCGAGCGCGTCGAGCACGGCCGGCAGCGAGCCGGGGACCTGCTGGATCGCGGCGTGCTCCTCGGGCGGCAGCTCGTAGAGGTCCTTGTCGACCGGCTCCGGCGGCTCGATGCGGTTCTTGATGCCGTCGAGGCCGGCCATGAGCTGGGCGGCGAAGCACAGGTACGGGTTGGCCGACGGGTCCGGCACGCGGAACTCAATGCGCTTGGCCTTCGGCGAGGTGCCGGTGATCGGGATGCGCACGCAGGCCGAGCGGTTGCGGGCGGAGTAGACCAGGTTGACCGGGGCCTCGTAGCCGGGGACCAGGCGGTGGTAGGAGTTCACCGTCGGGTTGGTGAAGGCGAGCAGCGACGGGGCGTGCTTGAGCAGGCCACCGATGTACCAGCGGGCGATGTCGGACAGGCCGCCGTAGCCGCGCTCGTCGTAGAAGAGCGGCTCGCCGTTCTTCCACAGCGACTGGTGGGTGTGCATGCCGGAGCCGTTGTCACCGAAGAGCGGCTTCGGCATGAAGGTCGCGGTGTGGCCCTGCTTCCACGCGGAGTTCTTGACGACGTACTTGAACTTCATCAGGTCGTCGCCGGAGTGCAGCAGCGTGTTGAAGCGGTAGTTGATCTCCATCTGGCCCGCAGTGCCGACCTCGTGGTGGCTGCGCTCGACGTTGAGACCGACCTCCTTCAGCTCGAGGCAGATCTTGTCGCGGAAGTCGGCGAAGTGGTCGACGGGGGAGACGGGGAAGTAGCCGCCCTTGTAGCGGGTCTTGTAGCCCTTGTTGCCGCCCTCCTCCTCGCGGCCGGTGTTCCACGCAGCCTCGACGGAGTCGATGAAGTAGTAGCCGGCGTTCTGCTTCGTCTCGAAGCGGACGTCGTCGAAGACGTAGAACTCGGCCTCGGCGCCGAAGTAGGCGGTGTCGGCGATGCCCGTGGACTTGAGGTACTCCTCGGCCTTGCTCGCGATGTTGCGCGGGTCGCGGCTGTAGCGCTCGTCCGTGAAGGGGTCGAGGATCGAGAAGTTCATGACCAGCGTCTTCTCGGCGCGGTAGGGGTCGATGAAGGCCGTCGCGGGGTCGGGCACGAGCTTCATGTCGGACTCGTGGATGGCCTGGAAGCCGCGGATCGAGGACCCGTCGAACATCTGGCCAACGGTGAAGAAGTCCTCGTCGACCGACTCAGCCGGCACGTTGAAGTGCTGCATGACACCGGGCAGATCGCAGAACCGAATGTCGACGAACTTGACGTCCTCGTCCTTGATGAACGCGAGGACCTCGTCAGCTGAGCTGAACATCCAACCTCCTGAAATGGGGCGAGGTCGACCCTCGGGTGCTGCGCTCGGGGGAGCGGCAGGCAGCGAGGACGGCCCCGTGTTGTCGGGCTCGACACTACCGATCGCCGATTTCTCCGCAATGACCCCGATGTTTCGCCGGTGTTACGGCGGGCGGGGGCGGCCATGGCACACGGCCGGTGTCTCGTTACGCTGGACCCGTGGTGGACCGCAAGGACATGGGCTCGTGGCTGCAGGGACCGCGAGCGCGCACGCGTGCCGACGAGGAGTACCGGGGGCGCGACCTCGGGCTGCCTCGCAGTGGGCCGGGCTCGATCGCCGGCTTCGGCATCCGGCTGGTCGGCGTGCTCATCGACTGGGCCATCGCCTCGCTCATCGCCCGGGGCCTGTTCGGTGTGCCGCTGCCCTTCTCGCAGCCACCGGCCTCGGGGACCCAGGGCTTCGTCGTGCTCGGCGTGTTCGCCGTGATGCACCTGCTGCTCGTGGGCACCGTCGGCTTCACCATCGGCCACCGGATCATGGGACTGCAGGTGCGCTCGCTGGGCGGGACCGGCCGGGTGCTGCCGCTGCAGGCCGTCGTGCGGACCGTCCTGCTGTGCCTCTTCATCCCAGCCGTGGTCTGGGACCGCGACGGCCGGGGCCTGCATGACAAGGTGCCCGGCACCGTCATCGTCCGGCTCCGCTGAGCCGGGCCGTATGCGCAAGGGCCGGCTCCCCGAGGAGCCGGCCCTTCCGCATACGTCGGACTACTTGCCGCGCAGCGCCCTGCGGTCCATGCGGGCCTTCGTGGGGTCCACGCCGGGCGGCAGGGGAGCGCGGAGACCACCGAGTGCCTTGAGGCGCTTGTTGACGATCGCCATCTCGTCCTTGGTGATCTGCGGCTTGAGGCGCTGCACCTTGCTCGCGAGCTTGGGCAGGGGCACCTCGTTCTCGCCCGAGCCGACCCGCAAGGTGGTGACCGGGACGCCCGGGGCGACGCGCTCGACCCGCTTCTTCTCGGCGGCGAGCAGCTTCTGCACGCGGCCGGTCGGGCCCTCGCCGACGAGGACGACCCCGGGGCGGCCGAGGGCGCGGTAGACCATCGCCGCGGAGTTGATGTCGCCCGGGCGGGCGACATCGGCCGCGACCGGCTCGCGGTCGGTGTACCAGCCGCGGCGGATGGAGGTCAGGGCAGCGCCGGCGGCACCGGCCTGGCCCTCGATCTGGGTGTAGGCGGCTCGCTCGGCGCGTCGGCTCATCATGATCGTCGCGGCGAGGATGCCGAAGAGCACGCCGAAGATGCCGAAGATCCACGGCAGCTTGACGATGAACCCGACGACGAGCAGCACCCCGAAGACGACGAGGAACGACAGCAGCATGTACCAGCCGATGGCGGGGTCAGCCTGCTTGGAGATCCGGTAGACGTCACGGACCTGGGACAGCCGTCCCTGCTTCTTCTCCGACGAGCTCGTGTCGCCGTCCTTGTTGCGTGCCATGGTGCTCAGGATACGGCGCTCTGGGAGCGCGCCACCAACGACGCCGCCTCCTGGCGGGCGGGGGACTCGGCGGCCTCGGCGAGGTGCGAGAGGTGCTCGGGGATCTCGCGTCCCCACTTGCGCATCGCGGTGGCCCAGAGGCGCCCGGCGCGGTAGGAGGAGCGCACCAGGGGCCCGGCCATGACGCCCTTGAAGCCGATGTCCTCGGCGACCTCGGACCAGTGGACGAACTCCTCCGGCTTGACCCAGCGGTCGATCGGGTGGTGCAGCTTGGAGGGGCGGAGGTACTGGGTGATCGTGAGGATGTCGCAGCCGGCGTCGTGCAGGTCGCGGATGGCCTCCTCGATCTCGACGTCGGTCTCGCCCATGCCGAGGATCAGGTTGCTCTTGGTGACGAGCTGCGCCTCCCGCGCCATCGTCAGCACCTTCAGCGACTTGTCGTAGGTGAACGCCGGACGGATGCGCTTGAAGATGCGCGGCACCGTCTCGAGGTTGTGGGCGAAGACCTCGGGGCGGGCGTCGAAGACCTGCCCGACGAGCTCGGGCTTGGCGCCGAAGTCGGGCGGCAGGATCTCGACGCCGGTGTTGGGGTTGAGCAGGTGGATCTGGCGGATCGTCTCGGCGTAGAGACCGGCGGCGCCGTCGGGCTGGTCGTCGCGCGCGACGCCCGTGACCGTGGAGTAGCGCAGCCCCATCCGGGCCACGGACTCGGCCACTCGTCGGGGCTCGTCGAGGTCGAGGGCGGTCGGACGACCCGTGGCGATGTCGCAGAAGTCGCAGCGCCGGGTGCAGACGTCACCCCCGATCAGGAAGGTGGCCTCCTTGTCCTCCCAGCACTCGAAGATGTTGGGACAGCCCGCCTCCTGGCACACCGTGTGCAGGCCCTCGCTCTTGACCATCGAGTGCAGGGCTGTGTACTCCGGCCCCATCTTGGCGGTCGTCCGGATCCAGGACGGCTTGCGTTCGATGGGGGTCTCGGCGTTGCGCGCCTCGACGCGCAGCAGACGACGGCCGTCGGGAACGACAGACACACGGGCTCCTTGGTGGGATTTGGCTGCTCCGCACAGGTTACGCCCAACCGCCGACAACCCCGGACGGGCCGGGGTGGCGCCGCCGCTGGCGGACGGCATACGACAGCCGACGTATGCCGTCCCGCCGAGCCGACGGGTCAGCCCACGTCCCGCCGGCGGAAGACGACCAGCGCGGCGGCGAGCGCCGCGGTGGTGAGAACCAGGAGGTAGACCCACCCGTGGGTGTAGCCGAGGGTGTGCTGCGTGCCCTGGCAGCCGTCGGGGCCGCAGGTGTTGACGAAGTAGGTGGCGCCCTTGCCGACGAAGGCGTCGACGTTGAGGCGCACCAGCCACGGCTGCAGCGCTCCGCCCTGCACGCCGTTGGCGATGAACCCCTCGACGAGCACGGCATACCCCGCGACGACCCCGATGACGCCGGCCGTGGCCCGCGCGAGCAGGCCCAGGACCGCGCCCCCGAGCCCGCCCAGGGCGACGACGAGGACCACCCGCAGCAGCGCGAGCACCAGCGGGTCGTCGGAGTTCGCGGGTGCCTCGGGGAGGTTGAGCGAGCTGTCCGGACGGTTGAGCGTCGTCACGACGAAGGCGCCGAGCGCCGTGAGGCCGACGGCCACCGCGCCGATGCCCAGGCCGCCGAGGGCGGCGACGACCAGCTTGGAGGCCGCCACCCGCAGCCGCTGCGGGCAGAACGTGAGCCACGTCCCCATGGCGCCCGAGGCGAACTCGGCCGCCACGAAGCTCGCGCCGAGCAGGAAGGCGAGGAAGCCGAAGAGGTAGACGCCCTCGTGGGCGATGCTCCGGGTCATCTCGGTGCGGGAGGTGTTCACGAGCCCGAACTGCGAGAGCGATGGCGGCTGGTTGATCTGGTCACAGCCGAAGTCCGCCCCCGGACCGCCACCTTGCGACTGGGCCTGTGCCTGCTGCTTGCGGCACTCGTCGACCTGGGCCTGGCGCTCGGCCGCCGGCATGGCGTCGAGCTGCTGCTTCATGTCGGCGACCATCCGGTTGTAGTCGGCCACGCGCTGGGCGATCGTCGCAGGTCGGGTGTCCTGGAAGGCGGCGAAGGAGGCGAAGCCGACGAAGAGCACGACGCCGACCAGGGCGATCCGGGTGAGCCGGCGCCACCAGAGCCGGCGCAACTCGACGGCGACGAGGCCGGGAAACGACGTGCCGCGCGGTCGCGGGACCGAGGAGGCTCGAGTGGGTTCGCCCAGCAGGGTGTCCTGGCTCATGCCGCTCCCTCCGTCGCGTTCCCGGCATGCCGGTCGGCCTCCGACCCCAGTCCCTCGTCGGCGGTGAGGGCGAGGAAGGCCGACTCGAGGTCGGCTCGCACCGGTGTCAGCTCGCTGACGAAGAGACCGTGTCCGGCGAGGGCACGCGTGACGGCCGACGGGTCGTCGGCGGCGACGACGAGGTGCTCGCCGTCCCGCTGCACCCCGAAGCCCTCGGCCTCCAGCACCGTGGCGGCGCGCTCGGGCGAGGCGACGCCGACCCTCACCTGCGCCGCCGCCGTGCCGCCGAGGATGTCGGCGACGCGGCCCTCTGCGAGCAGCGAACCGTGGCCGATGATCGACACCGTATCGGCCACCTGCTCGACCTCGCTGAGGAGGTGTGAGCTGACGAGCACCGTCCTGCCTTGTGCGCCAAGGGATCTCATCGTGTCACGCACCTCCCGGATGCCGGCGGGGTCCAGGCCGTTGGTCGGCTCGTCGAAGATCAGCAGCTCAGGGTCCTTCAGGAGCGTCGCGGCGATGGCCAGACGCTGCTTCATCCCGAGCGAGTAGCCCGAGAAGCGGTCGCGACCACGGTCGCCCAGCCTGGTTGCCTCGAGCACCTCGTCGACCCGGCCCGGCGCCGCGCCGATGCCGTCGGCGAGCAGGCGCAGGTTCTGCCGGCCGGTGAACGTCGGGAAGAACTTCGGCGACTCGACGATGGCGCCCACCCGGTCGACGACCGCCGGCAGCTGTCGGGGCATCCGGTGTCCGAAGATCTCGGCCGAACCGGAGTCCGCGCGGACGAGGCCCAGCAGCATCCGGATCGTCGTGGTCTTGCCCGACCCGTTGGGGCCGAGGAATCCGTGCACCCCTCCGAGCGGGACGGTCATCGACAGGCCCTGGACCGCGACCCGGCGACGGCCGCGGCTCAGATAGGTCTTGCGCAGGTTGACGGTGCGGACGGCGACGTCCATGGCTTCTCCCCCTGAGAGTCGGCTGTGAGCCACACCCTAGGGGTGAGCGGCCGACGTCAGGTGAGGACGCGCTGGTTGGGTCGCAGGGTCGGCAGGATGTCGGCGAGGTGCTTCTCGACGTGGGGAAGCACCTCGGTGACAGGCACGTCGCGGCCCAGCTCGAACGACAGCGACGTCACGCCCGCGCCCACGATGCCGCAGGGGATGATGACGTCGCCCCAGGACAGGTCGGGGTTGCAGTTGAACGCGAAGCCGTGCATCGCGACCTGGCGGCTCACGCGGATCCCGATCGCGCCGATCTTGCGGCGGGGGCCCCGGTCGTCCTCGGCGATCCACGTGCCGCTCTCTCCGGGGACGCGGCCGGCCTCGACGCCGAAGTCGGCGCACACCCGGATCATCATCTCCTCGATGTGCCGGACGTAGCCGACCACGTCGATCGGGGCCGGGAGACGGACGATGGGGTAGCCGGTGATCTGCCCCGGGCCGTGCCACGTGATCTTGCCGCCGCGGTCGACGTCGATGACCGGGGTGCCGTCCTTGGGCCGCTCCTGCGGCTCGGTGCGCTTGCCGGCCGTGTAGACGGCTCGGTGCTCGAGGAGGTAGACGGTGTCGGGCTCCTCGCCGGCGACCACCCTCGCGTGCGTCTCGCGCTGGATCTGCCAGGCCTGCTCGTAGTCGACGAAGTCCGGGTCGAGGCCGAGGTGGACGAAGCGCATGCGAGCAGCCTACGCCGGGCGGCATACGATGCCGGAATGCCTGCCACGGAACCGTCCCCAGCCCCTCACCTGCGTGTCGGACTCGTCGGGTACGGCTCGGCCGGACGCGGCATCCACGCCCCGCTCCTGGTCCGCGCCGGGCTCACCGTCGCTGCCGTGTCGACGTCGAACGCCACGCGAGCCGACGAGGTACGCGCCGACCTCCCGGGCACCGAGGTGGTGCCCGACCTCGAGACGCTGCTCGCGGTCGACGGCCTCGACCTCGTCGTGCTGGCGTCGCCGAGCGGCGTCCACGCGGAGCAGGCCGAGCACGTCATCGCCGCAGGGCTCCCGGTCGTCGTCGACAAGCCCCTCGGCGTCGACGCCAGCCAGGCGCTCGCCGTCGTCGACCTCGCGGCCCACCACGGCGTCCCGCTGACGGTCTTAAACAACCGCCGCTTCGACCCCGAGCTGGCGGCGCTGCGCGTCGTCCGCGACGAGGGGCTCGTGGGTGACATCTGGCGTGCCGAATACCGTTGGGACCGTTGGCGACCCGTGCCCAAGCAGCGCTGGCGCGAGCAGGTGCCGGCCGAGGAGGGCGGTGGCCTGCTGCTCGACCTGCAGACGCACCTCGTCGACCAGGCGGTGCTGCTGCACGGCGAGATCGAGTCCGTCTACGCGGAGGTCGATGCCCGGACCACCGTGGCCGAGGACGACACCTTCCTCGCCTGCCGTCACACCTCCGGCGTCGTCAGCCACGTCATGGCCAGCTCGGTCAACGGCGCCCCGGGGCCCCGCGCGCGCGTGAACGGCTCGGCCGGCTCGTTCGTGATCGGGCGCCAGTTCGACGACGTGAGCGCCTTCCGCGAGTTCGAGAACGAGAGGGACGCCGTCGGCTGGGTCGTGCGCGGTGACGAGCGAGTCCCGGGTCCCGTGGTCACCGATGCCGACCAGGCGAACTTCTACCGTGCCGTCGCGGCGGCGGTGACGTCCTCGGACCCGCAGGCGACGATGCCCGTCGACCCGCGCGATGCGGTCCACGTCCTCGCCGTCCTCGACGCCGCACGGATCAGCGCGCGCGACGGACGCACCGTCGACGTCGTGACACCCGGGCAGACGCCCTGACGCAGTGAGCACCTGACGCAGTGAGCACCTGACGCCGGACGCCGGGACGCCTGCGTCCGCGGTCTGTGGATGACGCGCACGCGTCATCGGTGGCCCCTGCTTGCATGAACGGGTGAGCAGCAACGAGGTGGGTGAGAGCGACCGGCCGCAGGTCCCAGGACACCGCGTCGATGCCGTCATCGGCGCCGGGGCCTCGGCCGTGGTGTGGTCGGGGACGGACCCGACGGGGCGCCGGGTCGCCATCAAGGTGCCGCGCCGGGGCCGTCAGGCGGGGTACGCCCAGCAGTCGCTCGCCGAGCAGCAGGTCCTGCTGGCCGTGCAGCACGACCACCTCGTCCCACTGCGTTCCGTCGTGCCGCTCCGTGACGGGCGAGAGGCGCTCGTCTTCGACCTCGTCACGGGCGCGGCGCTCGGCGGGATGGTCCGCAGCCGTGGCCATCTGCGCGCCGGCGAGGTGGTCACCGTGCTGACGCCGATCTGCGAGGCCGTGGCACACCTGCACGCGGCCGGCGGGGTGCACTCCGACATCTCGCCGTCCAACGTCATGGTGACGCCCGAGGGTCGGCCCGTGCTGCTCGACCTCGGCGCCGTCCGGATCGCCGGTGCCGTCCCGGGTGCCGTACACGGGACGGACGGTTTCGTGGCTCCGGAGGTCCGCCTGGGGTCCCCGGCCGGCGACGCGAGTGACGTGTACGCGTTGGGCGCGGTCGCGTGGTTCTGCCTGACCGGCAACGGGGCTCCCGACACGATGATGCGACTCGACCCCGAGACGGTCGTCAGCCACGTCGGACCCGAGCTGGCTCCGGTGGTCGCAGCCGCCATCGACCCGGAGCCCGAGCGCCGGCCGAGCGCGGCAGGACTCGCCCGTCTGTTCTACGACGCCGCCACGCCCGAACCGGTGGAAGTCGTCGTCGACGTCGACCCTGCTGCCGCCCTGACCCGCCGCCTGCGTGCCCAGGCCGACGACGGGCCGCCCAGCCCACCTGGCCCCCGGAGCGCACGCCGCTGGTCGGGCCGGCTGGTGTGGCCCCGGTGGGCGTCCCTGCCCCGGTCACTGCGGTGGCCGCGTCCCGCCGCCGTGTCGGCCCTCGTGGTCGTGCCACTGCTCGCGGCGGCTGGCTGGGCGTTCGCCGGGCAGCAGCCCGGATCATCGACCGGGCGATCGGTGACGACGGCCTCCGCGCCGCCCAGCTCGCCCGTGGCAGCCGCGGCAACCACGGCCAGTGCCGCGCCCGATGCCCTCCTGCGGGACCCTGCCAGCCCGTCGAGCCGTCCCGAGGACGTGCTCCAGGCCCTGAGCGACCGACGCGCCACCGTCCTCGGCGCGCGCGACGCACGGGCGCTCGGAGCCGTCCACGCCCCCGGCTCGCCGAGCCTGGTGAGCGACCAGCAGCTCGTCGGCGCGCTCGTGAAGGCCGACACCCGGTGGGAGGGGCTGCATCTCGAGGTCGCCGAGGCTCGGTTCGTCTCCGGCTCACCCACGAGGGCAGTGCTGCGCGCGCGGGTCGACTGGACGGCATACGTCGTCGTCGTGGGCGGGCGGACGAGGACGGGCAAGCCGGCCGACAAGGGGCGCGAGCTCGACTTCACGCTCGAGCGCGGCAGTCAGGGCTGGCGGATCAGCGACATCAGCGCTGCACCAGCCACCTGACGGCGCTGTCGAGGTCGTAGTGCTCGAAGGTGAACCCCGAGGCCAGCAGGGCGGCGGGCTCGACGCGCTGGCTGGCGGTGATGTAGTCGGCGAACTCGCCGACCACGGCGCGCAGGGCGAACCGCGGCGCCGGCACAAGGGCCGGACGCGACAGGGCCCGTCCGATCGCAGCCGCGATCTCGCGCTGCCGGGCCGCCCCGGGGGACGCGAGGTTGACCGCCCCGACCAGGTCGGGGCGGTCGATGAGGTGGGTGAGGGCGCGCACCTCGTCGACGAGGGTGATCCACGGCCACCACTCACGTCCCGAACCCATCGGGCCGCCGAGGCCCAGGCGGCCGAGCCGCACCACCTGCTCGAAGGCGCCGCCGTCGGGCGACATGACCAGTCCCGTGCGGGTGAACGCCACGGGTATGCCGGCGTCGACCGCAGGGGATGCGGCCGCCTCCCAGCGCACGACCACCCCGGAGAGGAAGTCCCGACCCGGCTCACTCGTCTCTGTCAGGCGCTCCTCGCCCCGGTCTCCGTAGTAGCCGACGGCGGAGGCATTGACGAGGCGCACGGCCTCGCCGGTGCGGTCCCGGTGCGCGACGAGCGCCTGCGCGACGGTGCCGGTGGCGTCGGTGCGGGAGCGCTCGACCTCACGCTTGTGCTCGGCGTTCCACCGGCGGTCTCCGATGCCGACGCCCGCCAGGTTGACCATGGCGTCCACACCGTCGAGCGCACCCGGCTCGAGGGTGCCGTGGGAGGGGTCCCACTGCACCTCTCCGGGCCCGGACGGGCGACGCCGCACCAGGCGTACGACCTCGTCGCCGCGTTCCGCGAGGTGACGACGAAGCGCGCCGCCGATCAGGCCGGAGGACCCGGTGATGGCGACGCGCTTCGTCATGTGCTTCTCCTCGTGACGTCCCGGTGTTGGCAGGCTCAGGCCTCGAACTGGCCCTCTTCGAGACGGGCCTTCATCGTCGCGAGGAAGCGGGCGGCGTCCGCCCCGTCGACGATGCGGTGGTCGTAGGAGAGCGCGAGGTACATCATCGAGCGGATCGCGATGGTCTCGCCGCCGTCGGCGTCGGTGACCACGACAGGGCGCTTGACGATCGCGCCGGTGCCAAGGATCGCCACCTGCGGCTGGTTGATGATCGGCGTGTCGAACAGCGCGCCGCGGCTGCCGGTGTTGGTGATGGTGAAGGTGCCGCCGGCCAGGTCGTCGGGCGTGATCTTGTTGCTGCGCGTGCGGGCCGCCACGTCGGCGATCGCACGGGCGAGGCCCGCGATGTTGAGGTCGCCGGCGTTCTTGACGACCGGGACGATGAGGCCCTTCTCGGTGTCGACGGCGATCGAGAGGTTCTCGGTGCCGTGGTAGACGACCTCGTCGCCCTCGATGCTCGCGTTGACCATCGGGTGCGCCTTGAGCGCCTCGGTCGCGGCGAGGGCGAGGAACGGCAGGAAGCTCAGCTTGGTGCCCTCGCGAGCCTCGAACTCGTCCTTCACGCGGGCGCGCAGCCGGGCCACCTTGGTGAGGTCGACCTCGACGACGGTGGTCAGCTGCGCCGAGACCTGCAGCGACTCGACCATGCGGGCGGCGATGACCTTGCGCAGTCGGCTCATCTTCTCGCGGGTGCCGCGCTTCGGCGAGACGGTGCCGGAGGCCGCCGGCGTGCTCGCGGCAGGAGCGGCGGGCGCAGCAGCAGGGGCCGGCTGCTCGGCGGCGGGCGCCGGGGCCTTGGCGGCCTCGGCGGCGTCGAGCACGTCCTGCTTGCGGATGCGGCCGCCGACACCGGTGCCGGTGATGGAGCCGAGGTCGACGCCGTGCTGCGCGGCGAGCTTGCGCACGAGCGGGGTCACGTAGGCGGCGGCGTCGTCACGCGACGGCGTCGGGGCCGGTGCTGCGGCCGGCGCCTCGGGCGCCTCGGGGGACTGCTGGGCCGGCGGGCGCTCGGCGTCGGCCGGCTTGCCGGCCGGAGCGGGAGCGGACTCCTGTGCCTGGGGAGCCTGCGCGGGCGTCTCGGCGGCCTGGGACGCGGCAGCCGGCGCGGGCGTGTCCGGGCGGGCGGGCTCGGGAGCCTGCTGCGGCTCCGGCTCGGGTGCCTGCTCGGGCTCGGGCTCAGCTGCCGGGGCGGGCGCCTCGGCGGCAGCAGGCGCGCCGCCACCGATGACGGCGAGGTCGGCGCCGACCGGGACGGTGTCGTCCTCCTGCACCAGGATCTTCGTCAGCGTGCCGGCGACGGGCGAGGGGATCTCGGTGTCGACCTTGTCGGTGGAGACCTCGAGGAGTGGCTCGTCGACGGCGACCTCGTCGCCCTCGGCCTTGAGCCAGCGCGTGACGGTGCCCTCGGTGACGGACTCGCCCAGCGCGGGCATGGTCACCGTCTGGCCCTCACCGCCCTCGGACGACGACGCGCCCGCCTGCGGCTGCTGGGCCTGTGCGGCCTCGGGCTCGCTCGTGGCGGGCTGGGGCTCCTGGTCGACGCTCGGCGCCTCGGGGGCCGGTGCGGCCTCATCCTGGGCTGCCGGGGCGGCCTCGGCCGCGGGGGCGTCGCCACCACCGGCAGGAGCAGCGCCGTCGCCGATGACGGCGAGGTCGGCGCCGACGGGGACGGTGTCGTCCTCCTGCGCGAGGATCTCCTGCAGGGTGCCAGCGACGGGGGAGGGGATCTCCGTGTCGACCTTGTCGGTCGAGACCTCGAGCAGCGGCTCGTCGACCTCGATGCGGTCACCGACGTTCTTCAGCCAGCGGGTGACGGTCCCCTCGGTGACTGACTCACCCAGGGCCGGCATGGTCACGCGTTCTGACATGACGTGTTCTCTCCTCTTCCCAGTTTCTGGCTCAAGCGTGTGCGTGCAGGGGCTTACCCGCCAAGGCCAAGTGTGCCTCGCCGAGCGCTTCGTTCTGCGTGGGGTGTGCGTGGACGAGACCGGAGACGTCCTCGGGGTGCGCCTCCCAGTTGACGATGAGCTGCGCCTCGCCGATCTGCTCGCCCATCCGGGCCCCGATCATGTGGACGCCGACCACCGGCCCGTCGACCTGGCGCACGAGCTTGACGAAGCCCTGCGTGCCGAGGATCTGCGACTTGCCGTTGCCGCCGAGGTTGTACTCGTGGGTGGCGACGTCGCCGTACTGCTCGCGCGCCTGCGCCTCGGTCAGACCGACGCTCGCGATCTCGGGGTCGCAGTAGGTGACGCGCGGGATCCCGCTCTCCTCGATGGGCGCCGGCGCGAGGCCCGCGATCTCCTCGGCGACGAAGATGCCCTGGGCGAACCCGCGGTGGGCCAGCTGCAGGCCCGGCACGATGTCGCCGACCGCGTAGACGCCCGGGGCGCTGGTGCGCAGCCGCTCGTCGGTGGGGACGAAGCCGCGGTCGACGGTGATCCCGGCGGCCTCGTAGCCGAGTCCGTCGGTGACCGGGCCGCGGCCGACCGCCACGAGGAGCAGGTCGGCCTCGATGGTCTCGCCGGACTCGAGGGAGACCGAGACGACGTCGCCCTGCTGGGTGGCGCCGGCGAACCGCACGCCGGTCTTGAAGGCGATCTTGCGCTTGCGGAACGAGCGCTCGAGCTGCTTGCTGATGGCCTCGTCCTCGGCCGCCACGAGACGCGGCAGCGCCTCGATGATCGTGACCTCCGAGCCGAAGCTCTTGAAGACGGAGGCGAACTCGACGCCGATGACGCCGCCGCCGAGGACGACGACGCGCGCCGGGACGTGGTCGATGGCCAGGGCCTGCTCGCTCGTCATGATGCGGCCGCCGATCTCGAGCCCGGGCAGCGACTTGGCGTAGCTGCCCGTGGCGAGCACGACGTTGCGGCCGGTGACGCGACGGTCGCCGACGACGACCGTGTGCGGGCCGTCGAGGACGCCGGCGCCCTCGACGTAGTCGATCTTCGCGGCCTTGACCAGGCCCTGCAGGCCCTTGTACAGGCGGCTGATGACTCCGTCTTTGTACGCGTTGACGCCCGACATGTCGACCGACTCGAACGTGGTCTTGACGCCGAAGGACGCGCCCTCGCGGGCGACGTCGGCCACCTCCGCTGCGTGGAGCAGCGCCTTGGTCGGGATGCAGCCCTGGTGCAGGCACGTGCCGCCGAGGCGACCCTTCTCGACGAGCGCGACGGACAGGCCCAGCTCTGCCGCCCGCAGGGCGCAGGCGTAGCCGCCGGACCCTCCACCGAGAATGACGACGTCGTAGTCGCCTGCGGCATCAGCCGGCATGTGCATGTGCTCCTTCGGGTGAGTCGCGTGCTGCCGCGGTCGAACCCGCACAGTGCCGTGGCAGGGGCGGGCATGGGGACGACCGTGGAGGTCTGGGGTGCAGGAGCATCTTGTCATTGATCGAGAAGGACGTCACAGGCAGGTCACGGCTGCCGGCGTGCTCCGGCCGCCTGCACGCCTCCACGCCGTTACAGTGCGGCCATGGGCTGGTTCTCACGGCGCGGCGGCCGCAGCGGCGCGAGACGCGCCGGCCGCTCCGACGGGCCGAAGATGGAGATCGACCGCAAGGCGGTCGAGCAGCACCTGCGCTCGTTCGTCGACTCGCGGCTCGGGGTCGAGGCCTACGTCGAGCCGGCCACCAGCGTCACGACGACGACCATCGTGCTCATCGCCTGGGACGGGGAGTGGACGCGCCGCGCCGTCGGCTCTGCAAAGGAGGGCTTCGAGATCAGCCAGAAGCTCGGCATCCCTGTCTACGACGTCAACCAGACCGGCTACCCCAACCGGATGCGGGAGTGGAGCAGACGGCGCCGCCAGGGTGACGCCTGAGGAGCCCGGGCCGGCCACCCGGCGCTCCGGCTCGACAGGACGTCGGGGGCAATCGAGTGGACCCGGCGCACGTTCGCTGACAGGGTCGACAATGACGACGAAGACCAACGAGGGCCGGAGACGGCGCGACAGCACAGGAGGTTCCGACATGGCGAAGCAGGATGGTGCGCCGAGCGGCCCGAGCGAGGAGATGAAGGCCAAGTTCCGGGCGGCGCTCGACAAGAAGCACGCGCACGGGGGCAAGGACGTCACCGACGACCACGAGCGGACCAAGGTGCACGGCGCCCACGGCCCGGCCAAGGCGCAGCAGATGTTCCGGCGCAAGTCAGGCGGCTGAGCCGCTCCGTGTACGCCGAGAGGCCACGTTC